>NZ_CP011479.1:1342500-2542500 GCF_001011155.1 Hoeflea sp. IMCC20628
GTTTGTGGAGATTTTGTGACCGGAAGCCATTTACGCAGGCCCTTGCAAGGTCATCTCCCATGCGCATTTATCCCGTGCAGTTTGATATTCGGATGCTGCCTCACCGGCTTGGGCAGGGGGGCAGGCAAACCGGTTGTTTACCCTTTGAATGTACAACAAAGCGACTGTTTGAGTTGGTCTTGAAAGTGTCCGGATTTGCATAAATTTGGCAGAATGGTTTTTCTTACACTGGTCGCGATTATCATTCTGGCCATGCTGGTGTTGGCCGGCTTCAGGATGAGTGCGTGGTGGCGGGAAACGGCTGCCGCCGAAGCGCTTGCTCCGGTCAATGGCCAGTTCGTCGAAACCGGTCTTGGCACCATCCATGTTTCTGTCTGGGGGAATGACAACCCGAAAACGGTGGTGATGACCCACGGTATGGCCGCATGGGGCGGGCTTTGGCAGGAAACGGCTGAAGTGCTTCAGTCTGCCGGATACCGGGTGATCGCAGTGGACATGCCGCCATTCGGTTTTTCGAACAGGGACGACACCGATTTCTCCCGAAGCAGGCAGGCTCAACGGCTGAAGGCCCTGGAAACCGCGCTGGACCTGAAAGACTATTTCCTGGTTGGTCATTCCTATGGCGGCGGCATCGCTCTTGAGATGGCGCTGCTGCATCCGGAGAATGTCAGGGCTCTGGTTCTGGTGGCGCCGGTGATCGGTCTGGAGCCGGAAGATATGTCCGATGTGGTGCCCGCAGAGCCCGGCATGGCGCAGAATCTGCTCGGCAACGACATGATCGCCGAGGCTCTGGTCAGCCTTTCGATCACCAATCCGCTGGCGACGTCGTTTCTGACCAAGCAATTCATGCATCGCAAGGTTGCGCTGACCCAACGGCATATCGACATACTGCAGCAGCCGATGCGGCTTAAGGGCAATACGCCTCACATGGTGGGCTGGCTTCGCCAGTTTCTTTCGGGTGACCCGGATGCTGTCAGCCCGAAGCGGTCGCGCGTTGCCAATGCGCGGCTGCCGATCAGCCTGATCTGGGGCGAAGAAGACGTTGTGACGCCGATTGTCCAGGGCGATGAGCTGAGCCGGGTGCGTCAGCCGGTGCGGTTCACGCGGCTGGCAGATGTCGGCCACATGCCGCAACTGGAAGCGCCGAATGTTTTTGCGAAGGTGCTTGTTGAAACGCTAGTTGATTTCAATGTTGCCGCCGAGCTTGAACTGCGCGGCGCTATGCAAGAAACGGAGCCCGACACCACCGCGGTATCGGGCAACTAAGCCCCGGCGTCAGCCATATTCATTCATCGTGTGCAGCTCGTATTCGGCCACATCGTCACCGTCCTGATTGACCACCGCGACATGCCAGCGGACTTCGCCGTATTCGTCGGTGCGACGGGTCTTGCGCTTGACTGTGAGCGCCACAGAAATAGCGTCGCCGGGTGAGACGGGTTTCATGAATTTGAGGCCGTCGAGCCCGGTGTTGGCCAGAACCGGGCCGGGGTCAGGTGAGACGAACAGGCCGGCGGCGAAGGACAGAAGCAGATAGCCGTGGGCGACGCGACCGGGGAAGAACGGGTTGGCCTTGGCTGCTTCCTCGTCCATGTGGGCGTAGAAGGTGTCGCCGGTGAAGTGGGCGAATTTTTCGATGTCCTCAAGCGTGACCGTGCGCGGGCCGGCCTCAATGGTGTCGCCGATGGCGAGCTCGTCGAATGTTCGGGTGAAGGGGTGAGCCGAGGTTATTGGCTTGGCTGCGCCCTTGACCCAGGTGCTGGTGATACCGGAGATGATGTCGGGGCTGCCCTGGATGGCGGTGCGCTGCATGTAATGCATGACGCCACGGATGCCGCCGAGTTCCTCGCCGCCGCCGGCGCGTCCGGGGCCGCCGTGAACCATGTGCGGCAGCGGCGACCCGTGGCCGGTGGCTTCCTTGGCGCTATCGCGGTTGTTGACATAGATGCGGCCATGGGCGGCACCGGCATCCATCAGCAGAGACCGCGCGACAGCGGGATCATGGGTGATCACCGAGGCGACGAGGCTGCCGCGGCCGCGGTTCATCAGCTGGCCGGCATGGGCGAGATCGCGGTAGGGCATCAGCGTTGCCACCGGGCCGAAAGCCTCGACTGAGTGCACGGCATTGGCGGTGTCGGGATCGTCGCAGGCAAACAGCATTGGCGGGACGAAGGCGCCCTTGGCCTTGTCGGCGCCGTCGACTTCGAAGTTGTCCGGATCGCCGGTCAGCACCCGGCATTCGGCAGCAATCTGGCGGGCCTTGTCGAGTACATCGGCTTTCTGGGCGGCCGACGCCAGCGCACCCATGCGGGTGGTCTCCAGCGCCGGGTCGCCGATGCGGGTCTTGCCGAGCTTTTCGGCAATCGTCTCGCCGACCGGACCCAGCAGCGCCTGAGGCACGATGATGCGGCGGATGGCGGTGCACTTTTGGCCGGCCTTGGCGGTGATCTCGCGGACGGCTTCCTTGACCAGAATATCAAATTCCGGGCTGCCTTCGGTCACGTCCGGACCAAGAACGGAGGCGTTGAGGCTGTCCTGCTCGGCGACGAAACGGACGCTTTTTTTCAGCAGGATCGGATTGGAGCGCAGCATCAGCGCTGTCTTGGCCGAGCCGGTGAAGCCGACCACGTCCTGATAGTCCAGCCGGTCGAGCAGATCGCCCAGACCGCCCGAAACCAGCTGCAGCGCACCTTCGGGCAGAATGCCGCTCTCGATCATGCGGCGGACGGCTTGCTCGGTGACATGGCAGGTGGCGGTGGCCGGTTTGACGATGGCCGGCATGCCGGCCAGCAAAGTGGGGGCAAGCTTTTCGAGCATGCCCCAGACCGGGAAATTGAAGGCATTGATGTGAACCGCGACGCCCTGTAGCGAGGTGGCAACGTGCTGGCCGACGAAGGTGCCATTGCGCGAGAGCGTTTCCAGATCGCCATCGACATAGATGTGGCCATCAGGCATTTCGCGGCGGCCTTTTGAGGCGTAAACCAGCATGGTTCCGATGCCGCCGTCGATGTCGATCATCGAGTCGGGCTTTGTGGCGCCTGTTGTGTAGGACAGCGCGTAAAGCTCATCCTTGAACTTGCCGAGTTCCAGCGCCAGCGCTTTCAGCATGCGGGCGCGGTCGTGAAAGCTCATCGCTCGAAGTGCGGGGCCGCCCTTGGTGTGGGCGAAATCGATCATGGCTTGGGTGTCGAGCGACGACTGGCCGGCAATCGCTAGGGGCTCTCCGGTGACAGCACTTGCAATGGCGCGGGCTCCGTCATCGGCCGGTTTCCAGTGTCCGGCCAGATAGCTGTTCACATTGATCAAACCCATGTCTCTCTCCCTACTGGCGGCGGTCCGCCTGCCGTCTTGCGTGCTGTGTGACGCGCGCTATCGCTTGAAGACGCCGGAGGCTTTCCAGGAGCCGGTGCTTTGCTCCTCGATGGCAGCAAAGGCTTCGCGCATCCGGTCCATGCCGGTCTCCTCGGCCCAGAACATTGGGCCGCCGAGATGTTTGGGGAAACCATAGCCCTCGGTCCAGACAATATCGATGGCGGTGTCGCTGGTGGCGATACCCTCTTCGAGGATCAGATTGGCCTCGTTGACGATGGCAGCCATGATGCGGATGACGATCTCGTCAGCAGTGAAGGTCTGCCTGCCGGAGCCATGCTCTTCGCGCCAGTCGGTAACCAGGGCTTCGACCTCGGGGTCGCGGGCGCCTGCCACCTCGGTATGATCGTACCAGCCCTTCTTTGCCGGGCTGCCACGGCCCTGACGGCCCAATTCGCAGAGCTTGTCGGCGATATCGACATAGCGGCCGGGCCAGGTGCCTGCGGCCAGCTGGCGCTTGCGGTTGGCCCAGCTGATCTGCAGCCCTGTCAGGTCCTGCAATTCGTAAGGCCCCATCGGCATGCCGAGGCCGCGCATGGCGGTATCGACCTCATAGGGCGATGCGCCATCGGCGACCATGTAATCGGCCTGGCGGCGATAGGCGGAGAGAATACGGTTGCCAATAAAGCCGTCGCAGACGCCGGTTTCGACCGGGATCTTGCCGAGGCCGCGGGCGAAGGCAAAGGCGGTCGACATGGTCTGATCAGTTGTGACCGAGGTGCCGACAACTTCGACCAGCTTCATGATGTTGGCGGGCGAGAAGAAATGCAGGCCGAGGAAACGGCCAGGCCCGGGCATGCCTTCGCTGATCATGTTGGGATCGAGATAGGAGGTGTTGGTGGCGATCAGCGCTGTCTCGGACATGACATCCGCCAGCTGCTTGAACACCGCACGCTTGACGTCGGGGTCCTCGAACACGGCTTCGATGGCGATGTCGGCGTCACGGGCCACCGCGTAGTCTGCGCCGGCGGAGAAGGCTGCGCGACGGGCCTCGGCCTTGGCTTCGGTGATGCGGCCCGAGGCCAGATCTTTGGCAATGATGGCCTCGACGCGGCCGCGTCCGGCGTCAGCACTTTCGACATCACGTTCAAGCAGGGTGACGCGGTGGCCAGCGGCGAGGCTGGCGGCTGCGATGCCTGCGCCCATCAGGCCGCCACCGACGATGGCGACGTGATTGATTTCGGCGGGCTGAAACGCTTTCAGACGCTCTGGCCTTGTTACCGAGCGGCTGGCAAAGAACAGGCGGCGCAGTGCGCGGGATTGGGCGCTGGTGCGAAGATCGAGATGGGTCTGGCGTTCGATCCTGCTGCCTTCCGCAAACGACAGGGTAGCGGCCTGCGCGGTGGTTTCGAGCGCGATCATCGGGGCGTTGGAGCCCTTGGCTGATTTGGTGATTTCCGCCTTGAGAGCTGTCAGGTCAGCGTTTTCAACTGTGCGGACAGAGGTGTTTTGCGGTCGGGCAGGTAGGGCGTCGCGGAAGGTGGCAATCGCCGCCATGGGATCGCCTGAAAAGACGAGATCCAGTCCGCCGAACTCTTCAAAGGTTTTGGCCGTGACCGGCTTGCCATTGGCGGCCATGCGCGCGGCGCGTTCCAGTCCGATGACGCGAGGCAGACGCTGGGTGCCGCCGGCGCCGGGGATCAGGCCGAGGTTGACTTCGGGCAGGCCGAATTTGGTCTTCTCATCAGCAATGCGCCAGGCGCAGGCCAGCGCCAGTTCCAGCCCGCCACCGAGAACTGTGCCGTGCATGACGGCGATGAACGGTGTGGCACTGGCTTCGATGGCATCAAGCACATCGGGAAGATGTGGCAGCGGTGGCGGTCCGGCGAATTCAGAGATGTCACCGCCGGCCACGAATGTGCGTCCGGCGCAAACGATTGCGGCGGTGATGCATTTCGCTTCATTGACCAGTTTCAGCGCATCCATCAGTCCTTTGCGGACACTCACCGAGAGCGGATTGACCGGCGGATTGTCGATGGTGACCAAGGCGTGGCCGTTCTCGATGACGACATCAACAACCTTTGTGCCCGGACCTGATTGTGGGGTGGCGGAACGGGTGGTCACGATGGCGGCTCCTCGAGAATTTTCGGCAAATCTGACGGTGAATGATGGTGGATTATTAATTGACCAACCGGTCGGCCTATGCAACCATTATTTTCAGGAGGACCTTGGCGATGAGTGAACCTGTCTTGCATTCCTGGAACGGCGGCGTGCTGGAAATCACGCTGAACCGACCGGATAGACTGAACTCTTTCAACGACGAGATGCATGTGGCATTGGCTGAGTGCATGGACATGGCACGCGACGATGCGCGATGCCGGGCCGTGCTGCTGACCGGGAGTGGCCGCGGCTTTTGTGCCGGCCAGGACCTCAGTGCCCGCGACCCGGCGAAGATGTCCGGTCCACCGGATCTCGGCGATACGCTGTCCCGCTTCTACAACCCATTGATCCGGAGTATCCGGGCTCTTCCGAAGCCAATGGTCTGTGCCGTCAACGGCGTGGCAGCAGGCGCAGGGGCGAATGTGGCGCTGGCCTGCGACATCGTGCTGGCGGCGCGCAGCGCAAAGTTCATCCAGTCGTTTGCGCGCGTTGGCCTCATTCCCGACGCGGGCGGCAGCTGGATGCTGCCACGGCTGATTGGTGAGGCGCGGGCCAAGGCGATCGCCATGACTGCCGAACCGGTGTCTGCCGAAAAGGCTGCCGATTGGGGCATGATCTGGCAAGTTGTCGAGGATGCGGAGCTTATGAGCGAGGCGCGGTCGCTTGCCACCCGTCTTGCAGCAGGATCGACCGCCGGACTGGGCCGCATGAAAGGCCTGATCCAGGCTGCAGCCGGGCAGGAGCTCGACGCGCATCTTGACCTTGAAGCCCAAACCCAGCGCGAAGCCGGTTTTTCTGCTGACTATGCGGAAGGGGTAAGCGCCTTTCTGGAGAAGCGCGAGCCGAAGTTCGGAGGCTCGAAATGAGCGGGATTTCGGATCAGGAACGGGCCGAACGTTCGTCGGTCGCGATGCTGAAACATGACCATACCACAAAGGGCATGGGCATGAAGGTCGAGGCGGTGGGGCCAGGGACCGCGACCATTTCGATGGTGGTGCGCAAGGACCATCTCAATGGTCACGGCAGCTGCCATGGCGGGGCGATTTTCACGCTCGCCGACAGCGCTTTTGCCTTCGCCTGCAACAGCCACAACAAGGTGACCGTGGCGCAGCATTGCTCGGTGACTTTTCTGGCGCCGGGGCGCGAAGGCGACCGGCTGACGGCAGTCGCGCGGGAAGTGACGCTGGCCGGACGCTCGGGCATCTATGACGTGACGGTAACCCGTGATGACGGCGTGGCGATTGCCGAATTTCGCGGGCTGTCGCGCACTGTCTCGGGCGCGCATTTTGAAGAGCCTGCTGCCTGAGCCGCAGCAGGGCAGAATTTGGGAGTGGGCGCGCGAGACAAAATGACATCCGCGCCCTGGTGATTTGAGGAGATCCCGATGCTTGATCTGACGCCCGACCGGGCCAGTCTTGATCCGATTGAAATTGCGTCCCGCGACGAGATCGCTGCGTTGCAGCTCAGCCGGATGCAATGGTCGCTGGCCCATGCCTATGAGAATGTGCCGCACTATAAAGCGGCGTTTGACGCCAAGGGTGTGCATCCGGACGATCTCAAGACGCTGAGTGATCTGGCGAAATTCCCGTTCACCACCAAAAGCGACCTTAGGGACAATTACCCCTTCGGCATGTTCGCCGTGCCGCGTGAGCAAATCACACGCCTGCATGGATCTTCGGGCACAACCGGCAAACCGACCGTGGTGGGCTATACCGCGGGCGATATCGACACCTGGTCTGATCTGGTGGCGCGCTCGATCCGTGCTTCGGGCGGCAGGCAGGGCGACATCGTGCATGTCTCCTATGGCTATGGGCTGTTCACTGGCGGGCTTGGCGCCCATTACGGCGCCGAGAGGCTTGGCTGTACCGTCGTGCCGGTGTCGGGCGGCATGACCGAGCGGCAGGTGGCGTTGATCACCGATTTCAAACCCCGCGTCATCATGGTGACGCCGTCCTACATGTTGTCGATCCTCGACGAGTTTCGTGCCAAGGGCATTGACCCGCGCGAAAGCTCGCTGGCTGTGGGCATTTTCGGGGCCGAGCCCTGGACCAATGCGATGCGCAACGAGATCGAGCAGGCTTTCGACATGCATGCCGTCGACATTTACGGGCTGTCGGAAATCATGGGGCCGGGCGTTGCCAATGAATGCGTCGAGACCAAGGACGGGCTGCATATCTGGGAAGATCATTTCTATCCGGAAGTGATCGATCCGGTCAGCGGTGAAGTGCTGCCTGACGGTGAAATCGGCGAGCTGGTGTTCACCACGCTGTCGAAGGAAGCGCTGCCGATGGTGCGTTACCGCACCCGCGACCTGACCCGGCTGTTGCCCGGCACCGCGCGCTCGATGCGGCGGATGGAGAAGATCACCGGGCGTTCCGACGACATGATGATCCTGCGTGGAGTCAATGTATTTCCCACACAGATCGAGGAGCAGATTTTGAAATGCGCCGGTCTTGCGCCGCATTTCCAGATTGAACTGAGCCGCAGCGGGCGGATGGACGACATGACCGTGCATGTCGAATGCACGCTTGTTGCCACCGGCGAGGACGCTCGCGCCGCATCCGGCAAGGAACTGGCGCATCACATCAAGAGCGTGGTCGGCGTGACGGCACGGATCAATGTGGCGGAACCGGGCAACGTGGCGCGCTCCGAGGGCAAGGCCAAGCGGGTGGTCGATAACCGGCCGCGGAGCTGAATTTATGGCCCGGACCATTGCCAAGGACTATGAAGCCAAGCGCGAGGCGATCCTGAAGACCGCTGCCGTGTTTTTTGCCGAACAGGGGTTTGATCGGGCCTCTATGGGCAAGCTGGCGCAAGCCTGCGGTGTTTCCAAGGCGTTGATATATCACTATTATCCGTCCAAGGATGCGCTGCTTTTTGACATTATTGATACCCACCTGACGGAACTGGTGGATATGGTCGAGACAGCTGCTGCCGAGCCGGGCTCAGCCTCTGTGCGGCTGCGGGCGCTGATCAGGGCAATCCTGATCGCCTACAGGGATTCCGACGCTGAACACAAGGTGCAGCTTGACGCGCTGTCATCGCTGCCCGAAGAAAACCAGATCCATCTGCGCGCCCTGCAACGGCGGCTGGTGACCTGCATGTCGGACAGCGTGCGGGCGATCGAGCCGGAGCGGTTTGCAGACCGGCCCGAACTGGTGGGGCCGGTGACCATGTCGATCTTCGGCATGCTCAACTGGTTTTTTCTCTGGTACCGGCCAGGCGGTCCTGTCGACCGCGATGCCTATGCCGATATTGTCGCCGACATGGTGATCGGCGGCTTGCCGGCGGTGTGCGCGGCTGAAGCGGCCAAATCATAGCGAGGCGGGGACAGTCACTTCCGGCGCTGTGCGACCAAAGCAACGGTCCCCTGACTATGCCTCAGCTGTTGTCTTCGGTGGGCGCTCCCGGACCGTTTTTCTTGATCGAGTCGATGGCGTTTTGCGCACTGGCCTTGCTCGAATAGCCTTCCGTCGAAAACATCACTTCGCTGTTGTATTTGAATCGAACCCGGAACTCGCCGGCCTTGTCCTTGTAGATTTCGAACTTGTGGGCCATGTGCTTCCTCTCCATGCAGTGTGAATCATGCCAAAGCAAGGTGCCAGTATCCGGCTGCGTTCACAAGCGGGGAAAAGCATTCATGCGTGGACATGCAGGTCGGGCTTTGCGCGAGGCAATGGCTGGGTGCGTGGTCAATGATGCTTTCGGTTGGTTGATCAATCAACATTGACGAATTCCGGATTTATAGCTTGTGTGACGGCCTGACCGGAAAAAGGACCTCTGTGATGCCACAACACTCAAGCAGTGACAGTGCCAGGACCGAAAGGATGATGTCCGCATTGTGGGGTGCCCTTGGCGGCGAGCCCGATCTGATCGACAAGGTGCATGTCAAGGGCGAGGGCTCGTTGCCGTCAGTCTTTGCTGTGAGCGATTTTGCAGCTGCCGCGATTGCCACGGCCGGATCGGCGCTTGCCGAATGGACCGGGGCGCGGTCGGGCAGGATTCCAGATGTCAGTGTCGACCGGCGGCTGGCCTCGCTATGGTTCGGCTTTTCCATCGCACCGCAAGGCTGGGAGTTGCCGCCGGTCTGGGATGCCATTGCGGGGGATTACGCGACCGCGGATGGATGGATCCGGCTGCACACCAATGCGCCGCGTCATCGCGTGGCAGCGCTGAGTGTGCTGGGAACCGCGCCTGAACGTGACGCTGTTGCTGCCGTGGTGGCGACATTGCGGGCCGACGATCTCGAGTTGTCGATCGTGGCCAATGGCGGATGTGCGGCGGCGATGCGCAACCGGCAGCAATGGGCCGATCACCCGCAGGGCCGGGCGGTGTTGGCGGAACCTCTGATGCGGATGGACATGGGGGCAGGCGCGCCGGACTTTGCAGCCGATTTCGATGTGTCACGGCCGCTTGCGGGCGTAAAAATTCTGGATCTGACACGGGTTCTGGCGGGGCCGGTGGCAACTCGGTTTCTGGCCGGATTTGGTGCTGATGTGCTGCGGGTTGATCCGCCGGCATGGGACGAGGGGGCGGTGATACCGGAGGTGACGCCGGGCAAGCGCTGCGCGCGGCTTGATCTGAAAAATGCAAGTGATCGCGAGCGTTTCAAGGACTTGCTGGCCGAGGCCGACGTGCTTGTGCATGGCTACCGTCCTGACGCGCTGGAGGCTTTGGGATTGGGCGGCGAGGTGCGCGGGCAGCTCAATCCGGGGCTGATCGATGTGTCGCTGGACGCCTATGGCTGGAGCGGACCATGGTCGGGCCGGCGCGGCTTTGACAGTCTGGTGCAGATGAGTTGCGGTATAACGCAAGCCGGGATGGCGCTTGGAGGCGCGGACAGGCCGGTGCCGCTGCCGGTTCAGGCACTGGATCATGGTGCCGGGTATCTGCTTGCCGCGGCGGTGATGCGCGGGCTGACGCTGCGCCACAAACAGGCGACCGGATCGTGGTGGCGGACGTCGCTGGCCGGTGTGGGCGGTTTTCTCACTCGTTATCCGCAAAAACCGGAAGCCGGAGGGATCGGCAAGCCGGAGCGGGCGGATTATGCCGATGAGTGGGAGCAGACGGATTGGGGTCCGGCGCTGCGGTTGCTTCCGCCGATCCGGCTCGACAATGCGGCGATGGGTTGGGACCGGCCAGCCGGGAAGCTGGGCACATCAGCGCCAAGTTGGTAGAACCGGGCAGGGCTGGTCGGGCCGCATGTCGGCTCAGTAGATGAACGGAATGAATTTGGCGGTGCTGGCCGCGTATCGTTCAAATTCAGCGCCGTAACGGGCCGCCAGATATTTATCCAATGCCGGGATGTGAAACAACACAAAGCCGGCAGTCACAAAGATGGGGATGGCCCAAGCGAAGATCGATGCTGCCAGAATTGCCCATCCGGTGAACAATATCGCGTCACCAAAATAGTTGATGTGCATGGAATAACCAAACAATCCTTCAGTGTAGCAGTGGCCTTTTGCAGCAGGCTGTTTCTTCCACTTCCATCGTTGGAATTCGGAAGCCGTGTTCAAACCGGATCCGAGAAGAACCAGCGCGAGCGCAACCCAATCCATGCTGCCCAAAGGCGTAGGGGTATCATCAAGAATACCTGCCCCCAACAGCAGAAAGCCGATTTCAAAACTGGCCATGAACAGCAAAAGGCCAAAAACTTCGGACAATGCGACCTGCCGCTTGAGGAGAACAAACAGCGTCACGCAGTGTCGCGCCCAGTAAAGGACTGCGCAAAAAGCAAGAAGGCGCGCGCGCATCGGGTTAAGCCAATCATAGGCACCGAATGCCAGCCACAGGCACAGTGCGGCGATACAGCCATGAATCAAGGCGAATGTCAGCTTTTGCGGGAAGGATCGATCATGGTCACGACTAACACCACCAGAACCTGACATCGGACTCTCCTTAAGACGATTTGAAGATTACCAAGACCAAAGCCGCCAAGCGCGTCACGAAGGTTGTAAAAACCGCCTGATCTCACCGCCATGCGGTTCAGCCGTCTTCCCGTTGGTGTCGGTCAGACCTCGGACCGGTCTGTTGTGCCGCGATTGCGTGCGTATTGTCGGCTCAGCGGAAACGGTGGCAACCAGGACTCGCGACGGCTGATCCAGAGTTCATAGGTCGGCTTGAGTTGGTCAGGCGCATCCAGGGAGCCCAGATTGATCTCGATTTCGTCTCCGCTGCTTCCGAAAACTGTCGACCCGCAGTTCGGGCAGAAATGCCGGCCGGTGTAGTCGCGTGTTTCGCCCTCTATTGTCACTGCATCCTGAGGGAACACCGCGGATGCGTGGAAAAGCGCGCCATGATGTTTGCGACAGTCCAGACAATGGCAAAGGCCCACGCGGTAGGGGAGGCCCGACGCCACAATCCGGACCTCGCCGCACAGGCAACTGCCGGTGAATTGTTCCATGCTGCCTCTCCTGAGAAACCGGATGACAGAGATGTGTAAACCGAGCTACCTCATGCGTACACGGTGCTGGAATTGGCAGACCTTTGCTTTGGGAGATGTGGGATTATTACCAGACATCTGGACAAACAGCCTGCATTGCATCACATGTGTTTTTGCCAGTAGCTGCCTGCCATCTGGCAAGAAATCGGCGGTTCTCGGCTTCGGGTATGGCCAAGCTGCGGAAATCCTGTAAGGCTGAATACGGCACGCTCTTTGCTCGCAACATGCAGTGGCAAAGTGGTGTGGAGAAGAGCGCTTTACATGTCTTAGAACACGGAGGAAAATCCTGATGATCAACATCAATCGAAAAAGCTTTGTAACCCTTTTGGCCGCGACGGCCATGGGGCTGTCGCTGGCGCCGGCCAAGGCCGCCGACCAGTTCGTCAACATCCTGACCGGCGGCACTTCGGGCGTCTATTATCCGCTCGGCGTCGGCCTGTCGAAGATCTATGCTGAAAAAATCGATGGCGTGCGCACGCAGGTGCAGTCGACCAAGGCATCGGTGGAAAACCTCAACCTGCTGCAGCAGGGCAAGGGCGAACTGGCCCTGGCGCTCGGCGATTCCGTCAAGCTGGCCTGGGAAGGCGATGCGGATGCAGGCTTCAAGGCACCGCTCGACAAGCTGCGCGGCATTTCAGCCGTCTACCCGAACTACATCCAGATCGTGGCGTCGAAGGACTCGGGCATCGCCAATTTCGCTGACCTGAAGGGCAAGAGCCTGTCGGTCGGAGCGGCCAAGTCGGGCACAGAACTCAACGCGCGCAAGATCTTTGAAGCGGCCGGCATGTCTTATGAGGACCTGTCGAAGACCGAATATCTGCCATTTGCGGAATCGGTCGAGCTGATCAAGAACCGTCAGCTGGATGCGACGTTGCAGTCGGCTGGTCTTGGCGTCTCGTCGATCAAGGATCTGTCGACTTCGATCGATGTGCAGTTGGTGGCCGTGCCTGAAGATGTGGTCAAAGCCCTTGGCGCACCTTACATCTCCGCGACCATTCCCGCAGGCACCTACACTGGCCAGGACGCCGATGTTCAGACCGTGGCCGTGGTCAACTTCCTCGTCACGCATTCCGATGTCAGCGACGATCTCGCCTATGAGATGACCAAGCAGCTGTTTGAAAACCTGCCTGAACTGGAAGCCGCCCACAAAGCTGCTGCGCAGATCAAGCTCGAGAATGCGCTCAACGGCATGCCTGTACCGCTGCATCCCGGTGCAGAGCGTTACTACAAAGAAAAAGGCATGATGTAAGACCGGACGCAAGTTCGGTTAGCATCATCATTTGACCGTGGCGGCACCTCAGTAGAGGGCCGCCACGGGTATTTGCGTTTTGGGGAGGATACCGCATGCTTCATGATCAGACGCCGCATCAGATGCCGGAGGGGCAACCCGATCTGAGCCTGCATGATCCATTGGCTGAAAGTTTTCCGGCCACACGCGAAGGGCGATTGCTGTTCTGGATCGCGTTGGTTTTCTCGGTTTTCCAGATTGCCACGGCAGCCCATATTGTTGATTTCGCCAGCCAGATCGTGCGGGCGTTCCATGTCGGCTTTCTGATGTTGCTGACATTCCCTCTGATCGCGCTGGCGCGCAAATCCGGTCCGGCGGTCAAGACCATTGCCTGGATCGCAGGCGGTCTCGGCGTCGTTGTCGCCTTCTATCAGTGGTATGAATATACCGAACTGCTGTTGCGCGCCGGCGATCCGCTGGAGCGCGATATCGTGCTCGGCGTGATTGCGCTCGCAACAGTGTTCGCAGCAGCCTGGGTGATCATGGGGCCGGCGCTGCCGATCATTTCCGGCGCGTTCCTGGCCTACTGCCTGTTCGGCGAATATCTGCCTGCGCCGCTGGATCACCGCGGCTATGATTTCGCCCAGGTCATCGACCACATGGCCTATGGCACCGAAGGCATTTACGGCATCCCGATCTTTGTCTCTTCGAGCTTCATTTTCCTGTTCATCCTGTTTGGCGCTTTCCTCGAGAAGGCTGGCATGATCCAGCTGTTCACCGACGTGTCGCTGGGTCTGGTCGGCCACAAGCGCGGCGGGGCAGCCAAGGTCTCGGTGATCTCATCGGGGCTGATGGGCACGATTTCCGGGTCCGGCGTCGCCAATGTGGTGACCACCGGGCAATTCACCATTCCGCTGATGAAGAAGTTCGGCTACCGCTCGGCCTTTGCCGGCGGGGTGGAAGCAACCTCCTCAATGGGCGGGCAGCTGATGCCGCCGGTGATGGGCGCGGTGGCGTTCATCATGGCCGAGACTCTCGGCGTTGAATATTACGAAGTCGTCCAGGCGGCGATCATTCCAGCCGTGCTCTATTTCGCTTCGGCTTTCTGGATGGTGCATCTGGAAGCCGGACGGCACAATCTGGTCGGCCTACCGAAGGATGAATTGCCATCGCCCTTGAAGGCGCTGAAAGAACAGTGGTTCCTTGTGTTGCCGCTGTTGATGCTGATCTATCTGCTGTTTTCGGGTTACACGCCGCTGTTCGCCGGAACCGTCGGACTGGCGCTGACGGTGCTGCTCATTCTCGGCGGTTCAATCGCGTTGGGACTGCCAGCCGGGGTGATCCGGATCATCTTCTGGGTCGGGCTTGGCCTCATTGCCGCGGCCTTTCTGCAGTTCGGCATTATGGTGATCCTCGCCGCCGTGCTGGCACTGGTGGCCTGGAACGCGTTGAGCAAGGGCGGGCGGGAGACACTTGTAATCTGCCGCGATGCGCTGGCCGAAGGGGCGAAAACCGCACTGCCGGTGGGCGTCGCCTGCGCCGTTGTCGGCATCATCATTGGTACCATGACGCTAACGGGGGCCGCCAATACGTTTGGTCAGTTCATCGTTTCAGTCGGTGCGCACAGTCTGTTCCTGTCGCTGGTGCTGACGATGATCACCTGCATCGTGCTGGGGATGGGGATTCCGACAATCCCCAACTACATCATCACGTCGTCGATTGCCGGTCCGGCGCTGCTGGAGCTTGGCGTGCCGCTGATCGTCAGCCACATGTTCGTGTTCTATTTCGGCATTCTGGCGGATCTGACACCGCCGGTGGCGCTGGCCTGTTTTGCAGCCGCGCCGATTGCCAAGGAGAACGGGCTGAAAATCTCGATGGAGGCGATCAAGGTGGCAGCCGCTGGCTTCGTCATTCCGTTCATGGCAGTCTACACCCCGGCGCTGATGCTGCAGGATGGCGGGCCGCTGGCGGCCGAGATCGGCTATGTGCCTGCGGTCATCTATGTGGTTGCCAAGACAACGCTGGCTATCGGACTGTGGGGCGCGGCCGTGATCGGGTTCCTTGGCAGCCGGCTCGGCTGGCCGATGCGCGGTCTGGCGATGGTTGCGGCCTTCACGCTCGTTGCCTCCGTGCAATTGACCGACGAGATTGGTTTCGCGCTGGCGGCTGCTTTCGCGTTTCTGGCATACAGGCAAATGCGCGCCAGCGAGGCACTGGCCTAGATGGGACTTGCGCTGTGCGTCGCTGCTGCTGGCAAAGCGATCGTCATCGCCACGGGGATCTTCAGCCTGTCCTGGACCCATTCGGTTGAGAAGACCGAGTGGCGTGAGGACTGGCGGGTGACGCCAGGCGGGTTGGAACTGACCGAAGCGCGGGTCAAGGGCTCTGGTGCGGGCATGGATCCGGGCGAGGGTGCGAAGCTAGAGAACGGGTGGTGGGTATGGACCCCGGAGTTGCCATTGGTGCCGGAACTGGTGCTGGCCGCGTCCGGTGCGACAGTGTCTGGCTGGAACCTGTGTCATGCGGTTGAGTGCATGGAACTTGGCGCCGACGCGGAGGTGCCAGTGCGGATCGAGGCGTGTGAGCGCTGAATTGTCGCTTTGATCTGGTTGGTAAGCGCTTTATACATAGAATTAATGCAATGTTTAGGCGCGCATCGAGAGGCGGATTGAGAGGGACAGCAGAGCATGGGCAGATTTTCATTTCCGATGGCTGCGGGGCGGGCCGAGGCGCTGGGCGAGATCCATGCGCGGCCCTATGCGCTGGTGGGCCAGTCGCGGGTGATCTTTCAGCTGGCGTTTCTGACCGAAGGCGGCGCGGTGGTCGATCATGCGGTGCTGGCCGAACTGGCACGCGCCCGCGGCGTGGCGGTGCCCGGCCGTGATACCGCGCATTTTTCCATGGGGTGGGGTCAGGGCACGCTGCGCTGGGAGCGGCACACGGAATTTTCCACCTATTTCTGGGATGCGCCGGCGCCAGCGCGGTTTGGCGACAGCATCGACACGCATCCTTTTGGTGACCAGTTCTCGGCGCCAGGCAGCATGATCTCCGGAATCAGGCTTGAGGTGCGGGCGGATTCGGCCGAGACGCAAGCGGCGATGGACAGTTTTGATCCGACCAGCCTGTGTCTGAGCGAGGTCAAGGGTGGGCAGGCGATGATCGCCACCGATTTCCGCCAGGATGGCAACGGCCTGACCCGGATTCTGGTGATCGACAAGGGCATGACCGATGCCGGCCGCGGCGCAGTGGTGCAGCGGCTGCTGGACATCGAGACTTACCGGACGCTGGCAACGATCGGATTGTCGCTGGCGCGGTCGTTGTCGCCGGAAATGCGGCGGATCGAGGACAGTCTGACAAAAATCACCCAGGCGATGAAGACCGGCGCGCGCGAAAATGCCGACAGCCTGTTGTCGGACATCACCGGCCTTGCTGCCGAGCTGGAAGCCGGCGCGGCACTCAGCCTTTACCGGTTCGGGGCGAGCCGCGCCTATTACGACATCGTGCGCGAGCGCATTGCCTCGCTGGATGAAACCCAGCAGCCGGGGTTCGAGACCATCGGCGCGTTTCTGGAAAAGCGGCTGGCACCGGCAATGCGCACCTGCCAGTCGATCGAAGAACGTCAGGCCAATCTGTCGCGCAAGCTGTCACGCGCCACCACGCTGTTGCGCAGCTGGATCGATGTCGAGCTGGCGCAGCAAAACAGTGCGCTGTTGAGTTCGATGAACCGCCGCGTCAAGCTGCAACTGCGCATGCAGCAGACCGTGGAAGGGCTCTCGGTCGCCGCCATTTCCTATTATATCGTCGGCTTGTTCGGCTATCTGGCCAAGCCGCTGGACGGCTTTGGCCTGCCGATCAAGTCCGGCCTGGCCTCGGCGCTGTTCGTGCCGATTGCCATCGGATTTACCTGGATGGTGGTGCGCTCGATCCGCAAGAAGCATGACGCCGAGGATCAGACCGGCGAATAGCGCTCAGGTCTGTGCTACGCCCAAAACCGTCTAAACAGCATATTCAACGCATGGATCTTGGCCAGGAGCTTATGTTCGCCCCAGGCCAAAAGTGATTGTTCTCGGTGGATGCAAAGGCCCCGGGTTAACAACCGGAGCAGCAGGCGCAGTGGCTGTTACTTGGCCGACCGAAGCATTTTGGCGCCAGAATGCAAAATGGTTTCGATGCCAACCACAGCCCGGTAAGCTGCCCGGGAAAAAATAAGCGAAAGCGCGACTGACTGGTTTGGAAGCTGGGCGTTCATTGGTTTGTCTCCAAGGTTGGATTTGACATCAGGTCTATGGTCTCATCTAGCCTGCATTTGACAGGCTGGACAAACGGTGATTTCTATCTCGATGAATAAGAAAAACTTATTTGTCCACGATTGGAAATCCTGTATGCGCCGGTTGCCTCCACTAAAATCACTGCAAGCCTTTGAAGCTGCGGCCAGATGGTTGAGTTTTACTAAGGCTGCGGAGGAGCTTTTCGTTACCCCGGCTGCAATCAGCCAGCAAATCAAGCAGCTGGAGGCCTACCTCGGCATTCCGCTGTTTCACCGCATGACAAGAGCGGTGCAGTTGACCGAAGAAGCCAAGACCGTGCTGCCTTTGGTAACGGAAGGTTTTGACAGGCTCGCAGAAGCGGTCGAACGCCTGGCTCTCGAGGAGGAAACCGGCTTGCTGACCGTGAGCAGTGCCCCGACCTTCGCGATCAAATGGCTGGTCCATCAACTGACGGATTTTTCGAACAAGTATCCGGACATTGATGTGCGGCTCGACGCCTCGCTGGAGACCCGCGACTTTCAACGCGACGGCATCGATGTGAGCATCCGCCTCGGGATGGGGGATTATCCGGGGCTTCATGTGGACCGAATCTTTGGCGAAGAAGTCAGTCCGGTGTGCAGTCCGAAGCTGATGAGCGGTGCAAAGCCCCTGGGCTCGCTCGAGGATCTGAAGAACCATCGGCTGCTGCATGTCGAGTGGGGGGCTCTGACCTTGCAATCACCCGATTGGCGGATGTGGGCCAAGGCGGCCGGACTTGACGACATCGACGTCAAGCGTGGCCCGAGATTCACGGTTGAAAGCATGGCGATCGAAGCTGCGATCAACGGCGATGGCGTGGCCCTGGTCAGCCATTCCGCGGTAGTCGAGGATTTGAAGGCGGGCCGGCTGGTCAGGCCGTTCAATCTCGCCGTGCAAAGCGACATCGGCTATTGGCTTGTCTGCCCTCACAGCCATATGCGGCGTGCAAAAGTCAGGGTGTTTTGCGAGTGGCTGCTGGCGGGGGCCTCAAAGAACGCTCGGGAAGCGACACCGGCTCTGCCGTGACAGTGCTGGGCATCAACCGCTGATCGCGGCGCGCATACCTGCTTCGCAGAATCGGACCAGATCATCGGCCAGACGGTGTTTTGCAGCCTGCTGGCCAGATGCCGCCGACAGCGCTTCGATGCGCCAGGTCGAGGTTGACAGCGACAGCATGGCCGAGACCGAGAACACGAATGCTACGGCGATCGTGGCCTGATCCGCTTTGGGGAACAGTTTTGCGATCTCGCTGATGAAGGCACCGGCGGTGGGGTCGAAGCAGCGCTCCGAAATCGCGTGCCAGCGAGCATCCGCCGAAACGATGGCCACCAGCCTTGCATAGGCCAGCCATTGCGGATCGCCGGCGCCGGCCTTTTCCAGATAGGGGCGCAGGAAGGCCGACAGCACGGCGTCGAGCGTCAGTGGCTCGTCTTTGGCTTTCCGCGCTGCCAGCGCCTCAAGCCGCAACTGCGACAATTGTGATGCCCGTCGCTCGACGACGCGCTCAAACAATGCTTCCTTGCCGCCATGGTGAAAGCTGATTGACGCCAGTTGCGCGCCAGCGCTAGCGGCAATGTCGCGCACCGAGGCGCCGTCATAGCCGCGCTCGGCAAACAGGATTTCAGCCGCATCGAGAATACTCAGACTGGTGGCCAGGGCCCGCTGCGAAATGGCGCGGCGGCGTGGCGGGTTGGGGGCATCTGAAATTTCGCTCATGATTCATCTTGCCTTATTATGAACGATCGTTCAATTGTAGGTGGAAGAGATAATCGACTGAACCAGGGGAGGGGGACAGTTGGACACGCAATTGACACCGGCAGGCGAAAATCCGGCCGCGAGCCAAGACAGCCAGTCGCGCTATGCGCTGATCGGCGCCGGGCCGATGGGGCTGGCGATGGCCAAGACACTGATCGAGCAGGGCATTGCCTTTCAAGGGTTTGAGCTGCATTCCGATGTCGGTGGGCTATGGGACATCGATGGTCCGAAATCGACCATGTACGAGACCGCGCATCTGATTTCGTCGAAGAAGATGACCGAATTTGCGGATTTTCCGATGGAAGACCGGGTGGCGGAATATCCGTCACACCGCGAGCTCAAGTCCTACTTTCAGAAATTTTCCGATCACTATGGAATAAGGAATCATTTCCTGTTCAATACAGAAGTGATGTCTGCCGTGCCAATGGGCAAGTCCGCTGACGGATGGCGTCTGGTCTGGCGCGATGCAGAGGGCAAGGAGCACGAGGGCGAGTTTGCCGGACTGCTGATTGCCAATGGCACCCTGTCCGAGCCAAACATGCCGGAGTTCAAGGGGGATTTCGCCGGAGAGCTGATCCATTCCAGCGCCTATCGCGATCCCAAAATCTTCAAGGGCAAGCGGGTGCTGATCATTGGTGCCGGCAATTCGGGCTGCGACATTGCGGTGGATGCGATCCATCACGGCAAGAGCTGCGACATCTCAATGCGGCGCGGCTATTATTTCGTGCCCAAATATGTCTTCGGCCGTCCCGCCGACACGATGGGCGGGGCGATCAAACTGCCGATGTGGCTCAAGCGCCGCGTCGATGGCATGATCCTGAAATGGTTTACCGGCGATCCGGCGAAATACGGCTTTCCGAAGCCCGACTACGCGCTTTACGAATCCCACCCGGTTGTCAATTCGCTGATCCTGTTTCATGCCGGTCATGGCGACATCACGGTCAAGCCCGACATCGATCGCTTTGACGGCCATACGGTGCATTTCAAGGATGGCGGCCAAGCCGATTACGATCTAGTTTTGGCGGCGACCGGATACAGCCTGCATTACCCGTTCATCGACAAGGCGCTCTTGAACTGGCAGGGCGATGCGCCGCATCTGTTCCTCAATTGTCTGCATCCCGAGCGTGACGATGTGTTTGTGCTGGGCATGGTCGAGGCCTCGGGGCTCGGCTGGCAGGGCCGGCATGAGCAGGCCGAGATGGTGGCGCGCTATATTGCCGGGCTCAAATCGGGCATCATGGCAGCCAAGGCGTTGAAGGAAGAAAAGGGCGCCGGGTTCACCCGGGCAACCGGCGGGATGAAGTATATCGATCTGCCGCGCATGGCCTATTATGTCGACAAGGCCACCTACCGGACCGCCGTGACCAGCTGGATCGCGGCTCTCAAGGGGAATGGCAAATGACCGAAATCGATGCCGTACGGCTGAATTTCAGCCCGGAAAGCCTGACCTTGCTCAATGCCATCCTGGCCATTGTGATGTTCTCGATCGCGCTGGATCTGCGGCCATCCGACTTCCGCGCACTGCTGCGGGCGCCGAAAGCGCTGTTGACCGGCATGGTGTCGCAGTTCCTGGTGCTGCCGGCGCTGACCTACCTGATGTTATTGGTCACCAATCCACAGCCGTCGATTGCGCTGGGGCTGATCCTGGTGGCGGCCTGTCCGGGTGGCAATATTTCCAATTTCATCACCCATCGCGCCGGTGGCAATGCGGCGCTGTCGGTGTCGATGACCGGGGTGGCCACTCTTGCCGCGATCCTGTTCACGCCGCTCAATGTGGCGTTCTGGGGCAATCTCTACGAACCGACGCGGGCGCTGTTGCGAACAACCACGCTGGATCCTGTGTCCATCGCCATCACCGTGTTCTTCATGCTTGTGCTGCCTTTGATCCTCGGGATCGTGCTCAATGTGCAAAAGCCCAAGCTGGCGGCGCGCATCCGCAAGCCGATGCAAGGACTGTCGATGGCGATCTTCATCGGCTTCATCGTGCTGGCGCTGGCTGCCAATTGGAGCTTTTTCCTCGCCTATGTGGCCGCAGTTGCCGGGCTGGTGGTGCTGCACAATGCGCTGGCGCTGTCGGGCGGTTATCTGACGGCCACGGTGATGCGGCTTTCCGATTATGACCGGCGGGCGATCACCATCGAGACCGGCATCCAGAATTCGGGTCTTGGCCTGGTGCTGATCTTCGCCTTCTTCGGCGGACTTGGCGGCATGGCGGTGGCTGCGGCGTTCTGGGGCATCTGGCATGCGATTTCCGGACTGGCGCTCGCCAGCCTCTGGTCGCGCAGCGAGGCGAAGCGATGAGCCGGGTACTGGTTACGGGTGCTGCGGGGGCTGTCGGGCAGGTGCTTCTCGAAGAATTGGCTGCGTCGGGTTGCGAAACACTTGCGACCGATGTGCGGCGGCCGCAGGCACTGCCCGAAGGCGTTGCTTTTGAAACACTCGACGTGCGCGGCGACGATGCCGGCCGCTTGGTGGAAGCGTTTAACCCGGATGTGATCATTCACCTGGCCTCGATCGTCTCGCCGACGCGCGGCATGACCCGGAAATTTGCCTATGATGTCGATGTCCAGGGCACCCGCAATGTTCTCGACGCGGCGATCACCCACGGGGTCGAGCGGCTGGTGGTGACCTCGTCGGGGGCGGCCTATGGCTACCATGCCGACAATCCGGTGCCGCTCCACGAGACCGACGCGCTGCGCGGCAACAGTGAATTTGCCTATTCCGACCACAAGCGGCAGGTCGAGGAGATGCTGGCGCGGGCGCGCGTCACTCACCCGGATGTCGAGCAGGTGGTGCTGCGTGTCGGCACCGTGCTTGGCGCCGGGCTTGAAAACCAGATCACCGAACTGTTTCACCGTCCCAAGCTGATCGCGGTTTACGGCTCGGACAGCCCGTTCGTGTTCATCTGGACCCGCGATCTGGCCCGCATCCTGTTGCGCGCCGCCACGAACGGTCCGGCCGGTATCTTCAATGTCTGCGGTGATGGCGCGCTGTCGGTGCATGACATTGCGGCCAGTCTCGGCAAGCCGGTGATGGCGCTGCCGGCCTGGTTGCTCAAGGCCGCACTTGCCGTGGCCAAGCCGCTCGGTGTGTCGCGCTATGGACCGGAACAGGTGCGGTTTTTGCAATACCGCCCGGTGCTCGACAACACCGCGCTGAAGACGGTGTTCGGTTATCAGCCGGAATTGACCAGCGCCGAGACTTTTGATCTGTGGAAGAAGGCGGCCGGACTGTGAGCCCGGTGGCGGTGATCACCGGCGGCGCGGGAGGGCTGGGTCAGGCCTTTGCCGCTCAACTGGTGGCGGAGAGCTGGCAAGTGGTGCTGGTCGATCTGCCAACGGCGTTGGCGACTTTGTCCCCGGCGAGTGACCGGGTGGAGCGGGTCCGCTGCGACCTGACCGATGAAGCCGCGGTGGCCGCGGTCTGCGCCGGGATTTCAGCCGATTATCCGGCCATTGATCTGGTCATCCACAATGCCGGGGTGACCCAGATCGGCCTGTTTTCGGAGACCACGCTGGCCTCGCAGCGGCGGGTGATGGAGATCAATTATTTCGGCTCGGTGCGGGTGGCGTCGGGTCTGTTGCACGCGGTACGGGCGGGCAGGGGGACGCATCTGGCGATCTCCTCGGTGGCGGGCTTCGCGCCGCTTTGCAAACGCACCGCCTATGCGGCGAGCAAGCACGCGCTCAACGGCTTCTTCTCTTCGCTCGCATCGGAAGAAGCGCAGCATGACGTAAAGGTTGTGATTGCCGCGCCCTCCTTCGTGGCCACCAATTCGGGACGGCTTGACGCCGGGACGGATGGTATCGGCAGGCCGGGGGCTGCGACGGACGGTTTTGACGAGATGAGCCCGCAGCGGGCCGCCGAAATCATTCTCGATGGCTGGCGGCGCGGCAGACGCTTTGTCCCGGTGGGACGGGTGGCGACGCTTGGCTGGTTGATCAACCGGCTGTCGCCCCGGCTTTATCACTGGCTGATGATGCGAAAAATCCGCGACTGAGACATGCCCCTTGCCGCGTGGTGCATTGCCATTTGCCGGTGTCGGCGCGATGGTTTCTGCACTGAGGATTGGGGAGAGAATCATGAATGTCGCGGAATGGCTGGCGCGCAGCGGCCGGAAATATCCCGGCCATCCGGCATTGTTTTCAGGCGCTCAACAGATTGCTGATTATCGCGGCTTTGCCCAAAATGCTGCGGCTATCGGCGCGGGCCTGCGCGAGCATCATAGTGTCAAGCCGGGGGACCGGGTGGCGATCTTTGCCAAAAATACGCCCGCCTATCTGGAAGCGATGTTCGGCGCTTGGTTTGCAGGCGCTGCCATCGTGCCGATCAACGCCAAGCTTCATCCCAAAGAGGCCGCTTATATCATTGCCAATTCCTGTGCGTCGGTGGTGTTTTGCACCGCACCGCTTGGGGCGGAACTGACCGGGGCGCTGGCGCAGCCTATGCCTGTGCTGATTGATCTGGCGGGCGTGGACTTCGAGGCCTTGCGACAGAGCCAACCGCTTGCAGCCCACGTGGCGCGGGAAGGATCGGACATGGCGTGGCTGTTTTACACCTCGGGCACCACCGGCCGCCCCAAGGGCGTGATGATCAGCCATGCCAATATGCAGGCGATGGTGTTTTCCTATCTTGCGGATGTCGATGCGGTGCATGCGAGCGATGCGGCCTTGTATGCGGCGCCACTGAGCCATGGCGCCGGGCTCTATTGTCTGCAGCACGTGCTCAAGGCCGCACGCCACGTCGTGCCGCTGTCGGGTGGTTTCGATCCGGATGAGATCTTTGCGCTGGCCCGCAGCCTCGGCGACATCCACATGTTTGCCGCTCCCACCATGGTCAAGCGGCTGGTTGCATCTGCCCGGGAGCTTGGCGAAACCGGGGAAGGGATCCGCACCATCGTCTATGGCGGCGGGCCGATGTATCTGGCCGACATTGTTGAGGCGGTCGAGGTTCTGGGGCCGCGGTTCTGCCAGATCTATGGCCAGGGTGAGAGCCCTATGACGATCACCGCACTTGATCGCGCTTCGGTAGCTGATCGCACCCATCCGCGCTGGCGCGAGCGGCTGGCCTCGGTGGGCACGGCACAATCATGTGTCGAAGTCCGCATTGTTGATGATGCGGGCAATGTCATGGCCACGGGAGAGACCGGCGAGATCTTGGTGCGCGGCACGCCGGTCATGTCCGGCTACTGGCGCGATCCTGATGCCACCGCTGCAGCGCTGCGTGATGGCTGGCTCTGGACCGGCGACATGGGCGCGCTTGATGCGGACGGGTTTTTGACGCTGAAAGATCGGTCCAAGGACGTGATCATTTCCGGCGGTACCAATATCTATCCGCGCGAGGTGGAGGAGGCCTTGCTGACCCATCCCGGCGTCCGCGAGGTCAGCGTCGTCGGCGTGCCCGATGCCGAGTGGGGCGAAAGCATTCTGGCCTTTGTGGTCACAGATCTGGACGCGCCCCCGGATGCGGCGGAGCTTGATCAGCATTGTCTTGGCTCGATCGCCCGGTTCAAGCGGCCGAAGGTCTACCGTTTTGTGTCCGAACTGCCCAAGAACAATTACGGCAAGGTGCTCAAGACCGAATTGCGCAGGGTGTTTGCTGACGAGCAGGCTGGCAGCTAAGCCGGTCGCGGCGGGAACCATGGAGGCCGCGGGAGACGTTATTCAATCAATCGATTGATTAATTATTTCTCTGCGCTATCATCGTGGCAGTCACACCTGCCAGTGAGGATTGCCGTGCCGCCGAAACTCTCAGCCCAGACCGGAAAAGCCGGAGACCAGACCCGCATGGCGTTGCTGATGGCAGGCGTGCGACTGTTCGGCACCAAGGGGGTGGATGCCACCTCGACCCGCGAGATCGCTGCCGCGGCCAATGCCAATATCGCCTCCATTGCCTATCATTTTGGCGGCAAGGACGGCTTGCGGCTGGCCTGTGCCGAAATGGTGGCCGGGCGGATTCAGGCCGTGGTGCTCCCGTTTCTGCAGTCGATCGACGCGCACGACGATCCGGCGGCGGCGCAAGCGGCATTCGAGCGGGTGATCATGGGCGTGGCCGATTTCATGCTCGGGCAGGTCGAGGCGCGCGACATTGCCAGCTTCATGGTGCGTGAAATGGGCATTCCCGGTCCGGTGTTCGACAAGGTCTATGCCGATTTCATTCTGCCGGTGCATCGCAGCCTGTGCACGCTTCTGGGACTGGCCACCGGCCAGGATCCCGAAAGCGACCTGATCCGCCTTGGCACTTTCAGCATAGCCGGCCAGGTCGTCTATTTCCGCATCGGCCATGCCATCGTTGCCAGGCGGATGGAATGGAAGCATCCCGGGCCGGACGAACTCACGGCGATCAAGACCGTCATTCTCGGCAATATCCGCGCCTTTGTCGCCACCACCAGGAAACCAGTCCGATGATATCCTTTCTCTGTTCGCTTCCGCTGCTTGCCGGATTGTTTGCCGCCTGCAACGGCGCCGGTCCGCTGGCTGTCGGCTATGTCGAGGGTGAATATGTGCTGGTGGCGCCGATCGAGGTCGCCCAGATCGTCGAGATCAATGTCCGGCGCGGCGACCAGATTATCGCCGGACAGCCGCTGGGACGGCTGGAACGGCGCGATGCGGAGATCGCCGTTGCCCAGGCCGAAGCCGGGCTGGCGCAGGCCGAGAGCCAGCTGGCCAATCTGCAAGAGGGCCGGCGGCCGGAGGAAATCGCCAGCATCACGGCGGCACTGAGGTCCGCCCAGGCCCAGGCCGACGAGGCCGAGCGCGTGCGCCAAAGGCAGGCCGATTTGTTGAAGCAGGGGATATCGACGCAAGCAACCTATGATTCCGCCTCCACGGCGGTCGAGCTGGCCCAGGCCAAGGTTGCCGAGCTCGATGCCAATCTGGCCGTGGCGCGGCTACCGGCGCGCACCAACGAGATCAAGGCGGCGCAGGCCGCGGTCGAACAGGCCAAGGCGGTGCTGGAATCGGCCGAGTGGCGGCTGTCGAAGCGCACTTTGTCGGTGCCGCTGGCGGGCGTCGTCTCCGACATCATCCGCAACGCCGGCGAGGTCGCGGGTCCGCAGGCTCCGGTGTTGTCGGTTCTGCCCGACGGTGCACGCAAGCTCCGGGTCTATGTGCCGGAATTCGCGCTGTCGAGCATCCACGTCGGCAGCGTCCTTGTGGTGCATTGCGATGGCTGCGGCGAGGGCATGGGCGCCACCGTCAGCTATGTCTCGGCCGATCCCGAATTCACCCCGCCGGTGATCTATTCTCTCGAGAACCGGCAGAAGCTGGTTTACCTGGTCGAGGCGCGTCCGGATGCGGATGCCTGGGCGCTGGAGCCGGGACAGATTGTCGATGTCGATCTGCAAGGCGAGAGCCAATGAACGCCATCGAGGTCAGCGGGCTGGTCAAGCGGTTTGGCGACAAGACCGTGGTCGATCATGTGTCGATGCAGGTGGCGGAAGGTGAAATTTCCGGATTTCTCGGCCCCAACGGATCTGGAAAGACCACCACCATCCGGGTGATGTGCGGGTTGCTGACGCCGGACGAGGGCGAAGGCCGGGTTCTGGGACACGACATCCGCACCGAGGGCCGGCTTATCAAGCTCAATGTCGGCTACATGACCCAGAAATTCTCGTTTTACGAGGATCTGTCGATCGAGGAGAACCTGACCTTTGTCGCCCGTCTTTATGATCTCGACCCCGTGTCGACGGTGGTGCGCGATACGCTGGAGGATCTCGGGCTGTCCTCGCGGCGAAAACAACTGGCGGGCACGCTGTCAGGCGGCTGGAAACAGCGGCTGGCACTGGCCGCCTGCATCATGCACAAGCCGAAGCTGTTGTTGCTCGATGAGCCGACTGCCGGTGTCGACCCGAAGGCGCGGCGGGAATTCTGGGACGAGATCCACATGCGCGCCAGCGCCGGGCTGACGGTGCTGGTCTCGACGCACTATATGGATGAGGCGGAACGCTGCCACCGGATCCACTACATCTCCTATGGCAAGCTCCTGGCCAGCGGCACGGTGCCCGACGTGATCCGCGACGCGGCGCTGACCACCTACTTCCTCGAAGGCGGCAAGATCAATGAAGCGGCGCAAATGCTTGAGGGCATGGACGGTGTTGATCAGGTGGCGCCCTTTGGCCTGACCCTGCATGTGGTCGGTCAGAACGCGGCATTGCTGGAGCCGGCGGTGGCACGCGTGGCCCAGCAAACCGGGGCGACTTACCGCCAGGGAACCACCAGTCTCGAGGATGTCTTCATCCAGTTCATGGGCAAATCGACGGACAACATGGCATGAGCGCGCTGTTCTCGTTTCGCCGGCTGATGGCGATCATCGCCAAGGAAACCATCCAGATGCGCCGCGATCGCATCACCTTCGCGATGATGCTGGGTGTGCCGCTGATGCAGCTGGTGCTGTTCGGCTTTGCCATCAACAATGATCCCAAGGGACTGCCCGCAGCCCTGGTGACGACCAGCCAGGACCATTATACCCGCGCCATGGTCTCGGCGATGGAGAACACCGGTTATTACCGTTTCGTCCATGTGGTGGCGAGTGCGGCTGAAGCCGAGCGGCTGATCCAGTCGGGTGCTGTGTCATTCGTTGTCACCGTGCCATCGGATTTTGCCCGGCGGGTGCAGCGCGGTGATCATCCGCAGATCCTGATCGAGGCAGATGCAACCGATCCCTCGGTGGCCTCAGGCGCGATCTCGACGCTTGGCACGGTGGCAGCACAGGCGCTGCTGCGCGAACAATCGGCCGAAGCGCTGGCCGCGCAGCAATCGACAGCCGCGCTCGAGGTGGTGGTGCACCGTCTCTACAATCCCGAAGGCATCACCCAGTACAACATCGTGCCCGGCCTGCTCGGGGTGATCCTGCAACTGACCATGGTGATGATGACCTCGATGGCGCTGACCCGCGAGGTCGAGCGCGGCACCATGGAAAACCTGCTGGCGATGCCGGCGAGTTCGCTCGAGATCATGCTTGGCAAGGTGTTGCCCTACCTCGCAGTGGGCGGGGTTCAGGTGGTGGTAGTGCTGACTGCGGCGAAATTCCTGTTCAATGTGCCGTTTGTCGGTTCGCTGACGCTGCTTTTGGTCTCCATCCTGATCTTTGTTCTGGCGCTGGTGCTGCTGGGCTATGCATTTTCGACGCTGGCGCGGACCCAGATGCAGGCGATGCAGCTGACCTTCTTCTTTTTCCTGCCGTCGCTGCTGCTGTCGGGCTTCATGTTCCCGTTTCGCGGCATGCCGCCCTGGGCGCAGACGCTGGGTGAAATCTTTCCGCTGACGCATTTTCTCAGAATTATCCGCGCCGTCATGCTCAAGGGCGCCGACCTGCAGGGTGTGGCCACGCCGTTGGCGGCGCTGCTGATCTTTGTGGCGGTGTTCATGGCGCTGGCGCTGGCCCGGTTCCGGCGAACGCTGGATTAAATCCACTCTGATTTGCCTGCAGAGACGTTCGGGATTCGTTTTGGCGTCCAAACGGGTCATTTTTGGCCTGACGATGGCGACTAAAAAATTGCTGATTTTGTTCTCGGGTTGTTACGACGTCTGCTGAAAGCCGGTTTTGGTCGGCTTTTTATTATTTTGAACGTCGTTTTGTGAACGCTGCGGACACAACGTGGTGCACAGTCACGTTTCGCGTCATCTGCTCCATGACAAATTTGATTTCCTTAAGATACTGAAAAATAACGAAATACCACCTTGCTATGAACTCGCAACGTTGGTTTCAAGATATAGTTTCAGCACGTGTTCTCACAAAAGTGTGGTTGGCAATTTTATCTGGGCGAGCCCATTTGAAAGTCATCGGAACGCAGCGAACAAGCGCCTCCCAACGCCCCGCCGTTCCGCATGAAAATTTGAACAAGAACACAATGACGACGGAGAAAATACCATGAACAAGATCATCATCGCACTCGGCCTTACACTCGCAGCATCCACCGGCGCTTTCGCCGACTCCACAGCACTTGACGCCTACGATGTGCCTGCCGCACAGGGCTCCGCAACATACGCTGTTGGCGTTTCCAACGACCTGGTCAGCTACGACCGCACCGGCAATGACGGTTCGCCGTCCTTCCAGGCACCGCAGGGTGACGTTGACTACACGGCGACTGCTTCGGTCGGCGACGTGTCCAATGACAAGGTCACCTATGACCGCGCCGGCAACGATGGTTCGCCGCGCTTCCAGTAAGCCGCTCCCGCAGGTGGCGGAGCCAATGCTCCGCCGCCGCTGAGCCGGAAATCAAAACAACAGGTTGTCCTCCCAAGACACGACCCGAATTCAAAGGAATATCATCATGAACAAGCTCATTATCGCACTCGGCCTCACTCTCGCAGCATCCACCGGCGCCTTCGCCGACTCCACAGCAATGGACGCCTACGACGTGCCTGCCGCACAGGGCTCAGCCCCATATGCTGTTGGCACTTCCAACGATCTGGTCAGCTACGAGCGCGCCGGCAATGACGGTTCGCCGACATTCCAGGCACCGCAGGGTGGCGTTGATTACACCGCAACCGCTTCGGTCGGTGACGTGTCCAACGACCAGGTCGTCTATGACCGCGCCGGCAACGATGGTTCGCCGCGCTTCCAGTAAGCCGTTCTCGCAGGTGGCGGAGCCAATGCTCCGTCACCGTTGAGCCGGAACCTAAATAAAATCAATGTGTTGTCCTCCCAAGACACGACCCGAATTCAAAGGAATATTATCATGAACAAGCTCATCATCGCCCTCGGCCTGACCCTCGCAGCATCCACCGGCGCCTTCGCCGACTCCATAGCAATGGACGCTTACGACGTGCCTGCCGCACAGGGCTCGGCCACGTATGCAATTGGCACTTCCAACGATCTGGTCAGCTATGACCGCGCCGGCAACGACGGTTCGCCGTCCTTCCAGGCACCGCAGGGTGGCGTTGACTACACCGCAACCGCTTCGGTCGGTGACGTGTCCAACGACCAGGTCGTCTATGACCGCGCCGGTAACGATGGTTCGCCGCGCTTCCAGTAAGCACAGTCACATCGTGCAGACACAGCGGGGCATCAGGTCTGACCTGAGTGCCCCGTTTCTGTCTGAATATTCTGACATCGGTTACGTCATCATCAATGGGCGGGCCGCAATGCAACACTTACCGGGAACGAAAGGACTATCATGACCAAGTTCAATACCGCCTTTCTGCCTGCCGCTCTTGCGACCCTGATGCTGTCGGCGACATCTGTTCCTGTATCCGCCGCAAGTTGGTTGAGGCTTGGCACCTTTACCAGCCGTCCCTATGGTCACGTCGATTATTGTGCCCGGCATATTCGCGATTGCGGCGTGCGGATGAAACACACCGCCTTGCCGCCGGCCAGGCTGGCCGTGCTCGAACAGATCAACAGGGCGGTCAATCTGGCCATCACGCCTGTGACCGACGAAGAGCAGTATGGCCGCTACGAAGTGTGGAACGTGAATGCCAAGGCCGGTGACTGCGAAGACTATGCTCTCGAAAAACGGGCACAGTTGATGCGCAAGGGATTTCATCCCGAAAACCTGCTGCTGGCCATGACCCATACCGGAACAGAGTTCCACACTGTGTTGGTGGTGCGGACAAGAGTGGGTGATTTCGTGCTCGACAACCTCACCGAGGAAGTTTTGCCGGTGTCGGCGAGCCGGCTCGATTTCATCAAGGTTCAGTCACCCGATCATGGTGGCAACTGGCTCAAGGTGACCGGGAAAACCAGCGCGGCGCCCAAAGCTTCCACAAGTTAGAGCGCGCCGGGATTCCGGTCGAAAATTCTCATGGCTGGCGCCGGGAAGCGGACTGCAACTCGGCCTTGGGCGGCTTCGATGCCGCCCGACATTGAGCCGTGAGGTCAAGCGCCGGATCGTAATGCGCGGCTTCCACGCCCATCAAACCCAGAACCGTGTGAAACAGATTGTCCTGCGACACCGGATCATCCGCGTGGGTGGCGAGGCAAGCGGTGGTGCTGCCGAAAATATTGGAATGACTGTCCGACTCCCACATCAGGAACGGTATATGGGTCTGTTCCTGGGGTGCGAAGAGGTAAGGCATGCCGTGCAGGTAGAGACCCTTTTCGCCCAGCGATTCGCCATGGTCCGACATGTAGATCATCGCGGAGGCAATACGGTCTGAACGGGCTTCCAGCATGTCGATGACCTGGGCCAGCATATGGTCGACGGCGACAATGGTGTTGTCATAGGCGTTGGTGATTTCCTCACTGGTGCAGTCGGCGAATTCGGCGGTCTGGCAATCCGGCCGGAACAGCCGTTCCTCCTCCGAATAGCGGGCATAATAGGCTGGGCCGTGGCTTCCCAACTGATGCAGGACAAGGGTCGCATTGCCCTTGATCGAATCGAGCCAGGGTCCAAGCGCGTCGATCATGACCTGGTCGTGGCACTCGGTGTTGACACAAAAACGTGGGTCGTTTTCTGTTGAGAAATCCCGCTTCGAAATGCGTGTAGCCACTTCCTTGTCGCCAGTGTTGTTTTCCCACCATTCGACCGTCACGCCGGCGTGGGCGAGTACGTCCATCAGGTTTTCCTGGGCAAGTCCCTTGTCGCTCGAGTATTCGTCACGGCCATAAAGTGAGAACATGCAGGGAAGAGAGACCTCTGTCGCGGTTCCGCAGGACGAGGCGTTGCGAAAATAGACGATGTCACGTTTCTCAAGCTGAGGATTGGTTTTCCGCTCGTAGCCGTTGAGGGAGAAGTTCTGGGCACGGGAGGTTTCGCCTGCGACAATGATGGTCACCACTGGTTTGTCGGCATGGGCCAGTTGCACTCCCGGGTTGGCGTCCGGGTCGAGGGGGGCTGCGACTATGTTTTTCTCTTTTCCCTGACGAATATAGTATTTCGCCACGCTCACCATCGGCATGACCGGGTTGAGCTTCTTGATGATGATACGGTTGTTGCGCATGGTCGACGCAATGGTCGGGTACTGCCAGAACGACAGGATCAGGGCGATAAGCAGCAGCGGTACGATCAGTTTCAGGTTCGCCACCAGCTTGGAACCAAAAGTCAGATGCCGGATGCGCACCACCGCAACCAGCCCTGAAGGCAGCAGGGCGTAGATGAACATGTGGCGAAAGAACGCCGGTGTCATCAGATGTCCGGCCTCTGCGGGGGTTGTGTGAACAGCGTTGCGGATCATGTCGGTGTCTATGATGACGCCGAACTTTTGCATGAACCAGGAAGACGCGGCGGCGCTGACAATGGCCAGGATGAATATCGGCTTGGTGATGTATTTCACCGACACGCTCAGAAACAGCGCGGCCAGCAGCGCGGACATGCCGACGCAGAAAGCAACAAGTCCTTCGCGATGATCGCCAAAAGCCGTGAATATATCGGTCCAGAAGGCCGTATTGACGACGAAGATGATCCAGGCTGCGACGAGGAGACTCAAGGTGACGCTGCCGAAGACGGGTCGGTGAAAGTTCATAAAGGATATTCCTGACAATATTTTTGGTTCTGGTTGGTCTTGGCTCTGTCGGAAGTCAGGACGGAGGGTGGATAAGGGGGATGGAGACACGTGCTTCCAGTCCTCCAAGCGCTGAACTGCGCAATTCAAGCTGTCCGCCGAAGGATTCAACGATGTCACTGGAGATCGCCAGGCCAAGTCCGGCACCCAATGCCGATTGGTCCAGCCTCTGGTCCGGTTTCATCGCGCTGGCGATGCGGGCCGGATCCAGGCCGGGACCGTCATCGCCAATGCGGATGATGAGGGCGGTGGAAGATGTCTCAGTGTCCACCAGCACCCGGCTGCGGGCGAAACGAACTGCGTTTTCCGCGAGATTGCCTATGAGTTCATTGAGGTCATCGGGATCGACGGGGACGGTCGCCCTGGCGTCGACGCTACATTGCAGGTCCAGCTCTTCACCGGCCGGTGTGCGCTTGAGCGTCCGCAGAATGCCGTCGACAACCGGCTTGAGCGGCGTCTTGTCGTGGCTGCGGCCGTGGCGCAGCCGGGCGCGGGCAAGTTCGCGCTGCATATGCCGGCTCATACGCTGGGCGAGTTCGGCGATGTCATCGGCGATTTCGGTTTCACCCTTGGCGCGAAGCCGCTCGATATCGGTTTCCAGCGCCGATAGCGGTGTTTTCAGACCGTGGGCAAGATTGGCGGCCCGGTCCCGCGCCCGGCTGATTGCGGCATCCTGAGCGTCCAGCAGGGCATTGACCTCCTCGACCAGCGGCGAGACTTCGCGCGGAACGCCATCGGATTCAAGTCGCTTGCGGTCACCGGACCGAATGGCGCTGATCCCGGACAGAACGCGATAGACAGGCTTCAGGCCTTCGCCGATCTGCAGCAGAAAGCCGAGCAGCAGAACCACGCCGAGGATCGCCAGAACCGGGGCAAGGTCTCTTGCAAAACCGCTGGCCAACGCGCTGATCTCGGCCCTGTCGATGGCCACCGATACCCGCAATTTGTGATCGCCATCCGGAGCTGAAAGCAGCACCATTGATTCATGAACCAACAGTTGTGAAGCCTCGGGGCCGGTGACGTCGTGAACATGGGTCTCCCCCGGCTGCAACACGTCGCCGGGAATATCGAGAAACGTATCCCACAAGGACCTCGACCGTAGTTGCGAGCCAGCCGTGACATCGTCAACCTGCCAATACAAACCACCAAAAATGGACTGGAACCTGGGATCAACCGGCTCGCGAGCCAGCGACAGAGCCGAACCGGCATCGAGCCGCAAACCACCGGTGAGCTGGGTCAGGTGGGTGTCGAGTTCCTGGCCGACGCGGCGCTCGAGATGGCGGGCAAACAGAGCCGACAAGCTGAATCCGGTGACCAGCAGTGCCGCAGCGACAACGATGACAGCATAGGCAAAAAGCCTGAATCGCAGGGAGCGGGCAGGTTTCATGACGCCTCGACAGGCACGTCGACGATATAGCCGAAACCACGCCGCGTTTCGATGAGGGTGGACGGCAACTTGCGCCGCACACGTCCGACCAGCACTTCAATGGCGTTGGATTCGCGCTCGAAGTGGACTGACTGCAAATGTTCGGACAGTTCCTGTTGGCTCACCACACGTCCCTTGTTGAGCATCAGATAGGCAACCAGGCGATATTCCTGAGGCGATAGATTGACCGGGACGCCACGGACGCTGAGCCGCATTTGCCGTGTGTCGAGTTCTGCCTCGCCGACGATGACCACCGGGTTGGCCTGTCCGCCGGAGCGGCGGATGATGGCGCGCAACCGGGCAACCAGTTCTTCCATGCGAAAGGGTTTTGGCAGGTAATCATCGGCACCGGCATCGATCCCTTCGACCCGTTCGGTCCACGCGCCTCGGGCGGTCAGCACCAGAACAGGAAAGTCACGTCCGCCGGCGCGCCAGCGCTTGAGCACGCTCAACCCGTCCATGCCGGGCAGGCCGAGATCGAGGATGGCGGCTGCATAGGTTTCTGTGTCGCCGAGGAACCAGGCCTCTTCGCCATTGGTTTCAGTGTCGACCACATAGCCGGAAGCTTCCAGCGCACGGCTGACATCCTCCCGGATACGATCATCATCTTCGACAAGCAGAACGCGCATCAGGCTCAATCCTCGTCTTCAAGTCGGAGGATTTCCGCGGTGCGGGCATCGATTTCATACTCAAGACGGCGGCCTTCACTGTTGATGATATAGATCTCGTAAATCGGCATTTCCCGTGAGTACTCGAATTCAATTTCGACAATCCGACCTTGAATTTTCCCTTTCACCTTTTCGAGTATTTCAGTCAATTTCATGACCTCGCCGCGCTTTATGGCGGCGTCGAGACTGGCGCGCTGATGATGGTCATCGTCATCATCCGCAGAGGCGGATGCAAACACAGGTTTGATGGCTGCGAACAGCAGCAGGAGAAAGCCATATCGGTTCATGATCGCATCATCCGGGTTTCAACATGACAAAACGCTGACACTCCTCCTCAGCGGCTTGTCATGAGCGCCGTGCGAGAACAGCCAGGTCAATGGCCGGTGGCCAATATCGCACTTCTTGAAGGAGACAAAACATGAAGACCATACTCATCGCAGCAACCCTTGTCACACTGCTTGCGCCAGCCGCAGCATATGCCTCCCAGGACTGCCCCGACGTGCCGCGCGATCAGTGGATGAGCGACGCTGCCATCACCGAAAAGGCCAAGACCCAGGGCTTTGACGTACGGTCGATCAAGGTTGAGGACGGCTGCATGGAAGCCTATGCGCTCGACAAGGACGGCAAGCGCGTCGAGGTCTATTTTCATCCGGGCACCGGTGACGTGCTCAGGGTGAAGGCTGAAGACTGATGGCCGCAGTCACGACCACGATGGAAACCGGCGACACCCAGTCGCCGGCGACCGTCCGGGTGTGGGACCCGCTGGTCAGGATCTTCCACTGGTCGCTGGTCGGCTTGTTCAGCTTTGCCTTTCTCACCGGCGATGAATGGCAAGTGCCGCATGAAACCGCAGGCTATATCATTGCGGGCCTGATTGCGTTCCGCGTGCTCTGGGGTTTGGTCGGATCGCGGCACGCGCGGTTTTCGTCCTTCATCTACGGGCCGTCGACCGTAGCCGGGTTCGTTGCTGATACGGTTCGGCTGAAGGCGCATCGGTATCTGGGGCACAACCCGGCAGGCGGCTTGATGGTGCTCGGTCTGTTGCTGGCCAATTCGGTGATTTCGCTCAGCGGCTGGATGATGACGACAGACGCCTATTGGGGCGTCAAATGGGTTGGGGAACTGCATGAAGGTGCGGCTTTTGCAGCACTTGGCCTCGTCGCGCTGCATATTGGCGGAGTGGTGCTTGCAAGTTTTGAACATGGCGAAAACCTGGTTTGCGCCATGTTCACCGGTAAAAAACGTGCGGCCGGTCCCGATGACATAGCCTGAGTGTCATCGCCCCCTGATACTGAGTCTGACCTGCCAGTAGCTGACGCACTGGCGGGTCATTTTGTCTGTCTTGTATCTGTTGGAGCTGTGGGGCAAGGTCGCTTGCACGCGGGTCGTGCCCAGAACCCGGTTGCCGGGCACCCGCCGCTATCAAACGGACTGTCCTTGGAGCAACGCATGAACCTGATTGAAAACCGCACTCTTGATGAAATCGGCATTGGCGAGACTGCGGATCTCGAACGGATACTGACCCGTCAGGACATGGCGCTGTTTGCCACCGCATCAGCCGACGTCAATCCCGCCGATATCGATGCCGATGATGAGGAAGCCGCGGGTCTGCTGCAGGGCATTGCACATGGCATGTGGGCAGGCACTCTGATTTCGGCGGTTCTGGCCACGCGATTACCGGGGCCGGGAACTGTGCATCTGGGCCAGACGCTGGCCTTTCACCAGCCAGTCAGCATTGGCGACAAGATCACGGTGCGGGTTGAGGTGACCGGCGTCGACAGGAACTCGGGTCATGTCACGCTCGATTGCGCCTGTGTCAATGCAGACGGTGTGACGGTGGTGTCAGGCACCGCCGAGGTGCGCGCTCCGCGCCAAAAGATCAAACGCCCGGTCGCCCGTATGCCCTCTGCCGGACGGCATACACATGGTGTGCGGTTTGGGGCGCTGGTGGAGAAGGCCAGATCGCTTGACCCGCTGATCACCGCGATTGTGCATCCCTGCGATGATCTCAGCCTGGGCGGCGCGATTGCCGCGCGCGACGAAGGCATGATCGTACCGGTGCTTGTTGGTCCGCAAGCCAAGATCAAGGCAGCTGCCGAGGCGGCCGGACTGGATTTGCAGGGTCTGGAAATTGTTGATGCGCCGCACAGCCATGCGGCGGCCGAAATGGCCGTGGCTCTGGTGCATGAGGGGCGGGTGGGGGCCTTGATGAAGGGCAAGCTGCACACCGATGAATTGCTCTCCGCCGTGCTCGACCGGACCCATGGACTGCGCACCGAGCGGCGGTTGAGCCATGTCTTTGCGCTCGACATGCCAGGCCAGAACCGGACGCTGTTTGTCACCGATGCGGCGATAAATATTTCGCCCGATCTCGAGGCGCTCAGCGACATCGTCCAGAACGCTATTGATCTGGCGATTGCGCTGGGCGTGGAAACCCCGCTGGTGGCGCTGTTGTCGGCGGTTGAAACCGTGACCGGCAAGCTGCCGTCGACGCTGCTTGCCGCAGCGATCTGCAAGATGCATGACCGTGGCCAGATTGTCGGTGGCAAGGTGGATGGTCCGCTGGGGTTCGACAACGCCATCTCGCCGGCTGCCGTGGCGGCAAAGGGCATCGTCTCGGATGTGGCGGGCTATGCCGACATTCTGGTGACGCCCAATCTCGAAAGCGGCAACATGATCGCCAAACAGCTGATCCACTTGGCCGGCGCCTCATCGGCCGGCATTGCGCTCGGCGCCCGGGTTCCGATCATGCTGACCAGCCGGTCGGACACCGTCGACGCCCGCATTGTTTCAGCCGCGCTGGCCAAGGTGTTTTATCACTGGCGGCGGCAGAGGCCGTTGGGCTTGCCGGGGTAGGGGGCGTGTTCTGTGATCAGATTCGACTGAAAGCTGATGTCTGATGCCGTTTGATTTCGTACGGCTTTGCGAAGCGGCTGTTCGTTGAGAAAGGTTCTGGAACGACCGGGTAGTCCTATCGGATTCATTTGAATGATAACGTACATACATCAATCCATCGCGTTGCCGAATCCTTTGCACTTTCTGTTGGATGCAGTGCTGTTGCAGGTACATCACCGGGCCTTGCGAAAGTCGCATCGTTCCGTTCGGGGGATCTGTAGCAAAACCGCTATAGCCAACAAAATGCATTCTCGCTAAGCATTGCTGCTAGGCGATTTTGGAGAGGATGCTCAGTGGTCACCAAAGCGATTGCTGGTTCAGCGCGTGCTGCGATAACATTCATTATCGCAACCTTGCTCATCTATTCATTTATCGTTGGTTCCCTTGTCTATCAGGGGTTCAATGACGCGGAAGAGCGGGCCGAGGCTTCCGCAACCGCAGCTGCCAAGGCGGTGAAGATCAATACCGGGTGGATCGTTGAGGTCGCTGCGCAAGCTCTGCGGCGTATGGACTCCGCGCTTGGGCGAGATGTACAGCCCAATGATACATCGACTTTGACTAACGTAAGAGACGCTCTCGAAGGCCTGCCCGCCAGTGCCAAGGCTTACATCGTCGCGGCCGAAGGTCAGACCCTCTACACGACCGATTCCAACTTCGTAAACATCGACATTCGTGACCGAGAATATTTCTCCGCCCCGGCAGCGGGCAAGCCCTTCTTCACCTCGTCGCTTCTGATCAGTCGCCTTGATGGGAGTCAGATCTTTGCGTTCAGCCGACGGCTTGAGCGAGGTGGTGTGTTCATCGGCGTGGCAATAATTTCATTCGATGCGGCCCTGCTGGAAGACTTGCTTGAATCGCTGGACCTGGGAACTGATTCAACCATCAGTATTCTGCGCTCTGACGGAATGCTGGTTGCGCGTTACCCGCAATCGGACGCACCGGCAGACCTGAGCAAGTATGTCCTTTTCACCGATCTGCTCCCGAAAGCTGACTTTGGTGTCTACACCAGCAATTCTCCCGTCGATGGCGTACAACGAGTGGTTAGCTACCAGACGGTGCCGGGCACGGAACTTATCGCCCTGGCTTCGGTAGGGACGGCCGAAACGGTAGGTCGGTTCTGGCAACGTGTCTGGATATTCCTGGCGATCGTCATTCCGACCAGCCTGGCCCTGGCGATCTGCGCGATCTGGATCATCCGGCTCCTGCAACGGGATGGCCGTCGTCACGAAGAGCTAAGAACAGCTCTGGCCACGAATACGATGTTGTTTCGCGAGATCCATCACCGGGTCAAGAACAACCTGCAGTCGATGCAGTCGCTCGTCAGGATGCAAGATCTTCCTGAAGCCATCAAAACCGATATCCAGTTGCGGTTTGCCGCCATGTCCTCTGTCCACGAGCATATGTATAACCATGATGCCTTTGCCGCCCTTGATGCTCCGACGTTCATTGCTTCAATCACAGAATCGCTTTTTCAGGCGTATGGCTCATCGGCCAAGCTAACTCTCGACATAGATCCAGTCTCTATCAGCCATGATCGGGCGACGTCATTGGCGCTGCTGATCAATGAAGTCGTCACCAACGCCTTCAAATATGCTGATCTGGACAAGCCTGATGCTGCAATTTCCATCAGCCTCAAGCGCTTGACCCAGGGCAGGGCAAGGCTTGTCATTGCGGACAACGGGCCCGGGTTTGATATCGCAAGCGCCCGCACCGGCATGGGCACAAAAATCATCAAGGGCATGGTAATGCAACTCGGTGGATCGCATACCTATACGTTTGACGAGGGCACGGTCTTTTCCACCGAGATCAATATTGACGAGTAACCGGCACCCATTCGTCAGGACCTTCGGGTGGCGACCCCCCCCCCCCATCCAATCTGCCGAATTCAACTCATGCGATGGCCGGTGTAGTCAGGCTTTGCCGAGATCACCGCATCAACAGCACTGGCGCCTTGCAGGAGCGCAGCATTTCGGTCGTTGTCGAGCCGATGACGAAGCTGCGGATGCGGGAGTGGCCGTAGGCGCCCATAGCGACCATGGAGGCGCCGCTTTCCTCGACTCGCTGGGCCAATACCACGTCGGGCTGGCCCGACAGGATGGCGGTCTCGACGCTCAGGCCCGCGCCTTCGAGCAGGGCCTTGGCGTTTTCGAGCGCGCGTTCGGTGTCGCGGTTGCGGCTTCCGACGGTAATGACGTCGATGGTGAGGCCGGCAAACAGCGGATTGCGGGCGATGTGATCGACAACACGCTGGCTTGATGCGCCGCCATCATAGGCAATGACCGCCTTTTTGATCGGCTTGAAGGCGCGGGACGTTACAAAGACCGGCTTGTGGCTGGCGCGGATGAAGCGTTCGAGATGCGCGCCGAGGCGCAGGCTGGCGAAATCGGCTTCTTCGCCGCGCTTGCCGACCATGATCATGCTGGCAGGGCCTTCCTGCTCGATCACCGTGTCGACAATTTCGCCCATACGAAGATGGGCGCCGGCAACCTTCTGGCCAGCAGCTTCGATGATGGCGCGGGCATCGTCGAGGATGGCGCGGCCCTTGAGCTGCAACAGCTTTGCGCGCTGTTCATCGAGCGTTGACAGCTCCTCAAGCAGTGCCGTGCGTGCGCCCAGCGCAATCGAGCCGGACAGATCGGATGTGTCGCTGCCGGAGCGGCGGCCCAGCACGTGCAGCAGATCGACCTCGGCGTTCATGCGGCCTGCTGCCCAGGCCGCATGGTCGCAAACGCTCTTGGAATAGGTGGACCCGTCGACAAGGGCCAGAATGATGTTGGTCATGGTTCTTGTTCCCCTAAAGCGCGGTGCGTCCATTTGGAAGCAGCGTTCTCTCTCTTTGATCTAGGCATCTTGTCTGCAATCAGGCGATGCCGCCTGATCGCAGGATGCACTAATGCGACACCAGCTGATCCATCGCGCCGGGCTTGTCATGAATGGCAAGCCGGTCGACGATGGTCTCAGACGCTTCGTTCATGCCAACAATCTCCACCGTTGCGCCATCGCGCCGGAACTTCAATACTGCCATGTCGAGCGCCATGACGCTGGATATGTCCCAGATGTGGGCGCGGGAGACATCGATGACGATCTTTTCCAGCACTTCGCGAAAATCGAAGCCCTGCATGAAATCATCGGCGGAGGCGAAAAACAACTGGCCTTCAACGATATAGGTCCGCGTATTGCCATCTTCCGATAGGGTGGAGCGGATGCCGAACAACTGGGCGATCTTCCAGGCGAAGAACAGGCCGGACAGCAGCACGCCGACCAGAACGCCGATCGCCAGATTGTGGGTGAAGACCACGAACAGCACCGTTGCCAGCATCACCACTGAGGACGAGCGCGGATGGGTGCGCAGGTTCTTGATCGAGGACCAGGAGAAGGTACCGATCGAGACCATGATCATGATCGCCACAAGGGCTGCCATCGGGATCTGGGCAACCCAGTCGCCCAGCACAACGATGAAGAACAGCAGCATGGCGCCGGCCATGAAGGTGGAGAGCCTTCCGCGGCCGCCGGATTTCACATTGATGATCGACTGGCCGATCATGGCGCAACCGGCCATGCCGCCGATGAAGCCGGTGGCGGTGTTGGCGATTCCCTGGCCGATGCATTCCATGTTGCGGTCGGACGGGGTGTCGGTGAGATCGTCGACGATGGTCTGGGTCATCAGTGATTCGAGCAAGCCTACGGCTGCAACAGCGACCGAATAGGGCAGGATGATCAGCAGCGTTTCCAGCGTCAGCGGGATATCCGGGATCAGGAAGATCGGCAGGGTGTCAGGCAGGTCGCCCATGTCGCCGACGGTGCGCAGGTCGAAGCCGAAGAACAGGGTGACGGCTGTGAGCACGATGATGGTGACCAGCGGCGAGGGCACCGCCTTGGTGATCAGCGGAAACAGATAGATGATCGCCAGGCCAGCCGCGACCATGACATAGGTGAGCCATGGCACGCCGATGAGTTCGGGCAATTGCGCCATGAAGATCAGGATCGCCAGCGCGTTGACGAAGCCGGTCATCACCGATTTCGACACAAACCGCATGACATAGCCAAGCTTGGCCAGACCGGCGACAACCTGGATCAGACCGGCGAGCACCGTGGCTGCCAGCAGATATTCAAGCCCATGCTCCTTGACCAGCGTGACCATCAGCACCGCGGTGGCGGCGGTGGCGGCCGAGATCATGCCCGGGCGACCGCCGACGATCGCGGTGATCACGGCGATGGAGAACGAGGCATAAAGCCCGACTTTCGGATCAACGCCGGCGATGATCGAGAATGCGATGGCTTCGGGGATCAGGGCAAGGGCGACGACGAGACCCGAGAGGATGTCACCGCGGACGTTGCCGGTCCATTGCGCGAGATAGCTGTTGAACGAGATCATGGCGAGTTGGCGTCCTGTCCGGTGAAAGGATGGTTTGACGGTGCGAAGTTTGCAGAAGCGGCGCCTGCGGAGCGCATTTGCGGTCCGGCAGTCAAGCTGCCTGCAGAGTATGGAATCCAAACAAACGCATGGAGATTTGCGGGTTCGATACAGGGATAAGCCGCCGATGCCAAGCCAAGCCTGTTCGCAGGTGCAAAAAAACAGGGGAATTTAACCGGTTCAGGCGGTCAATTCGTGGATTTTGACGTCCGGACAGACGGATTTGGCGATGTCGCAGAGATGCTTGTGGTGGGTCAGGTAAATCACCTGACCGACGCCTGCCATTTCGGCAAACAGGCGAAAGGTTTCCTCTGCGCGGAAATCATCAAAGGTTTCCATGATGTCATCGGCGATGAACGGCACGGTCTGCCGCGTCTCGGCAAACTCATGATAGCCAGCGACCCGCAGCGCCAGATAGAGCTGGAAGCGGGCGCCCTTGGACATTTCGGCTGCCTGTTTGGACGAGCCGTCATTTTGAAGTGCGATCAGCAACTCGCGATCCTTGTCGGGCTGCGAGGCAAGCCCGGTGTAACGGCCACGGCTGATGATACGGACGGCGTCGGAGGCGCGCGCCATCATCGATGAGCGGTGGCGTTCGCGGTAGAGCGTCAGCGCCTGTTCCATGGCGATGATCCCGGCGGACAGTTTCAGATAGCGCTCGGCGCCCTCGGTAATGGCCAGAAGTATGGTCTTGCGCTGTTGCTCAATGCGGGCAACGGCATCGTCACCGCCGACGGCGTTGAGGTCTGCCGTGGCGCGGGTGCGTGCGGCGTAGAGTTCCTGGACATCGGCATCGAGCGTTTCGAGCGTGGCTTCGAGCTCCAGCTTTTCCGCGTTCAGGCTGGCCGGCTCGCTGGCTTCGAGCTGCGCCTGCGCCTCTTCATATGACGCTGCGTCGAGGCTTGCCCGGATTTGGTCGCGGATTTCGTCCACCCGCTCGGCAAGCGCCTTGCGCTCCAGCGCCCGGTCCACACATAACGCCGCCTCGGTCAGCGTCTCGGCGTTGAGAGCAGTCAGCATCTCGGTCTTTCTGGCACTATGAGCGGCATGGGCCTCCGATTGCGCCCGCTGCCGCTCGACCGCCGCCTCGATCTGTGCGGTTAGAGTGTCATGGCGGGATTGCGCGGTCTGCGCTCCAGCCAGACGCTCGCTCAGTTGCCGTGCCAGCGCGGATACGGGGACCTCGGTGGGGTCGATCCCTGCGTCGCGGGCAATATCGGCGAGGGCTGCGGCGTAATCGGCCTGATCGCGCTCCATCTTGGCTACGCGGTCGGCAAGGCCGGTGCGGTCATGGATCGCGGTGCCGAGTTCGGTCAGCAAAGGCAGCGCCTCGCGCACTTCGGCTGCGGTTGCGGCCCGGTCTGATTGGCCAAACCAGCTGCCGCTGCAGGCAGTTTTCCAGGCCAGCAACCAGGCCTGCAGCTCGTCTTCAGCGGTGCGCAGCTCGAGCTGGCGTGTTTTAAGCATGCGTTCCTGGGTCGCAACGATCTGGCGCTGGGCGTCGAGCCGGGTTTCGCGGCTGACCAGGTCCTGTGCCTGTGCGATCAGCACGTCAAAATCCTCGGCGTCAGAGGCCTCAACGCCGAGCGGCGCCAGTGCCTTGAGCAGCCGATCGGTTGCAGCTTTTTGATCCTGGGTGGCGATGTCGCGTTCGCTGACGCGGGCGCGCAGTTCCTGATCGGCTTCCAGTGCCAGTTCCCGCAAGCCAAGCCAGCTCTCGAGCGCGTCGTGGTGCATGTCTGTGGGTAATTTTTCCGACAGGTCGGCAAGCACTGCGACGATTTGGTCGAGCAGGTTGGCGCGGCTGGTTTCGATCGTGGTTTTTGCTGTGGTCGCGCCTTCAAGCTCAGACCGGGTGATGGCGATCTGCACCGAAAGCTCGTTGAGCTTGGCGACGTCGGCCTGATGGGCGGCGCGCTTGTCGGCGGCCGCGTCATAGGCCTGCATGGCAGCCTCGAACGCCTTGGCCGTGGCGGCGTCGAGAACCGATGCGTGTTGCGCCCAGGCCGCGTCGCGGGCGGCGCGCAGGGCTTCGATTTCACCTGTCGACAGCAAGGCCCGCGACTGGGCGATGGCCCCGGCTTCGGCCTCGTTGCGCCTGAGCGACTGGGTGAGGCGGCCAATGTCTGCTTCGGCCTTCTCAAAGTCGCGGGCTGTGGCTTCGAGATCGGTCTTCCAGCCGCGGAGCGTGGTGGCCGAAGGCGGGCGCATGGCGCTTAGGTCGCTAATGTCGCCCAGCCAGGGCGCGAGCGCCTGCAGCCGCGCTGCGCATTTGTCTTTCGCCGGACCGATGGCGCGCTCGGCGGCTTGCTTGCGCAGCCGATGGTCGTCATTGCGCACAGCGGTCAGGGTTTCGGTCAAAGCCGCAATCTGTGCAGGCCGGCGCTCGGATGTCGTGTCCGCACCGTTGCCCCCGACACTTTCCAGCTGGGCTCGCGCCTCATCACAAGCGGCCTTTGCGTCCGCCGCCTCTTTCCGCGCTGCCGCCAAGCGGACATCAAGGCTTGAGCGTGTATCGATGAGTTCGCGCAAGGCTGCGGTGCGGGCGGTGTCGAGCAAAACATTTTCGGCTTTGCCGCTTTGTCCGAGCCGCGCCAGCAATTGTTCGATGTGGCCTTCCATGCGGCCCAGCGCCAGCCGACGTTCGGGAAGGTCCTGCTCGGCGGTGTCGTGGCGGGTGCGCAACCGGTCGAGATCGTTGATCCGGCCCTGTAGCGCCAGGATCTGGTCATCGACGGCGCTGGCGTCAAGTTCGGTGGTCAGGCGCTCGATCTCATCGTTCAATGCACTGCGACTGGCTTCGAGTGTCGCGTCATCGTCGCGCAACCGGCCGATCTGGCCGCGCCAGTCCGGCGCCACGTCCGGCAGGCCGGACAGCGGTTCGATCTGCTGGTGCAATCGGTCGAGTTCGCCCAGGCGGGGCAGGGCAGCCAGCAGCCGGTTTATCGCAGCAAGGCGGGCCGAGACGCGCCGCCGTTCGGTGCTTGCCTCGACATGCCGCGCGCTGGCCTCTTCGAGACCCTTGGTCAGCTGGGCATATCGGCTGGCCTGGGTATCGATCCTGTCGCGTTCGGCTTTCAGCTCAGTCAGCTCTGACTTGAGCCCGGCCAATTGTCCCGACCGTGACCGGTATTTGTAAAACGTGTCGGTCTCGGTCCGGATTTTGCCGAGCTGTTGCGAGAGATCGCCAAGCCCGGCGCTGGCTGAAAACAGCAATTCGCCGAGATCGCCACGGCTGGCAAGGATGCTTTCGCCGCCCTGTTCGAGGGTCTCGTCATCCAGCGAAAACATCGTCCGGTAGCCGTCCCGGCCAAGACCGCCGAGACCGGCGAGCAGGGAAGTTTCCGGTATTTGCTGGTCACGGCCGTCGAACAGGCTGTTTTGAGGGCGTTTGATGCGGACGAATTCGCGGGTTTCGCCATCAATGTCGATGGAAGCACCAATGCGCATGGTCGGGTAGGGATGCAGGAAATTGTAGCTGCTTTGCGCCCCAATGCCGAACAGCAGGTCGAGCCAGCCATTGAACAGGGTGGATTTTCCGGCCTCGTTGGGGCCGTAGACAATGTGCAGATCCGGCTTGCCATCGCTAGGCGATCCGAAATCGATGACATGATCGGTGAACTTGCCGTAGCGGGTCAGGTCGAGGCGGTTGAGGCGCATCAGGCGGTCTCGCTCCCGGCGCCGGTTGCCGGATCGCCTTGCAGACGTGCCAGCACATCTTCAGCGCCTTCGCGGGCCAGTTTTTCGAGCGTCTCGCTGGTCCCGGTTTCGTCGGTTCCGAGCAGGTCGCGAAGCTCGGTGGGGAGTTGTGCCTGCAGTTGCTCAGCCAGTGTGGTGAGTGCCGCCGCATAGCCGCCAGAGCCCAAAATGTCGGTCTGCATCAGTGTCCGGAGTTCGTGCAGGGGATCGGTGGAGGCCGGGCCTTCGGATCTCGGCGGGACACAGTCGATTTCGATTTTCTCGATCCAGACCGCACCGATGCGTGCTGCACGGTCCTGAGCTTCGGTCATCAGCAGATCGGCATCGCGGCGCATGCGCCAGGCCAGGTCCGTGGCGCCGGAAAAACCGAGCCGCACCACAAGTTCAGGCGTGGTTGAATTGGCACGGGCCTGTTTCAGTGCATCGGTGATTTTCTCGGCCAGATCGCTCCATTCAGTGCTGCCTTCAGCGACTATAGTGACCCGGGCGAATTCGGCCAGCGCGGTCTGGCGTTCTTCCAGGCTGACTGTGCCGTCGTCTGTGATCGACACCAGTGTAACCGATTTGGCGCCACCCTCGTTGATGTCGCGGCCTTGCGGCATGCCGGGCATGACCACGACATTTCTGTTGGCGGCATCCGGTCTCGTGACCACGGAGCGTTTGTGAATATGGCCGAGCGCCCAATAGTCGTAGCCGGTGGCGTGCAGGTCGGTCGGACTGCAGGGCGCATAGGAATCATGGCCGGGCGCGCCGCCAAGACTGGTGTGCAAAATTCCGATGTTGATGGCATCGGGCACGGCTTGCCTGTATTTCGGAAGCAGGCTTTCGGGCGCGGTCGGATTGGCGAAACTCAATCCGTGGATGGCCACCGGCTTTTCGCCCGGAGCCCGGTCGATCAGCACATGTTCGGGCCGCCCGCCGAACAGTTTGACCAGATCCGGCAGTACCAGTTCCTTGGAAACCCTGGACAGGGCGTCATGATTTCCGCGGATGATGAAGGTGCGGATTTCGGCTGCGGATAGACGGCGCAGTTCCTCGGAGAGAAACCGGGCGGTTTTCATCGAGGTCTGGTCGCCGTCATAGAGATCGCCGGCTATGACAAGCGCGTCAACGCCTTCGGCGATGCACAGGTCGATGATGGCGCTGAACGCGGACCGCGTTGCCGCACCGACGAGGCTGGCAAGCTCGGGATCGCGCAAGGCTAGCGACTTCAGCGGCGAATCAAGGTGGATGTCAGCGGTGTGAATGAAACGATAGGCGGCGATCGGCGGCTCCTCCGGCTTTGTCTTTGCCGTTCAAGCTGTTGAGGAGTGCAGGCATAGCACAACTGACTGCTGTCACCACGCAATTTTCACGATCTCAGACAGTCCCTGATTGCGGGGCCATCCCAATTTATTCGGAGCGCCAAACAGATGGCTGCACCCGCCTTCGGATCAGGGTTTCTTGCCGGTCTTGCCGGTGATTTTCAACCAACGGCCGCCATGGTCGGGGGACTGGATCTTGCGAAAGCTCATCCGCGCTGACTGGACAGGAGTGACCTCGTCATTGAGGTTGTCGAGCACATAGTCGCCATCCCGGGTTCTGACCACAAGCACCGTGTGGGCCTCGCTGCCGCTATAGCCCATGGTTAGAAGCAGTTGCGAGGAGTTATAGCCTCTGCGCAACAATTTGGAGCGCTTGGCGAGTGCGAAATCTTCGCAGTCTCCTGAACGGGCTTTTTCTGTCCAGAACTCCCTGCGGCCGAAGGCTGTCTTGTCTGATGTCGGTTTGATCGCCCGGTTCACTGCAAGGTTGACGCTGCTCAACACACCCATGCGGGCGGATGGCAGGTTGGAACTGGCGGACCGGTTGCGGCAGTCCGATGCATTGCGGGAACAGTACTCCACATGGCCGTAGGGCCGGGAGGTTTCCTTTCCGGTCTTGAGCCAGGTTGATGCCATGCAAGGTGCCATCAAAGAAAACAGTGCCGCGATAGCGGCAAGCAAGAAAAAAGGCGTGGTCATGTGTACGACGGTGCTCCTAGATTGCCGGTTGTTGGCACAGTCATGCGACATCAACCGAGGACTTAAGAATTGGCGTCTGTAAAATGCATAAGAAGTGAAAAAACCTGTGTATGCAAGGGTGGGCTGGGGATAAGGCCTCATTCAGTGACTTGGCAGCAGGATGGCTTTGCTTCCGGGCACAACATTTTGCACCACAATTTCTGCGATGAAGTGGTGTCTAATAATTAGTCAATGCACATAAATTGGGCGAAATTGTGAAACGGTGGAGCCCGCCAGCCGTGATGCGCGGCCGCGAAACCTTTAAAAGTCCTTAATTTCTGGCTCAAAGCCCAACTGGCAAGGTGCTTGCATTGCTCAGCTCCGTGGACATAAACAGCACGGAGGCTGACATGACAATTACCACCAAATTGCGGATCGCAGGGGCGGCAGCATTTCTTACTTCATCCATTTTGACCCACTCGGCATATGCCGCGGACGACACCATCAAGATCGGTGTGTTGCACTCGCTTTCGGGAACGATGGCGATCTCGGAAACAACTCTTAAAGACACCATGCTGATGCTGATCGAGCATCAGAACGCCAAGGGCGGCGTTCTGGGCAAGCAGCTTGAAGCGGTCGTGGTCGATCCGGCTTCGGACTGGCCGTTGTTTGCGGAAAAGGCCCGCGAACTGATGACAGTGCAGAACGTCGATGTGATGTTCGGCTGCTGGACCTCGGTGAGCCGCAAGTCGGTTCTGCCGGTGATCGAAGAGCTCAACGGCCTGCTGTTCTACCCGGTTCAATACGAGGGCGAAGAATCCTCGAAGAACGTCTTCTATACGGGTGCCGCACCAAACCAGCAGGCGATTCCGGCAACCGATTACTTCCTTGAAGAACTCGGTGTCGAGAAATTTGCGCTGCTGGGTACCGACTATGTCTACCCGCGCACGACCAACAAAATTCTTGAGCAATATCTCAAGGACAAGGGCATCGCGGCTGAAGACATTTTCGTCAATTACACGCCGTTTGGTCATTCCGACTGGTCCAAGATCGTAGCCGACGTTGTTGCACTTGGCGCCGACGGCAAAAAGGTTGGCGTGATCTCGACCATCAATGGTGACGCCAATATCGGCTTCTATAAGGAACTCGCTGCTGCCGGTATTTCGGCTGACGACATTCCTGTCGTGGCCTTCTCGGTGGGTGAAGAGGAACTCTCCGGTCTCGACACCACCAATCTGGTCGGCCATCTCGCAGCCTGGAACTATTTCCAGTCCGCCGATGCCCCGGCCAATGCCGAATTCATCAAGGAATGGAAATCCTATGCTGGAGAAGAGCGGGTTACCAACGACCCGATGGAAGCCCATTACATCGGTTTCAACATGTGGGTTAACGCGGTGGAAGCCGCCGGTACCACTGATGTCGATGCGGTTCGCACCGCCATGTACGGGCAGAAGTTCCCGAACCTGACCGGTACGGAAGCAGAAATGCTGCCGAACCATCACCTGACCAAGCCGGTTCTGATCGGCGAAATCCAGGATGACGGCCAGTTCGACATCATCAGCCAGACCGAGCCGGTTCCCGGCGATGCCTGGACCGATTTCCTGCCTGAATCTGCAGTGCTGGAATCGAACTGGAAAGACCTCGAGTGTGGCATGTACAACACCGAGACCAAGACCTGCGTGCAGCTCAATTCCAATTATTGATCTCTGACACGGGAAGGGGGCCTTTTGGCCCCCTTCCGCCTTTTCAATCGGTTTTGATTTCCCATGCACCGCATATTTCTTATCGTTTTTGCCGCGTTGATCGTGCTCGCACCTGCCCATGCGCAGGAAGGCGGCCTCAATGCGCTTCTCGAAACCCATCGCGCCAAGATCGAAAAGCCGTCGCGCACCACCATCAGCCCAGTTCTTGACGCGCTGGTTGAGAGCGGGCTGCCAAGTGTTGCAGTGTTTTTGGAGAAATGGCGGGAGAAGGATCTCTGGCAACGCGAATCCGATGGACGATTCTTTTTCGTCAGGAAAGCCGATGGCGGCAAGCTGATGCTGATCGATGTCGACAGCGGCGCCGAAGCCGGATTGGTTGACAAGAGTGAACTCGACAATCTCAAGCCCAACAGTGGCGTGCGTGGTGTGATTGCTGCAGCACTGGTTCAATTTCAACTGTCCGACCCGGATCCGGAGCGACGTTTGCAGGCGCTGATGGCGCTGGAGCGCGACGCCAATCAATCACATCTGAGCATCCTGCGGGCGGCGATCGAAGCGGAAACCGTCCCGGCGATCAAGGCACGTAAGGAGCGGCTGCAGCGGCTGCTGACCATCAAGTTCGGCAGCGATCAGGCCACCCGCGTTGCTGCAATCAAGAGTTTTGCAGGAGACCCCGGCGTCGATGCCCGCGCGGCGCTCAATCCGTTGCTGGCCAGCAATGTTGCGGTTTTTGATGCGAAGCCTGAAGGCGTCAATGTCGCCAGACTGCTCACTCCAGGCAGCGACATCGAAATCGATGCCGCCTATCAATTGCTGGTCGATGCCGGCAAAGCGAGACCGATTGTTCCGCTCACCGATCGCAAGCATGCGCTGATTGCCAATATCAAGGATGGCGCGGTTGGCGGTGTTCTGGTGGCCGAGCTGGTCACGCAAGAGGCGCGCGACCGGGCCTATCTGGCACTGGCCGCCACGGAAACCGTTCCGCCGTTGGTGAGCCGGCAGGAACAGCGCGCTGCCGTTGCCGATCATGTGTTTGCGGAAGTCTACTCAGAACCCGATCCGGTGCTGACCACCGCTGCGCGGGAGACGCTGGCCGATATCAGCGGCACCGTCGGATTTTACCAGTTTGTCGACCTGGCCATGGACGGGCTGTCGCTGGCGTCGATCTACTTCCTCGCGGCTATCGGGCTGGCCATCACCTTTGGAGTGATGGGCGTCATCAACATGGCGCATGGCGAGTTCATCATGATCGGTGCTTATACCGGCTATGTGGTGCAGCAGATCATTCCGAATTACACCGTGTCGATCATTGTAGCGCTGCCGCTGGCCTTTGCGGTGGCGTTTCTGGCCGGCGTGGCGCTGGAACGGCTGGTGATCCGGCATCTGGCGCACCGGCCGCTGGAAACGCTGTTGGCCACCTTCGGCATTTCGATCGCGCTGCAGCAGATCGCCAAGAACATCTTTGGCACCCAGGCGCGGCCACTGACCTCGCCGTCCTGGCTCGATGGCGCCTGGGTGCTCAACGACGTGGTCTCGATAAGCTATATCCGCATCGCCATCTTCGTCCTGGCGCTCGCCTTTCTGGGGCTGCTGCTGTTCATCCTCAACCGCACCAGGCTCGGGCTCGAAGTCCGCGCGGTGACGCAGAATCCGCGCATGGCCTCGTCGATGGGGATCAATCCGGACCGCATCAACATGCTGACCTTCGGGCTTGGTTCCGGCATTGCCGGGATCGCCGGTGTTGCCATCGGGCTGTTTGCGAAAGTGACCTCGGAGCTTGGCTCGGGCTATATCGTCCAAAGCTTCATGACCGTGGTGGTCGGCGGTGTCGGCAATATCTGGGGTACGCTGGCAGGTGCGGGGATGATCGGCTCGCTGCAGAAAGTGATCGAGTTCTTTAATCCGTCCAACACGCTGGCGGCGCAGACCTACATGATCATCTTCATCATCATTTTCATTCAGTTCCGACCCAAGGGCATCATCGCTCTCAAGGGCCGTGCGGCGGGGGATTAGGCCTATGGAGCGTTCTCTGTTTGCCCGGCAGCCTTCGGTGCTCATCTTTATTGCTCTTCTTGCGGTCTTCACCATCGCCATGGTGGTGCTGTCTGAAGGCTTTGGCCTGGGGCTTATCTCGACCAGCATGATCAAGATCCTCGGCAAGACGCTGTGCCTGTGCCTGGTCGCCATCGCCATGGATCTGGTCTGGGGCTATTGCGGGATCCTGTCGCTCGGTCATTTCGCCTTCTTTGGTCTCGGCGGCTACATGATCGGCATGTGGCTGATGTATGAGCGGACCAAGGATATTGTCATCGCCTCGCTCGCCGGTGGTGAATTGCCGGCAACGGCCGAGGAAATCCGCGAAGGAATTGGGTCCCAGATCTTCGGCGTAGTGGGTGGTTCTGAAATCCCGGCGGTCTGGTATTTCGCCGACAGCCTGTTTGCGCAACTTGCTTTTGTGGTGCTGGTGCCGGGACTGCTGGCGCTGGTTTTCGGATGGCTGGCGTTCCGCAGCCGCGTCACCGGGGTGTATCTCTCGATTCTGACCCAGGCGATGACGCTGGCGCTGTCGCTCTATCTGTTCCAGAACGACAGCGGCCTGCGCGGCAACAATGGTCTGTCGGGACTGCAGAACATTCCCGGCCTCACCGACGTGCCGCAATCGGTGGTTTCGGTCTGGTTCTTCCTGGCTTCGGCATTTGCGCTGGGACTGGGCTATCTGGTTGCCGCCTGGGTGGTGTCCGGCAAATTCGGCAATGTCATCCGCGCCATCCGCGACGACGAGGCGCGCATCCGCTTCATGGGCTATCCGGTGGAAACCTACAAGCTGGTGGTGTTCACGCTGACCGCGGTGATCGCGGCCATCGCAGGTGCCCTGTACTATCCGCAGGCAGGCATCATCAATCCGGCGGAAATCGCACCAATTGCCTCGATCTATCTTGCCGTCTGGGTGGCGATCGGCGGGCGCGGGCGGCTTTATGGTGCTGTCATCGGGGCTGCCACCGTCTCTTTGCTGTCGTCCTGGTTCACCGGCGGTCAGGCACCGAGCATTCCGCTCGGGTTTTATACCGTCGACTGGGTCGACTGGTGGCAGGTGCTGCTTGGCCTCGGCTTCGTGCTGGTGACGCTGTTCGTGCCCAAGGGCATTGGCGGGCTGTTTGACCGGCTGGTCAGAAAGGATGCCGCATCATGAGTGCGCTACTGGAAGTGACCTCGATTTCGGTGTCGTTTGACGGCTTCAAGGCGATCAACAATCTCTCCTTCGAGATTGGCGGGCAGGAGTTGCGCGCCATCATCGGGCCGAACGGGGCGGGCAAGACCACCTTCATGGACATTGTCACCGGCAAGACCAGGCCCGACGAAGGCCGGGTTCGTTTCGGCGAGCCGCAGCTCGATCTGCTCAGGCTGTCGGAAAGCCAGATTGCGCGGGCCGGGGTAGGGCGCAAGTTCCAGCGCCCTACGGTGTTCGAGACGCAAAGTGTGCGTGACAATCTGATGATGGCGCTGAGCAATGACCGGCTGCCGTTTGCGGTGCTGCGCTACAGGCCTTCCAAACAGGACAGTGGCCGGGTGACGGCGCTTGCCGAGGAAATCGGCTTGTCCGATGTGCTCGACCGGACCGCCGGTGAGCTCTCGCATGGCCAGAAGCAATGGCTGGAGATCGGCATGTTGCTGGCGCAGGACCCTCAGCTTTTGCTGGTGGATGAGCCTGCTGCCGGGATGACGCTAGGCGAACGTGAGCACACCACCGACCTGTTGCGCCGGGCTGCCGAAACCCGCGCGGTGGTCGTTGTCGAGCATGACATGGAATTCGTCCGCCGGCTCGATTGCAAGGTGACGGTTCTTCACGAAGGCTCGGTGCTGGCAGAGGGGACACTCGACCATGTCACGGCCAATTCCGAAGTCATTGACGTGTATCTGGGGCGCTGAGAATGCTTGATATCGAAAACCTGACGCTGCATTACGGCCAGTCACAGATCCTCAAGGGCATTTCGCTGAAAGCCGATGTCGGGCAGGTGACCTGCGTGATGGGCACCAATGGCGTTGGCAAGACAAGCCTGCTCAAGGCAATCTCCGGAGTGCATCACCGGTCCGGCGGCGACTACACACTTGATGGCCAGGCCATCGGCAAGATTCCGGCGCATCAGCTCGCTGCGAAGGGCGTGGGCTATGTGCCGCAGGGCCGCGATATCTTCCCGCTGCTGACGGTGACGGAAAACCTCGAAACCGGCTTTGCCTGCCTGCCGCGCTCTGAGCACAAGATCCCGGATCACATCTATGAGCTGTTTCCGGTGCTCAAAGACATGCGCAATCGGCGCGGCGGGGATTTGTCGGGCGGGCAGCAGCAGCAGCTCTCCATTGCCCGGGCGCTGATTACGCGGCCCAAGCTGTTGTTGCTGGACGAACCGACCGAGGGCATCCAGCCCAACATCATCCAACAGATCGGGCGGGTGATCTCGCTGCTGCGTGATGAAGGCAAGATGGCGATCGTGCTGGTCGAGCAGTATTTCGAGTTTGCCTATGGTCTGGCTGACCGGTTCTGCGTCATCGAGCGCGGCGAGGTGAAAATGGCCGGTGATTGCGAGAGCCTGAGCAAGGAGACATTGCGCGAGGCGGTTTCGGTATGAGTGGGTCCGTCAAATGCAGCGATGCGGCATATGCCCAGGATTTGGGCGATTGCCGCATTTCTGGTGGAGGCCTGCTTATTGCGGGTGCACTCTTTTCAGTGGCTTGGCCGGGAAAAGGCTGAAGAGCGGGAATTTGAGGCGATAGGCGAACTGGCACGCTTCCTGCATTGTTAAGATCAGATCCAGAGGGGATCATAAAAGACGCTCGCAAAGAGCGCTTGAACAAGGGCCGTCAGGCAGGATCACGCAGACCCGAATGTCGGGGATTGCGCCTGTCTGGCGGCTTTTCTATTCGGTTGGCAACAGGCTGGCCGATCCGGATGCCGGAGCCAGGCCAAGGGTTTGGGTCTTGCGCGCGGGCAGCTTCCGATCAACCACCCAATCGGTCGTCGCTGCGGCGATCCAGATGGCAAACAGGGTAACCCATGCCGTCAGCGCGAAGATGCTGGCGCCGGTGACGCCGGCACCGACAGCGCAGCCGCCGGCCAGCATGCCGCCGAACCCCATCAGCGCGGCGCCTGCGAGATAGCGGCGCATGGAATCGCCACCCTCAAAACCCTGAAGCTCCAGTTCACCGGTTACCAGGGCTGCGAGAAACGCGCCGATGAAGACGCCGGGCACCAGGCCGACATCGAAATCGATCATCGAACCGGGCTGCGACAGGAACAGCATCAGCGTGTTGGCGGAAGGTCCGGTGAAACTCAGCGCTTCGAGTTGCACCGGCTCGAAGGCGACTGCAGTCATGGCGCTGGTGAACCACCAGGCCAGTGGAATGCAGGCGCCGACGGCAAAGGCGGCGATGGTCTTCCAGACGCCGATCTTGCGCCACAGCGCCAGCGTCAAGCTGGCGGCAAGGCCGATCAGGACCAGGGTGAGGGCGGTTTGTTCGGAGACGCCAGACAGCGTCAGCAAATCGTTGGACCCTATCGACAGGGTTGTCAGCGGGGCTGCCAGCGCATCGCGCACCGGCGAGAGAAAGCCGTGCAGGCTGGCTTGGGCGACGACAGCGAAAACGAGACCCGAGAGCAGGGCGCGCAGGTTTCCGGTGGCCGAAAGCACCAGCAGCCGCGATGAACAGCCGCGTGCCAAAACCATGCCGATGCCGAATAGTAAACCACCGATGGCTGCGCCCGAGAGGCTTTGCGGCGAGGCCAGTTGACGGGCTTCGGTGGCGGTGAACATATCGAACGCCGCCAGCAGCATGGTTCCGGCAATGGCGGTGGAAAACACGATCAGCCAGATCGCCATTTTGCCACCCACCCGGCCGCGCGAGAATTCGATTGCCGCAGCGCGCAGGCAGAAACGGCTTTGCTGCGCAAAAGCGCCAAACAACGCGCCGATGATGGCGCCGCCGATCAGCAGCGTCCACTTGTCACCAAAACGGTCGGCAATCAGTGCGAGGTCCATGATATGTCTCCTGGATGCTAAATGTACCGAATTCCGACGCGGGGCATTGACCTCGGTCAAGACAAAGGCAAATATTCATATAAATCTATATGGGAGACAATTCATGGCATCGCTTGATCTGACGCGACGCACACTCATGCAAACCGGAATGGCTGCTGCTGCGACCGCGATGCTGCCGATGGGCTTGCGCTCTGCCAATGCGCTGGCCATCGGCGACGCGGTTCTGACCAGCGTCAGCGATGGCAATCTGGTGTTGCCGCTGAGCTTTTCCTATCCGGATGCGCCGCAGGATGAGCTGATTGCACTGCTTGAGGCCAACGGGTTGCCCACCGACAGCCTGGTGCCCGACTGCAATGTGCCGATCCTGAAATCCGGTGATCGGACAATCATGTTCGATGTCGGCTCTGGCGCCAACTTCATGCCATCAGCGGGCAGGCTGCTCGACAACATGGCTGAGGCAGGATTCGATCCCGCCGACGTCACCGACGTCGTCTTCACCCATGGCCATCCCGACCATCTCTGGGGGCTGATCGATGATTTCGACGAGATCGTGTTTCCCAATGCTAGCTTCCACATGGGCCGCGCGGAATGGGATTTCTGGCGCGATCCCGGCACCGTCGATTCCATGCCGGAAGCGCGAAAGACCTTTGCGGTGGGGGCGCAGAACCGGCTCAGCTATCTCGAAGACATGATCAACCTGTTCGAACCTGGCGCCGAAGTGCTGCCGGACGTCGAGGCCGTCGACACATCGGGCCACACGCCCGGCCACATGTCGTTCATGCTGCATGGCGGGGCCGAGCCGGTTCTGGTCGCCGGTGACGCGATCCTGCATTTTGCCGTCTCCTTCGCGCATCCTAGCTGGCCGAGTGGCTCGGATCAGGACCCGGAAATGGGCATTGCCACAAGGCTCAAGCTGCTCGACCGCTTGGCGACCGACAAGGCATCGCTGACCGCCTATCACTTGCCCACGCCCGGCGAGGGCAGGGTGGAGCGCGACGGAACGGTGTATCGGTTTGTGGCCGAGGGGTGAGCGGTCTCGCGCCGGACTTAGGTTGGATTATTATGGCTTCCTAATCGGAAATCGTCATGCGGCAGAGCAATGTGTTGTCCTGCACCAGATCTTCGCTCCACACCAGCTTGGCTGACGGATCCCAGCTGATCTCGTCATATCCATCTTTCGGGCTGACCTCTGCCGCACTATGTTCAACAGCGGCGGGCCAGCTGCTGTCATCAAAGTCGGAGGCTGTCCAGTTTTCCGGAAATGCTGTCTCGCTGAAGTTACAGACGCCTTCCCCCGCAACAGGGCTCTTTTCATCGGCGCAGGCGCGGTCCAGAGGCGCCCGGTGCACGACGAGGCAGCGCATGGTCTTGTCGGTGGCTCCGAGTATCTTGTCCGTTGCCGCGTCGCGAAACTGGGCAATCATGCCACCATCGCCCATTTGCTGACGATCCGACCCGATATATTCAAGGCCGGTGTCATTCTCCTTGAAGTCCCTGATTTCGAAGGCCAGCGTCATCGGCATGTTTGCAGCAAAGGTGACACGTTCGGCGTTGAACGAGCGTTCGGTGTTGTAGGCCACGCTGTCTTCAATCAATGGCTCGCCATTGACGGCGAGACTGAACCAGTTGTCGACCCAGATCTCGCCAATGATCTTGGTGCCGCCTTCTCCCTCGATCACGCGCTCATTCAAGACCACGCCATTGCTTTTCGGCTTGTAGTTGCATCCGGAAAGAAGCGCTGCTGCAGCAAGTGCGATGACCGACAATTTGACGGTATTATTCATCGGCAATATTCTCCTGTTTCGACGGAGCCTCCATCGGTGATGGTCCGCGTCTCGAAAGCGTAGCAATCAGGCGTCCGGGTTGGCGTGTAGCGCATATAGTAGGCCTCGCCTTGGTAGATGTAGTCCATGCTGCGCCGACCATTCCCGTCCTGCGTGAATGTAAGGTTTTCGACACCGCCTCTTGGCGGCACACCTGCAGATTTTCCGCCCCAGCTGAACCAGCCACCTGCCGCCTTTAGCGGGGAAACTCTGGGCAGATCGTCCATGTCTCCGACCTCACCCATCAGACATTGGATGATGTAAGGTGCCTGGGTCGAAGTGTGATAGCGGTAGATGAAGGTGTCATCTGTCTTGCCATTGCAGACATCGAGCTCACCAATTGCGATTGGCGTGCCGTCAGGATTGTTGTCGCCATAGATGGGAAACCCGTCAAAAGCCCAACCGATAATGGCAGCGTCGCCGGCGTTTTTCATCTGTTCGATCATGCAGTTTGGCTTGACGTGATAATGATAGTCGTCACCCCACCCTGCGTGCCCGCCACACACGTCCAGCTGCTTGGTTTGCAGCGTGTCATGCTGCGCCTGATGATGTTTCAGGTCGTCCAGGGTCATCTCGCCGCCGCCGGTATAATCATAGATGGGGACGCCATTGACCGCGACACCCAAAGCCGCATCACGCGTCTGCGGCGTGGTTCCCAGAGCAGGTTCAAGGAGAATGGGGGCCGCATAATCCTTGGCAGGCACTGGCACCTGCTCGTTGGTGCCGACAATGCCGGTCATCAGGGTATGCGCAGGATAGGTGTCTGAGGTGATGATCGCCTTGCCGTCCTCGCATGTCACCTTGGCGACATCAGAAAACCCCGCATCCGCAACGGATGCCTTTACCGCCATGCAATGATCCTCTTCGCCATGGGCGAAAGCGAAATTCGGATAGAGGGCAAGCAGCAAGGCAATAAGTGCGGCGGCTTTTGCTGTAACCGAAAACAGTTCTGTCTTGTGCAAAATCAAGCGGAGTTTCCTTTGCAAGTATCATGACCCGTCGAGCTTATTGCCTTGGTCCTTGTCACCGACATAGACATGTTGCGCTGCAAAACATCAAGTTACGGTTTTCTTGTCAGGATTACCTTTTGGCAATGTAACGGATGAGGCAGCCTTCACTGAAGGCTGCCAAGCTGAACTCATGGAAGATCAGATGTTCAGAGATTCGCGAACGGGCATCTTCCGGTTCGGTCAAATTACAAACCCGGCCTGAGAGCCCCTACTCAAGTCTTTGTATCAGTCGCCCGCCAGTCGGCCAGAAAGCCGAAGGCATTTCCTTCCATCAGCAGGCCGAGGCCCATGCGGGCGCCCGCGGCGATGGAGAGCATCACGATCGGGGCGGAGATGGCCATCACCGAGACGGCGCTGACGCCCTGGCCGATGGTGCAGCCGAGCGCGAAGACGCCGCCGGTTCCCATCAGGAAGGCACCGAGCAGGTGGCGGCTGAGTTCACGGGCGTCGTCGCAGGCTTCCCAGCGCATGTCGTCGGAGCGGAAGGCGGACACAGCAGCGCCAATGAACACCCCGATCACCAGACCGACGCCATAGTCGGGGAGTTCGCCGGTGACGGTGATGATCTGCATGATGGTTTCGCCGACCGGCATGACAAAGGATCCGGCCTCGATCTGAACGGGATGCAGAGAGTGTGCAGCCCATAGGCTGGTGATGACCCAGCCGGCAGCAATGGCCAGGCCGATGACAATGCCAGCGACCAGACGGCTGCGGTCGGCGCGGAAACTGGCCGATTTGAACACCCACCACAGACCGGCAGCACCGATCGCCAGTGCCAGCGGCAGAGTGACGTCAAAGCCAACAGCACCGGAGAGCAGAGCGCCGCCGGATTGTCCGCCAAAGCTTGAGAGGTCAATCGCGAGCGGATCAAGCAGGGCAGCGCGAATATGGGCAGTGACGCCGCGCTGGGCGGCCAATGCTGCCAGTCCGAGACCGGTGAGTACCACCAGCGCGCGCAGATTGCCGCCGCCGAGCCGCACCAATGCGCCAAAGCCGCAGGTGCCGACCAGCGCCATGCCGAGCCCGAACATCAGCCCGCCGATGATCGCGCCGGCGAGTGAAAGGGGTTCGGTCAGGTAGAAGGATTTTTCGATGCTGACGAGGCCTGCAGCACTGAGCAATTGCGTGGCTATCAGCGCGGTAAACGCTGCCAGCGCCCAGGCCCGCAACGGTCTGTCGTCATTCGCATACCAATGGCGCTCGAGCGCTGCCATGGTGCAGAAATGGCTCTTTCTGGCGGCAAATCCGATTATGCCGCCGACCAGGCAGCCCGACAGCGCAAGCACCCATCCCGAATCGATCATATGGCTGTCTCCTCCCATTGCAGGCCGTCCCACGGGCCTTGTTTGAAAGCTTAGGCAGGGGCTGCACCAGGCGCAAGCCATGCTTCCGTATCACCTGTCCCGTTTCTCGGGCCCGCACAGCAGCTCGTAAAGTGTTCTCACCACCGCCGAAACCTCCGGGTTGGTGATCGAATAATGGATCATCCGGCCCTCGCGGCGGGTGCTGACAAGATCATCCAGCCGCAGCCGGGCCAGTTGTTGCGACACGGTGGCCTGTGGCAGCGCCAGCAGGTCTTCGAGCTCGGAGACTGATTTTTCATCTTCCGACAGCAGCCAGAGGATCAGCAGCCGGGTTTCATGCGACAGCGCCTTGAGAAGATCGCTGGCCTTGCGGGCCTGGCCGGTGAGCAGGATGATGTCCTGACCGCCAAAATCCTGGCCTGCTGAGGGAGCGCCGGTCACGGGTCCAGCTTTGCCAACATCTCGTCGACAAGCGCCCAAAAGAACTGATCACCGGGATAGCCGCGCAAACGCCCAATTTCCTGACCGTCATCGACCAGCACGAAGGTCGGTGTGAACCTTTCCACCGGAATGTCCGCAAGGTCGGCCGGGATGGTGTCGTGAATATTGACCCGGCGTAGCGGCGCGCGTTTTCCTTGTTCGGTCTTGGGCCAGGCCGGTGCTACTTCTTCATTGAAGCGTTTGCACCAGACGCAGCCGGGCTGCTCGAACATGATCATTTCGGCCGCCACCACGGATGCTGAAAGGCTCATGAAAACAGCGAAAACGGCTGCGAAGCGTAACGTCATGGCACCGGTCCAAATCCTGAAAATAATGATTGCAATATATAGTATGATTTGCATATCTTGCAAACGCATTCTGATTGACTCCTGGCTGGCGACCGCAGGAGGGGGCCCGTCGCGGTCGGTCTGCGCGGTTGACATGGCATGAGCGAAACGGGCATGCGGCATTTTTGAAATGTGGTGGTGGAGTTTGAGCGCTGGACTTGGCGCGCAGTGCCGCCAGGGAGGACAGGCAGATGATTGATGTCGGGTATGGAGCCGCTTTTCTGGCGGGATTGCTGTCGTTCTTTTCGCCCTGCGTGCTGCCGATCGTGCCGCCCTATCTCGCCTATCTGGCCGGGATGAGTTTCAACGAAGTCAAGAACGCCGATGCCGACAGGGTCGCGTCGCGGCGCATCGCGCTGGCCTCCATTGCATTCGTGCTGGGTTTTACCACGGTGTTCGTGGCGCTGGGCGCAACGGCAAGCGTCATCGGCCAGTCGGTGGCGCGCTATTTCGACGTGCTGTCGATTGTCGCCGGGGTTCTGATCCTGCTGATGGGGCTGCATTTCCTCGGCGTGTTCCGGTTTGCGCTGCTCTACCGCGAGGCGCGGGTTCAGGTTGAGCGCAAGCCTGCAGGCATGGTCGGCGCCTATGTCATGGGATTGGCTTTTGCCTTTGGCTGGACGCCTTGCGTCGGGCCGATCCTGGCGGCCATCCTGTTCATGGCGGCGGCCAAGGAATCAGCCGGGCAGGGCGCTCTGCTGCTGGGGCTTTATGCGCTCGGCATCGGGATCCCTTTTGTCGTCGCCGGGTTTTTTGCCAGCCGTTTCATCCGGTTTTCGACCCGAATCAAGAAACATATGGCTGTGATCGAGAAGGCCATGGGCGTACTTCTGGTGATCACCGGCATATTGTTCATGACCGGCCAGATGTCGCGGATCGCGCAATGGCTGCTTGAGATGTTCCCCGCATTCGCTACGATTGGTTAGGAGAAATATCATGATCAGACACGCATTTTTGGTTTTCGCCGCTGTTGCGGCCCTGACTGCTCAGGCCTGGGCTTCCGAGGTTGGGGAAGATGGTCTGCACAAGGAGGACTGGTTTGCCCTGACCTTCCGCGATGTCGCTGAAGACATCGAAACGGCCAAGGAAGAGGGCAAACGCCTGGTGATGATCTTCGAGCAGCGCGGCTGCATATATTGCGCCAAGATGCACGAGGCGCTGTTGTCTGATCCCGAAGTCTCGGACTTCATCAAGGCAAATTTCAAGGTGGTTCAGTACAACATGTTCGGTGATGAGGAAGTCACCGATCTTGACGGCGAGGTGCTGACCGAAAAGACCGCCGCGCGCAAATGGGGTTATGTGTTCACGCCGACGCTGATGTTCCTGCCCGAAGATGTGCCGGAAGGCAAAACCGCCGCCGAAGCAGCGGTGGCGACCATGCCGGGCGCCTTCGGCAAGTGGACCTTTCTCAACATGTTCAAATGGGTATCTGAAAAAGGCTATGAGGGCGATGAGCACTTTCAGAAGTATCACGCTCGCATTATAAACGAGTTGCGCGCTTCGGGTCGACTGGACGCGGAGTGAGCCGGAATTTGATACATTCAAGAAATCATATTTTTGCATTGATTGTATTGGGAAGTATGGTTATCTTGGAATCGGAGCGGATCCGGGCCTGATGTGCCCGGGCAATTTGGAGGAGGGAGCGCCAAATGATGAGGCGAATGAAATTTACAATGGGGGCGGTCGCGGCACTTGCGTTGTCGACTGCGGCTTTTGCCAGCGAAGTTGCGCCTGACGCGGTGGATTTCACCGATGACGGGGTGACCATGTCGCTGACCGGTGTCGCAGGTGATCCTGCTGCCGGCGCGGAAACCTTCAAAAGCCGTAAACTCGGCAATTGCCTGGCGTGCCATGCCAATACCGACATGTCGGGCGAATTGTTTCATGGCGATGTCGGACCTGCGCTGGACGGCGTGGCTTCGCGCTGGGAAGAGCCGATGCTCAGGGCGATCGTTGCCAATTCAAAGCAGATATTTACCGACGAGACCATCATGCCCGGATTCTACTCGCTGGAAGTCGGAGCGCATTTGAACAAGGGCCTTGAGGGCAAGACGATTCTTTCCGCCCAGCAGGTCGAGGACGTCGTGGCCTATCTCGGCACACTCAAGGAATAACTGGAGCAAAGGAGCTCGAAGCCAATGCAACTGACAAGACGAAATGTCTTAGGACTGACGGCCGGCGCCGCCGCATTTGCGGTCGCTGGAGCGCGGGTCACACCGGCCTTTGCCTCGGCAGAGGATACGGAAAAGTCGATCATGGACTTCACCGGCGGCGCGACAGCAGGCGAGGGCAAGATCACCCTGACTGCACCGGAAATCGCCGAAAACGGCAATACCGTGCCGGTCTCGGTCAATGTGGAAAGCGCCATGGAAGGCGATGATCTTGTCGAATCGATCATCATCTTCGCTGACGGCAACCCAAGCCCGGCTGTCGCCACGTTTCATTTCACTGAAATGAGCGGTGAAGCGCTCGCAACCACACGCATGCGTCTTGCCAAGACCCAGAACGTCATCGCTGTTGCGAAGATGAAAGATGGATCTTTCTTCATGGACAAGAAGCAGGTCAAGGTAACCATCGGCGGCTGCGGCGGCTGAGCCAGGACAGGATTTACGAAAATGGCATCAAAACCACGCATCAAGGTGCCCAAGTCGGCTTCGGCCGGTGAGGTGATCACCATCAAGACGCTGATCAGCCACGAAATGGAATCTGGCCAGCGCAAGGACAAGGATGGCAACCCCATTCCGCGTCAAATCATCAACAAGTTCACCTGCACCTTCGAAGGGCAGATGGTGTTTGAATGCGATCTGGATCCGGCGATTTCCGCCAATCCCTATTTCGAATTCAACGCCAAGGTGCCAGCCAGCGGGACCTTCAAGTTCACCTGGCTCGATGATGACGGAACGGTCTACGAGGCCGAGGCACCGATCGAAGTCAAATAACTTTGGGAGGGATCCTGCGCGGGGGGAGGCTCACGCAAGGGACATCCCGGGAGGACGGAGACTGTTATGAAAAGACTTTTGATAGCCGGTGTCGTGTTGGCGGCTGCATTTGCGGGGTCAGGTCCGGTTTGGGCCGACCCGGTGGATGACACACTCGAAATTGACGGCATGCCGATAGTCACACGGACAAAGGCGCCTGAAGGACATCCTTTTGACGAGGTCTATTCGGGCTGGCTTTTCCGCGAGGCTGAAACCCGTGACGTCGAGCGCGATACCATCGAGAACCCCGGCATGATTGCTGTCGAAGATGGCGAAACGCTGTGGAACACGGTTGACGGAACAGCCGGGAAATCCTGTGCGAGCTGTCATAATGATGCTGCGGAAACCATGAAGGGCGTCGGAGCCAGTTTCCCGAAATGGGATGCGGATTCCGGCAAGCCAATCAATATCGAGCTGCAGATCAACAAGTGCCGCACCGAGCAGATGGGTGCAGAAGCTCTGCCCTTCAACAAGGGCGGCCAGCAGGAACTGACGGCCTATATCAAGCACCAGTCGCTTGGTATGCCGGTGGAGCTTGATCTCACTGAAGGCGACATGCAGTCCTGGTGGGAAAAGGGCAAGGATGTCTACTACACCCGCACCGGTCAGCTCAATCTGGCCTGCGCAAGCTGCCATGAAGTGGCGATGGGCAAGTTCATCCGCGCCGACCATTTGAGCCAGGGGCAAGTCAACGGCTTCCCGACCTACCGGCTCAAGAGCGGCCTGACATCGCTGCATCAGCGGTTCCGTGGATGTATCCGTGATACCCGCGCCGAACAGCCCAAGGCGTTCTCGGACGATCTGATGGCGCTGGAAACCTATGTGACATGGCGTGGCACCGGCCTTTCGGTCGAAACCCCGTCGGTCCGCCAGTAGGCTCTGAATAGACCGGAGGCGTTTGGGCGCCTCCGGCAGCCGCGGCTTGGCCCTTGTGTTAGTTCTGACCCGGAAGGCAGCCGTCGCAGTACAAGAATGCGCACAGGCGCTTCATCAAGCCGGCTCCGGTTGCGGTGATAATGCGATAACGAGTTGAAATTTTGGCGAAATCTGAATCTGGCACAAGCCGGAGCGGGACACTTTGTTCGTTTTTCCGCTGAATGGAGAATGGGATGCATACCAGACGCGATTTCCTGCAATATGCCCTGAATGCCGGTTTCGTGCTCGGCGCTGCTGGCCTGGGCGCCAATCCGACACGGGCGCTGGCGCAGCAGAAGCTGACTCAGGACGACCTGTTGAAGTTTGATTCCAAGGGCCAGGTGACGCTGCTGCATTTCACCGATTGCCATGCTCAGCTCAAGCCGGTGTTCTTCCGCCCGCCCGACACCAATATCGGCGTCGGCGACTATGCCGGTGTACCGCCGCATCTGGTGGCCGAAGAGTTCCTCAACTATTTCGATATCGAGAAGGGCAGCCCCTACGCTTACGCCCACACGATGGTCGATTATGTCGATCTGGCCCGCACCTATGGCCAGCTTGGCGGCCTTGACCGCACCGCGACGCTGGTCAAGGCGATCCGCGCTGACCGCGGCGACGACAAGGTGTTGTTCCTCGATGGCGGTGACACCTGGCAGGGATCTTATACGGCACTGAAGACCAATGGCATGGACATGGTCGAGTGCATGAAGTTGCTCAAGCCAGACGCGATGACCGGGCACTGGGAGTTCACGCTTGGCCAGGACCGGTTCCTGGAACTGGTTGATGCCATGGGTTACCCGTTCCTAGCATCGAACATTTTCGATGCCGAATGGGATGAACCGGCGTTTGAGCACACTGCCTATTTCGAACGCGGTGGTGTGAAGGTGGCGGTTATCGGCCAGGCCATGCCTTACACTCCGATCGCCAACCCAAGCTGGATGTTCCCGAAATGGTCGTTCGGCATTCGCCCCGAGGTCTTGCAGGCCAATGTCGACGCCGCACGTGCCGAAGGCGCGGAAGTGGTGGTGCTGCTGTCGCACAACGGCTTTGACGTGGACCGAAAGCTGGCCGGTGTTGTCAGCGGACTTGATGTGATTGTGACCGGTCACACCCATGACGCAACTCCGGTGGCGCTGGAAGTCGAAGGCACGCTTTTGATGTCTTCGGGATCGCACGGCAAGTATCTTGGACGCATCGACCTGGACATCAAGGATGGCAAGGTAGCAGGCTACAGCTCGACACTGATTCCGGTCTTCGCTGACGTGATCACGCCCGATCCCGAAATGGCAGCGAAGATCGCCGAAGTGCGTGCGCCCTATGAGGCCGAGACACAACGGGTGATCGGTACAACCGATACCATGTTGTACCGTCGTGGCAATTTCAACGGCACCTGGGATGACCTGATCTGTCAGGGGATCATGGAAGAGCGCGACACCGAAATTGCGCTGTCGCCGGGCTTCCGCTGGGGCACGACGCTGCTTCCGGGCTCGGAGATCACCATTGACGATCTCTACACCGAGACCTCGATGAGCTACCCGTCGGTCTACCGGCTAGAGTTCACCGGAGCGCAGCTCAAGGACATCATGGAAGATGTCTGTGACAATCTGTTCAACAAGGACCCGTTCCTGCAACAGGGCGGCGACATGGTCCGCGTCGGCGGGTTCACCTATTCCTGCACGCCTGAAGCCAGTATGGGCAACAGGATCACGGAGATGCGGTTGACCGGCAGCGGCGACCCGCTTGAAGCCGACAAGACCTACACGGTCGGCGGCTGGGCATCGGTCAACGAGGGGGTCGAAGGGCCCGCCATCTACGACCTGATGGAAGACTACATCACCAAGAAATCGGTGGTCACGCTGGATCCTGACGCTGCGGCGGTCCGGGTGATCCGGTGATCCTGATTTGAACTGAAAGGCCGGGCTTCAAAACCGCGGCAATGACGACGGAGACAATGATGCAGATGCTGGACATGCACCACGGGAGGCTCTCATGGTAGACCGGACCGATACGAAATCGACGCAACAGACGGCGTCACGGCGCGGCTTTCTCAAGGCGGGTCTGCTTGGTGGAGCCGCGGTTGCGGCAAGCGCCGGCGTGGCGCGGGCAGCGGGCGATCCGCTGATCACTGAAATCCAGGACTGGAACCGCTATCTTGGCGAGGGCGTTGACGTCGCGCCCTATGGCAAGCCGTCGGAATTCGAGGCGAATGTCGTGCGCCGCAGCGTGCCGTGGCTGACGGCCGATCCGGTCTCGTCGATCAATTTCACACCGCTGCATGAGCTTGAAGGCATCATCACGCCGAATGGGCTTTGCTTCGAACGCCACCATGGCGGCACGGCAACGATTGATCCGGCCGATCATCGCTTGATGATCAATGGTCTGGTCGACACGCCGCTGGTCTTCACCATGGAGGACCTGAAACGGTTCCCGCGCGAAAACCGGGTCTACTTCCTCGAATGCGCCGCCAATGGCGGCATGGAGTGGAAGGGCTCGCAGCTCAATGGCTGCCAGTTCACCCACGGGATGATTCATTGCGTGGTCTATACCGGCGTGCCGCTGCGCTATCTGCTGGAAGAGGCGGGCGTCAAGACCAGCGGCAAATGGCTGCTGGCCGAAGGCGCAGATGCCTCGGCGATGACCCGCTCGATCCCGATGGAGAAGGCGCTGGACGACTGTCTCGTCGCTTTCAAGATGAACGGCGAGTCCTTGCGCCCCGAGCAGGGTTATCCGCTGCGGCTGTGCGTTCCCGGCTGGGAAGGCAACATGTGGGTCAAATGGCTGCGCCGGCTGGAAGTTGGCGATAAGCCATGGGCACAGCGCGAAGAGACGTCGAAATACACTGACCTTCTGGCCGACGGAAAGGCTCGCCGCCACACCTGGGTGATGGATGTCAAATCCGTCATCACCAGCCCGAGCCCGCAAGCGCCGGTGACACATGGGAAGGGGCCACTGGTGATCTCCGGCCTGGCCTGGTCGGGCAGCGGCACGATCAAGCGTGTTGATGTGACGATTGATGGCGGTCGCACCTGGCAAACGGCGCGGATCGACGGGCCGAGCCTGCCCAAGGCGCTGCACCGGTTCTATCTCGACATCAACTGGGACGGGTCGGAGCTGCTGCTGCAGTCCCGTGCGATTGATGATCAGGGACTGGTTCAGCCGACCAAGAATGAACTGCGCGCTGCACGCGGCGGCAACTCGATCTATCACAACAATGGCATCCAGACATGGCACGTCAACAACGACGGGGTGGTTGAAAATGTTGAAGTTTCCTAAGTCTGCGGCGCTGGCCGTTGTTGCAATGGCTGCCTTTGCCGCCCCGGCATTTGCCGATGGCGACATTGATGCTGGTGAAAAAGTGTTCAAGAAATGCAAGGCCTGCCACGCCGTCGGCGAGGGAGCCAAGCACCGGGTCGGCCCCGAGCTCAACGAGCTGTTCGGACGCGAGGCAGGGTCTGCGGAGGGCTACAAGTACTCCAAGGCCATGATCGAGGCAGGTGACGGTGGGCTGGTCTGGGATGCGACAACCCTGACCGAGTACCTGATCAAGCCCAAAGATATGATCAAAGGCACCAAGATGGCCTTTGCCGGGCTGAAGAAAGACGATGATATTGCCAATGTGCTGGCCTATCTGAAGAGCTATTCGGCAGAACAGGCGGCAGCAGCCGAGGCTGTGGTCGAGGCCGAACCAGTCGAAACCGCGGAAGCGGCTCCTGCTGCCGAAGAACCGGCGACAGAGCCGGCAATGGCGGTCGAGGCAAGCCAGGGCGCCTTCGGGCTTGGCCGGGTGGCGATGCCCGACGAGATTTCAGCCTGGGACATCGACATTCGCCCCGACGGCACAGGACTGCCTGAGGGCAAGGGCACCGTGGCGCAAGGCGAGCCAATCTATTCGGACAATTGCGCAGTCTGCCATGGTGATTTCGGCGAGGGTGCCGGTCGCTGGCCAGTGCTGGCTGGCGGTCAGGACTCGTTGCTCAGAGACCGGCCGGTCAAGACCATCGGCTCCTACTGGCCGTATTTGTCGACGGTGTTCGATTATGTCCGCCGCGCCATGCCGTTCGGCGACGCCCGCTCGCTGTCGGACGACGATGTCTATGCGCTGACGGCCTATCTGATGTATCTCAACGATATCGTCGATGATGAAGAGTTCGAGCTTTCCAAGGCGAACTTCGCTTCGATCCGGTTGCCGAATGAAGATAATTTCATCCCAGATGACCGGTTGAGCGAGCCGCATTATGCCAAGGGTCTTGAGCCCTGCATGTCTGACTGCAAGCCGGGGCCGGTGGAAATCACCGCCCGTGCCCAGATCATCGACGTGACGCCGGAAGGCGAGGGTGACGAGAATTCCGGAGGCGGGATCGATTGACAGATGGGTGCTCGAAAGCGCCCTTGAGGAGCCAGGAATGATTGAACATGGCAGGCACCAGACGCGCAGCAGAATGTTGCGCGCTCTGGTGCCTGCCATTTTTTTGGATGTTTGGCCACATCTGCCGGTGCGACCGAGCCGGACGCATCGTTCAAACCCTGTGCTGCTTGTCACGAGATTGGCGCGGGTGCGAAACACAAGGTCGGCCCACATCTCGACAGATTGTTCGGCCGCACAGCCGGCAGCCTGGATGATTTCCGCTATTCCGACGGCATGCGCGCGGCAGGCGAGGCGGGGCTGGTGTGGACCGCCGAAACACTGAGCGCCTATCTCGAGAAACCGCGTGATTTCATCAAGGGCAACCGCATGTCGTTTCGCGGCATGGCTGACGCGGCTGACCGCGCAGCACTTATCTCCTGGCTTGAAGCTGCGACACAGACAGCTCCGGCGCAGGACCCAGTGGCTGGCGCCGCCTCGGCTGATGGCCAGGTTCACGGCTTTGCCGACATCGTGCTGCAAATGGAAGGCGACCCGGACTATGGCGAATATCTCGCCGGTGAATGCGTTACCTGCCATCAGGCCAGCGGCCACGCTGACGGCATTCCGTCAATTGTCGGATTGCCCAGGGACTATTTCGTCCTCTCGCTGTTTGAATACGTCACCAATGTGCGCTCCAATGACGTGATGAAGCTGCGCGTCGCCAATCTTGGCAATGAGGAGATCGCCGCGCTGGCCGCCTATTTCAGTTCGCTGGAACCGCAATAAACTGCAACCTGCAATCGGGAGGATATCATGGCAGGCCTGACAAGACGCCAATTCGGACTTTTCACCGGCGCCGGTGCTGCGGCGCTGACGCTTCCAACCTATCTGCGTGCACAAGGCAAACCGCGGGTCGTTGTCATCGGCGGTGGCGCAGGCGGGGCCACTGCGGCGCGCTACATCGCAAAGGATTCCGATGGCGCGATTGATGTGACGCTGATCGAGAATTCGGAGGTTTACACCACCTGCTTCTATTCCAATCTTTACGTTGGCGGGTTCCGCAGTTTTGAATCGATCACTCATAGCTACGACGGGCTGCAAACGAATTACGGCATCACCAAAGTGACCGGAATGGCAACCGGCGTCGACCGTGAGGCCAAAACGGTAATGATGGCAGACGGGGCCTCGGTTCCCTATGACCGGCTGGTGGTGGCCCCGGGCATCGATCTGATCTGGGATTCGGTCGAAGGCTATTCGGAGGAACTGTCTGAAATTGCTCCGCATGCCTGGAAGGCCGGGGCCCAGACCAAGCTCTTGAAAGCCGGTCTAGACGGCATCGAAAACGGCCAGCAGATCCTGATGGTGGCACCGCCCAATCCCTATCGCTGTCCGCCGGGGCCTTATGAACGCGCGTCGATGATGGCGCATGTGCTCAAGGCCAAGGGGCTGACGGACTCCAAGGTGATCATTCTCGATCCGAAACCGAAATTCTCGAAGCAGGGGGTGTTCCAGGAAGGCTGGGAGAAGCATTATCCGGGCATGATCGAATGGTACGGGCCCGACGTGCATGGCGGCATCGCCAGCGTCGATGTTGGCAATGGCACCGTTGAAACCGATCTCGACACCTTCAAGGGCGCGTTCATGAACATCATTCCGGCGCAAAAGGGCGGCGCGATTGCCGCTGCTGCGGGGCTGACCGACGACAGCGGCTTCTGCCCGATCGAGGCTGACAGCATGCGCTCGACAATGGACGAGTCCGTGCTTGTCATTGGCGACGCCTGCATTGCCGGTGACATGCCGAAATCCGGTTTTTCCGCCAATAGCCAGGCCAAGGTGGCGGCGATGACCATTCGCGGCGATCTGCTTGACGCAAAAGTGTTTCCGGCCAGATACGCCAACACCTGCTGGTCCCTGATCGAGACCGATGACAGTGTGAAGGTCGGCGCGCAATATGCCCCCGGCGACGGCAAGATTGCCTCGACACAAGGCTTTATCAGCCAGATGGACGAAACGGATGCGGTGCGCAAAGCCAATTACGAGGAGTCCGCCGGCTGGTATGCCGGGATTACCGCCGACATGTTTGGCTAGGTCGCTTTTGATGACAAACCGGGAGCAGGAAGCAGGGGTGTCCTTGCTTCCTGTTCTCATCTCGACCACGCGCCACCACGCCGATAAGGCCTTGGTGCTTGCCAGTCACTGGTTCCCGCTGGTACGTCCCTACAGACCTCAAATTAAGGGAGCTTGCCGGATGCCTGCCCGTTTGATCCGTCGCATGCTTGGCGTTCTGGTTGTTGCCGGGTTGACGCTGTCTGCCGTCGGCGCCCGGGCAGACGATGTGCTGGTGTTTGCCGCAGCCAGCCTGAAGACCGCGCTGGACCAGGTGGCGACGGACTGGCGCAGTGCTACCGGCAAATCGGTGACCATTTCCTATGCCGGCAGTTCCAGCCTGGCGCGGCAGATAGAGCAGGGCGCGCCGGCCGATATTTTCGTTTCCGCATCGGTTGACTGGATGGACTATCTGCAGACGGCCAAGATGATCCACCCCGACACCCGCACAAACCTGTTGGGCAACCGTCTGGTGTTGATCGCACATGGCCGTGATGCACCGGGAATTGATCTTGGCCCGGACACCGATCTCGCTGGCTTGCTCGGCGACGAGTGGCTGGCGATGGCGCTGGTCGATTCCGTGCCGGCCGGGATCTATGGCAAAGAGGCACTCAGCAGTCTGGGTCTGTGGGACACGGTGTCCTCAAAGGTGGCGCAGACCGATAATGTGCGGGCGGCACTGGCGCTGGTGTCGTCGGGCGAAGCACCGTTTGGCATCGTCTATGCAACCGATGCGGTGGCTGATGGCACTGTCAGCGTGGTCGCGGTTTTTCCCGAAGAGAGCCATGCGCCGATCATCTATCCGGCGGCCATTGTCAGCACGTCAGTGCATCCGGAAGCGGCTGCCTTTCTGGAGGTTCTGAGAGGTCCAGTTGCGGCAGAAGTTTTCAGGGCGCAAGGGTTCTTGCCGCTGATCGGGCAGGGCGATGGCTGACTGGCTCACTCCGGATCAATGGAGCGCGGTTGCGCTGTCGCTCAAGGTGTCGTTCTGGGCAACGGTGCTGAGCCTGCCCTTTGGCGTGGCGGTGGCCTATGCGTTGGCGCGCTACGAGTTCTGGGGCAAGCAGGTGCTCAACGGGCTGGTGCATCTGCCGCTGATCCTGCCGCCGGTGGTCACCGGCTATCTGCTGCTTTTGACCTTCGGTCGTCGCGGCGCGATTGGCGGCTTCCTTGAAGAGACCTTCGGACTGGTGTTTGCGTTCCGCTGGACCGGGGCAGCACTTGCTGCCGCGGTGATGGCGTTCCCGCTGATGGTGCGCGCGATCCGGCTGGCGATCGAGGCGGTTGATCCAAAACTGGAACAGGCGGCGGCAACACTCGGCGCCTCGCGGCTCTGGGTGTTTGCCACGGTCACCTTGCCGCTGATCCTGCCCGGCATCCTGGCCGGTGTCATTCTGGCCTTTGCCAAGGCGATGGGTGAGTTTGGCGCGACCATCACATTCGTCTCCAACATTCCGGGCCAGACCCAGACCCTGCCATCGGCGATCTACAGTTTCCTGCAGGTTCCCGGCGGCGATTCTCAGGCGATGCAACTGGTGCTGATCGCGGTCGCGATTGCACTTCTGGCGCTGTTTCTGTCTGAATGGATCGGCCGGGCCGTGGCGCGGAGGATCTCGGGATCATGAGCCTTTCTGTCCGACTGTCACATAGCTTTGGTGATTTTGCGCTCGACGTCGACTTCGAAGCGCCTGCGGGCGTCACTGCCCTTTTTGGCCGTTCCGGCTCTGGCAAGACCTCTGTGGTGAATGCCGTGGCCGGGCTGTTGCGGCCAGATGCTGGGAAAATTGTGCTCGACGGGCGGGTTCTGTTTGATTGTGGCCAGGGCGCGTCGGTGCCGGTGCATCAGCGCCGGCTTGGCTATGTGTTTCAGGAAGGCCGGTTGTTTCCGCATCTCAGCGTGCGCCAAAACCTCAGCTATGGACGCTGGTTTGCGCCGCGCGGGCCGGGCGCAGAGTTCGATCATGTGGTGGAGATGCTCGGCATCGGCGATCTGCTTGGTCGGCAACCGGCTCGCCTGTCGGGAGGCGAGAAACAACGCGTGGCCATCGGCCGGGCGTTGCTCGCCAGACCGCAACTGTTGCTGATGGATGAACCGCTGGCGGCGCTGGATGAGGAGCGAAAGGCGGAGATCCTGCCGTTCCTCGAGCGGTTGCGCGAAGAAACCGCCGTGCCGGTGCTCTATGTCAGCCACTCGATGGTCGAGGTTGCCCGGCTGGCCACGACACTGGTGTTGATGGATTCGGGCCGGGTTGTCCGAGCCGGTCCGGCCGACGACATGCTCTCCGACCCCGACAATGTGCCGGCGCTCGGCATCCGCACAGCCGGCGCATCGCTTCATGCGGTGGTGACAGCGCAGGAAGATGACGGTCTGACGCGGCTTGAAGCATCTGCCGGGCCGCTTTATCTGCCCAGGGTGGAAGCCAGGATCGGGGCGCGGCTTTCGATCCGGATCCTGGCGCAGGACGTGATCCTGTCGCGAACCCGGCCCGAGGGATTGTCAGCGCTCAATGTCTTGCCGGCGACCGTGACCGCGGTGCGGCTCGGCGAGGGACCCGGTGCGATCATCCAGCTCAAGGCCGGCGATGATCTGCTGCTGGCGCGGATCACCCGGCGGTCTGCCCTGGCGCTGGAACTTGCGCCCGGTGCGGGCTGCTTTGCCATCATCAAGACGGTTGCCGTCGCCCGGACCAATGTCGGCGGCGCCGGCTGAGGCCTCGCTGTTTTTCTCACAGCTGTTGCGTGGGTTCGCAGAGCATGTCGACGATTTCTTCCCAGTTCTTTCGGGTCAGCATATCCTCGTTCGCTGTCATCCAGTATCCGGCGTCCGGTGTCAGCACCTTGTCTGAGAGGCGGACCAAATTCCCGCTTTCAAGATCCTGACCGGAAAGCGGCAGTGATCCCAGAACCACACCGAGCCCTGCCTTTGCGGCGGCATGCGCAGAGACGTAATTGTCAAACCGAAAAATTGGCACTGAGGTTGCTGCAACGCCGGTTTGCACTGCCCATTCCTGCCAGCCGGGGCGCGGCCCGGACACGGCGATACGAGGCAATTTCCACCAGGGTATGCCACCCTCAAGAAGCGTCGGAGCAGCCAGAGGAACAAGGCTTTCCCGGTACAGCCGGGTGGCGCGGCCCTCGGGACGGGATTCCCGGATGTAGCGGATTTCGATGCTGGCGTTGGCCTTGGCAAAATCCGGTTCGATGATCATGGTGGTCATCGAAATCTGAAATTTCGGCTTGTTTTCCAGGGCTGCGAGGCGCGGAACAATCCACATCTGGGCAACCGAGGCGCTGGCTGAAATGACAATCCGGTCAGGCGCCTTGCCGAACAATTCGTCCGCGCTGCGGTTGAGTGCCTGCAGGGCTTGCGTGACATAGGGAAGCCAGGCTTCGCCATCCACAGTCAGGATCACGCCGCGTGGCTGCCTTGAAAACAGGCTGACGCCGACAAGCTGTTCAAGGTTCTTGATGCGCTGGCTTACGGCAGCCTGCGTCAATCCGATTTCGGATGCGGCAGCGGTAAAGCTGCCGGTGCGACCCGCCGCCTCGAAAACACGAACCCACTCCAGCGGCAGGCGACCAATCTTGTTCAGAGGCATAATGAAAACCGTATCTAAGCATGGTTATTGTTGAGTTGTCATTATGGCAAGGATTGTCGAGACTGTCATCAACGCCAAGGCTCTAGAGGACACCAAAAAATGGACCATGTTGAACTCAGTGATGATGGTCAGATCGTGACCCTGATTTCCGATGCTGGCGCGCGGACACGGTTTCACGCCATCTGGCTGCGTGACAATGCCTGGGACGCTGAAACCCGATCGGCAGGAAACGGACAACGGCTGATCGCGCTTCGCGATATCCCGGTCGACCTCAGAATCGATAGTGCGCGAATTGCTGGCACCAGATTGGAGCTCGAGTTTCAACCTGAAGCCAGGAGCATCGATTATGACCTCGATTGGCTGATGGCGCACAGCTATGACAGCGGATCCAAGCGCGAGACCGGATGGCTGGCGGCGGATATCGAGACTTGGGACAATGGTCTGATGAGCGCGATCCCGCTTGCTGATTTCAATCTGGCCAAAGCTGACAGCCGTGTACTGCGCGACTGGCTGTCCCAGTTGCGCAAATATGGCTTTGGCAAAATGGCGGGCGGACCGGTGGAGCCGGAGGCTCTCTTGAAGATTGCGGCGCTGTTCGGCTATGTCCGGGAAACCAATTACGGCAGATATTTCGAGGTGCGAACCGAAGTCAATCCGACCAATCTGGCCTATACCGGGCTGGGATTGCAGGCCCATACCGACAATCCCTACCGCGACCCGGTGCCGACAGTGCAAATTCTCTATTGTCTCGAGAACTCGGCCGAGGGTGGCGAGAACATGGTGGTTGACGGTTTTGCCGCAGCGTTGCGGCTGAAGGCGGAGAACCCGGCCTGGTTCGAGGTTTTGTCAAAACACTGCGCCCGGTTTGAATATGCCGGGGAAAAAGGCGTCTGCCTGCGTTCGCGACGTCCGATGATCGAATTGTCCGCCGATGGTGAATTGATCGGCGTGCGCTTCAACAATCGTTCGACAGCGGCGATTACCGATGTGCCCTTCGATGAGATGGCAAGCTATTATGCCGCCTATCGCCGGTTCGGCGAGATTATTGATGACCCTGCCATGGAAGTGACCTTCAAGATGACGCCGGGCGAATGTTTTCTGGTCGACAACACAAGAGTGCTGCATGCCCGCAAGGGCTATTCCGGCGCGGGATCACGCTGGCTGCAGGGATGCTATGCCGACAAGGACGGGCTGTTGTCGACATTGGCTTCGCTGGAAACACAATCCCTGGAGGCAGCAGAATGAGCATGACCAAATCGGAAACCCTCTCGGCTGAAACGATTGTCGATTTCCTGGCAGAGATTTTTGAACGTCGGGGCGGCGAGGAGTATCTCGGCGAGCCGGTAACCATGGCCGAACACATGCTGCAGGGTGCGCATTTCGCCGAGCAAGCCGGTGAGCCCGAGATCATCATTGTGGCTACGCTTTTGCACGACATCGGGCACTTCACCTCAGAATTCGGTACCTTCTCGATGGATGATGTCGAGGACAGGCATCACGAAGAAGCCGGCGCTCAGGTGCTGGAGCCGTTTTTCCCCACGCTGGTGACTGATTGCGTCCGCTACCATGTCGCTGCCAAGCGCTATCTCTGCGCGGCCAGACCCGAATATCTGGGCAAACTTTCAGAGGCTTCGATCCACTCGCTCAATCTGCAGGGTGGGCCGATGAACGACGGCGAAGTTCTGGCGTTCGAACTGAACCAGAATTGTCCGGCGATCATCCGGGTTCGCACCTATGACGATGCCGGCAAGGAGGCAGGGCTGACAACGCAGCCATTTTCCTATTATGCACCGATGGTTCAGCGGATCGTCGATGCCCATTGCAGTGGCATGGCCGGCCAAGGGCGCTCGGCTTGACGGAACTCAGGGCAAACGGATCACGCCAATCCGGGCGTAATCACGGTAGATCGATGAAAACGTCAATTGACCATGGCTATCCCCAGCCAGCGCGGTCATGACGCCTTCGATCTGTTGGCGCGGTGTAACGTGAAAGCGCGCCAGCCAGGCTTTGAGAGCTTTGCCGAACCAGTCGGGCAGCGCGGAATGCTGGCCGAAATCCACCACATGGAGTTCGCCGCCGGATGCAACGGCCTGCATGGCCTGTTCGAGGGCTGCTTCCCAACCGGGGATCATCGACAGGCTGTAGGAAAGAAACACCCGGTCGAAACCTGATACGCCGAACAGCTTGCCGGAATCGAAGCGGGTCGCGTCGCCCTGGGTCAGATGGACACGATCGCTCATGGCGCGTTTCGATACCATCGCTTCAGCCGATTTGAGCATCTCGGCGGAGATGTCGAGACCGTACACCCTGGCATCAGGATAGCGCTTTGCCGTCAGGATCAGATTGCGGGCGGTGCCGCAGCCGATTTCGAGCACGGTACCTCCGGTTGGCGGCTTGAGGGCGGCGATCAGATCATTGCGGCCAAGCAGATAGTAGCGCCGGGTCAGATCATAGATATGGCGCTGATGGCGATAGATGCCATCCATCACCGAGGCGTTGGCGGAGACGCTGCTCATGCGCCGGCGTCGCGTTTGACGTGGAGATGAAAGCCGCCGTATATCGCCGAGCGATCGCGCGCGCCGAGCTCCCGGCTTTGCTCAATTCGGTAATCCCATTTGGTGAGAATTCCGTCGGGAACCCGGCCCGGAAGTGGTGAGTGCGCGGCGGCGGTGCGGTAGATGACGCGGGCATACGGGGTCGCGGTGCGAGTGATTTCGGCCCACAATTCGGACAACTGGCTGTCTGTCATCCAGTCCTGCGCATCGAGAAGCACGAAGGCGTCAACCGAAGCTGCGGGGCGGGCGGCGAGCATGGCTGTGATGTTCTCGTTGACGATCTCGACCCGGCCGGCATTGCGGCGGATGGTTTCGAAATTGCGGGCTTCGAGATAGGGCGGCAGGCTGGCTGTCTCGCCTGGCTGATAGCCGCGGCCGAAAGCCTGCCAGGCAAAGTAATTGTCCTTGAGCGGAAAGCCGCAGGCCAGCTTTTCGGTGCGGGTTTTCAGCGCGCCGGTCATGCCGTCGGGCGCATCACCTGCCAAGGCATCATACTGCGCCGGTGGAATGCCAAGTCCAAACAGCGACGCGCGCAGCGAAGTCAGCGCCTTGAAACTGCGGCTGTCGAATACAGGTGCAATCCGCGTTTCGAAGAATTCACGCTGCTTTTCGATGCTGTCCATGCGCAGCAATTCGCGCGGGTCGATACCGTAGAGTTTGCCGGTTACGTGGGCGGCAGAAATGAAGCGTCCGAGCAATCCGGTCGAATAGAAGCCGCGGGTGAAACGGCTGATGCGGCGGCGTCCGTTGATTTCCCGCCCGCCCCAGTAGGCCCGCGTCTTCTCATCAAGATGCGGGCGGATGTGACGCTCATAAAGCGCAACATTGGTTTTCAGATTGGCGTGCCGGAACAGGTTGGAAAACGAGGTGTGGTCGGGCAGATGCGCAGCAGCTGCGAGCTTGAGCTTACCCAAAGCCACATGGGCGGGGGAGAGATCCACGGCAATAATCTTGGCCGGGTTCGCGGTCAGGTAGGACATGACATTGCATGAGCCCGAAGCGATGGTGACAAGGGTATCGGTCTCCTTGAGCGCCAGAGCTTCCATATCGACCAGCGGATCTTCCCAGATCTGCGGATAGACCAGGCCGCGGAACGCTGCCGAGAACACCCGCTCGAGAATGCCGGTCGAGGACAAGGCCGTGTTGCGGACGACCGCACCGTCGATACGAGCGCCGACGGCGGTGGTTTCAATCATGGTCATTGTGATAACTCCGAGGGAGAGAAGAGGGGGCGGCCAGTCATGATAAGAATCATGCCGCTTGGTCCTGCTTGCCTGGTATCTGTTTGAGGGGGGCGCTCTTGGCGACCTGTCCGGCCTTTTCCGGGATGCGGCGTGACCAGTCGATGATCTCCATACGGCCGTCGGAATGCTCGACGACGGCGGTGCAGCTTTCCACCCAGTCGCCGGTGTTGATGTATCGGATGCCGCCGCGCATCTCGTTGGCGGCGTGATGGATGTGACCGCAGATGACGCCATCGGCGCCATGTTTACGGGCTTCATCAGCCAGTACTTCTTCGAAGTCGGAGATGAAGTTGACGGCGCCCTTGACCTTGAGCTTGGCCCAGCGGGAGAACGACCAGTAGCGCAGGCCCAGCAATTTGCGGGAGCGGTTGTGCCATTTGTTGGTCCACATCGCCAAGCCGTAGGCCATGTCGCCCAGATGGGCGAGCCAGCGGTGGTTCATCACCACCATGTCGAATTCGTCGCCGTGGATGACCAGCAACCGCTTGCCGTCGGCGGTTTCAAACACATCGCGTTCGCGCACTTCGATGCCGCCAAAATGAACGCCCTGATAGTCGCGCAGCATTTCATCGTGATTGCCCGGCACATAGATGATGCGTGTGCCCTTGCGGGCCTTGCGCAGCAGCTGTTGCACCACGTCGTTGTGAGATTGCGGCCAGTAAAAGCCCTTGCGCTTCATGCGCCAGCAATCGACGATGTCGCCGACCAGATAGATCGTCTGTGCATCATGCTCGCGCAGGAAATCGATCAGGATATCCGCCTGACAATCGGGAGTGCCGAGGTGGATGTCGGAAAGGAATATCGTCCGGAATTTTTTGGTCACGGAGCCCGCCTGAACCTTGAGCAATCGTCTTGCTGGCAGGCTTAAACACGATTCAGTTCTCAGTTTTGTGACGGTGATTGTGACAATGCGGTAGCGGCGGGGTCAGCCTGTGTCGCCATTTCCCTTGGATGCATCGTTGTCGATGAGCAGTTCGACCCTGTCGGCAGCAAAGCGGGATTCGCCGTAGAGGACCGGCTGGCCTCGGGAATCAATATCAATCGCGCGGGTCAAGAGGACGATGGCGCCGGGCGAAAGTGCGAGCAGATCGAGATCTTCGCTGCTGGCATGCCGGGCTTCGATTGCCGTGGTCTTGCGGGTGTAATCGTCAACGCCGAGCAGCGCCAGGGACGCCGTGATCGAGCCGGTCTCGGCATAGAGGTCGGCGATCTGAGCGAACCGCGCCGCGTCAAACCAGGAAGTGGCGGCCGAAACCGGCACGCCGTCAGCAGCCGAGACTGTCGACAGTTCGATGACTGGCGTGCTTTCAGGCAATGACAGTGCCGTGGACACATGGAGCGGGGCGGGCAAAGTCTTGCTCGACAGCAGCTTGCCGGACCGGGTTTGCGCCTGATTTTCCAGGCCTGAGGAAAAACGCGTGCGCTGGCCGATGGGATAACGAAGACGCTTGCGGTCATTGAGAAAGGTGCCGCGGCCTTGCTCGGCGCGCAGGATGCCTTCCTTCTCCAGCGCTGCAATCGCGGCGCGGACGGTATGCCGGTTGACGCCGAAGCGGGTCGCCAGTTCCGCCTCCGAGGGCAGGCGCTCATCGGGCGCAAGTCCAGTGAGAACCGATTGGCGGATCTGGTCGGCGACCTGCCGCCACAGCGCGATCCCGGTGCGTCTTTGCACAGTTTTCAAACCGGCTTTCCTTTCGTGGTGTCACAGGCTCGTCATACGCGCCGTTTAAGTGTAGCGTAAGTTATATAATTGTCTAGATAAATAGACAAATAAGGAGTTCTCAATGTCGCTTGCGAAGAACGTGCAGGAAAACGCGCTAGCTCCGGACATCGCAGCGCGTCAAAGACGCCTGTCAGTACTGGCGAAGGCGCCAGGCAAGGAGTTGTTGTCGTGCTGGAAACAGGCCGAACTTGACCCCGAGGTGCATCTGTTGCGCGGCCCGGAATCGGGCCTTGTCGCCTTGCGCGGCCGTATTGGTGGAAACGGTCAGCCATTCCATGTCGGTGAGATGTCAGCCACACGGGTGACTGTGCGGATCGGGTCCGGTGAGGTCGGGCATGCAATGATCAGCGGGCGCGACACACGCAAGGCGCAACTGGTCGCAGTCATCGACGCGCTGGCGCAGGATCCCGCCCATGCGAACACGATTGAGCAGGTGATCGTTGCTCCGCTCGAAAAACTGGCTAGCGAGACAGATGCCAAGCTGCGCGAAGAGACCGAAGCGACCCGGGTCAATTTTTTCACCATGGTGCGAGGAGAAGACTGATGTCTGCTGCAACACACTCATCGACCGTTTATGAAGGCGGGTTCGCCGATCCTGTCGGCGCGTCGCAAAGCGTGTTCCGGGCATTGATGGACGCGATGGCGCGCCCCGGCTCGGTACATGCGTTACCGGTTGTGACTGCGCCGCCGGCACCGCTCACGGCCTCTGCAGCTGCGCTGATTGCCACGTTGGCCGATGCCGATACACCGGTCTGGCTTGATCCAGCACTGAACAAGACTTCTGCAGTCAAGGACTGGATCGTGTTTCACACGGGTGCGCCGGTTACCGTGCATCAGTCGGAAGCTGCATTTGCGCTGGTGGCGAGCCCGCAGAGCCTCTCGGCGCTCAACGGATTTTCGCTTGGCACCCAGGAGTTTCCGGATCGCTCGACGACAATCATCCTGCAGGTTTCCAGCCTGACGGACGGTGCCGCGCTGAAGCTCGAAGGTCCCGGCATCAAGCAGCAGGCAAGCCTGTCGCCCGATCCGATGCCGCCGCATTTCGAGGCGCAGTGGCAGGCCAACAGGGCCGCCTTTCCGCGCGGCGTTGACTTGATCCTCGCCGGTCGTGATTGCGTGGCGGCTCTGCCGCGCAGCACCCGTCTTGTCCGTGAGGGAGCGTAAGCCATGTATGTTGCAGTCAAGGGCGGGGAAGCCGCCATCGCCAATGCTCACCGTCTGCTTGGCGCACGTCGCCGGGGGGACACGCAGGTGCCGGGGCTGACGCTCGAGCAGATTGCCGGGCAGTTGTCGCTCGCCGTCGATCGGGTGATGGGCGAGGGCTCGCTTTACGATCCCGAGCTTGCCGCTCTTGCTATCAAGCAGGCGCGCGGTGACCTGATCGAGGCCGTGTTTCTGCTCAGGGCCTACCGGACAACCCTGCCGCGGTTTGGTCATTCCGAGCCGATGGACACCGGCGAAATGCTGGTCGAGCGGCGAATTTCGGCGATCTACAAGGATCTGCCGGGCGGCCAACTGCTGGGCCCGACATTCGATTATACCCACCGCCTGCTTGATCCGGCTCCGGCTGGCGACGAGCCTGTGCAGGCACCGGAGACCGCGCCAGAGAGAGGTGAGAAAGTCACTCGCGTCTCCGACATTCTGGGCGATGAAGGGTTGATCGAAGATGATCCGGTGACGGACGCATCGCGGCCGGTGGCCGACATCACCCGCACGCCGACCGAATACCCGATGGGTCGCGATGCGCGGCTGCAGACACTGGCGCGTGGCGATGAAGGGTTTTTGCTGGCGCTGGCCTATTCAACCCAGCGCGGCTATGCGCGCAGCCATCCGTTTGCCGGTGAAATCCGCATCGGCGAAGTCGATGTCGAGGTGATGATCCCCGAACTCGGCTTCACCGTGGCAATCGGCCGTGTGAAACTGACCGAATGCCAGATGGTCAACCAGTTCCAGGGCTCGGCCAAGGCGCCGCCGCAGTTTACCCGCGGTTATGGGCTGGTCTTCGGACAGGCCGAGCGCAAGGCGATGGCGATGTCGTTGTGCGATCGGGCGCTGCGCGCGTCCGAGCTCGGCGAGGACATTGTTGCTCCGGCGCAGGACGAGGAATTCGTGCTGTCGCATTGCGACAATGTGCAGGCGACCGGCTTTGTCGAGCATCTCAAGCTGCCGCATTACGTCGACTTTCAGGCCGAACTTGATCTGGTGCGCCGCATGCGCGCCGAGCATTTCGCCAGTGCGGCGAAGACCGAAGACGAGACATCCGCGACTGACGACGCCATGGAGGCCGCAGAATGAACGCGCCGTTGAAAGACGCTCCCGTGCAAAACCTGGCGAGCTACAATTTTGCCTATCTCGACGAACAGACCAAGCGGATGATCCGCCGGGCGATCCTCAAGGGCATTGCCATTCCCGGCTACCAGGTGCCGTTCGCGTCCCGCGAAATGCCGATGCCCTATGGCTGGGGCACCGGCGGGGTGCAGGTGACGGCAGCGATCATCGGGCGCGAAGACGTGCTCAAGGTGATCGATCAGGGCGCTGATGACACCACCAATGCGGTGTCGATCCGGGCGTTTTTTGCCAAAACCGCCGGTGTAGCGACGACCACGTCAACTCCGGATGCCTCGATCATCCAGACCCGACACCGGATTCCGGAAACGCCACTGACCGAGGGCCAGGTTCTGGTTTATCAAGTGCCGATCCCTGAGCCGCTGCGATTTTTAGAGCCGCGCGAGACCGAAACCCGCAAGATGCATGCGCTTGAGGAATATGGCCTTATGCACGTCAAGCTCTACGAGGATATCGCCCGCAACGGCCATATCGCCACAACCTACGCCTATCCGGTCAAGGTCGAGGGGCGCTATGTGATGGATCCGTCGCCGACGCCGAAATTCGACAATCCGAAAATGCATCAGTCTGAAGCGCTGCAGCTTTTTGGCGCCGGCCGCGAAAAGCGGATCTACGCGATCCCGCCCCACACCGAGGTAGTCAGCCTCGATTTCGAGGATCACCCGTTCGAGATCCAGCATTTTGAGCAGCCATGCGCGTTGTGTGCCGCAGAGCAGGTCTATCTCGACGAGGTGGTGCTCGATGACAAGGGCGGGCGCATGTTCGTCTGCTCCGACACCCATTATTGCGAAAGCCGCCGGGCCGATGGCCACCGCGGCGCTTTGCTTGGCGATGAGCCGGAGCTGGGCGATGAAACCGATACCGCAAAGGAGGCGATGTGATGAGCCTTTCCGAGACACTTGAAGCGCCCGTCGACGCACTCGTCTCTGCAGCCAAACAGCCGCTGTTGAGCGTAGATAACCTGACCCGCGTCTACGGCAAACGCATCGGTTGCGCCGATGTGAGTTTTGATCTGTGGCCGGGCGAAGTGCTGGCGATTGTCGGTGAATCCGGCTCCGGCAAGACCACGCTTCTCAACTGCATTTCCTCGCGGATGACGCCCACTTGCGGTACGGTTCATTACCGGATGCGCGACGGCGCGAGCGCCGACATCTACAAGATGGCTGAAGCCGAACGGCGCTACCTGATGCGGACCGACTGGGGCTTTGTGCACCAGAACCCGATTGATGGGTTGCGCATGACAGTGTCTGCCGGCGCCAATGTCGGTGAACGGCTGATGGCGGTGGGCAACCGGCATTACGGCAATATCCGCAACACGGCGATTGAATGGCTGTCCCGCGTCGAAATCGATGAAGACCGGGTTGATGATCAACCGCGGACCTTCTCCGGCGGCATGCGCCAGCGGTTGCAGATTGCCCGCAATCTGGTGACCGAACCACGGCTGGTGTTCATGGATGAACCCACCGGCGGGCTGGACGTCTCCGTGCAGGCACGACTTCTCGACCTGCTGCGCGGGCTGGTCTCCGATCTCGGTCTTGCGGTGGTGGTGGTCACCCACGATCTTGCGGTGGCGCGGCTTTTGTCGGACCGGATGATCGTGATGAAAGAGGGCAGGGTGATCGAGGCCGGTCTCACCGACCGGGTGCTCGATGATCCGCGTGCGCCCTACACCCAGCTCCTCGTCTCCTCCATTCTTCAGGTCTGATCTATGAAAACGCTGCTTGTCGCTTCGGAAGTGAAAAAGACATTCGTCATGCATATGCGTGGCGGCGTCGAATTGCCGGTCGTCACCAATGTGTCGTTTTCGCTGAAATCGGGATCCTGCGCGGTGCTTGGTGGCCCGTCAGGCGTCGGCAAAAGCTCGATCCTGAAAATGCTTTACGGCAATTACGGCTGCGACAGCGGGCAGATTCTGGTCAACCATCACGGTCGACACATCGATATCGCCAGTGCCGATCCGCGCATGGTGCTGGCGATCCGGCGTGACACCATCGGCTATGTCAGCCAGTTCTTACGCGCGGTGCCACGCGTCTCGGCACTTGATGTCGCCGCCGAGCCGTTGATGATCCGGGGTATTGCGCAGGAGATCGCGCATCAGCGGGCGCGGGATCTGTTTACTGAACTCAATCTGCCGGAAAAACTCTGGTCGCTACCGCCAGCGACGTTTTCGGGCGGCGAACAGCAGCGCGTCAATATTGCCCGCGGCTTCATTACCGATCACCCGATCCTGTTGCTCGATGAGCCGACAGCATCGCTGGATGCAGCCAACCGCGAAGTCGTAATCGATCTGATTGCCCGCAAGAAGGCCGATGGCGCTGCACTGCTCGGCATTTTCCACGATCAGGACGTGCGCAATGCAGTGGCCGATCATGTGATTGACGTATCGGCTTTTGCCACCGGAAAGACGGCAGCATGACCCGGCTGTCCGATACGCCGCTGGTGCATGACAGCGCCAAGATCGTCGAATCCAGTCTAGGCCGCTACACCGAAGTAGGCGCTCATTGCACTGTGGCGCACTCGACCATGGGGGATTATTCCTACTGCGTCGAGAACACCCAGATAGCCTATGCGAGCATCGGCAAATTCGCCAATATCGCCAGTCATGTACGGATCTATGCCAGCATGCACCCGATGGAGCAGGCGTCGTTGCATCACTTCAGCTATCGCTCGTCGTGGTATTTTGACGGTGAGACTGACAATCAGGATTTCTTCGACTGGCGCGCCGGGCAGCGGATCACGATCGGCCATGATACCTGGATCGGGCATGGCGCGGTGGTGATGCCGGGTGTGAGCATCGGCAATGGCGCCATCATCGGCGCCAACGCGGTGGTCACAAAAGATGTCGCTGATTTCGCCATCGCCGTCGGCGTGCCGGCGCGCACCATCCGGCAGCGGTTTTCCGATGACATCGCCCGCCGCCTCGACGCGCTGGCCTGGTGGGACTGGGAGCACGAGAAGCTGCATGCGGCGCTGCAGGATTTCCGCACGCTGCCGGTCGAGGAATTCATCGAAAAACAAGGCGGCTAGGTTTCGTCCTGCCAGCGCTCCTCGAAAATCAGATCGTCGAGCGGCAGCCTCCGGTTCCAGCCTTTGACCTCCAGTTCCGGCTGCTCATAGAGCTCATCGACATAGCCGAGGCAGAGATAGGCGACGATTTCGATCCGCTCGGGAATGTCGAGAATGGATTTGAGATCAGCGTCGCGAAAAATGCTGACCCAGCCCATGCCAATGCCTTCGGCGCGTGCGGCGAGCCAGAGGTTCTGCACTGCACAGACCGTGCTGTAGAGATCCATGCTGGAATTGTGGGTTTTGCCCAGAACCACCTCTCCGCTGCGGTTGCGGTCGCAGGTGATGCAGATGTTGAGCGGCGCCTTGCGAATGCCTTCAAGCTTCAATGATTTGTATTTGGATTGCCGTTCTTCGGGAAAAAGTTTGACGGCTTCATCATTGGCGCGCCCAAACGCATCGGCAATTTGATCGCGAACCGACTGGCTCCGGATGGTGATGAAATTCCAGGGCTGCATGAAACCCACGGACGGCGCGTGATGCGCGGCTTGCAAAAGCCGCCGCAGCACGTCACCCGGAACCGGGTCCGGCAGGAACTGGTCGCGCACGTCGCGGCGGGTGAAGATGGCCTTGTATACGGCGTCTCGTTCCGAGCTTGAAAAGCTGACAGCAGGCGCCAGCATATATGTCTTCGGCATTGTTTGATCCCCAACAATCCGTAACACCCCACTGCACCGTCCATGTGCGGCAAGGCTATGACATCTGGCCGGTCTTCTGACTTCGGATCATCTGACCTGCGCGCCTTCCCGGGCTTGCCCAGTGGCATGTCGCGCAGACCATCCCCGTTACAGCGTTGGGCACGTTCCGGAGTCTCACCGAATTCCCGATTCTCCCGCTTTTGACGGGCACCAGACCTGCGCATAGGGCCACGGCGGAGACGGGAGCGCAAGCCCGCCAACGGCACAAATGCCGGACGGTCGGCCGTTTTGGAAGCGGGCCTGTGGAGCGTAACAAAACTGACATCAAACCGACATTGGCCTTTCACATGGCTGGGCTAGGTCACTCCTCGAAGGTCGCAAGACCAAAAATGATTTCGAGGGAATTTGCCCATGCTTGAACTGACCGACGTGACCCGCCGATTTGGAACAAATATCGCTGTTGATGCTGTCACGCTGTCGATCCCGGAAGGCCAGATGGTCGGCGTTATTGGGCGCTCTGGCGCCGGAAAGTCAACGCTTTTGCGCATGATCAACCGGCTGACGCCGACGAGCAGCGGCGAGATCCGGTTCAAGGGCAAGACGGTATCAGGTCTCGGCGGTTCAAATCTGCGCAACTGGCAGCGTGACTGCGCAATGATATTCCAGCAGTTCAATCTGGTGCCGCGGCTTGATGTGCTGACCAATGTGCTGCTCGGTCGCCTCAATCATCGCTCCACGGTGCTCAACATCCTCAACATCTTTACGGTCGAAGAGCGCGCAAGTGCTCTGATGGCTCTGGAGCGTCTCGGCATCGCCCAGACCGCATTGCAGATGGCGGGCACCCTGTCGGGCGGCCAGCAGCAGCGCGTTGCCATCGCGCGGGCGTTGATGCAGTCGCCCTCGATGGTGCTGGCCGACGAGCCGATCGCCTCACTTGATCCGCTCAACGCGCAGATCGTGATGGACGCGCTCAAAGACATCAATGAGCGCGAAGGCATCACGGTGATCACCAATCTGCACACGCTTGATACGGCGCGCGCCTATTGCGAGCGGGTGATCGGCATGGCCGGCGGCAAGGTGGTGTTTGACGGTTCGCCCGACGAGTTGACCACCGAGGCCGTGCGGATGATCTACGGCGCCTCCGCCGACGGCGCCGAAATATCCGAAGCCATCACCTCGACATCGATTTCCGCCGGACGCCCAGTGCTGCCGGCCGAGCCGAAATCCACCGGTCCGTTGCAGCCAGCGCTTTGCGTCAAACCTGCAGCCGCCGGGGTCGCCTTGCCCGCGTGACAGGCCCCATCAACGGAATAGCCGGCATCCTGCCGGATCTCACCAGGAGCAGATCAATGTTCAAAAAAGCCCTTCTCGCAGCGGCCTCGTTCGCTGCCATCATCGCTGTCCAGCCTGCTGTTGCCGAAGACCTCAAGGACTTCCGCATCGGCATTCTCGGTGGCGAAAACGAAGCCGACCGTCTGCGCAGCTTCCAGTGCATGACCGACACCCTGCCAGCCGTTCTCGGCGTTGAAAAAGTCTCGCTGTTTCCTGCCGCCGACTATGACGGCGTGATCCAGGGCCTGCTTGGCGGCACGCTCGATTACGCCGAACTTGGCGCATCCGGCTATGCCAAGGTCTATCTCGAAGATCCGAAAGCGGTTGAGCCAATCCTGACCACGATCCAGACTGATGGCGCCACCGGCTACTACTCCGTCATGGTTGCGCGCAAGGATTCGGGCATCACCACGCTTGAAGATCTCAAGGGCAAGAAGCTTGGCTTCGCCGATCCCGACTCGACTTCGGGCTTCCTGGTTCCTTCTGTCACGCTGCCTGCCGCCATCGGCATGCCGATCGCAGACTATTTCGGTGAGACCGGCTTCGGCGGCGGTCACGAGAACCTGGTTCTGGAAGTCGTCAAGGGCAACTTCGATGCAGGCACCACCTGGGCTTCCGGCGTTGGCGAATTCAAGGACGGCTACACATCGGGCAATTTGAAGAAGATGGTCGACAAGGGCATCGTCGACATGGGTGATCTGGTTCAGGTCTGGCAGTCGCCGCTGATCCCGAACGGACCGATCGTCGTCCGTTCAACCATGGACACCGACATGAAGGCCAAGTTCAAGGACTTCATGATGACGCTGCCCGAGAGCGATCCCGAGTGCTTCGCTTCCATTCAGGGCGGCGATTACAAGGGCTACACCGAAGTTGACGCCTCGTTCTACCAGGCCATCATCGACGCTCGCAAAGCCAAGATCGGCTCGTAAGCCTTCTCACTGCCTAACGGCCGCGGTCTCTTGCAAAGGGGGCCGCGGTTTTCCTTGTCGCAACAGGACCAGATTATGAAATCGCCCCAACATTCCCCCATGGTCACCGAGACAGAGCGGCACTGGCAGGCGCTGGCGCGGCAACGCCGCATCTATACCGGGTTGGGACTGGCTCTGCTGTTGATGGCGCTGGCCGGTTCACTGTGGTTCGCCAACGAGACCAATGCCGGCAAATTCTGGGACCGGCTGCCGCATTTCTTCGATTTCTTTGGCGACATGATCCCGCGCGACGGCTGGGAAATCTGGCGCGCGCTGTTTGATCTCGAAAGCCCCTATGCCGACGGCTCGCTGAAATATGATTATCCCGTCGGCCGGATATGGCTGACAGACAATTTCTATATGCCCGAATATGTGTTCAAGATGATCGAGACCATCAATATCGCCATTGTTGCGACCCTGGTCGGATTCTTCTTCGGGTTCCTGTTGTGTTTTCTGGCGGCGTCGAACCTGACGACGCGGGGCTGGCTGCGCAGTTTCGTGCGGCGTTTCCTGGAAATCCTGCGCGCCTTTCCGGAAATTGTCATTGCCGGCTTCTTTGCCGCGATCCTGTCTCTGGGACCGGTGCCGGCGATCATTGCCGTGGCGATCCACACCATCGGCTCGCTCGGCAAGATGTTTTTCGAAGTGGTCGAGAATGCCGACATGAAGTCCGATGAAGGTCTGCGCGCGGTTGGCGGCAATTGGGTCGAGCGGGTGCGTTTCGGCATGGTTCCGCAGGTGCTGCCCAATTTTCTGAGCTACACCTTGATGCGGCTTGAAATTAACGTCCGGGCTTCGACCATTATCGGTGCGGTTGGCGGTGGCGGCATTGGCGAGGCACTCAGACTGTCGATCAGCCGAGGCCATGAGGCCAAAACCATCGCCATCGTCATCCTGCTTTTGTCCACGGTGATAGCCGTCGATCAGTTGTCGGCCTGGCTGCGCAAGCGCGTGGTTGGCGAGCAGGCTTTCGCCAGTGCCCGTGCAGGAGCCTTGTCATGACCGCTATCACCGCAAGCCAGCTGGACGAGATCGCCGGGCGTTATCCTGATGTGTTCAACCGTTCGTTCCTCACCCGCTACAGCAAGATATTGATGGTGGCAGCCGTTGCCATCTATCTGGTGTTTGCCTGTAACCTGTTTGCCATCGGCCAGGTGATCCAGCGCGGCAGCTGGGACATCGCCGGAAGTTACCTGGCCGACTGGATCTCTTATGAAGTGCGACCGGATATTGTCTATCACGATGGCTATCTGGAGGTGGAGTTTCCAAAATATTCGCCGCTGGGCTCTGATCCCAAGCCGGACTGGCTGGTGACCGAAAATGCCGAAGTGACGGTCGTGACCAAAGCGACGACTGCGGCGCCCGTTGCAACGCCGCCAGCTGCTACAGGCTTTCTGGTCCCCGGCGCCAAGGGGACTTCAACCGGCTTCATGGCACCGGGTGCGGCAACCGGGGGGGCTGCGGTAGATGCCGGGCAACCGGCTGTCGAGACGCCGGCAACATCGGAGCGTAAAATGGTGCCGGTTCGCGCCGAAGTCAGCATGGGCTCTGCGGGTTCGGTACTGGTGGAACCTTACCGGGTGAGGCTGAAACGCGGTGACCACACTGTTCTGATCAATATCGGGTCCGACGGCATCGTCCGCGCCGAGGGCGCATTGCCGGAATGGGTTGACGTGCGCCGGGGCGGCGAAAAGATCATCGCCAGTTTCGGTTTTGCCGGCCGGGTTGAAATTGAAGGTGACGAGGTGAAAATACGGCAGCGGTTCCTGGGCTGGGAGAATTTTGTTTTCGATACGTCCTCGCCGTTCTGGGACCGCGGCTTCGGTGATGTGATGGCGACGATACTGTGGGGCGAGCGGATCAAGCCGGCTCAGTCGAACCTGTCGCTTGCGGTGGACAATTTCCTCAACAATGCCGAATGGCAGCATGGTGATGTGTACATCAAGCTGGGTCAGACCATCGTCATGGCCTTTGTCGGGACCCTGTTTGCCACGGCGATTGCCTTTCCGCTGTCGTTCATGGCGGCGCGCAACATCACGCCGAGCTTCCTGACCAATCAGGTGACCAAGCGGTTGTTCGACTTCCTGCGCTCGGTCGACATGCTGATCTGGGCGCTGTTTTTCACACGCGCCTTCGGGCCCGGACCGCTGGCCGGTATTTCCGCCATTTTCTTCACTGATACGGGAACGCTTGGAAAACTCTATTCGGAAGCCTTGGAGAATATCGACGAGAAGCAGCGTGAGGGTGTACGTTCGCTGGGCGCAAATCCGGTTCTGGTGCAGCGTTTCGGGGTTGTGCCGCAGGTTTTGCCGGTGTTTGTCAGCCAGTCGCTGTATTTCTGGGAATCAAACACGCGCTCGGCAACAATCATCGGAGCGGTCGGCGCTGGTGGCATCGGCCTCAAATTGTGGGAAGCGATGCGGACCAATGCGGATTGGGAGAACGTTGCCTATATGGTGCTTTTGATCCTTTTTGTGGTGTATGTTTTCGATACTATATCTTCGCGCTTGCGTGGATTGCTGATCGGCAGGGGACAGGCTTGATGCGTTACGCGTTCTATTTTTCTCCCGGTCCTGGCGAAGCGCTGGCGGATCTGGGCGCCAGCTGGATCGGTCGTGATGCGGCGACCGGCAGACCGGTCGATCACCCGCATATTGACGGTTTGGGCGCAAGTGGACTGGCTTCAATCACCGGTCCGGCCCGGCGTTACGGTTTTCATGCAACGTTGAAAGCGCCGTTCCGTCTGGCCGAGGGCATAAGCGAGGCGGACCTCATCGACGCGCTCGAGGTTTTCGCAAACGCTGCCAGTCTTTTTGATATTCCGTCGCTGGTCATTGGAAACCTCGACGGGTTTCTGGCGCTGGTGCCCGGTGGTTCCGTCAGTGAGCTCAACAGCTTTGCCAATTCTGTTGTCGAGGCGTTCGAGCCGTTTCGGGCGCCGTTGACGGAGCGCGATATCGAACGGCGCAATCCGGACTCGCTGTCCTCAATTGAGCTGAAGAACCTGCTGCGTTGGGGCTACCCTTACGTTTTTGACAGCTTCCGCTTTCACATGACCCTGACCACGCGTCTGCCAGGCGCCGATATTTCACGTATCACCGCGGCTGCCGAAACGCATTTCGCCTCGATCCTGTCCAGGCCAGTGCCGGTCAGCGCTTTGTCGCTGTTTGTCGAACCTGAACCGGGTGCGCCCTTTGAACTTCATAGCCGGACGCCTTTGGCGTCAGACAAATTGAGAAAGACCGCCTGAATGAGCACCGAGACAGTTTTGACCAATGCCCGCCTGGTGCTGGAAGACCGGGTTATCTCCGGGAGTATAGTTTTGAAGGATGGGGTCATCGTCGAGCTTGCCGAAGGCAATTCTGCCTCTGGTGTCGATATGGAAGGCGACTACGTAATCCCCGGATTGGTGGAATTGCACACTGATCACCTCGAAGCGCATTATTCGCCGCGTCCGGGCGTGCGCTGGAATGCGATTTCGGCGATCCAGTCGCACGATGCGCAAATTGCATCCTCCGGTATCACCACGGTGTTTGATTGCCTGAGGTTGGGATCGGATGCCGGCGACGGTTTCGAGGTTGGCGAAATGCGGGCAATTGCCGACGCACTGGCTGAGGCACGGGCGGAAAACCGGCTGCGCGCCGATCACCTGATTCACTTGCGTTGCGAGGTGTCGGCGGCGGATGTGCTGGATCATTTTGCCGATTTTCTGACCGACACTCAGGTCCGGCTTGCCTCGCTGATGGATCACGCGCCCGGACAGCGACAATTCCAGACGCTGGAGCAATATGCGCTCTACCACAAGGTCAAGCGCGGGCTGACCGACGAGGCGTTCGACATTTTCGTCACCCGGCGGCAGGCGGCTTCGGCGCAATACTCCGACGCGCATCGCAAGGTGCTTTCCGCAGCCTGTGCAGAGCGCGGCATCACGGTTGCCAGCCACGACGACGCCACCCTTGATCATGTCGAAGAAGCGATCGGCTTTGGCGTCAAGCTGGCGGAATTTCCGACCAGCATCGAGGCAGCACAGGCATCGCACAAGGCCGGCATGAGCGTGCTGATGGGGGCGCCGAATGTGGTGCGCGGCGGCTCGCATTCCGGCAATATCGCCGCAACAGACCTTGCCCGGGCCGGTGTTCTGGATGTGCTGTCTTCCGACTATATTCCCTTCAGCCTGATTCAGGCGCCTTTCGTGCTGGCCGACGAGATCGAGGATCTTGATCTGGCAACCGCCATCCGGCTGGTTACGTCGACGCCGGCAAAGACCGTGGGACTGGATGATCGCGGCAGCCTGACGCCCGGAAAGCGCGCAGACCTGGTGCGGGTGCGCCGGCAAACCGGTATTCCGATTGTCCGCTCGGTCTGGCGCCAGGGCGAACGGGTGGCGTGATGGCAAGCCTCGATAGTGGTTCGAATGTTGCCCAGCCGGTTGGCGGTACGTTCATCGTGCTGCTCGGACCAAGTGGCTCGGGCAAGGACACACTGATCTCTCATGCGCGCCGAGAATTTTCGGGCTCGTCTGACGTGCTGTTTGTGCAGCGCGTGATCACCCGACCGTCCGATGCAGGCAGTGAGGATCACATTGCCATGACCGATGACGAATTTGATGCTGCCATTGATGACGGGCAGCTTTCGCTGACCTGGGCGGCCAATGGGTTGCGCTACGGCCTGCCGCGCAGTGTCGAAGTGCATCTGGCTGCGGGCAGGGTGGCGGTCGCCAACGGTTCGCGCGGCGCGTGGGACGTGATCCGACAGGTGTTTCCAAGTGCGGTGGCGGTGGAAATCAGGGTGGATCCGGAGGCGCTGGCCAGCAGGCTGGAAGCCAGAGGGCGCGAAGACGCCGTCGAGATCGAGGCGCGGCTGAAGCGAGCGTCTGATCTGACAGACAGATTTGAGGCAGACATGATCATCGACAATTCCGGACAGGTCGAGACCGCAGGTGCGGTGTTGACCGATTACATCCGGCAAGCGCATGAGGGCCGAAACGGCGGATAGCCGTTGAACCTAGTCTGCTTCATCCTCCTCAGAATCCGGACCGCCATCAAGCCGGTGCTTGATGGCCAGCGCGTAAATCACGTTGAGAACATTGCGGTCCTTGACGTCCGGATCGCTGAGCGCCAGCAAGGAGGCGCGCACCAGGCGTTTGCTGGTGGCCTTGGAGCAATTGGCGAAAACATAGTCGTGCAGTTGCACATCCGACAGACCGAGATATGCCCCTTCGAGCAGCGTCTCATAGACTTTGCGGATCTTTTTCTTCGGCACTCGCGCCTCCTCGCTGTTTGTGGATTTTCACGTTGCATTCTGATTGTTAGGGATGTGCAGTGTCACAAACAAGCGTGGCGAAGAACTTGGTTCCGGATGGTGTGTCGGTGTTGGGCTAGCATGCCGGAAACGATTGTGTCCTTAAATCAGCCTGCCGGAACGCCGGGGCTGGTGTGCTGTCATGGAACGGCGACATGACCGGGATAGACACACTGAACTGCGATGGAGACCACGATGAAACTTGTGCATATTTCCGACATTCACATCAATGCCGTACCGATCCTGGGGCTTGATTCGATTGCCAACTTCAAAAAATGTCTGGCCTATGTCGAGGCCAATGACCAGGACGCCGACCTCGTGGTGATCACCGGCGACCTGACCCACTACGGTCAGGAAGAAAGCTACCGTGAACTTGTCGAGATCCTTGACGGCAGTTCGCTGAAGGGCAAACTCGAACCACGGCTGATGATCGGCAATCACGACAACCGCGAGACATTTGCTTCGGTGTTTCCACACACCAACCGCGATGATGACGGTTTCATTCAATGGACCGAGGAGACACCTGCAGGTCTGTTCGTCTACATGGATACAGTCGACGCGGGCCGGCATAGCGGGCTCTATTGCGAAAAACGGATGGCCTGGCTCAGGCGCGTGCTGGATACCGCTCGGACCAAGGGCCAGACAGTCTTTCTGTTCATGCACCATAACCCGGTTCGGGTGCATGTCGCCAATGCGGATGTCATCGGCATTCTCAATGAGAAGGAGCTGCAGTCGCTGCTCAAAGAGTATTCTGACACGATCGGGCACATGTTTTTCGGTCATTGCCACTACACGCTGAGCGGCGCTGTCGGCGGCATTTCCTATTCAGCGCCGCGCTCGACAAATCACAGCTGCTGGCCGGATTTTTCAGGCCAGATCAACCGGATGGGCTATGGCGATCTGGCGCCGAACTACAATGTCTGTTTCCTGGAAGAGGACAGCGTGGTGGTGCATTCCATCGATTTTCTCGACGCTGAAAAGGTTCAATGGCGGCTTGATTGAATCGCGGGCTGCCCGGGAGAAACTCTAGGAGTTCCGCTCGGGTGGAAACTCGACCGGACCGCCCTGGGCTTGCCATGTCGAGAACCCCTCTTTCAAATGGGCTGCCTCAAAGCCCATGTCATTGAGCGTGGCCGTGGTCAACGCCGAGCGCCAGCCCGAGGCACAGTGAAACACGAATGTCTTGTCCTGACCGAAGACCTGCTTGAAATAGGGGCTTTGCGGGTCAACCCAGAACTCGACCATGCCGCGCGGGCAGTGAAAGCTGCCGGGAATGAAGCCTGAGCGCTGGCGTTCGCGGACGTCACGCAGATCGACGATGACGACATCCGGATCGTCAACCATGGCGATGGCGTCGGGGGTTTCGATTTCCTTGATGCGCGCACGGGCGCTGGCGACGAGATCGGCGACGGGGGTGATGGCTTTGACCATGAGGAACCTGTTGGAATTTGGCGCGGGCTGGCTTGCATGTGTGCCCCAATCCGAATTTGGGCGCAACACCGCTCGTCCTGATCCGGCCGGCCGGTGAAGCTCCGATGGAACGCATTGCCCATCGACAAGGCTCGAAAATTATGGTCCCGTTCACGACTGCACCGTCCGCTCACATTGCGGCCAGGTGAGCAGCATGCACAGGACACCAGCAAGAGTGTCTGTGCAAACGGGAGGGGATTATGGGCACTGTCGTCGGGGTCGTTTTGCCTTTGGGCTTGGCGTTCATCATGTTTTCACTGGGCCTCGGCCTGACGGTTTCAGATTTTTTGCGGGTGATCAAACGGCCGTTTGCCTTTGTCATCGGTGCACTCAATCAGGTGGTGCTTCTGCCGATCGTCACGTTCCTGCTGGTGCTGGCGTTCGGCCTCGGCCCTGAACTGGCGATCGGTTTCATGATCCTGGCGTTTTGTCCGGGCGGCGTCACCAGCAATATTCTGACCCGCCTTGGCAAGGGCGACGTGGCGCTTTCGGTGTCACTGACGGCGGTGATCAGCCTTGCTTCGATGTTCACGGTGCCGCCCCTGCTGGCGCTGTCGATCGGCTATTTCAGCGGCGCTGATGCCACGCCGGTCAATATTGGTGGCATTGCCGTGCAACTGTTCTTGTTGACCACGGTGCCGATCCTCATCGGGTTGGCGATGCGTCATTTCGCACCCGCCGTGACCGGGCGCATCGCGCCGGTGGTGGCGCAATTGGCCAATGGCCTGTTCGTGGCCATCGTCGTGCTGGCCGTGGTGCTCAATTGGGATGTTTTCATCACCAATCTGCCGATACTGGCGCCGTCGCTGGTGGTGCTGATTGTCGTGCTGCTGGCCGTCGGTTTCGGCGTTGCCCGGTTGGCAGGACTGTCGATGGCCGAGGTCAAGACGATTTCAATCGAGACCGGCATTCAGAATTCCACACTCGGCATCACCGTGGCCGCGATCCTCACCGGTCACGAGGCGGGCTTTCCGGCTTATGCGCTGCCGGCCGCAGTCTATGGCATCTTGATGTATGTGGTCTCGGCACCGGTGATCTGGTGGTTTCGCCGGCTTGCGGCAGGCGCGGTAAATGCAGAATAGGGTGAGATGAAATGGACAGTTGCGATGTGATCGTGGTGGGGGGCGGCCTGGCCGGACTCGTTGCTGCGAATGAGCTTGCCGACCGCGGCAAGCAGGTCGTCATCCTGGACCAGGAGTCGGAGAACTCGCTTGGCGGGCAGGCATTCTGGTCACTGGGCGGGCTGTTTCTGGTCGATACGCCCGAACAGCGGCGGATGGGCATCAAGGACAGCCGCGAACTGGCCTTGAACGACTGGATGGGCTCGGCGCAGTTTGATCGCAATGAAGACTTTTGGCCGCGCAAATGGGCCGAGGCCTATGTTGATTTTGCAGCCGGCGAAATGCGGCCCTGGCTGCATGGCATGGGCATGCGCTGGTTTCCGATTGTCGGATGGGCCGAGCGCGGCGGCTCGTTTGCCGATGGCCACGGCAATTCGGTGCCGCGGTTTCATGTCACCTGGGGCGTCGGCCCCGGCACGCTGGCGCCGTTTGAAAGCCGCGTCCGGGCACATGTCAAAGCCGGGCGGATTGAACTGAGGTTCCGGCATCGCTGCTCTCAAATCATCACTGAAAACAACGTGGTCAAAGGGGTTTCCGGCGAAGTTCTGGCCGATGACGTCAAGGACCGCGGCCAATCGACCAGCCGCGAGATCCGTGGCGAATTCGAGCTCAGGGCGCCCAGCGTTCTGGTGACTTCGGGCGGGATTGGCGGAGATTTTGATCTGGTTCGGAAGTCCTGGCCGCGACAACGCCTTGGCGAACCGCCCCAACAGATGATCTGCGGCGTGCCTGCCCATGTCGATGGCCGGATGATCGCCATCACCGAAGCCGCCGGGGGGCGGGTGATCAATGCCGACCGGATGTGGCATTACACCGAAGGCGTCAAGAACTGGGACCCTATCTGGCCCAATCACGGCATTCGAATCCTGCCGGGACCATCGTCGATGTGGTTTGATGCCGAGGGCAACAGGCTGAAGCCGCCGTGCCTGCCGGGTTTTGACACGCTGTCGACGCTGCGCGAGATCTTGTCCACCGGGCATGATTACTCCTGGTTCGTGATGACCCAGAAGATCCTCAAGAAGGAGGTGGCGCTTTCGGGCTCGGAGCAGAACCCGGATTTTGCCGCCAAGAGCTGGCTCAAGGTGATTCAGCAACGGCTGTTGAACAAGCAGGCGACACCGGCGGTGGAGGCATTCAAGAGCCACGGCGAGGATTTTGTCGTTGCCGATACGCTGGAGGATCTGGTTGCAGGTATGAATCAGAGGGGCGGCGATCTGCTTGATCTGGAAAAACTGCGCGCCCAGATCGTTGCGCGGGACAGCCAGATCGACAATCCCTTCACCAAGGACGCGCAGCTGATGGCCGTGCATGCGGCGCGGAATTATCGCGGCGACCGGCTGATGCGCACCGCCAAGCCGCACCGCTTTCTCGACCCTGACAACGGCCCGCTGATTGCCATCAAGCTGCACATCATCACCCGCAAGACGCTCGGCGGATTGGAGACTGACCTCAACGGTCAGGTTCTCAACGCGCAGGGTTCGCGGATCGAGGGCTTGTTTGCCGCAGGCGAGGTCAGCGGCTTCGGTGGCGGTGGATACCACGGCTACAACGCACTTGAAGGCAGTTTCCTCGGCGGCTGCATTTTCTCGGGCCGGCAGGCGGGGCGCGGCGAAACCATAGCGTGAGCAACGTGATTAGTCCGGGTCATCCCTTGACCGGGGCGTTGCGGACCTGACATCAGCAGGTGTCGGGCTTGGTCTGACAATTGTTCCCGTCGACCGAAGCAAGGATAAACGCCATGACCTCATTCATGCCGGACATAGAGACGGACTTCGAGCGCGATATTGTCGAGATTGCCGATCAGCCGATCGTCATGCCGGATGGCTGCCGATTGTCGGCGCGGATCTGGATGCCGAAGGATGCTGCCGACAACCCTGTGCCGGTGATCCTGGAGCATCTGCCCTATCGCAAGCGAGACGGCACCATTGTGCGCGACAGCCTCACCCATCCGTGGATGGCAGGGCAGGGCTATGCCTGTATCCGGGTGGACATGCGCGGCAACGGCGATTCCGAAGGTCTGATGGAAGACGAGTACACGCCGCAGGAATTGCAGGATGCCTGCGATGTCATTGCCTGGGCGACAGCACAGCCATGGTGTTCGGGCACGGCCGGGATGATGGGGATTTCCTGGGGTGGGTTCAATTCGCTGCAGGTGGCGGCGCTGCATCCGCCAGCGCTGAAGGCAATCATCACCATCTGCTCCACGGTCGACCGCTTTGCCGATGACATCCACTTCAAGGGCGGCTGCCTGCTGGGCGAGAATTTCGGCTGGGCAGCCAACATGCTGTCCTATTCGTCACGGCCGCCGGATCCGCTGCTGCTTGGTCCGGGCTGGCGCGAATTATGGCTCAACCGGCTCGAACAGATGCCGTTTCTGGCGCGCGAGTGGATTTCGCGGCAGGCGCGCGACGACTACTGGAAGCATGGCTCGGTCTGTGAGGATTTTGGCGCCATCGAGGCTGCGGTGTTATCGATCGGCGGCTGGCATGATGGCTATCGCAACACGATTTCGCATCTGGTCGAAAATCTGGATGCGCCGGTCAAGGGCATTGTCGGGCCGTGGATTCACAAATATCCACATTATGCCGGCCCCGAGCCGCGCATCGGTTTTCTGCAGGAGGCCAAACGCTGGTGGGACCATTGGCTCAAGGGCATCGACAATGGCGCCGAGAGCCTGCCGGCCTACCGGGCCTGGCTGATGGACAGTATCGCGCCAAAACGCTGGGTGGATGAACGTCCCGGCCGCTGGATTGCCGAGAGCGCATGGCCGTCTCCGCAAATTGACGAGATTGCATTTCAGCTCGGAGATGGTTGTCTCGGCGAAGCTGAGATGACGGCGCCCGTTTTGGTCAGTTCGCCGGGCGATTGCGGCAGTCAGGCAGGAGAATATTTTCCCTTTGCCTATGGCCCGGAATTACCTGACGAGCAGACACTGGATGATCTGCGGTCCGCATGCTTCGATGGTGAGGTTCTCACGAATCCGCTGGATATTGTCGGCGCGCCAAAGCTTGTGTTGCGGGTCGCATCGGACAGGCCGATGGCGCAACTGGTGGTGCGGCTTTGCGATCTGCGCCCGGACGGAACCTCGGCGTTGATCACCATGGGTGTGCTCAATCTGACCCACAGCAAATCCAGCGAGAGGCCGGAATTGCTGACACCCGGAGAGGTGTTCGAGACGGCGGTCACTCTCGACCAGATCGCCTATCGAATCCCGGCCGGTCACAGGTTGCGGATCGCGGTGTCGACCGCCTGTTGGCCGTTCATCTGGCCCACGCCTGAACGGGCGACAGTGACGCTTGAAGCTGGAACGCTTGCGCTCCCATACCGGTCGGAGATTGCTGATGGGGATGAGTGCAGCTTTGAAAAGCCGGTTGGGGCCGCGCCTTGGCAGCATGAAAACCTCAGGCCTTCGGTCTCGACCCGGCAAAGCGAGACAGATCCCGTAACTGGCGTAGTCACCACGACCATTTTCAATGATGCCGGCGAGAACCGTGATCTTGAACATGGTTTGATTTCCGGCAGCACCACGCATGAGCGCTGGTCAATCCATCCTGATGATCCGCTGTCGGCGACATCGCATATCCGCTGGGAGCAGACCAATGGTCGCGATCACTGGCACACCGGCACGGTCGCGGACATGGAGATGCGCTGCGACAAGAACTGGTTTTACATCACCGGCAAACTGGTGGCGACCGAGAACGGGGAGGTGATGTTCGACAGGGACTGGGAAAAACGGATTGCGCGCCGCTTCGTTTGATCCGGCCAACGGATAGCGTCGTGTCTAATAGGGCCAGTCGCCGGCGCCGAGTGACTTGATTCCGGTGATCATTCGGGAAAAGCTGTCGTGAGCGCGGGTGACGGAATGCCTGGCACGCAGATAGCCGTGAACAAGGCCTTCTTCCTCAAAGCAGATGGCCTTGCCGCCAGCCTGGGCGAGGCGAGCGCAGTAATCGGGTCCGTCGCCTGAGAGCGGGTCGCATTGTGCGGTGAAGACGAGTGTCGGCGGCATTCCGGAAAAATCCGCTGCGGCAAGCGGCGTGAACGACGGGTCGTCATGGGGAGACGGGCCACCTGAGCGCAAATCGTCGTAGTAGAGCATGTCTGCGGTGGACAGCATGGGCGCGTTGGCATGGCTGAGGAATGTGCCTTTGGTCACGTCCGCGCCGAGGGCAGGGTAGATCAACACCTGTCCCGCCGGGGGGAGGGCTTCGCCGCGTGTCGCCCAGGCAACCGCAGCGGCGAGATTGCCGCCGGCGCTGTCGCCGCTCAGGATTACCGGTAGACCGTATGCGTTGGCGATATGGCGGAATGCAGCAAGAGCATCTTCAAACTGTGCCGGATGCAGATGTTCAGGCGCCAGACGGTAATCGACGGAGACAACGGCATAACCGGAGCTGTCACAGATCTCCGCGCAAATGCTGTCGTGGCTATCAAGACCGCCGAGGATAAAACCACCGCCATGCAGATACATTACCAGTGCCGGCGGATTGCCAGATGTTGGCATGTATTCGCGCACCGGGACGGGTGACGTCGGACCGGGAATGGAAAAATCCCTGACTGTCACACCGGCCGGCCGGCCGGCGTCGAAAGCCTTGCATAGTTCGTCATAGACGTGGCGTTGGCCAACATGGTCGAGACTGGTTGCATCCTCGGGATAGAATGCGACCGACTTGTCGATGAAACGCCAGGTTTCGTCGTCGAGTAAATTGTCATAGGGCGAGGGGCGCAATGGTAAATCCTTGAAGAATTGGGTCTCGGTGTTGACGCCCATGCAAGCGCGGGGCACAGCTTGAGTCAAACCGGAAACACATCATGACATGGAAAATGAGCAAAACCATCAAGGCTATCCTGTTCGACAAGGACGGCACGCTGATCGATTTTGATAAAACCTGGGCCGCGACCAACCGCAAGGGCGCCTTGATCGCTGCTGACGGCGAGCCTGAACTCGCCGACATCTTGCTCAACGAATGCGGCACAGACCCTGTTACCGGCAAGACCCGGGCAGACAGCATGTTCGCTGCGGCCAATGCCAGCGAAATTGCTGCGCATATGGTGATCCATGGCAGCCCTATAGAGCATGGAAAGCTGGTTCGCCTGCTCGATCAGATTTTCATCGACGGCGCGGAATCACCTTGGCCAATTTGTGACCTGAACAGCCTGCTGGACAAACTCACTGGTGCCGGTCTGACGCTGGGGATAGCCTCGAGCGATGGTGAAGCCAGCATCCGCCGTACTGTCGAGGTGCTGGGCTTGTCGCGGCATATCAGCTTTGTCGCCGGCTATGACAGTGGCTATGGACCCAAGCCCGAGCCGGGCATGATCAATGCCTTTGCAGCGCATCTGGGTGTGAGCCCTGCGGAAATCGCCATGGTTGGTGACAATGGTCATGACATGGAAATGGCCCGCGCAGCCGGCGCAGGTGCTGCGATCGGGGTGCTATCAGGAACAGGCACACGCGAGACGCTGACTCAGTTGGCTGATGTTCTGGTCGGTTCGGTGGCGGATCTGCCAGCCCTTCTGGCTGACAGATAGAAAGTCGTACTTCCGCTCAGGTGTCGCGGCTCTCCAGGAGATTGGTGAGCCAGTCGGGGTCCATTTCCGGCACCGATGACAGCAGCAATTTGGTGTAATCGGGGAAGGGCGGTGACAGGATCTCGCTCTTGAGCCCCTGTTCGACAACCTTGCCCTCCAGCATCACCACGATCTCATCCGAAATCGCCTTCACCGTGGCAATGTCATGGGTGATGAACATATAGGTGATGTCGTATTTCTTTTGCAGCCGCAGCAGCAATTGCAGGATGCCCTCCTGGACGATCTGGTCGAGCGCAGAGGTGACTTCATCGCAGATGATGATGTCCGGCCGGGCGGCAAGCGCGCGAGCGATGCAGATCCGCTGCTTCTGGCCACCGGACAGTTCGGATGGCAATCGGTCCAAGAAACTCTCGTCGAGCTCGATCATGTCCAGCAGTTCGAGGATCCGTTCCTCACGGGCCTTGCCGGTCAGGCCGAGATAGAACTCGAGCGGGCGTCCGATGATGTCTTCCACGGTCTGGCGCGGATTCATCGCCGTGTCCGCCATCTGGTAGATCATCTGGATCTGCTGCAGCTGTTCCTTGCTGCGATCCTTCAAGGCGGCCGGCAAAGGTTCACCGTTGAAAATGACTTCTCCGGCCGATGGCGGCAACAGGCCGGTGATCACCCGCGCGACGGTTGATTTTCCCGATCCGGATTCGCCGACCACCGCGACAGTCCGTCCACGCGGAAACGACATCGAGACATCATGCAGAACCTTGATGTCGCCATAGGCCGCTTCAACATTGTTGACTGACAGGACGATATCCGTGCCCTTGACCTCGGGCTTTTCCAGCGCCCGAACCGACCAGAGTGATTTGGTGTAGGGCATTTCCGGCTTGGTCAGCATCTGACGCGTCGGCGCCTCTTCAACCTCTTCGCCGTAGCGCAGCACCTGAATGAAATCGGCCATCTGGGCAACTACTGCCAGATCATGGGTGATGTAGATCGCTGCGGTGTTGAACTCCTCGACGATGTTGCGCATCGACGCGAGAACCTCGACCTGGGTGGTGACGTCGAGCGCGGTTGTCGGCTCGTCAAAAATGATCAGGTCCGGGCGTGGTGACATTGCCATGGCCGTCATCACCCGCTGCAACTGTCCACCTGAGACCTGGTGCGGATAGCGGTTGCCGATGGTTTCGGGATCGGGCAATTGCAGGGCCCGGAACAGTTCCACCGCATCGGCTCGGGACTCGGCATCGGGCCGGATACCGCGCCGGGTGGCGGCTTCGACGGTCTGGTCGATCAGTCGGTGTGCAGGGTTAAAGGACGCTGCGGCGGATTGTGCCACATAGGCGATGCGGGTTCCCCACAGCAGCCGCTTGTCCCGGTCTTTGGCTTTTGCCAGATCGATGCCGTCGAACATGATCGAGCCGCCGGTCAATTTGCAGCCGGGCTGGGTGTAGCCCATGGCGGCCTTGCCGAGCGTCGACTTGCCAGCGCCGGACTCGCCAATCAAGCCCATGATTTCGCCACGGCGAAGCGTCAGGTCGACACCCTTGATGATCGGGTGCCATTGCTCGTCGGAATAGCCGTCGATGCGAATGTCGCGCATCTCCAACAGGATATCGTTGTTGGCTTCAGGAGTGTCGGTCATTCGCGAAGCCCGCTTGTTTTCTGAAGGAACCAGTCAACGATGAAGTTCACCGCAACGGTCAGCAGCGCGATAGCGGCAGCTGGCAGCAAGGGGGTGATCGCTGCTGTCATGTCGTATTTGGCGAACTGGATCAGCGAGGCGTTGGCACGCACCATCGAACCCCAGTCGGCGGTCGGCGGCTGGATGCCGACGCCGAGGAATGACAATGCCGCGATGGTCAGGAACACAAAGCAGAACCGCAGCCCGAATTCGGCCACCAGCGGCGGCATGATATTGGGCAGGATTTCCCGGCGCATGATCCAGCCGAGGCCTTCACCGCGCAGCTTGGCGGCCTCGACATAGTCCATCACCGCGACATTGACGGCGACAGCGCGGGTAAGGCGGAAGACCCGGGTCGAATCGAGCACGGCGATGATGATGATCAGGCTGGTGATGGTCGATCCGAAAATCGACAGCAGCATCAACGCGAAGATCAGGCTTGGAATGGCCATCAGCACATCGACAAAGCGGCTTAGCGCCTGGTCAAGCCAGCGGCGGTTGATGGCTGCCACAAGGCCCAGTCCGCCGCCAATGAGAAATGACAGAAATGTGGTCGCTAGCGCGATGCCCATGGTGTTGCGGGCGCCATAGATCAGCCGGGTGAGTACGTCGCGGCCGATCTGGTCGGTGCCGAAAAAGAACTCATCACCCCATGGGGCAAAAGCAACGGCATGGATCTCGGCCTCGCCATAGGGCGCAAGCACATCTGCCAGTACCGCCACAAGGATATACAGTGAGACCACGATCATCCCGAACCAGGCGCTGGGCGGTGCTGATTTCAGCAGCAGGCCAACGCGCTCCAGGCGGCTTCGGCGCTTGCGGACAGCGCCGACTTCCGAGGACGCAGTGTAAGTGTCTGGTTGCTCGCTCATCTGGGGTGCAACAATCGCGGGTTGGTGACGATGCCGACGATGTCGGCTGTCAGGTTCAACAGGATGTAGGTGGCTGCGAAAATCAGCGCGCAAGCCTGGACCACGGGAATGTCTCGGCTGGTCACGGCGTCGACCATCAGTTGCCCTATGCCGGGATAGACGAACACCACCTCAACCACGACCACGCCAACCACCAGATAGGCCAGGTTGAAGGCGATGACGGTGGCGATCGGCGCCCAGGCATTGGGCAGTGCGTGCTTGAGAATGATCTCCGAGCGCGACGCACCCTTGAGCCGGGCCATCTCGATATAGGGGCTGGCCAGAAGATTGATGATGGCGGCGCGTGTCATGCGCATCATGTGCGCGACAATCACCAAAGTCAGTGTGAGGGCCGGCAGCGCTACGCGGTAGAGCCGCTCGCCAATGCCGGTCGAGGCGTCAACATTGGCCAATGAGGGAAACACTGGCCAAAGCGACGCGAGGAACAGGATCAGGATATAGGCGACGAAAAACTCCGGCGTCGAGATCGTGGTCAGCGTCGCAGCATTGACGATGCGGTCATAGGCCGTGTTGCGGTAAAGAGCTGCGGTCAGCCCCAGAAATAGCGCAAGCGGTACGGCGATAACCGCGGTGACACCGGCGAGAAACAGCGTGTTCCAGAGCCTTGGCATGACAAGTTCGCTGACTTTGCGGGAGCGGTCCTGACCCGACGCGTTGCGGCCTGAGAAAGAAGTTCCGAGATCGCCTTGCAGGACAGAACCAACCCATTCGAGATAGCGAACCGGCGCGGGCTTATCCAGGCCGAGTTCCTTGCGGAACGATGCGACGGTTTCCTTGGTTGCGGCCTGGCCGAGCACGGCTTCACTGAAGTCTCCCGGCAGCATTGAAATGGAACTGAAGATGATGGCTGAAACAACGAAAAGCGTGGCAACGCCCATTCCGAGTCGTTTCAATATGGTCGACAGCACTGCATTCAAGTGCGCATTCCTTCCCGCTGATTGATGGTCTTGACGCCATTTTCCTGGCTCTGATTTCCGATGGGTATCGGCGGCCGGGTACTGGTCAGCATTGTTGACCAGCCTTACGGTGTTGTAAACCGGCTAATCGAACATAACGGGATATGTGCGGGGCATAAGGCATTGTTTGTGCCCCGGTTTTGTTCTACTTATTCAGGACCGCTTGGATTTGCCGTTCGGCATGACAGCCGGCTGTGCTTTGGCCGTTTTATTCGGCCTGATCTGTGAAAAGCTTACAGTATCATCGCCTTGGCTCGTGCTGTTGACAATCGCCGTCAGGAGGACAGGATAGGCGCAGCCCCCATTTCGTCGCGTTTAGCGTGACGTCAAAAATCAATAAAAATTCGGGAATAGATGGAGAATATCATGAAAGACGAATATCTGAATAAACAGGCACGCTGGCTCAGCGAAGGCCAGATTGGCCGTCGGCAGTTTATCACGACTGCCATTGCAGCAGGCTTGGCTGTGCCTGCGGCGCTGACGTTGGCGACGGATGTGCTCGCTGCAACACCCAAGAGTGGCGGCAAACTGCGCTATGGCTCTTCCTACGGTTCGACGACCGATGCGCTTGACCCGGGCACCTCTGAAAACGGAATGTCGCAGGCTATCAACTACGCTCGCGGTAACCAGCTTACCGAAGTTGGCAATGACGGCAAACTGATTGCTGAACTGGCCGAAAGCTTCGAGCCATCAAACGGCGCCAAGACCTGGGTGTTCGATCTGCGCAAGGGTGTGGAATTCCATAACGGCAAGACCATGACCGCCGACGATGTGATCGCGACGTTCAACTACCACCGAGATGAAAACTCCAAGTCCGCCGCTAAAGGCCTGTTGAGTGCGGTCAAGGAAATCAAGAAGGACGGCGACAACCGGGTGATCTTCGAACTCGAAGGCGGCAATGCCGACTTCCCGTATATCGTTTCCGATTACCACATCATGATCATGCCCTCCGTGGATGGCATGATCGAAGATGCCAACAGCCCGATCGGTACCGGCGGATATATCATTGAAAGCTACGAGGCAGGCGTGCGCACGTTGATGAAGCGCAATCCTAACTTCTTCAAGGAAGGCCGCGCGCATTTCGACGAAGCTGAATTCATCACGCTGGCCGACACCACAGCGCGCCAGAACGCGATCATGAACGGCGATGTCGATTTTATCGACAATGTCGATCCGAAAACCGTGTCTCTGCTGGCGCGTGTGCCAACGCTTGATATTCTTCAGACAACCGGTACGCAGCATTACACATTCCCGATGCGGGTCAATGCGGCTCCGTTCGACAATTACGACCTGCGCATGGCGCTCAAATTTGCCATCAAGCGTCAGGAACTGGTCGACAAGATCCTGCTCGGCCATGGTAAGGCCGGCAATGACGTGCCGGTCAATGCCTCGATGCCGTTCTTCAACACCGAACTTCCGGTGCATGAATTCGACGCCGAAAAGGCTGCCGAACACTACAAGAAATCCGGCCATTCCGGTGCGATCCAGCTGTCGGTCTCGGACGCTGCATTCCCCGGCGCCGTCGATGCGGCTCAGCTGATTGCAGCTTCCGCAAAGGAAGCCGGAATCGAGATCGAACTGGTTCGCGAGCCCAGCGATGGTTACTGGTCCAACGTCTGGAACAAGAAGCCGTGGAGCGCTTGCTACTGGAGCGGCCGTCCGACTCAGGACTGGATGTATGCATCAGCCTACACTGCCGACACCGAGTGGAACGATACCGCCTGGAAAACCGGCGAATCCGCTGACAAGTTCAACGATCTGGTTGTCATGGCGCGGTCGGAAACCGACGAAGACAAGCGCAAGGAACAGTATTGGGAAGCGCAGCGGCTGCTGCAGGACGATGGCGGCGCCATCATCGGCATGTGGGCCAACTTCATTCATGCCCACTCCAAGGGGCTGACGCATGATGACCAGGTTGCAGCCAACTGGCAGGCCGATGGCGGCAAGTTCACCGAACGCTGGTGGTTCTCCTGATTCCAGTCCTTGACTGAAAATCATTCGGCCGCGGAGCAATCCGCGGCCGTTTTCGTTCAGCGCTGCATCTCAGCCTCTGGTGTCTTTGGACTGCTTGGCTGCATGATGGGAAAGACAACATCGTAAGCCCAGTTGAAGACGAAGGCGTAGACCAGATAAAAGGCTGCGAATGACACGTCCATCAGGAACGCCTGAATGAGGCTGACGCCAAGATACCAGGCAATGAACGGCAGCAGCACGACAAGCAGGCCAGCTTCGAACACGACAGCGTGGAGAACGCGCAGGGCAAACGTCTTGCTGACATGGCCGGCAATTCTCAACAGCGCATGGTCGAACAGCAAATTGTAAAGATAGTTCCAACCGGTGGCGATGGTGGCGCTGATCACGGCGATGACGCCGATGTCCCCGAGCGGCAGACCAAAGCCCCAGGCACCAAGCGGTGTGACAACAAACAGCGCTATGATTTCAAAACTCAAGGCGTGGCGGATTCGGTCAAAGGTGGTTCGCATGGAAGTCCCCAATAGATTGCCGGGTCGTCCCGGCTGGTTTTTCCGATTGGGGAGGTCGTCCTCGCTTGCCTGTCCTATGTATGATCTTGCAGCATCGGCGCAAGCCCCATTTTTGCGTCAGCCCTTCACGAAACGGTGTCTGGCCGGTTGCTGCAGCCTTGATGCCCCGTCGCTGATTGAGCTCGCAGGGCGAACCTGGAAAGCCGAGTCAGTCCAGCGTCTTGCGGCGGTTTCCGGGTGATCTGATTCAAGCCTGATGGCCGGTTTCGCTCTGTTCTGCAAAGGAGCGGACTGTCTTGAGGGCGCCTTCGAGTTGGTCGCCTTTTTCGTCGGCCAGTGCTGCTTCGCGCAACAGGCGGCACCAATGGGCGGCATCGTCGCGACCGGCGAGCAGCGCTACGCCGTTCATTACCCGGTCAAATTTCGACAGGCCACGGGTGTGGGTGTCCGAATAGCCCTTGACCAGGCGGCGGTTGCGCAGGGTTTCGACCGCCAATGCGTAGTCGATCTTGCGGTAGGTCATCACCAGCTCGAGCCAGTGTTCCATATGCTGCTTTTCGATGCTGTGACGCAGGGTGCCGCGGCGGTATTTGCGCAACCCGCCGAGCACATAGAGCTGCGCAAACGGCAGCAGGCGATCGGTGCGCAAGCGGCGTCCGCGATTGAACAGCTTGTCGATCAATCGCATGACGCTCTGGCTCGCCGACAACCTGCGGCCAAGCCGTGACGGCATCATGCCGACGATTTCCTCGGCACGCGGATGCATGAACTCCGTGAGTTTCATCTGCGCGCCCTTGGCCGGCTTCATCTCGGTCTGAATCCGGGCAAAACGGCTGCCGCGGGTTTTGAGATCTGCCACCCGGAAGACGTCATCATAGGCCATCGCCTTGGCGATATATTTGGCGGCCTCAAACGTCAGTTCATGATCCTTGGAGGCATCGTCCTGGGCCAGCACGGTCTCAACCCGGTCGAGATACTCGCTGCCGTAATCCAGGTCCTGGAAATCCACTACAGCGCGCAGGCCGGTCAGCGCCATGTCGCGGGCGCTCGCGGGCAGGGCCATTGCCCGGGCTTCAAGGGCATTCCATTTCTCGACCAGCCGGGTCGGACCCGCTGGTGTGTTGGCTACAGCGAGCTTTGTCTTGCCGGATGAAGGCCGTTCTACGATGCCGCCGGCTGCGGCTTCGAAACCCGCCGCAAAGGCGCGCAGGCTGGCCTCGACGCCACGGCCCGAGGCCCTGATGGCGGCTTCAAAGCTTTCGCGTTCGAAAGGCAAGGCGCCGGAGCCTGCCAATGCCCCGAACAGGCTTGCCGAGATCATCGATCCGGCATCGACCGCCATTTTTTCCATATCGAAGGCGATGAAGCGTTGGGATGCGATTTCAGCCGTTGCGATCACTTCCTCGGAATCGGCGATCCCGTCACCGGGCACCATTTTCTCGGAGACCGCCAGCGCCCGGTGCGAAGACGCAATCAGCGTGGTGCGGTCGGGAGTGACAAAGCCGCGCATGATGGCGCGTCCGGCTTCCATCATCTCGGCCGCCACCAGAATGTCGACATCGCCGGCGGCCGGCATTAGCGAGAAAACCGGATTCCGCTCCTGCGCCGGTGCCATTTCCATGTAATAGATCGTCGCGCCGGTGCGCTGGGCGACACCTGCGACGGAGGTGGCCTGAACGACATAGCCGTTGCGGTGGGCGCAGTCCTCGATCCAGTTGGTCAGCACGCCGCCGCCCTGGCCACCAACGGCCATGACGGCGAGCTTGATGATCTGGTCAAGCGCCGGGTCTTGCCGTTTCGGTGTGAATTCGGATGCGATGTTGAGTGCCATGGGTCAGGTCCGGACGAATTCGATGCGGCCGCGGGAGCGGCGGGTTTGCAGCCAGGCGATGGTGCTGCTTCGGATAGTGCCGAGCCTGGTTTCGATCCAGCCCGGATTGTCGACCACATCAGCACGGTAGAATGAGGGGCAGAGCACCGCGGCGTCGGCGACTTCGCCGCAATTGCCGCAGCCGACGCAGCTCTGGTCGATGCTGGCGACCGGATCGTCGCGCAACGGATCATCGAGCTTCTTGAGCGACAATGACGGGCAGCCCGACAGACGAATGCAGGCGTGGTCGCCGGTGCAGATGTCTTCATCAACACCAAAACGCGGTTTTTCGACCCTTCGCCCTTCCTTGATCGCCTTGTTCACCAGTGGCTTTTCACGCCGCTGCTTGTTGAGCATGCATTCCGATGCGGCAATGATGACTTTCGGTCCGACATGATCGGTGGTCAGCGCCTCGTTGAGGATCTCGCGCATTTTCGGCACGTCATAGGTGCGGTCGAGCTGGCGCACCCATGTGACGCCAACGCCCTTGACCGCATCGGCAATCGGGTGGCCGGTGGCCTTGGACGGATTGTCGGCGCGCGACGACAGGATGTCCTGTCCGCCGGTGGCGGCGGAATAGAAATTGTCGACGATGACGATGACACCGTCGGACTTGTTGTAGACCGCATTGCCGATCGAGGATGACAGGCCGTTGTGCCAGAAACCGCCGTCGCCAAGAATGGAAATCGAGCGTTTGTCACCGCCGCCATCAAAGGCGGCATTGGAGGCCGGCCCGAGGCCGTAGCCCATGGTCGAGCCGCCGATCTCGAAGGGCGGCAGGCTGGCAAACAGATGGCAGCCGATGTCGCCGGCGATCTGGTGCTTGCCGAATTCCTGCTCGGTCATTTTCAGCGCCGCGAAGATCGGCCGTTCCGGACAGCCGGTGCAAAAGCCCGGCGGGCGCATCGGCACGGTCTTGGAAAGATCGGGCAGCGCCGGCTTGTGGTCGGAATTGGGTGCGCGCAGCCGGGCGGGCAGCAATTCGGGGGCAGCCTTTTTCAAAAATGCCTCAAGTCCGTCGAGCAAGACCTGGCCGGTGTATTCGCCGGCCATCGGCAGCATGTCCTTGCCGTGCAGTCTGATGGTCTTGCCGGCCTTGTAGAGTGCAGCACCCAGAGCTGTTTCGATGAATTCCGGCTGGCCTTCCTCGACAACCAGAACCGCCGATTTGCCGTCGCAGAAATCGAAGAATTCGTCATTGACCAGCGGGTAGGTGACGTTGAGCACATAGAGTGGAATCTCGGTGTCGCCGTGGATGTCGGCCAGTCCCAGTCGTTGCAACGCCCGGATCACGCCATTGTACATGCCGCCCTGCAGCACGATGCCGACCGGTGCGTCGCTGGGGCCAAAGAATTCGTTGAGCTTGTGCTCGACGATGTATTTCTGCGCCGCCGGCCAGCGGTTCTGGATCTTGTCGTGTTCCTGCAGATAGGACATCGGCGGCAGCACGACGCGGGCGTAATCGCTGCGCGGATTGGCAAGCGCATCCTTGACGGTGAATGGCGGGCGCTTGTTGTCCTTGGCCTGGAAACTGCCGGTGACATGGCAGGAGCGGATCCGCACCATCAGCATCACCGGGGTGTTGGTGGCTTCCGACAGCTCGAACCCTTGATGGACCGATTGAACGATGGAGGGCAGGTTGGGGCGCGGGTCGAGCAGCCACATCTGCGATTTCATCGCGAAAGCATGGCTGCGCTCCTGCATGATCGAGGAGCCTTCGCCATAATCTTCGCCGATTATCACCAGCGCGCCGCCGGTGACGCCGGATGACGACAGATTGGCCAAAGCATCAGACGCGACGTTGACGCCGACCGGTCCCTTGAAGGTGACTGCGCCACGGATCGGGTAATGCACCGAGGCGGCCAGCATCGCTGCAGCGGCGGCCTCGGATGCATTGGCTTCATAGCGCACGCCAAGCTCGGTGAGAATTTCCTCGGCATCGGCGAGCACGTCCATCAGGTGACTGATTGGCGCGCCCTGATAACCGCCGACATAGCCGACGCCTGCTTCCAGAAGGGCTTTGGTCAGCGCCAGAATGCCCTCGCCGGAAAAGGTTTCACCTTCTCCGACCTTGAGCTTCTGGACTTCCTTGGCGAATGAACGTTCAGCCATCTGATACCCTTAATGCTGGTGATGTTTACTTGGCGGGATCGGTGTTGGACCACAAAACCGGTCCGCCGTCTTTTTCGTAGGCCATGCCTTCGGGGAAGGAGATTGCTTCCATCTGCAGCCCCCAGGGCGCAAAGAAATAGATGATCGACTGGCCCGCGGCTGGTCCCTCATTGACCGGGAAGGGGCCCATCAAGGTGCGGATTCCCTTGTCCTTGAAATAAGCCGCAGCCGCCTCGATATCGTCGACGTAGAAGGCGATGTGGTGCCCGCCGATGTCGCTGTTGCGCGGCCGCACGGTCTTCTGGTCGGGCGCATCATAGGAGAACAACTCGATGTTGCTGCCGAAGCCGCAACGCATCAGCGTGATCTGGTTGACTACGGCGCGCGGGTCGACGTCGAGCAGATCCTGCATGAAGCTGCCGGTATCGTCGCGAAAGGGACCGAAAGACGTAGCTTTTTCGCAGCCCAGAACATCGGAGAAGAAGCCCTCTGCTTCGGCGATGTCGGGGACAGTCAGCCCGATGTGATTGACGCCGCGAACGCCCGGCAGTGTTTCAGCCTCAGCGGAAAATGCTCCAAAGCTCATGGCAAGTGCGGCAATGGCGAGAATGCTATGCTTCATCGGTTTTCTCCTGGGCTGATCGACGGGATTCGAGGTAGTAAATTCGGAAGGTTCATATGGTCAAAAGTCGTGCTTTCGAATGTTCTGCAGCATTGTTTTCAGCGTCGCGACAAAAGCCGCCCGCTCATCAGCGGGAATGCCGTGAAACATCTGTGAATAGACCCGCGACATCGATGGCCACATCTGGTCAAAAGCAGCGCGACCGGCATCGGTGATGGCAATGCGGGTAACACGGCTGTCATTGGGGTCAGGATCGCGTCGCACCAGGCCATCGGACGTCAGTTGCTCGAGCGAACGGCTGAGCGTTGATTGCTCGATAACCGCATAGACTGCCAGTTCGGAGATCGGCAATGTATCGATCACCGCCAACACCGCCAGCGCACGCATCTTTGCTGTGGTCAGTCCGAGTCCGGCCAATTCCTGCCTGAGGTCGGCATTGTAGCGGCCCATGATGCGGTTCATCAGATAGGGCGGAAAATTCGACAGGCCGATTTCACCCAGCCGCTGCAAGGGTTCTGATTTGTCGGTTTCTGGTGGTTTGACCTCGTTCATCCGCCCAGCCTCTTTGCCAATAGGAAGCCCGATCCGCCTCCAAGCCCCGGACCCGGATGGGTCGAGGCGCCGATGTGATGCAGGTTTTTGATCGCAGTTGCGTTGTTCTTCGAGTGGGCGAAGGGCCGCCAGATAAAGAACTGGTCGAGCGCACAGGATCCGCCATAGGGATCGCCACCGACCAGATTGATATTCATGGTTTCCAGATCGACTGGTGAGTAGGCCTTGCGCGCCAGAACGGAGTTGGCAAACCCCTCGATGTGGTTGGCGAGGATTGCCTCGATGCGGTCGGCAAAAGCCTCGCGGGTGGCTACGCTCCAGGCACCATCGGTCTCGATCTCACCCGCGGCATCGCCCTTGATGCTGCGTGGCGCATCGGGGATCTGCAGCCAGAGAATGGATTTGCCATCGGGGCAGCGGCTGGGATCAAGACTGTGCGGCTGGCCGACGCAGATGGTCGGCGTTACCGGCAGCATGCCGCGCTCGGCTTCGTTGGATGATTTGGAAACCGAGTCGATGCTTTCGGCCAGGTGGACGAGGGCGACTTGATCCAGTCCTTCGGTTTTCCAGCGGATCGGTCCATCTATGGCGTAGTGGAGCTGGAAATTGCCGCGGCCATGACGGAACTGGCTGAGACCGGAGGTTGTCTCCTGCGGAAGCTTTTTCGTGTCGTCGCGCAGAAGCCGGTTGTAAAGCTGTCCCGGCGCTACGGAGCAAATCACATCGGCGGCGGAAATCACGGTGCCATCGGCGAGCTTGACGCCAGCGGCCTTGTCATCGCGGGTGATGATCTGGTCGACATCGGCATTGGCGCGCAGTTCGCCGCCATTTGCCTCGATCAGGCCTTTGAAGGCAGCCGCGGCCTGACCGGCGCCGCCCTTGACCACCGGCGCACCGGCCGCTTCCAGCGCAAAGGCAATGACCTTGCCCATCTGGCCGCCATAGGTGGATTCGGGGGTCAGCCCGGTGTGAAGCGCCCATGGCGCCCACAGAGCCTGGACCAGTTCAGAGGTATAGGTGGTTTCAAGCCAGGCGCGCATCGGGCGCAAGGCTTCTCCCATCCAGGCGGCAAGACCGCGCAACCCGCGCTTCCAGGCCTGGCTGGCCAGCAATTTGGCTGTCGGCCAGCTCCATAATTCGCCGCCCAGCAGCGCGAACAGGAAAGGCGCGTCGGTCTCGATCGCTCCGACGTCGGCGCCGTGACGGTCACCGTCGCCGGGAGCAAGGGCGTTGAATGTCTTGATGTTGGCGGCCCGGTCTGTGGTCAGCACCAGCGAAGAGCCGTCAGGCCGCAGCACCGCTGTGGGGTGCGGCGTATGGCAGAATTCCAGCCCATGCCGCGCCAGATCAGGTCCGAGCGCGGCATGGGCGGGGGAGGTAAGGAACAGCACAAAGGTTGCCGCCATTACGTCATGGTGGAAACCCGGCAGCGTGATTTCCTCGGTGCGCATGCAGCCGCCGAAGCGGCTCTCACGTTCGAGAACCAGCACACGCTTGCCTTTGGAGCTAAGCATGGCTGCAGCAACGAGCGCATTGATCCCGCTGCCCACAATGATGTGGTCAAAATCTGCCATTGTCCTGGTCCCCGGCGTGGATACGCCTTAGCCGCGCGCGACCAGCGCCATGGCGCGGATCGGGCTGCCGGTGCCCTTGACGATCTTCAGTGGCGCGGCAATCAGGATCGCGCCCTTGGGGGGGAGCTTGTCGAGATTGGCGAGCGAAGCGAGGCCGTATTTGTTGGCAGCATGCAGCAGATTGTGCGCCGGGTAGGGCGGTTCCATGCCGCCAGCCTGTCCAGCGTCGGTGCCGATGCACTGGTTGCCCCAGCCGATCACGCCCTTGGACAAGATGTACTGAATGCAATCGACAGTCGGTCCAGGCGAATGCGGGCCGGTTTCATCGGCGTTGAGATAAGCCGCTTCATCATTGGAACGGGCGTCCCAGTCAGAGCGCATCACAACCCATTCGCCGGCTTTGATTTCGCCATGCTTGGCTTCCCAGGCCTTGACGCCGGCAGCGTCGAGCAGAAAGTCAGGGTTTTTGGCGACTTCAGCGGAGCAATCGATCACATTGACCGGTGCGACGAAATTCTGCGGCGGGATGGAATCGGTGTAGCCATCGGTGTAGTCCTTGCCGGTGATCCAGTGATGCGGCGCATCGAAATGGGTACCGGAGTGCTCGCCGAGTTTGAGCCAGTTCCACGCAAAGAACGGACCGTCATTGTCATATTCCGAAATCTTGTGAATTTCGATCTTGGGCGTGTTCTTGGCAAAATCTTCCGGCAACTGGAGAAGCGGTGTGTCGGGACCCAGCGTGCCGGAGAGATCGATCACCTCGACTTTTCCTTCAATCAGCATTCCAGCGAGATTACCCAGAGTTTCTGCAGCGTTCATGTGTGACTCTCCCCTGACAGGCGTGTTGTGGCTTCGTTTCAACTCCCGGATGACGGGATGTGTATCTGCGATAAATAGATGCTAGACAGAATAATATGCATTTGCAATTATAAATCTCGAATGGAGAGCGGGCTCAGTGCAAAACGAATATGATGCGGTCATAGTGGGCGCCGGTGTGAACAGCTTGGCTTGCGCTGTTCACCTGGGGGCGAAAGGCTGGCGTGTCGGCGTTTTCGAACAGGCAGGCAAGCCTGGCGGAGCCGTCAAGACGCTGGAGTTGACCTCGCCGGGGTTTCGGCATGACTGGGCTGCGATGAATCTCAGTCTCTTTGCAGGTTCCGTGTTTTTTAGGACATACGGGGAAGACCTGATAGGTCATGGTCTTGAATTCGCTCCTGCCTCCAACTGTTTCGCCAGTGTTTTTGATAATGGCAAATGGCTCGGTGTCAGCACCGGGCCGGGTGAGACGCGGGCACGGATCGCAGCGTTCTCGGAGGCGGATGCGAATGCCTGGGATCAGCTTTGCACAGACTTCCCCGGGACTGCGGAATATATCTTCGCGCTTCTCGGAAATCCCATGCAAATGCATATACAAGGCAAGCTCCTGGCAAAAGCGCTGTTCCGCAAGGGCTTTTCCTGGACGGCTGATCTGGTGCGTTTGCTGCTGTCGTCGCCGCGCAAATGGCTGACGGAGACATTTCAATCCGATCATGTGCGAGCCACCATGGCCACCTGGGGCATGCATCTGGACTTTGCGCCCGATATGGCTGGCGGTGCAGTGTTTCCCTATCTTGAATCGATGGCCAACCAGCATTTTGGCATGGTCATCGGCAAGGGCGGCGCGGACACGCTGACTCGGGCGATGGTGGCCAAGATCGAAGCTTCCGGCGGCGCGGTTCATTGCGGCAGCCGCGTGGCGCGTATTGTCCGCAAGGGCGGCAAGGCGACAGGTGTCGAGCTTGAAGACGGATCCGAGATCACGGCAAAGCGGGCAGTTATTGCCAATGTTGCGCCCTCCGGGCTGATGAATTTGCTCGACGGGCAATCCGGCGATTCAGCGTTTGATGGCAAGATGGTCAAATTCACCCATGCGCCGGGAACCATGATGATCCATCTGGCTCTCGATGGTCTGCCGGATTGGGCGGCCAGCGAAGAACTCAAGACATTTGCCTATGTCCATATTGCGCCATCACTCGATCAGATGGCCCGCACTTACCAGCAAGCGGTCGCAGGGCTGTTGCCGGATGAACCGGTGTTGGTTGTCGGGCAGCCGACGGTCGTTGACCCGAGCCGGGCACCCGAAGGCAAACATGTGCTCTGGGTTCAGGTTCGCATGGTGCCGGGCGAGATCCGCGGCGATGCGGCCGGCAAGATCACGGAAACCGACTGGGCAAAGGTCAAAGAGATCTATGCCGATCGCGCGCTGGAAATGATCGAGCGGCATGCGCCGGGCTTGAAGGCGAAGATCATCAGCCGCGCCGTCGTCTCGCCACTGGATCTGGAAGCCGACAATCCGAATCTGGTCGGTGGCGATCAGATCGCCGGCAGTCACCATCTTTCACAGAATTTCCTGTTTCGTCCGGCCTTGGGCCACGCCACTGGAAAGACCCCCGTTGACGGTCTGCATCTCACCGGAGCCAGTGTCTGGCCTGGTGCGGGGACCGGAGCGGGCGCAGGGTATATGCTCGCTCAGAAACTGGGCGGGAAATGAAGCAAAAAGCAGGGAGAACAGCATGAAACAGATTTCGCGTCGCACGATACTCAAGGGCTCGGCAGCAGCGCTGGCGATCAGCGCCTTTGCCGGGCCGTCGTTTGCTCAGGGCATCGATGAACTTGTCATCGCCTATAATGTGAACTTGCCGTCTTGGGATCCGACTGTCGGCCCGTCGGCGGTCAATCCGACAATCCAGGGGATCTACCAGTCGGTTTTCGACCAGTTCATCCTGCAGAAGCCCGACCTGTCGCCGGCGCCCGGTCTTTTGACCGATTGGGGTTGGAACGATGACAAGACCAAGGTCATGATGACGGTGCGCGAAGGCGTCACCTGGCATGACGGGTCGCCATTTACCGCCGAAGACGTCGCCTGGTCGTTGACCCGTGCGGCTGACGAGACAACCGGCAATCCGATCCAGTTCATCTGGTCGACGCTGGCCAACATCAAGGCCGAAGGCAATGTGGTGACGGCTGACGTCGCCCGCTTTGAGCCGACGATCTTCAAATGGATGTACTTCCTCACCGGCTATGTGTTGCCCAAGGCCTACTATGAAAAGGTCGGCGCGGACGGGTTTGAAGCTGCTCCGATCGGCACCGGCCCCTATATGGTCGACAAGTTCGAGCGCAATGCGTTTGTGCGGCTGAAGGCCAACCCGAACTACTGGGGCGGCAAGCCTGACTTTGAAACCGTGACCATCAAGTTTGTCACCGACGCCGCAAGCCGCGTCGCCGAAATTGAATCCGGCAATGCCCACGTCACGCTGGAAATGCCCTACGAGGAATATGACCGCCTCAAGGGCGGCAACGGTATCGTCGGCACTGCCGCTCCGATTTCCGACATTGGCATGATCTTCCTCAATGACATCGATGTGATGCTGGATCCGAACGTGCGCATGGCTGCTGCCATGTCGATCGACAAACAGCTGATCATCGACCGGTTGCTGTCAGGCTACGGTGTTGCCCTTGATACGCTGGAGACGCCTGAATACACAGCCTACGATGCGTCGATCAAGGTTCCGTACAATCCTGAAAAGGCCATGGAACTGCTGGCCGCTTCCGGCTACTCACCGGAAAACCCGGTGAAGTTCAAGATCCAGACCACGCGCGGCTTCAAGCCGAAGGATTATGAAATGATCCAGGCCATTGTCGGCCTGTGGCGCAAGGTCGGTATCGAAGCCGAAATCGAAGTCTACGAAATCGCCAAGCATTATGAACTGCGCGCCGCCGACCAGCTCGCACCGGCTGCGTTCTACAACTGGGGCAACTCGGTTGCTGATCCGACGACATCGACCGGCTTTGCCATGTTCGGCCCTACACCGCATTCGGTGTGGGACGGTCAGGATCTCATCGACATGATCGGCCCGCTCTGGGGCGAGGCTGACGAAGAGAAGCGGATTGATGGCTGGAAGGCGGTCGACAAGTACATTGCCGACAACGCGCTGGTGATCCCGCTGTTGCAGTATGTGCAGCCGATCCTTCATGCGGATGGCATCGAAGTGACGCCGCATGCTTCGGGCGCACTGCTTCCGCATCTGATGAAGCGGGTTTCGTAAGCCTCGACTATAAATACGGACCGCCGCCACAGTGCGGCGGTCCTGTTTTTCAGGACATTTTGATTTGAAATTGTTGCGCGCGACCTTGCTTCGCCTGATGACCATGTCGGTTACCCTGATCGGGGCGGCCGTGGTGGTGTTTTTTGTTATCCGCGTGGTGCCGGGCAATCCCATTGCCATGATGCTGCCCCCGGGCGCCACGGACGAGGATGTGGCGCGGCTGACGGCGCATTACGGGCTCGACAAATCGATCATCGAGCAATTCGGGATCTGGTTGGGCGGCGTCTTGCATGGCGATTTCGGTACTTCGATCTCGTTGCGCCAACCAGTGATGCCGTTGGTGCTGGGACGGCTTCCTGCGACGCTGGAACTGGCGATTTTTGCGCTGGTGATTGCCGTGGTGATTGGCGGCACTCTGGCGCTGACAGGCGTCAGGCACCGCGAGACCCGCACTGAAACTGCCGTCGATGTCGCCAACGGGGTTGGGTTGTCGATCCCGGACTTTCTCTGGGCTTTGATCCTGATTGTGCTGTTTGGCGTGCTGATGCCGGTGTTTCATATCTCCGGGCGGATCTCGCCGTCGCTCGATCTGCCCTTTGTCACCCAGTTCTATGTGTTCGAGAGTATCGTGCGGTTGCGGTTCGATCTGTGGTGGGACCTGCTCAAGCACATGTTCATGCCGGCCTTGGCGTTGGCAATTCCGCTGGCGGCGATCATCAGCCAGCTACTCAAACAATCTCTCAAGGAAACCATGCATCTTGATTATGTGACGCTGTCGCGGACCAAGGGCTACAGCGAAAACCACGTTATCCTGTCCGAGGCGCTGCCCAATGCGGTGTTGCCGACGCTGACGCTGATTGGTGTGCAGTTCACCTTCTTGATCGGTGGCACAGTGATCATCGAGCGATTGTTCTCCTATGAAGGGCTTGGCAACATGGCGATTGACGCTGTCATCAACCGCGACCTGCCGCTGATTCAGGGCATCGTCATTGTCTTTGCGCTGCTGTTCACCATTATCAACCTGGTTGTCGACATGACCTATGCGCTGCTTAATCCGAGGTTGCGTCATGCTTGATGGCCGCGGAAGTGTAAGCCGGCGTCTTGGCGCGCGGTTGTGGCTGTCAGGGCTGTGGCTCGGGCTTTTTGCCCTGCTGGCGCTGTTTGCGCCCTTGGTCAGTCCGCATGATCCGCTGGCCCAAGACCTGTTCGCAGGGCGTTTGCCGCCGTTCTGGCAAGCGGGTTCGGACCCCGCCTATCTGCTGGGGACTGACAGCCTTGGCCGTGATGTGCTTTCACGCCTGATCCATGGTGCGCGGATCGCCTTCGCGGTGGCGCTTGTCGCCGGGCTGGCGACGGCGTTTGTCGGATCGGCACTGGGGCTTCTCGCAGGTTATATGCGCGGCTGGGTCGATGTGGTGATTTCGCGGCTGGTCGAAATCTGGATGGCGTTTCCGCCGGTGCTGTTCGCGATCCTGCTGATTGCGGTGCTGGGCACCGGGCTGACCTCGATCATCATTGCCATCGTGGTGATCGACTGGACCCGGTTCTGCCGCGTCGTGCGCGCCGAAGCGATGAACCAGTCAGCCATGGATTATGTCTCAAGTGCTGTCGTCGCGGGCCGGCCGCGGCGCGATATCCTGTGGCGGGAGATATTGCCCAATGTGTTGCCGACCATCGTGGTGCTGTCGACACTGGAAATGGGCATCGCCGTGATCGTCGAAGCGATCCTGTCGTTCGTCAATCTGTCGATCTCCACCGATGCACCGACCTGGGGCGGGATGATTGCCGAGGGACGCACCTCGATCCATCAGGCCTGGTGGGTGCTGGCGTTTCCGCTGGGTGTCTTGTTCCTGACCGTCCTGTCCTTCAGCCAGTTTGGCGAAGGTCTCAAGGACCGCTTTGATCCGGTGCTGCGATGAGCGCGTTTCTGACTGTCAACAATCTGTCTGCAGCCTTGCACGGCTACGATCAACGGGTGCTGCGCTCGGTGTCGTTTTCCATCGATACCGGTGAAGTGCTCGGTCTGGTCGGCGAAAGCGGCGCCGGCAAGAGCATGATCGGCAAGGCCATTCTCGGCATATTGCCGTCGGCGATCTCGATTGTCGAAGGCGAGATCCTGCTCGACGGGCAGGACTTGCAGAAGATGAAGCCGGCCGACAGGCGCAGGCTGATTGGTGCGACAGCAGCATTGATCCCGCAGGATCCGCTGACGGCGCTCAATCCGTCACGGCGGATCGAGCCGCAGATCACCAACCGGCTGGTTGATATTCTGGGCTGGACCAAGACCAATGCCCGGGTGCGGGCGCTGGAACTGCTCAACGAAGTTCATATCGACAACCCCGAACGGGTGATGGCAAGCTATCCGCATGAATTGTCGGGCGGCATGCGTCAACGCGTGCTGATCGCCTCGGCCTTCGCCGCCAATCCCAAGCTGGTGATCGCCGACGAGCCGACCACGGCTCTCGATGTCACCGTGCAAAAGCAGATCCTGAAACTGATCCGCGAGCTTCAGGCACGTCATTCCACGGCTATGGTATTTGTCACCCATGATCTTGGCGTCGTCTCGAAGGTCTGCCAGCGCTTGTCTGTGCTTTATGGCGGCAAGATCGTCGAGAATTCCAGTGTGCCTGATTTCTTCAACGGTCCGCAGCATGCCTATTCACGGGCGCTGCTGGCGGCGACGCCGAAATACACCGATCCGGATGCATCGCTGCTGCCAGTTGATGACGCGGTGATAGACGCGGTGGCCGCAGAGGTTGTGGCCGCTGACAAGGAGTGGCGTCATGGTGCATGAAACCGGAACGGATAAGGATATTCTGTTTTCAGCCAGATCGCTTGAGGTGGCGCTGCCGGACATGGGGGCAAAGCCGGTTTTCGGCCGGGCGCCACTGATCCGGATCATCAATGGTATTGATCTCGACATTACCCGTGGCTCTGTGCTTGGCATTGTCGGCGGTTCGGGATCGGGCAAGTCGACGCTGGGGCGGGCATTGCTGCGGTTGATCGAGCCAACAGCCGGAACCATTTTGTTCGACGGTCAGGATATCACCCATCTGAACGAAGATGCGCTTCGCCCGATCCGGCGACGCATGCAGATGATTTTCCAAGACCCGATGTCGTCGCTCAATCCGCGCAGACGGGTGGGGGCGATCATTGCCGATCCAATGCAGATGCATGGCTTTGACGGGATTGATGGCCGCATCGACGAGGCGCTTGACCATGTCGGCCTGCCGCGCAATTTCCGCAGCCGCTATCCGCATGAGTTGTCAGGTGGGCAGCGGCAGCGGGTCGGGATCGCCCGGGCGATTGCGCTGAAGCCGGAATTCATTCTGGCCGATGAAATTGTCTCTGGCCTTGATGTGTCTTCGCAGGCGCAGGTGCTGAATGTTGTTGCGGATCTGGTCAAGGAACTTGGCTTGACACTGGCCTTCATCAGCCATGATCTGTCGGTAATCCGGCGGCTGTGCGATCGAGTGATGGTGCTGCAACGCGGCAACATTGTCGAATATGCCGATGCCGACCAGTTGTTTGATGCGCCGCAGGCGGCTTATACGCGTGAATTGCTTGACGCGATTCCGCTACCCAATCCGCAGCAGGCAGGCTGGTAAGACCGAAAAGATAACGGATTTGGCAGCACTTTTGATAGGTGAGGCCCAAGGAGATGGACATGACGGACACAACAGGCCAGCGCGACACCGATGGGTCAGGTTACTTTCTCTATCATTCAATCGGGCAATATCCCGACAAGGCCGTTGATATGGCCAAGTCCCTGACCGCTTTCGCGGAGTGCTGGGGTGCGCCAAATGACGATCAATGGGGCTATGCGCTGGGCCAGAGGCAGCGCTTCATCGATCTGTGGAGCCAGTTGCTCAAGGCGCCATCAGCGTCGCTGACCACAACGGAAAATGTCACATCGGCGCTGGCTGCATTAATCATGGCGCTGCCCAGGGATGACCTTGAGGGCAGGGTGGTGCTGGTGGCGGGCGACTGTTTCCCGAGCCTGCATTTCCTGCTCACCGGGCTGGCCGACCGCTACGGATTCACGCTGCGCACAGTGCCGCTGCGCGATGGCGCCAATTGGGTTGAGGACGAAGATGTCATCGCAGCCTGGGGTCCCGAGGTCGGGCTGGCGTTGCTGACCTGGGTCAGTTCCACCTCTTCGCACCGTTGTGATCTCACCACGCTGATGGCGCATGGCCGCAAGCAGGGTTCGGTGATCGGCGTCGACATCACCCAGGCTGCCGGACTGATCGATTATGACTGCATGGCTGTGGCCGCCGATTTTTCGATTTCGACCAGTCTCAAATGGATGTGTGGATCTCCGGGGGGCGGCATCCTGCAGGTGATGCCGGATGTCATCGCCCGCTGTCAGCCGAGCCTGCGCGGCTGGTTCAGCCAGGACAATATTTTCTCCTGGGACATCAACACATTCGCCTATGCGCCGGATATCCGGCGGTTTGACAATGGCACGCCCTCTGTGATGGCCTGTGCGGCCTCGGTTCCGGCGCTGGAATGGCATGCGTCTCAGGATTGGAGCGCGCAGCTTGAAAAGAATCGCGCCTATTGCACCCAGATCATTGCCGCCTCCGACGCCGCCGGTTTCGAACTGGCCTCCCCGCGGGATGCTGATCACCGCGGCGGCAGCGTGATGATGAAATTGCCCGATGATACCGATCCGCAAGGCTTGCTGGCTGACCTGCGCGCTCGCTCGGTTTTTGCCGACGCGCGTGGACCGCTGCTGCGCTGTTCGCCTGGGTTCGTCACCACTCAGGCCGGTGTCGACCGGTTGGCAGTGGCGCTGGGCAGCCTCCGGCGCAATTCGGTCTAGCCTGATTTGCCCGGTGTCGTCAGGTTTTTGGCCTGATTGCGCCGGGTGTGGATATTATCCGCGACATAAAAAGTTTATGCTTGAAATATCTCCTGTCAGGCATATGATTGTGGCAATTGAAAATCATGCTGGAGGTGCGGAACATGAAGGTAGCTTGCTTGGGCGGTGGTCCCGCTGGCCTCTATTTCGCAATCTCGATGAAGCTGCGCGATCCGTCGCATGAGGTTGTCGTCATCGAGCGCAACAAGGCCGATGACACCTTCGGCTGGGGTGTGGTTCTTTCCGACGAGACCCTGGACAATCTGGCTGAAAACGACCCAGTCAGCGCTGCCTCGATCCGTGAGCACTTTGCCTATTGGGACGATGTCGCTGTCGACTTCAAGAACACAAAGACCGTTTCGACCGGCCACGGCTTCTGCGGCATCGGCCGCAAGAAACTGCTGTTGTTGCTGCAGGCGCGGGCCAAGGAGCTTGGCGTCGAGTTGCGGTTTGAAACCAATGTTTCGAGTGCCGCCGATTACGCCAAGGATTTTGACCTGGTGGTGGCCGCTGATGGGCTAAATTCGCGCACCCGCACCGAATTTGCCGACAAGTTCCAGCCCGAAATCGATGTGCGCAAGTGCCAGTTCGTCTGGCTCGGCACGCATCAGAAATTCGATGATGCTTTCTCCTTCATCTTCGAGGAAACCGACAAGGGCTGGCTTTGGGCTCATGCCTATCAGTTCGATGATGAGACCGCGACGTTCATCGTCGAGTGCACCCAGGAGACCTTCGACGCTTATGGCTTTGGTGAGAAGAGCCAACAGGAAACCATCGCCATCTGCGAGAAGATTTTTGCCAGGCATCTGGGTGGTCACAGCCTGATGACCAATGCCAATCACGTTCGCGGCTCGGCCTGGATTCAGTTCCCGCGGGTGCTGTGCGCGCGCTGGAGCCATGAGAACATCGTGCTGATGGGTGACGCTGCGGCGACAGCGCATTTCTCCATTGGCTCGGGCACCAAGCTGGCACTGGAAAGCGCGATTTCGCTGGCCAACGACCTGCATTCCGAACCGACCTTGGAAAAGGCCTTCGCCAAATATGAAGACGAGCGGCGGCTTGAAGTGTTGCGGCTGCAGTCGGCGGCGCGCAACTCGATGGAGTGGTTCGAGGAAATCGAGCGCTATTTCCACCTCGATCCGGTGCAGTTCACCTATGCGCTGCTGACCCGTTCACAGCGTATCAGTCATGAAAACCTGCGCATGCGCGATGCCGAATGGCTCGAAGACGCCGAACGCTGGTTCCAGACTCAAGCCGAGGTTTCGGCGCAGGCGCCGCTGCGGCGGCCGATGTTTGCGCCTTACAAATTGCGCGACATGAAGCTCAAGAACCGCATCGTGGTCTCGCCGATGGCGCAGTACAAGGCGGTCGATGGCTGCCCGACCGATTGGCATCTGGTGCATTATGGCGAGCGCGCCAAGGGCGGCGCCGGTCTGGTTTACACCGAGATGACCTGCGTATCGCCGGAAGGCCGGATCACCCCGGGCTGCCCCGGGCTCTACGCCCCGGAGCAGGAAGCGGCATGGGCGCGGATCGCTGCCTTCGTTCACAGCGAGAGCGAAGCCAAGATCTGCATGCAGATCGGTCATTCCGGCGCCAAGGGCTCGACCCAGCTCGGCTGGGAAACCATGGATGCGCCGTTGAAGGACGGCAACTGGCCAATCCTGTCGGCGTCCGACGTGGCCTGGTCGTCGGCCAACCAGACGCCCAAGGTGATGGACCGGGCGGATATGGACATGGTGCGCGACCAGTTTGTCGCCGCCACCGAAATGGCCGACCGCGCCGGGTTCGACATGATCGAAATCCACATGGCGCATGGCTATCTGCTGTCTTCCTTCATCACCCCGCTGACCAACCGGCGCGACGACGAGTATGGCGGCAGCCTGGAAAACCGCATGCGCTATCCGCTTGAGGTCTACCGGGCCGTGCGCGAGGCCTGGCCGCAGCACAAGCCGATTTCGGTGCGTATTTCAGCCAGCGACTGGGTCGAAGGCGAAGGCGTTACGCCACAGGAATCGGTCGAGATCGCACGCATGCTCAAAGATGCCGGCGTTGATATCTGTGATGTTTCTGCCGGCCAGACCTCCAAGTTGGCCAAGCCGGTCTATGGTCGCATGTTCCAGACGCCGTTCGCCGACCGGATCCGCAACGAAGCGCAGATGGCGACCATGGCGGTGGGCAACATCTACGAACCCGATCACGTCAATTCGATCCTGATGGCCGGCCGCGCCGATCTGGTCTGCCTGGCCCGTCCGCATCTGGCCAATCCTTACTGGACCTTGCATGCTGCAGCGGCGCTGGGCGACCATGACGAAAAATGGCCCGATCCCTATCATCCCGGACGTGACCAGATGTGGCGTCTGGCCGAGCGCGCCGACACCATGCTTGGAAAGGTCTGACCATGTCGGAACTGTTGGGGCATCACGCGATTGTCACCGGCGCCGGGTCAGGCGTGGGAGAAACAATTGCGCTGGCCTTGGCGGCACGCGGCGCGCGGGTGACGGCCATCGGACGTCGTCTCGAGCCGTTGCAGGTTCTGGCGAAGAAGGATGACAGAATCACGGCCGTTTCCGCCGATGTCACCGACGCCAATGCCATGGCCGCTGCAATAGAAGAGGCCATTGAGATCAATGGCGTGCCGACAATCGTCATCGCCAATGCCGGATCTGCGGAAAGCGCACCCTTTCACCGCACCAGCGTCGAGAGTTTCCGCTCCACGCTCGATGTCAATTTGACCGGCGTTTTCAATACCTTCCAGTCTGCTTTTGTGAAAATGAATCGGAAGCAGCCAGGCCGCCTGATTGCGGTTGCATCGACAGCCGGTCTGAAGGGCTATCCCTATGTCAGCGCCTATTGCGCCGCCAAGCACGGGGTCGTCGGCCTGGTGCGCAGCCTGGCGCAGGAATTGGCAAAGACCGGTGTGACCGTCAACGCCATCTGCCCGGGATTTACCGACACGCCGATGCTTGAGCGGTCGATTGACAACATTGTTGAAAAGACCGGACGATCACGGTCAGAAGCGGAAGCCTCGTTGCGCGATGTCAATCCACAGGGCAGGTTCATTCAGCCGGATGAAATCGCGGAAACGGTGATCTGGCTTTGCAGCGATGCCGCGGCCTCCATGACGGGCCAGGCAATCTCATTGTCGGGAGGGGAAACATGACCAAAAGCGCAGCAGCCCAACAGACCACAATGGAGTCCGGCGCCAAGGACAAGGCAGCGTCAAAGGCGCGGCTGCGGCTATGGCTGAAGCTTCTCAAAGCCACAAAGCACGTCGAGGGCGAGTTGCGGGAAAACCTGCGCGTCTCTTTCGATACCACGCTGCCGCGCTTTGATGTGATGGCAGCACTCTACCGTGCCGAAGCCGGTCTCAAGATGAGTGAATTGTCGAGTGTGCTGCGGGTTTCCAACGGCAATGTCACCGGCATTGTCGACCGGCTGGTCGATGACGGCGTACTGGTGCGGGTTCCGGTCGACAATGACCGTCGCGCCACCACGGTGCGGCTGACCAAGGCGGGACGCGAGCAGTTTGCAGTGATGGCTGTCAGCCATGAGGCCTGGGTCGACACCCTGCTTGAAGGCATCGATGCGAGCGAAGTCAAGGATATGTCAGATCAGCTTGAGCTCATCGCCCGCAAGAGTTCCAAGGGAAAGGCCTGAATTCATGACGACAGATACCCCCAAGACCTTCCGATTGAGCCTGACCGATGGTGTGGCCGAAATCTCGCTGGACCGGCCGGAGCGGAAAAATCCTCTGACATTTGAAAGCTATGCCGAGCTGCGCGACTGGTTTCGCGGCCTGGTCTACCGGGATGACATCAAGGTGGTGATCTTCGGCTCCAATGGCGGCAATTTCTGCTCCGGTGGTGATGTGTTCGAGATCATCGGACCGCTTGTCGACAAGGACATGAAGGGCCTGCTCACCTTCACCCGGATGACCGGCGATCTGGTCAAGGCCATCATTGGCTGCGGCAAGCCGGTGATTGCGGCGGTTGACGGCGTCTGCGCCGGCGCCGGGGCGATCATTGCCATGTGCAGCGATTTGCGGATGGCCACGCCGGAAGCCAAGACGGCATTCCTGTTCAACCGTGTCGGGCTTGCCGGCTGCGACATGGGCGCTTGCGCCATCCTGCCGCGGATCATCGGACAGGGCCGGGCGGCTGATCTGCTTTACACCGGCCGTTCGATGAGCGCCGAGGAAGGCGAACGCTGGGGCTTTTACAATCGCGTCGTCGCGGCGTCCGAGATCGAAGACGAAGCGCGCAAGCTGGCCCGGCGGATCGCTGACGGTCCGGCATTTGCCAACATGATGACCAAGACCATGCTGGCGCAGGAATGGAACATGGGCATCGAGCAGGCGATCGAGGCCGAAGCCCAGGCACAGGCAATCTGCATGAAGACCGAGGATTTTCGCCGCGCCTATGAGGCCTTCGTATCGAAACAGAAACCCGTTTTCGAGGGCAACTGATGTCAGACCGCAGCTTTCTTGCCTGGCCGTTTTTCGATGCACCCCACCGGGATCTGGCTGATCGCGTCGATGAATGGGCGACCGCCAATATTGTCGATATTGACCATTCCAATGTCGATGATGCCTGCAAAGCGCTGGTCAAGTCGCTTGGCGATGCAGGATGGCTCAAGTTGAGTGCTGTCGATCCGACTGACGAGAACTCGCGCATTGATGTGCGGAGCCTGTGCATTCTGCGCGAAACCCTGGCTCGTCATGACGGGTTGGCCGATTTCGCATTTGCCATGCAGGGCCTCGGCACCGGTGCGATCTCGCTGTTCGGTACGTCGGCGCAGAAAACCGAGTGGCTGACGAAGACCCGTGCAGGCAAGGCTTTGTCAGCCTTTGCGCTGTCAGAACCGGCTTCGGGGTCGGATGTGGCCAATATCGCCATGACCGCAACGCGTGATGGCGATGAATATGTTCTGGATGGTGAAAAGACCTGGATCTCCAATGGCGGCATCGCCGATGTCTACACCGTTTTTGCCCGCACCGGCGAAGCGCCGGGCGCCAAGGGGTTGTCGGTTTTCATCGTGCCGGCCACCACGCCGGGTCTCGAGATTGCCGAGCGGCTTGAGGTGGTTGCGCCGCATCCGCTGGCACGGTTGAAATTTACAAACTGCCGGGTGCCTGCCACGGCAATGATCGGCAAGCCCGGTGAGGGATTTCGCATCGCCATGTCGGTGCTTGATGTGTTCCGCTCCACCGTTGCTGCTGCGGCACTGGGCTTTGCCCGCCGGGCGCTTGATGAAAGCCTCGACCGGGTCAGCGAACGTCAATTGTTCGGCGCGCCGATGAGCGACCTGCAAATGGTGCAGGGGCACATTGCCGAGATGGCGCTTGATGTCGACGCCTCGGCGCTGCTGGTCTACCGGGCGGCCTGGCTCAAGGATCAGGGCGCGCCGCGCGTCAGCCGCGAAGCCGCAATGGCCAAGCTCTATGCCACCGACCATGCCCAGGATGTGATCGACAAGGCGGTGCAGCTGCATGGCGGCGACGGCGTCCGCAAGGGTCATATCGTCGAAAGCCTGTACCGGGAAATACGCGCTTTGCGGATTTATGAGGGCGCATCAGACGTCCAGAAGGTCGTGATCGCGCGGCAGACATTGGCCAATTCCAAGGGGGTATAAAATGCTGGGACCATCGGGGCATGTCGATACGTTCACGCGGGACAACCTGCCGCCGGCTGAGCAGTGGCCGGATTTGCCGCTTGATGGTTTTGAATATCCGGAGTGGCTGAATTGCGGCTATGAGCTGACCGATGCGATGGTGGCCAGGGGATTTGGCGACCACACCGCGCTGATCGGCAATGGCCGGATCAGGACCTACAAGGAACTGACCGACTGGACCAACCGCATGGCCCATGTGCTGGTCGAGGATTACGGCGTCAAGCCGGGCAACCGCATCCTGATCCGCTCGGCCAACAACCCTGCCATGGTGGCAGTGTGGCTGGCGGCGACCAAGGCCGGTGCCGTGGTGGTCAACACCATGCCGATGCTGCGCGCAGCCGAGTTGGGCAAGATCGCCGACAAGGCGGAAATCACGCTGGCGCTGTGCGACACGCGACTGATGGACGAGATGGTGGCCTGCGCCAAGGTAAACCGGTTCCTGGACAATGTCGTGGGCTTCGATGGCACGGCCAATCATGATGCCGAACTCGACCGTCTGGCGCTGTCGAAATCTGTTCGCTTTGACACCGTGAAAACCGGACGAGATGACGTGGCGTTGCTTGGTTTCACCTCCGGAACCACCGGCATGCCAAAAGCGACGATGCATTTTCACCGCGACATGCTGATCATCGCTGATGGTTATGCTAAGGAAGTGCTCGGCGTGACGCCGGACGACGTGTTTATCGGCTCGCCGCCGCTGGCCTTCACCTTCGGACTGGGCGGCCTGGCGGTGTTCCCGCTGCGCTTTGGCGCGGCCGCGGCCCTGCTTGAGCAGGCGACGCCGGCCAACATGGTCGAGATCATCCAGAACCACAAAGCCACCGTCTGCTTTACCGCACCGACCGCCTATCGCGCCATGCTGGCGGCGATGGAGGAGGGGGCGGATCTGTCCTCGTTGCGCGCTGCGGTATCGGCCGGCGAGACCTTGCCCGGCCCGGTCTATGAGCAATGGATGGAAAAGACCGGCAAACCGATGCTCGATGGCATTGGCGCCACCGAGATGCTGCATATCTTCATCTCGAACCGGTTTTCCAATTCCCAGCCTGCCTGCACCGGACTGCCGGTCGGTGGCTATGAAGCGCGGATCGTTGACGAGAACATGACCGAATTGCCGCGCGGTGAAGTGGGCCGGCTGGCGGTGCGTGGCCCGACCGGATGCCGCTATCTCGCCGATCCGGAACAGCAGCAGAAATATGTCCGCGATGGCTGGAACTTGACCGGCGATTCCTTCACCCAGGACGAGGACGGCTTCTTCCATTTCGCCGCCCGCAGTGACGACATGATCATCTCGGCGGGCTACAACATTGCTGGCCCTGAGGTTGAAGCCGCACTGCTGGCGCATGCCTATGTCGCCGAATGCGCCGTGGTGGGTGTTCCCGACGAGGCGCGGGGCCAGATCGTTCAGGCGCATGTGGTGCTCAAGGCAGGCTCTGTGGCGGACGCGCTGATGACCAAGCTGTTGCAGGACCACGTCAAGCAGGTAATCGCGCCCTACAAATATCCCCGGTCGATCATCTTCACCGAAACACTGCCAAAGACACAGACCGGCAAGATCCAGCGTTTCAGGCTGCGGTCCGGCGACGCGGCTTGAAGCAGACAATCCCAACACATAAACGAGGAATTTCATCATGATCGAAGCAGTCAATCCACCGGATTGGGAGAAGCCAAAGGGCTACTCGAACGGCATGCTTGTTGACGGCGAGCGGCTTTACACCGGCGGCCAGATTGGCTGGAACAAGGATCAGGTCTTCGAGCACACGGATTTCGTGGGCCAGCTCGAGCAGACACTGGCCAATATCGTGGCAATCGTGCATGCCGCGGGTGGCGAGGTCTCTGATATTGTGCGTCTGACCTGGTTCATCACCGACAAGAAGGAATATGTTGCACGCCAGAAGGATGTCGGCGCTGCCTATCGCAAGGTCATGGGCCGGCATTTCCCCACCATGTCGGTGATCGTGGTCGCCGGTCTGATCGAGGATGCGGCGATGGTCGAAATCGAGGCGACAGCGGAAATCGGCAAGTCGCAGAAGGAAGCGTGATGTCATGACTGATTTTTCAGCAAGCCGGGCCAAGTTCGATCTTCCTGCGGGCATCACCTATCTCGATGGCAATTCGCTCGGGCCCTTGCCCAAGGCTGCTGTTGAACGGGCCCGCAAGACAATCGCCGATGAATGGGGCCCGATGCTGATCACCGGCTGGACCAAGGCCCAGTGGATGGATCTTCCGGCGCGTCTGGGCGATCGAATCGGCCGTCTGATCGGTGCGCCCGCGGGCAGCACCGTGGTCGGCGACACCTTGTCGATCAAGGTCTACCAGGCGGTCGCCTCCGCGGTGGAACTGCGTCCCGGACGCAAGATCGTGCTGTCCGACAACGGCAATTTCCCTAGCGATCTCTACATGGCCGACGGTCTGCTCAAGAGTCTGAAGCAGGGGCATGAGTTGAAGATCGTCGATCCGGAAGCCGTGGCTGATCATATCAACGAGGATGTGGCAGCCGTGATGCTGACCCAGGTCGATTACCGCACCGGCCGGCTGCACGACATGAAGGCAATCACCGCCAAGGCCCATGCCAGCGGCGCGGTGATGATTTGGGATCTGGCGCATACCGCCGGTGCGTTGCCGATTGATCTGACCGGCTGCAACGCCGACATCGCGGTCGGCTGCACCTACAAATATCTCAATGGCGGCCCCGGTGCACCGGGATTCATCCATGTACGTCCGGATCTGATCAATCAGGTTCGTCCGGCGCTGTCGGGCTGGCTCGGACATCAGGCGCCGTTTGCGTTTGATCTCGATTACCGTCCAGGCGAGGGCATCAGCCGTATGCGCGTCGGCACGCCACCGGTGATCCAGATGGCGGTGCTGGATGCAGCACTTGATGAATTCGATGGCATCGCCATGGAAGACATCCGCAGCCGCTCGATCGAGCTGTCCGAGCAGTTCATTGCCGAGGTCGAAGCCGGCTGCAAGGAAGTGAAGCTTGCCAGCCCACGTGATCCGCATGCGCGCGGTTCGCAGGTCTCATTCCGCTTCCGCGAAGGCTATGCGGCGATGCAGGCGCTGATCGCCCGCGGGATCATCGGTGACTTCCGCGCGCCCGACATCATGCGCTTCGGCTTTTGCCCGCTCTACAATACGCCCGACGAGGTCTGCCATGCGGCTGCCGCTTTGTGCGAGATCATTGCAACAGGTGAATGGGACCAGCCGGCGTTCAAGACCCGGAAAGCCGTCACATGAGCGAGCCCAAGGACTACGACCCTTCCAAGGAAGGGGCGGAGATGAATTTCGACGGCCGCATGTCCTATGGCGACTATCTTTGCATCGACCAGATTCTTGGTGCGCAGAAGGTCAGGACCGACGCCCATGACGAGATGCTGTTCATCATCCAGCACCAGACTTCGGAACTGTGGATGCGGCTGGTGATCCATGAAATCACCGCTGCACGAGAGGCCATCAAGGGCGATCATCTGCAGCCGGCGATGAAGACCCTGTCACGGGTTTCGCGGATATTCGAACAGCTGAACTCGGCCTGGGATGTGCTCAGGACCATGACGCCTGCCGATTATACCCATTTTCGCAACAAGCTCGGCCAGTCCTCCGGTTTTCAGTCGCTGCAATACCGGCTGATCGAATATGCGCTGGGAAACCGCAATCACGCCATGATGCGTCCGCATGCACATGTCCCGGAAGCCATGGCCAAGCTCGAAGCCGAACTGGCCCAGCCAAGCCTTTATGACGAAGCCATAAGACTGGCGGCAAGGCGTGGCGTTAACATGCCTGACGAGGTGCTGTCGCGCGATGTGCGCAATACCCACGAGCTGCATGATGGCGTGACTGCTGGCTGGAAAGTGATCTACGAAGACCCGGAGAAACACTGGGCGCTTTATGAGGTTGCCGAAAAGCTGGTCGATCTGGAAGACTATTTCCGGCGCTGGAGATTCAACCATGTCACCACGGTGGAGCGGGTGATCGGGCTCAAGCGCGGCACCGGCGGCACCGGCGGCACCAGCTATCTTCGGCGCATGCTGGATGTGGAGCTGTTCCCGGAACTCTGGCGGGTACGCACCGAATTGTAGACGGGCGGCACAGTTTAGGGCTAATTATTTTAGCCTTGAAATATCTATTGGCTTCGATAGTCTCGAAATGCCGTAGAAATTAGGGGGTTGGCGTCATCGCGAATGACCAACCCGGATCGAAAACGGCGAATGGTCGCTTGGGAGAGCAGTTTGGACACACGCGCGGAAATCAGGTTGCCGACATCGGAATTGCGGGATGATCTGCCGTTCTTCACCAAGACGCTAAAAATGCGCCTCGACATGATTTATCCTGCGGATAATCCCGAGGTTGCGGTTCTCTCGGGCCACGGCCTGCGAATCCGCATCCAGAAAGACGCTCCCGAAGCGCCTGGAACCTTGCGCATCCTGACCGATGATCCGGACAGTTTTGCTGATGGCAAGCGTGAATTGATTGCGCCCAATGGCACACGGATCGAAATTGACGAACTGAATCCACCATTGGTGATGCCTGAAACCAAGCACGCTTTCGTGGTTCGGCGGTTGGCGGATCAAGCGCCATGGGTCATTGGCCGGGCAGGCATGGAGTACCGGGATCTGATTCCAACACGGCTGGGCGGCGCGATGATCGCCTCGCACATCCGAGTGCCGGACGGCCCGGTGCCTGACATGGTTCACTTCCACAAGGTCGGGTTCCAGTTGATTTTCTGCATCAGCGGCTGGGTTGACGTGCTTTATGAAGACCAAGGCGGCACGCGCCGTCTGCACGCCGGTGATTGCTTCATCCAGCCACCGCAGATCCGCCACAAGGTCTTGCACGCGGCTGAGGGGATCGAGGTCATCGAGATTGGTGTGCCGGCCGATCATGTCACCGAAATCGATCATGATATGGAACTGCCTACTCCGCACGAGCGGCCGGACCGCGAATGGGATGGGCAACGCTTTGTGCACAGCCTTGTCAAAGACGGCACCTTCAAGCCTTTCCGCATTCCCGGCTTTGAAGCCCGCGATACAACCATCAATGCCAACACCAAGGGCGTTGCCTCTGTGATGGTGGCGCGGCCTTCGGGGACCAGCAAGCCGGTCTGGACCAAGCATGAAGGCGATATCCTGTTCAACTTCGTGATGTCTGGCAGCATGATGCTGGAAGGCGAGGGCAAGGAGCCGTATCGTCTTGAAAAAGGCGATGCTTTTGTCATTCCGCCGCGTATGGCGACACGCTATAGTGACCCGAGCAGCGATCTCGAACTGCTGGAAGTTTCGCTTCCCGGTTCATTCGAAACACAGGTAACCGACGAAATCTGAGCGTTTTTAATGGAAGCCCGCGGGGCGCTCACGTAGCATAGGGCATAATAATTCAATGGGAGCAGTAAAATGAAAAAGACAATTTATGCAGTGGCGGTAGCGGCTTTGCTCGCGTCCAGCGCCTCAACTTTCGCCGCCGACACCAAAATCGGCCTGTTGATGGATATCACAGGTCCAATCGCCAGCTTCATTCCGCCATTGCAGAACGCTGCCAATCTGGCTGTTCAGCATGTCAATGAGAATGGCGGACTGCTTGATGGCCAGGCAGTGCCGGTTTACGGCGACACCACCGGGTCGTCGCAAGGCGCAGTCGATGCCGCCGGCAAGCTGATCAACATTGAAAATGTGCCGATCATCATGGGTGCGCTGATGTCGGGAACGACCATCGCCTCCGCCGAAGCTGCCGCCATTCCGGCTGGCGTCGTGCAGATTTCGCCGACCGCAACTTCGCCGGCCATGACCGACATCAAGGACAATGACCTGCTTTACCGGATTGTCCCTTCGGACAACTTTCAGGGCAAGGTTCTGGCCAAGATGGTGATGGATGAAGGTCTCACAAAGGTTGCCGTGACCTTCGTCAACAATGATTACGGCGTTGGCATCGGCAGCACATTTGTCGCGGCCTACAAGGCGCTTGGCGGTGAAGTCGTGGCCGAGGTCAAGCACGAGGAGAAGAAGAACTCCTACCGGTCCGAGCTCGCGACCCTTTCGAAAGCCGGCGGCGACGCACTTGTGGTGATTGCCTATGCGGGCGATTCAGGCGGCAAGATCGTCAAGCAGTCGATTGAAGGCGGGTTGTTCACCAAGTTCGTCGGCACCGACGGTCTGCGCGACGAGTCACTGATTGCCGATATCGGCGCGGAAGCACTGGCTACCTCGTTTTTCTCGGCACCGACTTCGCCAGCCGACAACCCGAACCAGGCTTCGCTGCACGAACTCTACACCGCAGCTTACAACGAACCTGCCGACAAGCCTTTTGTCGATCAGACCTACGATGCCACGTTCATGGCGCTGCTGGCCATTGAGCAGGCCGGTTCGGCTGACCGCACCAAGATGGCTGCAGCACTGCGCGCCATTGCATCGGCCCCCGGTGAAAAGGTTGGTCCTGGGGACTGGGCCAAGGCCAAGGCGCTGATAGCCGAAGGCAAGGACATCGATTATGACGGCGCCGGCGGCAATTACGATTTTGATGAAAACGGCGATGTTGCCGGCTTCATCGGCAAGTTTGTCGTTGATGGCACTGTCTACAAACAGATCGCCATTGTTGAGTAATCCGGCCTGAAAATCAGGAAAAGACTTTCCCTCCCTGCAATCCGCGGGGAGGGATACAAACAAAGCGCGAGCCATCTGGTCGGACAATGACTGGTCCGGAAAGGCGTCGCCAGCGGCTTGAACAAGCCGCGATATGGGGAATATATGATTTCTGTTGAGCATGTGAAGGTGAGTTACGGCGGACCGAATGTCGTCGATGACGTCAGCTTTGACATCCCGTCCGGGCAGATCACCGGGCTTATAGGGCCAAATGGCGCGGGCAAGACCACGATGTTCAATGCCATTGCCGGTCATGTGGCACTCGCAGGCGGGCGGATCTTGCTCGAGGGCAAGGACATCACCTCGCTAAAACCGCATCAGCGGGCGGCACGAGGCCTGGCGCGCACCTTCCAGATTCCGCATGAGTTCTCGCAACTCACCGTGATCGAGAATTTCATGGCTGCAGCGGCAACGCCGGTCGGTGAAAATGTGTTCAACGTCATTTTCCGGCGCGGTCGTTTCGCTGCCGAAGAGGAGGCGACCTACCGCGCGGCGCGCGACATGGTGACTTTTCTCGAGATCGATCAGGTCAAGGACGAGAAGGCTGGCAACCTCTCCGGTGGTCAGAAGAAGCTTCTGGAACTCGGCCGGGCGCTGATGCAAAAACCCAAGATCATTCTGCTTGACGAGATCGGGGCCGGTATCAACCGCACGCTGCTCGCCAAGATTTCCGACAAGATCCTGCTGCTCAACAAGGAGCAGGGACTGACCTTCTGCCTGATCGAGCACGATCTCGATTATGTCTCCAAACTCTGCGACGAGGTCATCGTCATGGCGCAAGGAACGTTGCTGACCCGTGGGCCAGTGGATGAGGTGCGGCAGGATGCGCGCGTTATCGAAGCCTATTTCGGCGGCGGAAAATATGAGGCCCAGCCATGAGCGCGTTGTTGTCGGTCAAGGGACTGATCGCCGGTTACGGCGGTGTGCCGATCATCGAGGATATAAATCTCGACGTTCAGAAGCATGAGATTTCGGTCATCATCGGGCCCAATGGCGCCGGCAAGTCGACCTTGCTGAAAACCATTTTTGCGCTGACTGCCCGTTCGGAAGGCGAAATTCTGTTTTCCGGCAAGGATATTTCCGGGATCAAGACCGCGAAACTCGTGCCGCTCGGCATTTCCATGGTGCCGCAAAGCCGCAATGTGTTTCCGACGCTGACGGTGGACGAAAATCTCGATGTCGGCACCTATGCAGCCCCACCGAAGGACAAGGAAGCTGTGCGTGAGAACGTATTGGCGCTGTTTCCCGATCTTCGCACCAAGCTTGGCCAGGCGGCCGGTGAATTGTCCGGCGGACAACGGCAGATGGTGGCTATGGGACGGGCGCTGATGAGCGAGCCGAAATTGTTGCTTCTGGATGAGCCGACGGCCGGATTGTCACCAGCCTATCTCGAGGTCATCTTCGATCTGCTGCTTGATATCCGAAAGCGCGGTGTCACCATCCTGATGGTGGAGCAGAACGCCAAGCAGGCCTTGCGGATCGCCGACAATGGCCATGTGCTGGTCAGCGGCAAGAATTTCATATCTGGGACGGGGGATGCGCTGCTCAACGACGATGCTGTGCGGCGGTCTTTCCTCGGGGGTGCTGCGGCATGATCGATTTCATCAACTTGTACCTGGTTCCCGGGCTGACCATCGGCAGTATCTATGCGCTTGGAGCCGTGGGTATCTCGATGGTTTTCGGCATCCTGCGGTTTGCGCATTTTGCCCATGGCGACCTGATGACGCTTGGCGGCTACGGTGTGCTAACGGCTGTCTGGTTCATTCCTGTGCACCCGTTGTTGCTGCTGCCGTTCGGCATTGCGTTGGCGATCGTGGCGGCGCTGGCGGCGGACGAGTTTTTCTACAAGCCGCTTCGCAAGCTCCCGACCATTTACACGGTCATCGCCTCGTTTGGCGTGGCGCTGATTTTCCGGTCTCTGGCGCAATTGTTCTGGAGTTCGGGCAATCAGGTGTTTGTCTCGGGCGTTCGCATGCCGGTGGTGCTGTTTGACACGTTCCGGATATCCGAACTGCATATGCAGGTCATCTCTCTGACCCTGATCATCGCGATTGCGCTGCATTTTTTCCTGACCCGTTCGAAGCTCGGACGTGCCATGCGGGCGGTCTCGGACGAGCCGGAATTGGCGGCGGTTGCCGGACTTGATACCGAACGGGTGGTGCGCTGGACCTGGGTGATCGGCGCGTCACTTGCCGCCACCGCCGGGGTGTTTGCTGGCATGGACACCAGCATGCATCCCAATCTGGGCTGGAACCTGCTCCTGGCAATGTTTGCCGCAGCGGTGCTTGGCGGAATCGGCAAGCCGATGGGGGCCATTGTCGGTGGTCTGATCATCGGCGTTGCCGAAGAAACCGCGACATTCCCCTGGCTCACCGATGAGCCGTTGATTTCACCATCGTATAAATCCGCCGTCGCGTTCTTCATCATGGTGGCATTGCTTCTGTTCCGGCCGCAGGGCCTGTTCAAGGGGAGGTTGCTGTAATGGAAATGACCGGTCTGTTGTTCTATCTGGTCAGCGTGCTGATCGCTGGCGGCATCTATGCGGTGCTGTGCCTGGCGCTGAATGTGCAATGGGGCATGGGCGGCCTGTTCAATGCAGGTATCGCCGGGTTCTTTGCTGTTGGCGCCTATGCCTCGGCCATTGCCACCACCGCCGTGTCGGCTAAGCATCTTGGCGGCTTCGCTCTGCCTATCCCGTTCGGGCTCGCTGCCGCGATGATCGTGGCCGGGATCACCGGTTGGGCGGTGGCCAAGATCTGTGTCGGGCTCAAAAGCGATTATCTGGCGATGGCATCTGTCGGTATCGCCGAGATTCTGCGGCTGGTAATTGTCAATGAATCCTGGCTGACCAATGGCAGTCTCGGAATTTCCGGCGTGCCGCGCCCATTTGGCGATCTGGTGAATGGCCGGTGGGCGGATATTCTCTATCTCGCCGTTGTCTGGACCTGTGTGCTCGGCGTCTACATCCTGTGCCAGCGGCTCTATGTCAGCCCTTGGGGGCGCACCTTGCGGGCGATCCGCGACAATGAGGATTCGGCGCGCGCCGCAGGCAAGGATGTCGACAAGTTCCGCCTGCAGACCTTCGTCATCGGCTGCGCCGTCATGGGCCTGGCCGGAGGACTTTCGGCGCATTATTTCAAGTTTCTGTCACCATCAGCCACCGAACCATTGCTGGTCACATTCCTTGTCTGGGTGATGCTGATGGCTGGCGGCTCAGGCAACAACAAGGGTGCCATCGCCGGCGCCATTGTGATCTGGTTCCTATGGTCGGCGACGGAAATCTTCACCAGCCGCCTGCCACCGGAATGGATCACGCGATCGTCCTACATCCGCATGTTGCTGGTCGGATTGATTTTGCAATTCGTGCTGCAGAAGTTCCGCTCCGGACTGGTGCCGGAGAAATCACCGAAGATCAGATCAGATTAGCGAAGCCATCGGTTTTCCGCGGATTTATTCCGCGGGATCGTCCGGCAGGAATGACATGAGCTTGGCCGTCACATCGTCTGGCCAGGGCATGGATGTGTGCTTGTCGAGCCAGCTCGCAGCCAGCACCTGTTTGCCAGACCAGCGGTGTTCTCCGTCACACAGCACTACGTGCTCGACAGTCATTGACGATTTGCCGACCCTGGTGACGGTCAACTCAAAAGTCAGCTTCTCGCCGAAAAGGGATGGCTTGGAAAAATCGCAGGTCAGGTGGACGGTCGGCGTGCCCCAGCGCTCTTTCCAGATAATCTCGTGCCACGGGTAACCGATGGCCGACCAGAACTCCTCGATGACGCCGTTCAGCAGATTGAGATAGGCCGGATAATAGGCGGTTCCGGAAATATAGCAGTCGCCGAAATGCAGCATGCGGTCGGTAGCTGACAGTCATGTTCCCCCCAATACTGGTCAAAGCATCGACAGGTTTCGCATGAGGGGCGAAAAGAGGCAACTCCCGGGCCCTTTTCGCCACCAGCCTGGAACCGGCGCTGTGGGGAGGTCAGGGCGTTATGTGCAGGTGCAAAAATGCAAACGGCCGGGCATGATGCCCGGCCGGATCGTGTGTCTGGGGTAGTATCAGAGTGCGGCCAGAATCGATTTTTCGATCTGGTCGGTGGGGCTGTTGACCAGTGTCTTGGGCAGTTCCAGCATGACCTTGTCGGTGACGCTGACATGCAGGCTGGGACGGGTTTCGCCCAGCGTATCGGGATCAAGCACCAGAATCAGATGGTCGAATTTGTGCTGCTGGGCCAGATCATAAAGGTGATTGGCCAATATCTTGGCGAAGGTTGCCTCCATCGATTCCTTGGCGGAGACATCCGGGGCCTGCTTGCCGGCCGGGCCCTGGTCGGCCAGGTTGCCGGGCTCGAGGTCGTGCTCATGCTGCAGCTTGAGTTCGCCGCTCTTGCCGGAATTGCGATAGAATTTGGCGCCTTCTCCGGTGCCTACGACGATAAGGGTTTTGTGAGGAACTGGTGTGTGGGTCAATTCGATCTCCCGCTGAAAGTGAAAACTAAAATCGTTGATGCAGTATCGGCCGCAAATGCGGCGCGGTGGGGGCAGCCGCAAATGCGGTTGCCCCGTTCCAGTGTCAGGCAGCGTTGGCAGAGTCGCGATGATGCTCGCCTTCGCGGACTTCTTCGATAATCTTGGACACGAAGGCTTCCAGATCCTCGGGTGAACGGCTGGTGATGATGCCGTTGTCGATGGCGATCTCGCTGTCTTTCCACATGGCGCCGGCATTTTCCATGTCGGTGCGGATCGAGTGGTAGGAGGTTGCCTCGCGACCCTTGATGACGCCGGCTTCAATCAGCAGCCAAGGGGCGTGGCAGATGGCGGCTACGATCTTGTCGCCGGTGACGAAATCACGGACCAGCTGAACAGCTTCCTTGTTGACCCGCAGAACGTCCGGATTGATCTGGCCGCCGGGCAGCACCAGAGCGATATAGTCATCGACTTTGACATCGGAAATTTTCAGATCTGCATCGACCGTGTGACCCCAATCATCCTTGTCCCAGCCCTTTATCGGCTTGCCATCGGGGGTGGCGACATGAACGGTTGCGCCTGCCTTGGTGAGGTGCTCAAGCGGGTATTCGAGCTCGGACTGCTCAAAACCGTTGGTCGACATGATAAGGATTTTTGCGTTTTCCATATTCGGCATCGGGGTCTCCTTTGCGATTGAAACTTACCGGTCTACAATGCTCGAGTCCTGTTTGGGTTCCATCCGTTGCGGCAATCCGGGCGACCGCGGTCAGATGCGGGCAGTCGTAGACCAAAAGCGGTGTGGTTTGCTCCGGATCGGTTTGTCGTATGATTGCCGGCAGGAGTGTGGGCATTGCGTTCGCAATAATCGTGCAATGGGCTGTAAAATCCGGTATGAGGCCCCGCATCTCCACCAATACACACACCCGTGGCAGGCTCAGGCTGACGACATGTATCGCGACGCATTGAAAAGCAAAGACAAGATCCTCTCGGTGGCACCGATGATGGACTGGACGGACCGGCATTGCCGGTTCCTGCACCGGCAATTGTCGCACCAGGCGCTGCTTTACACCGAGATGGTGGTGGCTGACGCGATCATCCATGGCGACCGGGAGCGGTTGCTGGGGTATGATCCTGCCGAGCATCCGGTGGCGCTGCAACTGGGTGGCTCCGAACCCGACAAGCTGGCCGAGGCGGTGCGGATTGCCGCCGACTTCGGCTATGACGAAATTAATCTCAATGTCGGCTGCCCCTCTGACCGGGTCCAGTCAGGTGCTTTCGGCGCCTGCCTGATGCGTGAACCGGACCTGGTGGCGGGCTGCGTGGCGGCGATGAAGGCGGTGTCGGATCTGCCGGTGACGGTCAAATGCCGCATCGGCGTCGATGAGCAGGACACAGAGATCGCCTTGTCTGCATTTGCGCATGCCGTCCTGGATGCCGGTACCGACGCGCTGTGGGTGCATGCCCGCAAGGCCTGGCTGGAAGGGCTTTCGCCGAAGCAGAACCGCGATGTCCCGCCGCTGGACTATGATCGGGTCTATCGGCTTAAACAGGAATTTCCGAACGTTTTCATTGGTATAAATGGTGGCGTTGCCGATCTGAATCAGGCTGTTGATCATTTGAATCATGTCGACGGGGTGATGCTCGGGCGGGCCGCGTATCACAATGCCTCGCTGCTCGGCGAGGTTGACCGGCGGATCTACGGCATGGACGTGCCTGAGATCGACTGGGAAGCGGTCTGCGCGGCGATGATGGCCCATGCCGAGGCGCATCTGGCTTCGGGCGGGCGCCTTATCCACGTCACCCGCCACATGGTCGGGCTGTTCCTGGGTGTCCGTGGCGCGCGCCGGTTCCGCCAGATCCTGTCAAATGAGGCAGTGCGTCCGGGTGCAGGGCCGGAGGTGATGGGCGCAGCTTTTGCCGCAATCGATTTTGCCGATCTGACGGCCGCCGCCTGATTTTGGCAAGCCGCCGGTGGCGATCACGCGCGTTCACGGCGCAACACATAGCGCAATCCGCCTTTGACAAGTTGGAACCAACGCCCATCTAAGCCGTTCAGTTGAAGGGGCCGCGAGCCTCGTTGCGCCGATGTTCGGCGCCGGTTCGGACCATCAAGGGATATATCCAATGTTGAAAGCACTCGTTATTGCTGCCGTCACGACGGCCAGCCTCGTCACCATGGCCCAGGCTCAGGATACGCTGAGGGTCGGCATGTCGGGCGGCTATTTCCCCTTCACTTTTGTGAAGCAGGACAAGCTGCAGGGCTTTGAGGTTGATGTGATGGACGCGGTGGGTCGGGAAACAGGCTTGAACGTCGAATATGTCACGATGTCGTTTTCCGGCCTGATCGGAGCGCTGAGTTCCGGCCGCATTGACACTGTCGCCAACCAGATTACCATTACGCCGGAGCGGGAAGCAGCCTTCGCCTTCACCCAGCCTTACGTCTATGACGGCGCACAGGTGGTGGTGAAGAAGGGCAATGAGAGCGAGATCAAGGGACCGGAAGACCTCAAGGGCCGTACGGTCGCGGTCAATCTGGGATCAAATTTCGAGCAATTGCTCAGTGACCTTCCCTATGCGGGCGAAATCACCATCAAGACCTACGAGTCCAATATCGAACAGGACACCGCACTTGGCCGGGTCGACGCTTTCGTGATGGACCGGGTGTCGTCGGCTCAAGTGATCGAAAAAAGCCCGCTGCCACTGGCGCTTGCCGGCAAGCCGTTCGCTGAAATTCACAATGCCTTGCCGTTCCGTGATGACGAGGCGAGCCGGGCGCTGCGCGACAAGGTCGATGCAGCCCTGACCACGTTGAAAAGTGACGGCACGCTTGCGGATATCTCGCAGACGTGGTTCGGATCGGACATAACCTCGACCGAATAAGGTATCGCCATGCAACCGCTCGATCTCGATTATATGCTTGGCTTGGTCCCGGTGCTTCTGGGTTATGTGCCGCTGACGCTGGCCATGGCTCTGGCGTCGATGGCGCTGGCGCTGGTGCTGGCGTCGCTGCTGGCGGTAGAGCGGATCTTGCGAATTCCGGTGCTGGATCAGGCTGTGATGCTGTTCATCAGCTTTTTTCGCGGTACACCGTTGCTGGTCCAGCTTTTCCTGTTTTACTACGGGCTGCCACAACTGGTGTCATTCCTGGCCCAGATCAATGGCGTGACCGCGGCGATCATGGGGCTGACGCTGCATTTTTCGGCCTATATGGCCGAGAGCATCCGGGCTGCCATTCTCGGCGTCGACCGCAGCCAGTGGGAAGCGTCGATGGCCGTCGGCATGACCCGTGGCCAGATGTTGCGGCGCATCGTGCTACCGCAGGCCTCGCGGGTGGCAGCACCAACGCTGGTCAACTATTTCATCGACATGATCAAGAGCACATCGCTGGCCTTCACCCTTGGCGTTACCGAAATGATGGGCGCCACCCAGAAGGAAGCGGCCGGCAGTTTCCTCTATTTTGAAAGTTTCATTGTGGTCGCCATTCTCTACTGGGGTATCGTCGAGGTGCTGTCCTACGGCCAGCGCCTGCTGGAGGGCCGCATGGAACAGGCCTATGCCCGATGACCGGCGTTCGCGGACTGGTCAAGCGCTTTGGCGCCAATACCGTGCTCGACGGCATTGATCTGGATATTGCCGACGGTGAGCGGGTCGTTATCATCGGCCCGTCAGGCACCGGAAAATCAACGCTGCTGCGCGCCATCAACTTTCTCGATCACCCTGACTCAGGCATCATCACTGTGGGCGATTTGAGCGTCGATGCGGCTCGCGCCAGTCGCGCCGATATTCTGGCGCTGCGCCGCCGTACGGCCTTCGTGTTTCAGAATTATGCGCTGTTTGCCAACAAAACTGCACGGCAGAACATCACCGAAGCCTTGATTACCGTGCAGAAGCAATCGCCTGCCGAAGCCGAAGCCCGGGCAGACGCGGTGTTGCGCGAAACCGGGTTGAGCGACAAGGCCGATGCCTATCCGGCGGCGCTGTCGGGTGGCCAGCAGCAACGCGTCGGGATCGGCCGGGCGATGGCGCTGGGCGCGGATCTGATGCTGTTTGATGAGCCGACTTCGGCTCTCGATCCCGAATGGGTCGGCGAGGTGCTGGATCTAATGCGCCGCGTGGCAGAGCAGCGCCAGACCATGCTGATCGTCACCCACGAGATGCAGTTCGCCCGCGAGATCGCCGACCGAATCGTGTTCATGGAGGGAGGGCGGATCGTCGAACAGGGGCCGCCAAGCCAGATATTTGATGCGCCACAGGATCCCCGGACCCGCGACTTCCTGCGGCGGGTGACCTGAAAAACGCAAGACGCCACCGGCATCAAGGCTGGCGGCGTTCTGGACAAGCTTAGTCAATCTGTGGGTTGGGCGCCCTGAACCTGTCGCGTCAGTTGTTGCGCAATGCCTGGATCAAATCGCCCTTGGTCATCGCTGACCGGCCTTGGATCCCGAGCTCTTGCGCCCGTCCATAAAGCTCGTCCTTGGTCCAATCCTCATACGCAGATGCCTTGCCGCCCTTGGAAGAGGGGTGCTGGCTGTCATTGGCCTGGGCGTTGGCTATGCGGGCGGCTTTTTGTTTGGAAGCTCCATCGTCACGCAAAGCCTCATAGGTGTCGCTGTCTTTGACGGATGGACCATGGTCGTTGCCGGACATTTCAAAATCCTCGCTTGGAATTGAAGTTCATGCGGAGGCGGGAAGTGACACATTTTACGCTACATCTGAGGCGACAGTTGCTCAAGCGCCCCATTGATCTCGGCGACCAAGGGGTCCATGTCGCCACCGAAGTCAGCATGGGATCGGGCTTCAAGCTCATCTCGCATTGACCGCAAGACGTAAATACGTTGATCGACTGACCGCGGCGACATCAGCACTGTGTTGATATCGTCAGCTGTAATGGTCTGGGCGATACCATCGATATCTGCATCACCGCCAACCTGTGTGTCGACGGGATCGAAGATTGATCCGTTTTTCATAGCTGGCATGTGTTTCTCCTTTAATTGCCTGTCACCAACGCCGGGCAGGCATAGTTGGTTCCTTGCGGGGTCCAGGAGATCCTTGTTCAGGCGGCAGGGTTTGGCCTGCGGGCCGTCATTCTGCAGGTAGCGGAGTCGGCTTGTTGTTGGCGTCGAGTGCGACCATGACGAACAAGGCATTGGTCACCTTGTCCATTTGCGGGGTCAGATAGCGCTGGGCCCAGGCTTCGACCAGAAGAGTCATAGAAGTGCGGCCGACCTTGACGATGTCAGTGTAGATGCACAGCGTATCGCCGATCTTGACCGGCATGGCGAAGGACATTTCATTGACCGCCGCTGTGACCACACGCCCGTGCGCACGCTCGGCGGCGCGGATGCCGCAGGCCAGATCCATCTGAGCCATCACCCACCCCCCAAAAATGTCGCCGGCAGCATTGGCGTCAGCCGGCATCGCCAGCGTCCGCAATGTCAGTTCACCCGTTGGCTTGATCATGACCTGCTCCTTGTTGACTTCCATGTGTACCGGGGTCTGCACGCTATTTGAACCCTTGCACAGCCGGAAGCTGGGGACGAGCTCGAAAGCCGGACACGCGGCGCATGCCGGGTGCTTTTTCACAGTCCCAAACCGGGCCTGCCACAATATTGCCCTAAGCATTAAGGCCGATCATCAGCCTTCCTTTACCCTTATGTGCGAATTTCATGATCTGTTTTGCGTTATATCGGACCTTTCCATGCCGTCTTGCCCAACTGAACTGCTGTACTCCAGACCGCTCCTTGCGGGACTGGCGCTGATGGGTGTGCTTGCCGTCGCCGGATGTTCAGGCGATGCCGGGTTGGCCCCTCCAGGCGACCTGCTGGGCATGGAGCAGGTCCGGCCGGTTATTCGTGCCGAGCCGAAAGCTCCGGCGATGTTCGCTCCATCAGCCGCGCCAATGATGACCAGTTCGCCTGTGGAGCAGGCCTTGTTCAGTGACCCGGGTACTTCGCTGCTTCCAAACGGACCGGATGCGCCGATGCAAAATGTGCTGGCCTATCCGGTGTCGGCAGGCGTCGACATGAACCAGATGACCTCAGCATTGCCGGAAGGCAATGTGGATCAGCCGGTTGTCACGGGGATTGGCACAGACACGCTTCGTCTGGCCAGTCCGCCCCAAATGGAAGCCGCGGTTCCGGAACAGGTCCCCGACACAAGCATGTCCAAGGTTGAGAAAAAGCCGTCGCTGCTGGCCGGGCTGCTTCCCCGTTTCACCAATCCGCTCGCAAAGCCGCAATGGGCAGGCGGCATGCCGGCCGCCGAAAAAGCGTGCCGCACGCGGCTCAAGCGCCTTGGCGTGACATTCCGCGATGTCCCGGCAATCAGCAGCGGCGCGGGTTGTTCGATCCCGTACCCGGTGGAGGTCACCAAGCTTTCGGGCGGGATAGAGATCAAGCCGGCAGCAAAGCTTAACTGCCAGATCACCGACGCCTTTGCTCAGTGGGTCAAGAATGAGCTCGGGCCGGCTGCAAGGGTGCGCTATATGTCCGGCGTCAGTTCGATCCGGCAGCTTTCATCCTATTCCTGCCGCACCATGAATTCCAAGGCCGGTGCGCCGATGTCGGAACACGCCAAAGGCAACGCCATCGACGTCGGCAAGATCACCCTGGACAACGGTCGTACAATCGATGTGAAGAAGCCCGGTTTTTTCGCGTTTCGGGAAAAGAGCCTGCTTAACAATATCCGTGCCGACAGCTGCAAATATTTCAACACCGTTCTCGGGCCGGGCAGCGATGTGCATCACAAGGACCATTTCCATTTTGACCTGAGAAAGCGCAAGACTTCCTACAGGCACTGCGACTGAGCGCGAAAAGAAGGCCGGACAAACCGGCCTTCAAAGCGTATCCCTGATGATGGGGCATCAACAGACATCCGGACAACACCGACACTCAACGGTTTCGCAGGGTGGAGGCTGAACTGGATTGTGAAGCTGAACCGGCATTTATGATTGCCGCGCCCGGTAAAACAACGCTTAAAAAATCAATCGGTTTGATGACGTCTGGCCAGCATACGCCATTCGATTGTGCGTTGAGGCTCACCGGACTCCCGAAAAACCGAACAAGGAACCCTGCCGCATGCCTCCTGTGGAAGAATTGATCTGGATTGCAGCGGCGCTGGCCGGTGCAGGCTGTGTCGCAGGCGTTCTTGCAGGCTTGTTCGGCATCGGTGGCGGGGCAATTCTGGTTCCGGTCTTCTATCAGATCTTCGGTCTCATTCACATCGATGAGGCCGTGCGCATGCATCTCGCGGTCGGAACATCGCTGGCCATAATCGTACCGACGTCGGTTCGCTCCTTCATGGCGCACAAGGCGCGTGGGGCCATCGATCTGGAACTGTTGCGCAGCTGGATCCTGCCAATACCGTTTGGTGTGGTGGCCGCGTCACTGATCGTCGCCTCGGTATCGAGTGCCGGGTTGCGCGCCATCTTTGCGGGCATCGCCATCATTGTCGGACTGAGGATGCTGTTTAACCGGCAGAGCTGGCGCCTTGGAACAGATCTGCCGCCAAATCCTGTCCGTGCCAGTGTCGGGGCGCTGATCGGGCTTTTGTCTGCGCTGATGGGTATTGGCGGCGGCGTACTCAACAACACGTTCATGACTTTGTATGGCCGCCCTGTGCACCAGGCCGTGGCCACATCATCAGGCGTCGGTGTGCTGATCTCGATTCCGGGCCTGCTCGGCTATATCTGGGCAGGCTGGGGAGCAGGGGGCCTGCCGCCGTTTTCAACCGGCTATGTCAACTGGGTGGTGGTTGCGCTGATTATTCCGATTACGCTTGCTGTCGCGCCACTTGGCGTGCGGCTTGCGCATGCGCTGGAGAAGCGGCAACTGGAAATCGGGTTTGGCATTTTCATGCTGATCGTCGCAGCCCGGTTTTTCTACAGCCTCAGCTGACAAAAATGCGCCAGATCATGGTCAGTGCCGGAACGTCATCAATAGTTGCGCAATTGCATCAACGTCGCCACGTTTTCAAAGCTGATGGAAGTGTCGTTGTTGAAAATCGAGAGCACAGGGTCCTGAACTCCGTTGTCGACATCATACAGCGCCAAAAACCGCTGAACCATGGTTTCGATCTTTTCCGGATCCAGCAGGTCGTCGATTTCAAAATACCGTTCAAACATGGCTTTCTGCACATCAATATCGGTGGCAGCCGTTTCATCCGATATTGAGAATGTGGTGCGAAAAAACTGCGCCAGGGCTTCATCGGCGAGAAGTTCGTAGGTGCTCGTGATTGTCGGCGCCATCCGCTCGAAATAAAGTGCTAGGCGAGCGCCGACGCTGTCTTCTCCGGCTTCCTCTTCAACCGCTTGGGTCAGATAAAGCCGCTGGGTTTCGACCAGTCCCCTGTCGTTCTGGATGCTCTTGGTCGCGGAGCTCTGAATGATTCCGTCTGCATCAAAGTTAAAGGACCCGGCCAGCTTCTGGAAGGCGATATCGGTTTGCTGATTGGCAAAACTATCGGGATCATCCAGGTCTGATACCAACACCGCTCTCAAGGTTTCCGAGCTGACTTCTTTCGGCTTCAGGCCTTCGGCAACCAGCAATACATTTGTCAGGCGGGTATCGGCCAGCAGTTGGTCAACGCTTTCCAGGGTTTGCAACTGGGTACGATAATAGGCGGCCTCGGTCTCGGCAGCCGCCTTGCCCGAATCGCTGGAATCCAGCCGCGTGTAAGCCGTGTAGTAGGCCTTGGTGATCCGGGTGATTTCGTTTTCGGACTGGGCATAACGCGGCGCGCCGATGCTGCCATCCTCGGTGAAGTTGAAAGCCTTGGCCAGTTCGACGAACCGTTCATCCTTCAATTTGTTCACATAGCTGGTAGGGTCATAGGGATCGCTGGTGAAGATCTGCTTCAGTTTGAAAGTGGAGACCTCGTCGGGCGAAATGTTGAAGGCCTTCAGCGCAAATTCCCGGATCGTCACCGCAGCCGATTCCTTTGACAAAAAGTCATTCAGATCGGATGTCAGCCCAATATAGAGCTTGTATTTTGCAATTGCGGCCGCATCCTTTTCTTCATCCAGATCGTCATAAGCAGAAATGTAGTGGGCTGTCGTATTGTACAGCTGCGTTGCGTCCTGGATGTCTTTTCCTGGCGTAATGCTGCCATCACTCTCGAAATTGAAGGCTTTGGCCAGCGCGATGATGGCGTCGCTTTTCGAATAGATCTCACCATTGAGGTCTGACGTGTCCTGCTGCAACGCCCATTGGACATCGCTGCGACTGGTGGTCAATGGAACGCCATAGGCCGTCAGCACCATTGTGCTGAGACGGCTGTCACTGAGAAGATCGTCCAGCGAGGTGATGCCGGAAATTGTCTCTTCATAATATTGCTTGTTTAGCAGCGCGCCGGTGGCGGTTAGCCGCGGTTGCGAAAACACATACCGGTCGGTCACCAGTTTTAGCTGCGCATCATTCATTGGTTCGACACCGGCATCCAGACTGCCATCTGCATTGAAATTGAACGACGCGGCGAGTTCGTAGTATTTGCCAATGGTTTCAATGGACTTGGTGTACTGGGCAATCAGATAATCGATTTTGGTGATTTGTGCGGGTGTTCGTGTCCCGTCTGCCCGATCTATCGTCAGATCATTGATGAGGCCATTCCATTCGGCAACCTTCGGCGCGAGTACCGAATTCACATAGCTGTCCGGATCGGCAATGTTGCTGGTGAGGACGCTCCTGATCGTGTCATAATCAAAGGTCTTGGGATCAATGCCGAAAGTGGTGAAGACGTAGTCGCGTGCGGAAGTGTTCTTGAACAGGTCATCAACGTCGGTGAAGGTTTTCGACACCGCAGTGAAATAGTTGGTCGCCTGCCGCAATACGGCGTCGTTGTTTTCAATGCTTTGCTCATAGGTTCCGACCAGATCGTCAATCTGGCTGGTGGTCTGGACAATCTCGCTTGTGACCGTGCTGCCGAAATCATAGGCCGCCGCAAGGTTCTTGTATTTCACGTCCGTGAGCAGATTGGCAAAACTGCCAGAGTCCGTCAGATCGCTTTCCATGACCTTGCGGATGAAGGCCTTGGCGTAGGCCATCTCCTCAAGGCCATAGGCCTTCATGGCATAGGCGTAGACACGGTCATCGGCCAGAAACTCATCGATGCTGGTGATCGTACCGATGGTGTCGCGGTAATACTGCGCCTCCCTGGTGACAATCGGATCCGCGGCAGCGCGGCGCAGCGTCTCATTTATGTCCCGGGTGTAAAACGTATAGGATTGATAACTGGATATCATGGTGCTGCCGGAGGTCGCATTTCCACTATGGCATTGCGGGACAAAACGGGATTGCAGACGATTCTAAGGCAATGGTACCGTTGGCTGCTTGCCTGAAGCTGTCGCAGTCCCGGGGACGTCAGTCCCGCAAGATGACCTCGTCCTGGCGCATCTCGAAAGCAGTCAGCGAGGAGATGAAGTTCATCCCCAGCAGGCTTTGATCGAGCCGTCCGGGTTCGGAAACCATGGCGCGCAATCCGGTCCGGGCAATGGACCCGACCTCGACACTTTCAAGCCGGACAGGTGCTGCTTTTGCCTTGCCGTTGGCGGTGTTGATGACCAGCGTATAGCTCAGGTCTTCGTCCGAAAAACCGATACTCAGCGCATCCTTGTGCGATAGCGCGATCGAGGTTGCACCAGTATCAATGAGGAAGTTCACGGTTTTGCCGTTGACCGAGCCTGTGGCTTCGAAATGCCCGTTCAGCGATTTGCGGATCGAGACGGCGCTGCCGTTACCATCGGAGATGATGACCGGGCGTCCCGGAGCCAGGCCGCCGGCAATGCGCGCCACCGTTTCCCGGGCCTGATCCTGATAGAGCCAGCCGGTAATCAGTCCGAGACTGACAACCACCCAGATCAGCAGGTTCTTGATCAATTCGCCGATATTGCGATGCGCGCCGACAACGCCCGCGCCAATGACGGCGGCAATCAGGCCGAGATAGACCAGGCTGGCAAGATCGTCATTGGGCAGTCCGAAGCTCATCCCTGATTCATGGTTGAAAGCAAGCACAGCCAAAGTGACACCGATCGCGACGAGTATGAAGATCATTCCGGAATGACGTCCTGGCGCTCACGCGCCATGCGTTGCCGCCGGGTTTCGCGTCTCGGCTTGCGCTCGATGGTTTCCATCCGCTCCGGCAGTTCCGCCATGACCTGGCGCCGGTCTTCGGGCGTGTAATTGATCCAGCCTGCGATTTCGTCGCGCGTGCGCCCGCACCCGAAACAATATCCGGTGGTCAGGTCCATCGAGCAGACGAGAATGCAGGGTGATTGTATACTCATCGGGGGTTCATCGGGTCCTTCGTCTGCGCCTCAGGGTTACGTAGCTTCTATATCGGATCTTCAAACCAAAAGGGCAAGGGTGGCCAGACCGGCCGTCTCGGTGATCTGCTGGGTCGCGCCGATGGTGTCGCCGGTGTGGCCGCCGAGCCGCTTGCGCACGATGGATGTCCACTGCTGGACGGCAACTGCCATGATTGCCAGCGCAAGCACAGCCGGTATCCACCCGATGGCAAGGCCGGCAATCGCGAGAAACAGGATCCCGCCTGATGCGAGCGCGAAGGTTTTGGCGCTGTCGTCGGGTGTTCCCACCGAAGCCGCGACGCCATCCTGGCGGGCAGGGGGCAGTTCATTCCAATGCCAAACCATGCTGGCACGGGATATTGCCGCAACGGCGAGCAGCAGCAGGCAGGTGTACCAGCCACCGAATACGGAGAGGATGATGGTGAGCGCGATGGCGCGAAGCGCAAAACTGACCATCAGAGCCAGAACCCCATAGGTCCCGATGCGGCTGTCCTTCATGATCTCGAGCATATGAGCGCGGCCGCCGCGCGCCCCGAATGCATCGGCGGAATCGGCCAGCCCGTCCTCGTGCAATGCGCCGGTGACGCCGATCAGCAGCATGAGTGCAAGGAGGCTGGCCATGGCTGCATTGGCGCCGAGCATGGACAGGATCAGCACAACAAGTGCCGGGCAAAGCGCGATGACGATGCCAGCGGCGGGGAACATGCCCGACGCGCGCGAGAGCGAACCGTCATGATCGTTAAAATAATGTGCGGGTACCGGCAAGCGGCTCAAAAAGCCGGTGGAGCGGGCGATGTCATCGAGATAGTCGCTGATCTGCATATTAGTCTCCTGCCGGCTGCGACATCAGGGGGCGTGGACGTTATTGTCCTTGAGCGATTCGACAATTACACGGGGTCAGGTCGCGCGTCATGCGCGAGAAGAGCCCGAGGAGAGAAAAAATGAGTGCCAGCGGTTTGCCTTTCGATGATTTTCGCGAACTCTTGCGCAATATGCCGGGGCCCGATACCGCCGCGCTGGCTGCGGCGCGGGAGCGCGATGCACAGCTGACCAAACCCGCGGGCTCGCTGGGACGGCTCGAAGAAATTGCGTTCTGGCTTGCCGCCTGGACTGGCCGCGCACCTCAGGTCACCCGGCCTCTGGTGGCGATTTTCGCTGGCAATCATGGCGTCACGGCGCAAGGTGTGTCGCCGTTTCCGTCATCGGTGACGGCGCAGATGGTGGAGAATTTTGCCGCAGGCGGCGCCGCCATCAACCAGATTTGCGTCGCCAATGATCTGGGTCTCAAGATTTTCGATTTGGCGCTGGAAGTGCCGACCGGTGACATTTCGGTGGAAGCAGCGATGGATGAGCGCACCTGTGCGGCAACCATGGCTTTCGGAATGGAATCGATTGCCGGTGGAACCGATCTTTTGTGCATCGGTGAAATGGGCATCGGCAACACCACCATCGCTGCAGCCATCTTTTACGGCCTGTATGGCGGATCGGCGGCGGACTGGGTCGGGCCCGGCACCGGTTCGGAAGGCGAGGTGCTGGTGCGCAAGATCGCGGTCGTCGAGACTGCGGTGGCATTGCACAAAGCCCACCTTGGTGATCCCCTCGAGGTTCTCCGGCGGCTTGGCGGGCGTGAACTCGCGGCTATGGCCGGCGCCATTATGGCAGCACGGATGGAGCGCATACCGGTGTTGATCGATGGTTATGTCGCAACTGCAGCGGCTGCGGTGCTGCATGCTGTCAATCCGCATGCGCTGGATCATTGCCTGATCGGCCACGTGTCTGCCGAGCCGGGGCATATGGCAGCCATCGAGAGACTTGGCAAAACGCCGCTGCTGGCTTTGGGGATGCGTCTGGGAGAAGGTACAGGGGCCGCACTTGCTGCTGGCATCGTCAAGTCAGCGGCAATGTGTCATTCCGGAATGGCGACCTTTGCCCAGGCCGGTGTTGCCGGGAAGGGTTAGAAAATCAATTCAATCGTTGGACTGGGCCGGGCCGGCCCGGTTCAACGGGGCTGGGCTCTATCGAAAGACGCGCTTTTTCTTTTGTGCTGCGCCCGGCAGGCCCTCGACCGGGGCCATGCTTTCGAGCACCCGCTCGCGCGGCAGAATGGCTATGCCCTCGGTGCCCTCGCGTAATTTCGATTTGAGCACGAATTCGCCGCCGTGCTTAGCCAGGATCGCCTGGACAATTGGAAGGCCGAGGCCTGTGCCCTGTTCGGCGCTCTTGATGGCGATGGAGCCCTGACCAAAGGCCGCCAGCACAACAGGGATTTCCTCCTCGGCGATGCCGGGGCCGTTGTCCTTGATTGCCAGATACTGGCCGCCACCGGCTGTCCAGCCGAGCTTGACCTTGATCTCGCCACCAGAGGGGGTGAATTTCACCGCATTTGACAACAGGTTGAGGATGACCTGACGCATCGATTTTTCATCGGCCCAGACCATCGGCATCTTTTCTTCAAAAGATTCTGTAATGCTGATGTTCTTGCTGCGCGCCTTGAGCTGCACCAAGCCGATGCAATCTTCTGCAATATCAGACAGCGCAAGGGCATTTTCATTCAACTCGTACCGGCCCGCCTCGATGCGTGAAAGGTCGAGAATCTCGTTGATCAGGTTGAGCAGGTGCTGACCTGAGCGGTGAATATCACCGACATATTCCTTGTAACTTTCGTTCTCCATCGGGCCGAGCACTTCGCCCGACATGACTTCGGAAAAGCCGAGGATGGCATTGAGCGGGGTTCTGAGCTCATGGCTCATGGAGGCCAGAAACCGCGATTTGGCGAGATTGGATTCCTCGGCGCGGCGCCGGGCTTCGTCCGACACTGATTTTGCTACTTCCAGTTCGGCGATAAGATCGTCCTTCTCGGTCTGGTAACCGAGCATCTTGACGTTTGTTATATAGAGCCGCCGTGACATGAAGATGAAGAACAGCGCGACTGCCAAAATCATCGCCAGCACGGAAAAGTCCGAAACATCGCGGGTCATGCCTGCGCGCAGGGCCAACACAAGAACCACAGGTATGACTGCAACAAGAAGGGCATGGCGCAGGGCAAATGTCGCCATGGCGGTGGCGGCCAGTGCAATCAACAACACGGCGGATTTGTAAAAATTGAAGGTGTCACCCTGACAGGTGGTGCAGTCCTGATAGGCAAATACTGCCCAGCAGAGGCCAATGATAACAAAGACGCCGAGGAAGCGGTGGCGCCAATGCTCGGCGGTCTGCTCTGCAATGGTCTCCCGTGAGGCCCGCCGCGCCATCAGAACCAGTCCGGCATAGACAAACATCGTCGCCAGCGCCCAGGCCAGAAGCCAAATCGCATCGTCGAACCAAAGCCCGGCGATTGCGGCCAGCATGACGAGCACCGGAGGGGCCGCAGCGCCCTGCAACACAGCGTTGATGTGGAGCCGGAACATTTCATTGTCGAAGGCCGGCGTTATCTCGCGCCCATGCTGCAACCGTTCACGCTGGGCGCGCACGGCTTTGACCACCGCTGCGTTCTTGTGCGTACGCGAGCGGTCGACAATGTTCTTGTCGGTCATGGTCTGCGGATTTGACACTTGGTTTTCCGATGTCTCCAATTCTGCCAGTAAAACTAACCGTCAATGTTTAAGAACCTGTTTGCAATTTTGCCAAACCACACATCAATGCGCTTGAGCCGGAGAATGAAACAGGGTCATTTGCGTCATGGCATTCCGAACCCGATTCGCGTCGAGACGACGCTCCGGCTGGCGCAGATATCTTGATCTTGGCGTGGCGATGCTGGTGATTGCCGGCGTCGCTTTTGTTGCCGCGCGCATGGATCATTTCGCCGGGGATGAGATCAGCGGTGCCGCGCGGGTGGTGGATGGCGACAGCCTGGCTATCGGTAAACGGCGGTTGCGGCTCAAGGGTATTGATGCACCGGAATTGAAACAGCGTTGTCACAGGGACGGGTTTGAGTACGGCTGCGGTATCGAGTCAGCCTCCTATTTGCGAGGTTTGGTCGGCAAGCATCTCATTGAGTGCAAAGGCGAGGGGATGGATCGCTATGGCCGCGATCTGGTTCGATGCAAGTCAGGCGGCGTTGATCTCAATGAGACCATGGTGCGGTCGGGACATGCGATCGCTTTTGGTGATTATGGGTGGGCCGAAACTGCCGCAAGATCTGAAGCGGTCGGGCTTTGGGCCGGCGATTTTCAGACACCGAAACAATGGCGGGTAATCCATGGCGGGCTCAGCGAAGACCTGCATGCGGGTTTTGCCACGCTGATGGCTTTCCTGCGGCGGCTGTTTGATGTCTGATTGAAATGTTCAACAAGGGAGAGAAATCAAATGAAGCTCTATGATGGTGGACGCGCGCCAAATCCGCGACGGGTGAATGTATTTCTGGCGGAGAAGGGAATCGAGGTCGAGAGAGTGCCGGTGGACATGGGGCAACTGGGCCACAAATCCGCCGAGGTGACCGAGCTCAATCCGCTGCAGAGATTACCGGTGCTGGTTCTCGATGATGGCACGGCACTCTCCGAATCGGTGGCGATCTGCCGCTATCTCGAGGAACTTCATCCCGAACCACGGCTGATGGGCGGGGATGCGAAGGACAAGGCAATCGTCGAGATGTGGAACCGTCGGATGGAACACCATTTTCTCGCCGCTGTCGCCAACGCGTTCCGGCACACCCATCCGGCGATGAAAGATTGGGAAGTGCCGCAGGTTGCTGAATGGGGCGAGATCAACCGGCCCAAGGCGGTTGCGTTTCTGGAAATGATGGATCAGGAACTGGCAAATCATGAGTTCATAGCGGGCGACCGCTACACCATTGCCGATATCACCGGCATGATCGCCTTTGACTTCATGAAGCCGGCGCGGATCGACCGGCCGGAGCATCTGACCAACGTCATGCGCTGGTACCGGGCGGTATCCGCGCGTCCGAGCGCACAGGCATAATGGGACGGGTGTGGCATGAGCACTGGAGAGCGCGCGCTCGAGTTGTTGCTGGCTGATATTGCGGCCTGCCGGATATGTCGCGACTGCCCCGAGGGCGGTCCGGACAAGGCGCTGCCGCATGAGCCGCGTCCGGTCTGCGTCGCATCCGCCAGCGCGCCGATCCTGATTGCCGGCCAGGCGCCCGGCGCGCGGGTGCACCGCAGCGGCCAACCATTCACCGATCCGTCCGGCGACCGGCTGCGAGACTGGCTCGGCGTTGATGCGCCAGCGTTCTACGATCCGGCCAAGTTTGCCATCGTGCCGATGGGGTTCTGCTTTCCCGGCAATGACGCCAAGGGAGGGGATCTGCCACCGCGGCGGGAATGCGCACCGGCCTGGCGGAGCCAGGTGATGGACCTGATGCCGCAACTCAAGCTGATCCTGGTCATCGGCCAGTATGCACAAGCTTGGCATCTCGGGCCATTGCGGCAGAAAACGCTGACCGAGACGGTGCGTAACTGGCGGGAAATCATCGACGTGGGCGATCCGAACTGTCCGGTGGTACCGCTGCCGCATCCGTCCTGGCGCAACAGCGGCTGGATCCGCAAGAACCCCTGGTTTGAAGCCGAGCTGTTGCCGGAGCTCAAACAACGGGTCGCGACTCTGGTTTCACCGAAAGATGGAATCGTTTCCTCATGATAGATTGATTTGAGGTAAAATAATCTTTGTGGAGTATGCGCTGGCGCGATATCAGGGAGGATAATCCCGTTTTTGGAGACTCTCATGGACCGCCTCGACCGCAAGATCCTACGCCTGTTGCAGGAAGATTCGACTTTGGCTGTTGCCGAAATCGCCAAGAAGGTGGGGCTTTCCACAACACCGTGCTGGCGTCGTATTCAGAAGCTGGAAGAAGATGGTGTCATCAAGCGGCGCGTGGCGCTGCTTGATCCGGTGGCGGTCAATGCCAAGGTGACGGTGTTCGTGTCGATCCGTACCAACTCGCACTCCAATGAGTGGCTGAAACGGTTCTCCGAGGTCATCACCGAGTTTCCCGAGGTGGTGGAATTCTACCGGATGAGCGGCGATGTCGATTACCTGTTGCGCGTGGTGGTGCCCGATATTGCTGCCTATGACGCCTTCTACAAGCGGCTGATCGCCAAGATCGAGATTCGTGACGTATCGTCGTCCTTCGCCATGGAGCAGATCAAATACACGACGCAGTTGCCGCTGGATTATTTGCAGATGGCCAAGGAAAAACCTGAAACCAGCTGATGGCGTGACAAACCGCGCCTGTCCTTTGCTTTCAAAATATGCAATTATTCCAATGTAATTTGCTGCGCATTGGTCGCGGCGGGACAAACCATTGGGAAGGACCGATGTCATGAGAGGTTTTGTTTTCGGACTTGGGCTGGCGACGCTTGCCGCGATACCTGCGCAGGCCGCCGGCGAGGACGTTTTCACGGTTGTTGCAGAGGTGCCGTTTGCCGATGCCGCGCAGGGCGTCAATGACGCGATCATCAACAAGGGTTTCAAGGTTGATTATCACGGCTTCATCGGCGAAATGCTCAAGCGTACCGCCGGTGATGTCGGGGCCACCAAGGAACTCTACACCGACGCCGAATTCTTTACCTTCTGCTCGGCAGTTGTGTCGCGCGACGTGATGGAAGCCGATATCGGCGACATCGCTTACTGCCCCTATGTGGTGTTTGTCTATGAGGATGCCGCGACGCCTGGCAAGGTGACCATAGGTCACCGCAACCTGCCCGAAGGCGGTGCCCGTGATCAGGTCAACGAGTTGCTTGGCGACATCGTCAAGACTGCGGCTGACGGGTTTTAATAGCGACGGGTCTGAAGCTGCTTTGAGATCAGGCGCTGTCGGATTTTTTCGTCCGTCAGCTCCCTGACCGCGTCCTTGCCGATCCAGCGGGCGGTCGTATCATCGGAAGCTGCGAGTTGTTCGGCCAGAGTGAGAGCTGGCCCGTGCAGGGTCATTGAGCGTTTGCCGATCTGCCGCAATGCCCAATTGACTGCCTTTTTGACGAAATTGCGCGGGTCAGTGGTGTATTGCTCGACCAAAGGCAGAAAGCGCAGGAATTCTGCGTCGTCGCGCTTTTTCAGATGAACCGCGCCCCAGGCGATCATGGCGAAGGCGGTGCGGCGGACGAACTCCCGCTCGTCTGCGGCGAACTCCGGAACCAGCTCATCGAGATGACCGGCATCGACGAACAGATCGGCGGCGTGATCGACTATCTCCCAGCTGTTGAAATCGGCGGCCATGTCCCGTGCCTGTGCCGGGCTCAGCCGGCGTGGTTCTTCGGTGAACAAGGCCAGAATCATGGCCTCGCGCATCCCGGTCTGCCAGAGTTGCTCCGCGCGCTCATGATTGCGGCCCAGTGTCTTGCCAAAAGGTCTCAGCGCCGCATTGCCGACGCCATAGGCCTTGTCGGTATTGATGCCGAAGCGCGCCATGCCGGCAAGATTGTCCGCCGACCCGCTTGCCTCAATCCATGCCAGGATTTCGGGCACGGTGTAATCGGCGTTTTGCGGTGGCCGGCGGACAGGCATTTTATTTTTCCAGGCGTGCCAGCAGCGAGGATGTGTCCCAGCGTTTGCCGCCCATGGCCTGTACGTCGGCGTAGAACTGGTCGACCAGCGCCGTCACCGGCAATGTCGCGCCGTTGTGTTTGGCTTCATTGAGAACGATGTCGAGATCCTTGCGCATCCAGTCGACGGCAAAACCATAATCATACTTGCCGGCATTCATGGTCTTGTAGCGGTTCTCCATCTGCCAGGAGCCTGCTGCGCCCTTGGAAATGACGTCGATCACTTTTTCGATGTCGAGACCGGCCTTCTTGCCGAAATGAATGCCTTCGGCGAGACCCTGGACCAGACCGGCAATGCAGATCTGGTTGATCATCTTGGTGAGCTGACCGCTACCGACCGGGCCCATCAGGCCAACCATGCGGGCATAGGCGTCGATGACGGGGCTGGCTTTATCAAAGGTGGCTTCGTCGCCGCCAACCATGACGGTGAGGGCGCCATTTTCGGCACCGGCCTGGCCACCTGAGACTGGCGCATCAAGGAAGCTGCAGCCCTTGTCGGTGCAGGCATCGGCCAGTTGCCGTGCCACTTCGGCGGACGCGGTGGTGTTGTCGATCAGGATCGAGCCTTTGCTCATGCCATGCAGGACGCCGCCCGGGGCGATGGTGACAGCGCGCAAATCATCGTCGTTGCCGACGCAGGTGAAGACGAAATCGGCGCCCTTGGCAGCCTCGGCCGGGGTGTCGCAGGCAGTGCCGCCAAATTCGTCGGCCCATTTGCGGGCTTTTTCGGCTGTGCGGTTGTAGACCCGCAGTTCATGGCCGCCCTTGGTTTTAAGGTGTCCTGCCATGGGATAGCCCATAACGCCCAAACCGATGAATGCTACTGTTGCCATTTTGCCTATCCTTCTGTCACAAATGCGCTTTACGGTTGACCTGATTGCAAGTTACGTAAAGCAACCCGTCAGCTCCTGGGAGGGACATAAACCAATGATGCGCATCGTCAAAGGGCTTATCAAGTTCATTCTTCTGCTTATCCCTCTGGTTGTGATGGCTGCGGGCGCAGCAATGCTGTGGGCGTCGCGCTCGCAAGCACCAGTTGACGGGGCGATGCAGATTACCGGACTGGGCGCGGAGGTGAGCATCACGCGGGACACAAACGGCGTACCGCACATCAAGGCCAAGACCCGTGCCGATGTTGCCGCCGGGCTTGGTTTTGCCCATGCGCAGGACCGCCTGTGGCAGATGGAAGTCAGCCGCATGGCCGGGCAGGGGCGGTTGTCGGAGATGTTTGGCGAGGCCACTGTCACCACCGATATCTGGCTTCGGACGATGGGTATTCACGAAGCGGCGGAAGCCTCGATGCGGGTGATGGACACGGACACACTGGCGATGCTTGAAGGCTATGCGCGTGGCGTCAATGCCTGGATGGAGCGCACGCCACAGGTGTTTTCGTCCAGATTACCGCCGGAATATCTGATCCTCGGTTACAGGCCCGAACCCTGGAGAGCCGTCGACAGCCTGACCGCCATCAAGATGATGTCGATTTCGCTGGCGGAAAATCTCGGTGAAGAGGCGCTGCGGCTCGGGTTTCGCCGGATCGGGCTGAGCGACGCTGAAGTGCGGGATCTTCTGCCCTATCAGGATACCGACACCCCGCCGCCGATGCCTGATCTGAGTGCACTGCTCGGGCTTGATACAAAGCCGATCGGCGAGACTGTGACAACGGCCAATGCTTCTGACGCCTTTGCCGGCATCAACGGCATGCTGTCCACCGGCGCCTCCAATAATTGGGTGATTTCAGGTGACCGCACCCAATCCAGCCTGCCGGTTCTGGCCAATGATCCGCATCTGAGCCTGATGGCGCCGTCGGTCTGGTATCTGGCCCATCTCGAGGTGACCGAAGAGTTTGACGAGCCGCGACATCTGATCGGCCCGTCGCTGCCGGGAACGCCGTTTGTGCTTTTAGGCCGCGGCAATGACATTGCCTGGGGATTTACCAACACCGCCACCGACGCACAGGACGTATTTGTCGAACGGATCAATCCCGACAACCCGGATCAATATCTGACGCCGACAGGCTGGGCGTTGTTCGGCAGCCAAGAGGAAATTATCAAGGTTCGTGGCGGCGAGGATCAGAGTTTTACCCGCCGCTGGACCCGGCATGGCCCGGTGTTTCCGGCGAGCTACAAGCATTTTGACAAGCTCTTGCCGGAAAACACTGTTGCGGCGCTGCAATGGGTGGCGCTGGCCCATGATGACACCACGGCGATGGCCGGCACGCAGTTGTTCGACATGCGCACTGTGGAGGATTTCCAGACCGGGTTTGAAGCTTTTCTAACGCCGATGCAGTCGATGGTGGTGGCCGACAGGTCTGGCAATATCGGTTTTGTCGCTGCCGGACGGGTGCCGCAGCGCGATCCGGCCAACCGGCTGATGGGCCGCGCGCCGGCGCCCGGCTGGAACGCGATTTACGACTGGCGCGGCTATGTACCCTACAAGGATCTGCCACAGCAGACCAATCCCGACAGCGGGTTGATTGCCACCGCCAACACCAAGATTGTTGGTCCGGATTATCCGGTGCATCTGACATTCGACTGGGAAGAACCCTACCGGCAGAACCGCATCGAAACGCTGATCAACGGATTTGAGGGCAAACACACAGCAGCGATGTCGCAGCAGATGCAGGCGGATGTGTTTTCGCCGACTTTTGCGGATCTCAAGCCACGCATGCTCAAGGCGTTGGAGGGCGAGAGCCTGACAGATGCCGATCAGGTGCTGGTTGCGCAGATTGCTGCCTGGGACGGCGAGATGGCGCGCGACAATATGGAACCCTTGCTGTTCATCGCCTGGGTGCGCCAGATGATGAAATTGAGCTTTGAGGACGATCTCGGCTTCCTGTTCAAGGACTGGTTCAAACTGCGCGGACGGGTGCTGGAGCACCTGCTTGATGGCAAAACCGCGCGCAACTGGTGCGACGTCAAAACCACCGATTCCGAGGAAAGCTGCGACCAGATCGTCACGCAGGCCTTTGTCGCGGCTGTCGCAGACCTGTCGACCCGCTATGGCGAGGCGCCCGGCAGCTGGCGCTGGGGTTCGGCGCATTTTGCCAAGGGCGCGCATCGCCCGTTTGGCGAAGTCGCCGCACTCAGGGGCTTCTTCAATGTCGAAGTCGAAAGCGGCGGCGGGCCGTTCACGTTGGATCGTGGCCGCACCCAGATCCAGGATGACGAAGATCCCTATGCCAATACCAATGCGGCAAGCTATCGCGGCATCTTCGATATGGCCGATCTCGACCGCGCCACCTATATCCAGACCACGGGCCAGTCGGGCAATGTGTTCTCAGGCCACTACAGTGATTTCGCGCCACTTTGGGCCGATGTTAAGTCGATCGAGATCCCGGCGACCGATGTAGCTGATCCGGAAGGCGTGTGGAGCCTGAGCCCGGGATGAGACGGCTGGTCCAGCAGGTGCTCCGGCGGCGGCCTTGAGAAACGGCCATCTGCCAGGTCTGTTCGAGCTTTCGGAGCCAGATCAATAGCTGTAGGTCTTGCCTGTCTTGATCGCCTTGCGAAGCCAGGTTTCAAGTCAGCTCGCGCTTCCGCCGGCCGCTGCCAGGCGCTGCTTGTTACTGATTGCCTAGGGCGCAGGCTAGATCGTCAATGCTGTGCTGGGTCACCAGCCCGCGGGTGCCGAAGTTGTAGGTTGCTTCCACAATTTTCGGATTTTTCTCCAGCACCGGAAAGATCATCTTCATGAAGGACCGCAGCAAGGCAAGAATTTCGCCCCGTTCGCTGATTCGGTAGATCCGCATGCCCATCTTGTTCTTGTCGCGATTCAGGACATCATAATACCCGGTGACGCTGGACCCGTTGAAGGAATAGACGCGTTTGATGTGTTCGCTGGCGTAGCCTGCCTGTTGCGCCAGTCCGCCGCCAAGTGAATGCCCGGCGGCAATGAATTCGGGTTCTCCAAGTTCCTGCAATTCGGGATGTTCGATCATGACATTGTTCACGACGTGATTTGTTACGGTGCGTGTGAGGTCATACTGGTCCCAGCCGGAGCTGAAATACCTGGTGAACCAGCGGACATTGCTCCACCAATCGCCAATCGTATGCGTGCCCCGGAACACAAGGGCGATCTGGAGTTTGCCAATGCCGGCGGGACGATACCAGATCCCATAGACCAACGGGCCATCCCATCCAGCCTGGTCGCGCGCATTGTCGTCCGGTTTGGTCGGGTCTGTGTCAGAGGGTGGCAGAAGCTTCCAGTCGGAAAGGATCGCACCCAGATCGCAGGTCGATTGTTCAGTCTTGGCGTCGCCCTTGTGGGGCAGGCGATAGACTTCAGCGCTCATTGAAGCGAAATATTTGGCTTCATAGAGTTCGTATGCGGTTGTTCCGTTCTTCAAATCCTCAACCGATTCGAGCAGTCCGGCGATCCGCGAATATCCCTTTTCGAGGGTGAGTATGTTGTAGGCTCTCACACCCAGTAACCACACTATGGCGAAGAGCAGGAAGGCGCTCTGAAAAGGGTGGTTCTGGATGGCGTCAATGATTGCGCGAAATATACCCATGATCTTGCCCCGTCACTCTCGCGTTACCTGTATCGAGAACTTGCCGGGAACTGGAAAATCAAGCTCAACACAAGATGGCGCAAGTGCAAATGCAGACATATAGGGCTTTAGATTGAGACGGTGTTCGCATCTTGCTGCGGTCAAACATGAAACCGCCCTAGATCGTTGCGGGGAGCAGCGGCGGTGCGAGCTCTTTGGCATGACCGGGCGACACCAAGCCAGGGTCGCCATTGAGGGTGGGTGCCTTCATGGCTATAAGAATGTTGCCGCAAGCGAAGCCGGTCGGCTGGCGTAGCTTGGAGAGGCCAGGATGCATGACAGCGAGATGACCAATGACAAAAATGAACTCAATCCCTTTTCATGACGGATATTCCATCCCGCAGCTTGGATTCGGCATCTGGCAGATCCCGCAGGACGAAACCGCTGCAGCCGTTCAAAGCGCGCTGAGCCTCGGCTACCGGCTGATCGACGGCGCCTTCATTTACGGCAATGAGACCGGGCTGGGCGAGGGACTGAAGCGCTCGGATGTGCCGCGCGAGGAGGTGTTTGTCACCACCAAGGTGTGGAACAACTCGCATGGTCGCGACACGGCGCGTGCCTCGGTCGAGCGCAGCCTGAAGAACATCGGCGTCGATCAGCTTGATCTGGTGCTGATCCACTGGCCGGTGCCGAGCCAGAACCTCTATGTCGAGACCTGGGAGGCCTTGATCGAGATGCGCGATGAAGGTCTGATGCGCTCGATCGGCGTGTCGAACTTCAACGTCGATCATCTGGAGCGGATCGTTGAGGCCACCGGTGAAGCGCCGGTGCTCAACCAGATCGAGATCAATCCGCAGCTGCAGCAGCCGGAGCTGCGTGCGGCCTGTGATGCGCACAAGATCGTTCCCCAGGCCTGGACGCCTCTGGGCAATGGCAAGTCGTTTGACGCCGAGCCGATCAAGGCTGCCGCCGCGCGCACCGGCAAGAGTCCGGCGCAAGTTGTGCTGCGCTGGCATGTCCAGCTCGGCCACGCGGTGATCACGCGCTCGGTCAATCCCGGCCGCCAGGCGGAAAACCTCGATGTGTTCGATTTCACGCTCACCGACGACGAGATGAGCGCCATCGCAACCCTTGATGTCGGCCTGCGCTGCGGACCGGATGCGACGGTGTTCAAGCTGATGTAAGGCCGGTCCACTTCGGAGCAGACAAACCCGACCCGCCAGCTGCAGACCGCATCTGGCGGGTTTTTGTTGGTCAGGACTGAACAGGTCAGAGGACGGATGCGGGCGGACAGGGCCGTGCCGTATGCAGCCGCACGTATTGCAATTACAACATGCACGTCATTGTGTGCTTTAATCCCGGCGGTTCCAACGGGCCTCAAGAGAACCGCCATGTCGTTGTCAGATTTCGTTTTTCGACCCTTCGAAACGATGGTCCGTCCGCTGGACATTCCCTGCACGCCATTGCCGACAGATGGGCCATTCGCGTTGGTCATGCATTTTGTGCGGCTTTTCCGCGGCGTACTCCTGACCGTGACCATCCTGATGGTTGCAATCGAGTCGATCAACCTGGCGACGATCTGGGGAGTTTCCTTTGTCGTTGACGGGATTGATACAAAGGGCGCAGCGGTCTTCCTTCAAGAGGAATGGCCGGTCCTGATGGCTCTTGGACTTCTGGTGTTTCCGCTGATGCCGGTTCTGATCTTTCTCGCCAACACCATCAATTCGCTGGTGGTGGCAGTCAGCATGCCGACGGCGATGGCGTGGCAGGGCCACAAGGCGGTGGAGCGGCAAGACCTCTCCTTCTTCCACGACATGTTCGCAGGCCAGGTGGCTTCGCGCATTGGGCAGGTCGCTTCCGCCGTGCAGCAGCAGATCGTCGTCGCCTTCTACCACGTCCCCTATATTGCCATGAAGTTTGTCGGCTCGCTGGTGCTGCTCGCCACACTTTCATGGCCGCTGGCGGTTCCTGTGGTTGTCTGGATCGCAGCCAACGTCGTTGTTTCGGTGGTTGCCGTGCCGCATTTTGCTGCGCGCTCCCGTCACACGGCGCGCGCCCGCAGCATGGTCGTCGGAGCGATGACCGACCTCTACGCCAATATCCAGATGGTCAAGTTGTTTGCCGCCGAGGACAGTGAGGCGGGCCTGATGCGCAAGGTGATTGGCGAATCCATCCACACCCAGCAATTGGAACGCCGGGTTCATCTGACAACCGACATCACCGTAGTGTTGCTCAACGTGCTTCTGTTGCTGGCAAATGTCGCCATTGGCGTGTGGGGACTTGTCTCCGGCTTCGTCACGATCGGCGAATTTGCGGCATCGATCGCCATCGTCCTGAGGCTGACTGGGAGTTCCCGCGCTTTTCTGGAGATGTGCCAGCAGGTCTTCCAGGCTTTGGGCACAATTCGCGACGCCATGCCGGTCATCACCACACCGCCGACGATCACCAATGCGGCGGGTGCGCGGCCGCTCAAAGTGAGCAAGGGTCATGTCGAGTTCAGGAATGTGGGGTTTGAGTACCGGCAGGACCAACAGGTGATCGGCGACTTGTCGCTGTCGATAGAGCCTGGCGAAAAAGTCGGTCTGGTCGGGCTCTCCGGTGCCGGCAAATCCACCCTGGTCAGTCTGCTGCTGCGCTTCTTCGACGTCCAGGACGGCGCCATCCTGATTGATGGCCAGGATATAAGTGATGTGACCCAGGAGAGCCTGCGCGACCATATCGGCGTGGTGACGCAGGATGTCTCGCTGTTGCATCGATCGGTCGGCGACAATATTCGCTATGGACGGCCCGAAGCTTCGCAGGAGGAGATCAGGCGCGCCGCTGCACTCGCCGAAGCGGAAGGGTTCATCGCCGGGCTGAGCGATATGGAGGGCCGGACCGGCTATGACGCATTTGTCGGCGACCGTGGGGTCAAGCTCTCCGGCGGACAGCGCCAGCGCGTGGCCATCGCGCGTGTGTTGCTCAAAGATGCTCCTATCCTGGTGCTAGATGAGGCCACCTCGGCACTCGATAGCGAGGCGGAGGCAGCGGTTCAGGACAAGCTGGCGTTGTTGATGGAGGGCAAGACGGTGATCGCCATTGCCCACCGGCTCTCGACCATTGTCAGCATGGATCGGATCGTCGTGCTGGACGAGGGACGGATCATTGAACAGGGACCGCCGGCTGAGCTGCTGGAACGCGACGGGCTTTATGCCCGGCTGTGGAAACGGCAGACAGGCGGCTACATTCCCAACGAGATCAAGCGGGCCTGAACCGCACATCTGGTGCGGCTCAGGCTGGCCGGTTACGCAGCGTTTGCGGCGGTTGTCCGGCGTGCCAGTTGGCGCAGGCGGGAGGAGAATTCGCCGCGGTCGACATAGCAGCCGTGCAGATGCCGGTATCCGGTCGACGGATCAAAGGCATCGCGGCCATGCAGCACCCGGCGATTGTCAAATACCACCATCTCGCCAGCTTTCAGCTTCAGCGTCAGGCGGTATTTCGGATCCCGCGTCCTGGCCATATAGGCACGGTAGGCGGGGTAATAGCTCGGCATGATCTCCGGGTTCATGTCGAAAATTGCTGCCAGATGGGCATTGAAGCGGATCTCGATCACCGCTCCGCTGGCGTCCAGCGTGATCACCGGCTCGTGCACCCTGATATCGGCCTCGCCATCATGAAAGCGGAACGGGATCGGCACCTCGCAGAGCAGACGGAAGGCGTCGGGGTCCTCATTGCGAAGATCCTCGGCCATGGCAAAGCCGTCGGCAAATATCGACCCGCCGCCGGTCGCCTCATTGGCCAGGCAATGCAGGAACTGATAGCCGGGCGGCACCTCCTGGTTGGGCAGATCCGTGCGCAGCGGCAGGGCGACGGAAGTATAGGCCAGATTGTTCAGGTCGGGCTTGTTGACGACTTCAAAGGTGGTGCCGAAATTGGTCTGCCGCAAAAAGCCGATCCGTTCGGCGATATCAACGCCGGCGCCAACCCGGTCCTCCAGATGCTCGACAATCGTGAGGCCCAAGCTGGCAGTGTCGTGCATCCAGGATGTGAGTGCAGCGTCATCCACACCGATCTGGGCCGCCTTGTGGCGTGGGATGCCGGTTGCGCCGAGATCTCCCCGCCAGATGCGTGCCGCAAGAGCGCCGGGATCAGATTCAGGCTGGCCGGGGCGGTGAGCGGTCAGGAGAGACATGGGCATGCGGCTGACATGTCCGTCTGCGTAAGTCAGTTCGGCGGTGTCACCGTCAAGCCGCGCCGTGTCGAGCGCCGGCGCATCCTCCAGGATGAGCAGATCCAGGATCCGCTCTTGGGTTTGCGGGTGCAGCCCGGAAGGGCAGTTGTCGCGCAGCCAGATGGTTGGGTATTTGGTCGAGGTGCCGTCCGTCCAGGTCACGACAAGCGTGTCGGCACGGACCGAAAGGTCAGTCATCATCATGGGAAATCCAATGTGTTTCAGGTGGGCAGGTTCGATCACCAAGGTTTGATAACCTAGGATCGATCGCAAAGGCGCTCACAGGCCGGGGGGTGGCCACCAGCCCTGTGTCTTGCCATAGACCGCGCCGATCGCACGGCCGCCAAGTGAAACAATTGAAATCATGCGCGGATGCTATGCCTGCATCCATCTCCGGGCAAGCGAAATAGATACCGCAGATACCGTGGCGGCATGTTCACCTATCTCTTGCGCGCAATAAACAGATGCCCGGCAATCGGCAGGCCCTGTTCATGGCGGACGACGATGTCCCCGGCTTCCAGACAGTCAAAGCCGGCTGCGTCGAGCGCTTGACGCACATAAGCCTCTGTATGGGCGAAGCGCTGGAAGCCGCCCACGGTGTAGGGACGGCCCTGGAAGTCTTCATCGGGCAGGGTTTCGCTGGAAAAGCAGAACAGCGCGCCGGACAGGACATTTTTTGCCACGGCGACAAATAGCGGTTCGAGTTCGCCCAGATAGGGCAGCACATCGGTTGCGGCGACAAGATCGAAGGTGTCGTCGTCATTGTCTTCGAGATAATCGACGGCGTCGGCAACGTAGAGCGTGTCGTAGAGGCCTTTTTCGTGGGCGATCTCGACCATGTTCTCGGCCAGATCAAGGCCTGTGGCATCGTCGACCATGTCTTCCAGCGCGCCGCCGGTGAGGCCCGTACCGCAGCCCAGATCCAGCAAGCGTTCAAAACTGGTTTCGCCAAGCTCGGTCAGGCGTTGCCTGAGCAGCATCGGCACATGGTACCCCAGGTCTTCGACCAGTACCTTGTCAAACACTTCGGCATGTTGGTCAAACAAGGTTGCCACATAGGCCTCCGGCGCGCGCAGGGGAACATCGCCGCGCTTCATCGAGGCAAGCCGCACCGCAGCGCCGCCGTGATCCTCGGGGTCGAGAGCCAGCACTTCGGCATAGGCCGTTGCGGCGAGGTCGAAATCGCCGGATTTTTCCAGCGCCAGAGCGCGGTTATAGGCTTCTGCCAGTGCATCGTCGTCGGTCTTGGCCATTGCAGCCTCCAAATCTGGTTTCGCGCTCCTTTTACAGAAAGGTGCGGGTGCGGCAAGCGGCGATTATCGCTTGAGGTGGCGCGTGAGCCGCTGCTCCAGTTTTGCCCAGATGTTGCGCAGGGCCTCGACAATGACAAGATAGAACACCGCCGCCCAGATATAGGTCTGGAAATCAAAGGTGCGGGAATAGGCCCGCCGGGTTTCGCCCATCAGGTCAAACACCGTGACAATCGCGACAATCGCCGATCCCTTGATCATCAGGATGATCTCGTTGCCATAGGGGCGCAGCGCCACGATCATCGCCTGCGGCAGAATGATGAGGTGGAAGGTCTGGAATTTTGTCAGGCCCAGGGCTGCGGCGCCTTCATGCTGGCCGCGGGAAACGCTTTCGATGGCGCCACGCAGAATTTCGGCCTGATAGGCGGCGGTGTTCAGTGTGAAGGCGAACAGGGCGCAGTTCCAGGCGTCGCGGAAAAACACCCACAGGCCCAAGGCCTCCATCTGGTCGCGGAAGGTGCCAAAACCGTAATAGATCAGGAACAGTTGCGCGATCAGTGGCGTGCCGCGGAAGAAATAGACATAGCCGTAAGCAATCGAGGACAGGATGCGGCTCGATGACATGCGGCCAATCGCGATGGGGACCGACAACAGCGCTCCCAGCGTGATCGAAATTCCCACAAGAGTCAGCGTGGTGCCAAGGCCCGAAAGGAATTTCGGACCGTAGGTCATCACCTTGTCGATATCCCAGGCATCGACCAGCCACGCCACCAGGGCGATGCCGGCCACCACCCAGATGCCCAGCAAGGTTGCGCCGAGAATTCGCATGCGGCTCCACAGAAATGCCGGAACCGGCGGCGCCGGCTGCGGCTCGATGAGTTCCTTGACCGCGCTCATCGGTTCACTCCCGAACGGCGTACGCGTGTCTCGATTTTCGAGAACACGATCGAGGATACCATTGCCAGGGCCAGGAACAGCAGGCAGGCTATGCCGTAAAAGAAGAATGCCTCCTTGGTCACCTTGGCGGCAATTCCTGTCTGGCGCAGGGTGTCGCCGAGCCCAATGACCGAGATCAGTGCGGTGTCCTTGATCAGGATCATCCAGAGATTGCCCAAACCCGGAAGCGCGATGCGGACAAGTTGCGGCAGGACGATCAGCCGCAAGGTTTTGCCCGGACGCAGGCCAAGGGCGTAGCCGGCCTCATACTGGCCTTTGGGGATCGCCTTGAACGCCGATGACAGCACCTCGCAGGCGTATGCGGAAAACACCAACGACAGCGCCACGGTACCGGCAACGAAGGAGTTGATGTCAAAGCCGCGTTCAAATCCCAGTGCCAGAGCAAGTTCCCGGACCGCAATCTGCAGCCCGAAATAGATCATGAAGATGGTCAGTAGCTCGGGCAGGCCGCGAAAGATGGTGGTGTAGATATTGGCGGCGATCCTGAGTGAGCGAACCTCGGTTTGCTGAGCCAGCGCGAGAAACAGGCCGATCAGCAACCCGATCGGAAGCGTGCACACAGCCAGTGTAATGGTAACAAAGAAGCCCCGAGCAACCTCGTCGCCCCAGCCGGTATCGCCGCAGGACAGAAGCGAATTTTCAGGAAGCAGGTTGAGAAAACCCACCGGTCCGCAAAACGGATCAAGCAGGGATACGAGTGCGTAAAGCTGCCCGCCCAGCGATGCCGTTGATTCCATGCTGTCCCCTGCTGATGGCCGGTTGTCCGGTCTTCTCATAAAAACGGCGGACGAAACATCGCCCGCCGTTTCCGATTTGGTCTTATTTGCTCACGTCCGGCTTAGTCGCCATAGACATCAACGTCAAAATACTTGTCGTTGATGGTCTTGTAGGTTCCGTTTTCGCGGATCGCGGCGATGGCGGTGTTGAACATGTCGCGCAGTTCGGTTTCGCCCTTGCGGATGGCGATGCCGGCGCCTTCGCCGTTGATCACCGGATCCGGTGTCAGGGCGGCAAGCAACTTGCAGCAGTTCTGGCCGTCTTCGGTCTTGAGCCAATCGGAAAGCACGATCACGTCGTCAATGACTGCATCGACGCGACCCGATGCAATGTCGAGCTTGTATTCGTCTGGCGTTGGATAAAGCTTGAGTTCGGCAGACGGAAACTTGGCTTCCGCAAAGTTGGAGTGGGTGGTCGAGGACTGCGCACCGATCACCTTGCCGGCAAGTCCGGCATCGGTTGCGTCGGTGATCTTGCTGTCCTTCGGTACGGCGATAGCCGGCCCGGTGTTGTAGTACTTGTCGGTGAAGTCGACCTTCTCCTTGCGCTCTTCAGTGATCGACATCGACGCGATGATGGCGTCAAATTTGCCGGCCAGAAGTGCTGGAATGATGCCGTCCCAATCCTGGGTGACGAATTCGCACTCGACCTTCATTTCATCGCAAAGCGCCTTGGCGATGTCGATGTCGAAGCCGACAAGGCTGCCATCGGATTCAAGATTGTTGAAGGGCGGGTAAGCGCCCTCTGTGCCGATGATGATCTTCTTCATGCCGCCATGGCTGGCGGCTTGGGCGGGTGCGCCCATCGTCAAGGCAAGTGCGACAGCCGAGACTGCAAGGGTGAAACGCTTGGAAATACGCATAGGTGTCCTCTCTATTGGCAGGATTGCGACTTGTTGCCGTCGCTTTCCGTCGGGTCGCGGATGATGTTGTCCGCGCTGGAGCGAATACTCCCACTGTTTTGTCGGGGATTGCAACAGAAAATCCAGCTTACGCAACATCAAACAAGGTAAGCCGGGGAAAATCAACGCCAAGCTGCTGACGTGCCGAGGAGAGGGCTGGCGCACGCTGCAGCCAACGATGCCTGTGGCCTCAGTTGGCTTAGGCGAGGCGGGCTTCATCTGCCAGGCCACGTTCGATGCGGAGGACATAGAGTGTGGCAAAAACACTGAAGATGGATGAAATCAGCATGACGATGATCAGCGGGTAGGGGCCGGTTTCGACCGACAATATTGCCCCGGCCAATGCAGACAAGCCTGCGCCACCACCGATCATCATTGCGCCGCCGAGGCCCGAGGCCGACCCAGCCAAGTGGGGGCGGACACTGACGATGCCGGCGTTTGCGCTGGGCAGGGTGATTCCGTTGCCCAGACCAACGAAGAAGATCGGACCAAAAAACGACAGCGCATGCCAGACGCCGCCGAGGAAGAGCAGCAGCGAAAGCGTCATGCCGAAGGTGGCGAGGATGCAGCCCGTCACCATCATGCGGTTGATGCCCATCCGACGGGCAAACCGGCCGGAGATGAAATTTCCACACATGTAGCCCAGGGCAATGAAGACGAAGTAGAAGCCCAGTTCCGTGGGTTTCATGCCGAGAATAGCCGTCGAAACAAAAGGCCCGCCGCCGAGGAACGAGAAAAATGAACCAGAAGCGAATGTGGCGGTGAGCGTGTAGCCCCAGAACCGGCGCGATCGGAAAAGTTCGGGATAGGCGCCAAATTGCTTGAGCATGCTGGAAGACCGGGTGAGGTTGGTTTCACCCATATCGGCAAAAGTCAAAACCAGGGTCGCCACCCCGAAAGCAAACAGCAGTGCGAAAGAGGCCTGCCATCCATACAGATCCTCCATGACGCCGCCCAGGGCAGGGCCGATCATCGGCGCCAGGGTCATGCCCATCGTCACATAGCCGATCATCGAGGCTGCCTCTTCCGCCCCGACGATGTCGCGCACGATGGCGCGTGACAGCACAATGCCCGAGACAATGCCTGCCTGCAGCATGCGGGCAGCCAGAAAGCTCTCGACCGTGGGCGCAAATGGCACCAGCGCCGTGGCAACAAGGAAAATCACGATGCTAACCAGCATGACCGGGCGGCGACCGTAACGATCGGATAAGGGGCCGATGATAAGTTGAAGCAGGGCGGTAAAGGCGAGGTAGCCGGAGACGGCCAATTGTACCAGCGCGTAATCGGCTTTGTAATAGGTGGCAATGCCGGGCAGCGACGGCAGAAAAAGGTTCATGTTGAGTGCGCTGAGGCCGGAAATCACGACCAGCGTGATGATGTGTGGCGGCGTCGAACGGTTGAGGAATATCGTCTTGTTCATCTGCAGTCTTTTGTGCTGTCGAACGCGATGATGCAAATGAAATCGGTTGGGCCGTACATCAACCGGCCTGTGTCAGCTTGGGGTGTTCGTTGTGGTGGTTGCATTGGCAATAAATAAGATATACTTTGAAACGCATGTATCATTAGAGGGAATCCATTATTCCTTAGGGGTTTTTTTATTTCCGAATATTGAGTGTTATGGGTGGTGAACAGCATGCCCGACAGCGAAGTTCTCGATCAGTGCCCGTTTTGCAATATGATATGGGGTGAGTGCTCGCATGTGCAGTTGTTGCTTGGGTGGGAGGCGGAAGCCCTTCTAAGAGAAGCGCAATCGGAACTTGGATGTACAGCAGATGCTGATGAACTGCACCAGGCCGATAAACAAGTCCATATCTCGGTTGTCCGGTCTGCTGATTCATCCGTCAAGTAGATCCAGTTACGGTGAATGCCGCGGCGCGGCGCGGCTGGCCGGTTTGGCGCTGCTTTTGATGCGTTCGCGATAGAGCGTATACAGTCCGGATCCGATGACGATGGCACCGCCTGTAATCATGAAGGCGTCGGGGAACTCTCCAAACACCACCATCCCCAGAAGCACCGCCCATAGGAAACCGGTGTAGCGAAAGGGTGCGACAAAGGAGATTTCGCCCTCACGCATCGACATGATGATGAACTGATATCCAATCAGCACCAGGCAGGCAGCGAGGCTGATCAGGCCAAATTCCGAAGCACTCACCGGGTTCCACCCTCCCATAGGCCAGATCAGGAAAAGCCCAGCCAGCGTGACAGCCATCGCCGTCACCGTTGACAGGTAGAGGGACGGGATCCCGGCATGGATCTTGCGGGTGGCGATGTCTCGGGCCGAAGCGAAAACCACGGTCCCGACAATCATCAATGAGTAGGGCGAAAAGCCCTCGACGCCGGGGCGGACGATGATCATCACGCCGGCAAAGCCTGCCAGAATGGCGCCCCACCGCCTCCAGCCAACAGGTTCAGCCAGGAACAGTGCAGCCCCCATGGTGACCGCCAGCGGCAAGGCTTGCAGGATCGCCGAGGCATTGGCGAGCGGGATTTGAGCGAGCCCCATGAGAAAGGTCACTGTTCCGCCCACTTCACCCAAAATGCGAATCGCAACCCATCGGTTGAGCAGAACACGCGGCGGGCGCAGCGCTCGCTGTTGCCGGGCCAGCAGGAAGATCAGCAGCGAGGCGATCAGGCCGCGGAGAAAGATCACCTGCGCGACGCTGAGATCGTTGGTCAGAAGCTTGATGATCGAATCATTGAACGTGAACCCTGCCATCGACAGGGACATGAACAAGGCACCGCGTATATTGGGAGTAAGAGCCATGGAGTATCCGGAAATGGCCGGCATGGAATCGCTGGCTTGATGGTCACGGTAACATTGTTGATGTTTGCGACACAGCCGCGCCGGGTTGCTTATCCATCACGGAAATTGATCGATCAGCAGGCGGTTGGCCCGAAAAAGCCCTGACGGTGCCTATTTGGGCTCTGCGATCTCGATCGCATCATCGTAAACAATGGTCGTCACCTGTACATCATTCGATGGTTCGGGTGCCCAACTGGCGATGCCTTCGGAGAGCTCGATGCGCAGCAGGCTTTTGCCTTCCGGATCGGTCCAGACCGAATAACGCCCGCCCCACCAGGAGCCATATTCGTTGGGTTCAGGCTTCGAGAAGAAACGGAACAGCTTCGCGCTATCCCCGTCGAGCTCCGTTGCGCCCAGACATTCGGGTTCACTGACTGACGCGGCGAGGCGATCGCTGGTGGCGCGGACGAAATCTTCGGGATCGCCCGTGCGGGTGTCGTTGGACCGGGTCCAGGGGCCATCAAAGGTGGGCCCCTGCCAGGACGCGTTGCCAATCGCCATGAAACAGCCATGGGGAGTGCAGTTGATCGAGCGGAGCGGTCCATCCCAGAGAACGTCGGAAGAAGCTGTCTCGGTTCCATCTGTATGGCGGACGATTGTGGTTTCGTGCCGGTTTCCCCTGGTGAACGGGTCCCAGGCGCCGCCGCGGAACAACGTGTCTATTTCCGTGGCGCAATCAGAAGCGGCTGGGGCGGCGAAGGCAACCAGGGAAGCAAGGCAGACAATCAGCATGTGACGCATCGGGTGCTCCTGAAATCTGGCATGGCAACACCGCCATCTCGCATTCCATATTTGCAACGCCATCGCCACAGCAAGTCGGGATTTCCGGCTATGCCAGCCGGCACTTCAGCCGCCGGTCACGCTCATGTGGCGTGAAACGGCCGGTTGCCGGGTTGTGCGGTCAATGATGAAGTCATGCCCCTTGGGCTTGCGGGTGATGGCCTCGTCGATGGCCTGCGACAACAGCTCGTTGCCTTCCGAGGCGCGCAGAGGCGCCCGCAGATCGGCGGCGTCATTCTGACCCAGGCACATGTAAAGTGTGCCGGTGCAGGTGAGGCGGACGCGGTTGCAGCTTTCGCAGAAATTATGGGTCATCGGGGTGATGAAACCAAGCCTGCCGCCGGTCTCCTTGACCCTGACGTAGCGGGCAGGTCCGCCGGTCTGGTAAGGAATATCCTCAAGCGTCATTTGCTGTTCGAGATTGCTGCGCAACAGCGACAGCGGCATGTATTGATCGGTGCGATCCTCGTCGATCTCGCCCATCGGCATGGTCTCGATCACGGTCATGTCCATGCCCTGGCCATGGGCCCATTTGAGCATTTCCGGAATTTCGGTGTCGTTGAAGTTCTTCAGCGCCACGGCATTGATCTTGATCTTCAGACCGGCTGCCTGTGCGGCGCGGATACCCGCAAGCACCTTGTCGAGATCGCCCCACCGGGTGATCTTTCGGAACTTGTCCGGATCGAGCGTGTCCATCGAAACATTAATGCGGCGCACGCCGCAGTCAAACAGCTCGGATGAATATTTTGCCAGCTGGGAGCCATTGGTAGTCAGCGTCAGTTCATCCATGCGACCGGCGTCGATGTGACGTCCGACCTGGCGGACAAATTGCATGATGTTCTTGCGCACCAGTGGTTCGCCGCCGGTGAGCCTGATGCGGCGCACGCCCTTTTCGACAAAGACAGTGCATAGCCGGTCGAGCTCTTCCAGCGTCAGAAGATCCTTTTTCGGCAGAAAGGTCATATTTTCCGCCATGCAATAGGTGCAGCGGAAATCGCAGCGATCGGTCACCGATACCCGGAGATAGGACACAGCCCGGCCAAACGGGTCGATCATGGTCGGTGTTGCGGCGTCTTCCATTGCGGATGATCCTTCATTGCTATCACCTCAATGTCGTCGTCCATCCGGGTTCCGTCAAGGGCATGGCGTGCTCAGGGTGGATGTTTTCACGCTTGCTGCTTGTGGACCGGGCAGATCAACTCTACATCAGCCATCTTATGCGATGAAACCAGGAGGGGTAGCCGATGGGCGATCATCAGACGGCATGGCCGACCGAACTGCGCGTATCTGCGGATCGCAAAACTCTGGTGGTCAGTTTTACCGATGCCCGTTCCTACGAGATTGAGGCCGAGTTGCTGCGTGTACGCTCGCCTTCGGCGGAAGTGCAGGGGCATTCGCCCGGACAGCGGGTGACCGTGGGCGGCAAGAGCGAAGTGTGCATCTCCAAGGTGTTGCCGGTCGGCAATTACGCCGTTCGCCTGGCTTTTGACGATGGTCACGATACCGGGATTTTCACCTGGGCCTTCCTGTCCGAACTGGGCGCCGAGAAAGATCTGCGTTGGGCCGAGTATCTGGCGGAATTGGCAGAGAAGGGAATGTCGCGGACACAGGAATTGATGTTCTAGGCGGATTGCTGATTATGTCCGCGGGCGTCAGACGGGTCGATCTCATCTGCCTGGGTCAATTCGCCGATCATCCGCATCATCACCTCGCCAACAAGATTGCACTCTTCCGCGGTCGAGGATTTCATGGTGCGGTCGATCAGGGCTGACTGAATGACGATGGCTTCCTCGGTCAGCCGGGTGCCCTCCGTCGTGAGTTCAAGCCGCAGGATGCGCCGGTCCTGGGGATCGCCGCGGCGAACCAGCAGGCCGCGCTTTTCCAGTTGCGGCAGGAGCATCGACAGGTTGGAACGGCCCACCAGCAGTTTGTCAGCCAGGTCCTGCTGGGAGATCCCCGGCGTCCTGAACAGGTTGACCAGAATGTCGAGATGCGGCGGCTTGATGTCGAGCGGTTGCAGCGCGCGCGCCAGCGTCAATCCCATCACCTGGCAGGCACGGGCGACGGCGATCCAGTTGTGAAAACGCGGGTTGTCCCAGGGCAGGCCTTGATTTTTGTTCATAGTTGTACAACTCTGTTCATAGTTGAACCAATTCGGAAATTCACTATGGCATCTCTTGTTGAAAAGGTCACCCGTGCAGCGCTCCGGTTTGTGGCGGCTCAATCGCCTGAAAAGGCTGGCGAACTGGCGTTCTGGCTGTTTTGCCGGACGCCGCCAGCCAAGCCGCAGGGCGACAAGGAGCATCGCGCGATCGCCACCGCCAAACCGCGCATGGCCGAGGCGGATTCGGTCCGGCTGGTGATTCCCGGCTCCGTTGTCGCCACCCATGTGTTTCGTCCGCAAGCCGGTATCGACGATGGCCGGCGGGTGCTGCTAGTGCATGGATACCGTTCGCGCAGCGACCACATGATCGCACTGGCCGAAGCGCTGGTGGCGCGCGGCAAGACGGTTGTCAGTCTTGATCTTCCCGGTCACGGCGCCTCGACCGGACGGAAGCTGCATCTGGGCAAGGCGGTAGAGGCGATTGACGCGGCCTGGCGGCAGCATGGGCCGTTCGAAGCCTTTGTCGGCCACTCCTTTGGCGGCCCCTCGGTGATGGCCGCTGCTGCGGGCGCGATCCTGCATGTCCCGCAGCGGACGCCTGACCGTATCATCACCATCGCCGCGCCTTCGGACATGGCTGATGTGTTTCGCTGGGCGGGGAAGTTCATGGGGCTTGGACCGGCTGCGCAGGAAGCATTCGAGCGACAGGTGTTCAGGGCCACCGGACGTCCGCTATCAGAATTTCGGGTGGACCGGATGCTGCACGACCTGCGGATTCCCATTCTTGCCATTCACGCCGAAGATGACAAGGAAGTTGCTTTTTCCAACGCCGAGGCGATTGCCGGAATGGGCCCGCATGTCAGTCTAATGAAGGCCAACGGCTATGGCCATCGTCGCATTGTTTCGGCGCCGCCGGTAACCCAGGCGGTTGCAGACTTCATAGGCTCTGACGCCAGCCACTCCGACATCGTTGATTTGCCGCTTTCCAGTCTTGCCAAAATCAATAAGCTTCCCACCAGTGACAGCGGGAAATACCGGAGGCTTGCATGACCATCATTGCGTCGATCGCTGAACTGGAGGCGATTTACGGAGAAAGTTCGGAAGCCTCGATGATCAAGGTCAGCGACCGGCTGACCGCAGGCTACCGGCAACTGGTTGAAGCCTCGCCGCTTGTCACGCTTGCCACCTGCGGTCCCGAGGGGCTGGATTGTTCGCCGCGCGGCGATCCGGGGCAGGTGGTGACAATCAGGGATGACCGGACCCTGATCTTGCCTGACCGCCGTGGCAACAACCGGATTGATTCGCTGCGCAACATCGTCCGCGATGGCCGGGTGGCGCTGCTGTTTTTGATTCCGGGCTCCGACAGCACGCTGCGGGTGAATGGCCGGGCGGAAATCTCGGTCGATGCGGAGTTGCTGGCAAGCCTTGCCATGGAGGGCAAGCTGCCGCGGTCGGCCATAGTCATCAGCATCGTCGAGATCTATTTCCAGTGTGCCAGAGCGTTGCTGCGAGCGAAAATCTGGGATTCAGATGTATGGCCCGATGCGACGGCGCTGCCGACGCCGGGTCGTCTGGTGCAGGAAATCAAGGCCGATTTCGACAGCGAGCGTTATGACAGGGAATGGCCCGAAAGGGCAAAGACCAGCATGTGGTGACAAAAAAAACCGGCCATGAGGGCCGGTTTTTCACAATTCAAAATCCAATCAGACCAGGTCTATTTGCGCACGATCACGCGGGTGCCGACCTTGACCTGTTCGTAGAGGTGCTCAACGTCCTCATTGGCCATGCGAATGCATCCCGAAGACATCGCCTTGCCGATGGTCCATGGCTGGTTGGTGCCGTGGATACGGTAAATTGTTGAGCCGATATACATGGCGCGAGCGCCGAGCGGGTTGTCCGGTCCACCCTTCATGTAGGCAGGCAGCACGCGGCCTTCCTGGCGCTTGACCCGGTCACGCATCACCTGCGGCGGAGTCCAGCCCGGCCATTCGGCCTTGCGGGTGATTTTCTTCTGGCCTTGCCAGGTGAAGCCGTCGCGGCCAACGCCAATGCCGTAGACCATGGCCTTGCCCTTCTTGACCACGTGATAAAGCCGACGATCCGACGTATCGATGATGATCGTGCCTTCCGGATGGTTCTCCTTGAAAGAGATCACCTTGCGCTTGATCGGCGATTTGTCCGAACGGCGGAATTTGTTGTAATTTTTCGATGGCGGGAACAGAATCTGCAACAGGGATTTGGATTCCGTCGAGGTCTGTCCAGCAGGCTGAGCCTGTGCTGCGCCGGGCGCCATCAGGCACAGAGCGAGAAATGCAGAGGAAATGAGACGTTTCATATCGGGTTCCGAGCTATCGTTGAAATTCTGTCACGCCCACTGCAAGTCCAGTGACTAGCCATTGGCCGTCGGGTGGAAATAGGTATCTGCTTCGTTGTTGCCTGTCCAGTATCAAGGCGAAATTGTGGCAAGAAACGGCGCGGGCTGCAGTGGATGGCGGCAGCAATGGCCACCCCCGCACCTCAGTTTTTATAGATCGCCCAAGCTTTGTTGGATTCGTTGTCGAGTTCACGATTGTAGAGATGAACCCTGTTGCGACCGGTGTTCTTAGCCGCGTAGAGTGCCAGATCAGCCTTGTTGTAAAGATCTTCGGCAGATTTCGCCTCTGTGGCCATGCACATGCCCAGCGACAAGGTGATCGGGCCGTAATCAACACCGGTTTTCTGATTTTTCAAGGGCGTCGACTCAACCGCCTTGCGGATCCGTTCGGCGATTTCCATGGTCACTTCCAGGCTTGTACCCCGCAGGACGACAGCGAACTCCTCACCGCCGGTACGAGCGATAAACACATCCTTGCGCAGCGTGCTTTTCATGATCGCCGCAACGACGCCGAGGACACGGTCGCCAACCGGGTGGCCATAGGTGTCATTGAACTTCTTGAAGTAATCGATGTCCGCGACGATCAGCGAGAAGTACATGGCGTCGCGCTTGTCGTCGTAAATGCCGGAAAGCACTTCATCGAAAGCCCGGCGGTTGGCCAGTCGGGTCAGCGTGTCGGTATTGGCGATCCTTTTGTACTCATCGAGTTCAAGCTTGACCTGTTCCATCTCGCGGGCGCGTTCGACCATATGTTCGACAACGACCTTGCCTTTCTCCATGGTGTCGCCGGTGGCGTTGCTCAAAATGCCAATGACACTGGAGAGAATATCGGCGCTTGAGGCACTTTTGGTGGTGATGCGGGTGTAGGTTTCACCGAGCAATTTCGAATAGCTTTCAAGCGAGGACTGCTCCTGTTTGAGCAGTCGCAACATGCCTTCCAGTTCGCCGGAAATCTTGTCATGGGCGCCTTCCACCACTCCGGTTCTGTGATGATGGGGAAAATGCTCTTTGCCAAGTGTGTCGAGTTCGCCCTGTCCGGGTGTGCGCCCCAGTGCCTCAAACATTTTGGTCAACCGCGGATTGGATGCGTTGAGTGCCTCATAGACCAGCTCATAATTGCGGGGTAGTCCTGATATTCCACGACTACGCATGGTTGCAAGAACCATGGTTGCTGTGTCCATGTTCTGGATCTTTTTTGCAGCGACTGCTGACATCTTATGTCCCCAAGCGTGGCACACGGAAATATGTTGGGTGATTATTACGAGACAATTGTTTGAGAATTGTTAATTGCAGTGAAACCAAGCGGCATCATTGGGAAAGTTCTGGATCAACACTTCATCGGTTCCAATATTCGGCAGTCAACCGAGGTTCAGTTCTTTGAAAAAATCATTGCCCTTGTCATCGATCACGATGAAGGCGGGGAAGTTTTCAACCTCGATTCGCCAGATCGCTTCCATACCCATTTCGGGATATTCGACGATTTCGACCTTCTTGATGCAGTCCTGAGCTAGCCGTGCTGCGGGGCCGCCGATCGAACCGAGATAGAAGCCGCCATGACGGGCGCAGGCTTCCCGCACCGAGCGGGAGCGGTTGCCCTTGGCCAGCATCACCATGGATCCGCCGAAGGACTGGAACTGATCGACGTAGGAATCCATCCGACCCGCGGTGGTCGGGCCGAAAGAGCCGGATGCGTAGCCTTCAGGTGTCTTGGCAGGGCCTGCATAGTAGACCGGATGGTCCTTGAGGTAGTCGGGCATAGGCTCGCCGGCTTCGAGCCGGGCGCGAATTTTCGCATGGGCCAGATCCCGGGCCACAATAATCGAGCCGGTCAGCGACAATTGCGTCTTGATCGGATGTTTTGACAATTCGGCGAGGATCTCGCTCATCGGCCGGTTAAGGTCGATGTGAACCACATGTTCGGAGAGCTTTTCCTCGTCGATATCCGGCAGGTATTGTGATGGATCTGTCTCCAGCTGTTCTAGGAAAATACCGTCCCTGGTGATCTTGCCCTTGGCTTGCCTGTCGGCCGAGCAGGAGACACCCAGTCCGATCGGCAGCGAGGCGCCATGGCGCGGCAGCCGGATGACGCGGACATCGTGGCAGAAATACTTGCCGCCAAATTGCGCGCCAACGCCCATCTGCTGGGTCAGTTTGTGGATTTCGGCTTCCATCTCGATATCACGGAAGGCGTGGCCTGCTTCCGAGCCCTTTGTCGGCAATTCGTCGAGATATTTGGTCGAGGCGAGCTTGACCGTCTTGAGGTTCATTTCGGCCGAGGTGCCGCCGATGACGATAGCCAGATGATAGGGCGGGCAGGCGGCGGTGCCGAGCGTCAGGATTTTTTCGCCCAGGAACTCGATCATCCGGTCGTGGGTCAAAAGCGATGGCGTGCCCTGAAACAGGAAGGTCTTGTTTGCCGATCCACCGCCCTTGGCGACAAACAGGAAATCATAGTCGTCGACGCCTTCTTCATAGATGTCGATCTGGGCGGGAAGGTTGGTCTTTGTGTTCTTTTCCTCAAACATCGACAGCGGCGCCAGTTGGGAATAACGCAAGTTGCGGCGTTCATAGGCGTCGCGTACGCCACCTGCCAGCGCTTCGTAATCGCCGCCCTCGGTCCAGACCCTGCGGCCCTTCTTGGCCATGATGATTGCGGTGCCGGTGTCCTGGCACATCGGCAGTACACCGCCGGCAGCGATGTTGGCGTTCTTGAGAAGATCAAGTGCTACAAAGCGGTCGTTCTCCGTGGCTTCCGGATCGTCGAGGATCGCCGCCAGTTGCTGGAGATGGGCGGGCCGAAGCAAATGGTTGATGTCGCCAAACGCGGCTTCCGCCAGCATCCGCAACCCGTCGGTCTCGACGGTCAGTATCTCCTGGCCGCGAAACTGTTCGACACTGACATATTTGTCGGTCAGTTTTTTCCATGGAGTGGTGTCGGGTCCGAGGGGGAACAGATCGTTTGCCAAGGGATACCTTTCCGGTCGCCAGATTGCTGATGATTTACAATCGGGGTCTTAGGATGAAGATCGCGGGAATGCAATTGCGGCGTAGGTCGAAGGCAGTAAGGTTGCTCTTGATCAATTCAATATATCATGATTTATGGATTTGATTGCATGGCCTGCGATACGGGATTTTGTTGTCATGCTCCCGGCCCGGTGCCAAGCTGCCACTCATGTAGAACAGGATCATGACATGTCGAAATTTGAGCGGTATCTGACACTCTGGGTCGCGCTGTGTATTGTTGCCGGTATCGGACTTGGTTATCTGTTCCCGTCCTTCTTTCAGGCGATCGGATCTGCCGAGATAGCCAATGTCAATTTGCCTGTCGCATTGCTGATCTGGCTGATGATTATTCCCATGCTGGTCAAGATCGACTTTGCCTCGCTGGGGCAGGTCAGCAGGCATTGGCGCGGCATCTCGGTCACACTGATCGTCAATTGGGCAATCAAGCCGTTCACCATGGCACTCCTGGCCTGGTTCTTCATTGGCTGGCTTTTCCTGCCTTTGCTACCGGCCGATCAGATCAACAGTTACATCGCCGGCCTGATCCTGCTTGGGGCCGCACCGTGTACCGCCATGGTTTTCGTCTGGAGCAACCTGACCAAGGGGGATCCGCTGTTCACGCTGAGCCAGGTCACCGTCAATGACCTGGTGATGGTGTTTGCCTTTGCCCCGATTGTTGCTTTGCTGCTGGGAATTTCAGCGATCACGGTGCCCTGGCAGACCCTGCTTGTTTCGGTGGGGCTCTATATCGTGGTGCCGGTGATTATCGCTCAGGTTCTGCGCAATCGCATTCTGGCAAGCCGGGGAGAGGCGGGGCTTCAAAATTTGCTCTCCAGACTTCAGCCGCTGGCGATTTTTGCATTGCTGGCAACACTTGTCGTGCTGTTTGCCTTTCAAGGCCAGGCGATCCTTGCCCAGCCGATGATCATCGTCCTGCTGTCGGTGCCGATCATCATTCAGACCTATCTGATCTTCTCCATCGGCTATTTTGCCAACCGCGCGGTTGGTGAGACCCACGAGATCGCAGCTCCCTCGTCGCTGATCGGGGCCAGCAATTTCTTCGAACTGGCCGTTGCCGTGGCAATCAGCTTGTTCGGATTTACCTCCGGCGCCGCGCTCGCCACGGTGGTTGGTGTGCTGATCGAGGTTCCGGTCATGCTGTCACTGGTCTGGATCGTCAACGGGTCGAAGGGTTGGTACGAGATGGCGCCTGCGCTGACCCGGCGAATGGCGGCCAAAAGCTTGAGATAACCGGAATTTAGGCATTGCGCGCTGCCTGATCGCAAGCCTTTTCGCATCGATTCAGCGTGTGCTCCGGAGTTCAGCGCACCCGAAACCCATGCAGCCGGGGTAGCCAGGGGGGCTGCCGGAAACGACAATCTGCTGTTTGATGTCACCCGGCGTTCTTTTCTTCGTAACCATGTTTTGTTAGGCTTCGCCCGCACGGAAACGATTTCACAAAAACGCGCGGGCTGGCAGGCTCCGCATAAGGATCTGGGTTGGGCATGAATTTCAAGAGTCGAGCAGGCGTGGCGCTGATCGCCATTACGATTGGTTTTACCGGTGTGATCGCGCCCACACCGCCTGCGCAAGCGCAAGGCCTTCTGGATCTCCTTTTCAAAACTCCGGCTCAGCGACAACGCGAAAAGCTTTCCCGGCAACGGGCGCGGCAGGACGCAGTGGAAGTGGCCCGGCCACCAAAGCCCGTCGCTCGCATCAGCGGACCGAGCTATCGCACCTACAAGCCGGACACATTGGTTAAAGTGAATTTCACCGAGATCGCCGATCCCGTGGTGACCAGCGCAATAGGCGACATGGTGCTTCCGCCCCTGGGAATCGACACATTTTCTGAAGGCCGTGCAGCTTTCGCCGATTTGTCGCTGCGAGCCCTGCCGGAAACAGCCAAGGCGATCGTCGAGTATTATTCGACCCATCCTGCCTATATCTGGGTTGCCGGAACCGCGCCGACCGATCGTGCCAACGCCGTGATCGAGGTGCTCAAAAACGCTGATGCTGTTGGCCTGTCAGCGGATGACTACAAGGTTGACGTGCCCGCGGACGGCTTTGACATCACCCGCGGCGCGGAACGTCAGAAGGAACTGATGGCTTTCGAGATGGAGCTTTCGGTTGCAGTTGCCGATTACATCCTTGATGCAACACGCGGACGGGTCGATCCCAACCGGATCTCGGGATATCATGATTTCAAGCGCAAGAGCCCCGGTCTGGTGGAGCAGATCGAGGCGCTGGCCACGGCAGCCGATCCGGCTGAAGCGTTGCTGGGACATAACCCGCATGGCGCCCATTTCGAGGCATTGAAAGCCGAACTGAAGCGCTTGCAGGATCTTGATGATGGCGAACACATTGCCATTGCGGAAGACGTATTGCTCAAGCCGGGGCAATCCAATCCGGAACTTGCCAATGTGATTGCGGCAATCGCGCTCAAGGGCAGCGATGCGCTCAAGCTCGACAACGCGCTGGTGCTGGCGAGTTATGCGGGCAAGCCGGGCTATGATGACGAACTCGTCACCCTGGTGAAGGGGTTTCAGAAAGAAGCCGGCCTTAAACCTGATGGCGTTGTCGGTCCTGCCACACGGCGGGCGCTTGTCGGCATCACCAATTCCGACAAGATCGAGAAGGTTCGACTGGCGATGGAACGGTCGCGCTGGTTGCCTGGCGTTCTGGCGGCGCGGCGCGTGTTCATCAATCAACCGGCCTACACCGCCACCTATTTCAATGACGACAAGGCCGAACTCTCCATGCGGGTCGTGGTCGGCTCAAAATCCAACCAGACCAATTTCTTCGATGACGAGATCGAGCTGGTCGAGTTCAACCCCTATTGGGGCGTGCCGCAGTCGATCATCATCAACGAGATGCTGCCAAAGCTCCGTTCCGACCCGTCCTATCTGGACCGGCTTGGCTATGAGGTGACTGCGGGCGGCCGGGCAGTGTCCTCGAGTTCGGTCAACTGGAATGCCGTCGGCAAGGGCAGCGGTATCGGCGTGCGCCAGCCGCCGAGCAATGGTAATGCGCTGGGTGAACTGAAGATCCTGTTCCCCAACAGCCACGCCATCTACATGCATGACACGCCGTCAAAATCCCTCTTCGACCGCGACACTCGGGCGCTGAGCCATGGTTGCATAAGGCTCAAGGACCCGCGGGCGATGGCAGCCAAGGTGCTGGGTACGTCGGTTGCCGACATCGGCAGCTACATTGCTGGTGGGCGGAACCAGCAAGTCAACCTGAAGCAGAAGATCCCGGTTCATGTCGCCTATTTCACCGCCTGGCCCGATGATGCCGGCGTGGTCAACTATTACGCTGACGTCTACAAGCGCGATGACTATTTGCGTAAGGCGATTGCCGAGACCGACAAGGCGCGGACGTCCTGAAGCCTGAACAACTTTGATAGCTTTCGGCACAACAACAACGCCGCGCATTCATTGAGTGCGCGGCGTTGTTGCATCAGGACCGTCAATCAGAGGGTCGGGCCCGGCAACCGCTTCAAGCGATTTAAGGCTGGTGATGATGATGCGCATCCCGTCCATGGCCACACCATCGGGCTGCAGTGACTTGATGGCGCGTGAAAAATTTTCAGGTGTCATGCCGAGATAGGAGGCAAGCAACCGTTTCTCGGCAGGCAGAATGAAGCTGGCTGCATTTCCGGCACGTTTTGCCTGATTGAGAATATAGGCGGCGACCCGCTCCCGCGAGTTGCGCAATCTCAGGTTCTTGGTCTGGCGAACAACCGAACGGTAGCAACTGGCCAGTTCGATGATGGTCGACATTGCAAAATCCGGATCGAGCCTGAACGTGGCGCGCAGATCCTTGGCCGGGATCAGGATGATGCTTGATGCCTCCATCGTTCGCGCTGACATCAGATAGGGCGCATCCTTGATGCAGGCGGCAAGGATGAAGGTGGAGACCGGTCTGACCACCGCCATGGTCGTCACACGCTCGCGCCAGCCGGAGTAAAGCTCCACGGTTCCTTCCATGACGATGTGTAAAAAATCAGCCGGTTCGCCTTGCCGGATCATGTCGAGTTGGGCCGGGAAGTTCTGGGCATAGGCAGCCTGCATCAGGGCCTCGAAATGCGCCGTCTGCATGTCCTGAAACAGCGGCAACTTCCGAATCCTGGATTTGTCCTGATCCCGCATGCATGACCTCCCGCCAGCGTGTTCCGCCAAACGCCGGGTTGTGCGTCGACAATTGCCGCAACGTGACTTGATAAATGTCACCTGAAGCAATGATGTTTCTGCGGTGGCGAATTGATGAACCGCAAATTCCATCTGATTATCAAACTCCGCAGCAGGCGGATTGATCTGCATCAAGATCACAAGCTCATCTGCAATGGAAATTCTCACGCAACCGGTTTTGGAGACCTATCCAAGCCGATCCTGCGCGGGCAATCGCCGCGCCGCCACGCGGAGAATGCCAATGCTGGACAAGGTGAATACAACGGAAGCCGAGCGCACGCGGGCGCTTGGATTGAGCACGGTGGCTTTTACCGCCTGTTTTGCGGTCTGGACCATTTTTTCGATCATAGGTATCGAGATAAAATCGGAACTGGGATTGAGCGAATTCCAGTTCGGCCTGCTGGTGTCCACGCCGATTCTGACCGGATCACTGACACGGTTGATCCTCGGCGTATGGACCGAGAAATATGGCGGTCGCTTCGTGTTCACTGCCCAGATGCTGTTGACTGCGGCGGCAACGTGGATGCTCACCTGGGCTAACTCCTACACCATGTACCTCATCGCCGCACTCGGCATCGGCCTGGCCGGTGGTTCGTTCATCATCGGTGTGGCTTATGTCTCCCGCTGGTACGGAGCCGGCAAGCAGGGCACAGCGCTGGGGATTTTCGGCGCCGGCAATGTCGGAGCAGCGGTCACCAAGTTTATCGCGCCCTTCATCATGGTGGCCTATGGCTGGCACGGTGTGGCGCATGTCTGGGCGGCGGCGCTGGCGCTTATGGCCATCATCTTCTACGTGTTTGCAAAGGATGATCCGCATCTGGTGGCTCGCCGCCAGTCGGGTGCAAAATCACCCAGCCTGGCAGAACAATTCGCTCCGCTGAAAAATCTTCAGGTCTGGCGCTTCTCTCTCTACTATTTCTTCGTCTTCGGCGCATTCGTGGCCCTGGCACTGTGGATGCCGCATTATCTGGTCGATGTGTACAGCCTGGATATACGGACGGCAGGCATGTCGGCTGCGGCTTTCTCGCTGTCTGCATCCTTGTTCCGGGCTTATGGCGGTCATCTCTCTGATCGTTTCGGCGCCCGGTCTGTGATGTACTGGACTTTTGGCTTTTCGCTAGTCCTGTTGTTCATGCTGTCCTACCCGCCGACCGATTACGTGATCCAGGGCAAGGATGGCGTCATCGCGTTCTCCACGGAAATGGGACGCTGGCCCTTCGTCATCACGCTGTTTGTGCTCGGCTTCTTCATGAGCCTGGGCAAGGCGGCGGTGTTCAAGCACATTCCGGTCTATTATCCCAACCATGTCGGCGCTGTCGGCGGTCTGGTCGGCATGATCGGCGGACTTGGCGGGTTTGTGTTGCCGATCACCTTCGGCGCGCTGCTGGATCTGACCGGCATCTACACCAGCTGCTTTGCGCTGTTGTTCGTTCTTGTTGCCGTCTCCTTGACCTGGATGCACCTGACGGTGCGGGCAATGGAGCGGGCAGCACAGGGCGATGCGCTCGACAAGCTGCCGCAACTGCCCGAGATGCAGGACATCCATGATGCCGGGCATCAGGCGCAGACACACCTGCTGCAGGAGTGGAAACCCGAAGACGCAGCGTTCTGGGAAGACAAGGGCCGCAAGATCGCCCGCCGAAATCTATGGATCTCGATCCCGGCGCTGCTTCTGGCATTCTCCGTCTGGATGGTGTGGTCAGTTGTCGTCGCACGGCTTCCGGCAATCGGTTTCGACTTCACCCCAGGCGAACTGTTCTGGCTTGCAGCGCTTCCCGGCCTTTCCGGTGCGACGTTGCGGATCTTCTACAGCTTCATGGTGCCCATTTTCGGTGGCAGGCTCTGGACGACATTGTCGACCGCGTCCCTGCTGATTCCTGCCATGGGGATCGGCTACGCGGTGCAGAATCCGGACACACCCTATCTGATCTTTCTCACCCTGGCGCTGCTGTGCGGCCTGGGTGGCGGCAACTTCGCCTCGTCGATGGCCAATATCGCCTTCTTCTACCCGAAGGCTGAAAAGGGCAATGCGCTCGCACTGAACGCAGGTCTGGGCAATCTCGGCGTGTCGGTGATGCAGTTCCTGGTTCCACTTGTCATCACCGTCGGCGTCTTCGGCGCCATGGGTGGTCAACCTCAGACATTGTCTGATGGCGGTGAGCTGTGGATGCAGAACGCCGGTTTCGTCTGGGTGCCGCTGATCATCGTGGCGACAATCGCTGCCTGGATGGGGATGAATGACATCTCCGATGCCAGGTCCAGCTTCAAGGAACAGTCGGTCATTTTCAGCCGCAAGCACAACTGGATCATGTGTGTGCTCTACACCGGCACCTTCGGCAGCTTCATCGGCTATTCCGCCGGCTTCCCGCTGCTGACCAAACTGCAGTTCCCCGACGTCAATGCGCTGCAACTGGTCTTTCTCGGGCCGCTCGTTGGCGCCTTGTCGCGCGCCGGCACCGGCTGGATTTCCGACAAGTTCGGCGGCGGCCGGGTGACCTTCTGGACATTCCTCGGGATGATCGCGGCCGTGTTCGGGGTGATCTTCTTCCTCGGCATCAAGGAACAGCCGGGCGCGTTCTGGGGTTTCTTCGCCTCGTTCATGGCGCTGTTCTTCCTCACCGGCATCGGCAATGCGTCAACCTTCCAGATGATCCCGGTGATCATGTCGCGTGAAGTGCCGCGGCTGATGAAGGGGCTGAAGGGTGACGAGTTGATGAAGCAGGTGAGCCGCGAGAGTGCTGCGATCATCGCCTTCACTTCGGCGATTGCCGCCTATGGCGCTTTCTTCATCCCCAAGGCCTACGGCACCTCGATCGCACTGACCGGTGGTCCGGCGGCGGCGCTGTGGGGCTTCATCGTTTTCTACGTGATCTGCGCGGTGCTGACCTGGGCCTACTACACCCGCCGCGGCGGACTTCTCTTCGATGCCGAACGCAACGTGGCGGCAACGCCTCTCGCAGCTTGATCTGAAAGGAAAAGCAAAATGAGCCATCTGCTCGATCGCCTCAATTTCTTCACCAGCAAGCGCGTTGATACCTTCGCCGACGGCCATGGTGAAACCACCACCGAAAACCGCGACTGGGAGGACGTCTATCGCAAACGTTGGCAGCACGACAAGATTGTCCGCTCCACGCACGGGGTGAACTGCACCGGGTCGTGCTCCTGGAAGATCTATGTCAAGTCCGGCATCGTCACCTGGGAGACCCAGCAGACAGATTATCCGCGGACGCGGCCGGACTTGCCCAATCATGAACCGCGCGGCTGTGCGCGCGGCGCCAGTTACAGCTGGTATCTGTATTCCGCCAACCGGGTGAAGACGCCGTTGGTTCGGGCGCGGCTTATGAAGATCTGGCGCAAGCTGCGTGAAACCCAGTCGGCGATCCAGGCCTGGACCACGATCCAGTCGGATCCTGCCATGCGCGCCGACTATGTGACCAAGCGCGGCAAGGGCGGCTTCGTCCGCGCCTCCTGGGATGAAGCCACGGAAATCACCGCTGCAGCCAATGCCTATACTGCCAAGAAATATGGCCCGGACCGGGTTTTTGGCTTCTCGCCGATCCCGGCCATGTCGATGGTCTCCTATGCCGCCGGAACGCGCTATCTGAGCCTTATCGGCGGCACCTGCATGTCATTTTACGACTGGTATTGCGATTTGCCGCCAGCCTCCCCACAGACCTGGGGAGAGCAGACCGATGTGCCGGAATCGGCCGACTGGTACAATGCCGGGTTCCTCATCCTGTGGGGCTCGAACGTGCCGCAAACGCGCACCCCGGACGCGCATTTCTACACCGAGGCGCGCTATCGCGGCACCAAATCCGCCGTCATCTGTCCGGACTACTCCGAAGCGGCGAAATTCTCCGACATCTGGATCAACGCCAAGCAGGGCACCGACGCGGCACTCGGCATGGCTTTTGGCCATGTCATTCTCCGGGAATTCCATCTTGACCGTCAGGCTGAGTATTTTGAGGATTATTGCCGCAAATATTCCGACATGCCGATGCTGGTGCAACTCGACAAGCGCGGCGGGTCCTACATTCCGGGGCGGCAATTGCGGGCCTCCGATTTCGCCAAGAAGCTGGGCCAGAGCAACAATCCCGAATGGAAGACTGTCGGAATTGATGAGACCACAGGCGATGTGGTGGTTCCCAATGGCTCGATCGGTTTCCGCTGGGGTGAGAACGGTAACTGGAACCTTGAGGAAAAGGCCGACGGGGATCCCGTCAAACTGCGTATGAGCCAGATCCTCGATACCGATCATGACGCTGTTGTCGGGGTCGAGTTTCCCTATTTCGGCGGCGCGGCCACCAACGGGTTCGAGGTCTGCGATCATCCCGATGTGCTGACCCGCAATGTGCCGGTGAAGAAAATCAAGCTGGCCAACGGCAAGATCGCCATGGTCGCAACCGTGTTTGACCTGTTTTGCGCCAACTACAGCCTGGATCGCGGTCTGGGCGGCGGCAATGTCGCCACATCCTATGATGAGGATGTGCCGTTCACGCCGGCCTGGGCCGAGAAGATCACCGGTGTCCGCCGCGACAAGATCATTCAGGTGGCGCGTGAATTCGCCGACAACGCCGAGAAGACCAATGGCAAGTCGATGGTCATCATCGGCGCGGGAACCAACCACTGGTACCATATGGACATGAACTACCGCGGGGTCATCAACATGCTGGTGATGTGCGGTTGCGTTGGCCAGTCCGGCGGCGGCTGGGCGCATTATGTCGGTCAGGAAAAACTGCGCCCGCAGACCGGCTGGACGCCCCTGGCATTCGCGCTCGACTGGGCCCGTCCGCCACGCCACATGAACTCTACCTCGGCATGGTATGCCCATACCGACCAGTGGCGCTACGAAACGGTGACGGCGGCGGAAATATTGTCGCCAACAGCGCCGGAAGGCGACTGGAAGACACTGAGCCTGATCGACTACAACATCCGCGCCGAGCGCATGGGCTGGCTGCCATCCGCACCGCAGCTCAAGACCAATCCGCTTGAGGTTGGCCGCGCAGTCAAGGCGTCGGGCAAGGATGCCGCAGCCTATGTCGGGGAAAAGCTGAAGTCGGGCGAGCTGGAAATGTCGTGCGTGGATCCGGATGCTCCGGAAAACTGGCCGCGCAACCTGTTTATCTGGCGTTCCAACCTGCTCGGTTCGTCAGGCAAGGGGCATGAGTATTTCCTCAAGCACCTGCTCGGCACCGATCACGGCATTCAGGGCAAGGATCTTGGCGAGCAAGGCCGGCAGAAGCCGATTGAAGTCAAATGGCATGATGAAGCGCCGGAAGGAAAACTTGACCTTCTGGTGACCATCGACTTCCGCATGTCGACCACGGCGGTCTATTCCGACATCGTTCTGCCGACGGCGAGCTGGTACGAAAAGGACGACATGAACACGTCTGATATGCACCCGTTCATCCACCCGCTTCAGGCGGCCGTCGACCCGGCCTACGAGAGCAAGACAGACTGGGAAATCTTCAAGTCAATTGCCAAGAAGTTTTCCGAGGTCTCGCCGGAAATCCTTGGTGTCGAAACCGATGTGGTGCAACTGGCGCTGCATCACGACACGCCGTCGGAACTGGCGCAGCCGGAGGTTCTCGACTGGAAACTGAACGAATGCGAGCTGATTCCGGGCAAGACGGCGCCGGCTTATATCGCGATCGAACGCGACTATCCCAATGTCTACAAGCGCTTCACCTCGCTTGGGCCGCTGATGGACAAGGCCGGCAATGGCGGCAAGGGGATCACCTGGGACACCAAGACGGAAGTCCACCACCTCAAGGCGCTCAACGGCACCGTGACGGAGGAGGGCGTCTCTCACGGGCTGGCGAAAATCGACACAGCCATCGATGCCTGCGAGGTCATCCTGATGCTGGCGCCGGAAACCAATGGCGAAGTCGCGGTCAAGGCTTGGGATGCGCTCGGCAAGCACACCGGCATCAGCCACCGGCATCTGGCCGAGGCCAAGGAAGATGAAAAGATCCGCTTCCGCGACATCGCCGCACAGCCACGCAAGATCATCTCGTCGCCGACCTGGTCGGGGATCGAGAGCGAGGAGGTCTGCTACAATGCCGGCTACACCAATGTGCATGAGCTGATCCCCTGGCGCACCGTGACGGGCCGCCAGCAGCTCTATCAGGACCACAAATGGATGCAGGCGTTCGGCGAGTTCTTCGTCACCTGGCGTCCGCCTGTGGACCTGAAGACGGTGGGTCCGGAGATCAACATCTCCGAACGCGACGGCGAGAAGCATGTGGTTCTCAACTTCATCACGCCGCACCAGAAATGGGGCATTCACTCCACCTATTCCGACAATCTGATGATGCTGACGCTCAACCGCGGCGGCCCGGTGGTGTGGATTTCCGAGGTCGACGCCCGCAAGGCCGGGCTGGTCGACAATGACTGGGTCGAGGTCTTCAACGCCAACGGCGTCCTGACCGCGCGTGCGGTGGTCAGCCAGCGCATCAAGGAAGGCACGCTGTTCATGTATCACGCTCAGGAAAAGATCGTGAACACGCCGGGATCGCAGATCACCGGCAAACGCGGCGGCATCCACAATTCGGTGACGCGCACAACGCTCAAACCGACTCACATGATCGGTGGCTACGCGCAGCTTTCCTACGGCTTCAACTACTACGGAACCGTGGGTTCCAATCGCGATGAATTCGTCATCGTCCGCAAAATGACAAAGGTCGACTGGCTGGATCGCCCGGCCGCTACCGTGGAGGCAGCAGAATGAAAGTCCGCGCGCAAATCGGCATGGTGCTCAATCTCGATAAATGTATCGGGTGCCACACCTGCTCCGTCACCTGCAAGAATGTCTGGACCAGCCGCGAGGGCGTCGAATACGCCTGGTTCAACAATGTCGAAACCAAGCCCGGCATCGGCTATCCGAAAGACTGGGAAAACCAGAAACGCTGGAATGGCGGCTGGACCCGGACCAAATCCGGCAAGCTGCAGCCCAAACAGGGCGGCAAATGGCGGATTCTCGCCAATATCTTCGCCAATCCGGATCTGCCGGAAATCGACGACTTCTACGAGCCGTTCGATTTCGATTACGACCATCTGAAATCGGCGCCCGAGATGGAAGCGTTTCCGACCGCCAGGCCGCGGTCCAAAATATCCGGCAAGCGGATGGAAAAGATCGAATGGGGTCCGAACTGGGAAGAGATTCTTGGCGGTGAATTCGCCAAGCGCAGCCAGGATTACAATTTCGAGGGCATCGAGAAGGAAATCTACGGCGAATACGAAAACACCTTCATGATGTATCTGCCGCGGCTGTGCGAACACTGCCTCAACCCGTCCTGTGTCGCGTCCTGTCCTTCCGGCGCAATCTACAAGCGCGAGGACGACGGCGTCGTTCTGATCGACCAGGAAAAATGCCGTGGCTGGCGCATGTGCGTGTCGGGCTGTCCCTACAAGAAGATCTATTACAACTGGGAAAGCGGCAAATCGGAAAAATGCACCCTGTGCTATCCGCGTCTGGAATCGGGCATGCCGACGGTATGTTCGGAAACCTGCGTTGGCCGCATCCGTTATCTCGGCGTCATGCTCTATGATGCCGACAAGATCGCCGAAGCTGCCAGTACTGAGAACGAGAAAGATCTCTATGACGCGCAGCTCGGGGTCTTCCTCGATCCCAATGATCCCGAGGTGATTGCCGCGGCACGCGCCGAAGGTGTGCCCGAGGACTGGATCAAGGGGGCGCAGAATTCTCCGATCTGGAAGATGGCGATGGAATGGAAGATCGCGTTTCCGCTGCATCCCGAATACCGTACGCTGCCGATGGTCTGGTACGTGCCGCCACTGTCGCCGATCCAGAACGCAGCGGAAGCCGGCGCCATCGGCTCCATCGACAATATGCCGGATGTGCGGTCACTGAGGATCCCGGTGCGCTATCTCGCCAACATGCTCACAGCCGGCGATGAACCGCCGATCATCACCGCTCTCGAAAGGATGATGGGCATGCGTGCCTATATGCGCTCGAAGACCGTGGATGGTGTGATCAATCTTGGCGTCGCCCAGCGTGTCGGGCTCACCCCGCAGCAGATCGACGAGATGTACCAGCTGATGGCGATCGCCAATTACGAGGACCGGTTCGTCATCCCGACAACGCACCGGGAGATGGTCGAGGACGCCTATGACCTGAAAACCGGCTGCGGCTTTACCGACGGTAATGGCTGCTCCACCGGCACTTCCAAGAGCAAATTGTTCGGCGGCGGAAAGAGCTTCCGCTCACCTACGGAGTTCCTGTCATGATCCGCACATTCAAAGCCCTGTCGGCGCTTCTGAGCTATCCGTCCACCGATCTTCAGGAGGCCATCCCGGCGATCCGGGATGTGCTCAAGTCCGAAGCCATCGTGTCAGCCAGGGCGCTGAACGCCATCGAACCCTTGCTGGTCGAGTTTGAAACCGGTGACATCTTCGACCTGCAGGAGCGCTACGTGCTCTTGTTTGACCGGTCGCGGACGCTGTCGCTCAATCTGTTCGAGCATATTCACGGCGAGGGCCGGGACCGGGGCGGGGCGATGGTCGACCTGCTTGAAACCTACCGGGCGGGAGGTTTTGATCTTGTCAGCACCGAACTGCCGGATCATCTGCCAGTGCTGCTCGAGTTCATCTCGACGCTTTCGCTGGGTGAGGCGCGCGCGCTATTGGCTGACGCTGGCCACATCATCGCAGCACTGGCCGAACGGCTGACACGGCGCGAGACGCCTTATGCCTCGGTGCTCGTCGCGCTGTCCGAAACTGCACAGGCATCCATCGAAACCGAAGAGGCGCAGGCGCTGATCGCGGAGAAGGATGATGATCCGGAAGATCTCGAAGCGCTCGACGCGGTCTATGAGGAGGCGATGGTCACCTTCGGTCCCGATCCGAACGCCGGCTGCCCGGTCAGCCGCGATATTCTGGCCCGCATGGACGAACCGCTCCGGCCGGCTTCCGCCTGACACGAAAGGACGACTGTCATGAACTACTTTCTATTCGGAGTTCTTCCGTATCTGGCGCTCACGGTCCTGATCGTCGGTTCGATCGCGCGCTATGAGCGCGACCCCTTCACCTGGAAATCATCGTCGAGCCAGCTTCTGCGCCGCAAGCAACTGGTCTGGGGCTCGATCCTGTTTCATGTCGGCGTGCTGATCGTGTTCTTCGGCCATTTGGTTGGCATGCTGACACCGGTGGAGATCTTCCACGTGCTTGGCATGAGCTACGGCTTCAAGCAGGTGCTGGCGATCGTGGTCGGCGGTGTTGCAGGCGCGATGGCGCTGGTTGGCGGCGCCATGCTGTTGCACCGGAGGTTGTTCGACGAGCGGGTGCGAGCCAATTCGTCTTTCGCTGATACCGGCATTCTGGTGCTGCTGGTTGCCCAGCTTGTGCTTGGCATGGGCACCATCCTGGCATCGATCCAGCATCTCGATGGGAGCGAGATGGTCAAGTTCATGATGTGGGCGCAAGGCATCTTCACCTTGCAGGCCGGTGCCTGGGAACTGGTGGCCGACGTGCACTGGATCTACAAGCTGCACATCCTTTTAGGCCTGACGATCTTCCTCCTGTTCCCGTTCACACGGCTGGTGCACATGTTCTCGGTTCCGGTGCGCTACGTCCTGCGCCCGGGCTACCAGATCGTCCGCACCCGCAAGCACAAGGCAAATCTGGGGCAAAACTCATGAAACAGACATTCACCGATATCTCCGTCAACGGCGAAGCCATTTCGCCGGAACTGATCGCCACGGAAGCGCAGAACCACCCTGCGCCGAAGGGCAAGCCCGGCATGGCATGGATGGCGGCGGCGCGCGCGCTCGCCGTTCGCACGCTAATCCTTCAGGAAGCCAAGCGCCGCAACCTTGAGGCAGCGCCGAGCGAACTGGCACCGGGGCTTTGGGAAACAGAAGAAGAGGCCATCATCCGGCAGGTTCTCGATGAAGCGGTCGAGGCGGAAACGCCAACACCGCAAGCGGTTCGTGCTGCCTACGATGCCAACCTGGAGCGGCATCGTGCGCCGTCATTGTTTGAAGCGGCGCATATCCTGTTCGCGGCGCGGCCCGATGATGTTGTGGCGCGTAAGGTGGCCAAAGACCAGGCCAACGCGGTGCTCGCCAAGATCAAGCTCGAACCAAAGGCCTTTGACGCGCTGGCGCGGGACCATTCGGCCTGTTCGTCGCGCGCCAATGGAGGCAGGCTTGGGCAGATTTCGGCCGGCGACACGGTGGCCGAATTCGAAGCGGCGCTGAAGACGCTGGCTCAGGGCGAAATCGCCGCCGAGCCGGTGGAGAGTCGCTACGGGTTTCACATCATCCGGCTCGATGCCAGGGCTGATGGCGAAATCCTGCCGTTTGAAGCGGTGGAGACCGCATTGCGGTCAGCACTTGAAAAGGCCGCATGGGTTCGCGCCAGTCGCGTCTTTGTCGATGCGCTTGCCGAACAGGCGGAAGTCACCGGCATCACGCTGAAGGCAGCCTGAGCCGTCCCTGTCTGCTTGGTCGCGGCCTCATGATCGCGGCGAAGCCAGTAATTCAAACCGGCATAGGCATTTTACTGCCTGCCGCATCACAGGAGCCTGTCATGGCGCTCGCCTTTGTCAAAACTGTTGAACGCGGACAGACCGATCAGTTGTTGTGGGAGTTTGCCGATGGCCTGCTGGCAAGCGGGTTTCGGCTTGCCGGAGTTGTGCAAACCAACTCCGACCGACCCGACTCGCATCATTGCGACATGGATGCGTGGGTGCTTCCCAACGGCCCGATGATCCGCATCTCGCAGGTGCTGGGCGAAGAGTCTCGCGGTTGCCGGCTTGATCCGACAGCGCTCGAAGAGGCGGTGGCGCGGGTCGAGGCCGGACTTGAACTGTCGCCTGATCTTCTGATCATCAACAAGTTCGGAAAACACGAGGCCGAGGGCAGGGGATTCCGGTCGCTGATCGCAGAAGCGCTGGCGCGCGACATACCGGTGCTGCTCGGGGTCAACGGTCTCAACCAAGAGGCGTTCGAAGCGTTTGCCGGTGATTACGCGGAGGAAATCGCAGCCGACGCCGCTTACCTGGCGACATGGTTTGACAGCCTGCAGCAGAAAGCTGCCTGAACTCAGGTGATCACGCCGGTTTGACTTTTGTCACAGGGGCGGATGATGATCCTTGCTAAGAGAAGGTCCTGGTGCATCTGATGTGCGCCCTTGAACCTTGGAGCAAGGATCACATGAAAATCGGAATCGTCGGAACAGGAATGGTCGGCAGTGCGGCGGGTTACGCCATGGCGCTGCTCGGCGTTGGCACCGAAATCGTGCTGGTCGACGCCAATCCGGCACTGGCCCGCGCCCAGGCCCAGGACATCGCCCACGCCACGCCTTTCGCCACCACGGTGGCGGTGCGCGCCGGCGATTATGCTGATCTCAAGAATGCCGCAGTGGTGATCATTGCCGCCGGCGTCAGCCAGAAACCCGGCGAAAGCCGACTGGCGCTGCTCGAGCGCAATGTCGAAGTGTTTCGCTCGGTCATCGGTGGCGTGATGAAAGCGGCCCCCGAGGCGATCCTGCTCATCGCCACCAATCCGCTCGATGTGATGACCTTCGTTGCCCGGCGTATTTCCGGCCTGCCGGCCGAGCGGGTGATCGGCTCTGGCACCATTTTGGACACAGCGCGGCTCAGAAGCCTGCTTGGCGATCACCTCGGCATCGCGCCCAATTCGGTGCATGCCTATGTGCTGGGCGAGCATGGCGACAGCGAAGTTGCCGTCTGGTCGAGCGCCATGGCCGGCTCGGTGCCGATCGTCTCGTTTGCCAAACAGATCGGACGGCCGCTTGATCAAGCCGCCCGCACCCATATTGCTGAACAGGTGAAGGGGGCCGCCTACACCATCATCGAAGGCAAGGGTGCCACCTGGTACGGCATCGGCGCAGGCCTTGCCCGCATCGTCCGCTCGATCACCGATGACGAACGCACGGTGCTGTCGGTGTCGATGGTCAATGACAACATCGAAGGCGTGCGTGACGTGCCACTGTCACTGCCGCGCATCATCGGCCGCGAGGGTGTCGCAGCCACGCTGATGCCGGATCTCGACGAGGGCGAACGCGCCGCACTCAAGCACAGCGCCGAGGTGATTGCGGGGTTTTCGTCGAAGCTGAATTTTTAAAGCACAGCCTCAAATCTCCGCCGTCACCACCTTCTCCAAAATCTCGTCAGCACTGGCCTTGGAGCACAGCTCTGTCGCTGGCGTCAGCACGGCCGATCCTGCAGCGGCAACGCCGTGGCGGACGGCGTCGCGGAAGCTTGCGCCGGCTGCGAGGTGCATAGCGATGGCTGCGACCATGCTGTCGCCGGCGCCCACCGCACTCAGGGTTTTTATCTTTGGTGGCTGGCAGAAGAACCGCTCGGTGGCCGAGACGCCAACGGTGCCGGTCGAACCGATCGACATCACCAGCCTGAGGGCGGCGCCGCTGTTGATCAGCTGCTGGCCGTAATCGGCCAGATCTGCCGGAGAGGCGAAGTTTTTGCCAGAGACCTCGGTGGCTTCGGCGCCGTCCATCCGCATCAGCGCAAAGGGCGGGCCCGGATTGGCGGCGGCGCTGGCAAGGGCTTTGCCGGAGGTGTCGAGGATCAGCTGCGCGCCGGCCTCGATCGCCATCTTGTTGATTGTCCCGGCGATATCGGCCGGAACCCCGGACGGCACACTGCCCGACATCACCACGACGCAGTCTGGTTTGAGATGCGGCGCCAGCTCGGTCAGCATGGCTGTGGTCTGCTCCGGTGACCAGGACGGGCCGGGCAGCTGAAAGCGGTATTGCTTGCCGGAGGACGTCTCGACGATGGCAAAGGACTGGCGCGAGTTGCCGCCGATTTCGAAATGCGCGGCCGTTATGCCGTCGGCCCGCAGCATGGCCTTGAACGTGGCGCCGGTGTCGCCGCCAAGCGCCACAAAGGCTTTTGACTGGCCACCCAGCCGCAGGATGGCGCGCGAGACATTGACGCCGCCGCCGCCGGGATCATAGCGCGGCTCGGCACAACGCAGTTTCGGCCCTGGCGTCACCGTGTCGACCGAGGTCGACACGTCGAGAGCCGGATTGAGTGTGATGGTCAGGATTTCAGACATGGGGCTGACCATCACACATAGGGCAGGGTGGGTTCAATCTCGCCGGGCATGGCCAGGCAATTATTGCCCGGATTTTTCCGCCTCGGCGACGTTTTGCTTAACCGCGACAAAGCTGTCTGGCGTCACCGAGATGGTGTCGATGCCGGCCTGTACCAGCAATTTGGCGAATGCCGGGTTGTTGGACGGCGCCTGGCCGCACAGCCCGACCTTGGCGCCGGCGGCATGGGCGCGCTCGATCAGCGTTTCGATCATCCAGATCACTGCCGGATCGGCTTCGCTGAACAGGTCAGCCAGTTCGCCTGAATCACGGTCGACGCCGAGGGTCAGCTGGGTCAGATCATTCGAGCCGATCGAGAAGCCATCAAAGCGGGTGGCGAATTCGGCGGCGCGGATGACATTGGACGGGATCTCGCCCATGACATAGACCTGAAGACCATTCTCGCCACGGGCCAGCCCGTTGTCCGTCATCACTGCGAGCACCTTGTCGGCCTCGTCGGGTGAGCGGCAGAACGGGATCATCACCACGACATTGTCAAAGCCCATTTCCTCGCGCAGCATCTTGATCGCCTTGCATTCGAGTGCAAACCCCTCGCGGTAATTGTCGGAATAATAGCGCGAGGCACCGCGAAACCCGATCATCGGGTTTTCTTCCTTGGGTTCGAAGGCGCGACCGCCGAGCAGTTCGGCATATTCATTGGTCTTGAAATCGCTCATCCGCACGATCACCGGTTTTGGGTAGGCAACGGCTGCGATGCGCGACAGGCCGCGGGCGAGAGTCTCGACGAAATAGTCGCCCTTGTTGTCATAGCGCCGGGTCAGCTCGGCAATCTCGGCCTTGGCTTCCTCGTCCTTCAGCCTGTCAAAATTGACCAGCGCCATCGGGTGAACCCGGACGGCGGAGTTGACCACGAACTCCATCCGCGCCAGGCCAACGCCATCGGCGGGCAGGCGCCACCAGCGGAACGCTGCCGAAGGATCGGCCAGGTTGAGCATGATGCGGGTTTTTGTGGCCGGCACATGGTCGAGATGCACATCGGTGACCTCGTATTCGGCGATGCCTTCATAGACCGCCCCTTCCTCACCACCGGCGCAGGAGATGGTAACCTCCTGCTGGTCATGCAGTATGTGGGTTGCGTTGCCGGTGCCGACGATCGCAGGCAGGCCGAGTTCGCGGCTGACGATGGCCGCGTGCGAGGTGCGCCCGCCATGATCGGTAATGATGGCTGCGGCGCGCTTCATAATCGGCACCCAGTCCGGGTCGGTGGTGGACGTCACCAGGATCGAACCGTCGATGAATTTGTCGATGTCCTTGACGTTCTCAATCATGCAGACCCGTCCGGCGCGCACGGCGGCGCCGACGCTCAGGCCGGTGATCAGGGTCTTGCCGGCCTTCTTGATGGTGTAGGATTTGAGCGCCGTGACATCGATGCGCGACTGCACGGTTTCAGGCCGCGCCTGGACAATGTAGAGCTTGCCGGTGTCGCCGTCCTTGGCCCATTCCATGTCCATCGCCTGGCCGTAATGCTCCTCGATGGTCGCCGCCTGGCGGGCGAGGGCGAGGATTTCATCGTCGGAGAGCACATAGGCGCCGCGTTCGGCCTTCGAGGTCGGCACATTCCTGGTCTCGCCGCCTTCCGCGCCGGCATAGATCATCTTGATCTCCTTGGCGCCGCAGGTTTTCTCGACAATCGGCTTGAGGCCGGGTTTGTCGAGCAGTGGCTTGAACACTTCGTATTCGTCGGGGGTGACTGCGCCCTGAACGACGTTTTCGCCCAGACCCCAGGCGGCGTTGATCAGCACCACCTTGTCGAAGCCGGATTCGGTGTCGATGGAGAACATCACGCCCGAGCCGCCGATGTCGGAGCGGACCATCAGCTGCACGCCGATCGACAGCGCCACCTGGTTGTGGTCGAAGCCCTGGATCTTGCGGTAGGTGATGGCCCGGTCGGTAAACAGCGAGGCGTAGCAGCGGCGGCAGGTGGCAAGCAGCGCGGCTTCGCCACGGACATTGAGGAAGGTCTCCTGCTGGCCGGCAAAGCTGGCGTCGGGCAGGTCTTCGGCGGTGGCGCTGGAGCGGACAGCGACGGAAAGCTCGGTGTGGCCGGTGCGCTCGGAGAGTTCGCGGTAGGCTGACAGGATGGATTCGCGGATATCGTCGGGCCAGTCGCCGGCGGCGATAGCCGCGCGGACGGCCTTGCCGGTTTCGGCCAGGGTGCGCTTGCCGCTTTCGAGCATGGTCATCGCGTCGGCGATAACCTGGTTGAGATTGTTGGCCTTGATGAAGGCGCGGAACGCGTCCGAGGTGGTGGCGAAGCCGGGCGGCACGTCGATGCCCTTTTGGCCCAGCTGCTGCACCATTTCGCCAAGCGAGGAGTTCTTGCCGCCGACCAGCGCAACATCGCCGCGGGAGAGATCTTCAAACCAGATGACGTTCTTGTTGGCTGCGGACATGAGGCGCTCCCGGAGGCTGTTGATACAGGTCAAAACGAAATGCCACTATAGGAGGTGGAATTGCGCCTGCTTTGACGTGCATCAAGCCGGAAACAAAACGATTGAACGGTTGCGGGGAGGGTTGGCGCGAGGTTTTCCGGCTATCGATTCAGGGCCGCTCGAGGATGAAATCGGGCGTGATTCCGGAGCTTTCGATGGCAGCTTCGGGATCTCCACCATCGAAAAATCCAAAGCCCTGAATCAGCGCTGAGCGGAAGCCTGCGGCATTGCCGCCCAGAATATCGGTGTGCAGCGTGTCGCCAACCATCACCACACGCTCGTCAGGCACGCCGGCGCGGATATGTTTGCGCACCATGTCGAAAACCGCCGGAAACGGCTTGCCGAAAAACACCGGTTCAACACCGGTGGCACTGGCCAGCCGGTGTGCATAATGCCCGGGTTCGAGCGACAGACCGGCTTCGGTCGGGGCGACCAGATCGGGATTGCCGACCAGCAATTGCCTCGGGTTGTGCTTGAGCGTCTGTTCGAGCAGCGCCTGGCGTGCCTCACTCCAGGCCGATGCACCAAACATCAAAAATCCTTCGGCCTCGGCATAGGCTTGCGGATCATCTTCGAGAAAGATCGCACCGTCGGGAAGTTCCTCGCGGCCGAATTTCGGTGCTGCCACCATGCCCCATTTGCGGTGCGGATAGGATTGAAGCCCCTTGAGCAGCGCCATGCGGCTCGATACCACCTCGCCAGGCCCAAAGCTGTAGCCCAGCCGGGTGTAGCGCTCATAGAGCACCGATGAGGGATAGCCCGCCGCATTGGTGACAACCAGCACCTGCTTGCCGCGCTGACGCAACCCGTTGACCCGGTCGACGACGCCGGGAATGGCGGTCTCGCCGATATTGAGCACACCGAAAGCGTCGAGCAGGAACACGTCGAACTGATCGGCGATGGCATCGAGGTTTTCGGCCCGGACGAACTCGGTCTGTCTGCGCATCGCCGGCAGGCGATGACGCACGGATTCATACTCTGCGAAGGCGATTGAAGTGTCCGCGCCTTTCAGGATTGCTGCACCGGTGCTCACATGATGGCTCCGCGCACCTTGGCCGAGACCCATTCGCCAACAATCACCGCAAACAGGATGACGATCAGGATCAGCGTTACCTGCGGCCAGGCCAGCGTGTTGAGCGAGGACTGCAATTGTAGCCCGATGCCGCCGGCGCCGACGAGACCCAGAACCGTGGATTCGCGGATATTGATGTCCCAGCGGAACACGCTGATGCCGGCAAAGGCGGGCATGATCTGCGGCACGATGCCGTAAGCCATCACCTGCCAGCGGCTGGCGCCGGTGGCGGTGATCGCCTCGACCTGTTTCTCGTCAATCTCCTCGATCGCTTCATAGAGCAGTTTGGCGCAGAAGCCGATCGAGCGGAAGGCGATGGCCAACAGGCCGGCAAAGACGCCCGGGCCGATGACGGCCACCAGCAGCAAGGCCCAGATCAGCGAGTTGATCGAGCGGGTGGCGACGATGATGAACAGCGCCACGGGACGGATGAACATAGCCGACGGCGTGGTGTTGCGCGCCGCCAGAAAGGCTATCGGCACTGCCATGAACAGGGCCAGCACGGTCCCGAGCGTCGCCATGTTGAGCGTGTCCCACAGCGGTCCCCAGAGCTTGTCCATATAGGACCAGCGCGGAGGCATGGCGCGGGAGCCGATGTCGGCAGCTATGCGCGGCGCATCCCAGACGAAGAACCAGGTGGTGGCCTCCGAGATGCGCTGCCAGCACCACATGAAGATGGCGACGGCGACGAGATAGCCGGCCCAGCGGGTGATCGTCTGGTTGCGATTGCGCAACTGCCAGATCTTGGCGCCCTTTGCGTCAGTTGATACCGGCATTATTGCACCTTTGCCCGGATGATGCCGGATAGATATTCCAGCGCCATGACGGTGACGATGATGATGAGCAGGATTGCTGCCGCCGTGTCGAATTCATAGCGGTCGAAAGCGGTGTTGAGTGTCGCGCCGATGCCACCGGCACCAACCAGGCCAAGCACGGCGGATTCACGGAAATTGATGTCGAGGCGATACATCGACAGTCCGATCAGCCGTGGCATCACCTGCGGCTGAACGCCGTAATTGATCCATTGCAGCCAGGAGGAACCGGTGGCGCGAATGGCTTCCGCCTGCACCTTGCTCATTTCCTCGATGTCTTCTGCGAGCAGTTTCGACATGAAGCCGATGGTGGCAAAGGACAGGGTGAGGAAGCCGGCCAGCGGTCCGAAGCCGAAGATCGCCACCAGCAGGATGGCGACAATGATCTCGTTGAGCGCACGCGACAGCGCCACGATAGCGCGGCACACCAGATAGACCGGCAGCGGGGCTATATTGCGTGCAGCGCCGAGGCCGATGGGAATGGAAATCGCAATGCCCACCACCGTCGAGGTGATGGTGATGATGATGCTCTCGATGATGCCGTCCCAGATGTCGCCGCCGCGGGAGACGAAATCGGGGTTGAAGAAGGCTGTCACGAAGGCCCAGCCGCGGCTCAGACCTTCGGCGACGCGCGACCAGTTGACGTCGATCGAACTGACGGCCAGCACGACATAGACGAGAGCGCCGATGAACAGGCCCCAGCGCAGAAGCGGATTGGTGATCAGATGCGGCTTTTGCCAGCTGTGGCCAAGCCGGTCGTCAAGCGTGGCCGTGGTCATAGCGCCGGCTCCACCACATCGGCGTCTTCCTCGTCATCGACATCACGAATGGTGGCGTGCCAGTCTTCTTCGCCGTAAATCGTGGTCAGCACCTCGTCGCTCATCTCGGTGGGCTTGCCGTCAAAGGCCAGCTCTCCGGCTTTCAGGCCGACGATGCGTTCGACAAACATCTGCGCCAGCGCCACATCGTGAATATTGATGACGGCAGCGAGATCGCGTTCGGCGCACAATTCGCAGATCAGGCGCATGATCTGGCGTGAGGTTTTTGGATCGAGCGAGGCGGTCGGTTCGTCAACCAGCAGCAGCCGCGGGTTCTGGATCAGTGCGCGGGCAATGCCGACACGCTGGCGCTGGCCGCCGGAGAGTTCATCAGCGCGCTTGTCGGCCATCGCCAGCAGTCCGACGCGGTCGAGCAGCCGGAAGGCTTCATCGACATCGGATTGCGGGTATTTGCGCAGGAACGATCGCCAGAAGCCGACATAGCCGAGCCGTCCGGAAAGCACGTTCTCCATCACGGTGAGCCGTTCGACCAGCGCGTATTCCTGAAAGATCATGCCCATCTGGCGGCGCATCTTGCGCAAACCGCCGGAACTCAGCGCGGTTACGTCGGTGCCGTCAAGGATCACCGAGCCCGATGTCGGCTCGACCAGCCGGTTGATGCAGCGGATCAATGTCGATTTGCCTGCGCCGGACGGTCCGATCAGCGCCAGAACCTGTCCCTTGGGAATGGACAGGGTGACATCCTGAAGCGCCTTGTCACCGGTGCGATAGGTCTTGGTCAGTTTATTGAGTTGCAGCATGGGGTTCCGTGATCGGCAAAGGAAGCGCGGCGGTCAGATGCTGCGCAATCGCATGAAAAAAGGCTCCGCCGCATCCAGGTGGACACGGCGGAGCCTGAACGGATTAACCGCAGGTGTAGGTGACACCGTTGGCAGTGTCGATCTTGCGGACGACTTCCCAGAAGTCCTTGTAGTTCATTTCCAGGAACTGGCCTTCATTGGACTTTTCGAATTCCTTCTTCAGCGACGAGCCTTCCCAAGGGAAGGTGAAGAAGGCTTCCTTGATCTTTTCCTGAAGCTCGGGCTTGAGGTTGTAGACCACGCCGAAGCCGGTGGTCGGGAAGGTCTGCGACTTGTAGATCGATTTGACCTGTTCGGCCTTGATCACGTCGCGTTCGATCATCCGGCTCATCACCGAGTTGGCGATGGCGGCTGCCGGGTAATCCTTGTTGGCAACGCCGAGGATCGAGTTGTCGTGCTTGCCGGAGAAGGCAGGCTCGAAATCGGTTCCCGATACCATGCCGTATTCAGCCTTCAGCAGAGCTGACGGAGCCTTGAAGCCGGAGTTTGATGTTTCAGCTGTAAAGGCCAGGGTCTTGCCCTTGATGTCTTCAACCTTTTCGATGCCGGAGCCGGGATAGGTGATGATTTCCATCTCGTAGCCGAAGCCGCCATCAAGCGATGCCATGATGGTAAAAGGACGGAAACCGGCGCAGTTGACGGCAAGCGGATTGGAGCCGGTGTTGAAGCCTGCAATGTGCAGACGGCCCGAGCGCATGGCTTCAATCTGGGCGGCGTTCGACTGAACCGGGAAAAACACCGACTTCTTGCCGGTGATTTTGTCCATATGTGTCAGGAAATCCGACCATGCTTCCTTGTAGACAGCGGGATCTTCAACAGGTGTGTAAGCGAAGATCAGCGTGTCGGGATCAAGCAGCTCGGCTTCATCGGTCGGTGTGTCGGCGATCAGGTCGCCGTCGACATCGCAATAGCGCTCGTCCAGTGTGCCGCGTTCGCAATCGGCGGCGGATGCAGCCAGTGGTGCAGCGATGGTCAGGGCGACACCGGCGATGGTGCTCAGCAGAAACGATTTCAAAGTCATGGTTTTCCTCCCGTTTGGCTTTTTCGTTTTCCCGCAGGACTATTCTGGGTCAGTCGCCAAATGGCAAGCCCTTATGTGCAGAGTTTTTAAACAGCAGGCCGGAATTCCAAGGCTTTGCGGGTCGAAAAGGGCAGGGAGCCGCGCGTATGGCAAAGTCTTCGAAGTGCATTGATTGCGAAGATCAACCGAAAGTAAGGAGCCTTAAACGCACCCCATACGAAAACGGCAAATGAAAATACTTTGCCAAAAACAAATGGCGCGGCTTGAAGCCGCGCCACGATTATCTGTGGACAGAAGCTGTCGCGTCAGACAGTGCCGCCGAGAGAGCCTTCGAGCGCCACCATTTCCTGGCCGCCGGCCATCAGGTCCTGCAATTCATCCGGGGTGATCTGGCCGCGCTGGGCGGTGCCGAGCGTCTTGCCGCGGTTGAGCACGGTGAAACGATCACCCACTGCCATGGCATGGCGCACATTGTGGGTGATGAACACCACGGCTATGCCGTCCTTGCGCACCTTGTCGATTGTTGCCAGCACATTGGCGGTCTGACGCACGCCGAGCGCTGATGTCGGCTCGTCGAGGATCAGCACCTTGGCGCCGAAATGCACAGCCCGGGCAATCGCCACAGTCTGGCGTTCGCCGCCTGACAAGGTTCCGACAGCCTGGTCCGGGCCGCGCAGCGAAATGCCCATCTTGGTCATTTCTTCCATGGTCACGCGGTTGGCATGTTCATGGTCGAACAGCTTGATCGGACCAAAACTCTTCTCGGGCTCGTTGCCCATGAAGAAGTTGCGGCTTACCGACATCAGCGGAATCATCGCCAGATCCTGATAGACGGTGGCGATGCCGGCCGAGATTGCATCGCGCGGATCGTCGAAATGCATCGGCTTGCCTTCGAACATGATCTCGCCGCTGGTCGGCTTGTGGACACCGGACATGGTCTTGATGAAGGTGGACTTGCCGGCGCCATTGTCGCCAAGCAGGCAGTGGCATTCGCCGGGATAGATTTCCAGCGACACACCGGCCAGCGCAATGACAGAGCCGAAGTGCTTTTCGATGTTCTTCATTTCAATGAGGGGAGCGTGTTCGGGATTCATATCATCTCTCCCCCGTGATCATGCGCCGGATATAGGTGTTGAGCACCACGGCAAACAACAGGATGACACCGAGGAACACCCTAAACAGCGAGCTTTCGACATTGGCGAAGAAAAGCCCTTGCTGAACGACGCCAAAGATCAGCGCGCCAAGGGCGGCTCCAATGACCGAGCCGTAGCCGCCGGTCAGCAGCGCGCCGCCGATCACCACAGCGATGATCGCCTCGAATTCCTTCAGCAACCCGCGGTCGGCTCCGGCGGAGCCGAACTCCATCACCTGGCAGGTGGCGAAGACGCAGGCGCAGAAGGCGGTGAACATGAACATCAGGATCTTGACCCGGTTGACCGGCACGCCGACATAGCGCGCGGCCTGGGCATCGCCACCTGCGGCAAATATCCAGTTGCCGAATTTCGTGCGGGTCAGGACGAAGTGTCCGAACGCCACCAGCACCAGTGCCCAGATGATCAGCATGGGAATACCGTCAACCACCGGTTCTCCCATGCGATTGCCGCGCTCAAACACCGCAATGATGCCAGCATCGCCGAGCCAGGTGAACAGACCCTTGAGGACCTTGCCGCCAAACAGGGCAGCCAGCCAGTCGCCTTCGGCAGCCTTGTCGATGCCGCCGATGATGGTTTTGCGCTCGATCAACTGTGGCAGGTAGATTGTGAATCCGCGCAGGATGAACAGGAAGGCCAGCGTGACGATGAAGCTCGGCAGCCCGGTGCGTACGACGATGAAGCCGTTGAGCGCGCCAATTGCGATGCAGAGCGCAAAGGTGATGATGATGGCCTGCCAGACCGGCCAACCCAGGGTGATGGTGAAGATGGCGATCATCATCCCGGCAAAGCCGATCATCGAGCCGACGGAGAGGTCGAACTCTCCGGCGATCATCAACAGACAGGCGCCAACGGCAATGATCATGAACTGGGCCGAGACAACGGACCAGTTGAGAATGCCTTGGGAATTGAACATTCCGCTGTCGCCGGCGAAAATAGCAAAAAGCACAAACACGATTACTGTACCGCAGATGCCGCCGAGTTCGGGGCGGATCAGCGCTTTGCGCAGGGCCGATGTTTGCTTGATGCGTTCGTCGCTTGCGGGTGCTGCAGCCGTATCGGACATGAGACCTCACAGAAAAAAATGTCGATGGGAAGTGGGCAAAGGCGGCAGCGGCGCGCGAGCACGCCACTGCCTGGGAGGAACCCTCTAGCGGTATTCTCCGGCATATTTCTCCACCAGCTCAAGTCCGTCGGCGGTCACAAAGCCGGGGCCTGAGTTGATGTTGTTGCCTGGCAGCACGCCGTAACGGTGATAATTGGTCATCACGATCACCGGCAGGTAGGCCTGCAGGAAGGGCTGCTGGTCGATGCCCCAGTTGATGGTGCCGGCCTTGATGCCTTCAACAATGTTGGCGCCGAGATCGAAGGTGCCAAAATAGATGTCGCCGGCCATGCCGTTTTCATCAAGTGCCAGCAATGTCGGATCGGCGCTGGTCGGTCCGAGCGTCAGCACTGCATCGGTGTCCGGGTTGGCGTTGAGATAGGCCATGACGCGGTTTTTAATTTCGGCGGGATCCTGACCGGCATCAATCATCTGGTTGCCCAGATCAATGCCGAGACCATCGGCGAAGCCCTGGCAACGTTCGGTCGAGGATGGCGAGGAGATGTAGTGGTTGACGCAAAGGAAGCTGCCGATGCCATCGCCCTTGGCGCGCAAGCCGGCGGCGTAACCGGCGTCATATTCAGGCTGGCCGACATACATCAGCGCGCCCAGGTCACGGGCCTGGGACGGAGTGCCGGAGTTGATGATGATGACGTCAATGCCGGAATCTACGGCGGCCTTGATCGGGCCCGAAAGCACGTCGTAATCGGCAAGCGTGGTGATGATGCCGTTGGGACCGGAGGCGGCTGCCTGATCAATGATGCGGGCCATGTCGGCCAGGTCGCCGGTCGGCGGATTGCGGTATTCGACTTCAACACCCATCTGTTCGCCGGCCAGTGCGATGCCGTTCTTGATGGTGTTCCACCAGCTGTCGCTGTCGGGTGCATGGCTGACGAGGACGTAACGTTCGCCCTCGGCTGAGGCGGTGGTGGCGCCCAGAACCGGCGCTGCGAACACCGCAACGGCCAATGCGAGCTTTTTAGTCAGTGACATCATGATCTCCTCCCAGAGTTTTGTGTCGTATGCGTGGAAAAGCCGACCTCCAGCCGTCCCTCGATGATCAGGAAACCACGAATCAAATATTTTTGCAACCGGTTGCAAAAATGATTTCGATTTTCTTGCTTTCATTCGATTTTCTGGGCAGTAATGCGGGCCACAAGAGCCGGAAGAACGAGAGAGCAGCTCAATGCCACCTACACTGAAGGATGTCGCCGAACGGGCAGGCGTGTCGCGCGCAGCGGTCTCGCGGACGTTTACGGACGGCGCTTCGGTGTCGCTGAAGATGCGCAAAAAGGTCGTCAAGGCCGCTGACGAGCTGGGTTACAGCCCCAATGCGCTCGCCTCCAGCCTGACCACGGGACGCACCAAGCTGATCGGGCTGGTGTCCAACAACTTCCACAATCCGATTTTCCTCGAAGTGTTTGATCTGTTCACCCGCGGTCTTCAGGACCGTGGCTTGCGGCCGCTGCTGGTCAATCTGTCGGATGAAACCGATCCCGCACATTCGATCCGGATGCTGCGGCAATATTCGGTCGACGCAGTGGTGGTGGCCTCGTCAACATTGCCGCCGGGCTTTGCCAAATCCTTCCGCGATGCCGGTGTGCCGGTGGTTCACAGTTTTGGCCGCTATTCCAGTTCGCCTGACGTGCATGTGGTCGGCATCGACAATGTCGAATGTGGTCGCATGGCGGCGCGCGAGTTGATGCGGCGCGGCTACACCGATGTGGCGTTTCTCGGCGGTCCTGAATCGGCAACCTCGACCCAGGATCGTTTCAAGGGTTTCTTGGAAGAACTGTCCCGACATCCGGACGTCGCCGTGCGGCACACTTTCGCAGATGCCTATTCCTTCAATGCCGGGCGCAAGGAGATGCTCAAGCGTCTCGATGACAGGCCGGCTCAAGCTTATTTCTGCGGTGATGACGTGCTGTCGATCGGTGCGCTGAGCGCCATTACCGGCAGCGGCCTCAAGGTGCCCGATGACATCGGCCTGATCGGCCTCAATGACATGGAGATGGCGGGCTGGGAGAACATCAATCTGACCACCATCCGCCAGCCGATTGCGCAGATCATCGACTCCTCTATCGAACTGATCGCCTCGTTGCTGGCTACCCCCGACCGCTACCCGGAAGCGCGGTTGTTTTCCTGCCGGGTGGTCGAGCGGGGGACGCTGCGGCCGGTGGTTTGAGGTGAGGGCGGAAGCGGAAGCTTACCCCCAACTTCTGATCACAGCATCTGCGCCTTGTTCACAAGATCCTGTTTGCCGGGATATTGCGAGACGTCGACGCCTCGCTCAGCCAGTGCATCCCTGAGCTCGGTTTCGGAGAGCGCCTCAATCGCTTGAGTGGTCATGTTCATGAAATTGAGCTTGCGTTTGACCGGCGCATTGGTGTTACCGAACACACTTTTGTTTTCAAAACCAAACTCTTGGGCGTATTTGCCCATAAAGTGAGTCAGGAAGGTGTTGAGGGCCGGTCTGACGCGTGGGTCGTTGGTCATATGCGGTGCGGTGGCCTCCAGTGTGTCCAGCATCAATCTGGTCCAGCGCGCAGCCCCCTTTTCATTCATCAGCTGAATGGCGTTGTGGGTGTGGTGAAAATTCAACCGGAAGTCGCCGCCATGATAGGCCGGCCCTCCGCCCATCACATCAATCCACATTGCTGATTGGGTATGTATATGGTGCTCTACGGGGCCGACACGGGCAAACACCGAGGTAAACCAGTCCTCGTCGGCAAAGACGCGCCCGTAAAAATCGGTGACAATGGCGACGATCCGCTCTGGGCCAAGCACCGAATACAATTGCCAGATCTGTATCGGCCTGGCGACGTCATTTGAGGCATCCAGCGAGATAATATGCGCCATCCGGTGGGCATCCCTGGGCAACACTTTCCGTGAGATGGCCGAGAGGATGTAGTCCTGCTGGATTTTCTCGGACATGTAGCCGTGCCGCGTCGGATATGTCGGATAGTTATACTGGTTCACGCGTTGCGCCCTTGCACTGCTTGATTCTCAGTCCTGTTTCTCCGGCATATCTAGGCAGTCGATCCGGGCATTACAAATTCGGCGTAGAAGTCCATTTTCCGGTGTTTCGCAAGCGGACTCGATTTTTTACTTGTACCTATAGTGGCTCGAGGGATTAAACCCGTCATAACGGAATGCAGCGCAGAGGCGAGATAACACCATGGCCGGTCATCATCACCATCACCACATGGATCCCAATGCCGGCGACGCGCGCGTCTTCTGGGCGGTTGTGGTCAATCTCGGGCTGACGGTGGTGCAGATCATCGGCGGGATCCTGTCGGGAAGTCTGGCAATGATTGCCGACGCCATTCACAATCTGTCGGATGCGATGTCGCTGATCATCGCGTTCTTTGCCCGCAAGATTTCCCGGCGTCCCGCTGACAGTACCATGACTTTTGGCTATGGACGGGCGGAAGTGGTCGCCGCGCTGATCAATTACACCACGCTGATCGTCATCGGGTTTTACCTGATCTATGAGGCGGTGATGCGGTTCATCGAACCCTCCGGGGTTGACGGCTGGCTGGTCGTCATCATCGCCGGCATTGCGCTGATCGTCGATGTGGCGACCGCGATGCTGACCTATTCGCTGTCGAAAGACAGCGTCAACATTCGCGCCGCATTCCTGCACAATGTTGCCGATGCTCTGGGCTCTATCGCGGTGATTGTCGCCGGCACGCTGATCATTCTCTATGACTGGCAGATCATCGATCCGCTGGTCACTCTGCTGATCGCCGGCTACATCCTGTGGATGTCATTCTCCGAGATCGGCGGTGTCATCCGCATCCTGATGCTTGGCAGCCCGACAGAACTCAATGCTGCCGACGTGCTCAAGGTGATCGAGAATGTCGATGGCGTATCCAGCGCTCACCATATGCATTTGTGGCAGATGCAGGAACATCAGGCAGCGCTCGATGCGCATCTGGTCATCGATCGCCACCGCTGGGACGATGCCGACGCTATCAAGCAGGCGGTCAAGGAAGCGCTGAAACAGAGTTTCTCGCTCAGCCACACGACGCTGGAGATGGAATGCTCGCGGCATGCCTGCGTCGGGGCGGAAGTGATCGGCGATTAAGGCAAGGGCGATACTGGCCGGAACTTTCTCTCTCCCGAAACATTCAACAAGGGAGATATGAGGGAAAAACAGATGATCATTCACAGGACCAGTCGCTCGCGCGGGCCGGGATCGGCCGAGGTCACCGGATTTTATGACGAGGATACCGGCAGCATTCAGTACCTGGTTTCCGACCCGCAGACCGGAAAAGGTGCGCTCATCGACGTAGTGATGGGTTTTGATCCCGCTGATGCGTCGACCGATTCAAATGCGGCGGAGCAGGTCGTCGATTTCGCCAAGTCCGCCGGCATTGATATCGTCTGGATTCTTGATACCCATCCCCATGCCGATCACCTGATGGCCTCATCCTGGCTGAAACAGCGGCTCGGTGCGCCAAATGCGATCGGGGAGAAAACCGTCGAGATCGCCGAATTGTGGCGCAAGCTCTACCACATGCCCGAAGCTTTCAATCCCAGGCGAGACTTCGACCGGCTGTTTGCAGCTGGTGATGAATTCCACATTGGCTCACTTCCTGTGCGGGTGATGCTGACACCGGGCCATACGCTGGGATCGGTCAGTTATATTGTCGGTACCGACGCCGCCTTCGTCAATGACACCTTCATGCAGCCCGATGTCGGCACATCGCGGGCGGATTTTCCCGGCGGATCGGCCGGCGAACTCTATGACAGCCTGCAGGCAATTCTGTCGCTGGACGACGAGACGCGACTGTTCGTCGGCCACGATTACGGCACCGATGAACGGTCTGACCCTGAGTGGGAGTCAACTGTCAGTCAACAGCGGCGGGAAAACACGCATATTGCTGGTGATACATCGAAAGATGCCTATATAAAGCTGCGTGAACAGCGCGACCAGACCCTGGGCCTGCCGGACCGCATGCTGCATGTGTTGCAGATGAATCTGCGGGCAGGGCGCTCGCCCGAGCCGGAGAGCGATGGCAAGCGCTATCTCAAGATTCCCCTTAACCGATTTGAGAAAGAGACCTCATGAAAACCGAAAACCTCGCTAATGGCATCCTTGAAAGCTGGACGGCAAAGGAAGCGGCAGATGCTTTCGCACGTGACGAGATCGTGCTGATTGATGTGCGCACACCGCAGGAATACAGTTTCGAGCGCATCGAAGGCGCACTGCTGGCACCGATGCAGGCGTTCCAGCCGATGCACATGCCGGGGCAAACCGACAAGCGCATCGTGTTTCATTGCGGCTCCGGCGCGCGTTCGAAAATGGTAGCCGAGAAATTCCTGAAGGCCGGAAATGATCGCGTCGCCCACATGGAAGGCGGCTTCGGCGCCTGGAAAGATGCAGGACTGGAATATACCGGCACCGACATGACCACCGGCGCGCCCAAGCAGATGAAGAAATCAGCCTGAGCCTGTTCCCAACAACCTAATTCATGACCCAAGCCCGCGCGGACCACCCGCGCGGGCTTTCAACTGGAGCGGCGACAGCAGGCCAATCGGCGGCTTTACCCGGTCATCATCCACAGTCCTGCAGCAACCATGCCGGCGCCGCTCAGTTTTGTGAGCCATTCGCTGCCGGGCACGATTTTCTCGATCAGAACATAGAGCGCAATGGCGATGATCCAGAGCGTGTTCATCACGCCGGCGACAAACAGCAGCCCCATCAGCGCCCAGCAGCAGCCGATGCAGAACAGCCCGTGACGCCAGCCCATTGTCAGCGCGCCAAAACTTCCCTCCCGCCACTCGGTCATCAGAAAGCTCAACGGCGTACGGCATAACCGCAGGCAGGTCTGTTTGAGTGGTGTGAACTGGTAGAGCCCGGCTACCATGAGAATTGCGCCGGCCAACGGCCCTGTACCGGCCTTCATCATCATCGGGGACATCAGCGCCAGATGCGTCAGCCCTGCCTGGAAGATAGCCGCAGCGAGGCTGAATGCGGCCCAGGCCAGCACATATCCGCCGGAAAACAGGACCACCGGCTGCCAACCGGCGCCTCGGCTCCGGTCCAACGCCTGCATCCGTGCATAGGCGATGATCATTGGCGCGGCCGTCGGCAGCATCATCGCCGCCATCATCACCGCCCACATCAGGAACAGGCCAAACATCGGCATCGGCATGAACATCTGACCGGGCATCATCATCGAAGCCATGCCCGGGATCAGTGACATGTCGCCGATCATCAGGCCGAGATAGATCCAGCTGGCAATCGCCAGCGCCACCGGACCGCCGAGCAGAACCGCCAGCCGCGCCGGGGTGAACTGTACCCCAGCGCCGCCGACGGATTTTTGACCGGTGCTCACTGTTCGCTCTGATAGGCAAAGGGCGAGAATACGCCGGTCTTTTCGGTCAGACCCCATTCCATGCCGTGGTCGGAAAAGACATTCTTGCTGGCTTTTGCAACGGTCGCTGTAAAGCCCGGAGCGATGCACAGCGGATGGCCGGATACGGTGACCGGGCCGTCGCCCTGACCGGTGATCGCCTCAATCTCGACATCGGCGATTTTCGGGATGCTCAATCCGTATTTGCCGTCGCTGGCGGTGAAGTTGATCGGAACCGACCTGACGCCGAGGATCTGGCCGATGTGGCTGGCGAGCCGTGCCGGATGGCCGCCGCCCTGGCCGCCAAAGATCTTCATCAGGCTGGCATTCTGCGCCTCGCTGGCGCGTTCGTCGACATAGACGGCGACATTCCACTGGGTGGTCGCCATGTGTCCGGGCGAATGCACGGCCAGCGCCACATTGAGGCCTGACAGCAAGACGCCCTCGTCATTGCCGTCCTCGATATGCCAGCCGACCAGCGCCGTGCACTCGTCCTCGGTCGGCGGACTGAGGAACAGACACGGGCAGGCGCTCTCGCAATTGCAGCTTTCGAAATAGGTTCCCTTGAGTGACCAAGTCATTGCCGTCTCCTTGTTGGTTGGTATTGACCCAACTTAGGACGACGTCTGCGTCGTTGCTTGACGAGGGGATTGAGATTACATTCGGATTGCTACGATTTTCGATCAGGAAAAGATGGGCATTCAATGATTTACCGGTTTGGCGCTTTCGCCATCGATCCTGCGATCTTTGAGCTGAGCCAGCACGGTGAACCTGTTTCCATCGAACCCCAGGTGTTCAATGTTCTGTGGCATCTGCTGGCAAACCGCGACCGGATCGTTTCGCGCGAAGAGCTGATTGAGGCTGTATGGGATGGCCGTGCGGTGTCAGACACCACGTTGAGCAGCCGGATCTTCGCCGTGCGGCGCGCCGTGGGCGACAGCGGCGACACTCAGGATGTGATCCGCACCATCTCGCGCCGGGGTTTCCGCTTCGTGGCTGAGGTGACAAGTGACGATGACGCTGTTGCGTCCATAGATGCCGGGCAGGGCGATCCAGCCGAAACCAAGTCGGATACGGATCCGGAAACGGCATCGAACCCCGGCAATGCCGGCCCGGTGCCTGCCTTGCCGGAGGATACGCGGCAGAGGACGCTGATGCCGGTTCTGGCTGTCTTGCCGTTCAAGCGGGCGAGCCTGGGGCTGGACGAGTATTTCTGCGATGGCCTGACCGAGGACATCATCTCGAATCTGACCCATTTCAGCGAATTGCGGGTGATTGCCAGCGCTTCCTCGTTCCATTTCAAGTTACGAGATGCGCCCTTGGCCGAGATCGCCGATAAGCTTGGCGCCGACTACATCGTCGATGGCAGCGTCCGCCGCGAAGGGGAGAGGCTGCGTGTTGCCGTGCAACTGATCGAAGCCACCACCGGGGTGTCGCTGTGGGCCGACCGCTATGACCGGCCGATGGGCGACATTTTTGCGGTTCAGGACGCAGTCACCCACATGATCGCCGCCTCTCTGGGGGTGAAGATGCAGAACACCGCCTTGTCTCGCGCGCTGAAGAAAAGCCCGTCAGAACTCGACGCCTATGATTGCCTGCTGCATGCGCGGCGCTACACCGCGACGCTGGATGAAAAAATGCATGCCGAGGCCCGCGACCTTCTGGAGAAGGCCATCGCGCTCGACCCGACCTATGCCGAGGCGCACGCGCTGCTGGCCAATGTCTACCTCGCCGAGCACCGCTTTGACGCCAACCCGCGTCCTGACCCGATCGTCCGGGCGCTGGATATGGCGCTGAAGGCCACCGAGCTCGATCCGCAAAGCGCCTATGCCCATTGCTGGCTGGCGATCGTGCATTTCTTCCGCAAGGACATAGGCAAGTTTGAAGCCGAAGCTGCCCGGGCGCTGGATCTCAATCCGACCGATCCGGAGATTCTCGCCGAAGTCGGCCACTATCTGTCCTTCATGGGCGAATTCGAGCGCGGCATCGCGCTGTCGCAGCGCGCCCAGGAACTCAACCCGCTGCATCCGGGCTGGTACCATTTCAGCTTCGCGCGGCTGCATTACCGCGAGCGGCAATATGAAGACACGCTGGTCGACATGCAGCGCATCTCCATGCCCGGTTTCTACTGGTTTCATATGCTCAATGCTGCAGCCCTTGGCCAGCTCGACCGCAAGGATGCGTCCGAGGCGCTGGCGGCGATGAAACAGGTCAAACCCGGCGGCTCCGCGGCTGCGGAAATGAACAAGTGGAATCTCACCGACGAGGACCACGCCCACATCATGGAAGGCCTGCGCAAGGCCGGGTATGAGGGGTGAGGGGGCGGAGGCGCGCAGGGGGTTTGCAAAGGGCGGTGTGTTGGTTTCGGCCCAAACTTTTGTGCTGATCGTACCTAAGAGCCGTCTTTCACCCATGCTGCAGGATACTCGAACGGAAGCTCCGAGTATCGAAGTGTGGCGCCTTCAACGCCGCGCATCCAATTGGATGCGCAAAGGACGCTAACTCTTTGAATTGATGCATGTGCATTATCGAGGCCGAACATCTGACTTTGACGACAGGGCAACTTGTTTCAGTCCGTGCGCCGTATGGTTCCGACAAGCTCGATTGCTTCGCTCAGCGTGTTGGAAATGGTACCGTATTTGCGGAGATTGCGGTGCAACAGGTCGAGCCTGTCGTCGGTCTCGTCCGTGTCGACCACGATTTCGTAGTCGATACGGACCATTTTGGGCGGGCTGTCCTGCCGGACACCATGCAGTTTGATATCGATGGCGCGCAGATCGAATTCAAGCAGGGGCGCCACCCGTTCGGCCCCCTTCAACATGCAGGCCGCGAGGCTCGCCAGCAGCATTTCTGCCGGATTGAAGGCGTCATCGCGGCCCGCCACGTCTGTGTCCAGAATGATCCGTGCGTCCTTGGCTCGGGCTTCTGATCCGTGGCCGTCGATCCGGCGGGCAGTTACGGTGTATTCAAGCATGTCTTTCACTCCACAAAGGCGCCGTCGGGAAACTCAGGCTGCCAGCCATTGCTCCAGCTTTGCCTTATCGGGAAGTCCGCCCGCGTGGACGAGCTTGCCATTCACGGCAACCGCGGGTGTCGACATAACCCCCGCCATTGCCATGGATTTGGTATCCGTCACCTTTTCAATCTCGACGTCGATGCCCAGTTTCGCGGCCGCGTCGCGCACCATCTTTTCGGTGGTTTCGCAGCGCTTGCAGCCGGGACCGTAGACTTTGACCGATTTCATGGGATGTCCTTTCAGGGAGCGGATTTATGAGCCGGGTTACAATAGAAAGTTGAAAAGATAGCCGGTGGCGAGAATGCCCACCGAGACAACGGCGATAAAGATCGCGATCAACCGCAACGTCAGCACCTGTTTGAGAATGATCATTTCCGGCAGCGACAGCGCAATCACCGACATCATGAAAGCCAGTGTCGTGCCCAGCGCAGCACCCTTGCCGAGTAGTGCCTCCACGATGGGAATGACGCCAGCAGCATTGGTGTACATCGGCACGCCGACAACCACCCCTGCGGGGACCGACCACCACGCCTCACCTCCCATGATCTTCAACATCATGGCTTCGGGAACATAGCCGTGGATCAATGCGCCGATACCGATCCCGACCAACACCCATATCCAGACCTTGCCGACAATCTCGCGGACCTGCTCGACACCGGTTTTCAATCTGTCGACGAATGTGAGTTTTTCCTCGGGAAGATCGCCAAGCGGCCCCGTGTTCAGTTCTCGGACCCAATCCTGCAGGTAGCGTTCCAGCCTCATCTTCCCCATCACATAGCCTGCGACCGTGGCAATCGAGAAGCCGAACACAAGATAGATCGTGGCGATTTTCCACCCGACTAGGCCATATAGCAGCCCAAGTCCGACAGGACCGACCATCGGACCTGCGATCAGGAACGAAAAGGTTACGCCCAGAGGTACGCCTGCTGATACAAAGCCGATGAAAAGCGGCACCGACGAGCACGAACAAAACGGTGTCAACACGCCAAGTAATGCCGCCAGCGGATAGCCCAATATCTCACGTTTGCCCGCAAGCATTGCCCGGGTCTTCTCTGGGCTGAACCAGCTGCGCAGCACACCGGTCACAAAGACGATTCCCGTCAGCAGCAGAAGAACCTTTGGCACATCATAGGCGAAGAATGCGATCGCCTCGCCGGTATGGCTGTCGCGGGCAACGGGGAATTGGGCGGTGATCCACTCGGAGAAGGGGATCAACTTGCCGTACGCCAGCCAGCCAATGACCACAATACCAACGACACTTGCATACCAGACCCAGTCTGGCGTTTCATGCTTCGGACCAATTTCATGGGTTGCGGTGGTCATGCCATTTCCTATTCGAAGGTTTTTTCTGCGTTCAAAACGGCGGAGATCATCCTAGTGATTTCTGGCGCAATATCCGGGCTTCGCCGATAACGAACCCATTGCGCATCACGCCGGTCGACAACGAGGCCAACTTCGCGCAACACTTTCATGTGTCTCGACATGCGGCTCTGGCTTGCATCAAGCCGTTCCATCAATTCGCACACGCAATGCTCGCCGCCATCCCAAACGATGGCGAGAGCGGCGCGGCGGGTCGAATCACAAAGCGCGTTGAGGATCTCTTGCATGACGCGTTAATATGCGCTTTTCCGCATATGCGTGTTGATCCATGTCAATCTGCCCTATGGGGCTCGGACTTCCAGGAAAACAGCCATTGGCACAGGCGCAGCGAATTCACGCTTTGCCGGGATGCCCATCGTTGGTCTGAGGTGTAGCGAAGTGCCGCTTCCCGCCGAGCGTGTCATTCCTGCCGCCGATACACTGGCGCGCCCTGGGCGGGAGTTCGACATTGCGGGGAGATACAAAACAACGCGATAGGCCGGCCCGCTACCTGAACATTGGTGGCCGTGCGTCGATCCATTGGCCATCTTCCATGCCCGATTCCGCCACGGCAAACACGGCGGCCATCGAGCGCAAGCCGTCTTCGGCGCGGGGGTAGAGATTGGCGGCGGGATCGATGGCGCGGCCTTCTTTCTCTGCGCGGATGGCCTCAGCCAGGTCCTTGTAGATATTGGCAAACGCCAGCGGCATGCCTTCGGCGTGGCCGATGGTGACGCGGGAAGTCCGGTCGGCTTCGGGTGACAGACCCGCTTCGCCGCGCTCGATGGTCTGCAAGCGCTCGCCCAGCGGCATCCAGAAAAGCTGGTTGGGTTGTTCCTGGGCCCAGCGCAGCCCGCCATTTTCGCCAAACACCTGCAGCGTCAGCCCGTGCTGGCGGCCGATGGCAATCGATGAGGTCCAAAGCCGTCCGACAGTGCCGCCGTCCATGCGGAAATTGACCATGGCGTCGTCTTCGAGCACCCGGCTTTGAATGCAGGAGACGGTGTCGGCGGAGAGTTTTGTGACTTCCTGGCCAGTGACGAAACTGGCCATATGCAGCGCGTGAATGCCGCAATCGGCAAATTGCGCCGAGACGCCTGCCTGGGCCGGATCATAGCGCCAGCGCACCCGCGGATTGTCGGCATCAGCCGCATCGGCATGGTGGCCATGGGCGAACTCGGCCTTGACCAGCCGGATTTGGCCCAGATCACCGCGCGCCACCATCGCCTTCATGTGGCGCACCAGCGAGTAGCCGGAATAGCCGTAATTGACCGCGCAGATTTTCCCGGTCGCCTTGGCGGTGCGGACAATGTCCTCGCCTTGCTCGATGGTCATGGTCATCGGCTTTTCGCAGAGCACGTGAAAACCGGCCTCGAGATAGGCTTTTGTGATCTCGTAATGGGTGGCGTTGGGGGTTGCCACGGTGACCAGATCGACGCGGTCGGGGCGGTTCTTCTCGCCGTCGAGCATCTCGCGCCAGTCGCCATAGGCGCGGGTCGCGTCAAGACCCAGTCGCTGACCATAATCGCGGCCGGCGTCGGGCCGGTGGTCGAGTGCGCCAGCGGTGAATTCGAATTCACCGTCAAGTCCGGCGCCAAGCCGGTGTGCCGGACCGATCTGGCTGCCTTCGCCGCCGCCGATCATTCCCCATTTGAGCTTTGTCATGATGATTTGCCTCCAAATCGATGTGAAACAGCGCCGTGCTCAAAGCGGAACTCGCTCTACACGGCAAAATTGCCAGTTCAGTACTGTGCCGTCACAATCTCCGTCATACCGGACTTGATCCGGTATCCAGCGACCCGGCGTCTGCCGGGTCAGAAGAGTTTTTAGCCCAAAGACTTGGGCTGACTGGATGCCGGATCGGGGTCCGGCATGACGGTGTCAAACAACCTCATGCCACAGCCACGGAGACCGGTACGTACAGCCACGCAAACCTCAGTTGAAACCGATGGATTGCAGATAGGCGCGGTTGGCTTTGGCGTCGCCCACCGGATCGGGATCGAGCAGCGGATCGCAATCCTGCTCCACCGTGCACCAGCCCTCGAAACCGTGATCGAGCAGGATCTGCCGCACCGCCGGGAAGTCGACGTCGCCATCACCTAGATTGCAGAAGATGCCTTGTCCGCAGGCATCATAGAAGCCGGTGCGTTTGGCAATCGCCGCTGCTTTCACATCCGGGTTGATGTCTTTGAAATGCATGTAGGAAATGCGATCGATATGACGCTTCATGAAGGCCACCGGATCATACCCGGCATAGGAATGGTGCCCAGTGTCGAAGCAGATCTTGAGAATTTTCTCATCCACTTCGTCAAGCAGCCGCTCTAGCTCCGGTTCGAAATCGATGAAGCCCGCCGCATGGGCGTGCATGCCGACGGTGAGGCCATATTCCTCGGCGCCCATCTTCGCCACGGTGGCGATCCGATCACGGAAGGCCGACCATTCGGCCTGATCCATCTGTTCGGCCTCGCTGGCGCGGCCGGCGGTGGGCGCGCGGCGCGGCGAGATCGAATCGATCAGCACCAGATGTTTGGCGCCGTGTGCAGCAAGCGCCTTGCAGGTGCGCACCGCACCATCCATCACATTGTCCCATTGGCTGGCATCATGGAATGCGCGGAACACCACGCCGCCAATCAGCTCCAGGCCGTTCACCTCGAGCGCTTCACCAAGGATGGCCGGATCTTCCGGCATGAAGCCGACGGGGCCGAGTTCGATGCCCTTGTAACCGGCCTCGGCGCATTGCTTCAGCACGGTCTGCCAGTCCGGGTTGCGCGGGTCGCTCGCAAATTCGACACCCCAGGAGCAGGGTGCATTGCCGATTTGAATTGTCATGTGGTTTCCCCTCCGCTTACTCGATCCCGTCGAGTGTCTGCCATGATTTTGATTGCGACGAGGCGAGCGCCGCCGCCACGATTTCGTTGACCGCCAACCCGTCGCGGAAGCTCGGCCATACCGGCTTTCCGGTCTCGATGGCGCGCAGGAAATCCCGCGCCTCGATGATGATCTGGTCCTGATAGCCGGTGCCGTGGCCGGGGCCCTGGCAGAACGGCAGATAGTCGGGATGGGCCGGGCCGGTGAGGATTTTTCGGAAACCGCGCACCGCTTCCGGCTCGTCCATCTTGTAAAGCCACAGCGCGTTCTGGTCTTCCTGGTCGAAACGGATGGCCCCCTTGGTGCCGGTGATCTCGTAGGCGTAGCCCATCTTGCGGCCCGTCGCTATGCGGATGAAATGCATCTGCCCCATGGCGCCGCCGCCGGCACCGTTTTCAAAGCGGCACATCATCTGGCCCTGATCGTCATTGCTGACTGTGCCGCCGGGGCGGATGACATGCACCGTCTCGACCTCGGCAATCAATGACCGGATCGGCCCGACCAGTGCCAGCGCTGCGTTGATCATGTGCGGAGCGAGATCGCCCATGGTGCCGTTGGCCTCGCCTGTCGTGCGCCAGTTCGCAGGCGTCTGCGGGTCGGCGAGAAAATCCTCGGTGTGCTCGCCGCGAAACCAGGTGATTTCGCCGATCTCGCCATCGGCAATGAGTTGCCGGGCAAACTGGCTCGCCGGCGTGCGGATATAGTTGAAGCCGACCATATTGGCCGCACCGCTTTTTTCCGCAGCCTCGGCCATGGCGCGGCTGTCCTCCAGTGACGCCCCCATCGGCTTTTCGCACAGCACTGGCTTGCCCAGTGCAAAGGCTGCCTCGGCAATGGCCCGGTGGGTCGATTGCGGCGAGGCGATGACGATGGCCTCGACCTTCGGATCGGCAACCAGTTCGCGCCAGTCGGCTGCCGCGCGGGCGAAGCCATAGGCCGCGCGATAGCGCTCGGCTGAGTTGGGTGATCCGGCGGAGACCATTTCCAGCCGAGGCCGCAGCCCGGTGTCAAACACCGCGCCAACGCTTGCCATGGCTACCGCATGGGCCTTGCCCATATAGCCTCCGCCAACAATGCCAATGCCGATGTCACGCATATTCGGGCCTATCGTGAAATAGAGTTTGCAACCGGTTGCAAATTTTGTATCTTCGGAAGTGGAGTTTCGCAAGCGGCATTTTGGAAACCGGAGAATTCCGGTGCAGCTTGCCAGAAAAAGGGAGGCCTCGGCGCATGACCGGGAACACGATACGTCTGACGACGGCTCAAGCCATCATCCGTTATCTCGCCAATCAGTTCATCGAAATCGATGGGGAGGAAATGCGCCTGTGCGGTGGCGGCTTTGGCATTTTCGGCCACGGCAATGTCACCTGTCTGGGGGAAGCGCTCTATGATGCGCGCGCCGAACTGCCGCTTTATCGCGGCCAGAACGAGCAAAGCATGGGCTTTGCCGCGGCCGCCTATTCCAAGCAATGGCTCAGACAGCGCTTCATGTTCTGCACCGCCTCGGCCGGGCCGGGAACAGCCAATCTGCTGACCTCGGCGGCGCTGGCACACGCCAACCGGCTGCCGATGCTGATGCTGTGCGGAGATATCTTCATCACCCGACTGCCTGATCCGGTACTGCAGCAGCTCGAGCATTACGGCAATCCGACCATCGGTGTGAATGATGCCTTCAAACCGGTGTCGCGGTTCTGGGACCGGATCACCCATCCGGCGCAGATCATCCAGTCACTCCCCGCGGCGATTGCCACCATGCTCGATCCGGCCGATTGCGGCCCGGCCTTTCTGGGCCTGCCGCAGGACGTGCAGGGCTGGGCCTATGACTATCCGGTGGAAATGTTCGCCAAAAAGCTGCACCGCATCCGCCGTCAGGCGCCTGATGCGCGCGAAATCGACGATGCCGCAGCGCTGCTCAAGGCCGCCAAGCGCCCGGTAATCATCGCCGGAGGCGGCGTGCAGTATTCCCGCGCCACGGTCGAACTGACAGCCTTCGCCGAAGCCCATCAGATCCCGGTGATCGAAACCATCGCCGGGCGGGCCAATCTGCTTGCCACCCATCCGCTCAACATCGGCCCGGTCGGCGTCACCGGTTCGGACAGCGCCAATGCCATTGCCGAGACTGCGGATGTGATTCTGGCAGTCGGCACGCGGCTGCAGGATTTCACCACCGGTTCGTGGACCGCGTTCGACAAATCCGCTCGCATCATCTCGCTCAATGCCGCCCGCCACGATGCGGCAAAACATCTGTCGATGCCGGTTGTCGGCGATGCAAAGCTGGGGATTGAGGCGCTGGGCGCAGCACTTGACGGCTATAGCGCGCCGTCGGACTGGACTGCCTCGGCGCTGGACAAGCGCAAGGCCTGGGATGACTATGTCGCTGGCAATGTGGCGCATGGCAATAGGCCCAATTCCTATGCGCAGGCCATTGGCGTGGTCAACGCGCTGTGCGATCCGCGCGACCGGGTGGTCACAGCCGCGGGCGGTCTGCCGGCCGAAGTGACGGCCAACTGGCGCACGCTGTCGCTCGGCACAGTCGATGTCGAGTTCGGTTTTTCCTGCATGGGCTACGAGATCGCCGGTGGCTGGGGCGCACGTATCGCCCAATCCGAGCGCGAGCCGGACAAGGACACCATCGTCTTTGTCGGCGATGGCGCCTATCTGCTGATGAATTCCGACATCTATTCCTCGGTGCTGAGCAACAAGAAGCTGATCATCCTGGTGCTCGACAATGGCGGCTTTGCCGTCATCAACAAGCTGCAGAACAACACCGGCAATGAGAGCTTCAACAACCTGATCGCCGATTGCCCGACCATAGACGAACCCTTTGCCGTGGATTTCGAAGCCCATGCGGCGTCGATGGGCGCGATCTCGGAGACCGTGTCCAATCCGGCCGAGCTCGGGGAGGCCTTCACGCGCGCCAAGGTGAGCCAAAAGACCCATGTGATCGTCATGAAGGTTGCAGCCCATGATGCCTGGACCGATCAGGGCCACACCTGGTGGGAAGTCGGCACGCCGCATGTGACCGACAATCCCAAGGTCAAGGCCGCGCATGAAGAGCAGGAAGCGACCCGCTCCAAACAGCGCAAAGGCGTTTGAGATGAAGCGCTTCACTGCCGAAAACGCCGATCCCGACATTGTCATCGACGAACTGCTGCATGGCGGCGGGGCGGTGACCATTTCAGGGCTGTTTTCGCCCGAGGACGTGGCCAAAGCCCGCGCCATCGTTATGGCGCATTCAGAAAACGAATCCGAGAAGGTGACGCATTTTCAGGGCGCAGCGGCGGAAGAGGGCAAGATCAACCTGCAGCGCCGGGTCTGGAACCTGCTGGCCAAGGGCGAGGTGTTTTCGCGCATGGCGGCCCACCCGGTGCTGATGGATATCCTGCGCAGGTTTTTAGGCACCGAATTCATCATGGGCTCGATTGCCGCCAACCGGATTCTGCCGGGCGGGCCGGGGCAGGAGCCGCATGTCGATTATCCCTATTGGGATTTCCACAAGCCCGAAACCCATCCGGTCGGCTTTAACGGCTCGTTCCCGATGAATGCCCAGGTCTCCGTGATCCTTGATCCGTTCACCACTGAGAGCGGCGCCACCGGCTATGTACCGGGAAGCCAGAGAGAGCTGCGCTATCCGACTGCCGAGGACAAATTCTATGATCGCTGCGAGCGGATGACCGGCGAACCCGGCGATGTGGCGCTGTTTTACGGCGTCACCTGGCACTGCGCCATGCCCAATACGTCTGATCACGACCGCAGCGCCATCCTGATCCAGTATCTGCCGAAATGGGTCAAGCCGATGGAAGACATGCCGGCTGCCCTGCCGCAATCCTTCATCGATGCCGCCAGCCCCGACATGCGCCAGCTTCTCGGTCTCAATTATCCCTATCCGGAAGTGCTTGATGCGGCGCGCGCCGGCAATGCCGAGGGCCGGACATGAGCAGTCTCGACGGCATCAAGACGCGGAATTTTCTGGTCATCGGACGCGTCGGCATGGATCTGTCGCCTGATCCCGCCGGCACCCGCACCCGTGACGCAACCTCGATGATGGTGGCCATGGGCGGCTCGAGCGCCAATATCGCAGCGGGCCTGGTCAAGCTCGGCTGCAAGGCGGCCCTGGTCACCAAGGTGTCCGATGATGCGGTCGGCTGGTACTGCCTCAACCAGCTTGATCATTACGGCGTCGACCGCAGCCACGTGCAGGCGATCACCGGCGAATGCCGCACCTCGCTGGCGGTCTACGAGACCCGCGTCGAAGAGCATCAAAGTGTCATCTACCGCAACAATGCCGCCGATTTCCAGATGGACATCGTCGATGTCGAGGCGGTGGATTACATGAGCTTCGGCGCGCTGATCACCGCCGGCACGGTGTTTGCTGCCGAACCCTCGCGCTCGGCCACCTTCCGGGCTTTTGAGCTGGCCCGCGCTGCCGGTCTGCCGATCATTTTCGATGTTGATTACCGGCCCTATTCCTGGCCCTCCGCCGAGGTTGCCGAAGAGGTGCTGTCGCGCGCCGGCGCCATGGCCGATGTCATTGTCGGCAATGACGAGGAGTTCGGCTTCATGGCCGGCGGCATCGACAAGGGGCTCGACAAGGCGCGTGAACTGGCGGCTACCAGCGCCGGCATCGTCGTCTACAAGATGGGGCCCGAGGGCGCCATTGCATTTGCGGAAGGCGAGGAACTGCGCACCGGGATTTATCCCGCAGCAGCCCTCAAGCCCACCGGCGCCGGCGACAGTTTCATGGCCGGCCTGCTGGCAGGGCTTGGCGAAGGCCGGGAGCTGCGCGACGCGGTGCTGCGCGGCTCGGCTTGCGCCTCCATCGTGGTGTCGCGGCCCGGTTGCGCGCCCGCCATGCCCGTCACTGCCGAGCTCGAAGCCTTCCTGTCCTCGCATCCCGGCCCGACCTCCGTCTGAGCCGCACGTCACCCGAAAGGATCCGACTCCATGCATATCGCGCCCTATGACAACCACAACAAACCGATCGTCGATGCGGAGGATTCCTGCGTTCCGCTGAACTATTTCAACATCGTCAAGCTGAAGAAGGGCGAAGCCTTTGCCTATCAGGTGCCCGGCTACGAGACCTGCATCGTGCCTGCCACCGGCACGGTCGATGTCGATGTCGAGGGCGTCGGTTTCGTGGCGCTTGGCAATCGCGGTGTCGATGTCTGGGACGGCGAGCCGGAGGGCGTTTACGCGCCGGTCGGCGCCAAGGTGACGATCATCTGCGTCTCCGAGGCGACCGAAGTCTTCATTGCGGGTGCCAAATACGACAAGGTTCTCGACCCGTTCGATGTCCGCGCCGACGGACTCGACAAGATCCAATACGGCTCCGACGACACAAAAACCCACCGCAAGATCAAGCACATCTTGGGCCAGAAACATCACGGCAAGGTCGGGCGACTGCTGGTGAGCGAGCTGTTCACGGTCGGGCAGGGCGGCTGGTCGGGGTTCCCCAGCCACAAGCACGATACTGATCGGTTGCCGGACGAGACCCGTCACGACGAGACCTACAATTTCCGCTTCCGGCCCAATCACGGCTCCGGCGTGCAGATGCTGCAGCGAGAGGACAACAAGCCCGGCGACGCCTATCACATCGTCGACGGCTCGACGATCTGCATCGACAAAGGCTACCACCCCTGCGCGGTGCTGCCGGGCTACGAGATGTATTATTTCACCATCCTGGGCGGGCTGAGCCAGCGCTCGCTGGTGCAGTATTTCCAGCCGACGCATGCCTATCAGATCGAAACGATCCCGGGCATCAAGGACATGGTGGCGAAGTTCAAATGAGCATTGCAACACTTGCCGAGGTGCTTCAGCCGGCACTCAAGCATGGCTATGCCGTTGCCGGTCTGGTCACACTTGGCTGGGAGGACATGCGCGCCTATGTGGCCGCTGCCGAAGCCGAGGGCGCCCCGGTGATCCTGCAGGCGGGGCCATCCTGCCGGGCGCATACGCCCTTGCCGGTGCTGGGCAAGATGTTCCGCTATCTGGCTGAAAATGCCAGCGTGCCGGTGGTTGCCCATCTCGATCACGGCTACACATTCGAAGAATGCAAGGAGGCGCTCGACAGCGGTTTTACCTCGCTGATGTTCGACGGCTCGCGCAAGGAGCTTTCGCAGAACATCGACGAGACCGCGGCCATTGCCGAAATGGCCCATGCCGCCGGCATTTCCTGCGAGGGCGAAATCGGTTTTGTCGGCTATTCCGGCGGCGAGAATTCCGCCGGCACCGATCCGGAAGAGGCCGCACGCTTCGCCCGCGAGACCGGTGTCGACGCGATGGCGATTTCGGTCGGCAATGTGCATCTGCAGCAGGACAAGCAGGGCGGGCTCGACGAGCCGCGGATCCGCGCCATCGAGAAACTGACGACCGTGCCGCTGGTCATCCATGGCGGGTCCGGCGTTCCGCTGACGCAGCGCAAGGCGCTTGCCACCGGCTCCAGCATCTGCAAGTTCAACATCGGCACCGAGCTGAGGATGGCCTTTGGCGCAGCATTGCGCGAAGCGGTCAACCGCGATCCGGAGCGCTTTGACCGGGTGACGATCCTCAAGGAAACCCACGATCCGGTGATGGCCGCCGCCCGCACTGTCATCCGCGCCTTTGGCGCATCGCAACAGAAAGCCTGAGACATGTTGAAGATCGGAATTCTCGGTTGCGGCCGCATTGGCCAGGTCCATGCCCGCAGCCTGTTCATGGTTGAGGGCGCACAGGTGGCAGCAGTCACGGATGCGTTTCCGGATGCAGCCAATGCGCTGGCCCAAAAAACCGGCGCCAGCGTCATGAGCGCCGAGGAGATGATCGCCAGTCCCGACATCGACGCGGTGGTCATCGGCACGCCGACCGACACACATTTCGATCTGATCCAGATGAGTGCAAAGGCAGGCAAGGCGATTTTTTGTGAAAAACCGGTCGACATGTCCGCCGACCGCATCCGCGACTGCATCAAAACCGTCGATGCGAGCGGCGTGCCGTTCCTGACCGGCTTCAACCGCCGCTTTGACGCTGGCTTCGCCGGCATCCGCGCACGAATCGCTGCGGGCGACATTGGCGACGTCGAACTGGTCACCATCCTGTCGCGTGACCCGTCCCCGCCGCCGGTTTCCTATATCAAAAGTTCAGGCGGTCTGTTTCGGGACATGATGATCCATGATTTCGACATGGCGCGGTTTCTGCTCGGCGAAGAAATTGTCCGGGTCTATGCCACCGGTTCGGCGCTGGTCGATCCGGCGATCGGCGAGGCCGGTGATGTCGACACCGCTGTTGCTGTGCTGACGACCGCGTCGGGCAGGATCTGCCAGATCTCCAATTCCCGCCGCGCCACCTATGGCTATGATCAGCGAGCCGAAGTGCACGGCTCTTTGGGTTTACTCAAGGCCAACAATGTGCCCGAAAACAATGTTGAGCTCGCCAGCGGCGCTGGGTTTTGTGCAGCACCGGCTCAGCATTTCTTTCTCGAGCGCTATGCCGGGGCCTATCTGGCGGAAATGGCGCATTTCGTTGCCTGCCTGCAATCAGGCCAGGCGCCGTCCCCCGGCATCCGCGACGGCCTTGCCGCGCAGATGATTGCCGATGCGGCAGCGACGTCGCTGGCGACGGGTGTGCCAGTCGATCTGGCCTGAGCCATCGCGAAGCTTGTCGGTCGGGCGGAAATGGCCTGTAACCGGCCTATACCTTTGGTTGATGCGCTTCGACCTGAGGGTTGATGCCCCCCAAAACCATCTTTTGGCAGATGGCTCTCTTCGGCTGATCACTGCATCTCTGTCTCACCGGACCAGCGAACACATCACGTTCGTCTGCCGGACAACAGAGAAGGAAAAATCACATGTCGAAGAGAAAATCATTCGCGACCGCATTTGCCGGCCTGTTCATTCTGTCCGTTCCCGTTGCGGCTGTCGCCCAGGAAGCGGAGACAAGCTTTACCTTCAGTGACACGCTGCAGGCCTCTTTTGATACTCTCAAGGCTTCCAGTGATGCATTCCGGTCCGGGATGGAAGCGGCCCTGGACGGGCTGACCGGCGACGACCGCAGGGACGTGATGGAAGCCAATGCGGATGACGCACGGGCTCTGCAGGATGCCGAGCGCGAGTTGCGGGATTTGGGTGCTGCCGAAATGGAAGCTGCTGGGATCGAGGTTGCCGATCTTGAAGGTGGACGTCCCGGCGGTCCGGGTAATGAGGCTGAAGGATTCTCCGGCCCGGAAGCCGGCGGTGGCGAAGGGTCTGACGGCGAAGGTGCTGGTGGCGAAGGCCGTGGTGGTGAAGGACCTGGTGGCGAGGGCCGAGGCGGTGAAGGCGCTGGCGGCCGTCCGTAACCCGGCATCTGACCTCTGACCTCTGACTGAACCGGGTGCCGGAGCTTTCGTTCATGGCTATGCTTCGGCACCTGTTTTCCCCCGCGCACGGATCCCGGCGTGGCGCCCCCAAGGAATTGAACAATGTCGCGATTTCTAGACCCTGCTTATCTGCAGCTTGCAGTGCTGCTGCTCGTCCCGACCTGGATGGTTGCCGGCCAGCTTATCGAAAACGCACAAGTGCTTCGTAGTGCTTTCATCTGAACAGGACCAAGTGCCGAAGTGACCGTTTCCCACGATGCTTCCGCACCTGGTTCTCACGCGCGGCGACACATCCCCGCTTTCACAATGGAATTGAACAATGTTACGGATTTTGAACCCTGCCTATCTGCAGCTTGCAGCGGTGCTGCTCTTCCCGAGCAGCATGATTGCCAATCAACTGATTGCCAACACACACGCACTTTACGAGTACGCCCACCCGGCATCTGAAGCGGTGGTGCATCTGTCGGTGCCGTATTCGCCGACAGCAACCGATGCTGTTTTATCGAATGATGATCGTGTATGGACTGGCGAGTGGTGATACACCTGTCCGCCCAACCTGGTCATCGGACTCTGGGAAAGGAAACTGACATGAAACGGTCCTTGCTTTACGCGAGCATTTTTACTCTGGCGCTTGCAGGCCCGCTGCAGGCGCAAACCTTGAGTCCGGGTTTTTCCGATCTGCTTGACGAGCAAGGCTTTGTTGTCCTTTCAAAGCGATACACATGGCTCGGACGCATTGTGGTCACCGTTTCCAATGGTCTTTACGAACGTGAAATTCTGCTGACCCGCGGCTCGAACCAGATCCTACAGGATAACTGGACCACGATCGAACAGGCACCGGTGACGGACACTCCCAGCCAGACCGTAATTATCGGTGGGGAGTCGAGCCGCGGCGGGCCTGGTCCCGGCGGTCCAGGAGGACCAGGTGGCGCTGGCGGTCCGGGTGGTCCCGGCGGGCAGCCTTGATCTCGCAATCCCGGGGAAAGCTCCACCGGCGCCTTCGAAAATTCAGCAGGTCCATATGAGAATGAAGTTTTGAAAAAACCCAATATCTTGCTTTGGTTCTTCGTCGCGGTTCAGGTTTTGTGCGCCGGCGCATTTGTTGCGAGCCTTGCCATGTCGATATTCGGCCTGCAGCGCGGCGGCACAAGCTGGCAGTTGCGCGAGGCGCTGGAAATTTCGGCAAGCTTCGGGCTGATCATCGGTTCCGTGCTGGGCATGCGGTCGGTGGCGGTGGCGCGCCGCAGCCAATTGCAGGCAGAGGACGCCTTGCGTTCAGCATCTGGTGCTTTTGCCAAGGTGGTCAACGAGAAATTTGAGCGTTGGGGTCTGACGCGAGCCGAACTTGATGTTGCCTGGCTGGTGATCAAGGGGTTTTCCACCCGGGAAACGGCTGAGCTTCGCGGCACCTCCGAGGGAACCGTGAAGTCGCAGTGTAATGCGATATACCGCAAGGTCGGAGTGACCGGCCGCGCCCAGTTGCTTTCGCTGATTGTCGAAGATCTGCTTCTGGATTAGAGCCGGACGAAACAGAGGACCCTTCCGACGCCTCATCAGCGTCGCAAGGTCTGTTTCCAGCCGAGGATTTCGGGAGTCGGCGGTCAGGCCGCTTTCATCGGCTTGACCTGCTCGCCGCTGACGCTTTTGCCGACAGCTTCAAAGGCCCATGTCTTGATCTGCTCTTCAAGTTCCTCATTGCGCTTGCGCAACGCTTCGATTTGACCGTCAACCTTGTCGCGCTCGACCTGATGGATGGCATCCAGCTCGGCCTGAAGTTCCTTGTTGCGGGCTCTCAGTGTCTCGTTGTCCTGGCCGTTGAGCGAATCCAGCTGGTCCTGAAGCGCGATGATCTGCGAGGTGACCTTTGACACGGAATCCGTCAGTCCGGCGATCTTGGCTGATTGCGCTTCAATGTCTGCGTCGGGTTTGGGGGTCAGCAGCATGGCGGCAATGGTCAGGATCGCAAACAGTGGCACCAGCCCGATGGCGTAACCGCCCAGTATGTGATGCAGACCCAGATGCCCGACATCGAACACGGCGGCGAAAAACAAGGTTGCGAGAACCGCAGCGATAAGAGCAAAAACCTTCGACAGCATGCCCATCATGTTGCCACCATTCTTTTTCGGGGACTTGCCCTTGTCTGTCTTCTGACCTGCCACAATAAACTCCTAGACTGAAAACCGGATGGCGTCGTGTCGGACAACCGACCGGGCATGTGCATCGGTTCAGATGTGCAAGATGCTGGCGCATCGTGAAAATCCGTGCTGGAACATTCCGGGATCTGTTCAGGTCAAACCGGCGGCGCGAGTGCGCATCATGCTTTTCCAGTCGGAAAACTCGCCATTCAAACCTATCCAAACGGTTTTAAGGAAACGTGAAAACCGGCGAACGAAAATCGGCGGGGGAGCTTGCTCGCTCCAGGTCAGCGTAGCCCAGTGGCCAGGCACCGGTGCCACGCCGCTCTGGTTTGACAATGCGCGTGCGGCTGCACTTTATTGTAATATGCGCGGGCCGGCGATCACAACCGATCCATGTCACCCGGTTTTTCGATCCGGTCAAACCCGGCTTCGTTGGTTTCGAACTGGGCATGCACCTCCATCCGCGCCATCTTGATGAGATAAGACAGCAATTCCTTGTCAGTGCCCCGGGACAGCTCATAGGCGCCCGCCAGCAGGCCCTGAATCTTCAAGAGTGAGACAGTCTGATCATTGTTTGATGTTTTTTCTGTCATGAGACGGTCTCCATAGTGGGGCTGCGTGAAAGTTTTATGAAAGGGATCTGAGCGCCGTTGCGAACCACCAGAGGGCGATCAATCCCTGCGTGAAGACGTCCAGACCTGAGCGATATTTCGTTGACATCGACATAGGCCACCAGATGCCATTCTCCTGACAGGAGGCGGGGCAGTCCCGCAGGGATGACGTTCCAGCCCAGATCGAGCCAGTTTTTGAGAAGGAATTGCCGCATCACTCCGCCGGTGTGGGTAATGCCCTCATCAAGGCAGAACTCCATCACCGCGCAAAGCATCTGGCCAAAGGTGTCGTTGGCGCCGGTGTCGCGGTATTCAGGCAGGACACAGGTTCGCGACAGATCCGCCCAATCGGGGTGACACGGGCGGATGTGCTCGCACATGTCCGAAAATTCTTCAGACATGTGGTTGGCGATGGTTGTTGGCGTCAGCCGTGCAGAAGAGATCACCTGATCCTCCAGCATGCCGAGCAGATAGGTCGCCTGAGGGGTGTCGAAGGGATCAAGTTCCGGCCCGTCACCGCTCAGCAGTGACCGGCGATCGCCGACAGCACAGTGTTCGTGGTGGCGTTGAAGGAACGTCAGGAACGGACGTTCATAAAGATGCTTGTTACGGGCATTGACAACATGAGCTTCGATCATATCCTTTCCCCTTGTTCAGGCGGAAAGGATAGTCCGTCGTCTCAGTGCATGTCGCCTAGCGATTCCGCCAGTTGATCGAGGGTGATCTCGCCCTGCTGCAAAGCCCGCGCCACGGCATGGGTGGTGTTGGAGGCGTTGAGTTTGTGACGGATCTGGGCGGTGTGAAACCGCACGGTCTGTTCGCTGACACCCAGAATGACCGACACATCCCAGCAGGATTTTCCCGCTGAGGTCCACAACAGCACTTCTCTTTCGCGGAAGGTCAATTTTCCGCGCGAGGAGGGTTGCCTGTTTTGCTGCCGCTCGATTGCCGAGGATGCGTAAATCGCCATCAGATTGATGGCGCCGCGCTCCCTGGCGGTCAATTCCAGCCTCCGCGGCCCGCCAAAGGAGACGGCGGACAGCCATTCATCGCGCGAAAAAACCGGCACGATGTAACCATCGGACATGCCGTGGTCTGCGGATTCACCGATAACGCGTGCAGCACCTTCCCTTTCGGCGAAACGCGGTTCCACTTCACTCCAGGCGAAAGGCATCATTGTCGACAACATCTGCTGGCAAACCGGGTCGGTCTTGGAATAGTCCTCTGAAATGTACCTGTTCCACAGTTCTGTTGGGAACCGGTTGGACTTGACCAAAGGGGCTATGGGCGCGTTGCCGACGGGAAGGCCGGTATAAATCATGTGCGTGAAGCCGAAGGCGTTGGAAACCTGCAACAGGTCGTCCAGCAAGGCATCCATTGAAGGATGCTTGTCAATTCGCTCGATAAACTCGAAAACTGCGGATTCCTGTGCGCTCATTGGCGCAACTGAAATGTAAGTTGTCTGATTGTTGTCACTTTTCCCACCCCTGGCAAGAATCCTAACCCATAGCATTGTACGGTGCAATTGCCGATAACGGCCATGCCGGATCTTATTTGGGCGTTTTGCCGTGAAGTTCCGGAGCAGCCGGTTGATCTTGATTGAGAGGACTTGCCGGATGGTCAACCTACGCGCGAGGGAAATCAGATCGCCGGAGGCTCGAGAGCAGGCTCGTTGCACGCGCCACACTGTTTCGACCGCAGCCAAGATCGCCGGAACAAGAGGCTGATGGTCCGGTGCGATCATAAATTTCATCTATGGTCATGATTGACGATATCTGTTTGATCGATAGTGAGCCGCCGTGCGACACCATCATTCAGGGCTGATGCGGCGCCGATATTTCCGGCGCAGCACAACAGCCCGGTACTCCATTGAACAGAGAAGGGGTGTGATATGACCGCTGTCACCAAGACGACTGGCACCGCAATTGCGGCCGGGTCCGCTGGCTTGATGTGCAATGGCCTTGTTGCAATTGAAGAGCTGGATAGACATCGCCATGGCCACTGAAATCAAATCCAATCTGTTCTACCAGTCGCGTCTGACCCGGCCGATGCTCGACCGGGCCGAGGGCATCTATCTTTATGACACGACAGGGAAACGCTATCTCGATGGCTCGAGTGGCGCCATGGTGTCCAATATCGGCCATTCCAATGCCAATGTGCTCACAGCGATGAAAGCGCAGATGGACAAGGCGACCTTCGGCTATCGCCTGCATTTCCAGAACGAGGCGGCGGAGAAACTGGCGCGGATGACCGCCGAGCGGATGCCGGAAGGTCTTGACCGGGTGTTCTTTGTTTCGGGTGGTTCTGAAGCGGTGGAAAGCACCATCAAGCTGGCGCGGCAATATGCGCTGGCGATTGGAGAGGCAAGCCGCTGGAAGGTGATCTCGAGGTTTCCGTCCTATCACGGCGGCACGCTCGGGGCCGTGGCGCTGACCGGCTATGACCCGTTGACCAAGCCGTTTGAGCCGATGTTCCGGCAAATGCCAAAGATCCCGGCGCCGCTGTGCTATCTCGACCGCGACAATCTCAGCGACGAAGATCGCGGCATCAAATATGCCGAGATGCTGCGTGACAAGATCATCGCTGAAGGGCCGGAAACCGTGCTGGCCTTCATCATGGAGCCCGTCGGCGGCGCTTCCACCGGCGCGCTGGTCGCACCCGACAGTTATTACGGCCGCATCCGAGAGATCTGCGACGAGTTCGGCATCCTGCTGATCTATGACGAGGTGATGACCGGAGCCGGTCGCACCGGCAAGTTTGTCGCCTCCGAGCATTGGGGCGTGATCCCGGATATTGTTGCGCTGTCGAAGGGCTTTGCTGCGGGCTATTCTCCGCTCGGCGCCATGGTGGCGCAGAATGCAATCGTCGACAAAGTGCTCGATACCGGCGGATTCATGCATGGCTTCACCTATGCCGGCAATCCGCTCGCTTGTGCCGCCGGTTGCGCGGTGCTGGAGGAAATGGATCGCCTCAAGCTGATCGACAACGCCAGGGATATGGGTGATCTGCTCAAGGCTGAATTGGCCAAACTGATGGACCGCTATCCCTTCATTGGCGATGTTCGCGGCAAGGGGCTGTTGCTGGCTTTCGAGCTTGTCTCCGACCGCGAAACCATGACCCCGTTGCCCAAAGGGCTCAATGCCTATAATCGGCTGGTCGATCTTGCCTATGAGCGCGGCCTGATCATCTATTCGCGCCGCACCCGCGGCGGGCTGGAGGGCGATCATTTCCTGGTCTGCCCGCCGCTCATCATCAACGAAAGCCAGATCGGTGAAATCATCGCCACCCTGATCGAGTGTCTGGATGCAATGGCGGCTGAAATGAACTTGCCGGTGAACGGGTAGTGCCGGTATTGAACAAATCCACGGCCATCGCTGACGCCATTGGGCAGATTTCCGATGGCGCCCGCGTCATGATCGGTGGGTTCGGCGTCCCCGGAACGCCGTTCCTGATGATCGAGGAACTGGTCCGGCAGGGCCCGAAAAACCTGACCATCATCAAGAACGACGCGAATGAACCGGGAATGGGGGTCGACTGGCTGCTTCAGGCTGGAATGGTCAAACGCCTGATCACCAGTCACATTGGTCTCAATGGCAATGCCGTGCGGATGATGAATGCCGGTGAGATCGAAGTCGAGTTTGTCGCCCAGGGAATCCTGGCTGAACGCATTCGGGCCGCCGGCGCCGGGCTGAAGGGCTTTGTCACCGACATTGGCATCGGCACTCTGCTCGCCGAAGGCAAACAACGGGTCGAAATGGACGGCGAGACCTATCTGGTTGAGCCGGCGCTGGAAGCTGATTTTGCGCTGGTTCATGCGGCCCGCGCCGACACCGGCGGAAATCTCGTCTACGAGGCAACGGCGCGGAATTTCAATCCCCTGATGGCAATGGCAGCCGAATGCACCATCGCTGAAGTGGAAACCATCACGCCGATCGGCAGCATCGATCCTGACGGCGTTCATACGCCGGCGCCGTTTGTCGATCACCTGGTGGCCCTCGCCGAACTCCCGGAGGTGTATGGTGTCGTCAAGCGCTAAGGACAGAATGCTGCGCCGTGCGGCTCTCGACATCAAACCCGGTATGACGGTCAATCTGGGGATAGGTTTGCCGACGCAGGTGATGAACTTTGTCGCCACCGATTGTCCGGTTTGCCTGCATTCCGAAAACGGCATTGCCGGGGTCGGCGGGCTGGCGGCAGCCGGGGAAGCCAATCGCAATCTGATTGATGCCGGCGGCGGTTACATCACCTGTGCTGCGGGCGGATCTTTCTTCGACAGCGCGGTGTCATTCGCGCTGGTGCGGGGAGGACGGCTCGATCTGACCCTGCTCGGCGCTTTCGAAGTCGCTGCCAATGGTGATCTCGCCAACTGGATCATTCCGGGCAAGTTTGCAGCAGGTGTTGGCGGCGCAATCGAACTGGCGCAAAAGGCCCGCCGGGTCGGTGTTCTGACAACGCACACAGACAAGCACGGCAATCCGAAGATCCTCGAGCGCTGCACCTTGCCGCTGACGGCCGTGGGCTGCGTCCACCGTATCTACACCGACATGGCGGTTTGCGACGTCAAGCCGGACGGCCTGCATCTTGTCGAGATTGCCGAAGGCGTCACACTGAACGAAGTATGTGAGGCAACCGGCGCGCCGCTGATCGTGGCCTACGGGCCGATTTCGACGTTTTAGGAGCGGATGACAATGACGACCCCAGACGAGACAGCAATCCTCAAGGCAGTGGATGCGGTGTTCGACCGCGAGATCAAGTTTCTTGCCGAACTCACCTCGCATCCGTCGACACGCGGCAATGAGCAGTCGGCGCAGGATTTCATGGCCGGCGAGCTTGCTGCGCGCGGCTATGAGGTTGATCGCTGGACCATCGACGTCGCGGATATTGCGCGTCTGCCGGGGTTCTCGCCGGTGATCGGCAATTACGAGGATGCGGTCAATGTGGTCGGCACGCATCGGACCAAAGGCGGAAATGGCAAGAGCCTGATCCTCAACGGCCATATCGATGTGGTGCCTGAAGGTCCGCTGGATATGTGGGATACGCCGCCTTACGAACCGCGCATCGAGGATGGCTGGATGTATGGCCGCGGCGCCGGCGACATGAAGGCCGGGCTTGCCTCCAACCTGTTCGCGCTCGATGCGTTGCGCCACATGGGCTTTGCACCAGCGGGTGATGTGTTCATCCAGTCGGTGGTCGAGGAGGAATGCACCGGCAATGGCGCGCTGGCTTGCCTGCAGCGCGGTTACAAGGCCGATGCGGCGCTGATCCCGGAACCGTTTGAGGAAAAACTGGTGACCGCGCAATTGGGCGTGTTGTGGTTCCAGGTGCATCTCAAGGGCATCCCGGTGCATGTCGCCTATGCCGGCAGCGGCTCGAACGCCATCGAGGCTGCGATTCCGCTGATTGCGGCCCTGCACGAGATGGAGCACCGCTGGAATGAACCTGAGCGCCGCCATGGCGCCTATGCCGGGCACAACCACGCGCTCAATCTCAATATCGGCAAGATCAAGGGCGGCGACTGGACCAGCTCGGTGCCGGCCTGGTGCGTGTTTGATGTGCGCATGGGGCTGTTTCCCGGCCAGAACCTCGACGAGGCCAAGCGAGAGATCGAGGCGGTGCTGGCGGAAGCGGCGAAATCGCATCCGTTTCTGAGCAAGAATGCGCCTGAAATTGTCTATCACGGCTTTCATGCCGAGGGTTACGCGCTGTCAGAAGACAGCTCCGCCGACGCGGTTCAGGCGATCTCGGCGCTTGAGCACGCACATCACACTGTGACCGGTGCGAGCCTCGACAAGATTGCCATCACCGCCACCACCGATGCACGGTTCTTCGGGCTCTATGCCGACACGCCTGCTCTGGTCTATGGTCCTCGCGCCGAATCCATCCACGGATTCAACGAGCGCGTCGAGCTCGAGTCCGTGCGACGGGTGACGCAGGCCACCGCCCTGTTCATTGCCAACTGGTGCGGTCTGGAAAAACTCTGAGAGGAAAACCTCATGCGTGACGCTGTCATCGTTTCAACTGCCCGCACACCGATCGCCAAGGCCTATCGCGGCGCTTTCAATATAACGCAAGCACCGGTGCTGATGGCGCATGCTATTCGCGCAGCGGTATCGCGCGCCGGGCTTGAGGGTGGCGAGATCGAGGATTTCACCATGGGCTCGGCGCTCACCCAGGGTACCACTGGCGTCAATGCCGCACGTCATGCGGTGATTGCGGCGGGTCTGCCGGTCAGCGTTGCCGCTGCCACTGTCGACAGGCAGTGCGCCTCGGGACTTTCGGCAATCGCGGCTGCTGCCTATCAGGTGATGCATGACGGGGTGGAGGTCGCCATGGCCGGTGGTGTCGATTCCATCTCGCTGGTGCAGAACGAGCATTGGAACAAGTACCGCTACCGGATCAGCACCGTTGCCGACAGCTATTACATGAGCATGCTCGACACTGCCGAACTGGTCGCCAGCCGCTACGGCGTCAGCCGTGAGGCGCAGGACATCTATGCCTTTGAAAGCCAGCAACGCACCGCTGCTGCGCAAACTGCCGGGCGCTATGATGAAGAGATTGTCGCGATGGATACGGTCAAGGCGGTGACGGACAAGAAAAGCGGCGAAATCTGGGAACAGGCGGCGACGCTGACCCAGGACGAGTGCAATCGCCCCGGAACCACGCTGGAAGGCCTCCAAGGCCTGGCGCCCGTGATGGGCGAGGGCAAGGTCGTCACCGCCGGCAACGCCAGCCAATTGTCCGATGGTGCTTCGGCACTGATCGTCATGTCCGGCGAGGAAGCGGCACGGCGGGGGCTCTCGCCGCTCGGAATTTTTCGCGGCATGGCGGTTGCCGGATGCGCGCCGGAGGAAATGGGCATCGGTCCGGTGTTCGCCATTCCGCGCCTGCTGGGGCGCCACGCACTCAAGGTCGATGATATCGATCTGTGGGAGATCAACGAGGCCTTTGCCTCGCAACTGCTTTACTGCCGCGACAAACTCGGCATCGATCCTGAAAAGCTCAACGTCGATGGCGGTGCGATCTCCATCGGCCACCCCTACGGCATGAGCGGCGCCCGCATGACCGGCCACGCGCTGATCGAGGGCCGCCGTCGCGGCGCCAAACTCGCAGTTGTCTCCATGTGCGTCGGCGGCGGCATGGGGGCTGCGGGGCTGTTCGAGATCTGCGGCTGAAGCGGGACGGGCTCCCCGAATGTTTTTGATTGCGCATCATTTCACATCAATTAATTTGAATGTGTGGATTCAATAAAACAAACGGGAGGGATAAAATGTTTCACTTGGGAAAACTGATGGCGGTGCTGTTTGCTGTTGCCATGCTGGCGATGCCGGCAATGGCAACTGCTGCCGAACACAAGCTGGTGCTGCAGATCAGCGACAGTGATCCGCAGAAAATGAACACGGTCTTGAATGTGGCTGCAAACGTCTCGCGGCTCTATTCGGAGCGCGGCGACATGGTCGATATCAAGGTCGTCGCCTTCAATGCCGGGCTGCATATGCTGCGTCCCGATACCTCGCCGGTTTCCGAGCGGATCAAGAATTTCGCCGCCAGCATGCCCAATGTCGAGTTCCAGGCCTGCAACAACACCCGCGAGGCGATGGCGAAGAAATCCGGCAAGGATGTGCCGATCTTCGAATTTGCCGAAGTCGTACCCGCCGGCGTGGTTTCGATCATCGAACTCGATGAACAGGGTTACACCATCGTTCGCCCCTGACATCGGCTTGATTTACACGCCAGAAGCCATCTGAATCAGCGGATCATGAATCCCGGTGTTCGGTGCGCCATTTGCATGAGAGGTGGTCGGGTTTTCCTGTCCACCTTTCATGCGTTTTCGACACTGACGACGCTTGGCCCCTCGTCTTCGCCCCTGGAAACCGACCCCTTCACCTAACGCTAATTGCACCACTATTCATGTTTGACACATCAGTATGCTAGTATTATACATTCATATTAAGTGTTGACGCGAGAGGGCAGGCCATGATCACCGCTTCACAATTGCGTGCCGCCCGTGCGCTTCTTGGAATCGACCAGAAAACCCTTGCCGCGTTGGCAGGCGTCTCATTACCAACGGTGCAGCGGATGGAAGCCAGCGACGGCAATGTCCGCGGCATCATCGACACACTGACAAAGGTGGCTGACGCCCTCGACAAGGCGGGCATTGAACTCATCGGGGAGGGCGCGCGCAGCGACACCGGCGGGCGCGGGGTCAGGCTCAAAAACCTAACCTCTGGAACGGGCAAGCCGAACTGAACAGACTTAGTCGCGACGGCGACCGCCGACAGCCCTGCCGACGATCCCGCCGCCCAAAACCGGCAATTTTAGCAATGGGTTCTCGACATGCGTCAGCCAAAAATTCTCACCACACTTCAAACCTACAGCTTAAAGCTCTTTGTCAGCGACCTGCTGGCCGGCATTACCGTTGCCATGGTTGCGCTGCCGCTGAGCCTGGCTATCGCCATTGCGTCGGGGGCTGGCCCGGACAAGGGGATTATCACGGCCATCGTCGGCGGGTTTCTGATTTCGATGTTTGGCGGCAGCCGGGTTCAGATCGGTGGCCCGACAGGGGCCTTCATTGTCGTCGTCTTCTCCGTGATCGCCCAGTATGGATATGACGGCCTTGTTCTGGCAACCTTCATGGCGGGCATCATCCTGCTTGTCGGCGGCTACTTCCGGGCCGGAAACCTGATCGCCTTTGTTCCCGAAGCCGTGGTCAACGGTTTCACCATCGGCATCGGCATCATTATCGCCACCAGCCAGTTGACGGACTTTCTCGGTCTGGCCGTTGATAAAGAGCCTGCCGACTTCCTCGAAAAGATCCCGGTGCTGTGGGAGTCGCTGGATACTTTCAGCCCGGCGACTTTTTCCGTTGCGATTGTTACACTCATCCTGATTGTGGTTCTGCGGCGCGTCGCGCCCCGCTTTCCCGGTCTTATCGTGGCCGTCGGGGTCGGGTCTGCTCTCGTGGCGCTGCTGTCGCTCCCCGTCGATACGCTTGGCTCGCGGTTTGGCGAGCTTCCAAGCCAGATGCCGTGGCCGCAACTGCCCGAGCTTTCCCTCTCGCGCATGATCGAGCTGCTTCCATCGGCCTTCATCATCGCCTTTCTGGCCGGGGTTGAATCGCTCCTGTCAGCCATGGTCGCCGACAAGATGATCGAAGGTCAGCACCGGCCGAATGCCGAACTGACAGCGCAAGGCATTGCCAATATCGGCTCGGCGCTGTTCACCGGTCTTCCGGCGACAGGCGCCATTGCGCGCACCGCGACCAACATCAAGGCAGGCGGCAAGACGCCTGTATCAGGGCTTGTCCATGCCGCTGTTATCTTGCTGGTGATGATGTTTGCGGCGCCGCTGGCAAGCTATCTGGCGATGCCGGCGCTGGCAGCACTTCTCATTGTCACGGCATGGAACATGACCGAACCTCACAAATGGCGCGAATACGCGCGCGGCAGGAAAAGCGACGTCTTGCTTTTACTGCTGACGCTGGTCCTGACCGTTCTTGTCGATCTGACCGTAGCCATTGGCGCCGGCGTCTCCATCGGCCTCGCCCTGCGCCTGAGCCGCAGAAAATCGGTGGAAAACGACTGGTCAACGCCCGACAGGTGAGAACTTCAGCAAGGCTGCACACCAATACGGCGTTTCGGGCGGGGAGCATGAGGCGGGCGCCGGGCCGCGCATAATAAACTGTCTCGCCACGCAACTCCGGGGCTGCCAGCGCGTTTGTGTCAAAACGTGCACTCTCGGCCCCGGGCGGTTTCATGATTGAAAATTTTTTTGCGGAGTTCATGAGAGACACGCCTTCGGGGCTCTCTGCGGTGATTCTCGGGCTGGTCTTCCTCGGGTTCCTGTTCGAGAAACTGCCGCCGGCCGCGGTGGCCACCGCCGGCGCTGCGGCGTTCCTGCTGCTCGGATATGTCTCGACCGAGGAGGCGCTGGCGGTGTTTTCCAACCCGGCGCCGATCACCATTGCGGCGATGTTCATCCTGTCCTCTGCACTGGTCAGCACCGGCGTGCTCGATGCGGCGTCGTCCTATTTTGTCGGATTGTCGGAAAGGCGCGGGCCAATTGCGATTGTGCTGCTGCTGCTCGGCGCGGCACTGGCGTCGGGCCTGATGAACAACACGCCGCTGGTGATCGTGCTGATCCCGATCATCTCGAAAATGGCCGGCGCTCTCAATATCGCGTCCAGCAAGGTTCTGATTCCGCTGTCCTACATGGCGATCCTCGGCGGCACGCTGACGCTGATCGGAACCTCGACCAATCTGCTGATTGATGGTGTGGCGCAACGCGAGGGCATGGAGCCGATGCGGATGCTCGAGTTGCTGCCATTTGGTCTGGTGGCGCTGGTGGTGGGCGGACTGACATTGCTGCTGCTCGGGCCGCGACTGCTGCCCTCGCACATCGTGTCCGGGGAAGCGACCGATGACAGCGCCACCGAGTTCATGTCAGAGGTGAAAATCATCATGCCTGCCGGAACCGAGGGCGAGACGACTTCCACCGGCCGGCCGCTGTCGGATTTCAGCGCGCTGTCGAAAACCCGTGTGCTCGCCATCCTGCGCGGCACCGAACGGCTGAAGCCCGATCCCGAGCTTGAACTGCATAGCAATGATCTCGTTATTTTCAGCGCCAATCAGTCCGAACTGCTGACGCTGCACGACCACCCGAACTATGTGCTGGGTTATTTCAAGGCCCTGCTTGCGGCAGCGGATCAGCAGAAGACCGAGAAGGTCGAGGCGGTCTATGCCGGCGACGCGGGCAGCAGTGGCCGCCAGTTGCGCGATCTGGGCTGGTTCAAGGCGGGTGTTCGGGTGCTCGGCATTTCGCGGCGGAAGCACAATCCGGGACCCGAGCTGTCCGAAGTCCGATTGCGCGCTGGCGATCGCATTTTGCTGGAAGGCAGCCCGGGCGATCTTGCCGTTATTCTTCAATCCGAGAGCTTTGTCGCAGCGTCAGTGCCGAAATTGCGGCCCTACAAGCGGCACCGGGCGGGACTGGCAATCCTGACAATGACCGCTGTGATTCTGCTCTCGATTTTCAATGTGGCGCCGATCGTCACCCTGTCGCTTCTGGGCGTGGGCGTCATCCTGCTCGCCGGTTGCGACGACGCCGACGACGCCTGGAAGTCCATCGACGGCTCCATCCTGGTTCTGATTTTCGCCATGCTCGCCATCGGTCGTGGCCTGGACAATACCGGCGTGGTGCAAGGCCTTGTCGATGCGGTGACGCCTTATCTGAAAACCGTTTCGCCGCTGGTGGTGTTGTTTGCCATCTACGCGCTGACATCGGTGCTGACCGAGCTGATCTCCAACAATGCGGTCGCCGTGATCCTGACGCCGATGGCGATCGGGCTCGCCACTTCGCTCGGCATCGACCCGAAGCCGCTGATCTACGCCATCATGCTCGGCGCCTCGGCCAGCTTCGCCACACCCATCGGCTATCAGACCAACACGCTGGTTTATGCTGCCGGCAACTACCGCTTTGCCGATTTTCTGAAAGTCGGGCTGGTGATGAATGTGGTGGTCGGCATCGCCAGCTGTCTGGCGATATGGGCTTTTACGGGGATATGATCCAGACGGCTCAAATGCAGGGGCGGTTCAGGTCCATCCGCCCCGCTGATGCGTGCCGCGTTCAAATGGCTTCATTCGAACGATAACCTGGAAGCGCACCGCCAGCGGGTTGCCACCGCAGGGCAGGTGCCCGTGGCCCGTCCGGGTTCAGTTCCCGTCGGTTGATTTGCGCTGTGACAGCGCTTCCAGAACCGCTGCCTTGACCTCTTCGTCCTGCGCCAGCACGGCCTGGCTCAGCGTGTAGAGCCGCTCGCGGGTGGCGTGCAACTGGTCAAGCAGGTCGAGCACCACCGGCAGGGTCTCTTCCTCGACATCCATGTCAAAGCGCAGACTGCAGATCAGCCGGACGCGGGCAAACTGCCTGTCGCTGAGTGCTGCGTGGCCTGCCTCCTGTTGCATTTCGATCAGCGAGTCCTGAATCCAGCGGTCCAGATCTTCGCGATTGAGATCCGGCACCAGCGAAATGATCTCTTCAAGGTTTCTCATGACAGTATCTCCTTGCGAGGATTTTGCGCATGGCCGGGTGTCCAGCTTTCTAGGAATGCCGCCAGTTCCGGCTCGTCGGCCTGCGGCAGCATCACTTTCAGCGTGACATAGAGATGGCCTTTCTGGCCGGTCTTCCTGTTGCGGATGCCGCGATCCTTGAGCCGCAATTTGGTGCCGGTGTTGGAGCCTTTGGGCACCGTCAGGCTGACAGGTCCCGAAAGTGTCGGCACCTCGATCTTGGCGCCCAGCACTGCTTCCTTCAGCGTCACCGGAACGTCGAGATGAATGTTGTCATCCTTGCGGACAAAATGGGCGTCGGGCTGAATGTGAAGTTCGATATAGGCGTCTCCGGCGGGCCCGCCGCCGTAACCCGGCCCACCCTGACCCTTCAACCGCAGGGTCTGGCGGTCCTCGGCGCCTTCCGGAATCGTCACCTTCAGCGTCTTGCCGTCGGGCAATTGCAGCGTGTTGACCGCGCCGGTGGCTGCGTCCATGAACGAGACCCGCAGCGTGTAGCTGACATCCTGGCCGCGCGCCTTCATGTTGGCCCGTCCGCCGCCGCCCATGCCGCCGGCACGCCCGCCAAAGGCCTGTGCGAAAAACTCGTCGAGTCCCTCATTGCCGGCAAACCCGTCCTGCCGGGCATGGCTGCCCGATGCCCCGGCGCCGGCGTAGTCGCGATAATATTGCTGCTGCTTTTCGGCGCCTGACGCATCGATCTCTCCGGCATCAAACTTGCGCCGCTTGTCCTTGTCTTTCAACAGGTCATAGGCCCCGGAGATCTCCTTGAACTTGGTTTCCGCTGTTTTATCGTCGGGATGCAGGTCAGGATGATATTTCTTGGCAAGCTTCTTGAAAGCCTCCCTGATCTCGTGATCGGTCGCCTTCGGCTTCACCCCGAGGGTTTCATAGGGATTTTTCATTCCATAAGGCTCCGGTCGTTCACTTGATTTCAAGACTCACATGTGGGGGCGGCAGCTCTGCACTCAAGGGCCGCTGACAGACTCATGGTCTTATATGGGGTGTCTGGCGCTGGCATGCACGTTTCATCTCGATGAGGCCGTCGTTGAGCGCTGGTATAATACAGTGCCTGCCGATCCGTCTTTGAGCTTGATCAATTCTCGCGCTTGCAAAAGGCCGAACGCCGCTCATTCGCCACGGGTGTCGGAAACGACACCGCCGCGCATTCAAATGAATACGCGGCGGTGTGAAATCTTGAGATGATGACTGTTTGTCAGCGTTCAAACGGAGCCATTCCGATGCCTATGCATCAGGAGAACAGCATGCCGCCGTTGATGTCGATGCAGTCGCCGGTCATGAAGGCGGACTGGTCGGATGCAAGGAAGGCTACCAGGTTGGCGACGTCTTCCGATGTGCCTTCGCGTTTGACCGGCGTTGCCTTGGCGACATTGGCGCGCACTTCGGGCTTGGTGAAGATGTTGTGAAAATCGGTGTCGATCATGCCGGGGCACAGCGCGTTGACGCGAATTTTCGGGCCAAGCTCCTTGGCGAGACCGCGGGTCATGGTCATCACCGCGCCCTTCGATGTCGCATAGGCCACGGCGCCGGGGCCACCGCCGTCACGGCCGGCCTGCGATGCAAACGGGATGATGGTGCTGCCGTCCGGCATGAACGGCGTCGTCGCCTTGACCAGCAGAAACAGCGACGTGAGATTGAGGTTCATCACCGTGTAGAAATGCGCAAGATCCATCTCTTCGATGGTCTTGCGGGCAACCAGGCCACCGGTGACGTGAACCAGAACATTGATTTCCGGACCAAAATTGTGGCGGGTGGCGCTGATCAGCTTGTCGACATCAGCCGGGTTGGTCATATCACCCTGCAAGGCAAAGGCCGCGCCGCCCGCGGCTTCGATTTCCTTCACCGCCGAAAGGGCGCCGTCGGCACTTGAGTGATAGTTGATCGCGACCCGTGCGCCTTCCCGGGCCAGACGAAGAGCGCATGCACGCCCAATATCCCGGCCGCCACCGGTCACGATTGCGGTTGTACCACTCAGTGTCATGATAATTCCTTGCTCTCTGGGCCCGGTCTGGCCGGAATGTTGTTGTCAATACTAGTATGGTAGTATCCCAAAGCTGTCAAGGAGTGGCGCCGGCAATCAGTCCTCGAAAAACGCGCCGTGATTTTCGCGGGCAGTGTCTATTGTGGCGTCGAGTCGGGCCAGATGCATCCGGGTCAGCTTGACGGCGGTGGCCTCGTCGCGCTTGGACAGGGCGACGAAAATGGCGCGGTGGTCCTGGCACAGCTCGGCGATGCCGTCACCGTCGGCAAGCGCCAGCGAGCACAGCCGGTCCACATGTTCCTTGTTTTCGGCGATGGTCTTGAAGGCCGGTTCGCACTTGGCGGCGATGCAGATCAAATGATGGAATTCATAATCGAGATCGTGAAACGCATCGGTATCGCCGTCGGCGAGCGCCACTTTCTGCTGATTCAGATTGTTCTCGATGTCGGTCAGCGCTTCCTCTGAGGCATCGGCGCAGGCGCGGCGGACGACCTCAACCTCAACCGCAGTACGGATGAACCGGGAGTTGAGTATGTCCTGCATGGAGATCTTGCGAACCACAGTCGCCTTCTGCGGAACGATCTGCAGCAGGTTCATGTCACCAAGCCGCATGAACGCCTCGCGCACCGGCTGGCGGGATATGCTGTGTTGTTTTGCAACCTCGGCTTCCGACAGCTTGGTTCCGGGCAGCAAGCGCAATCCAACAATATCGGACCGGAGTTGCTGGAAGACCCGGTCTGATGCGGTACCCCGTACGGTGTCGGCAAATCTCTCGTGAACGGTCATGTCATATCTCGTTGTTCATGGCGCTGGCACTGCCGTTTCAAGGCTGTGCTATCGCAATCGGGTGCGGATGCAGGTTCCGGATTGGTACATGTATGTCATCTTTAGCCTCATATAAAGCAAGGCTCAACTTCGCGCCGGTCGGGCACTGCAGTCCCGTCGGCAAATAGAGTGCATATTACCATACTAGTCAACAATATGCTTGACGAATTGGCAATCCGGTGTGTATTTCAGGATGGGAGCTTGAGAGGGGCGGCCGCGTTATGCGGACGTGAGTTCAAGATTCAACAACACTTCTGGAGGAAAATCATGACCCTGTTTACCAATGCAAAACGACTGGTTCAGAGCGCCACATTCGCAATCGGACTGGCAACTGCCGCGACAACCGGCGTTCACGCCGACGAGATCACGCTGCGTGGCGCCAGCATGTTTGACAATGACCACGCCTTCACCAAGACGATGGTCAAATTCGCCGAACTCGTTGATGAAAATTATGACGGCGATGTCGTCTTCGATCTGCGGTTGAACGGTGAACTCGGCGTCGAGTCCGACTATGTCACCTTCCTGCAGCAGGGCGTGGCGATCGACTACACCATCATGGCGCCGTCCAACATGGCGAGCTTTGCGCCATCCATTCCGCTGATGGACATGCCTTTCCTGTTCCGCGATCTCGATCACTGGAACGCAACGCTGTCGAGTGATGTTCTGGCGCCGCTGGAAGCCGAATTGCTGGAAAAAGCCGACATCAAGATCATCGGTTACACCGGTGGCGGCACGCGCAACCTTTTGTCGTCCGCACCGATTGGCAACCTGGCCGAGCTGAAAGGCCACAAGATGCGGGTTATGGGCGCACCTATCCAGGCTCAGATCTTTGCAGCCCTCACTGCTGCGCCGTCGGCTATTGCCTATAACGAAGTCTACAATGCCATTCAGTCGGGCGTCATTGCCGGGTTTGAAAATGAAGCAGCCAGCATCCAGAACCTGAAGTTCTACGAGGTTGCGCCGCATCTGACCCTGACCCGTCACACCATCACCGTTCGCCCCATCGTCATGAGCGGCAAGACCTTCCGCAAACTGCCGGAAGACCTGCAGGCTGTGGTGCTCAAGGCCGGAGCCGAAGCCGGCGCCTTTGGTCGTGAGCTTGAATCGCGCGAAGATGCCATCAAGCTTCAGGAAATGGTCGATGCCGGTCAGGTCATTGTTCAGGAATTTGAAAACCGCGACCAATTGCTGGGCATGGTTGTTCCTGTTCAGGACGAATATGCGGCAAGCCTCGGCGCCACCGAATTGCTTGCGGCCATCCGCGCCAAGTAAACTACACTGCACTGAGGCGCCGGGGGAAAGCCTCCGGCGCTGGCATGCCATGTCGGCTTGAACGCAATCGCATTGTCGTCGTGATGATGCGGGCAGGGGGATGGACACGTGCTTGAGAATGGTCTCGATAAATTTTGCCTGAGCCTGCGCTTTCTGCTCGGCTTTTTGATGGCGGCGCTCGCCATCCCGGTCGGCATGCAGGTCATTGCCCGCTACACCGGCATCATTCCGGTCTATTTGTGGACCGAGGAACTCTCCACCTTCATCTTTGTCTGGATCGTCATGATCGGTTCGGTGATCGCAGTCTGGGACGGAACCCATTTCGACGTGCAGATCACGCCCGATTCCAGCAATCCGCTGATCGTCCTGCTGCAAAATGTTGTCGTTCTGGCGCTGATCGCGGTGTTTGGCACGCTTTTCGCCTTCTACGGCATTGAATATGCCAAATTCGGCTACATTCAGAATTCGGTGATGATGCGCGCCAACCTGCTGGTCACCTATATTTCGGTGCCGATCTCGGGCGCGCTCTGGGCGATCTTTGCCTGTTTCCGCATCTACCAGGCCATCCTTGAGTACCAAACCCCAGATGAGGCTTCGGCATGATCGTCTCCACCGGACTTGCCTGCGCCATCCTTGTTGGCGGATTTCTGTTGCTCGTGCTGATTCGCGTGCCGGTGGCTTTCGCGCTAGGCATCGCCATCATTCCGATCGTATCGCTGGATCTGCGGCTGACGCCGTTCATCATCATGGACCGGATGTTCCAGTCCTACAATTCCTTCATCCTGCTTGCCGTGCCGTTCTTTCTTCTCGCCGCCAATCTGATGAACTCGGGAAAGATAACCGACAAGCTGATTGATCTGGCCCGTGTGCTCACAGGCTGGATGCCGGGCGGGCTGGGCCACGTCAATGTCGCGGTCTCGATGCTGTTTGCCGGAATTTCGGGATCGTCGACGGCGGATGCCGCCGGCTGCGGCAAGATCCTGATCCCGGCCATGGTCAAGGAGGGCTATGACACCCGCTTCGCCATTGCCATTACCGCCTGCTCTTCGGTGATGGGGGTGATCATCCCGCCCAGCATCCTGATGGTGGTCTGGGGCGGCGTCATGCAGGTGTCCGTCGGCGCGCTGTTCCTGGCTGGCGCCATTCCCGGCATCATGATCGGCCTGGCCTTGATGGGCACCGTCTATGGCTATGCCAAGGTCTATGATTATCCTACCGCCGGCCGGCCGACATTGTCGTCCTTCTGGGTGGCGCTGAAGGGCTCGATCCTCGCCCTGTTGACGCCGGTTCTGGTCATTGGCGGCATTGTCACCGGCGTTGTCACCCCGACAGAGAGCGCTATCATCGCCGCCGGCTACGCGCTGATCCTCGGCGTGTTCGTCTACAAGACCGTGTCGGTCCGCGATCTCGGTCACATCTTCTATGACACCGGTCGCTTTGCCTCGATCTCGCTGTTTGCCATTGGCACGGCGTCGGCATTCGGCTGGATGCTGTCATTCTACAATGTGCCGCGTTTGATCGTCGACTTCATGACCAGCATGCAGTTCGGCAGTTTTGGCACCGCTCTGGTGATCGCCGGTTTGTTCCTGTTCTTCGGCCTGTTCATCGACGCCATTCCAACCATCATCATTTTGGGCTCGGTGCTGTTGCCGGTGGCGACAGCCGCCGACATTCACCCGGTGGTCTTCGCCATCATTGGCATCGTCTCGCTGGCCTTCGGACTGGTCACGCCACCCTACGGGCTCTGTTTGCTGATATCGGCGGCCATCGGCGGCATGAATGTGGTCCAGGTGATGCGCGATGTGGTGATCATCCTGATCCCGATGCTGCTGATCCTGATCCTGATCATCATCTTCCCGGAAATCGCCCTCTGGCTGCCTTCAACCCTGATGCCGAACTCCTTCCGGTAAGCGGGCTTGCTTCCAAACCAGAGCATTTGCAAGCAAGCCCAGTTGTAACAGTTTTTCTTGTTGGCTATATCGCAATATGTCGCCCCGAAAAACTGGTTATCCCCAGAATCCCGGTCCGGCCCGAAAGGCCCGGGCCGTTTTTTGTTTGCATGTCAGGGGGATAATCTGCCAGATTCCTGTTGTTGCCTTGAAAAGCTACGAGGCCCGGTAAGGTTGCTGCCTGACCGGACCTCAATGGCAAGGCCGACGCCCATCCCTGTCGGGTAGCGCCGGAATTGCGGAAAGTCGGACCTTCAAGCCCTCCCTTTGCAAGGTAAGCTTACTGGTCTCGGCGCACTCCTTCAACTAAAAAGACAGGGAGAAGGGCTGGTTATCCAAAATGGAAATCAGGATCACTTTTGTGCCGAAAAGGCGATCGCCGAGAGTTTCGGCGGAAATGGCCGGGCGGATACGAGCGCTATACGGCTTGGGCTACACCCAGCACGACATAGCCGCACTACTTGGTGTCAATCAGGGCCGCGTGTCCGAGGTGGTGCGATTCAAAATACACCCCACGGTCCCGCCCAGCCAAGGCGATTTGTTCCTGTAATATGTTGCCCGGCCCGCTTCGGTGGGCCGGGTCATTCTGCTGCGTCTAGTCTGGACCGAACTTAGCGCGCACGGCAGATTTTGATTTGTTCTACTGCTGACCTGGCACTGCAGTCGCTTGCGCCAGTGGATGAGCGATTCCGGATTTGGTTTCAAAATAGGACAGGAACGCTGCAAGAAGATGCGCCATCAGCAGCGTCATGCCGACATGTCCGACAAAGGATGATTGCGTATAGGTGCCGAAATCCATCATGAAGCTGCGCCCGATAAAGGGTGCGAGCATACCCTGGGCAACAAACCAGAGAATCAAGCCCGAGATGGTTCCTGTCAGCCAGACCCGTGCGGGCATGACCAGCCGCGTTGCGTAAACGAACAACCCGAAGCCCAGTGACCCAATCAGAAAGTGGATGGGGAATGCCAGGGTTTTGGACATCTGCACGCCAGTCAATTTGGCAGTCAGCGCAATAACCAGGTTAGATGGCTGCAACACCACATCAAACAAAATCGGCGATACCAGCCATGCGTATAGTTCGAAGGCAATTTCTCCGATCAGGCCGGCAAGGGCGATCGACAGGAGAATCTGTTTTCTGGAAAGGGTTTTCGAGGATGACATTGCGTTCTTTCTTCGGGAGGAGGTTATTAAAACGCAGTCGCTACCAATCAGCCGGTGAGCACGCAATTAACGTTGGATCACAGCTGATCACATCGCGCGGAGCGGACAGCCGGAAAAGCACGGTTTGCGAGAGCCACGAAGATCGCGCAGGCGCCAGATCCGTAGGGCCGCCGACCGTGGGGCTCTATCTCAGTCACTGAAATTAATGGTGGGCGCGACAGGGATTGAACCTGTGACCCCTGCCGTGTGAAGGCAGTGCTCTCCCGCTGAGCTACGCGCCCGTTGTTGGTTCGCAGCGCGAACCGAACGGATCCAGCGGCGGTATAAGCGGTGCGCCGGGCAGGCGTCAAGCGGCAGATTGGCGCTTGTGCACCATCAGCGCGGTTTGCGCGTGTCCGTACCCGCACAAACCATGCCGCCTCACGCCGCCTGGTCTGTCTTTGCGATCAATCTCTCCACCATCCCGGCGTCGAGTTCGTCAAAATGCGCGATCACGATGTCCGGGTTGAACTTCGTCACCGGCTTGTCGGAATAGCCGAAGGGAACGGCGATGGTTGGAACCTTGGCATTCTGCGCTGCCAGGATGTCGTTGACGCTGTCGCCGACCATTACGGCGTTGCCCGGGCTGCCGCCTGCCATCTCGATGGTACCCAGGATATGATCGCCATGCGGCTTGCGCACGGCAAACGTGTCGCCGCCGGTGATCGCGACAAAGCGCGATGTAAGCTCCAGTGCGTCGAGCAGCTTGCGGGCCAGCGCTTCGGTCTTGTTGGTGCAGACTGCAAGCCGCATGCCAGCGGCATCCAGCCGGTCGAGCGCAGCAAGCAGGCCCGGATAGGGCAGCGACTTGCCCGGCATGTCGGCTGCATAGTTGATCAGGAACGCGTCGAAGGCAGCTTCAAGCTGCTCGGGCGAGGAGGGGTGTTTGTGCAGCGCCCAGGCCCGCTCGATCATCACCTTGGCGCCCTGACCGACCAGCCAGGTCATGTCGTCGAAGGTGACAGGTTCAAGGCCGTTGAGCTCCATCACATGGTTGAGACTTGTCATCAGATCGGGCGCGGTGTGGATCAGCGTACCGTCGAGGTCAAAGATTACCAGGGGAGAGGTCATGTGGGCTCCGGAAATGCGATTGCAGGCAGCGGGTGGCTTTCGGGTTCAGTAGCGCCTGATCTGCAAGCTGGCAATGTCTGATCCCCGGCTTCCGGGGCGCGGCATGGTGCTCATTGCAGGGGGATGGCTATGAACGGCAAGCCCGGTTTGGCGATGATCGGCAACCGGCCTCGAGCATTGCGGCTGACAACTCTCGGTCTCAACAGCCAACTCGGGCTTTGCCTTGTCTGGCTTCCATGCTAACAGGCGATCCAGTATCAACAACGATGGCAGACAGGCATGGACGCCCGCCAACTCAAGATCGCCGCAGCGCAGGCAGCTCTCGAACATGTCGAGGACGGTATGCGGCTGGGCATAGGCACCGGTTCGACAGCGGATGAATTCGTCCGTCTGCTGGCCGAAAAGGTCGCCGATGGTTTCAAGGTTCAGGGTGTTCCGACATCTGAACGCACAGCAAGGCTGTGCGTCGAACTCGGCGTACCGCTGTTTTCGCTCGACGACCTGCCGGAACTCGACCTGACCATTGATGGCGCTGACGAGGTCGATCATTCGCTCGGCCTGATCAAGGGCGGTGGCGGCGCGCTGCTGCGCGAGAAGATTGTTGCTGCGGCCTCGTCGCGGATGATCGTCATTGCCGACGAGTCCAAGCTGGTCGAGACGCTGGGCCAGTTTCCGCTGCCAATCGAGATCGCGCCGTTCGGCATGACGGCGACGCTTCTGGTGATCGAACGGCTTGCGGCACGGCTTGGCCTGACCGGCGCCATCGTTCAGCGGCCTGAACGGGACGGGCCTTATCTCACCGACGGGGGACATTTCATCCTCGACGCATCTTTTGGCCGCATTCCGGACGCAGAAGCGCTGGCAAACGGGCTCGCCGCAATTCCCGGCGTGGTCGAACACGGATTGTTTCTTAATATGGCAAGTGCCGCCATCATCGCCTCGCAGAGCGGTGCGCGGACCTTGCTGGCAACGGGTTAAACAGGAGTGACACCGAACATGACTATCTTTACCGGTCTCAAGCGTTTCGGCGCGGGCATGATCGTCGCCTCGAGCCTCGCCGTTGCGAGCAACGCGGCTCTGGCGCAGGAACTGAGCGACGAGCATCTCGCCGCCGCCCGCGCTGCCATCACTGCGCTCAAGTCCACCGACCAGTTTGATGCTGTTATTCCGGGAACCGCCGAGCAGTTGAAGGTCAACCTGATCCGGGCCAATGGCGATCTCCAGGAAATCATCAGCGCGACGATCGACGAGGAAGCCCTCAAGATCGTGCCGCGCCGTTCCGACCTGGAAAAGGAAGCCGCGGCGATCTACGCCAAGTCTTTCACCAAGGAAGAACTGACGGCGATCGCCGATTTCTACAATTCGCCTGCAGGCAAGAAGTTGATTGACAACGGACCGCTGGTGACGCGCGAACTGATCAAGTCCGCCGAAATCTGGTCCGCCGGGATCGCCCGCGATCTTGCTGAAAACACCAATTTGGCATTGCAGAAAAAAATCGGCGAGCGTCCGAAGGTGCAAGACGAAGCAAAACCGTAACCGGCCCCATCTGGCGCCCGCTGCGTGACAATCGCCATCACTTTGCCGTGTGGCGCGATCTTTTGAGAGCCCGGGACCGGTGTTTGACCGGTTCCGGGCTTTTATTTTGCGCCCGTATGGCTAAAACACTGGCGATCAGCGGGCAACTCCATGCGCAGTTGCATCGTGCCGCCCAAACAGTCTTAAAAGGAAATCCGCCATGACCGAATTTGATTACGACCTGTTTGTCATTGGCGGCGGCTCCGGCGGGGTTCGCGCGGCGCGGCTTGCAGCAGGTCTGGGCAAGCGTGTGGCGATTGCCGAGGAATTCCGTTTCGGCGGCACCTGCGTCATTCGCGGCTGTGTGCCGAAGAAACTGTTTGTCTATGCCTCGCAGTTTTCCGAGCATTTCGAAGATGCGCGCGGCTTTGGCTGGAGCGTCGGCGAGACTTCGTTCGACTGGCCAACCCTGATTGCCAACAAGGACCGGGAGATTGACCGGCTCGAAGCGCTCTACCAGCGCGGGCTGGAAAACGCCGGCGCCGAGATCATCGCCTCGCGCGCAGAGCTCACCGGTCCCCATACTGTGCTGATCAAGGCCACCGGTGTGACGGTGACGGCGAAACATATCCTCGTGGCTGTCGGTGGCCGCCCCAATCCGCATGCGTCGCTGCCCGGTCATGAGCTGTGCATCAGCTCCAACGAAGCCTTCCATCTCGATGCCCTGCCCAAGGCGATCATCATCGCCGGCGGCGGCTATATCGCTGTTGAATTCGCCAATATTTTCCACGGGCTGGGCGTCGACACCACGCTGATCTATCGCGGCAAGGAAATCATGTCCCGGTTCGACATGGACATGCGCCGCGGGCTGCATGCGGCGATGGAGGAAAAGGGCATTCGCATCCTCTGCCACGAGGTGTTCGAGAAGATCGAGCGTGGCCCGGATGGCCGTCTGCTGGCGCATACGTCAGCCGGCAAGGCGCTTGTGGCCGACCAGGTGATGCTGGCGCTCGGCCGCGATCCCAACACCGAAGGCCTCGGCCTCGACAAGGCGGGCGTCGAAACCGGCCACAAGGGCGAGATCCTGATCGACGACTATTCGCGCACCAATGTCGAAAGCATCTATGCTGTCGGCGACGTCACCGACCGGGTGCAGCTCACACCGGTGGCGATTCACGAAGCCATGTGCCTGATCGACACGCTCTACCATGACCGTCCGACTTCGCCGGATCATGATCTGATCGCCACGGCGGTGTTCTCGCAGCCCGAGATCGGCACCATCGGCCTGTCGGAAGACGAGGCCTCCAAAAAATACGACGAGCTGGAAATCTACCGCGCCGAATTCCGGCCGATGAAGGCGACGCTGTCGGGCCGGTCGGAAAAGACCATCATGAAGATCGTCGTCAATGCAGCTGACCGCAAGGTGATCGGCGTCCATATCCTCGGCCACGAGGCTGGCGAGATGGCGCAGATCCTCGGCATCGCGCTGAAAGCCGGCTGCACCAAGGATGATTTCGACCGGACCATGGCCGTGCACCCCACCGCCTCGGAAGAGCTGGTGACCATGTACACGCCAAGCTACCGGGTAAAGGGCGGCGAGCGGGTCTGAGCCGTTCTCCGGGGAGACGCGATTGGACCGCCAGGCCTTCTTCCATCATCTGACCGTCACTGATCCGCGTCTGTTTGCAGACGGCATGAGCGCGGCGCAGCGGGCAGGGCTGGAGACAAAACTCGATGTCTGGGCCAAATGGTATGCCGCTGAGTATCCGCTGACCTTCCTGTCAGCCGCACTCGGCCAGATCTTTCGCGAGACCGGCGGGCGGATGGAGCCGGTGCTGGAAGCCTTTGCGCCGGACCGGAAAACCTCCGCCGAGCGGCTGCAAAAGGCCTATGACGCGGGCCGGCTGAAATGGGTAAAGACACCCTATTGGCTGCCCGACGAGACCGGGCGGCATCCGGTCGGCGGCGGCGACATCCAGCTCACCCACCGTCGCAACTATGTGAATGCCGAGGAAAAGCTCAAGGCCCGGTTCGACGTCAGCATCGGCCTGGCCCAGAATTACGACCTGATCCTCGATCCGGTCATCTCCGCCCATGTGGCCTTTGCCGGCATGATCGATGGCTGGTTCCGGCCCTGTAAACTCGAAGATTTCTGCACAGCCGAAGGGCTTGATTACGCAGCCGCCCGCGACATCGTCAATGGCGACGCCGGCCTGATTGGTGAAGAGATCGCCCGCAATTGCCAGATTTTTGAGGCAGCACTGAAGGCCGCCGGAGCAGATCGCGATTTCGGGCCGCCCGAGAGTGCTGCGCTTTGGCCATCGCCGCCATCTGTGTCTTGGTTGTCTCGGTTAATAGTGTTTTTTCAATCGCTTGCAGGCAAGGGCGGGTAAGTTGATTCAGCGCCTTGAAGCGCTGAATCATGTGTCTGGCCCGCGCTTCACTTGGTGTCGACACGGCCGTGGGAGCCGGCATGCTGCCTGAGCGCCTTGCAGGCTTCTGGCCAGGCCGGGTCTCGGGTGTAGAGCGCGGAGCGCAGGTAGGCCCAAGTCATGCGCTGGGTCAGGGCCAGACGATCGGGGTCCTCGTCGTCGGTCTCTCTGGCATCAACCCCCGAAACCCCGCCCATGCCATGCTTGCCGCCCAACAGCGTCAGCAGCGCATTGCTGCCCGGAGCGAATTTGTAGGGGTCGGTATGCCAGTCTGCGCCACGCGTGGTCAAATTCGGGTTCACATCGGCGTCGCCGGCAACCACCAGTGTCGGGGTGGTCATGTGGCTGAAGTCTGGATTGAGTGCAGTGTAATTCTCGCGGGCAAAATTGCTGAGACTGTCGCCACCCTTGCCGGGGGCTGCCAGCAGCACGCCGGCCCTGATGCGTGGCTCGATCAGGTTGACGTCTCTGGCCGTGGCATCCTTCGCATCGGTCAGCCGGGCACCGAGCAACATGCCCACGGTCTGTCCGCCCATGGAATGTCCGACAGCGGCAATGCGGTGATGGTCGAGCCGTCCGGCAATGGCCGGAACCAGGGTTTCGATCTCGTCAAGCCGGTCGATAATCAGCTTCATGTCCTCGACGCGCGAGCGCCAGAACAACGGGCCTCCTGGAGCATCGGATGCAAGGCCCGCGACTTTGGAATTGAGATGGGTCGGCTGGATGACGACAAAGCCGTGGGCGGCGTAGAAATTGGCCAGCGGGCCATAGCCGTCGCTGGATGAAATATAGAGCGAGGGACCATGGCCGTGCGACAGCAGGATGATTGGCAAGTCATCTCCAGCCACCGGCGTAGTGATCCGCATCTGGAGTGGCAGGCCGCGGTCCGGGGCGGGGAGGGTGACCGGGCTGATCGAGAGGGTCTGGCAGGCTTCGTTGACCGGTATGCGAGCGGCATCGGTGATTAGGTTGTTCATGGAGATCTGGTCCTGTTTGTGGTGGCTAAACCGAAGCCGGTTGCTTATAAGATGGAAACGGAACGGTGGTCCGTCTATAAACGGATCACTGTTCCGTTTACTATTTCGATATACGGAACATTGCTCCGGATATCAAGGGGTAGGAATAGTCGCGGGGTCTGGTCGATCAAGGAGACGTGGGTGACTGACGTATCGAAAGCCGGGCAGGGCGGGGACATATCTCCCAAACGGCGCATCCGTGCCGACGCCCAGCGCAACGAGGACGCGGTGCTCGAAGCAGCAAAGCAGGTCTTCGCCACCTCAGGCGTCGATGCCCCGGTAAGGGACATCGCAGCCAGGGCCGGCGTTGGCGTCGGCACGCTCTATCGCCGCTTTCCCAATCGCTCCGATCTTGTCGCAGCCGTGTTTCGCCGCGAGGTCGATGCCTGTGCTGCCGAGGCCGCAACGCTCGCTGCTGCGCACCCGCCCGGCGAGGCGCTGTGGCGCTGGCTCAAGCGCTACACCGCCTTCATCGCCACCAAGAAGGGGCTCGCCGCGGCGTTGCACTCAGGCGATCAGGCTTTCGACACGCTGCCGACCTATTTTCAGGCCCGGTTTGAACCAGCACTTGGGCGACTACTCGATGCCGCAGCCATGGCCGGAGAGATCCGCGACGGCGTAGCCCCCTATGATCTGCTGCGTGCGGTCGCCAATTTGTCGGTCAGCAACAACGAGGACGGGCATGCCGACCGGATGCTGGATCTGATGATTGACGGGTTGTGCTATGGCGCGAAGGCCGCGAAGAAATAGCATCGGCAAATAGGCTGTCCGGGACTCACTCCGAGGAGCGGATCGGAGTGGAGCCAAACTGATAGCGGCGGATCTTGACCGGGCGGTTCAACAACGCAAAACAATCGACGCAGCCTATGAGGATTGTCTTCTCGCTGCCGAACCGGGTGGTTTTGGCAGGCCGGCCGCAGCATCTCGCTGCTTGACAGGTAATGACTGATTTGGCGGCAGTTTGCCTTCTGTTATGACGAAACTGCACAGCTTTGCGCCACGATAAGCTGAATTTCCGAAGAGCTATGCAATTTTCGTATGGCTTGTATGGTTATATTGCACTGCACAAATCGATTAGATGCCCTATATTCAAAACATCGGAAGGCCACGGTGGTCAACCGGACAACAGCAGGACAAAGGGTGAGAAACCATGAAATTGATCCGCTCCTACGCCAGCTGGCGGAAGTACCGCGAAACATGCGTCGAGCTTAACAGGCTTTCAGAACGCGAGTTGAGCGACATCGGCATGTCACGGCGCGATATTCCATTCGCCGCCCGGCGCGCCTTGTAGAAATTCAAGAATTCGGAGCGGCACCTCCTCCTCCCAAATAGCCGCTTCGATGTGACTGGTGTTCATCCTCCTCCCGAGCATCAGTTTCCCAAAATGACGCCCACCGGATCCTCCTCCCCCGGTGGGCGTTATTTTTTGGGCAAGGCTCGGCGCCCCGCTAGTTGCAAAGCTGATTGGAGGAAGAGTGGTCCCGACACCCTGATGCCGGTTTTCGATCCAGAACCTACCCCTGCAAATTCTGCTGCACCCAGCTGACAATGCCGCGGGCGTCCATGGCGCCGGCATGGCGGGCGACTTCCTGGCCCTTGTGAAACAGGATGATCAGCGGAATGCCGCGGATCTGGAAGCGGTTGCCGACGCTCTGGTTGTTTTAGGTGTTTGGCTCGGGCCAGATGCTCGATGCCGTGGCCAATCCGTCGGGTAGCAACAACGAGGACGGGCATACCGACCGGATGCTGGGTCTGATGGTCGACGGACTGCGCTATGTTGCGAAAGCCCCGCCAAACCATCTCGAAGTCAGGGACGCAGGACCCTGCTCCTGATCAAGAGGGCACTTGTTCTTAATAAGTCGATCCTATGATGCGCAAAAGCTCATATGACGCCAAGCTAGGAAGATCGATGGCAAGTCCAAAGCCGCAGCTCTCGCCGGCACTTGCCAGCCACTATTCAACGCGAATGGTCGTTGCCTTCCGTTACGGGGCCTTGGCACTTGCCGGTATCGGTTTGATCCAGGCCGTGATCTTTGCCGCGATAGGTTCGTGGGTGGTGGTGGCCATGGAGCTTGCGGTTTTCATCGCCGGGCTGGCGATCTATCTGTTGATCCGGCGCGGTCATCTCGCTTTCGGAATTCTGGCCGGCCAGGCTGCATTGATGGTGATCGGAATCACCATGGGGCTGATACTCGATGTTCCGACGGCAGAAGCACCGCGGATAAGTCATATGTATCTGCTTGTGGTGGCAGCTCTTGGCTATATCAATTATCAGCGCGCAAAATCGCGGGCGCAGCTGGTATTGATAGGCCTGTGTCTTCTGGCTTTCATTGTACTCGGCAGCACGGCGTTGACTTCACCCTTTGTGGTGCTGCCTGACATTGCGCGAACCATCGGCACCTGGGCCAATGCATTCATGGCCACCACCATGCTCGCAGCTTGCGTACATGTGATGCAGGCAGAACTCAGCCGCAAGGACAAGTTAAGCCGCGATCTCATCGCCGCCTTGTGGAATGACGAATTCCGGCTGGCCTATCAGCCGCAAGTCGATCTGTCGCAAACCACGACCGGCGCAGAAGCACTTCTGCGCTGGAACAGCCCGAAACGGGGTTTGGTTTCGCCCGCCGAATTCCTTCCGCAGGCGGAAAAGCTTGACCTGATGATCGCAATTGGCGGCTGGGTGCTGGAAACCGGTTGCCGCACATTGGCCGAATGGGGCAAAAATCCACGTTTGAAACACTTGACCCTGTCGGTCAATGTCAGCGCCAGCCAGCTCATGCACCATGATTTCGGGGCATTTGTGCACGACACACTGGTCAAAACCGGTGCGAACCCGAGGCTGCTGACCCTTGAACTGACCGAAAGCGTATTGGTGACTGACATCGAGTTGGTGATTGCCAAGCTCGATAGGTTGCGTGCACTGGGCATCACCATTTCGCTCGATGATTTCGGGACGGGCTATTCATCGCTGTCATACCTGCGTCGTTTGCCGATCCAGGAAATCAAGATCGATCGCAGTTTCGTGCAGGATGCGGTCAACAGTTCAGCAAGCGCTTCGCTGGTCAAGAATGTTGTCCTCATGAGCCACGATCTGGGTCACACTGTCCTGGCCGAAGGGGTGGAAACGCTGGAGCAGCACGATTTGCTGGCCCGGTTCGGCTGCATGCAGTTTCAGGGCTACCTCTATGGCAAACCAATGACATTGGCTGATTTTGAGCAACGCATCGAGGCTGAACCAAGGCGCACTGCCGCCATTTTGGGCGAGGCCTCTGTGCGCCAGTTTCGGCGATAACAACAAGTCACTGATTTTGATTGGTGTTTTTGAACGTTCCGCCGCTACGGCGCCGTGCTTCCAACCGGATGCGCCAAGGCCGGCGTAATTCTTTGAACCATGCAGAGGTGAGCCTGACGGAGGCTCGACTTTGTCAGCGCTGGTGAATGCCGTTGTCTGCAACGGACAGCAATTGCCTGCGCAACTTGTCCCGTCGTTGGTCGCAAAACCACTCAAATGCATTACCGGACGGTTTCGGGCAGTTAGGCCCAGAACCTACCCCTTCACATTCTGCCGCACCCAGCTGACAATGCCGCGGGCGTCCATGGCGCCGGCATGGCGGGCGACTTCCTGGCCCTTGTCAAACAGGATGATCAGCGGAATGCCGCGGATCTGGAAGCGGTTGCCAACGCTTTGATGTTTTTCGGTGTCGAGCTTGGCAAAGCGAACATTTGGCGACATCTGCTGGCCCGCATCGGCAAATCCCGGCGCCATCATCCGGCACGGCCCGCACCAGGGTGCCCAGAAATCGACCAGCAGCGGCACCTCGTCGCCCTTGAGGTGCTTGTTCAGCTTGGCCTCGTCGAGCTCGAAGGGAGCGTCAGGAAACAGCGGTGCCTTGCACACCCCGCAAGTAGGCTTGGCGCCCAGCTTGGCAGCCGGGATGCGGTTTTTTGCCTGACATTTGGGGCATACGATATGGATCGTGTCGGTCATGCGGGTCTCATTCGGATTTGGCCATATCGACGTCGACAACGTCCTCGATCGGCGCGCTATAGCCGGTTCCGACCAGCGAGGGCAGGGTGTGCAGGTGAACGCCGTCGCCATTGTGACCTTTGAGGATCGCCAGCGCGCGTTCCTCGTGTTGCTCGTCGCGGGTGCGAACCCACAGCAACAGGCCACCGGCCAGCATGTGCTTTTCGATCTCGTCAGCCTTGGCCGCACCGATCAGCCCGGCCATCACCGTGCCGAGCGATCCGCCGACACCGCCGGCAATCAGCGCAGCCGTTGCAGCTGCGGCCAGCGCGCCACCGGAGGCGACCACGGCTGCCGCACCAATCATCGCCGGTACATAGACCAGAACCCCGATCACCGCGCCCATGGCGTCGCCGATGGATTCGGTCGACACAAAGGCGGTGGTCGGCACTTCGACCCGGTCTTCAAGATTTCTGGCCGGGACATAGGCTTCATGCAGCTTGTCCTCGATGGCTGTTTCAGAGGCCAGAATGCTCAGATCCATACGGTTGAATCCCTGGGTCAACAGATCGTCAATCGCTGCCTGCAGGTCTTGTGCTGTATGGAAGATGCCTACGGCTTCGGTGGTGTTGGAATAGGCTGATTGTCCGGTCATGTCTGAAGCTCCGCTGGCTGGTTGCATGCCACAGCAATAACACCAGCCGATATTTCAGCCTTGATATGTGTCAATCCGTACCTGCACTCTGGCACTCAACTGACCAGCTTGATCAGCCGGGATTTGAGCGCCGAGAATGGCGGGTAGCGCAGTTTGACTTCGAACTTTTCCGATTTTGTCAGCACAGCCTTGGCATGGCTGAATGTGTCAAACGAGGCGCGGCCGTGACAGGCGCCCATGCCGCTGGCGCCAACGCCGCCAAACGGCAGTTCCGGCACGGCGAGATGGGTGACCACGTCGTTGATCACGGCACCGCCCGAGCTGGTCTCGGTCATCACCCGGTCGCGAATGTCGGTCGAATTGGAGAACAGATACAGCGCCAGCGGCTTGGGTCTGGCGGTGATGAAGCCGATTGCCTCGTCGATTGTTGCATAGGTGATCACAGGCAGCACCGGCCCGAAAATCTCCTGGCTCATCACCGCTGACGCCGGATCCACGCCGGTGAGAATGGTCGGCGCGATATAGCGCGAGGCCGGATCGGTCTCGCCGCCGCATTCAATCTGGCCATCGGCGATCAACCGGCTGACGCGGGCAAAATGCTTGTCGTTGATGATGCGCGGATAATCGGGGCTGGTCTTCGGATTTTCGCCATAAAACCGCGTCAGCGAGCTCTTCAGATGGGTGACGAAGTCACCGGCAACGGTTTCGTGCACCAGCAGGTAATCGGGCGCCACGCAGGTCTGGCCGGCATTGAGAAATTTCCCCCAGGCAATACGCCGCGCCGCGGTCTCGAGATCGCAATCAGGCTCGACGATGCAGGGGCTCTTGCCGCCCAGTTCCAGCGTCACCGGGGTCAGATGTTTCGCCGCTTCGGTCATGACGATCTTGCCAATGGCCTGGCTGCCGGTGAAGAAAATATGGTCGAACCGCTCGGCCAGCAGCTCGCTGGCGGTGTCGGCATCACCTTCGACAATCCGGATTGCCTCGGAATCCATATAGGCCGGAATCAGCCGTGCCAGCAGCTTGGACGTGTTGGCGGAAATCTCCGACGGCTTCAGCACCGCGCAATTGCCTGCCGCGATCGCTCCGATCAACGGCATGCAGATCAGGTAGACCGGATAATTCCACGGCGCCATGATCAGCACCACGCCCAGCGGTTCGGGCACGATTTCCGAGCGGCCGGGCTGGTTGGTCAGCGGCGTTGGCACCCGCTGCGGCCGCATCCATGACTTGAGATGCTTGAGCACGTGGCTGATCTCGGATTGAACGGTATTGGTCTCGACCAGCCGCGACTCGTAGCCCGAGCGGCCCAGGTCAGCCTTCAGGTCTGCGAGGATGTCTGCCTCATTGTCCTTGATCATGGCGCTGAGGCGCTGCAACTGCCCCCGCCGCCATTCGAGCGGCCGGGTCTTGTGGCGTGCAAATGTCTCGCGGAGATCTGCAATCATGTCGGCAATCTGGGTCATGCGGTTCTGCCTGCAAGCTGTGGAGACACAATCATTGTCCCAAACATGTATGGCGCGCTAGCGCTGTCTTCAACTCAAGCGCCGGCGTCTTCGCGCTTTTTGTCCGGGCGAGGGGCCTTTGCGCCGCACTGCGCCCGGCCGGGATCGCGCCGGCTTTGACATCGGCTGGTCGATACCCCATCTCTAACGGGAATTCACCGGTGCCAAGCGCACCGCTATCGAGCCCGGGACCGAGATGCCGTCACAGCCTTCCATTGCCGATTTCGAACAGCTTGCCGGATCGAAAGATCTTGTCGGCTATGGCTCGCTGGTCAACCGCGCCACGTTGCGCACCGAGATCGTCGCCGCCTGGCCGGCGCGACTCAAGGGCTGGCGCCGGACCTGGCGGCCCCGCCCGGTGATGGAGCACGACAGTCTTGCCATCCCGGTCCCCGGCACTGCGCTGACGCCGTCAATGCTGACCGCCGAGCGGGCGCCGGAAAGCTTTATCGACGGGCTGCTGGTGATTGATTTTGCTGCCAATCTGCCCGACATCGATGCCCGCGAATTCCGCTACCATCGCCGCGATATCGCGCTCACGGATCTCGAATTCATTTCCAGCGGTTCGGCGTCCGTGTCAGCGCGCGCCCCGGCGCCGGATTTCAACCTGCATGTCTACGAGGCGCGACCCGAGCATCCGCGGGCGGAGGGCCATTCGCCGATCCTGCGGTCCTATCTCGATGCGGTGATGCAGGGGTTTTTGCGCGAATTCGGCGCGGAAGGCGTGCACCGGTTCGTCGCCGAAACCGATGATTTTCACACCGAAATCCACGAAGACCGGCACGCGCCGCTCTACCCCCGCGCAGTGACGCTGTCGCCGGCTGAAATCGAGCTGTTCGAGCTGTCGCTGGGGCGGCGGGGACGCCCTTCGCGCAGCTGATTCGAATTGCCGGGTTTGCAGGCGGTCAATTGATCGCTATAAGCCCCCTGAAATCGACCAATCCACGGGCTACGGTCCGTAAAACTGCCGGGGGAGCCCCGGCCAACACGGTGAACGACATGGCACAGAACTGGACCCCATCAAGCTGGCGCAACAAACCGATCCAGCAGGTCCCGGATTATCCGGATGCAGAGGCACTGAAAGTGACCGAAGCGCGGCTGGCCAAGTTTCCCCCCTTGGTGTTTGCGGGGGAGGCCCGCCGGTTGAAGTCGGTGCTTGCCGACGTCGCCGAAGGCAGGGGCTTTCTGCTTCAGGGTGGCGATTGCGCCGAGAGCTTCGCCGAGCACGAAGCCGACAACATCCGCGATTTCTTCCGCGTCTTCCTGCAGATGGCCGTGGTTCTGACCTTTGGCGCGCAGCAGCCGGTGGTCAAGGTCGGCCGCATTGCCGGCCAGTTTGCCAAGCCGCGTTCGGGACCGACCGAAACCAGGGGCGATGTGACGCTGCCGAGCTACCGCGGCGACATCATCAATGGCATCGACTTCGACGAAGCCTCGCGGATCCCCGATCCGGAGCGTCAGGTTGCGGCCTACCGGCAGTCGGCGGCAACGCTCAACCTGTTGCGCGCCTTTGCCCAGGGCGGCTACGCCAATCTCGACAATGTGCACCAGTGGATGCTCGGCTTCGTCAAGGATAGCCCCCAGGCCGAGCGCTACCGCAAGCTCGCTGACCGGATTTCCGAGACCATGGATTTCATGAAGGCGATCGGCATCACCGGCGACAACCACCCGAACCTGCGCGAGACCGATTTCTTCACCAGCCATGAAGCGCTGCTGCTTGGCTATGAAGAAGCCATGACCCGCATCGATTCGACCTCGGGCGATTACTACGCCACATCCGGCCACATGATCTGGCTCGGCGACCGTACCCGCCAGCCCGACCACGCCCATGTCGAATTTGCCCGCGGCATCAAGAACCCGATCGGTCTCAAATGCGGCCCGTCGCTGCAGCCCGACGAGTTGCTTTCGCTGATCGACATCTTGAACCCGGCCAACGAAGCCGGCCGGCTCACCCTGATCGCCCGTTTCGGTCACGACAAGGTTGCCGATCACCTGCCCAAGCTGATCCACGCCGTCGAGCGTGAAGGCCGCAAGGTGGTGTGGTCATGCGATCCGATGCACGGCAACACCATCACCATGAACAACTACAAGACCCGTCCCTTCGAGCGGATCCTGTCGGAAGTGGATTCGTTCTTCCAGATCCACCGTGCCGAGGGCACCCATCCCGGCGGCATCCACATCGAGATGACCGGCAAGAATGTCACCGAATGCACCGGCGGTGCCCGGGCGCTCACCGGCGAAGACCTGCAGGACCGCTACCACACCCATTGCGACCCGCGTCTCAACGCCGACCAGGCCCTGGAACTCGCCTTCCTCGTGGCTGAGCGCATGAAGGGCGGACGCGACGAGCAGAAAGCGGTTGTCAACGGGTAACGTTCCGGTCGCAAGTAGCTGACATGATTACGAAAACGCCGGGGGGAACTCCGGCGTTTTTGGTTGGCGGCGCGATCAAGTGATCCCCGCCGCCGTCACCCCGGACTTGATCCGGTATCCAGCCACCGCGCGTCGGCGCGGTGAGAGACCCATTCGCTTCCTGAAGACAGTTGGTCTCCCGGCTCGCGGACGCTCGCCTGCTGGATGCCGGATCGGGGTCCGGCATGACGGAGTGTGCAGGGGCTCCACATTCACCATCTTCGTCTTCAGTCCCCTCGTTTCGTCATCCTCGGCCTCCGAGCCGAGAATGAAAACGGGTGCAGTCCGGCATGACGATGGAATGTCGCAAATGTCAGTAGCATGGCAACTCCCGTCCGTGGTTGTATCGCCCCCAGCCTGATTCACACCTCTGGAGTCCGCCATGTCAGACGATCAAACCCGCACCGGACACTGCAATTGCGGTGCCGTCAGCTTCCGCACCACCGGCCCGTTGCGTGAGGTTGTCGCCTGCCATTGTTCGCAATGCCGGCGCCAGTCGGGGCTCTATTTCGCTGCCACCAATGTGAGCGACGACAAGATCGAAATCGAGGGTGAGGCCGACATCACCTGGTATCAGGCTTCCGATGTCGCCAGGCGCGGTTTCTGCACCACTTGCGGCTCTGCGCTGTTCTGGAAACATCAGGCGGATCAGCATATTTCGGTGCTGGCGGGGGCGTTTGATCAGCCGACCGGGCTGGCGATCACCAAGCACATCTTCTGTGCCGACAAGGGCGATTTCTACGAGATCACCGATGGATTGCCGCAATACGAAAAAGGCTCGGCCGGGTTGCTGGTGGCGGAGTGAGGGGTTTTGGGCTTGTTGCAATCTCCCCCCTTGCGGGGGAGATGTCACCGTAGGTGACAGAGGGGGGTAAGGTCTCAGCGAACACTGCGTTGTCGGTATAAAACGCAACATACCCCCCTCTGTCGGTTTCACCGACATCTCCCCCGCAAGGGGGGAGATTGGGCTCGCGAAAATGCCGAATTGCCGGGGAAAAGCCGCAGCCTTGCACCCAAGATTTCCAATCCCTTGGTTAGAATCTTATCCCCATTTCTTCCCCACCCTGCACCCCCGTGCCACACTGATGTCGCTCCCGCTGCCGGATGGAACGCGAACGTGTTGGACCAGGTGGGAGGAAGGCCTTTCGGGATTTGCCGTAACGTGCGGTGGGCACCGGGAGGAGGCGGAGGCCATCGGGGTTCCGCTGGCGGGCGGTCAAGGTGACCGTGCAAAGCCAGCCACCGGGCCGGGTTTCGTTGCGCGCCAGCCGAAAGGCGGGATGCGCGGCGGGAGATCGGTCCGGGCCTGTGGCGGACATGAGGGCCGGTTGGCCTTCAGGGTCCGTGCCGGAACCTTGCCAGAACCACTCCCGCGGTCGGTCCAGACCGCGGCCGGAGCAATCCGGGCGGGGATAAACTCCCGAGGGTGCGAGGCGCCGTCTGTCGGATGCGGACATCATCCGGCGATATTCGGGCCGCGCGCGTGCTGCGCCACCGATCTTTCAGTTTTCCGTAAGGCAAAGCCCGCGTGCGGCCCTCCGGATCAGATCTTCCTCATCACCCCGATTGGAAACACTCCATGCGGGGGCATCGCCATGTTCGCGGTAAATTGGAGTGTTTACAAAATGCGAACGCTGAGTGGTCAAAACGACATCTTCTATGAACGCGGGTGACGATCTATATTCACGGCAAGGAGATCATTCATGACCCAGTTGTCCGAAAACCCCATGCCCGCCCTTTTCCTGTCCCACGGTTCGCCCGACACGGCGATTGCCGACACCCAGGCCGCCGCCTGGCTCAGGCAGCTGGCTGCGGATCTGCCACGGCCGCGCGCCATTGTCGTCGCCAGCGCTCATTTCGAAGTCGCCGGCAGCGTGGTCGTCTCGGCTGATCCGCATCCTGAAACCATCCATGATTTCGGTGGCTTCGCGCCGGAACTCTACGCCATTGAGTATCCCGCTCCGGGCGATCCGGAACTGGCGCAACGCATCGCGAGTGATCTGCAGTCGGCGGGCTTTTCGGCCCGAGCCGTGGCAAAACGCGGTTTTGACCATGGTGTCTGGGTGCCGCTGACGCTGGCCTATCCCGAGGCCGATATTCCGGTGGTGTCGCTTTCGGTCGATCCGAGCAAGGGACCTGAGCATCATTACCGGCTGGGTCAGGCGCTCGCAGGCCTTGGCCGTGAGGGCGTGCTGATCATCGGCTCAGGCTCGTTCACCCACAATCTCGGCGAGGCCTTCAAGGCATTGAGGACCGGTCAACGCCAGCTTGCAGTGCCAGTCTGGGTGCAGCAGTTTTCCGACTGGATGAATGAGAAAATCGCTGCCAATGACATTGCGGCATTGCTCGATTATCGCCGTCTGGCACCCTATGCAGTCGAAAACCATCCGACTGACGAGCATCTGCTGCCGCTCTATGTGGCGCTCGGGGCTGCCGGTGAGGCGGGCAGGGCCAAACTGGTGCATGACAGCGCCGAATTCGGCGTGCTGGCGATGACCATGTGGCGGTTTGACAAGGCAAGGGTTGCAGCTACGGCTTAACTTGATTTTCACGATGGGTGGCTTATGGCATGTGTCATGAGCTCTTACCGTCGCCTTGTTCCGCCCTGTCTTGCCCTCGCGCTGGCGCTGTCCGCGTCGGGTTGCGGTACCTATATGGTCGCCAAAACTGTCACTGGCGCCGGGTCCATGGTGGTTGGCGGTGCGGTTGGCGCTGTCAAACTCACCGGCAAGGCTGTCGGCAAAACCGCCGGCGCCGTTGCCGGTATCGGCCGTGACGAGAGCGCCGAATACGAGTAAGCAGGCCCCAGCCGGGAGCGGACCATATGCAGGTTTGATCAATCAATCGGATTTCGATGATTTTCAAGTCCGGCAAGTTGGGGTAACACGGCTGTCATGACCCAGATCCAAACCGCCCAGACCGACACCATCCGCATCGCCGTTGGGCAGCTCAATCCCATCGTTGGCGATATTTCCGGCAATCTCGCCAAGGCCCGGCAGGCGCGTTCCGACGCCGCCCGCCATGGCGCCGATGTGCTGCTGCTGACCGAGTTGTTCATCTCCGGCTATCCGCCCGAGGATCTGGTGACCAAACCGGCCTTCCTCAAAAGCTGCCTGAAGGCGATTGAGGAATTGGCGGCCGAGACTGCTGATGGCGGACCGGCGGTGATCATCGGTTATCCGCGTTTTGAGGGCGACAAGCGCTTCAATTCGGCTGCCGTTCTCGATGGCGGCAAGATCATGGCTTCACGCGACAAGGTGGATTTGCCCAACTATGGCGAATTCGACGAGAAACGGGTGTTTGATGCCGGCGAGATGCCCGGCCCGGTGGCGCTGCGTGGCGTGCGTTTCGGCATTCCGGTCTGCGAGGATATCTGGGGCGATCTCGGCGTTTGCGAAACGCTGAGCGAGAGCGGCGCGGAAATTCTCATCGTGCCCAACGGATCGCCCTATTATCGTGGCAAGGTCGACATCCGCCATCAGGTGGTGCTCAAGCAGGTGATCGAAAGCGGTCTGCCGATGATCTATGCCAACCAGCTCGGCGGTCAGGATGAACTGGTCTTCGATGGCGCCAGCTTCGCCATGAATGCCGACAAGAGCCTCGCCTTTCAGATGAGCCAGTTCGAGGAAGCCGTTTCGGTCAGTACCTGGAAACGCCAGGCTGATGGCGACTGGGTCTGCGCCAGCGGACCCATGTCGCAGATCCCGGTGGCCGAGGAAGCCGATTACCGCGCCTGCATGCTCGGCCTGCGCGATTACGTCAACAAGAACGGATTTCGCAATGTGGTGCTCGGGCTGTCGGGCGGCATTGATTCGGCCATCTGCGCAGCCCTCGCGGTCGATGCGCTGGGCGAGGAGCGCCTGCGCGCCGTCATGCTGCCCTACCGCTACACCTCTGAGAGCTCGTTCGCCGATGCCGAGGCCTGTGCCCGCGCACTTGGCTGCCGTTACGACACTGTGGCGATCGAGGAGCCGGTACAGGGCTTCCTCACCGCACTCGGCGAGATGTTTGAAGGCACCGACGAGGGCATCACCGAGGAAAACCTGCAGAGCCGGGCGCGCGGTGTCATCCTTATGGCGATCTCCAACAAGTTCGGCTCAATGGTGGTCACCACCGGCAACAAGAGCGAAATGAGCGTCGGCTACGCCACGCTCTATGGCGACATGAATGGCGGCTTCAATCCGATCAAGGATCTCTACAAGATGCAGGTCTATGCGCTGTCGCGCTGGCGCAACACTCACGTCCCGCCAGGCGCGCTCGGCCCTTCGGGCGAGGTGATCCCGGTCAACATCATCGACAAGGCGCCCTCGGCAGAGCTCCGGCCGGATCAGACAGACCAGGATTCGCTGCCGCCCTATCCGGTGCTTGATGATATTCTCGAATGTCTGGTCGAAAACGAGATGGGCGTCGACGAGATCGTCGCCCGCGGCCATGACGTGGCCACCGTGCACCGCATCGAGCATCTGCTCTATATCGCCGAATACAAGCGGCGGCAGTCGGCGCCCGGCGTCAAGATCACCCGCAAGAATTTTGGCCGCGACCGGCGTTACCCGATCACCAACCGGTTTAGGGATCGCTGATGATTCTGACATTTCTGCGCGACAATGCCCGCTGGGTCGCCGGCGGGTTTTTGCTGACGTTCTTCTCCTCGTTCGGACAGACTTATTTCATCTCGCTGTCAGCAGGTGAAATCAGATCCGAATATGGTCTGAGCCATGGCGAGTTCGGCACGCTCTACATGCTGGCAACGCTGGCAAGCGCCGCAACGCTGCCGCAGGTGGGCAAGATCGTTGACCGGATCTCTGTCGCCTCGACGGTGCTGCTGGCCGCACCGGTTCTGGCCATTGCCTGCATCCTGATGGCCTGGTCGCGCTCGCTGGCGCTGCTGGTGCTCTCGGTCTATCTGCTCAGGCTGTTCGGGCAGGGCATGTTCAGCCACATCGCCATGACCGCGATGGGACGCTGGTTTGCCGCCCAGCGCGGCCGGGCGATATCGCTGACGGCCATCGGGGTGAATTTCGGCGAGGCGATATTTCCGATCAGCTTCGTTACCGTGACGGCCCTCGTCGGCTGGCGCGGCTCCTGGCTGGTGGCGGCAGCCGTCCTCATTCTGGTCGCCCTCCCGGCGATCTACAATCTGCTCAAGCTCGAGCGAACACCGCAATCGGTGGCGAAAAAATCCGGCGCCGCTGCGGTTCGGGACTGGACCCGCGCCGAGGTAATCCGCGATCCCTTGTTCTGGGCTGCGCTGTCGGGGGTGATGGCGCCGGCAGTCATCGGCACAACCGTGTTCTTCCATCAAGTCTATCTGTCAGAGTTGCGCGGCTGGCCGCCGAGTGTATTTGCTGCCTCGTTTGCCATCATGTCTTCTATGACCATTATCTTCGCGCTGATTTCTGGACAGCTGGTCGACCGGTTTTCCGCCATCCGGATGCTGCCGGTGTTCCTGGTTCCGCTGTCGCTGTCGTGTTTCGTGCTGGCATCGACGGATGCCCCGTGGGGCGCTTACGTGTTCATGGCGCTGATGGGGGTCTCCTACGGATTTTCGTCAACCCTGTTCGGCGCCCTCTGGCCCGAGGTCTACGGCGCCAGGCATCTCGGAAGCATTCGTTCGCTGATCGTCGCCTTCATGGTGTTCGGCACGGCCATCGGGCCGGGCGTGACCGGTGTGCTGATTGATCTGGGTGTCTCGTATCCGGCTCAGATCGCCGCGATGGGCGTCTATTGCGTGCTGATCAGCACCGTGCTGATCCAGGTCAGCCGTAAAGCGCTGGCGCGGCGGCAGGCTTACCCGGTGTAGTTTCCGGGTTGGATCCAGATGTGTGGAGCCTCAATCGAATGTTCAATTCAGCGGATCAGCGTCTGCGGCCCGGCTTTCAGGTCGAGATGATCGGACTGGTCAGGCAGGAAGGTCGGTCCGACCATTCGAACCTGCTGGCGTTCCTCGGTGAGCGGCCGTTCGGTGCTTGAGGCGGCAAGCACTGCAGCCACGTCTTCCGATGTCAGGCGCATCTCGGCATCAAGGATGGTTTCGGGATCCTCGCCCGGGTCGGGCCGGTTGAACGGGCGGACCCAGGTCGTCACCGGCGCGTCAGCCGTGGCCGAGCCGTTCAGGATTGCCTCGCGGCGCTGCATTTCCTTGAAGAAGGCCCCCATGTTGCAGCCGCAGGCCTTGCTCATCGGCGCACCGATATTGCGGTAGGCGAATGCGTTGGGCATCTCGGTATAGGGTTCGCGGGTCCGGGCGGAGACCATGTCCTCGCTTTCCTGTCCGTAGGCGGAATGAAAATACAGCTCCGCCTTGGTGCCGGGACACATCATCTGGCAGGTCCGTTCATCCCGACCAAAATCGGAGGGTGAAGCGGCTGAAGAGACCGGGAAGAAGAATCCGTCGCAACTGCGGACACACAGGGTCCGGTAGTTCCCGCCACTCGATGCCCTTGGTTCGACCACGATTTTTGACCGCGACGTGCTTGCGGTGACGGAAGGGCTGACCTTGCCGCCACTGTCACCGATAATGGCAACGAGGCCGGTGCTTTTTGGCTTGCGCGAGTTCACGGCGTCTGCTTGCCCCTTGAGTGCGGCGGCGCGGATGGATGCACGCTTGCCGTCGCAATCATTGGCTTTGAGTTCCGCCTGAATGCGCCGTTTGAGCACCTTGTTCGATCGGCGGGCGTAGGAGTCCCGCTTGCGCTCGAGGGCGGCGAGATTGGCGTTCATCTTGGTATGCGCCGAGGTGAGCTTGGCGCAGGCCTTGGCGTTCTTGCCACCCAGGACGATGACGCTGCCGGAACTGCAGCCGAAGCGCTTTAAATCAGACCGCACCTGGTTGATCTGCTGTTCCTGCTTGACCGCTGCTTCGGCAAAACGCCTGAAATTTTTAGACGATCCGGTTGAATTGGCGTTGACGAGTTGCGCCTTGAGCTGTGTGCAAACCGCAGATGCTTCCGCCGCGCCTGTACCTGAAAGGGCAAGGGCGAGAACCAGCAAGTGACTGCGAAACCAGACGCGAGGCATGACTTTTGACTCCAACACAACGACAAACCCGTTCTATGACATCAAGATTAAATCTTCGATGGCATTGCAGTTTGCATTGTAATCGTTGTGTGGATTTGCGCCAATCACATCCGGTTGTTTACCTTAACCTGCGGCTGGAAGGTCATCGAAAACGCCAGATTCAATCACTCCGCCGAAGACGCCTCGACCACCGCCAGGGTTGCCATGTTGACGACACCACGCGAGGTCACAGATGGTGACAGGATGTGGGCAGGCAAGGCGGCGCCGAGCAGGATAGGTCCGACATGCAGCGCTTCGGTCATGGTCTTGACCACGCCCAGGGCGATGTTGGCGGCGTCGAGAGTGGGGAAGACCAGAAGATTGGCCTCTCCGGTGAGGGTGCTGTCGGGCATTACCCGCCTTCTGAGCGCTTCCGACATGGCAGAATCGCCGTGCATTTCGCCGTCGGCTTCCAGATCAGGCGCGACCTTGCGGATGATTTCGATCGCCCGGCGCATTTTCGAGGCGCTTGAGGAATCGCGTGAGCCAAAATTCGAATGGGACAACAGCGCGGCCTTCGGCACGATGCCGAACCGGCGGATTTCCTCGGCCGCCATGATCGTGGTTTCGGCGATCTCCTCGGCGCATGGGTCAAACGACACATAGGTGTCGGTGAAGAATGTGGCGCCGCGCTGCGAGATCAGCAGGCTGAGTGCCGAATAATCGATGACGCCTTCGCGCTTGCCGATGATCTGTGAAACATCGCGCAAATGGCGGGCGTAGCGGCCTTCAAGTCCGCAAATCATCGCATCGGCTTCGCCCAATCGCAGGGAAAGCGCGCCAATCACGGTGGGGTTGGTTCGTATGATGGTGCGCGCGGCCTCCGGGATCACGCCCTTGCGCCCGACCAGCTTGAAATATTCGTCGACATAATTTCGAAACCGGGGATCGTCCTCGGGATTGGTGACTTCGAAATCGACGCCGGGCCGGATTCTGAGGCCGAACCGCTGCAGCCGCGATTCGATGATGTTGGGGCGGCCGATGAGGATCGGTTCGGCAACGCCTTCCTCGAGCAGTACCTGGGCAGCGCGCAGCACCCGTTCGTCCTCGCCCTCGGCAAAGATCACGCGCTTCTTGGTGGCGGTCTTGGCTGCGGTAAACAGCGGCTTCATGATCAGGCCGGAGCGGAACACGAAGCGGTTGAGCTTGTCGACATAGGCTTCCATGTCGGTGATCGGACGCCTTGCCACGCCAGACTTGGCTGCTGCCTCGGCGACAGCGGGGGCGATGCGCAGGATCAGCCGTTGGTCGAAGGGTGAGGGAATGAGATATTCCGGGCCGAACACTGGCGTCTCGCCGGAATAGGCGCGTGCGGCGATATCGGATGGTTCTTCACGGGCCAGCGAGGCAATGGCGCGGACGGCTGCCATTTTCATCTCTTCGTTGATGGTGCGGGCTCCGCAGTCCAACGCGCCGCGAAAGATATAGGGGAAGCAAATGACGTTGTTGACCTGATTGGGGAAATCCGAGCGCCCAGTGCAGATCATGGCATCAGGCCGCGCTTCACGCGCCAGGTCCGGCATGATTTCTGGCGAGGGATTGGCGAGCGCCATGATCAATGGCCGTTCGGCCATTGTTGCAAGCAATTCGGGCTTGAGAACGCCGGCGGCGGAGAGGCCTAAAAACACGTCAGCGCCTCCGATCGAGTCGGACAGGACCCGCTTGTCGGAGGGTTGAGCATAAATCGATTTCCACTGGTCCATCAGCACGTCGCGGCCTTCATAGACCAGGCCTTCGATGTCATGGACCCAGATGTTTTCGCGTTTGGCACCGAGCGTGACCAGCAGGTTGAGGCAGGCGAGTGCCGCTGCACCAGCACCGGAGGTGACAATCTTGGCGCTGGCCAGTTCCTTGCCGGCCAGTTCGAGGCCGTTGAGGATTCCTGCTGCGACAATGATGGCGGTGCCGTGCTGGTCGTCGTGGAACACCGGTATGTCCATGATTTCGCGCAGTTGCCGCTCGACCTCAAAACATTCCGGCGACTTGATGTCCTCGAGGTTGATGCCGCCGAATGTCGGCTCAAGTGCCGAAATCACGCTGACCATGCGGTCGACGTCGGGCGCATCGATCTCGATGTCGAAAACGTCGATGCCGGCAAACTTCTTGAACAGGACGGCCTTGCCCTCCATCACCGGCTTGGAGGCCAGCGGACCGATATTGCCAAGGCCGAGCACCGCCGTGCCGTTGGAAACGACGGCGACCAGATTGGCGCGGGCGGTGTAGGCAGCCGCGGCATCGGGATTGTCGCGAATCGCCAGGCAGGGGGCTGCGACGCCTGGTGAATAGGCAAGCGCCAGGTCGCGCTGGTTGCCCAAAGGTTTGGTCGCCTGGATCTCGAGTTTCCCCGGCCGCGGATATTGGTGATAAAACAGGGCATTCTCATCGAGATCACCGCTGGTGGGCTTGGGATCGCTGACGCGCTTGGTGTCTTTGGAGGTCATTTGCAGTTCTTCTCTTCAAGGGCAATTGGAGGATGATCGACGGGTAAGCAGACCCGGTTCAACAATCTGTGCGGCGAAGCGAGCGTTGGATTTGCAAGATGATACGGTAAGGCGTGGCCGAGGCGATAATCCCGTCCTGCTTCAAACTTGCCGATGCGCAGCAATTGGCGGCGACAAATTCACCATCTTCGGTGCGATTGACGCCGATTCGACCCGATATCATGCGGATTTCCCCCTCGAAAAAGCTTGATTGACCGACCTCAGTTCTAGTGCTGATCCATCCCGAATGAAACCTGTTTGATGATCCGGTCCGACGCGCGATAAACTCAGCCCCAGAGTTCGGCAGACGGCGGAGAAACTAGCGACCCCGTATAGACCAGCCCCGGAGACCGGTCGCGTGCAAGCAGCAGCGGTCCGTCAAGATCGACCCAGTCCGCATCCTGGGCCAACAGCACTGCCGGGGCCATGGCCAGGGATGAGCCGACCATGCAGCCGATCATCACGCCGAAGCCAAGTTCACGGGCGCGGTCACGCATGCGCAGGGCTTCAGTAAGGCCACCGGTCTTGTCGAGCTTGATGTTGATCGCATCATAGCGATCCGACAGTGATTCGAGATCGGCAAGTGTGTGGACGCTTTCATCAGCGCAAATAGGCACCGGGTGGGGGATATGCGCCAGAATTTCGTCCTTGCCTGCAGGCATGGGCTGTTCGATCAGGCCAATATGCAGTTCGGCTGCGAGCAGCAGGTGTTCACGGATGTTGCTTTCGTCCCAGCCTTCATTGGCATCGAGAATGATTTCCGCATCGGGCGCAGCGCTGGCCACGGCATGCATGCGGGCGCGATCGTCGGATGTGCCGACCTTGACCTTGAGCAGTTTCTGGGAGGTGTGGGCGCGGGCCTGATCCGCCATGTCGGCGGGCTCGCCGAGCGAAATCGTCACCGCGGTGGGGACCGGGCGCGGCAGAATGCGGCAGGCAGTTGTCGAGACCCGGGTGCCGCTGAGTTTGGCTTCGAGATCCCACAGGGCGCAATCAATGGCGTTGCGAGCGGCGCCCGCTGCCATGGCGCTTTGCAGCTCTTCCCGGCTCATCCCTGATGCGATGGCGTCGTTAAAGGCTTTGATCGCTTCCATGACGCCTTCGACGGTTTCGCCGTAGCGCGCGTAGGGAACACATTCTCCGTGGCCGCTGACGCCATTGTCGCTGATGGTGCAGGTGACGACTTCGGCAGATGTCTTGGCGCCGCGCGAGATTGTGAAAGCGCGGGTGAGCGGAAAGCTGTCGATCTTGGCATGAAGTTGTCTGGGCATTGGTGCGTGTCCGTGAATAAAGTGTCGAATACAGTGTAGACAGGCGCTTATACGGTTCCTGTCCGGTGACAGTTCCAAGGCGACCCGCTATGTGTGGATCATGTTGACCGAACAGCAAAAAGATACAAGAGCCGATGTCCATATCGGGCGCGCCAGTGGTCCGTCGCCGCGGGTCGAACGGCGCGTCTCGGAAGATGGCGAGACGCTTGTTCTCTCCGGTGACTGGCGTCATGCGGCGATTTCAGGGGTATATGGCAAATTGCTGGAAATCCAAGATAGCCTGTCGGGGAAATCCCTCAACATCAACCTGGCGGAAGTCAGCAATTTCGACACTGCCGGCGCCTGGCTGGTGCGCAAGACGATGGCAGCAGCCCACGCCTGCGGCGCAGAGGCAAATGTGGTGGGTGCGACAGAACCGGTGGAGAGCTTGATTGCGGCGATCCCGGACATGGTGGATCGGGCTGCACGTGTGGCTCCGGACCGTCAGCCGCTGTTTGAACGGATATTCGCCCCGATCGGCAAGGGCATGTATGAGCTCTATGATGACCTCATAGCATCGCTGTACATTCTGGGATCGGCGGTTCGCGGGGCGCAGCTCAAGCTCGACCGGTCTTCCGGAATTTCCCCGGCGTCGATTGTCACCCATATGGACCAGATGGGTGTTCGTGCGGTGCCGATCATCATGCTGATGAGCTTTCTCATCGGTGCGATTATTGCCCAGCAGGGTGCGTTTCAGCTGCGCTATTTCGGCGCCGAGGTCTTTGTCGTCGATCTCGTCGGAATTCTGCAATTGCGCGAAATCGGCGTGCTTTTGACTGCGATCATGATCGCCGGACGGTCCGGCAGCGCGATTACCGCGGAAATCGGCTCGATGAAGATGCGCGAGGAGGTCGACGCACTCAAGGTGATGGGCTTGAACCCTATCGGCGTGCTGGTATTCCCGCGGATGGTGGCGTTGACGGTTGTGTTGCCGCTTCTCACCGTTGTGGCAAATTTTGCTGCGCTGCTCGGTGCCGCTGCCGTAGTCTGGACCTATTCCGGTATTACGCCCGACGTCTTCGTGGCGCGGCTGCGCGAGGCCATCGACATGTCGACGATCACATCGGGCATGATCAAGGCTCCGTTCATGGCGCTGATCATCGGCATCGTCGCATCGGTGGAAGGCATGAAGGTTGGCGGCAGCGCCGAATCTCTGGGCCGGCGGGTGACGGCTTCGGTCGTCAAGGCGATCTTTGTTGTTATCCTTGTCGATGGCCTGTTCGCCATGTTCTACGCGGCAATCGACTTTTGAACAGGATCCGATGACCCCGCAAGACCCCAATCACTCTGATCGTCTGGTGCCAGACCCCGAGCTCGAGCGCGAGGTGATCCTCTCGGCGCGCGACGTCACCGTTGCGTTTGGGCGCAATGTGGTGCTCGATCATCTTGATCTTGATGTTTATCGCGGCGAGATACTGGGATTTGTCGGCGGTTCCGGTACCGGAAAATCGGTGTTGATGCGATCGATACTGCGGCTGATTCCGCGGCAGCATGGGGTTATCCGGATTCTCGGCGAGGATTATGATCAGGTCGACGAAGCCACGAAAATTCAGCTCGATATGCGCCTGGGTGTATTGTTTCAGCAGGGCGCGCTGTTTTCGGCGCTGACAGTGCGCGAGAACATTCAGGTTCCGATGCGGGAGTACCTGGATCTTCCCAAGAAACTGATGGATGAACTGGCGGAGCTGAAGGTGGCAATGGTCGGGCTTACGCCTGACGCGGCGGACAAATACCCATCAGAACTGTCCGGCGGAATGATCAAACGGGCAGCGCTGGCACGTGCACTGGCGCTTGATCCGGATCTGGTTTTCCTGGATGAGCCGACCTCCGGGCTGGACCCGATCGGAGCGGCGGAATTCGATGAGCTGATCGCCCAGTTGCGTGACACGATGGGACTAACCGTCTACATGGTGACCCATGATCTCGACAGCCTGTTCTCTGTCTGCGACAGGATCGCCGTTCTGGGCCAGAAACGCGTGCTGGTGGAAGGAACCATCGATGACATGCTTTCATTTGACGACCCTTGGGTGCAATCCTATTTTCAAGGCAAGAGAGCGCGCTTGATCCCAAGCCATACCCGGAATCAAGATGTTAAGCAGGACCCGGAACCTAACCCGGCCGGCAGCAAGAAAAGCGAAGCGAAGTAATGGAAACGCGGGCCAATTATGCCATCGTCGGCTTGTTCACCCTTCTGGTGATGTTGTCGGCGTTCGGCTTTGTCTACTGGATGGCGCGCTATGGCGGTGGTGGCGAGACCACCCAATTGATCGTCCGCATCCCTGGCTCCGCCAACGGACTGTCGGTGGGCTCGCCGGTGCGGTTCAACGGCATTCCCTACGGCGTGATCCGGCGGCTCAGTATTGATCCTGAAAGCCCCGATTACGTGATTGCGCAGACCGAGGTGCAGGCCAATACGCCGATCTACACCGATACACGTGCGGCGCTGGAAATTCAGGGACTGACAGGGTCGGCCTATATCGAGTTGCAAGGGGGAACCCCTACCAATGACAATATTTTGCTCCGCGCGCTCACCAAGGACGAGATCGCGGAAATCGAGGCCGATCCGTCCAGCGTGACCAATTTGCTTGCCACGGCCGACGAAATCCTCAATCGCGCCAATGCGGTGATTGGCGAGGTCGAAGGCTTCGTCAAGGACGCGCGAGCCCCGCTGACCGAAACGCTCAAGAACACCGAGATTTTCACCGGCGCGTTGCGTGACAATGCCGACGGCATCGACGATTTCCTCAAGAGCGTAGCCAGCCTGTCCGAGACCGTGAAATCGCTGTCGGGCCGGATCGACAGTGCGCTTGGCTCGGCGGAAGAGCTGATCAAGGCGGTGGATCCGGAGAAAATCGACCGCATACTGGGCAATGTCGACAAGGTCACAGCCGACGTCGCCAATGCTTCGGGCGACATCACCAAAACGCTGGAAAGCTTCCGGCTGGCGGCCAATTCGCTTGAAACATTCGCTGCTGACGCCGGCGTCTCGCTCGACAAGGTCGACAAGGTGATTTCCGGAATTGACCCGGCCAAGGTTGGCCAGGCCGTCGATGACATTGCGGTTGCAAGTGCGGATGCCCGCAAGGCGCTCGCCGATGCGCGAGAAGTGGCTGAGACATTCAATGCGCGCAAAGAAGATTATGATCTGATCATTTCCGATGTTAAGCAGATGACCGCCACGCTCAATGCCGCATCGACTCGCGTTGACGGGGTTCTGGCCAAGGTGGACAATTTCCTCGGGGAAGGGGATGCATCAACGCTGCTCGCCGATGCCGAGGCTACGCTCAAGTCGTTCCGCGATGTCGCCAATTCGCTCAATACCAGAATTGGCCCGATCGCTGACAATCTTCAGCGCTTTTCAGGCTCTGGCCTGCGCGATGTCGAGGCACTGGTCAATGATGCGCGGCGTTCAATCGAGCGCATCGAACGCTCGATTTCTTCCATCGAGCAGGATCCGCAGCGGCTTATTTTCGGTGGCGACACGGTCAAGCAATATGACGGGCGGACGCGCCGTTGACTCTTTGTTGTATGCCTCGCAAGAGATGTGTTAACGGTTTGGTAAGTGGCCTGACACAGGCTTTTGGGAGTGGCGTAAGCGTGAATGTGAGTCGATGGATAGTTGCGATTGCCATGCTGTCAGCACTGTCCGGCTGTGCGGGCGGACTTGTTGCAGCAACACCTCCTGACACCTATGGCCTGTCGGCTGCGCCAGAAGTTTCTGGCCAGCAGTCGCGCAACCGCCAGATCCTGATCAATGAGCCGACTGCGCTCAAGGCGCTCGACAGCGAGCAGATCGTCATCCGCCCGACGTCTTCGTCGATCGAATATCTGGCGAAGTCGCAATGGTCCGACCGGCTGCCGAAAATAGTCCAGGACAAGCTGGTTCAGGCGTTTGAAAATTCGGGCCGGGTTGGCGGCGTCGGACGCCCCGGTGACGGTCTGGCGATCGACTACAAGATCATCACCGCCATTCGGGCCTTCGAGATCAAGGCCGATGCCGGTGAGCGCGCTGTCGTTGAATTGTCTGCCAAGATACTCAATGACCGCAACGGCGTGGTGGTGGCGACAAAGGTGTTTCGCTCGACTACAGCGGTCACGGGCAGCGGAAATGCTGCCTATGTGCAGTCACTTGACCGGGCGTTCGAAGAGGTCGTGCAGGATCTGGTTGGCTGGACATTGGCGAAGATCTGATACGGACGATGACGGCTGCGGCCGAAGAGGCTGGCCACGGCATTCTGCGCCTGCAAATCCACTCACACCCGACCATGGGTCCGATGTCAGGCGACCGGCTGTTTGTGCGCCGGTAGATGCAGGCCATGTGTTCATGCAGTCCAGATATCAATGTGGTGCGCATCGGCGTGCGGTCACATGTACACGCTTCATTGCGTCGCGAAATATTTTCAAGTGTAATGTATAGTCAGCCAATTGTAGTTACATCGATGTCATATATCGTGAGTTTGTAACTATCCGTCATGTCGGATTTTTATAAGTGTTTATCTATTGTGATCCGCGGTCAATATTTCGACGCTGAATAGACGAATTGCGGCCCTAATTGCCAGACTATTGTTACTGGCGGGCATTGGTCCACAGCAAGGATCCGGCCCTGACACCACACTGGACATGTCCAGCAAACAGGAGAGACGCAATGAAACGCATTCTTGTAGCACTCGCCATTGTCGGCTTTGCCGCTCCCGCTTTCGCCCAGGCGGCGGATTTCACATCGGTTGATACTGATCAGAGCGGCGCCGTGAGTTGGGAAGAAGTCGCGGCCGCAATCCCGGACGCGTCGGAAGACTCCTTCCGGTCAGCCGATGTCGACGGAAGCGGTGACCTCTCGGCAGAGGAATATGCCGCGGTGACGGGCCAGTAGGTCTTCGACATGACAATTCATCGAGTGACCAGCTTCATCACAGCGTCGGCACTTGCCCTGGCGTTGCTCGGGATTACCGGCTGTGATGACAAAAGCGGGGCGGAGACGGAGCAGAGCGATATGGTTCCTGGATCGAGCGATGCCCCGGCAGATGAACCCTCTTCGTCTGCTTCCCCGGCAGACTGACGTCCACCCCACACCTGTCCGGACGTTTATTCCGGGGGCCAGTGCGCTGGTCCCCGGACCCATGCTTGTGCGGCTTCAGTCCTTGACAGGCCAGTTGGCGGAAACCAGCTCGACGGTGTTGCCGTCGGGATCGGTAAGGAAGACACCGCGCCAGCCGATCCAGGAAAATTCCTCGATCTTGTAGCTGATGCCATTGGCCTCAAACCAGCGGCAGGCAGCCTGCTGGTCGGCCTGGCTGAGGCTGAGAGCAACGTGATGCAACGTCGACGATGCGGCCACCGACGCGCCGCATCCAGGATTGATCTCCGGGTTAAACAAGGCCAGCACTGCGGTGTGGCCCTCGACGCCGTTGCCCAGTTTGAAGAAGATGATGCCGCCGCGATCAGCCAGCAGTTCAAGCCCCAGAGTGTCGCGATAAAACGCGGTCATGGCGGCAAAATCAATGCATCGGATGGCGATTTCGCCAAGCCCTGAAATGGCAAAACCCCGCGTCTGTGCGGGGTTTTGCAGTCTGTCAGGTGTCCCGGACATACTCAGTCGCGGTCAAAGCGACCACTGGCATGGGCCAGCATGGTGTAGACCTTGCCGGTGTCCGAGGTCAGATAGGTCTGGGTCATCATGTTGTCGCGGTCGTTGCGGGCAACGTCGGACAGCAGCTTTTCGAAATCGGCGATGTAACGGTCAACCGCAGCGCGGAACTCAGGCTCGCGGCCGTACTTGTTCTTGATCTCATCAAAGGTCTGCTGGCCCTTGAGCGTGTAGAGCCTCCGGGTGAAGACGTCACGCTCGCCGCGCTGATAACGCCGCCACAGATCGACCGAGGCATCGTGGTCGATGGCGCGGGCGATATCGACGGACAGCGAGTTCAGCGATTCAACCACATGGCGTGGATTGCGCTCGGGCTTCTTTTGCGCCACGGGCGCGGGAGCAGGGGCCTGTTCCTCGCGGGAAGCGGCGCGCAGCAAATCGCTGACCCAGCCTTCGCTCTTGGCCGGAGCGGCGCCGGCAGTTTCGAAGCTGCCGCGCAATGGCACGCGTTGGGCCGGAACCTCAATGCGTGGCGCTGGAGCAGGTGCAGCAGGAGCAGGTTGACGCTGGGGTGCAGCCTGCTGAACGGCGGCGCGAGGCGCAGGACGAGGTGCCGGCTCGCTGACCTCGATGCGCTGGCTCGACTGGCCGACGATCTGCGAGAGTTCCTGCAGCGCCTTGATCTGATCGGCGACAGCACGGCGCATGGCGGCTGCGCTTTCGCGTGTTTCCTCAGGCAGGTCGAACGCACCGCGCTTGAGTTCGCTTCTGGTGTCATCCAGTTCGCGCTTGATATCAGCGGCCGACTTCCGGATTTCATCGGTCGCGCCGGAGAACCGGGTGATCGCATCCTCAATGGCTTCGCGCACGGTTTCACGCATCAGGCCGGCTGCGGTCTGTGCGCGGGTTTCGGAACCGCGCATCAGCTTGTCGGCGTCTTCGATGGCGCCGCGCATGTTTCCGGTCAGCAAGCTGGCAGCAGATTGCGCCCGGGCTTCGGCTTCACCCAACAGCTTGTCGGTGTCTTCCACAGCACCGCGCATGTTTCCAGTCATCACGCTGGCAGCGGATTGTGCGCGAGCCTCGGTGGCGCGCAACAGCTTGTCAGTGTCTTCGACCGCGCCGCGCATGTTTCCAGCCATTACGTTGGCAGCGGATTGTGCGCGGGCCTCGGCTTCGCTCAACAGCTTGTCGGTGTCTTCCACCGCTTCGCGAATGCTTTCGCGCATTACGCCTGCAACGGAATGTGCCTTGCCCTCGGTCTCGTCCAGCAGCTTGGTGGCACTTTCTGCAGCATTGCGCAGACCGCCTTCAAGCCGAACAGCGGCGCGTTTTGACAGCTCGTCAGCGCCTGAGAATGCTTTAAGGACGATATCCTCGAGCGAATGCATCGTGGTTTCGATCTGTTCGGACCGGCTGACGAGACCGACCGAAAGCGACTGCAGGGCTTCCCGGCGCTCCTCAAGCGTGGAGGCGAGGTTGGACTGCGCTGCACCAAGGAGGTCCGATGCGGACGCAAGCACCTTGGAATGGTCGTCGAAGCGTCCGGCGATGGCGCCGACCTGGTTGAGCGTCCGGCTGGAAATGTCGGTGAGCCGTTCGACCTTGCCGTCGAGAAGCCGGGCGGAGCCGGAGAGCAGTTCCGCGGCCTTTTCGGTGGAGGAGGAAATCTCGCCCGTCGTCTCTGAAAGCTGGGCATTGGCTGCGCCAAGAGTTGCTGCAGCCCTCTCCACGACTTCAGAAATGTCCTGGTTGCTGGCACCAAGGCGTTCGAGCAGGCTGCCGACATTGCCGCTCAGGCTCTGATTGACGGACTCGATGGCAGACAGCGTTTCGCTGGTGCGGTTGGTGATGGCGTTGATCAGCGCCGCGTTTTCGGCGCGGAGGCGATCAGTCGAATTCTGGGTGACCTCGGTCAGGCGGTTGGCGAATTCTTCGCCGCTGGCTGCGTAACGGTCGACCAGTGGACGGGCCTGTTCGTCAATGACACGAGAAAGCTCGGCGGAGCGGCTGGCCAGCATCGAATTGAGTTCGCGGGTCCGCTCATCCAGGGTGGAATGAACCGCCGTGGCGCGGGTGTCCATGGCCTGTTCGGCTTCAACCAGTCGTTTGACGATGGTCGATGCCTTCTGCTCAAGCGCCTCACCAAGCGAACCGGTGCGGGCGAGGAGGCTTTCTCCGGACGCAGCCAGGCGGGCGTCGATGGCACCGGCCTTTTCGTCGAGCGCGGATACAAGACTGCTGGCGGTTTTACCGATACGGCTCGAGATTGCGCCAGTCTCGGATTCCAGCCGGGACGTAAGTGCTGCGGCCTGTGCGGCAAACCGGGCTTCGGTTGCATCCAGCGTGGTGGCGATAGTGTTCGCCTGATTTCCAACGGTTTCGCCGACGCGCTCCACCAGATCGCTGATCCGGGCGGCTTCACTGCCAAGATCGGCGGCGCCTGCGGAAATGCGGCCGGCAATGGTTTCGGCGTGGGCTGCCAGATTGGCGGTTCGTTCTTCGACATGTTCATCGAGAGTACGGGCAAAATTGCGCGCCTGCTCATCCATATTGCTGGCAAAGCCGGAACTGATGGTTCCCAACGTTTCACCCGCCTTGAGCGCTTCTCCGTCCAGGTCGACGGCAGCGTTGGCGACGGCTTCCCGCAACTTGGCGGCGAGGCCGGTTGCCTTGCCTTCAATTGTCTTGGAAACCGAATCAAGCCCGATCCCGAGCATGTTGTTCATTGTGGTCAGGCGCTCGTCGATACGGCCAGCGCCTTTGGCGAAAGTGGCGTCGACACGATCGGAGGCGGATGTCGCCAGTTCGGCGAAGCGTTGGCCTTCGACGTCCAGTGTTGCCGAAAGCTGCTCTGTGGCACCTGTGAGGCCGGACTGGATTGCGGAAGCCCGTGCGGCAAGGCGACCGTCGAGCACGTCGGCTGCTTCGTTGACTGTCGTGCCGAATGATTCCACGCGTTCGCCGAGCTTGCGATCGAGTTCCTCGGCGCGTTCGCCAAGTTTGCGATCCAGCGATTCAGCGTTTTCCGAGAGGGACCCGAACAGAGCAGCAGACCGCTCGTTCATGCTGGTGTCGATCCGTTCCGCACCTGCGGCAAGCGCGAACTCCAGATCGGTGACCTTGCCGGAAATGCCGGACACGATCTCGTTGGTTCCCTCCGAGAGGCTTGTATCGATGCGGCCTGCGCCGGCGGACAAGGCAGCTTCCAGATTGGTAGCGCGCTGCGACAGGGTTTCGTCGATCCGCGTGGCGGCATTGGATGTGGAGGATTCGAGCCGCTCCATGCCTGCTTCCAGAGTTGTCTCCAGTGCCTCGGCGCGCTGCGCCAAGGTGGCTTCGATCCGTGCCGAAGCCATGCTGGAAGAGGATTCCATCCGCTCCGCGCCTGTACCCATTGCAGTTTCCATCGCCTCGGTACGCTGTGCCAAGGTGGTCTCGATACGGGAGGCGGCTGTGGCGGTGGACGATTCCAACCGCTCGACACCCGAACCAAGTGCGGCTTCCAGTGCCTGGGCGCGTTGCGCCAGGTTGGTCTCGATGCGGTTGGCAGTCGTTTCTGCGGTCGATTCCAACCGCTCGACACCCGTACCCAGCGCAGCTTCCAGTGCCTGGCTGCGATCCGAGAGTGTGGCGCCAATCCGCTCGAGGCTGGCTGACAGAATGCCGTCCATGGCATTTGTGCCGCCATTCAGTGTCTCGTTGATCCGAGACAGACTGTCAGAAAGCTTGCCGTCGAGGCTGCCGGCACGGCTGTCGAACGCGGAAGTGAATTCGCCGACCCGTTCATCGAAGGCGGCGGTCAGGCGGCTGATCGATGATTCAAGCTTCTCTTCAAAGAAGCCGGAGCGGAGATCGAGATCCATGACTGCGTCATCGGCGCTGGTTTTCAGCGACTGGCGGAATGATGCGCCTTTCTCGTCCAGAGACGAGTTGAGCGCTGCGAGTGTCTCTTCAAGACCCGACGTAATTGCTTGCTGACCGACGCCAAGGCTCTCGGAGATGTCCCGGGTGCGGGCGATCAGTGTTTCATTGAGCTGGCGGGCGCGTTCACCGAGTGCCGCGTTGAGTTTTTCGGTGTTGGCGTCAAGCGTCGAGGCGCGGGTTTCAAACTCGGACAACAGCGCCTTGCCGCGCTGGTTGAGCTGGACATTGAGCATTTCCAGCCTTGTGTCGAACTCGTCGGTCAAATCGCCGCCGGAGGTCTTGAGCGCCGTCACCAGTGCATCGGTGCGGCCATCGAGCAAAGTTTCCAGCTGACGGCTGGTTTCGACGGTGCGTTCCTGCAGGCTCGCAGCACGCGTTTCCATCAGTTGCGCGAATGCTTCACCCGAGGTCGAGATCCGGCTCGAAATTTCTTCGCTGGCGGTTGTCAATTCTTCCTTGAGCTGTTCATGGGCGCCGGAGATCGAGGCGCGAATACGCTCGGCATGGCCGACAATTGCGTCGCGTTCGGATCCCAGTTCCTGCACCAGGCCGCGGACGCGCAATTCGTTGTCTGAATAGCTTCGTTCCAGTGCATTGACTTCCGAATGCACCAGGGTTTCGAGTTCGGAAGCGCGGGCAATGGTGCGCTCAATCCCCTCGTTCATGGCCGAGACTTCACGCCGGACTGCCTGGCCGACGGTCAGGATCCTGTCGCCGGCGACGTTTTCGGGTTCGGCAAGGCGCAGCGCCACTTCGGCCATGGACCGTGCGGCGGAGCGCATTTCGCGTGCGCGGGCCATCATGATTGAAAAGGCATAGAAAACCAGAACGGGGACCAGAATGGCCACCAGGAAACCAATGGCCGCGGGTATGGCCAGAATTTCGGCAATCGAACGAATCTGCCAGATCTCGGGTCCGTACAACAGATTCGCCAGTCCGAGGACGCCAAAGGTCCACAGCACGGAGATAATCGTCGCGTTGCGTATGGCTCCACGGCTTGAGCGGATATCCAGCGCGCGCAGAAGACCGGCGGTGGTCTTGCGTCCATCATCATTGGCGGGCGCCAATGGTCCAACCGGGGTGAACGGCGGCGTCGGTGCGCGCGGTGCGGTGCTTTGGCCTGGATCTGGCTGGGCAGACACATTTGCGGCAGTGGGCTTTTGACCGGCGTTCTTGAGTTCTCGAGCGGCGCTGGACACCTTGTCTTCCAGCTCTTCGATCGAAATGTCGTCAAGCACATCCAGGTCATCGTCGTCGAGATCGATATTCAAGGCGTCTTCAAGCGCCTCGAATGTCTGCTCGTCTATGCTCTTGTCCGCTGGTGTTTTACTCATGTTACTCAAGCCTCGTTACCCGAAGGAGGAATTGTTCGTGCAATCCGCCGCTGCTGCACGCCCAAAAGTGGAGGGCTGCCGGTTAGCCGCGAACACGCGGAGAATCCGGTAACGCCCGTTTCCGGACCCTCAAACCTCCAATTTAGTGACACACACAGCGGAATTTAACAAACAAAAGCGATCAGGTGGGTCGGGTGTCCACCGGTTTTTAACGGTGTTCTGTGTCAAAAAAAGGCACAAACGCCAATCATTTGCCACATTTACCGACCGTTAACCATGTCGGCAGGTTTTCCGGTCCGCACCGTGCTGGTGTTTACCGAATCGAGAGGCTGCTGCAGTCACACTCATCCCCAGTTCTTATGGAAATAAAGGATATCCGCGATGGCGGCGCTCAGTATTGCATTCGAAGCCCCGGAAGTCAGTTGTCAGCCGAGACCGTCGGGCGGACGACCGGTCGATCTGGTACACCTGGCGCGGCAGACCGGGGGCGACAAGACGCTTGAGACCGAAGTGCTGGCATTGTTTGCCCGGCAGGCGCGTGAAGCGGTGGCCCGGATGGGTACATTGGAAAATGATGCACGCTCCGAAGTGGCACACCGGTTGGCAGGAGCCGCCAAGGCCGTCGGGGCCTTTGATGTTGCCCGCCGCGCGTCTGCTGTGGAGATCAAGCCAGATGACCTGGTTGCAATGACCGCTTTCGCCAATTCGGTTATCGAGGCGGACACGTTCATCGTCGGCCTTATGCGCTGAGAGCGCCTGCCGGATGCGCCACCGGTCTGACGAGCGGTGATGTGACCGATTTCTGTCGAAATATCGCCGTTTTGGAAAACCATGCCGCGCAACGCTGTCGCAGCAGGGTTTTCATTCTTGCCTCGTGCTGTCCAGCGTGTATGAAAGCCTCACTCTACAAGTGAATACTCCAGAGGCTGTTATGACCAAAATTACCCTAGTTGCCTATGATGGAACGCGTTTCGAGGTTGCCGCCGAAAACGGCTCAACCGTTATGGAAAACGCAATCCGCAATTCCGTTCCCGGTATCGAAGCGGAATGCGGCGGTGCCTGCGCATGCGCAACCTGCCATGTCTATGTCGACGAGCAATGGGTTGATGCGGTTGGCGCGCCTGCTCCGATGGAAGAAGACATGCTCGATTTTGCATTCGATGTGCGTCCAACCTCTCGGCTTTCCTGCCAGATCAAGGTTCGTAGCGAGCTTGATGGCCTGGTGGTGCATGTGCCTGAGCGGCAGGCCTGATTTTCCTCTATTTTCCGGATAACGCTGATGTCTACCCCGATTGAAACCGATGTCGTGATCGTGGGCGCGGGGCCAGTTGGCCTGTTTGCCGTGTTCGAGCTTGGGCTTTACGATCTGAAATGCCACCTGATCGATATTCTTGATCGACCGGGCGGGCAGTGTGCGGAGTTGTATCCCGAGAAGCCGATTTATGACATTCCGGCGTGGCCGGAGATCTCGGGGCAGGCGCTTACTGACCGATTGATGGAGCAAATCGCGCCGTTCTCTCCGGAATTTCATTTCAACCGGATGGTTTCCGGATTTCGCAAGCTGGACAATGGCCGTTTCGAAGTCGAGACCGACGAGGGTGAACTGCTGCATTGCCATGCGGTGGTGATTGCGGCAGGCGGAGGATCATTCCAGCCCAAGCGTCCGCCGGTTCCCGGAATCGACGCCTATGAAGGCACAAGCGTGTTTTATTCCGTGCGGCGCATGGAGGAGTTTCGCGACAAGGATTTGCTGATCGTCGGCGGCGGTGATTCCGCTCTGGACTGGACGCTCAATCTGCAGCCGGTGGCAAAATCGGTGACATTGGTGCATCGCCGTCCGGATTTCCGCGCAGCACCCGACAGCGTCAACAAGATGTTTGCGATGAAGGAAGAGGGCAAAATCGATTTTCAAGTCGGTCAGGTGACAGGCCTGCAGGGTGCGGATGGCCAATTGACAGCGGCAACACTCAAGACCCCGGATGGTGAAATCAATATTGCCTGCAACCGCATGCTGCCGTTCTTCGGACTGACGATGAAGCTTGGCCCGATCGCCGACTGGGGTCTGAATCAGCACGAGAATCTGATTGCTGTCGACACAGAAAAGTTCGAAACCAGCATCCCCGGCGTGTTCGCAATCGGCGACATCAACTGGTATCCGGGCAAGCTCAAGCTGATCCTGTCGGGCTTCCACGAAGCGGCGCTGATGACGCAAGCGGTCAAACGGCAGGCTCATCCGGACCAGAAGGTTGTGTTTCAGTACACAACGTCGTCGACCAGCCTGCAAAAGAAGCTTGGCGTCCAGTAATTCCCGGTTTTTGTAAAAAAAAGCCCCGCTGTTCCCAAAGGGAATGGCGGGGCAAATGGGCGCATCAGTTATCAAACTCGATGAGGGAGGGTCACCAAGTGGCTTCCATGCGCCGGGAGAACTCGAATCATTTGATTAAAAGGCCCCACAACTGCAATATGACCTAATCGGTGATGGTTTAATATTGTCAGGAGTTCCCGGTGGAAAATGGGGGTCCGGAATTTGCACTATCATCACTTGAGAATACTTAAATTGCCGTGATGTTGTTGTTCCCTCGGGGGAATAGGCTATGAAACAGCGATAAACCCTGTCTCTGCCGTCAGTCGGGGCGTTGACGCTTTCCATGGATCGCGACACACCGCGCCCAAACCGAAAGTCAGCTGCGGCTGTTTAGTTTCTTCGCCTTGAAGCGCAGCATCCGCAGCATGCGTCGTTCGAAACTTGCCGCCTCGACACGGTCGAAGCGGGCCTGGTCGGCGGCGTGCTTTTCGATGATGGACTTCGTGGTCGCGTTGACCCGAACTTCCATTTTCTCGCAGGTTTTTTCAGGCCGCAGCCCTTCAAGGGCTTTTTCCATCTTGCGGGCGTGTTGGCGGGCGATTTCGGCGTGGCGCTCTTCATGGCGCTTGATGTCGGCGGACAGCGTATCCCAGACCAGCCGTGTGTCATTGCTGGCCGAGGCACGGTTTTTCCAGCGTGGCAGGGTCAAATGAGTCTCGAGCTTGACCACGGCTTCGATCACCCGGCATTTGCCTTCGAAACTTTCATATTTCACCGAGCCGCCAAGCTTGATTCTGGTGGCGCCGGGATGTCGGGTTCCGCTGTGCATGAGCATCGGGCCGTGCAGTGCCAATTTACGTTCGAGGTCCGCGCCGGTGATGCCACTGATGGAAAAATAGGAATAGGTTTTGGTGATCACCGGATCGGCGGCACCGAGGTGCGGGATCATGCATAGAGTGAGCGCCGTAATGCCGATGCGAAGAAGGCGCATGAATAACTCCGGTCAGAAACAATGGTTCGGAACTTGCGCCAAGGCGTCAGGTCATGCAACAGCAAGCCGGAGCCAAATTGCCACAGGCATGAGGAAAATGACATTATGCAATCACCGCCTGACAGCGTTTTTGAACCCAGGACCCTGAGGCTCGGCCAGGCTGCCGCGATCGGACTGGGACCGCGTTCAAGGGTGATGGGTATTCTCAATGTGACGCCGGATTCGTTCTCCGACGGCGGGCTTCACGCGGAAACCGATGCTGCCGTCGAGGCTGCGTTGGAGATGATTGAGGCCGGCGCGGATATTGTCGATATTGGCGGTGAATCGACACGACCCGGGGCGGACCCGGTCTCTGCGCTCGATGAACAGCGCAGGATCATGCCTGTCATCGAGGCTCTGTGTCATCGGGGAGGCGTGTTGATTTCGGTTGATACCTGGCGGGCTGAAACCGCCCGGCTGGCGCTGGCTGCGGGTGCTCATCTGATCAACGACGTCTGGGGCTTGCAGCGCGAGCCGCAGATTGCGCAGGTCGCTGCTGGGGCGGGTGCGGCAGTGGCGATCATGCATACCGGTCGCGACCGCGTCAGCCTGCCGGATCTGGTGGAAGACCAGTTTGCCTGGTTCGCCGTGTCGCTCGAGATTGCCCGGAAGGCAGGAATAGCGGATGATCAGATCCTGCTTGATCCGGGGTTCGGGTTCGCCAAGGACGCTGACGACAACCTTGAACTGATGGCAAGGTTTGCCGAGTTGCATGCGCTGGCACTGCCGCTGCTGGCTGGCACCTCGCGAAAACGTTTTATTGGGGGACTGACCGGACGAGAGGCGGCCGGCCGTGATGCTGGGACTGCGGCAACCAGCGTGATCCTCAGGCTGGCCGGCGCGGCAATGTTTCGGGTTCACAATGTGGCTTTCAACATCGACGGGCTTGCGGTTGCCGATGCGATGGTTCAAAGCAGCCGCCAAAAGGAGCCTGGTCATGGCTGAGTGTTACACAATTCGACTCACCAATTGCGCGTTCTTCGCCCGACATGGCGTCCATGACGAGGAGGAGTTCCTGGGGCAACGCTTCTTTGTCGATGCCGAGCTCGAGGTGGATCTGAGCGACGCTCTGGAAACCGACTCGATTGAGGGGACTGTTCATTACGGCGTCGCGTTCAAGGTGATCGAGGACATCGTCACCGGCAAGCGGCGTTACCTGATCGAGGCGCTGGCGCTGGATATCGCCAAAGCGTTGACGGCCCAGTTTTCACAGATCCGGCTTGCCCGCATCACGGTGCGCAAACCCAGCGCTGCGGTGCCGGGCATTCTTGATCATGTCGAAGTGACGGTTGAACATCGTGCCTGAGTCCAAAACCGTCATCGCGGCGATTGGGCTTGGCGGCAATATCGGCAATCCGCGCCGGACGATGGCACGTGCGTTAAAGCTGCTTGATGCGCGTGACGACATTCAGCTTCGCACCGTTTCGCGGCTTTATCGAACGCCGCCCTGGGGCAACACTGATCAGGAATGGTTCCACAATGCCTGCACGTTGGTGGAAACCACGTTGGATCCGCATGAGTTGCTCAAGGTGTGCCTGGAAATTGAGTTGCAGCTTGGCCGGGTTCGCACCGATCGCTGGGGTCCGCGTACTATTGACCTTGACGTGCTGCTGCATGGAGATTTTCTGTCAGCCCACGCAGACCTGACAGTGCCGCATCCACGGATGACGGAACGGGCCTTCGTGATGGTGCCGCTGGCCGACATTGCGCCGCAGGCCATTGTCAATCTGCAGAGCATTGATGATTGGTCAAGTCTGGTGGATTCCGAAGGCATCGAGGCGCTGAGCCGGTCCGGGGACTGGTGGCAGTACGAGAAATAGAGCCAAGTGATCAGGCCGTTCTGATCCCGTTCAGCCGCCGCTGGCGATTTTTTGCGGGCCGCGTTTGAGGGTCATGCCTATGACCGGAACCATCTGCTCGCCGACCTTGACGGAAATCGTCACGTTCATGGTCTCGGCGTCGTTGAGATGGGCGATCATTGCGCCGTTCAGTGTTTTACGATTGATGCCCATCACCGCGCGGTTACCCGAGACCTTGCCGGACACGATGTCCAGCCCGTCACCGGCAGAGCCGTCAAGGAAGCGGCCAGTGTAGGATTTTCCCTTGCGGGTGATCACTGCAGACATTTTCTGGTTGAAAACGCCGACGCGGCAGGTGCCATCCAGCGTGATGCCGACGGATTTGCCGTCGTGTTCGCCGCCACTGAGATTGCAGACGAATTTCGTGCCCTTGTATTTTCCGGCAACAATTTCGCCCGGGCCTTTCCAGGCGCCGGCAACGGATTCGAAGAAGGCCGTATCCTTGTCGCGCGCCATTGATGGCGACGCGAAACTCAGGGCGGTGGCCGCAAGACAAAGTGAGAGGATGCGAAACTTCGAGTACATGGGTCACACCTGTTGCGGCTGGAAATGAAGCCCCAAAATGACTTCGAATGGTTAATGGAGAGTAATCGGCACTGCAAATTCCGCAAGTGCTAATTCAAAGTGTCTCGTTGCCGGTTGTTTTCGTTGATGCATCTTTGGCGGCCATTCCGGCTATGACCGACATAAAGTCGCCAATGCCGGGGCGTTTAAGCGCCGTGAATGGCATCGGACGGCACAGATCCATGGCGGATATGCCGATTCGCGCCGTCATCAGGCCGTTGATGACGCCTTCGCCAAGCCGGGCTGACAGCTTGGCGGCCAGACCGTGACCGACCACCTGCTGGATCAGGCTGTCGCCCGCCGCAATGGCGCCGGTGACGGCGAGATGGGCGATGACATCGCGGAACAGTCGGATCATGCCAAGCGTACCCGGACGGCCGCCATAGAGTTCGGCCATGGCCCGGGTGAGACGGATAGCTTCATAGCCGACATAGGCAAGGTCGACTAAGGCACGGGGGCTGACTGCAGTCACCACCGAAACGCGGCGGGCGGCGTTGACGATCAATTGCCGGGCCTGGCGGTCGAGCGGCGACATCAATTCGCGCTCGGCAAATTCCAGGTAATGCGGCCCGTCAATGATCTCATCGTCAAGGGTGTTGAGGCTTTTGCGTCCATGTGCGGTCAGCGGGTTGGCGGCGACCAAAGCTGTGACCTGGGTACCAAGCGCGCGCGCCTCCTTGGCAGTTGCGGATTTGACCCTGGCCGTGATGGCTTCGCGCAGACTTGCGACCTTTGTCAGGCGACGAATGCCGATGAATTCCTTGATTGCCAGCGCCAGCAGCGCCACAACAGCAATCGCAGCCGCCATTGCCGCGGCCCAGCCAAGCCAGGGCAGGCGGTCAAACAGGCTGCGGATCAGCGTGTCGGTCCAGATTCCCAGTGCCAGGGCGGCAAGAAAGCCAAGGCTGCCGGTCAGCAGTTTCCCAGCCGTCAGCCTGCGTGGACGCGGCGATGCCGGTGGTGGCGTCAATCCATCGAGTTCGTCAGGCGGCGGTGGCAGGAACGGGTCGTCTTCAGCCATGGTCATCGCCACAGTCACGGGTATTGCCGCGGGTTTGCGCGGCTTGTCAGCCGTTCTGCGGGACCGCTCCGCCGCAGTCTTGGGGGCAGGGTCGTCGACAGTGAAGGCGCGCGGCTTGCGCACCGGATCAGACGCATCGTGATCGGTCATGCCAACCGGTCTCCCAAAAGATACTCCAGAGCCCGGTCGAGGCGGATATGCGGCAACGACAGCTTGATGCCGGATTCGCTTTCTTCGATCAGGGGCGGGCGAAAACGGACGATGTTGATCTCCGGCAGCAGGGGCTGAGAGAGTGAATCAACGGCTTCAAAGAATGAATCCGGATTCCTTGGCAAGTCACCGGGAAATATGGCTGTTTTACGGTTGCCATCGAACAGTTCGCCACCGATGCGTTCGCCGTCGAGCGGGGTGCCGACGATCACCGGCAGCTCTTCGCCATCCTGGCGCACGGTGGCCTCACGCGTTGCCCGCACCGCCGCCAGCGCCAGCACCTCGATGTGAGCGCCGTTCAACCCGATATTGGCTGAGGCGCGATCGACAATCCGGCGCGCAATTGCTTCCAGCCTGTCATGGCTTTCATGGTGCAAGTGATCGGCCTTGGTGGCGGCGATCAGCACCTTGTCGATCCGGCGGGAGACGAGGTTGGTCAGCAGATTGCCACTGCCGGGCCGGAAGCAGGACAGCACGTCCGACAGCGCCCGCTCTAGGTCCATGACCGCCTCGCGACCGGCGTTCATCGCCTGCATGGCGTCGATCAACACGATCTGGCGGTCGAGGCGGGCGACATGCTCACGAAAGAACGGTTTCACCACGACCGATTTGTAGCTTTCAAACCGGCGTTCCATCATCGCCATCAGCGAGCCTTTGGGCGCGGACGTGTCGGGCAGATTGGGCAACGGCGCGAAGGTCAGGGCAGGCGATCCGTCGAGATCTCCTGGCATCAGGAACCGTCCCGGAGGCAGGGTGGACAGCGCCCGCTCTTCCTTCTTGCAGGCTCTCAGATAATCGGTGAAAAACCGCGCCAGTTCGCGCGCGTCGCTTTCATCTGCCGGTTTGAGTGGGTCGATTGACTGGGCTTTCTCCAGCCAAGGTGCGGCAAGGGCTGCGCGAACCGGCGAGCGGGCGAGCGAGGTGGCGTTGAGCGAAAACTCCGCAAAATTCTGTCCGAGCAAGGGCAGATCCAGCAGCCATTCGCCCGGGTAGTCGACAATGTCGAGACAAAGCCTGCCGCCGGAGAAAAACCTGTTCCAGCCGCTGGCCGACTCATACTCGATAATCAGGCGCAGCTCGGAAATTGCACGGGTTGAGTCAGGCCAGAGGCGATCACTGATCATCCGTGCTACGTGGTCTTCATATTGAAACCGCGGCACCGCGTCGTCAGGTTGAGGCTCCAGAAACGACCGGGCAAGCCGGCCTGAATGGGCGGCCTGAAACATCGGCAGACGTCCGCCATGCAAGAGGTTGTGAACCAGTGCGGTGATGAACACCGTCTTGCCTGCGCGTGACAGACCGGTCACGCCAAGCCGCAGTGTCGGCTGGATCAGATTGGCGGCGCGATCAGCCAGGGTGTCGAAAGCGATCAGCGCCTCGTCGGTCAGGTTGGTGATGGAAGATGACAAATTGAGCCCACTCCGAATTGCTCATGCAGATATAGGTGAGAGGCGGGGGGATTGAAAGCTAGCGCGGTTCGACGGTGAAGCAGTCAGGCGTCGACGGGAGATAACAGCGCGACAAATCTGGCATTGCCATTGATGGCACCATCGCCCTTCATGGGACAATCCACGATCAGCAATCCAGCGGTGGGAAAGCCCATGCCAAGGGCTTCCTCGTAGGCTGTCGCATCATGCTCAAACAACGCATGCGCGGTTTCCTCAATCATCGGATTGTGCCCGATAATCATGATTGACTGGACAGTTTCGTCACGCACCGATCCGATCACGTCGAGATAGGCTTTGTAACCGGCCGCATAGAGGGCGTCGCTTTGCTCGACGCGCGATTTGCCGCTGCCATCGGCAAACAGAATGGCGAGTGTCTCGACGCAACGGCGGGCGTTCGAGCAGAAGATCAAGTCCGGTTCAAATCCGTTGACGGTCAGGGTTGCTGCAAGCCTTGTGGCCTCTTCACGGCCGCGGTCATCCAGTGGCCGGTCGAAATCACGGACGCCCGGCATGGCCCACACTGCGTGGGCATGACGGACAAGAAATACGCGCAGGGCGGTTGGTTGCGTCGGGCTCATTGGTTGAGTTTAAGCATTTGCGCGGCAGCTACAATTCGCCGAAAGCCCAAAGTGCAGTGCAGCATTAAGTCAGGCATGTGCATGGAAAGCCTTTCGGGAGTGTTGCAAGGCAACAACATGGGCACGCTGAACCCCGATTGCCATCTGTACCAAACCAAATAACGCGCCTTTTTCAATTCGATGCACAGATTTTGACAGTTCGATGAAATTGCGGTGATGGGGAAATTTACAGCTTGTACGGATGCAAGCGTCTGGTTATACACCCCCCGAATGGCTTAGCCGGGAGAATCGTCATGAGTGAAGACATCGATTTTTCCTCTTATGTGCCCTCGGATGACGAGGATTTCATGAACACCCAGCAGCGGACCTATTTCAGGGCCAAGTTGACTATGTGGCGCAATGATATTCTCAAAGAGGCTCGCGAGACGCTTGACCATCTCGCAGAGGAAAGTTCCAACCATCCGGACGTAGCCGATCGCGCTTCGTCTGAAACGGATCGTGCAATCGAATTGCGCGCTCGCGACCGGCAACGCAAGTTGATCGGCAAGATTGATGCTGCGTTGACGCGCCTCGATGAGGGAACTTACGGGTATTGCGAGGAAACCGGCGAGCCGATCAGCCTGAAACGGCTGGACGCCCGCCCAATCGCAACCTTGTCCATCGAAGCCCAGGAACGCCATGAGCGCCGCGAAAAAGTCTATCGCGACGAATAGGCTTGTCTGCAAGGTGTTGATCCCGACAATGCATGTCGGGTTCAGATGAAAACATGTGAACGCTAACGCAGATCCATCAGTTTTAAGAAGTTACAGCGCCGCGTATCCAATGGATGCGCGGCGCTTTAGGTTTGGATCAGGGCTTGCGTGACAGATCGCCGAGCAGGCGTTCCATTTCCGCTTCCAGAGAATCCCGTGATGGATGCGGGTCCGGTTTGACTTCAGGAGTCTTTTCGTCATTGGATTGGTCCGAACCGTGGGGCTGGTCCAGTCGCGGCGGATCAAGATAGCTGTCGTCCTCCAGATCGAGCGAAAGATCGCCTGACAGTTCGTCGGCCAGCACGGACTCGAAATCAGGCTGAGCCGACGTCGCCGGCGCCTGTGCCGTTTCGGCCGTCCGTGCAGGCGCTGGAACCGATGGCTTCGGTACTTCTTGCGGTGTTGATTTGTTGTCCGGAATGGCGGTCAATTCGTCAAAAGCATCCTCATCGAAACTTGGCTCTTCGAATACCCTGGCCCTGGCGCTTTCGAGAGCGTCGGCGGCTTCCGAACGGATGGAGCCCGCCGAGCTTGCGGCGACAGCGGCGGTGGCTGCGGGCGCAACCAGCGGATCTTTGCTGGGTGTCCGGGCCGCTTGAGGCTGTGGCACTGGTTCGGTCCATTGCGTCTCAGGGAGCGCTGCCGCAACCGGTCTTGGCGACGGTGCGGGGTGCGGTTTTGGCTCAGGCTGGCGAGAAGGCGCCGGCTGAGGCGTTGCTGCAGGCCGTAGAGATGGTTCCGGCTGAAGAGTTTGCGCGGGCTTGGGAGAGGGCGCGAGGCCGGGCTGCCGGTGTTGTGGCGGCGGCGCGCTGGCCTGGTCGTCATGACGGCTGATGCGGCTTTCGATGACAATGTCCGTCGGGCCGCCGATCATCACAAGATGCTCGACATCGTCGCGCCGGATCAGCACCAGCCGCCGACGGGTGTCGACGGCAGCCGCATCCAGCACAGCCAAGCGCGGCTGGCGATTTTTGCCGCCGCGGATGAAGGTCGATGCAGCGCGGGCACGGATCAGCCAGAAGACTCCGACAAGTGCCAGAAGGGCCACTGCGACGATGATAACCGCCATCAAAAGCGTTGATCCCTGACCGCCAAGAATATTGTCCGGCATCCGTTGTTCTCCTGTTCGTGCCCGCTGATTGCCGTCTGGCGCGAAGTTATTTCTTTTCAATTGCCCCCGGGCTGTTTGCATTTGACGTTTTTTCAGACGATACCACAAGCCGGGGGCAGGGGTTTTCCCAAGCTGTATGGTGTCTCGTTGTGCTGGCAATTGCGCGCGGAGCGAAGATAATGCAGTTTTTGCGGGGGTAACCTTACACCCCGGTTGTCGTGGCGGGTCTTATGGCTTTCCATGGGGAACGGAATATGATTCATACCGGGCGGATGCGTGGCGGGACGAAAGAGTGATTGATGACTGAAACGACCCCAGCGACCGGTGCGCCGGCAGCGCTTGTTGACCGAAGCGCAAAACCACGCTCGGTGTCGAGGCTGGTTTTCCTCGCGCTGGTGATGATCGGCGCATCGATCGTGTTCTTTTTGTTCAAGGACAGGCTCAACAATGATTTGATGCTCGGCATTCTCGGTGTGCTGGCGGTGGTTGGGATATTCTTCCTGGTCTCGACCGTGATCGGTTTTGTCGCGGTGATGCCGAAGGCAACGGCTGATCCGCTTGCCCGCGCCTTCATAGACACCCATCCCGAAGGCACTTTGGTGACCGACGACAAGGACAGGGTGGTTTACGCCAACCATGCCTATGGTGTGCTCACCGGTTCCACCAGTGCTGCTGATGTGCAATCCATTGAAGCCATTCTTTCGCGTCACCGCGAATCCGCCGAAGCGGTTTACCGTCTGACCAACGCCATGCGTGACGGGCGTGACGGGCAGGAAGAATTCCGCATGACGCAGCCGCTGGGCGCGGCTCAGGAAACTGCGGGCGCCGGGCACTGGTATCGCTTGCGTGGCCGTCCGATCGTTTCCGCCAATGACGATGCCAAGCTGATGGCGTGGCAATTGTCCGACATCAGCCACGAACGCATCGAGCAGGAACTGGTGTTCAAGGAACTGCAAAACGCCATCAACTATCTCGACCATGCGCCGGTGGGATTCTTCTCGGCCGGACAAGAGGGCGAAATCGTCTATCTCAACGCCACGCTGGCCGATTGGCTTGGCATGGACCTGACCGCCTTCTCACCGGGCAAGGTGAAGCTGCGCGACCTGGTGGCCGGCTCGGGCATGGCACTGGTTGAATCGGTGCAGGCTGAACCGGGGCTTAATCGCACGGCACAGCTTGATCTTGATCTGCTCAAGTCCAATGGCCAGAGCCTGCCGGTGCGTCTGGTGCACCGGGTCACCGCCACGCGAGATGGTTCACCCGGTGAAAGCCGGACAATCGTGATCAGCCGCGAGGATGGCGGGTCGGAAATGCAGGATGCGGCGAACGCGGAAATGCGTTTCACCCGGTTTTTCAACAATACGCCGATGGCGATTGCCTCGGTGGACGGACACGGCAAGATCCTGCGCACAAACGGTCCGTTTCTGCAGATGTTCAACGGTCTGGTGACGCGCGACGACATGGAGCGTGGAACGCTGTTTGAAACGGTGTTGCGCGAGGATGATCGCAAGGCATTCCAGGACGCAATCAGCCAGGCCGCCGACAAGCAAGGTGTCATCGTGCCCATCGACAGCCGCCGGGCTGACAACGAGGAGCGGCATTTCCGCTTTTACGTCAATGCGGTGATCGAGCATTCCGAAGAAGCGCCTGAAGAGACGGCCATCATCTACGCGGTGGAAACCACCGAGCAAAAGGCGCTTGAGGCGCAGATGGCGCAGACCCAGAAGATGAATGCTGTCGGCACGCTTGCCGGCGGCATCGCGCATGATTTCAACAATGTGCTGACCGCAATTCTTCTGTCTGCTGATCACCTTCTGATGTCGCTGAGACCTGCGGATGCAAGCTTTGCTGATCTTATCGAGATCAAGCGCAATGCCAATCGTGCCGCCGTGCTGGTGCGGCAGTTGCTGGCGTTCTCGCGCAAACAGACCATGCGCCCGACCGTGCTGTCGATGACCGATGTGATTGGCGATCTGAGGATGCTGATCGATCGCCTGACCGGCAGCAACGTCAAGCTCCTGCTCGAATTCGGCCGTGATCTGTGGCCGGTAAAGACCGATCTTGGGCAGTTCGAACAGGTGCTGATCAACCTCGCGGTCAATGCACGCGACGCCATGCCGGAGGGCGGCACGATCACTGTGCGGACCCGCAATGTCGAGACCGAGGAAGCCGAAAGGCTGAATTATCGCGGCATGGTGGCGGGCGACTATGTGCTCATCGAAATCGAGGATGAGGGCACCGGCATCACGCCCGAAGTGCTGGAGCAAATTTTCGAACCATTCTTCACCACCAAGGATGTCGGCAAGGGCACAGGTCTGGGACTGTCGATGGTTTATGGCATCGTCAAACAGTCGGGCGGCTACATTTACCCCGAATCGGAGGTCGGCAAGGGCACGACGTTCCGTGTTTTCCTGCCGCGTCATGTCGAGGACGAGGCCGAAAAGGCCGCGGCAGCGGAAGCGGCTGCGCTGGTCGAAGCCGGTGTCGATGCGAAGCTGGCCAAGGCTGCCACTGAAGGACCTGAAGACCTGACTGGCGGTTCGGCTGTGGTGTTGCTGGTTGAAGACGAGGAAGCGGTGCGGCGCGGCGGCAAACGCATGCTGGAGGCGCGTGGATACGAGGTGCATGAGGCCGGAACTGGCGTGGAAGCGCTTAAAGTGCTGGCCGAACTTGAGGGCAAGGTCGATATCGTGGTCTCCGATGTGGTGATGCCGGAAATGGACGGGCCGACGCTGCTGGTCGAACTGCGCAAGGACTATCCCGACATGAAGTTCATCTTCGTGTCGGGCTATGCGGAGGATGCGTTCGCCCGCAATCTGCCGGCTGACGCCAAGTTCGGCTTTTTGGCAAAACCGTTCTCGCTCAAACAACTGGCGACCTCGGTGCGAGAGATGCTCGACGAGTAGCCGGCTCAAATCATCCGGGAATTCTGGCAAAGTACTCGGGGGACTGGGTCGCGACCGGGAGTGCTGCTGTCAGCCTTCATATCTGCCCTGGCAGGGAGGGGTGACGAAATATTCATCATCCTGCCGCAATTTCCGCTAAAGTCCGCAATTCAAGTTTTGCCAAGAGGGGCCATTATGAAATCCAAACTTCTGATCGCGGCGTTGGCCGCAGTCTTCGTATCCGGCTGCACCACCGATCCGTATACCGGCCAGTCCAAGGTCTCCAACCTCGCTGGCGGGGCCGCGCTTGGCGCTCTCGGCGGCGCAGCACTCGGTACGCTAGCCGGTGGTGACGACCGCAAGAATGCGCTGATCGGTGCCGGCGTTGGTGCGCTCGCCGGTGGCGCGATCGGCGGTTACATGGACCAGCAGGAAAACCAATTGCGGGCGCAGTTGCAGGGCACTGGAGTTTCGGTGACGCGTATGGGCGACAAGATCATTCTCAACATGCCGTCCAACATCACCTTCGACAGCGACCAGTCGGCGGTGAAGCCGCAGTTCTATGAGACACTGAATTCAGTGGCGTTGGTGCTGAAGAAATTCAACCGCTCGCTGGTTGATGTTGCCGGCCATACCGATTCGACCGGGTCTGACAGCCACAATCTGACGCTCTCGCAGCAGCGGGCGCAGTCGGTTTCGAGCTACCTGATCTCGCAGGGCAATGATCCGCGCCGCTTCTACACCCAGGGATTTGGCGAGAGCCAGCCGATTGCCGACAATGGTTCGGACGCGGGACGCGCAGCCAACCGCCGCGTGGAAATCCAGATTTCGCCGCTGAGCTGATCAGTGACGACATAATCGTCTGAGAAACTATCAGGCCCGGTCGCTGACGCTGCCGGGCCTTTTCGTGTCCGGTTGGGGGAGGTTGAGGTCGGAGGGCGTGATGGTTGCGGGTTCAACCAAGGCCCTCACATGACGTCATTCGGGACACGATCCGGGAACCAGCCAGCCCAAGTCCTTGGGCTGAAAAAGAGTCTTTAGATCCGGCAGACGCCGGCTCTGCCGGATCCCGGCGCAAGGCCGGGAAGACAGAATTGTGGGGCGACTGCGGCCAGCCAGCCGACAGAAGCGGAATCCTATTCGCCGTCGAGCCCTGCGGCTGCGCGCAGCGCGGCATTGATGCGATCCTGCCAGCCAGGGCCGTCTTCCTGGAAATGCTCCAGAACGGCGCGGTCGAGTCGCAGCGACACCAGTTCCTTGCCCTCGGGCACGGTTCTGGGCTTGGGCGCGGCTTCGACCGGCTTGCTGGTGGCGGACTTGAAGGCTGCTTCGGCGCGGTCGAAAGCGCTGCCGGTACGTCGTGTTGGCTTCATCGGAAATATCCTTTGTGAATTGACCGCAGCAGACCGCTGACGATCATTTTGGTCCAGCGGTCAGTGCCATGGCGATGCGGGCGGCGAGGCGGGCGTTGTTGAGCACCAGAGCGATGTTGGTCTTGAGGCTGGCACCGCCGGTCAGCGTCAGGATCTCGCCGAGCAGGAACGGAGTCACCGCCTTGCCCTCGATGCCTTGCGCCTTGGCTGCTGCCAGGGCGGCATCGATATGCTGGTTGATCTCGCCAGCGGGGATTTCATCGGTTTCAGGCACCGGATTGGCGATCAGCATGCCGCCATGGCTGCCGAGCGACTGACGGGTGGCCTCAAACCGGGCAATCGACGCCGCATCATCCAGCCGCAACGGGGCGGTGAGGCCGGATTTGCGCGACCAGAAGGCAGGCATCTCGTCCTGACCGAAGGCTACCACCGGCACGCCGCGGGTTTCGAGCGCTTCAAGCGTTTTGGGGATGTCGAGAATCGCCTTGGCGCCGGCCGAGACGACGATCACAGGGGTGCGGGCAAGCTCCTCGAGATCGGCGGAGATATCGAAACTGAGTTCCGCACCACGGTGCACACCGCCGATGCCGCCGGTGGCAAATACCTGGATGCCGGCCAGATGTGCTGCCATCATGGTGGCTGCCACCGTGGTGGCGCCGGTGCGGCCTTCGGCAATCGCAAAGGCGAAATCGGCGCGCGAAAGTTTCATCACGTCTTTCGCCTGCGCCAGCTTGGTGATTGCCGCCTCGTCTAGCCCAGCATGCAGGCGGCCATCGATGACGGCGATGGTGGCTGGCACTGCGCCTTCGGCCCGAATCACCGCCTCGACCTCAAGCGCCATGTCGCGATTGCCCGGCCAGGGCATGCCATGGGTAATGATGGTCGATTCGAGCGCCACAACGGGGCGGCCCTGCGCCAGCGCGTCGGCAACTTCCCTCGTGGTTTCGATCTTGATGGGCCCGGTCATGTTTGATGCTCCTGAACTGGGATTTGGCTCTCGTCCGGCTTTGGCATGCGGGCAAGCGCCTGCGCAAGCAATGCCGGAGACAAATCCGGCCGCACCGGACCGAGAACGCCGGCAGTCAGCCGCGCCAGTGCGATGCCGCGCGTCAGATTGGCCTCGAGTGAGCCGCCCGAAAGCAGGCCATCGAGATAGCCCGAGGCCAGCGCGTCGCCTGCGCCTATGACATCGATCAACCGGTCGAGCACAGGCGGCAAGCTTGTAATGGCCTGGCCAGCGGCAAAGGCTGTCACCGGCCCGGCGCCGTCGCTGACAAGCCCGCCTGAAAGCCCGGTGCGTGCCAGAAGCGCCGGCCACTCACTCTGGGTGCTGGCCTGCAGGCCGGAGAGGGCGGCAGCTTCAGCGGCGTTCATGGCCAGCACCGTGATTTTCGATAGGCTGGAGCGCCAGCGCACCACCTTGGCAGGCGACACGGCAATAACGGCCAGCGGCAGGCCGAGTACGGCGGCTGCGTCGGCCAGCGCCGACAGCGCGCTTTCTGGCAGGTTGGAATCAACCAGCAGCAGTTCTGCTGAAGCCAGCCGCTTGCGCAGCCGCGAGGTCAAAAGCCGGCGCGCAGGCACAAGATCATACAGCGCCATGTCGGCCAGCGCGGTGACCAGATTGCCATCAGGCTCGAGAATGGCCGAATAGCTCGGTGTGGTGCGATCGAGAAAGGTCAGAGGGCAATCCTCGATGCCGGCGTCTTCGGCAGCACGGGCCACCAGATCAGCCGCCGCATCACCACCGCGCGGGGCGACGAGGGTGACCTGATGGCCGAGGCGGGCGAGATTGCGCGCGGCGTTGAAGGCGCCGCCGCCGGCTTCGGTTTCCCAGCAGCCCGGATTGGAGACGCCGGCGCGATGCGAGGCCGCGAGCCAGCCCTTGCGGTCGATGTGGGCGCCGCCGATGGCGAGGATGCGGGCCATGGCTATATCCCCTTAGCAATCGCGCCGGGCCGAATCGGAGCGGCGGGCCTGAGGCGCCAGACCGGCGTCTTCGTCCACAGGCGAGATTTCATTTTGATGACGAAACAAAAAAAGAACATCAATAGGTTTCTCTTTGTTTTACAACGCGTTGAGTGGGGGTTGCGTGAGTGGAACAAATAGAGTACAAAATCAATCACGGTGTACTTATTGCTTGCGATGGCACGATAACCTAAAGGTGGACGAAATGGCACAGAACTCTTTGCGACTGGTAGAGGAAAAATCCGTGGACAAAAGCAAGGCGCTCGACGCCGCACTTGCCCAGATCGAACGGTCGTTCGGCAAGGGTTCCATCATGAAGCTTGGCGCCAATGAGGGCGTGGTCGAGATCGAAACGGTTCCCACCGGTTCGCTGGGTCTCGACATCGCGCTCGGCATCGGCGGCTTGCCGCGTGGCCGGGTGATCGAGATTTTCGGGCCGGAAAGCTCGGGCAAAACCACACTGGCACTGCAGACCATCGCCGAAGCCCAGAAGAAGGGCGGCATTTGCGGCTTTATCGATGCCGAGCACGCGCTCGACCCGGTCTATGCCCGCAAGCTTGGCGTCGACCTTGAGAGCCTGCTGATTTCGCAGCCTGACAATGGCGAGCAGGCGCTTGAAATCACCGACACGCTGGTCCGCTCCGGCGCCATCGACGTGCTGGTCATCGATTCGGTGGCGGCGCTGACGCCGCGCGCCGAAATTGAGGGCGAGATGGGCGACAGCCTTCCCGGCCTGCAGGCACGTCTGATGAGCCAGGCACTGCGCAAGCTCACCGCTTCGATCTCGCGGTCGAACTGCATGGTGATCTTCATCAACCAGATCCGCATGAAAATCGGCGTGATGTTCGGTTCGCCCGAAACCACGACCGGCGGCAATGCTCTGAAATTCTATGCCTCAGTGCGGCTTGATATCCGCCGCATCGGCTCGGTCAAGGACCGCGACGAGGTCGTTGGCAACCAAACACGGGTCAAGGTGGTCAAGAACAAGATGGCGCCGCCGTTCAAGCAGGTTGAATTCGACATCATGTATGGCGAAGGCGTCTCCAAGGTCGGCGAACTGGTCGATCTGGGCGTCAAGGCCGGGATTGTCGAGAAATCCGGCGCCTGGTTCTCCTACAACAGCCAGCGGCTGGGGCAGGGGCGTGAGAATTCGAAACAGTTCCTGCGTGACAATCCGGCGGTGGCCGACGAGATCGAGCTGTTGCTGCGCCAGAACGCCGGACTGATTGCCGAAAAGTTTCTCGAAGCGGACAAGGGCAAGGATGACGACGACAGCGCCGAGTCCGCTGAAATGTAGCATCAAACCAGGCGCGAGCCTGTTGGCCTGAAAGCCGGTCGTCAGCCCTTGCCGGGGCTGGCGGCCGGTTTTGTTTTGACTGCGGCCGCTGCCGTCTGGACAGGCAACCGGGTGAGCGATAAAAGCGGCGGTCTGCCGGTCGCGCGGCGGATGTGACATATGTGCCCATAAACTCGATCTCGGGCACTGCTTGCTTTTCTGACAAAGGGTTGATCATGAGTGGCGTAAACGAAATTCGGTCGTCTTTTCTCGACTATTTCAAGAAAAACGATCACGAGGTCGTGGCCTCCAGTTCGCTGGTGCCGCGCAATGATCCGACACTGATGTTTACCAATGCGGGCATGGTGCAATTCAAGAATGCCTTTACCGGTCTTGAGCACCGGCCCTATTCGACCGCGACGACATCGCAGAAATGCGTGCGCGCCGGCGGTAAGCACAATGACCTCGACAATGTCGGTTACACGGCGCGCCACCACACATTTTTCGAGATGCTGGGCAATTTCTCCTTTGGCGATTATTTCAAGGATCGCGCCATCGAACTGGCCTGGAATCTGCTGACCAAGGAATTCGGCATCGACAAGGAACGGTTGCTGGTCACCGTCTACCACACCGATGACGAGGCATTCGACCTGTGGCGCAAGATCGCCGGCATCCCCGAGAGCCGGATCATCCGGATCCCGACCAATGACAATTTCTGGGCCATGGGCGACACCGGACCTTGCGGACCCTGTTCGGAAATCTTTTATGATCATGGCGATCATATTTGGGGTGGACCTCCAGGCTCGCCGGATGAGGACGGCGATCGCTTCATCGAGATCTGGAACCTTGTGTTCATGCAGTTCGAGCAGATTTCCACCGATCAACGGGTTGATCTGCCGCGCCCGTCGATCGACACCGGCATGGGGCTCGAGCGCATTGCCGCACTGCTGCAGGGCCAGCACGACAATTACGACATCGACCTGTTCCGGCGGCTGATCACCGCTTCGGAGGATTTGACCGGCGTTCCTGCTGAAGGCAAGAACCGTGTCAGCCACCGGGTGATTGCCGACCATCTGCGGTCCTCGGCCTTCCTGATTGCCGACGGGGTGCTGCCGGCCAAGGATGGCCGCGGCTATGTGCTGCGCCGGATCATGCGGCGCGCCATGCGTCATGCGCAGCTGCTGGGCGCACAAGACCCGTTGATGTACCGGCTGCTGCCGACACTTGTTGCCGAGATGGGCAGGGCCTATCCGGAACTGCAGCGGGCTGAAGCTTTGATTTCGGAAACGATGAAGCTGGAGGAAACCCGCTTCCGCAAGACGCTGGAGCGGGGGTTGGGCCTGCTTGACGAGGCCAGCGAGGGCCTTGGCGAAGGCGACCGGCTGGATGGCGACACCGCTTTCAAGCTTTATGACACCTATGGCTTCCCGCTCGATCTGACCCAGGACGCGCTGCGCCCGCGCGGCGTCGATGTTGACACCGACGCGTTCAAGGTTGCGATGGACCGGCAGAAGGCCGAGGCCCGCAAACATTGGTCGGGTTCGGGCGACGCCGCCACCGAAACCATCTGGTTTGAGATCAAGGACAAGGTCGGCACCACCGATTTCCTCGGCTATGACACTGAAGTGGCCGAGGGCGTGATCCTGGCGCTGGTGCGCGATGGCGCCGAGGTGGAGACGGCCGACGCCGGAGACAGGGTTGATGTGGTGGTCAACCAGACTCCGTTTTATGGCGAATCCGGCGGCCAGATGGGCGACCAGGGCACCATATCGGGTGAGGGCTACACGCTTGAAATCAGCGACACCCAAAAACGCGGCGAGGGCGTCTGGGTGCACCGGGCCAAGGTGACCAAGGGCAAGGTGGTGCGTGGCGCCGTGGCGCAGTTGGTGGTCGATCATGCAAGACGCACAAAAATCCGCGCCAACCACTCCGCCACGCATTTGCTGCATGAAGCGCTGCGCGAAGTGCTCGGCACCCATGTGGCGCAAAAAGGTTCGCTGGTTGCGCCGGAGCGGTTGCGCTTCGACGTCTCGCATAACAAGCCGATGACGGCTGAGGAACTTGCGGTTGTCGAGACCATCGCCAACGAGATCATCCTGCAAAACAGCCCGGTGAAAACCCGGCTGATGGCGGTGGACGACGCCATTGCCGAAGGCGCCATGGCGTTGTTCGGTGAAAAATATGGCGACGAAGTGCGGGTGGTGTCGATGGGCACGGCGACGCATGGCGACAAGGCCAACCGGCCCTATTCGGTCGAGTTGTGTGGCGGCACCCATGTGGCTGCGACCGGCGATATCGGCCTGGTGCGGGTGCTGTCCGACAGCGCGGTCAGCTCCGGCGTGCGCCGCATCGAGGCCCTGACCGGAGATGCCGCACGGCGGCATCTTGCCGATCAGGACGAAAAGCTCAGGCAGGTTGCGGCGCTGCTGAAGGTTCAGCCGGGCGACGTCGCCACGCGGGTCGAGGCGCTGATGGACGAGCGCAAGAAGCTTGAACGCGAATTGATGGAAACCCGCAAGAAGTTGGCGCTTGGCGGCAGCGGCGGGGATGGCGATGAGAGCCGAGATATTGGCGGTGTCAGATATCTGGGCAAGGTGGTCAACGGTGTTTTGCCGAAAGATCTCAAGGGACTGGTCGATGCGGCCAAAACTTCGCTTGGCTCTGGCGTTGCCGCATTCGTCGCCGTTGGCGAAGATGGCAAGGCCAGCGTCGTGGTCGGCGTCACAGAGGACCTGACCTCACGTCTGTCGGCAGTGGATCTGGTGCGCGCTGCGTCGGAAGCAATCGGCGGCAAGGGCGGCGGTGGACGACCCGACATGGCCCAGGCCGGTGGGCCAGATGGCGTCAATGCGGATGCTGCAATCGACGCGGTTGCAGCCGCCATTGGATGACCAAGGATGGCAAACCAAAAGTCTTTATTAAAGGGCCGTTGAGACGTTGAACATTGAGATGGCGCCCGGGACGTTCCCGGGCGTTTTGCGTTGATCGGCTTCGGCTTGAGTTTTTACCAGCTTCTGTCGCCGCTCTCGCGGCGGGTTGCGTCACATCAATCGTGCGCTGCTGCGGTGGGGAATAATCGTCGTCGTGTCTGCGACGCTGGAGGCGGAATCGTCCAACATGTCATCCTCGAAGACGGTGGACTTGTTCCTGCCGTCCTTCTTGGATGCATACAGCGCCTGATCCGCCTTGTTGTAGAGATCCTCTATCGTCATTGCGTTGTCCGCCATGCAAATCCCAAGCGATATCGTCACCCGGCCGCAATCCGTTCCACCGGCTTTGTTGAGGAAAGCTGTGATTTCGACAGCGCTCCGGGCCAGTTCGGCGATTTCATAGGCAGCGTTCTGGCTGGCTACTTCGACGATGATGCCGAATTCTTCGCCACCGGTACGGGCAGGAAAGGCGCTGGCCGGAAGGCTTTCGCGGATTTTTTCAGCGACAATTTTCAGGACACGATCACCAACTGCATGGCCAAACCTGTCATTGAACGATTTGAAGTGGTCAATGTCGGTGAGGATAAGCGCGGTTGTGGGCAGGTTTTGCGGATCACCGAAGACCTGTGTCATTCTGGTGTCAAATGCGCGACGGTTGGACAATCCTGTCAATGCGTCTGTATTGGCGATTTGCTTGTATTCGTTGAGTTCCCTGAGAATCCGGGTCACCACATAGGCTTCCGAATCTGGTCTGGCGAACCGATTTCCGCTCGGGTCCCTGCTCACCGAGTTGGATGTTCCAGCCTTGTAGCCAGATGATGATCCTGCCGGCTTAGGGCTTTTGGGCGATATGGTGCGGACATTTGAATTCGCCAGTGTATCAAAATCGATTTTGTCGACTACGACATGCCAATTGGCCGTTCTCGGAACGGTGAACCTGGCTGGCGATTTCTCGGTTCGTCCGCCAATGAACTGGAAGGTCTTGTTTTCCGAATAGCGCTGAAAATTGGCCTGGTCCATGAGACGGATGTTGTTGATGCAGGACAGCACGACTTCGACGACTGTTCCCGCCGTCTGTTTTCCCAAAGCATAACACTTGTAGCGTGGGGAGAAATCCAAAACAAAATCCCTTGCCAATCTCTGCCAACAGGGATGCCATTGTCCGGTTAAGGCTTGGTTGATTATCGGTACAATCGGCTGGAATAAGGTGAATTTTCAGTTTCTGTGAGCTTTTGGAAGAGCGCTGCAAGGTTTCATGACACATGCAATGAGCGTTGCGCATGCTGCCACCAGTTCCAGAGCCGTGGTGCGTGTTGGGGGAACAGGTCGCCGACGGCGCTGTCGAGAATGTATTCCATGCTCGCAGCCAGATAAGCATCGGCGAGTGAAGGTTGTGTACCGCAAAGCCAGGGTTTGCCTGCCAGATCATCCAGCACAGACAGAATTGAGCCGCCCTTGTCGATCATTCCCGGCTCCGGATTGTGGCCTTCCGATTTGGGAACATGGAGGCCCCAGACAAGAACCGGATAGACCTGCGTATCGACGATCGCCACGATCTGGTTCATGCGGGCGCGATCGGCCGGGTTTTCGGGTTGAAGCAGTGGGCCTTCGAACGCCTGGTCGATGTAGCGGGCGATGGCGAGGGTCTCGAACACGACCCGCTTGCCGTGGCGCAAAATTGGAATTTTGCCAAACGGATGGCCTGCGAGGCGCGCTTTTTCAGGGCCATCCGCCGCAAATACGTCCAGTGGTACAAAATCAAACGTCACGCCTTTGAGATTGAGCGCGATCCGGGCAATGCGGCTGTAGACGCTGTAGTCGGCGCCGATGAGGGAGACTTGAGCTGACGTCTGCGCGGGGGTCATGACCGCTCTTGCCGATTGGAGCGTGTCCGGCGCTGGGTCTTCTTGACGGCCTTGATGAGCCTGAAGCCGAGGAAAGCGGCCAGCGCCAGCATCGCCAGTGCCATCGACAGGTTGCCCATGATTCCGGCCAGTACTTCGATGTTGGAGCCGAAGGTGAAACCGAGAGCTATGTAGATTGACACCCACAGAACTTCCCCGGCCACTCCCCAAACAGTGAAAACCGGCCACGGAAGGCCGATGACACCACTGGCAATATTGACGGCGGGGCCGAGGGGGGTGAGTAGCCAGCGGCTGAAAAACACGCCGCTTGCGCCCCATTTGGTCATGAGCGGCTCGGCTGACCGGGCCTTTCGGGCCAGGCCACCCACGAAACCGGGGCGGTCTTCGGCCGTCTGTCCGGCGAAACGTCCGGTCAGAAAGCCCGCCTGATCGCCAAGGGTGGCACCGGCAAGTGCCCAGGCAAAGGCGGTGGCGAGATCGGCATCGTCATTGGCGGCAAGTGCTCCGATGGTCAGCAGCGCGAGCGAGGTTGGCAGCGGGATACCGAATTGACCGATGGCCAGCAGAAACGCAGCCGCGGGCACCCCGTATATGGCCAGATAGTCGAGTAACTGCCCGGTCATGGCTGCCGGGTCGCATCAGGAGCGTCGGCTTCGGGGATTCCGGGATTCGGAAGGTCGCTGTTTGCGACGCCGCGGGATGTACGGTCGGCCTTGATCGCGTCGATGATCGATGTCGCCAGTGTGTTCAGTGGCAGGTCTTCGTCGCGGGCGATCCTGATCAGCGGCCGCCGGTCCGGACCGGTGTCGGGCAGGCCGACGGCGTCATGGACGAGTTTGGGATCAACCCGGTAGGAGCGGGCGACATAGCGGATGGTCATCCAGCCTTCGATCGGCTCATCGGCGTGGTTTTGCCAGTAGACAAAGAAAACGCCGGCGCGAATGATGAAAAACAGCGCCAGCGTCAATGTCAGCAGGAACGAGATGGTCAGCCACCGGTTGTTGCGCCACAGCCGTTTAAGCGTGACAGCAGCCCCGGTGGCCATTTCTCAGGCCATGGCCTTCTGCAGGTTTTCGTCGATCTTGTCGAGGAAACCTGTTGTCGACAGCCAAGGCTGATCGGGACCGATCAGCAGTGCCAGATCCTTGGTCATGAAGCCCGACTCGACGGTCTGGATGCAGACCTGCTCGAGTGTGTCGGAGAACTTGGCAAGTTCGGCATTGTCGTCGAGTTTGGCGCGGTGAGCGAGGCCACGGGTCCAGGCGAAGATCGAGGCGATCGAGTTGGTCGAGGTTTCCTCACCCTTCTGATGCTGGCGATAATGCCGGGTAACGGTGCCGTGGGCCGCTTCGGCTTCCACGGTCTTGCCATCCGGGGTCATCAGCACCGAAGTCATCAGGCCGAGCGAGCCAAAGCCCTGAGCCACGATGTCGGACTGTACGTCGCCGTCATAGTTCTTGCAGGCCCAGACATAACCGCCGGACCATTTCAGCGCGGAAGCCACCATGTCGTCGATCAGGCGGTGTTCGTACCAGATCTTGGCTTCTGCATACTTGTCTTTGAATTCTGCCTCGAAGATTTCCTCGAACAGATCCTTGAAGCGTCCGTCATAGGTCTTGAGGATGGTGTTCTTGGTCGACAGGTAGCAAGGCACCTTGCGCAGCAGCGCATAATTCAGCGAGGCGCGGGCGAAATCGCGGATCGAATCATCGAGGTTGTACATTGCCATGGCAATGCCGGCTGACGGCGCGTCGAAGACGTCGTGCTCGATGGTTTCGCCATCATCGCCGACGAACTTGATCGACAGCTTGCCCTTGCCGGGAAACTTGAAATCGGTGGCGCGGTACTGGTCACCATAGGCGTGGCGGCCGACGATGATCGGCTTGGTCCAGCCGGGGACCAGACGCGGGACGTTCTTCATGATGATCGGCTCGCGGAAGATCACGCCGCCAAGAATGTTGCGGATGGTGCCGTTAGGCGAACGCCACATCTTTTTCAGGCCGAATTCCTCGACGCGGCCTTCATCCGGGGTGATGGTGGCGCATTTGATGCCGACGCCGTGCTTCTTGATGGCGTTGGCGGCATCGATAGTCACCTGATCGTCGGTCTCGTCGCGGTATTCCACCGAGAGGTCGTAATAATCGATCTTCAGATCGAGGTAGGGCAGGATCAGCTTTTCCTTGATGAACTGCCAGATGATGCGTGTCATCTCATCGCCGTCGAGATCGACGATCGGGTTTGCTACCTTGATCTTTGCCATGCTTTTTTGACCTTTAGAGGGGGTTGTCAGAGGGAGACCATATGTCGCCCGTTCAGTTGCCGCATCTCATAACAAAAGCCGCGCGCGCGCACAACATGCTGACAGCGTGTCTGTGCAGGTTCGCTTCCTGCTGTCGGTGATGGTTGCCTTGATTGTGGGCGGAAGCGGAAGTAGTGCTTTCGGCCAGACAGAACGGGGCTGCCTTGACATATTCACCTGAAATCAACCGTTCGCAGTCGCACCGGGAGCAAGCAGATGGCCGGAACTGATCGAAATCGCGAACTGATCACCGGTGGCCCGGCGATCATTCTGATGGAGCCGCAACTGGGCGAGAACATCGGCATGGTGGCGCGCGCCATGGCCAATTTCGGCCTGTCCAATCTCAGAATCGTCAATCCGCGCGATGGCTGGCCAAATGACAAGGCCATCAGCGCAGCTGCCCACGCCGATCATGTGATTGCCGGCGCGGTGGTATTTGAGACACTGGAAGCAGCCCTTGCGGATCTAAATCTGGTCTATGCCACCACGGCGCGGCCGCGCGACGGGCACAAGCCGGTGCGTGGGCCGGTGGAGGCGGGCGAGATTTTGCGCGGACGTGAAAACGCCGGCGAAAAGACCGGAATCCTGTTCGGTCGCGAACGAATCGGGTTGCGCAACTGGGAAGTCGGGCTTGCCGACGAGATCGTCACCTTTCCGGTCAATCCTGCCTATGCCTCGCTCAATATTGCCCAGGCCGTGTTGCTGATGTCCTATGAGTGGATGAAATCGGGGCTCGCCAGCCCGCATCAGACCGCATTTGACAAGCCGGAGGTGGAACCGGCGCCAAAAGCCGATCTGCATGGTTTGTTCGCCCAGATCGAGGAAGGGCTTGATGCGCGGGGCTATTTCCGCTCCGAGACCAAGCGGATGAAGGCGGTCGACAATTTGCGCGCGGTGTTGACCCGACCAGGGTTTTCCACCGATGAAATCAATGTGCTGCGCGGTCTTTTTGCCTCATTTGACCGGTTTGGTCGTCCGGGACAACGGATGCCGAGCGACGGCGGCGAAACAGGGGACAAGGAATGAGCGATCAACCGATTCTGGTGTTCGACAGCGGCATTGGCGGCCTGAGCGTGCTGCGCGAGGCGCGGGTGATCATGCCGGGGCGGCGCTTTGTCTATGTCGCTGACGATGCCGGTTTTCCCTATGGCCGGTGGGAAGAGGGAGCGCTCAGCGACCGTATCGTCGAGCTGTTTGCAGGATTGATCGACAGGCACAAGCCGGCGCTGGCGCTGATTGCCTGCAACACCGCTTCGACCATCGTCATGCCGGCGCTGCGCAAAACCTATCCAGACATGCCGTTCGTCGGCACCGTACCGGCAATCAAGCCCGCCGCCGAGCGAACCCGGTCCGGATTGGTTTCGGTTCTGGCAACGCCCGGCACGGTAAAGCGGCAATACACAAGAGATCTGATCCGCGATTATGCCGACAAGGTGCATGTGCGGCTGGTGGGGTCTGAAAATCTGGCGGAACTCGCCGAAACCTATATGCGCAAAGGGTTTGTTGACGAGGCTGCGGTGAAGGCGGAAATCGAGCCGTGTTTTGTCAGCCAGAACGGTCGGCAGACCGATATTGTGGTGCTGGCCTGCACGCATTTTCCGTTTTTGGTCAACCGCATGCGCAAGGTGGCGCCATGGCCGGTGGACTGGATCGACCCGGCTGAAGCTATTGCGCGCCGCGCGCTGGCGATTGTCGATACATTGCCGGGTGGTGACGCGCTGCCCGATGCCCGCGACAGCGTTGTCTTTACCTCCGGCAATCCCGATTACTCCGCCCAGCGGCTGATGCACGGGTTTGGCTTGAGCCAGGACAAGCGGTAGGGAAGGCCCGCATGGTACACCCGTCGATCAAAGGCCTAGTTGCAAGGTGTCGCGCGCCAGATGGTAGCTCTCATTGAAGCCCGACCCGACGCCTGGATCCGGACATGAGGCGGGGCCAAGCATTCCCAATACATATTTCATGCGGCCGCCGTCGAAGTTTGCCATAGCCGAAACGGCAAGCACCTCTTCGGTGGACCGGTCAGCAATCGTCACGGCGTTTATTGTGGTGTGGGAGTTGGCGGAGTTGAGGGTTTCCCGCACTTCATAGCGGGCGGTGGGGTGTGGAATTGCAATGGTTGTGATCGTGTCATTCTCACCGCGCTGGTAACGAACCCAGGCATTGCGGTTGTAGATATCGCCTGCCTCGTACCACTGAAATCCTTCGTCGTAGATGTAGCGCGTGCCGAAGCTGTTTGCGGTTTCAGACGCAAGCAACATGCCCTCGGCGGTTGCTGTCTTGTAGATTTGGGTTCCCGTGCGTTCATCACAAATTGCTGCGAATTCCGCCCGGTCCTGAGCGTAGACCAGGGCGACGGGTATCAGAACCACTGCAATTCCAGCGGTCAAGCCAATCGCTTTTCCGCGCTTGCGCAACGGGATTGCCACCGCGATCACCGCTGCCACCAGCGAGAGCGGTGCGGCAACCCACCAAATCAATCCGACAAGAAACATGATCGACTCCCCATTCCATGTCAGTGTGTAACACCCACAGGACTAACGTTTTCCTGCATGGCATGCCGATTGGCGGCGCATTCGCCGGACCGATGTGAAAAGAGCAGGAGCGCGGGTTGTCGCGACCCTGCATAACATTCGGCAAAGTCTGGACAAATGAGTCCGAAAAATTCATTTTGGTTCGATTCATAAATATGCCGGAATAGAACACCCCAAGCCGGGCTTTGTGTGTTTGCCGGTGTCGGGTGGCCAGGTGTCGCGTCAGTAAACGGAGTTGTGCCAAAGTGCAGGTCGGAATTGACATGGGGAGTTTGACTGGCGGACAGCCGGCCACGCTCGACATTGAGGAACTGCTGGCGACCCGTCTTCTGGTGCAGGGCAATTCCGGATCCGGCAAGTCGCATTTGCTCAGGCGTCTGCTGGAGCAGTCGGCGCAATGGGTGCAGCAGGTGATCATCGATCCCGAGGGTGACTTTGTCACGCTTTCCGAGAAGTACGGCCACCTGGTGGTTGAAGGTGAGCGCAGCGAAGCCGAACTCGCTGGCATTGCCAGCCGGATCAGGCGGCATCGTGTCTCCTGCGTGCTGTCGCTGGAAGGGCTGGATGTCGAGCAACAGATGCGCGCCGCGGCTGTGTTTCTCAACGCCATGTTCGATGCCGAACACGAGTTCTGGTATCCGGTGCTGGTGGTGGTCGACGAGGCGCAGCTGTTTGCGCCTGCCGTTGGCGGCGATGTCTCCGAAGACGCGCGCAAGATGTCGCTTGGCGCCATGACCAATTTAATGTGCCGTGGCCGCAAGCGCGGGTTGGCGGGCGTTATCGCCACGCAAAGATTGGCGAAGCTGGCCAAGAATGTCGCGGCGGAAGCCTCCAATTTTCTGATGGGCCGGACATTTCTCGATATCGATATGGCGCGCGCTGCTGATCTGCTGGGCATGGACCGGCGGCAGGCCGAGATGTTCCGTGACCTGCAGCGCGGCAATTTCGTTGGTCTTGGCCCGGCGCTGTCACGGCGGCCGCTGCCGATCGCCATTGGCGCGGTGGAGACCCAGGCGCGCTCGTCGAGCCCGAAGCTGATGCCGATGCCCGATGCGGTGGCCGATGTCGAGGAATTGATCTTCACCCCCGATCCGGACGAGTTCACCCGCCAGGCTGCGCGCCGGACCCGGCCGGCGCCGAGACCGACGACCGACATTCTAGCGGAACTGTCGCGCGCAACGCCGCTCGCCGATGCACCGCTGGCCCGGCCTGGCAAGGACAATGCCGCGCCGGAAATTGACCCGGGCGAGCGCGAGCAACGCATCAACCGGGTGCTGGATGAGATTCTCAGCGACCCGCAATCGGGCTACCGCACCGACGCAGCGCTCTATCAGGATTTCATGGTCCGGCTGAGAATGGGCCGGGTCTCGGGGCCGCCAATGCCGCTCGGCGCATTCCGTCGCCGCGTCGCCATTACCCGCTCCGGAGTCGATGCAGAGACCGCAGAAACTGACGCCTGGTCGACGGCGCTGTCACTCTCAGCCAATGTCTCGGAGGATCTGCAGGGTGTGTTCCTGATGCTGGCCCATGCCGCGATCAAGACAGCCCCATGTCCCTCCGATGCCCGCATTGCGCGGGCTTACGGCACCCACTCGGCCCGCCGGGCAAGGCGTCTGCTGGGCTATTTCGAAGAACAGGAACTGATCATCGTCCACGCCGATTTTTCCGGCAAGCGCATTGTCGGAATTCCGGATCTGCAAGCGGAGACGGCGCCAGGGGCGGCCGATGCGCCGGACGAGAGCACGGAGAGTGCGCAGGCGGCGGAGTGAGGTGAGGGGCATTTCGGGGGTGTTTGGCAATCCGGCGTCTTTGCCATCGTCCGAGTGTCGCCGCAACCTATGTGGCTCAGAGGCTGAGCGGAGGCGATCTGACAATCCGGGTTCCAAAAAATGCGCGGGTGTAGCTCGGTGTTTAAGTCGACAGGAAAGAATCACTGGTTCGAGCTACAGTACTTTGCGCGTAAAAACGCGACCCGACCGGCGTGGTCGGATCGCAAATCAACTCTTGGTCGTCCTAGACCCAGGCTGTCAGCTTGGGTCGAATTCGGACTTGGCTTTCACCCATGAGTTGCGCAGGACGTCAAAGGAGTCAGAAAAGCCGCCCTTCATATCCGTCCATGCATCGGCTGTACTGTAACGCAATCCGGCGAGGTCTTCGGCAACTTTGATCCGTAGCTGGCGCAGAGCGGCCATTTCAGCCTTGGCCTTGGCCTTGGCAGCATCGTCCATGCTCGCCCAGTTGTTCCGAATACGCGCTTCGAGATCGAGGATGCTCGCATCTATGTTTTTTAGCGATGCGCGGCTCTTGGCAACAAGCTCATCACGTTTCGCATAGGCATAGTCGCCTGTAACTTCGACCAGTGCCTGTGCCTCGGTTTTCACATCTTCAAAAGATGTCTGGGCATAGGCATTTGTCATCGTCCCCGCGGTTGCCAGGATCAGGGTCATCGCGGCGGCGTTCTTGAGATTCATCCACTTGGTCATTCTGCATTCCTTCTTGATTGAGAGTCATTTGGTACAGGTGGCGCGTTGCGGTGATTGAACGCGCCGTAGGTCATCAGGATTGTTCTTCGTGACCTTGATTGTCTTTGAACGCCGCTTGAGCCTCGTCGAAAGCTTTTTCAAACGTGTGGCGCGACTCGGTTAGTGCCGTGCGCAAGGCTGCCCAAGATTTGCCGCCCGCTGCGTTCAGTTTTTTCAGCTGGTCACCTGCAGTAGCGGCGTCCTTCTCAAGTTTGGCGACGGCAGCATCAACGTCGGCCTTGCGGTCCGTCTGGAATTTCGCGGCGCCATCCTTGAATTTTTCAGCCGTTTCACGCCAGGCTTTTTGCTGCGCCGCAACGCGGGCTTCAAAAGTCTTTCTGGTTGCCTCTGCCTGCCCTTCAGCGGCATCAAGATAAGCATCAACTGCCTTTTCAAACGACGCCCATTCGGCCTCACGTTCGGCCTCGGTGGCGGCCCAAGCTTGCGCGTTCATATCCTGTTCTTTCTGAGTCCAAGCTGCGAACTTGTCGCGGCGGGTTTTCATGTCGGCGATCGTCGCTTCCGCTTGTGCCCGGGCATCCGATTGCAGATATGCGACCTTGGCTTTGAGAACCGCGACCGATGCATCCATCTCGTCGAGGCGTGTTTTGGTCCAGTCGGTATAGGTGTGAATTGGGCTTTTGGTGGTCATTTTTCTTCTCCTTGTTTGTTCTTTGAAAACCGGACTCCGCCTCTGTGCACACCTTCATCAGGAAGCTGGGCATTCAGTCGACAGTTCGAAATGTCGTGGGGCACGGCTCTATATCACTCGGCACTTTGGTCAAAAACCTTGCCTACAGCGGTGGCGATCATCACCAGCGACACGCCGGACATCAGAAGGTTGATGCCGACAAGCATGCCGAGAGCCCATAGTGCCGAGAATGGAAATTGCACCATCAACATCACGCCCAGCACGATAGCAATGATGCCGTCGAAAAGTGCCCAGCCCCAAACGGACAGCGGCCGCAACTGAAAAGCAAAGATTGTTTTCAGCACGCCTTCGGCTACGAAGGTTGCCGCAACCACGATGGTTAGTGCGAACATTCCTTGCAGCGGGTACATAACCAGATATCCACCGGCAATTACCCAAAGCGCGCCAAGGATGAAGGCCAGAGTCATGCTTTTCCACTTCGGAAGGCTGAATGCCCCCATCGCCTGGGCAATGCCAGCAATGATCAGCATCATGCCGACAGTGAGCTCAACACCAAAACTGCTGAGCATCGGAAAGGTGATGGCCACAACGCCAGCGACGATCATCACAATGGCAAGGACGATCACCCAATGGCGGCCGCGTGCGATGGCAGTGCCGAACGACGGGAAGTCTTCTGAAGCAGTTTTTGTCATGCTGTTTTCTTTTCTCGTATCCCAGTTGTCACAATGACTCAGGCAAAATCGTGTGGATTTTGTTTTTCTATTTGCATCAGATAATTGGTCGGTTAGCTGTGCTTGCCATTGAAGCTAGTCTCTCCACGCGCACCGGGTTTGACTAAGGTCAATAGCCAAACATGTGCGCGTGGATCGGTTCCGCTGGTGAATGGCCATGTCCATCGCAAGCGAGTTGGTTTCGCCTAGGGACACCGCGTTAGGAAGCGTGTGTATTCCAAATTATGGACGAATGACGGATGCAGCGACTTCGTATTATTGGCAGCATTTCGAAAATGGTCAGATTTGGTCAACGCGGAAAATTGCCGACCTTTTTGCGACAAGCCTCATTGAAACCGAGTGATGCAAATTACTGATGCAAAAAATCCATTTAGCATGCGAACTACGCTTGCTCTTCCCAAACCTTCACCAGTTCGACAATCAGTTTCCACCGCCTTTTCCAGGTCCTGGCGGCTGATCCATTCGAGCGGCGAGTGGTACGCGTGGCCGCCGGTGAAAATGTTGGGGCAGGGCAGGCCCATGAAGGAGAGTCGTGAGCAATCGGTGCCGCCGGGCCGTCCGAAGCGCCTGTGCAGCAGAAATCACGAAACAGTGAAGATGGTTTAACGCGTGGTTTGTTGCCCAGCCTTGGGATCGATTGGAAACGCACTATAATCAGGTGTGAGCCATGATTGAGCCGCTTTTCCGGCCGTCAAACCAGTAGTCTGACAGGAGCAATCCATATGACTGACGCTATCACCACACGCCGTGGCCTTCTTGCCGCTACAGGTGCACTCGTTGCGACGGGGGCGGCGGGCCTCATCTTGCCTGCGCGCGCGCAAGGCGTTGCGGCGACGCCTTCGATGCGCGGCGGGTCCAACAATTATCTTCCCGGAGCGCCTGTCGTGGAACGGATCGGTGGTGGCGGGTTCTGGATGACAGGCACCGTCCGTCGCGCCGGTGATGGTGCGCCGCTGGCGGGCCAGCGCATCCAGATCTGGGCGCACACGACCGAAGGTGATGAACGTGACCCTTGGAGCCACGGTGCCACATTGACTGACGCCAATGGCGAGTTCCGGCTGGAGATGCCGCAGATCGTTCCGGCGTTCGGTCAGCCCCATGGTCACCTAGCCTATGATGATGATGATTTCAAAACCGTCTTCCTGCGCCCGGTCATGGCGAGCGCAAGCGACACCAGCCTTGCCGCGGATTTCGTGCTTCAGCCGGTTTGAGCGAAGTGGGCCTCAAGAGATTCTCCCGGGTCCGGAGCACAATCATCTGGGGTGCCGTTGCGACAGCCATTGCGGTGCCTTTAGCGGCGGCATCAGCAAGTCCGCTGCTCGCATGGCGCGATCCGGTCTACATTCTGGCGGGTTTTGCAGGCGTCATCGCCATGGCGCTGCTTCTGCTTCAGCCGCTGCTGGCGGGCGGAACCTTGCCGGGCCTCTCGGGTCCACGCGGGCGGCTCGTGCACCGCTGGGTCGGAGGCGTTCTGGCGGCGGCGGTTGTCATTCACGTCGCGGCCCTTTGGGTCACCAGCCCGCCGGACGTCATCGACGCGCTTGTCTTTGCCGCGCCTACGCCGTTTTCTGCCTGGGGCGTTGTCGCCATGTGGGCCGTGTTTGCATCGGCATGTCTCGCCTTGTTCCGTCGGCGTTTGCGGCTGCGGCCGCTGACGTGGCGTCGCGCTCACACGGCGTTGGCGGCGGTGATTGTCGTGGGAAGTGTTGTCCATGCGATGCTGATTGAGGGAACCATGGAAACACTATCGAAGGCTGCGCTTTGCGCGCTGGTGCTCGCGGCAACTGTGAAGGTCGTCGCGGGTCTGCGGCTTTGGGTGAAGCGAATTGACTGAGGCAGCAGTCCGGCAAGAGCTGTTGTTTATGCCATGAGATGAAAGTTGCATGTCCTGGCAAGGGGGAGCCGCAGCAGAAACACTTGATTTTGCTGCGGTTCGGGTTGCTCAGGCCCGTTCTTCCCAAACCTTCACCAGTTCGACAATCGTTTCCGCTGACTTCTCCATGTCCTGGCGGCTGATCCATTCGAGCGGCGAATGGTACGAGTGGCCGCCGGTGTAGATGTTGGGGCAGGGCAGGCCCATGAAGGAGAGGCGTGAGCCGTCGGTGCCGCCGCGGATGGAGTTGGTAACCGGTTCGAGGCCTGCGCGGCGGACAGCTTCGACCAGATTGCTCATGATTTCGGGGTGGCCGTCGAGCACTTCTTTCATGTTGCGGTACTGCTCAGTCACCTTGAAGCTCATGGTTGAACCGGGATAGGAGGACATGACCTCTTCCGCGATGCCCTTGAGCATGGCTTCTTTTTCTCTGAGGCCGTCATTGACGAAATCGCGGATGATGAGTTTCAGATGCGCCTTGTCCATCGAGCCGCTGACGTCTGTCGGATGAATGAAGCCCTGGCGTCCGGCCGTGGTTTCCGGCGCCAGATCTTTCGGCAACCGGGCGATGATGTCACCGGCGATCTTGATGGCGTTCTCCATCACGCCCTTGGAGGTGCCCGGATGCTGGGCGACGCCCAAAATATCTATCTCGACGCCGTCGGCGGAAAAAGTCTCGTCGTCGACCTCGCCGATGCGTCCGCCATCCATGGTGTAGGCGAAGGCGGCGCCGAGTTTTGCGATGTCGACCTTGTCGGCGCCGCGGCCGATTTCCTCGTCGGTGGTGAAGAGGATTTTTATCGTGCCGTGGCGGATCTCCGGATTGGCGGTCAGGAATTGCACAGCCGTCATGATTTCCGCCACGCCGGCCTTGTCGTCTGCCCCGAGCAAAGTGGTGCCGTCCGTGGTGATGATGTCATGGCCGATCTGCTGCTTGAGATCGGGGTGCTCGCTGACCTTGATGATGCGGCTCACATCGCCGGTTAGCTGGATGTCGCCGCCCTGGTAGTTCCGCACCACGTTCGGCTTGACATTGGTGCCGGTGAAATCGGGTGCGGTATCCACGTGCGAACAGAAGCAGATCACCGGTACTGTCTTGTCTGTGTTGGCTGGCAGGGTCGCATAGATATTGCCGTGTTCGTCCATATGGGCGTCGCTGAGGCCGAGTGTCAGCAGTTCCGTGACGAGCACGCGGCCGAGATCCTTCTGTTTCTCCGTCGAGGGCTGCGCGGACGAATCCGGATCCGATTGGGTGTCGATGACAACGTAACGCAGCAGGCGGTCTAAAACAGTGTCGGCCATGGGGTGCGTCCTATTCCGGTGGGCGGGCTGACCATGCTATAACCCTCCTTGAAGGTTACGGGAATATGTCCGGGCGGCTGGCGAGGTATTGTCCCGCGCTTTGCCTTCAGAGTGATTGACTTCCCGGTTAAACCACCTTAGAGACCCCGGTAGCGCGAGAGTTCATGCTCTCGCGTTTTCTTACGTGTCCCGTGGACGGTTTGCACAAAGCGTGCGTCGACCGTTCTGTCAGGTCTCAAAAACAGGGGCCAGAGGAGGGCGCGTTTCCTTCAACCAGTTTGAGTGCAAACTGGTGCAACCGTTTGAAAGGAAATGCGATGAGCAAGCGCGAATCGTCAAAATACAAACTAGATCGCCGTATGGGCGAGAACATCTGGGGTCGTCCGAAGTCCCCGGTCAATCGTCGTGAATATGGTCCCGGCCAGCACGGACAGCGCCGCAAGAGCAAGCTTTCCGATTTTGGTATTCAGCTGCGCGCCAAGCAGAAGCTGAAGGGCTATTACGGCGATGTGTCGGAAAAGCAGTTCCGCAAGATTTACGATGAAGCCAACCGGCTCAAGGGCGATACGCCTGAAAACCTGATCGGTCTTCTCGAAGCGCGTCTCGACGCCATCGTCTACCGCGCCAAGTTCGTGCCGACGATTTTCGCAGCGCGCCAGTTCATCAATCACGGCCACATCACACTGAATGGCCAGCGCATGAACATCGGTTCGGCCCGTTGCAAGCCGGGCGACGTCATTGCTGTGAAGGAAAAGTCCAAGCAGCTCGCCATCGTGCTCGAATCCGCACAGCTGGCAGAACGCGACGTACCTGAATATATCGAAGCTGATCATCACAAGATGAGCGCAACCTTTGTTCGCGTGCCGAGCCTGAGCGATGTTCCTTACGCTGTTGTGATGGAACCGAACCTGGTCGTCGAATTCTATTCACGCTGATCCTTCTCCTGGATCACGTCAGATCGGGCCGCCCTTCGGGGCGGCCTTTTTGTATCTGCAGATTTCGGGCCGATAGTGCATCCGGAGACAGACAATGACCGATTTGCAAGAGGTTCTTGATTCGATTGCTGCGGAAACCGCCGACGAGGCCGAGCGCGGGATGGTGGCGCAGTATATTCCCGAGCTCGCCAAGGTCGATGCCGGGCAGTTCGGTATCGCGGTTGCCCTGCCGGACGGCCGGGTGCTGACGGCCGGAGATGCTGCGACCGGGTTCTCGATTCAGAGCGTGTCGAAAGTGTTCACCCTGGCGCTGGCGCTGGGCAAGCTGGGTGACGCTGTGTGGAGCAGTGTCGGGCGCGAGCCATCGGGCAATGCGTTCAACTCGATCGTCCAGCTCGAGCAGGAAAAAGGCCGGCCGCGCAATCCCTTCATCAATGCCGGTGCTATTGCCGTGGTCGACCTGATCATGGCCGGACACCAGCCGAAGGAGGCGATCGGCGAGATCATCCAGTTCATCCGCCATCTCGCCGATGATGATTCGATCCTGATCGACGAGCATGTGGCGCGCTCTGAAACAGCCCATGGCGACCGCAATGCGTCACTGGCGCATTTCATGCGCTCCTTCGGCAATATCGATCATCAGGTGGATCATGTTCTGGGCGTCTATTTCCATCAATGCGCCATCGTCATGAATTGCCAACAGCTGGCTCGGGCCGGACTTTTTCTGGCAAGCCAGGGGCGTGATCCGGTGACCGGCGCGCAGGTGGTGTCGGAGCAGCGGGCGCGGCGGATCAACGCAATCATGCTGATGTGCGGGCATTACGACGGATCGGGAGAATTCGCCTTTCGCGTCGGTCTGCCCGGCAAGAGCGGCGTCGGCGGCGGCATTCTGGCGATTGCGCCTGGAAAAGCCTCGATTTCGGTCTGGTCTCCGGGCCTTGACCGGGTCGGCAATTCCAAACTCGGAACCGCAGCACTCGAACAATTGGCCAGGCGGATGGAATGGTCGGTGTTCGGGGCTTGACTGGATCGGTCAAAGCCATCATCCCGTTGGCATGAGCGAAATGATCGACACTGTAGATACCCTGGACGTGGCACCGGACGTGACGCCGGACTCTGGGCCATCGCTGTATCAAGATGCGCCCTCCAGTGTGTCGTTCAACAAGCTGCGCAAGCGGTTGATCCGCAATGTGCGGCAGGCGATTGATGATTTCGCCATGGTTGCGCCGGAAACAGCGGGTGAAAAACGTCCGCGCTGGCTGGTGGCGGTGTCGGGTGGCAAGGATTCCTACGGGCTCTTGGCGTTGCTGATGGATCTCAAATGGCGCGGCATGTTGCCGGTCGATCTGATTGCCTGCAATCTCGACCAGGGCCAGCCGAATTTTCCCAAACACATTCTGCCGGATTATCTCACCGCCCATAACGTGCCTCACCGGATCGAGTATCGCGACACCTATTCGGTGGTGACGTCGAAGGTGCCCGAGGGCGCCACCTATTGCGCATTGTGTTCGCGGCTCCGGCGCGGCAACCTCTACCGGATCGCCCGGGAAGAGGGCTGCGAGGCGCTGGTTCTGGGTCACCACCGCGACGATATTCTCGAAACTTTCTTTCTCAATTTCTTCCACGGCGGCCGGCTGGCGGCAATGCCGCCGAAACTGCTCAATGATGATGGCGACGTGATGCTGCTCAGGCCCATGGCCTATTGCGCCGAGGAAGATCTGACGCGCTTTGCCGAAGCGCTGAAATTTCCTATCATCCCGTGCGATCTGTGCGGGTCGCAGGATGGTCTGCAGCGCAATGCGATGAAAGAGATGATCGGCGACATCGAACGCCGCATGCCCGGCCGCAAGGATTCGATGATTCGGGCGCTGGCCAATACAAGGCCCTCACATCTTCTCGACCGGTCGCTGTTTGATTTCGCCAATTTGACCCCGAAACCACAAGAGGCAGACGCATGACCGGTTTGAACGCAGCGGATATGGATTGGCTGGCGGCGTTGCTGCTCGACGTTGGTACGGCTGAAATCATGCCGCGGTTTCGCAATCTGGATGAGGGCGCGGTCCAGCAAAAGACATCGGCGACCGATCTGGTGACCGAAGCCGATGTGAATGCCGAGCGGGTGATCACCGCAGCGCTGCTCGAACGCTACCCCGACTCGCTGGTGATCGGCGAAGAGGCGGTGGCTGACAATCCGGCTTTGCTCAAGGGATGGGTGTCATCGGGCAAGCGGGCCTTCATCGTCGACCCGATCGACGGAACCTTCAATTTCGCCTCCGGTGTGGCGTCTTTCGGTGTCATGCTTGCGGTTGTCGAAGCTGGCGAGACGGTTGCCGGCATCATCCATGATCCGGTCGGTCAGGACTGGATCATGGCGCAAAAGGGATCAGGGGCGATCCTGCGTCGGCTTGACGGGCGGGAGAGCGCATTGCGTGTCGCCGAACCTACCGGTTCGATCCATCAGATGATCGGATCGGCGTCCTGGCAATATATGCCCGAGCCGGAGCGCAGCATGATTGCGCGAAACCAGGCCCTATGCATCGGCAGTGTGGCCTATCGTTGCGCTGCACAGGAATACCGGCTGCTGGTTGGCGGCCATATTCATTTTACACTCTACAACAAGCTGATGCCGTGGGATCATCTGGCCGGCACACTGATCACAGAAGAGGCGGGCGGTTATGTCCGCCGGTTTGACGGCAGCGTTTACAAGCCCGAGCATCTCGATGGCGGCCTGCTGGCGACCACCGACCTCGACAGCTGGAATGTGGTGCGCGAAGCCCTGTGGCGCAGCTGATCGGTCAGCATCAGCGCTGGGCGCCGACCCCGAACAACCGGCCCTTTTCGGCAATCAGTACCATGATCAGCGACACCGCCGACACCGTGGCGTAGCCGGCTGCCAGCGGGAAGATCGTGCCATCATAAGTCTGTCCAATGGCGGCGCCAACCAGCCCGCCGATCACGGTCTGGGCAAAACCAAGGGCGGAGGATGCCGTACCGGCGATCGCGCCGAGGGGTTCCATGGCAATCGAGTTGAAGTTGGACCCGACAAAGCCGAACAGCGGCATCATAAGAATGGAAATACCGAAGAACAGCCAGAATGGAATTGGTCCGACAAAGGTCAGCACGGACAGGACCAGTGCGAAGCTCAAATAGGCGATCAACGCGCCGTGCGACAGGCGCCGCTGGCCAAATCGGCCGACGAGCTGCGAATTGACAAAGGCTGACCCGGCCATGACCACCGCGACAGCGGCAAAAGCCACCGGGAAATAGGTGCCAAGACCGTAAATATCGACATAGATCGGTTGCGCAACGTTGAGAAAGCCGAACAGCGAACCGAAATAGAAGCTGGTCGCCAGCGTGTAAAACAGCGCGATCCGGTTGGTCAGCACGATGGTGAAGGCGGCGCTGATGCTTTTCAGAGTGAGCGGTCTGCGGTGCTCTTCGCTCAGCGTTTCGGGCAGGCGCATCATGGCCCAGGCGCCGACCATCAGCGAGACGACCGCCATGAAAATGAAGATGAGGTGCCAGTTGCCAGCGAGCGTGATGACCTGGCCGATCATCGGTGCAAACACAGGCACGACCATGAACACCATCATCACCAGCGACATTGTTGCCGCCATGCCGCGGCCGGAATGGGTATCGCGAACCACGGAAATTGCGATGACCCGGGTTGCGGCAGCGCCGATTCCCTGCACAAAACGCGCGATCAGAAGGAACTCGAAGCTTGGCGCAAGAGCGCCTGCAATGGCGCATACCGCATAAATCGCGATGCCGAAAATCAGAGGTGCACGGCGGCCGAACCGGTCGGAAATAGGGCCGAATATCAATTGCGCGCCACCGAAGCCGACAATGTAGGAGAGCAGGATATACTGCACCTGATTGGCATCCGTGATGCCGAATCCGGCCTGAATGTTGGGAAATGCCGGCAACATGACGTCAATTGCCATGGCGTTGAGAGCCATCATCGAGGCGACGATCGCGATGAATTGCGGGCGGCCGATGCCTCCGATGGTCGCAGGTGGGCTCGCCGTGGCGGCCGTGGATCCGTGCATGGGATGTCTATCCTATCGGGAACAGAATCGGGAGGACATCTGTTCATTGCAAAGCTGGGCAACAAAGGTTTCCAGGCGGAACGGCAATGTCTGGACCTTCAAGGTCAGTGGATCAGAAGGCGGACCTTTTGATCGAAGCCAGCACCGTACATAGACGCGGTGCGACAATCCGGCAAGTGTCGGGATTTGCATTTGAACGCATGTATTGGATGGCGCAGGATGGGACCGGGGATATCAGGAGACGGTCCGAGATGCGCACATTTCAAGAGAAGGCACATTGTGGTGTTTTTGGAAAAAGAATGCCGCGGTCGGTGGCAACGTTCCGGGTCTGATGCTCAGCGGTTGCTCTCGTCTCTGGCAGCGCGGACCGGGTCAATCACCCGCCAGCCGAAGCTGAGGAACGGTTGCGCAGCTTCCGCAAGTTCGACGAGATCTTCAAGCAGTGCCGTGCCCTTGAGCCGGTCGCTTGCAAATTTGCGCGACAGCGTCAGGTGCCGGAGTCGCAGCAGTGCGACGGTTTCAGGATCAGTGATCTGTTCAAATCCGCGCGGCGTGCGCTTGAGCGCGTTGTCCTGATCGAACACAAATCCCATATCCAGCAACGGCTCGAGGGCTGCGTCGAATTGCGATCTGCGCGCGACGATGGCCTCGCGGAAGGGCCTTAGCTCATCTGATTCCATGGCGTAGAAACCGACGGACAAAAAGCTGTCGTCTGGTGAGACGTGGAAATACAGCAGCCCCTGGTCCTTCTTGGTGCCGGAGCGGGTGACCACGGCGCTGACATGGGTGTTGTAGGGGTGTTTTGCCTTGGCAAAGCGGACATCCCGGTTGATCCGGAAGGTCGAGGTCTTGCGGGCGCAGGTGAGCGGGATCTTGGCATCTGCAAGACGCGCGGCAAGATCATCAATCAGCCGGCCACGCGGCTCATTGAGATGCTTCTCGAACAGATCCTTGTTGTCGTGGAACCATTCGCGGTTCTGGTGAAAACCAAGCGCCTTGAGAAAGGGCTGGGCCTTGTCGCCAAAGCCGGAATAGGAGGTCTCGGTCATTTCACGGTGTTCGACGCATCGGTATAGCCCGGAAGCGCGCCATTGATGACATATCGCAGGATGGAGACGACCTGATCCGGTGTCTTGGCGACGGCTAGTGCCGCGGCATCGACTTCCTTGAGGGCGTGGGCGTGCTCGTCCTGATGCAGGATGATCAGCGGCTTTCCGAGTGCCGCTGCATAGCCTGCATCAAAAGCGGCGTTCCACTGCTTGTATTTTTCACCGAAGCGGACGACGACGATATCGGCCTTGTCGAGCAGGGTGCGGGTGCGAATGGCATTGATCTGCGCGCCCTTGTGATCATGCCAGAACTTGTCGGGTTCGGCGCCCAGAATGGCGACGCCGACATCATCGGAGGCTTCGTGATGGGTGACGGGTGCGCTGAACGCAACAGGCAGGCTGGCAGCCCGCGCGCCTGCTTCAATCTGCTCACGCCAGTCAGAGTGAATTTCGCCTGAGAGGTAGATGGTCCAGGTCATGGTCGAGGTCTCCAAACTAGCTGGGGATGGCCTTGATGCGGATCGACCGCATGATGATGGTGGCGGCTAAAACGAAAAGAGGCGGAAAATCCGCCTCTTGCCGCATCATACGATGAATAGTCTCAGGCAGTCTTGACCGGCACGCCAGCTTCGCTGAAGTGCTGCTGCAATTCTTCCGACTGGAACATCTCGCGGATGATGTCGCAACCGCCGACAAACTCGCCCTTGACGTAAAGCTGCGGGATGGTCGGCCAGTTGGAATATTCCTTGATGCCGTTGCGCAGCGCGTCGTCAGCCAGGACATTGACGCCCTTGTAGGGAACGCCGAGGTAGTCAAGAATCTGGACCACCTGGCCTGAAAAACCACACTGCGGAAACTGCGGCGTGCCCTTCATGAACACCACCACGTCGTTGCTTTTCACTTCGTTGTCGATGAATTCATTGATACCGGACATCGTTGGATCCTTTCAAAACGTGTGGCCACGATATTTCTTTGTCCATCAGATAATGCACGGCGGATGACAAGACAAGCAGCCCGACTCTATAAGTGATCGGATGTGGACAGGTCGCACCGGTTATTTTGTATTGGTTTTGCTGGTTGCCGCCGGCATTTCGATCCTATGGATCGCAGCATACGGGCCTCCAGACCGATTTGTACCCAAGCCGCACCCGAAGGCTGAAACCGGGAGTATGGACATGTCAGAAAAGCCGAAATTCTGCGAGGAGCACATATTTGAAGGTGCCCGGGCGATCCTGTGCGTGATCGACCCTGCGCTGCGGGACGTTGCGCTTGTCTACCGCGATCCCGAAAACCGGCCTTACGGCAATGTGTCCAAGGCTGTCGCGGCTCTCGCCGCTGAGGGGCGGACGCCGTTGCTGGCAATGAATGCCGGCATGTATCACGCGGACATGCTGCCGGTGGGGCTTTATGTCGAAGACGGAAAAGAACTCTCACCGCTCAACACCGATGATGATTTCGGCAATTTCTTTCTCAAGCCGAATGGAGTGTTTTTCCTCCGCGCCGATGGCAGCGCCGGGGTGATGGAAACATTGGCCTATGCCGATGCCGGGATTGTACCGACTTTCGCCACTCAATCGGGTCCGATGCTGGTGATTGATGGCGCGATCCATCCGCGGTTTCTGCCCGACGGGACGACGCGGTATATCCGTAACGGGGTGGGGGTGCGCGATGACGGTACGGTGGTGCTGGCGATCACCCGCGATCCGGTCAGTCTCGGCGCCTTCGCGCGGTTGTACAAGCAGCTTGCGGATTGCCCCAATGCGCTGTTTTTTGACGGCGGGGTCTCAAGTCTTGCCTGGGGAGAGCAGATGGAAATCGATTCGGGCGAGCCGGCGGGGCCGGTTGTCGCCGTGTTCGAGAAGGCGGGCGACTGATACGCGACGGGTCTGCTAAGTCTGCGATGGCAACGCGAGGCGCTGCCATTGCGGTTGTTTGATCATGGATGCGCGCTTTCATCCTGCGGTTCGGTCAGCAGCCACTCATGAATGCTGGCGATTTCAGCTTCGGTGAAGTTTGAAAAATTGGCGCGGGCAACTTCGCTCATCAGGCCGAGGTCACGATCGCCTGTGCCGATGCCGGTGTGCAGCAGCTTGATGAAATCGCCGAGCGAATAGGCCTGGCTGACGATGGCCAACGGTGGCACCATTTTGCCCTCGACCTCTGCGTTTGTCTGCAAATGGTGGCAATGGCTGCAGGTGTTGGCGACGAGATACTGACCGGGATTTTCTGGCCGGTGGGCAAGTTTTGGCCGGTCGTGGGGGGTATGGTCGGCCTCGAAGGGCAACTGGTCGAGCGCTAGGGCCAGCCGCCCGAGCGGCCCGAAGCTGGTGGCGGAGGGCAGGGCGTCAGCTGCCTCGGGCTGGGTGCGCAGCCAGGAGATGATGTTAGCGACATCGTCGTCGGCCAGATGCGCGAATGTCGCCGATGGCATCACCAGGGCTGCAGAACCATCCTTCTTGATGCCATGACGGATCAGCCGTTCGAGCTCGCCATCAGTGTAGGTGGGGGCGATGCGAGAGATGTTGGGCGCGACAAGCGTGCCGACCAATGGCGCCTTGAACAGCACGTTGCCGGCGCTGCGGTGGCAGCCGACGCACATGAAGCTGCGGCCGCGGCGGCTGGCCTCTTCGATTGGCAGGCCGGTGTCGGCATGGAAATCGGTGACGGCGACCTCATAGGTCTTGCCCAGCCGGTGCTCGGACCCGATGTAAATGGCCACGGCGCCGAGCGCGACGATGGACAGGGCAAACATTGCAATCCTGCGGAGAAGCTTTTTCATCGGATTTCGCCTGAAATGGACGGGTTGATGGAGCGAACGAGGTTGCCCCCAATTGATGGCGGGCCAATAGCAAAGGTTGCAATTCCGGTTCAAACACCATTCTTGCCAGCCGGCCCGGCAAAATTGCATAATGCCGCCTGGATCTGCCGGGATTGCGCTGATGAGCGACTGGAACGACATTCGGTATGTGTTGGAGGTGTGGCGGACGGGATCGACGCTTGCCGCCGGTCGCACACTCAAGGTGAGCCAGAGCACGGTGATGCGGCGGATTGCGGCGCTGGAGAGAGAGCTCGCGGTGGAGCTTTTCGACAAGCGCCGCACCGGCTACGCGGCGACTGCAACACTGACGGCGCTTCTGCCGCGTCTGCAGGCGGCGGAAGCCGCCCATCTCGCCTTCGAGCATGAGGCTGACGCCATCAGCCGGGATATTTCAGGGGCAGTCACAGTGACGGCGGCGGAACTGGTCTGCTCGATCTTTCTCAATCAGGCGATTGCCGAATTGCGACGCATGCATCCGGCGATCCGGATCGAGCTCATGGCGTCAGGTCGGATGCTTGATCTTGCTGCCGGTGAAGCCGATATCGCCATTCGCGCAGGCGGGCGGCCGACCGATAACGGACTGTTCGGCCGGCGGCTGGCGGAAGAAACCTGGAATTTCTATTGCAGCAGCAGTTACGCCCGTGCGCATGGAGTGCCGCGAAGCATCGCCGATCTCGCCGGTCATTCCGTGCTGGCGCCGCAGGACAAGAGCTTTTCACCGCAGGTAACCGGCTGGTTCCGGCAGCACATCCCGGACAGCGTCATCGTGGTGCGTCATACCGGCTTGGCCCCGGTCTATTACAGCGTGAAATCCGGGGTCGGGGTATCGGTGCTGTCGGATTTTCTCACCGCCGGCGACGCGGACCTGATTCATTGCTTCACGCCGCCCGAATTCAGCCGCAACGAGGTCTGGTTGCTGACGCATGAGCGGCATCGGCAGACAGCGCGGGTGCGGGCGGTGATGGGATTTCTGGGACGTTATTTCGACGGGTTGCGGCAGCGGGGCATGGCTGAGGCGGTATCTGCTGGAACCGGCCCTGACCAGGTGGCTGAGCTCTCATCCCTGGACAGTCCCGCTGATCCGGAAATCACAGACGTAGCAGTGCCCTGACAATCAGGACGTTCGCTTGCGCGCCGTCGATTTTCGCTTTGTCGTGCAGCTTTTGCTCCGGCGTGTCTTGGCGCGGGTGCGGGCCGGTTTCTTGCCGGTGAGCGCTTCGATCAGCACTTTTTCGATGGTCGATGAGGTGGTTGAACGCCTGCGCCGTGAAGTCGTCTTACGGCGGGTCGTCTTGCGACGCGTGGTGCGGCGGCGCTTGCGGGTCACAGCACCCTTGGCCGCTCCGTCCGCGAGGCCGTCGATGATGTCTGCTATCAGGCCCTCGAGAAACCCCGCCATGGCGAGGGTTTACTCAGGCACGCTGGTCTGCAGCGCCAAGGCATGCAACACGCCGCCCATATTGCCCTGTAGAGCGTTGTAGACCATCTGGTGCTGCTGCACCCGGCTCTTGCCCCGGAAGCTCTCGGAGACGACTTCGGCGGCATAGTGGTCGCCATCGCCGGCAAGATCGCGAATGGTGATCTGCGCATCGGGAATTCCGGTCTTGATCAATTTTTCAATATCGTCAGCATTCATGGCCATCTGTGAGGCTCCTGATTGGTCTATTCAGCGGCAAGGGCTGCCGGGGTGTCCATATAGGCAGGGAACCACGATTCATGGGTGGCGCGCAATGCAGATACGGGCACCGACAGAACCCCGCTGATGTTCAAATTGTTGCCTAAGGCTGTGCCAAGATGACGGAACGGTACACCCGCGCCTTCGGCGCTGGCCATGATATATCCCGAAAGATCCGCCGGTACGGTGATGACGTAACGGGCTTGATCCTCGCCAAACAGCAGGGCATGCGAAGGGCCATTGCAGCTCGACAGATCGATGTCCATGCCGAGATTCGACGCCATGCTCATTTCAGCCAGCGTCGCGGCCAGGCCGCCTGATGAAATGTCGTGACATGAGGTGATCTGGCCATTGCGGATTGCAGAGCGGACGAAATCGCCATTGCGGCGTTCGGCCATCAGATCAACAGACGGCGGTGCGCCTTCGGCACGGCCGAGGCAATCGCGCATCCAGGCGGACTGGCCAAGATGGCTGCCGTCAATGCCGATCAGGATCACCGCGTCACCGGTGCTGGCGCCGCCAATGCGGGCCATCTGGTTCCAGTTGTCGATCAGGCCGACGCCGCCAATGGTGGGTGTCGGCAGGATCGCTTCGCCATTGGTCTCGTTGTAGAGCGAGACATTGCCCGAAACGATGGGGAAATCGAGTGCCAGGCAGGCCTCGCCAATCCCCTGGATGGCCATCACCAGCTGACCCATGATTTCTGGCCGCTCGGGATTGCCGAAATTGAGGTTGTCGGTGGAAGCCAGCGGCTCGGCCCCGGTGGCGGTGAGGTTGCGCCAGCATTCGGCGACGGCCTGTTTGCCGCCCTCATAAGGGTTGGCCTCGACATAGCGCGGGGTGACATCGGATGAAAATGCTAGCGCCTTGGTGTCGTGACCTTCAACGCGGACCACGCCGGCATCGCCGCCGGGGAGCTGAAGCGAATTGCCCTGGATCAGGGTGTCGTACTGCTCCCAGACCCAGCGCTTGGAGGCGTTGTTGGGCGAACCGAGCAGATCAAGCAGCGACTGGCCGTAATCTTCCGGCTCTTCGACATCGGAGGTTTCGAGCGGCGACAAGCCGCCAATCTCGCGCCATTCACGGTCATATTCCGGCGCTTCGTCACCCAATTCCTTGATCGGCAGATTGGCGACTTCTTCGCCCTGATGCAGTACCCGGAACCTGAGATCGTCGGTGGTCTTGCCGACGATGGCGAAATCGAGGCCCCATTTGACAAAGATCGCCTTGGCTTCGGCTTCTTTTTCGGGCTCGAGCACCATGAGCATGCGCTCCTGGCTTTCCGACAGCATCATTTCGTAGGCGCTCATTTCGTCTTCGCGCACAGGAACCTTGTCGAGATCCAGCTCGATGCCGAGCCCGCCCTTGGCGCCCATCTCGACCGCCGAACAGGTGAGGCCGGCAGCGCCCATGTCCTGAATGGCGATGACTGCGCCGGTCTGCATCAGTTCAAGGCAGGCCTCGAGCAGGCATTTTTCGGTGAACGGGTCGCCGACCTGAACGGTGGGGCGCTTTTCCTCGATCGATTCGTCGAACTCGGCCGAGGCCATGGTGGCACCGCCAACGCCGTCACGGCCGGTCTTGGCGCCAAGATAGACGACCGGCAGGCCGACGCCCTTGGCTTCCGACAGAAAGATCGCATCGGTCTTGGCGATGCCTGCGGCAAAGGCGTTGACCAGGCAATTGCCGTTGTAGCGCGCATCGAACTCGACTTCGCCGCCGACTGTGGGGACACCGAAGCAGTTGGCATAACCGCCGATACCGGCAACGACTCCGGAGACCAGGTGACGGGTCTTGGTGTGCTCAGGATCGCCGAAACGAAGGGCGTTCATGGCTGCGATGGGACGGGCGCCCATGGTGAACACGTCACGCAGGATACCGCCCATGCCGGTGGCCGCCCCCTGATAGGGCTCGATGTAGGAGGGGTGATTGTGGCTTTCCATCTTGAAGACCACGCAGTCGCCATCGCCGATATCGACCACACCGGCATTTTCGCCCGGTCCCTGCAGCACCCGCGGTCCCTCGGTCGGCAGGGTGCGTAGCCATTTCTTCGAGGATTTGTAGGAGCAGTGCTCGTTCCACATGGCCGAGAAAATGCCCAGTTCGGTGAAGCTCGGCTCGCGACCGATGAGATCGAGAATGCGCTGGTACTCTTCGGGCTTGAGCCCGTGCGCGGCGATCAGCTCATCGGTGATGGGGATGATATTTGGAATGGTCATGGCGGATGGCGCCCTTCTTGTCCTCGGTATGCAGCAGGCTATAGCGCACTGCGGCATGCGATGGCAGCTTGAATTTCAACAGAATGCCGAATAGTTCCGCATTCCTGTGGACACGCAACCTGAGGTGTTGGTGCGACGGGGCGTTGCTAACACCCGGCGGCGCCCGATGCCCAGCGCGAGATGTCGCCGTTGATGCGGCTCGCGAGCGGTGTGGCCGAAAGCGGACCGTAAAATTGGGCACTGCTGGCAGAGGCGACAATGACGGCTTTCGGCAGCGATTGCGGCTTGCCGCGCGGGATAATCAAAAGCCGCGGCGTGCTGGTGGTGTCGAGTTCCGGGATAATGCCAAATTCCTTGAAATCGCTGTCCTTGAGCCAACAGGCATGAGCCTGTGTATTGATCCGCTGCAATGTCGCGACGGCTGCTGCGTGGCTGTCGAGGCCGGCGCCAGGCCGGGAAGCGGGCGCGCAGGATGACAGGGCGAAACCGCCAGCAAGGGCAAGCGACGGCCAAATTCGTTTCATGAGGATCTCCTGCCGACGTCTCGGTCGTTGCCACGTTTTGCGATGCAATAGCACGATTCCCGGCGCAACAGCATCATCTGGTGAAGCGAATGGTGTTGCAGAAGCGACAATGCGTCTGGTGTTGCCCGTCATGGTTGACCAGATTATCAACGCTGGTATGACACTTGTCCTAGCAAATTCATTTAGGTCAGCAGGTCGAAATTGGAACATTTCCGCGTTTGTATTATCGGCGCCGGGCCGACAGGCCTTACTGCAATCAAGAATGTAGCGGCGGCCGGGATCGGGGACATCATTTGCCACGAAGTCCAGGATGCTTCCGGCGGCATCTGGGCCTACTCAGAGGATACGGCGCGACCCAGTGTTTACGAGACGGCGCATACGATCAGCTCGAAACGCTGGTCGGAGTTTCCTGATTTCCGCATGCCGAAAGATTATCCGGATTATCCCTCAAACCGGCAGATCCTGGCTTACATGCGTGCGTATGAAGCGCATTTTGACCTGACGCAACATATCCGGTTCAAGTCGCACGTCGAGACGGTTTCGCGGGCTGCGGACGGGCGCTGGACCATCACCGTTACCGGCGAAGAAGGCTCATACCAGCACACAGCGGATTATCTGCTGGTCTGTTCCGGCCATCACCGGCAAGCTGCAATCCCTGAATTGCCCGGGGATTTTTCCGGTAAGCAGATGCATTCGGCCCAATACCGGAAAGCTGACGGCTTTGCAGGCAAACGGGTGCTGGTGGTTGGAGGAGGAAATTCTGCCTGCGATATCGCCGTGGCGTTGTCGCGAGTGGCGGACCATGTCAGCCTGAGCATCCGCACCCCGCAGATGATCATTCCCAAACACATCCTTGGACGCCCGGTGGACGCCCAGTTCGCCAAACTGCACAAGCCCTTTACCAGGTGGGCGCGCAATTGGTTCATCAAGGCGAGTTTGAAACTCTTTGTCGGGCCATTCTCCAGGTACGGTTTGCAGCAACCCGGTCCTTGTTTGCTCAGCAGCCATCCGACGCTCAACACCGAAGTTCTCGATCGGATTCGTCATGGGAAGATATTGCCCCGGACCGGCATCGAAGAGGCGAACGGGCGCACAATCCGGTTCGCGGACGGAACAAAGGGAGAGTTTGACCTGATCATCTGGGCGACCGGCTACAAGCTTGGGGTTCCGATTCTCAAGGATGTCTGCCCGGATTGGAGCGACGCCACCCAGGTGCCGCTCTATCTCAAGATGATGCCTGCGGACATTTCGAATTTGTATTTCATCGGGATGATCCAGCCGATCGGGTGCATCTGGGTGCTCGCGGAACTGCAGGCCAAGGTGGCCGCGGCTGAAATTTCCGGTGCCTGGAAACGGCCGGCGGATATGGCCGCGCGGATTGACCTCGAGATGCGCCGCAACGCCAAGCGCTACAAAGCCAGCACGCGCCACGCCATTCAGGTCGACACCTACGAATACACCGCTGAACTCAAGAAAATCCTGCGCGCAGCCGGAAAGCTGAATACGGATACATCTCACGTTCACATGGATTCAATTGAGGCATAGCGTACAGGCCTCGGTTCGAGGATTTCCTGTGTCGTTGCAACAGCGCCTTGTCCAGGCGCTCTCTACCGCACGGCGCGTTTGACCGCTTTGAGGATTTCACGCGTCAGCGCTGCGTTGTTGGTGACGGTCCAGTGATCGTCGCCGACGCCCGCCACATCAACACGTTTGCGCATGTTGATGTTTTTAATGCGGGATTGGGGTACGCCGGATTTGGGTTTGAGCTCGGAACCGAGCCCGTTGCCGGGAAAGAAGTAATTTACATAGCGTTTGACATTGCTTGAAAGCGGGCCGGCACGGGTCGGGTCGACGCTGATCACCAAGGCGACCGGGATGTTCTGCTTGCGCAGTCTCGCGGCCACCTCGAACACTGCATTGCCGCCAAAGGAGTGGCCGACAAGAATGATCGGTCTCTTTCTTTTTGACTGGGCGTATTGCCTGGCAATCTTGGCGCGTACCGAAGATCCGCTGAGATGGCTGTAGACCTCGGCCCGGATCCTGTCCTTTTCGAGGCTCTTGGCCATGCGGTCAAATCCGGTGGAAAAAACCCCGAGGAAGCCGCGGATGAAATAGACCTGCGTTGCAGGCTCGGTGGCAGCGGACGCCGCTGATGCAGCGCGGGCCGGGGCAGGGCCATCGGTCGCCAAAGCCAGAAAACCGACAGCCAGCAACCAGAATGCATGCCTGAAACACAGCCGGTGAAGGCTAAACGTCAAAACCTGTGGCGCAATCATTTTGGGTCTACCGCTTAAAAACCAAGTTTATAAGCAATAATTGCGGAAATCTCAGGCTTCGACAAGCCCCAGCGCCGCTTCAAACAAGGCCCGGCCATCATTGCCGCCATGGGCGGTTTCGATCAGGTTTTCCGGATGTGGCATCATGCCCAGCACATTGCCGGCCTTGTTGACGATGCCGGCGATGTTGTTGAGCGAGCCGTTCGGGTTGGTGTCCGCCGTGTAGCGGAAGGCCACCTGGTTGCTGGCTTCGATGTCGGCAAGGGTCGCTGCATCGGTGAAATAATTGCCGTCATGATGGGCCACCGGGCAGCGGATGATCTGGCCCTGAGTGTAGCCTTGCGTGAATACGGTGTTTGCGTTGGCGACTTCGAGATTGACTTCGCGGCAGACGAATTTGAGCGAGGCGTTGCGCATCAGCGCGCCGGGAAGCAATCCACTTTCGAGCAGGATCTGAAAACCATTGCAGACGCCAATGACCCGCGTGCCTTTTTCGGCCTTCTCTCGCACAGCCTGCATCACTGGCATGCGGGCGGCTATGGCGCCGCAGCGCAGATAGTCGCCATAGGAAAATCCGCCGGGGATGACGATCAGATCGACGTCATCTTCGATCGATGTCTCGGTCTGCCAGACGGTTTGCGGGGCCTGACCGGAAATATGGGTCAGCGCCGCGATCATGTCACGATCGCGGTTGAGGCCGGGAAGCAGGATTACGGCGGCTTTCATGGCTCAGAGTACCTCGACCGCAAAATCCTCGATCACCATGTTGGCGAGCAGCTTTTCGCCCATGGCCTTGAGTTCGGCTTCGGCCTTGGCGCGATCCGAGGTCTCAAGAACCACATCGAACACCTTGCCCTGACGAATGGAATCGACGCCGGAAAACCCGAGGCCGCCGAGCGCATGCTCGATGGCCTTGCCTTGCGGGTCGAGAACGCCGTTCTTGAGAGTCACGGTGACGCGTGCCTTGATCATTCGAAGAACTCCCGACGCTTACTTGACCAGAACCGGTCCGGTGGGACGGTTCGGCTCATTTTCATTCATGATGCCAAGCCGGCGAGCGACTTCCTGATAGGCTTCGACGAGGCTGCCGAGATCACGGCGGAAGACGTCCTTGTCGAGCTTCTGGTTGGTGTTGACGTCCCAGAGGCGGCAGGAATCGGGCGAGATCTCGTCGGCGACGACGATACGCATCATGTCGCCTTCGAACAGCCGGCCGCATTCGATCTTGAAATCAACCAGCTGGATGCCGACGCCGAGGAACAGGCCGGTGAGGAAGTCGTTGACGCGGATGGCAAGTGCCATGATGTCGTCGATTTCCTGCGGGCTGGCCCAACCAAAGGCAGTGACATGCTCCTCAGACACCATCGGGTCATCAAGCGCATCTGCCTTGTAGTAGAATTCGATGATCGAGCGCGGCAGAACCGTGCCTTCCTCGATGCCGAGGCGCTTGGCCAGCGAGCCGGCGGCGATGTTGCGGACAACCACTTCAAGCGGGATGATCTCGACTTCCTTGATCAGCTGCTCGCGCATATTGATGCGCTTGATGAAGTGAGTCGGGATGCCGATGCGGTTGAGATGCGTGAATATGTACTCGGAGATGCGGTTGTTGAGCACGCCCTTGCCGTCAACCACATCGTGTTTCTTCTTGTTGAACGCCGTAGCGTCGTCCTTGAAGAACTGAATCAGTGTGCCGGGTTCAGGGCCTTCATACAAAATCTTGGCCTTGCCTTCATAGATACGGCGGCGACGGGTCATGAGCATCTCTGTCAGTTGAGCCGGCTGAAGCCGCGGCAACTCGGCATAGGGTCGATTTTGAGCCGTGCTTTAGCGGATTGTCCGGGCTTTCACAACGCCGTTGTCGGCAATGTCCCCGGAAATACACCGATGGATGCGGGTTTGCATTGCACTTTTGGCGGTCTTTTGTTTTATGGGGCAAACGCCCATAAAGGGATTATCGATTCACAGTCTGGAGCCAGCCATGAGCAACATGAAAGACCGCGAGAACGCATTCGAGAACAAGTTTGCTCACGATGCGGAACTGAAGTTCAAGGCGGAAGCCCGCCGCAACAAGCTTTTGGGGCTTTGGGCCGCAGAATTGCTGGGTAAAACCGGCGATGATACCGAGACCTATGCCAAGAGCGTGGTTATGGCCGATTTCGAAGAAGCCGGCGATGAAGACGTGTTCCGCAAGGTGCGTGGCGATTTCGACGCCGGCGGCGTCGACCAGTCCGACCATCAGCTACGCCGCAAAATGGACGAGTTGCTGGCTGTTGCTGTGGAACAGATCCAGGCCAGCTGATCCGGCCAGGCCTGATTCTCCTGAAACCGCCTGCGGCTTGCCGCGGGCGGTTTTTTGTTGGATTGAGGAGGCTGTGCGCCCGCTAGTGGCGAAGTGGTGATTCGGGAGGAGCCAACCATGCAACTGCGAAACGAAGCCGATCAGGACAAGATGCTGACCACCGCCTGGTCGACGTCAGCCTCGGCTGAAATAGCTGGGGCATTGGCCCGTTGTCCATTCGACACGGTTACCATCGACATGCAGCACGGTGCCCACAGTGAATCGACGGCATTTGATTCGGCCAAGGCCATCCTGGCCGCAGGCAAGCCTGCGATCCTGCGCATTCCGGTAGGCCGCAACGATCTGGCCAGCCGTGGGCTCGACATGGGGTTTGAGGCGGTCATTGCGCCGATGATCAACTCGGTCGCCGATGCCGACGCCTTTGCCAAGGCGATGAAGTATCCACCGATGGGAGAGCGTTCCTGGGGGCCGACAAAAGCCTTGCAACTGCACACGTCGCATACGCCGGAAAGCTATTTTGGCGCGGCCAACCGGAACACAATGGCGCTGGCGATGATCGAAACCCGGGAAGCGTTTGCAGCACTTGACGGAATTTTGGAAAACGACGGTATCGACGGCATTTTTGTCGGGCCGTCCGATCTGTCGATTTCCTGGTCCAATGGCGCCGGTGTCGACCCGCGCAATGCCGAACTCCAGGCCGTCATCGCCGAAATCGGCCGTCGCACCCGCGAAGCAGGCAAGTTTGCCGCGATCTTTGCGGTTGATCCGGCGGATGTGCCGGGATTTGCAAAAATGGGCTACCGGATGGCTGCGCTCAATACCGACCCCGGCATTTTCCATGCCGGCGCGGCGGTGATGCTCGACAAGGCGCGCGGCTGAACGCCAAGCCGGTTCGTCAGGTTGCCTGCAACCGCGAGAGGAAGTGGGCGAACACCATGATGCCCTCGGGCCAGGGGCCATGGCCTGATTTGGGATTGATGTGTCCAGCCTCACCGGCATCGATCAGCTCCGAGCCCCAGGCATTGGCCATGTCGCCGGCATGCTCATAGGATCCGAACGGGTCATTGCGGCTTGCCACCACGATCGACGGGAACGGCAACGGGTCACGGTTGTAGGGACCGAAGGTCATGAGGTGCTTCGGCCGGATGGTCGGATTGTCCACATCCGGGGGGGCAACCAGAAACGCACCGGCAATCTTGTTGGTGCATTGCGGCAGGGCCTGCAATGCCGTTGCAACGCCCAGGGAGTGGGCGATGACGACGACCGGTTTTGTGGCTTCGTTGACGGCCTCGGCAAAGCGGGCGGTCCAGTCTTCCCGGACCGGCTTTGCCCAGGAGTCCTGTTCAACGCGGCGCGCGGTTGATAGCCGCGCCTGCCAGCGCGTCTGCCAGTGGTCGGGCCCGGAATTGGTATATCCGGGAACAATCAGGATGTCGGATTCTGCAACTTTCATTGCATCGAGGTGGGTGAATGGGGCGCAAATGTCAACCGGTGGACTGGCTCATTGCTGGTGGCCAGACGCAAGACGGTTCACAGGCCCATTGCCGGGCTTGCGGTTACCTGGCTTGGCGGGGTGATCACAAAGGGCGCACCGCCATTGCTCAGCTTGCCGTCGCTGAACAGCAACAGCGCTGCAAGCGAGACGATGACGACAACGGCTGCGATCCAGAGGCTGATGCCGGTGGTGTTGGTCTCTTGCGGTTCATAGCCGTGTTCCCGGCGATCGTGGCGGTCTTGCTCGAAAACCGGCGGATATTTATGCATGGCGTCCTCCATGAGGTGGATTGAACGCCAGATTGGGCGGCAACCGCGGCGACATGGCGACGCAACCGCGGCGACACGGGGGCATTTTGATGCCCGCCGTTCACTTCAGGTGACAGATGGTAATCCGCAGGATTTCTGGAGCGCGGGTCTCAGCTCTCGCCAAACACGCGCTTGAAGATCACGTCGACATTCTTGGTGTGGTAGCCGAGATCGAAATTGTCGCGGATTTCGACTTCGGAGAGGTATTTGCGCACGTCTTCGTCGGCAAGAAGTTCGGTGAGGAAGTCGACGCTGGAATCGCCGGAGACCTGGTAGCTGTCCCAGACCTTCATGGCGTTGCGCTGGACCAGACGGTAGGCGTCCTCGCGCGACGAACCTGCCTGGGTCAGCGCCAGCAGGATGCGCTGGGAATGCACCAGGCCGCCGAGACGGTCCATGTTGCCCATCATCCGCTCCGGATAGATCATCAGCTTCTCGATGACGCCGGTGAGGCGGGCAAGCGCGAAGTCGAGCGTGACAGTGGTGTCCGGGCCGATCATGCGCTCGACGGAGGAGTGCGAGATATCGCGCTCATGCCACAGGGCGACGTTTTCCATCGCCGGTGTGACCGCCATGCGCACCAGACGCGACAGACCGGTGAGGTTTTCGGTCAGCACCGGGTTGCGCTTGTGCGGCATTGCCGACGAGCCCTTCTGGCCGGGCGAGAAATATTCTTCAGCTTCCAGCACCTCTGTGCGCTGCAAATGGCGGATCTCGGTGGCGACGCGCTCGATCGAGGAGGCGATAACGCCAAGCGTGGCGAAATACATCGCATGCCGGTCACGCGGGATCACCTGGGTCGAGACCGGTTCGGCGGTCAGGCCCATGGCCTTGGCGACATGTTCTTCAACGCGGGGATCGATATTGGCGAAGGTGCCGACGGCGCCGGAGATGGCGCAGGTGGCGATTTCGGCGCGTGCATTGATCAGGCGGGTGCGGCTGCGGTCGAATTCGGCATAGGCTTCGGCCATCTTCAGGCCGAAAGTGACCGGTTCTGCGTGGATGCCGTGGGAGCGGCCGATGCAGACAGTTTCCTTGTGCTCGAACGCCCGGCGCTTGATCGCGGCCAACAATTTGTCCATGTCGGCCAGCAGCAGGTCTGTCGCATTGACCAGTTGCACATTGAAACAGGTGTCGAGCACGTCGGACGAGGTCATGCCCTGGTGGACAAAACGCGCGTCGGGGCCGACGATTTCGGCCAGATGGGTCAGAAACGCGATCACGTCGTGTTTGGTGACAGCCTCGATCTCGTCGATACGGGCGACATCGAAGGTGGCGGCGTTGCCTTTTTCCCAAATGGTCTTGGCAGCTTCCTTGGGGATCACGCCCAGTTCGGCCAGTGCATCGCAGGCATGGGCCTCGATTTCGAACCAGATTCGGAACTTGGCTTCCGGTGACCAGATGTCGACCATATCAGGGCGGGAATAGCGCGGGATCATGGCAAGTTCCGTGGGTTTGTTGCGTTGCGCCGGGTCTAGATCATTTTGAATCGAAATCAAACGACAGATCGGCTTTGTCTAGGGGATAATGCGGCTTTTGAGCTGTTTTGATCGATCATGACGCCGTGCAAGCAAGAATGACGCTGCGAACAGGAACACCACTCCGAGCGGCAGATAGAGCCGCAGTCCCTGGACCGCGAACTGATAGAGCGCGGCACCGACGGTGAAAACCAGCTGGACCAGCCAGAGCTTTGTAAAGGGATCGCCGTGCCATTGCGCATAAAAATTTCGGTACAGGAAGGCAAACATCACCGAGGTGACGCCAATGGTGAAAACCGTCAGGCACAGGAAAGCTGCGGCGAAGGCCGCTTCCCTGGCACGGCCATAGGAAATGAAGCGGAAGCTGGCCAGACTCAGCGGCCAGGCCAGGGCGGCGCCACAAAATGCCAGCGCTGTCAGGCTCCAGTAATGATCGGTCAGGGCAGCTGTCGACAGCCAGAGCGAGGCCTGAGCCGAAAGCGCCATGGCAGCGCCCCAGCTGACCGCGCCGAGGACCGCGTCGCGCCAGGACATACGGGCTGCCTGCAGGCGGTCGCGCAGACTGGAGTTGTCGTTGGCCGGTCTCGGCGCCGGTCCCTTGTGCCGTTTGACGGGAGTTTTCATTCCAGGCGTCGGGTTTTGGTGTTCCGGCCAAGCGGTGCGGCACTCAAAAAGCGAATTATGTCGTGCGCGAATGGCATGGGAGCATCTCTGATCTGTTGGTAGAACCGGGTATCACTGCCGGACCGAACGGGCAACCTGAAGCCTGCTCAATCTTGTACCGTGGTCCATGCGGGCATCAGGTCGCGCGGATCCGGGGCGGCTGCATGGACGCCGCGGGCGATGGCCCGGCTCATGGTGGAGGCCGCCGCGGCGCAGAGATCGAGAAATGCATCCGGGGACGGTTTGCGGCCCGACGCCCCGGTGCCAAGAGCAAACACCAGGTCGCCGTCAAACGGAGTGTGGCTCGGCCATATCGCCCGGGCAAAGCCGGCATGTGCGGCGATTGCCAAGCGCTTGGCTTCGGCCTTGGTCAGTACCGCATCGGTGGCGATAACGGCGATCGTGGTGTTGGAGACGCCACGGGCGAGATTGCGGAATTTGATCCTGAGATCGGCGGCGTCAGCCGGGAAGGGCGCAGGCATGCCAAGTCCGCCGAATTCTGTCCCGGTCTCGAACGGTGCGGCCCAGAAATGGCGTGTGTCGCCAATGGTGACCGAGCCCATCGGATTGACCGCGACCAGCGCGCCGATGGAAATCCCGTCGGCGGTCAGCGCTGACGCCGAACCAAGGCCGCCCTTGAAGGTTGCCGTCAAGGCGCCAAAGCCCGCGCCTGCGGTTCCGATCTCGAAATCCTGGGCAGCCGCTGCTGCGGCCTGATAGCCAAGGTCGCGATAGGGTGGGTATTGCCCCCAATCCTTGTTGCCGCCATTGATCAGGTCGAACAGGATCGCCGCGGGAACGATCGGAATGCGGTGCGGGCCGACTTCGAAACCCATGCCCTGTTCGCGCATCCATGCCTGCGCTCCGCTGGCAGCATCAAGGCCGAAGGCTGAGCCGCCGGAGAGCACCAGACCGTTGACTGTCTCGACCGAGTTGTGCGGTTCAAGCAGATCGGTTTCACGGGTGCCGGGCGCGCCGCCAAGAACTTGCACGGCTGCGGTGGCGGGCGGATCGCAAACAATCGCGGTTACGCCGGAATTGAGATCCCGGTCGCTGGCATTGCCGACGCTGATGCCAGCCACATCGGTGATCAGGTTGCGCGGACCGATGCTGGTCATTGGTTTTCTCCGGCCAGCGCCGCCGCATCTTCGATGCTCAGTCGCCGGAAAGTACCATCATCGAGGAGGGCGAGCACGAAACCTGGCTCTCGGCGTTCGCCGTTTGGCTCGAATGTCACCGGCCCCAACGCCGTGGTAAAGGTTTTCTGGCTGAGCAGTTCGTACAGACCGGTTTCCCCGTAGGCCATGCGGTTAGCTGCTGCACCGATGATTTCAGCCGCCGCATAGGCGGGAATGCGCAATCCTTCGGCAATCATGTCCCGGCTCGCAAATGCGGCACGTGCAGCTTCATCCTCGGGGCCGGGAGTGGCTGCGGCAGCCAACACGGCAATGGTGCCATCGGGAATCGGGTATTCGGTCTCAGGCGCGTCAAGCGAATCACCGCCCATGAATTTGAGCGAAACGCTCTGATAATCGGCCTCGTAGGCGATCACTGCGAGGTCGGCGCGTTCGCCGCCGACAAAGACCCGGGTGACGCCAGCTGATTTGAGCCGGCGCATCAGGCTAGGCTGAGTTGTCTGGCCCGGCCGGTAATTGTCGACGAATGTTGGCTTGAGGCCACGGTTCTCTAGCTTTATGCGGATTGCCTCCACAAGCTCGCGACCGGAAATGGCGCCGTCTTCGATCAGGGCGAAAGGCTGGTCGGCCCAAAAACGGAAAATGGCGTCCGCAGCAATATCGGCCTCGGAGCCGGCGCGTGGGGCGAGACGAAAGAACTTCCAGCCCAATCGCGTCGCCTCTTCGGCGATGATATCGGCGCGAACGGTCAGGGTCATGACCGGAATGCCTTCCTTGGTCAGCAGCGGCAGCGCTGCGGCAAGGGTTTCGGTGCACAAGAAACCGACCACGATATCGACGCCGGCTTCGACCATTGCTGCAGCAGAATCCTTGCCGGACTGTTCGGTGCAGCCATCGTCGCCTTCGACAACATCTGCAAAAACTCCGGGATTATCAGCATTCCACACGGCGAACGCCTGACGGACATGGTCGCCGAGAAGTTTGAACTGGCCGGATTGCGGAATGACAATGCCGACATGCACTGTTTGCGCGTGCACGGGTGCTGCGGACAAAAGGAGCGTCAGGGCGAGGGCCAGACTGGAAAATGCATACCGGATCATCATGCCGGTTATTTAGACCGGCGGGAGGGGCTAGTCCAAGTGAAATCAGTCGCTGATGACCGCTGCGACGGGCCTGAACGAGAAAAAGTCGCCGGCGCGGGTTTCAAATTGCCATCCGCTCTTTATGTATGGTCTTCAGGACAGACCTATACCGGCCACGGTAGAACATTGAGGCGCATGCGTGTTGAAACGGCAAACCATAGACTCCCGGGACTATCGCAATGCGATGGCGCGGTACGCCGGGCATGTGCAAATTGCCACCACAGCGACTGATGGGGTGCGGCGGGGCGTGACGGTGACTGCGGCCTGTTCTGTTTCGGACAATCCGGGCACGCTGCTGGTCTGCCTCAATCATTCCCATCCGCACAATGAGCTGTTCATGCAATCGGGTGTGTTTGCACTCAACACGCTGATGCTGGAGCACCAGCCTTTGGCCGTGGCGTTTTCCGGTGTCGATCATCTCGATGTCGACGAGCGATTCGCCCTGGCTGAGTGGGATACGATCACCACCGGTGCGCCGGCGCTCGTTGGTGCCGCGACGGTGTTTGATTGCCGGCTGATCGAGACCAAGACGGTTGCTACACACAAGATTCTGATCGGCGAAGTCATTGGATTGCGGGTCGGCCCGCCCGGACCGGCGCTTTTGTATATGGACCGCGGGTACCATACTGTTTAGCTTTGCTCGGGCACAGTCCTGACCTTCTTGCTGACGGAGCCCTGATGTCGATTTCCAATCCGCTGCCGACCTCCATTGATGAAACACTCGCTCTGCTTTCGAGTCAGGACTATGTTGCCAGCAAGGCGCTGGCGACGGTGCTTTTCCTCAGCCTGAGGATGAAACGGCCGCTTTTTCTGGAAGGCGAGGCCGGTGTCGGGAAAACCGAAATTGCCAAAGTTCTTGCCAAGGCGCTGGACCGGCCGTTGATTCGGCTGCAATGCTATGAAGGGCTTGATGTTTCCTCGGCAGTGTATGAATGGAATTACCCAGCGCAGATGCTGGAAATCCGGCTGGCGGAAGCAACCGGTGAGGATGACCGTTCGGCAATCGAGCGCACCATTTTTTCGGAGAAACATCTGATCCGGCGCCCGGTGTTGCAGGCGCTTGACGGCACCGGTGGCCGTGCGCCGGTGTTCCTGATTGATGAGCTTGACCGGACCGATGAGGCGTTTGAGGCGTTCCTGCTGGAAATCCTGTCGGAATATCAGGTGACGATCCCGGAACTCGGCACCATCAAGGCGGAAGAGCCGCCGATCGTCATCATCACCACCAACCGTACCCGGGAAATCCATGATGCGCTGAAGCGGCGCTGCCTGTATCACTGGGTCGACTACCCGAGTGCCGATGTGGAATTGCAGATTGTCCGGCTCAAGGTGCCGGGCTGTCATGACGAACTGTCACGGCAGATTGTCACCTATGTGCAGAAACTCAGGCAGATGGATCTGTTCAAGAGCCCCGGCGTGGCGGAAACCATTGACTGGGCAACGGCGTTGACCGAGCTCGACCGGCTGGCGCTTGATCCAGAAACAGTGTCGGATACGCTCGGGACCCTGCTCAAATACCAGGACGACATCGCCCGCATCGAAGGCTCGGCAGGCCGCGAGCTGCTGGCTAAAGTGAAGGCCGAGCTGGCTCAGGGGCTCTGATGGTTCAAGCCGCACAACCGGTTGTCGCGGAAGCGGTCGATGGCCGCTTTGTCCACAATATTGTCTTTTTCGCGCGGGTGTTGCGCAAGGCGGGGCTGAAAGTCGGGCCGGCGGCGGTGCGCGATGCGGTCGAGGCGGTGCAGATCGCCGGTATCGGCGACCGCGAGGAATTTTACTGGATCCTGCATTCGGTTTTCGTCAAGCGGCGCGAGGATCATCAGGTCTTTGACCAGGCTTTCAGGCTCTACTGGCGCTCACGTGATCTGGTCGCCAAGATGATCGCCATGTTCTCGCCGGTGGCGATGGAGAACAAGGAGCGCGAAAAACTCAAGGCCGGGGAAACCCGGGTCAGCCAGGCGTTGTTTGAAGGCCATGAAAAGGACCGTCCACCCGAGGACAAGCCGATCATCGACATTGATGCGTGCGAGACCACCTCGGGCAATGAGGTGCTCCGGCAGCAAGATTTTGCCCAGATGAGCGCGGCGGAACTGGCTGAGGCGAAGCGGGCGATTGCCGGCCTGTCACTGCCGTTTGATCAAGTCGAGACACGGCGCTACAAGCCATCCTCGCAGCCGAAGCGGATTGATCCACGCGCCACCATGCGGGCTGCGATGCGAACCGGCGGCGATCTGATCCTGCCGAGATTCCGCAAACGCCGGAAGGTGCATCCGCCGCTGGTCATCATCGCCGATATTTCCGGCTCTATGAGCCAGTACACGCGGGTTTTTCTGCACTTCATGCATGTGATCAGCGAACAGCGACGCGGGGTTCACACCTTCCTGTTCGGCACGCGGCTGACCAACATCACCCGGCAGATGCGCAACAAGGACCCTGACGAGGCGGTGGATCAATGCACCGGTGCGGTCAAGGACTGGTCGGGCGGGACACGGATCGGCGAGGCGCTTCGGCTGTTCAACCGGCAATGGTCGCGCCGGGTGCTGGGGCAGGGCGCGGTGGTGATCCTGATCACCGACGGGCTGGAGCGCGATTCAATTGATGAGCTCAACACCGAGATCGACCGTCTGCACCGCTCCTGCCGGCGGCTGATCTGGCTCAATCCGTTGCTCAGGTTCGATGGTTTTGAGGCGCGGGCGCGCGGGGTGCGCACCATGCTCGCCCATGTCGATGAGTTTCGTGCGGTTCACAGCATCGAAGCCATGGCCGATCTTGTCGCAGCCCTTGGCGACAGCGATGCCACGAAAGCCGATCCGCGCCGCTATCTCTGACGCACCCCGCATTGTCCGGTTCATTCTGGTTCAGTTCGGTCCGTGTTTTTCCACATTTCTTCCCGGGGAAGCCGGGTTCTGCATTTGGTTGATGAACTGACTTGAAATCATCCCGGCGCGGTGGCCATACTGCTGATTGCAGTCGATGGAGGCAGGCATGACAACTCCGATTCCGGGACAGATTTCAGAAGTCCAACTCGATCCGCTGATGCTTGCGGAGCGCTGGATGCTGGATGGCCGCGAAGTTGCCGTGGCGACAGTGATCGAAACCTGGGGCTCGGCGCCTCGGCCGGTGGGTAGCCATTTGGTGATTGACGCCGACGGCAATTTCAGTGGCTCTGTGTCTGGCGGCTGTGTCGAGGGCGCAGTGCTTTCGGAAGCTGCCGACGTGATCGCCACTGGCGAACCCAGAATGCTCGAATTCGGTGTCGCCGACGAAACCGCCTGGCGAGTCGGGCTCTCCTGTGGCGGCAAGATCCAGGTCTATCTGGAACGGATCGGCTGATGGACCCGCATCTGCTCAGACAACTCAATGCAGCGCGGCGCGACCGGCAAGCGGCGATCATGCTGACTGACCTGGCCGACGGTCGCAATCGTCTGGTGATGAAGGGCGATGCGGTTGCGGGGGATTTGGGGGCAGCTATTGGCAAAGCCTTCCTGTCTGCCAAATCAGGCATCGTTGAAGCCGATGGCCAGCGTTTCTTCCTCAATGTGCATGTGCCATCGCCGCGGATGGTGATCATCGGCGCGGTGCATATTTCGCAAGCGCTGGCGCCGATGGCGCAGATGGCGGGTTTTGACGTGCGGGTGATTGATCCGCGCACCGCCTTTGCCACCGCTGAGCGGTTCTCGGATGTCGATATGGTTGCCGATTGGCCCGAAGATGCGCTGAAGGACCAACCCATTGATGCGTTCACGGCACTTGTGGCGGTGACCCATGATCCCAAGATCGACGACTGGCCGCTGACAAGTGCTTTGACCGCGGATTCGTTTTATGTCGGCGCGCTGGGCTCGCGCAAAACCCACGGGCGCCGGGTCGAGCGGCTCACGCAGGCTGGATTGAGCGAGCAGCAAATCGCCAGAATCGCAGCCCCTATCGGGCTTGATATCGGGGCGCAAAGCCCGGCCGAGATTGCGGTGGCGATCCTGGCGCAGGTGATTGCGGCGTTGCGCAGGCCGTCTGATTCTGCAGCCGCCCGGTCTTCGCCATCACCAACGGCCACGGGCAGTTCCGTGCGATGAAATTTGGTCCGGTCGCAATTGCGGAAGCCGAGGGCGCCGTGCTGGCGCATTCGCTGTCTGTTGGCACGTGGCGACTGAAAAAAGGTCATGTCCTCACCAATGCTGACGTGATGATGCTCAGTCAGGGTGGCGTCACCGACGTGATTGTGGCGCGGCTCAGCGATACCGATGTCGGGGAAGACGCGGCGGCGGAAATTCTGGCGCAAACTTTCTCCGGTGCGCATATCCGTGCCGCCAATGCCGCCACAGGACGGGTCAATCTGCATGCCACACGCGCCGGACTGTTCCGCGCCGAGCGGCTTTCGGTCGACCATTTCAATGCCATCGACCCGGCCATCACATTTGCCTGCCTTGCCGATCGTACATCGGTGCTGCCCGATGAAATGGTGGCGACCATCAAGATCATTCCGCTGGCGGTGCCGGGTGCTTCGCTCAGCGAAGCGAAAACCGCCATTGCGGTCCGCAAACTGGCCTATGTCGCGCCGTTCCGGGCCATGCGCGTCGGATTGATTGCCACGACATTGCCGACGCTGAAGACCACCGTCATGGACAAGACCCGGGAGTTGCTGCGCAGCCGGTTGGCATCAAGCGGCTCCAGGCTGGTCGAGGAAAGCCGGGTGGCGCACGAGACCGATGCCGTCGCCGCCGAAATTGTCCGGATGGCGGCGAATTATGAACTGGTCATCGTGTTCGGGGCCTCGGCGGTGACCGATTGTGACGACGTGATCCCGGCGGCAATCCGAAAGGCCGGCGGCGCGGTCGAACGGGTCGGCATGCCGGTCGATCCCGGCAATCTGCTGGTGCTCGGTTCCGCCGGCAATGCCCAGGTGATCGGCGCGCCCGGCTGTGCGCGCAGTCCCAAGGAAAACGGCTTTGACTGGGTGCTGGCGCGGGTTTTGGCCGAAGACACGCCATCGGCGCTTGACATCTCCCGCATGGGGGTGGGCGGATTGCTCAAGGAAATAGCCACACGGCCACAGCCACGGCAGCCGGTGGCAGGCATGGATGCAAACCATACCGGGATGTCTGTCGGCGTGGTGCTACTCGCGGCAGGCAAGGCCAGCCGCATGGGGGAGGCGGCCGGGCACAAGCTGCTGGCCGAATTTGACGGTGAACCGCTGATCCGCAGGATGGCGCGCACAGCACTGGCCTCCAATGCCAGCGCGACGGTCGTGGTCACCGGCCATCGGGGCAGCGAGATTGCCGCGAGCCTTTCGGGGCTGGCGCTGGATCTGGTGGGCAATCCTGATTTCGCATCAGGGATGGCGTCGTCGCTGAAGCTCGGGCTTGGCGCGCTTGCCGGGGACCTGTCGGGGGCGCTGGTTTTGCTGGGGGACATGCCGGCTCTGCGACCGGAGCATCTCGACCGTCTTGTCAGCGCCTTTGTCGAGAGCGACGGCACTGCGATTGTTCGTGCCTGTGACGGCGAGCGCCGCGGCAATCCGGTGATCCTGCCGCGCTCAGCCTTTAATGATGCAATGCAACTGTCCGGTGATGTCGGCGCTCGGCCGCTGATTGAAAGCGGCGCCTGGCCGGTGATCGATGTCGAGATCGGACCGGCGGCGCGGCTTGATGTCGACACGCCGGAAGCTGTGCGGCTGGCCGGCGGGGTCACCGAAAAGGAAGGGCAGCCGCATGGACAATGAGGCAATCCGCGAAATGTTTGACAGTCTCGGCGAAGTGACCATCAAGCGGATGTTTGGCGGCAAGGGGATTTATCACCAGGGCAAGATCCTGGCGCTGGAAATCAGCGCCGGCGATCTTCTGCTCAAGGCCGATGCGGAAAGCGCGCCGGAATTTGCGGAAGCCGGGGCCAGCCAGTGGGTCTATGACGGCAAGAACAAGCCGGTGGCGATGCCTTACTGGACGATCCCCGAGGCAGCGCTTGATGATCCGGACGAACTGGCCAAATGGGTGGCTCTTGCCTGGGCCGCGGCATTGCGGGCGAAAAAATAGCAATACTTATCACCAGACAGCAAAAAGCCTCCGGCACTGGAAAGTGCCGGAGGCTTTGACGCGGTCGGTTGAAGCCGATCGAATCGGCTTGATCAGAAACCTTCGACGACGACCTTGCCCTTGGCTGTGCCGGTTTCGATCAGCGCATGCGCCTTGCGCATGTTTTCTGCGTTGATCGGGCTCAGCACGGTGTCGAGCGTGGTGCGGATCCGGCCGGCGTCGATTTCGTCGGCGACATAGCTGAGCAAATTGTGCTGCTCGATCATGTCGGGTGTCTGGTGCATGGAGCGGGCGAACATGAACTCCCAATGCAGACTGGCGGCCTTCATCTTCATGCCACCCATCGGCATCGGCAGATCGGTGTCATCAATGGAGACGATGCCGCCCTGCGGACGGATCAGCTCAACCGCGGTCTCCCAATGGCGCATGTCGTTGAAGATGGCGATGTGATCGACATTGTGGATGCCGAGCGCACGGACCTGCGCCACCATGTCTTCGCGGTGATTGACCACATGATCGGCGCCAAGTTCGCGGACCCAGCTTTCGGTTTCCGGACGCGAGGCGGTGGCGATGACGACAAGTCCGGCGGCCTTGGCCAACTGGATACCGATCGAGCCAACGCCGCCGCCGGCGCCGATGATCAGAACCGACTGGCCCTTGTCGGCACCATCGCGGTTGATGTGAAGGCGGTCGAAGAAGGCTTCATAGGCGGTGATCGTGGTCAGCGGCAGGGCTGCGGCTTCGGCGAAGCTGAGGCTCTTCGGCTTGCGACCGACAATGCGTTCATCGACCAGGTGAAATTCCTGGTTGGTGCCCGAGCGGGTGATGTCGCCGGCGTAGTAGACTTCGTCGCCAGCTTTGAACAGCGCGACGTCCGGGCCGACGGATTCAACGATGCCGGAGGCGTCATAGCCTATAACGCGCGGAGTTTCCTCGACCGCATCCTTCGGGGCGCGGACCTTGGTGTCGACCGGGTTGACCGAGATGGCCTTCACGTTGACGAGGATGTCACGGTTCGAGGCAACCGGCTTGGGCAGATCGACATCGAGGAAGGATTTTGGATCATCGATCGGAAGGTAATGGGTAAGAGCGACGGCTTTCATCGGGGGCTTCCTATTCTTTTATGAGTTTGGAGAGAATCGTCTCGATCATGCGGACGACGTCTTCGGATTTGTGGGCGTCGAGCGCGTCGGGATGGGGCGAGGCAAACTTGCCTGAATCATTGTCGAAATACAGGCCGGAAGCCGCAGCGAACTCATCCGAGAGAGCGGCGCGGGAGAGAATCTGAGCACCAATGGCAAGATCGCCGCCTGCCACGCCAAAAGCTTCCTTGACCATCTTGCTGCCGAGCATGGATCCGGGATTGACCGCGACAACAATCGGGCCGCCATCCTTGAGTGACAATGCCATGGCGCGCGACCACATGGTCAGCGCCAGCTTGCTTTGCGCATAGGCGGCACCATCCGACAGCCGGGCCTTGCCGGAGAGGGCTTCGAGACTGACCGGAGACTGGGCGGCTGACGACAGGTTGATTACCCGTCCGGTTTCGCCCAGTAGCGGCAGAAGTCTTTGGGTCAGCAGGTGGGGAGCGATGGTGTTGACGGCGAAACGGACATCAAGCCCGTCTGCCGTGACGGTCTCCTGCGCCTTATAGACGCCGGCATTGTTGATCAGCACTTCGAGCCTGTCATGGTGCGCTGCCACAGCTGTTGCCAAGGCTTCGACATCGGCCAGGCGCGACAGATCAGCGACATAGGTTTCGATGCTCCCGCCCTTGCCAAGTGCCGCGAGCGCTGTTTCGGCGTGCGCCAGTTTTTCCGGGTTGCGCCCATGCAGCAGCACGGTGTGGCCGTCTGCGACCAGCAGCTTTGCTGTCTCCAGGCCGATGCCGTCGGTGGAACCGGTGATGAGGATTGTCTTCTGCATGGCGCTTCCTTGCTGTCGGCGGTCAGCCGATCTGGGTCATTTCGTTGAGCACGAATTCGGCGACGGCGCCGTCGGTAGCCTGCATATAGGCGGCCAGATGCGGGGCGTTCATGTGGGTCTGCCACAGTTCGCGCGATTCCCAGTTTTCATAGAACATGAAATGCGCCGGATTGTCGTTGTCCTGGTGCAGGACGTAATTGATGCAGCCGGCTTCAGCGCGGGTCACGGCGAGAAGCTTTTCGAGCTCCTTCTTGACCAGTTCGATCTTGTCGGGATTGGCCTTGATATTGGCGGCGATGGTCAGTTTGCTCATTGTGGTAACTCCTCAATTGGTGATGGCGGACATGTAGCTTCTTGCCTAATCCGAATAAACCGGCAATATGCGAATTGATAATCCGGATATTCCGCATAATGCTGCTCAACAACATTGCCCTGTTTCAAAAGATCGTCGAGAAGGGCAGCCTGTCTGGCGCCGGGCGCGAGCTGGGGTTGTCGCCGACCACTGTCTCCGAGCGGCTGTCCGCGCTGGAGGCGCATTACGGCATTGTGCTGCTCAATCGCACCACCCGTGCCATCAGCCTGACGGAGGAAGGCCGGACGCTGGTCGAGGGCGCCAAGCATGTGCTTGGCGAGATCGAGGATCTCGAAACCCGCATTCGCCACGGTGCGCAGACCCTGTCGGGCCTGATCCGCGTCAGCGCGCCCAGCGATCTTGGCCGCACCATCGTCTCCGACGAAATCAATCTGTTTCTTGCGCGACACCCGTCCATCTCGGTCGAGCTGCTGCTGTCAGATGGCTATATCGACATTGTCGGGCAGGGGTTTGACATGGCGGTTCGCTTTGGAGCGGTGACCGACAGTTCGCTGCGTGTGAGAAGCATGGGCGAATGGCGCCGGCTGGTGTGTGCAGCGCCCGCCTATCTACAAAAGCACGGCACGCCGCGGACGCCTGCCGACCTCAAGGATCACAATTGCCTGGTGATGCGGTTTGGCGTCAATCTCGACAATGTCTGGCGGCTCGGTCCACATGCGACGCAGCAGATTGTTACCGTCAAAGGTGACCGTGTGGCCAATGACAGTGCAATGGTGCGGCAGTGGGCTCTTGACGGTTACGGGATCATGTTCAGATCGGAACTGGATGTCGGGCCGGATATCAAGGCCGGTCGCCTGGTCGAGCTTCTGGCCGACTACGCGCCGATGCCAACGCCGATCCAGATGCTGTTTCCGCCGAGCCGGGCCCAGCCCCGACGGGTGCGTGCGCTGGCCGACCAACTGGCTGCAAGGCTACTGCGGGTGGAACCGGCCGATCGCGCTACGCCGGTGACCAAGTTTTAGTTCATCGCCCCGGCGATCCGGGGCCATAGTCATGAAAAAAGCCGCCGGCTGGGGTGCCGGCGGCCAATTCGTAAAGCGTATCCAGATGAGTTGGCTTAGCCGCCTATCATCATGAATGCGGGAATTTCATCACCAAATCCAACCGGTGTCGGCTCGCGGTCGTCATTGTCGCGACCACCTCGGCGGTTGCGATTGCGATTGCGGTCATCATTGGTATTGGCCGGTTCCTGGGCGCGCTGCGGTGCTGGACGCTCCTGGCGTTCCTGCCGTGGCTGGCGTTCTTCACGCTGCTCCTGGCGGGGCTGGCGCTCTTCGCGCGGCGCTTCCTTGGTAACGGCTTCGACGATTGCTGCGGGCTGCTGCACGGTTTCCATCACCGGCTCTGCCGCTTCAACAGGTGCAGGCTTTTCGTCCTGGTTGCGCTTTTCGCCACGACCGGAACGGCGCGCCGTTCCCTTGCTGTCGCTGCGGCGGCCGCGGCCGGGCTTTTCGTCGGCATCATCGGAAGACGACTGGATGGCGTCCTTGCCGTCAAGCCACTCGATGTCACGGTCGATCAGCTTGGTGATCGCGTCGACATATTTGGTGTCCTTGCGCGAAACCATGGTGAAGGCTGCGCCTGCGCGTCCGGCACGACCGGTGCGGCCGATGCGGTGGACATAGTCTTCGGCGTGGATCGGCACGTCGAAATTGAAGACGTGGCTCACTGCCGGAATATCAAGCCCGCGTGCGGCGACATCGGACGCAACAAGCAGCGTGATTTCGTTGTCCTTGAAGCCCTGCAACATGTTGGTGCGCGAGCGCTGATCCATATCGCCATGCAAGGCTCCGACGGAGAAACCGTGCTTTTCAAGCGACTTGTAGAGATCGGCCACATCTTTCTTGCGGTTGCAGAAGATAATGGCATTGGTCAGCTCGGTCTGAGTATTGATCAGATCGCGCAGGCGTTCGCGTTTCTCGAAGTCCTTGCTGCCGCAGGCGACAAGGCGCTGCTCGACGGTTGCCGCGGTGGAGGAGGGCGGAGCAACCTCGATGCGGGCCGGATTTTGCAGAAACTTGTCAGCCAGCTTCTGGATTTCCGGCGGCATGGTGGCCGAGAAAAACAGGGTCTGCCGGGTGAACGGAATGAATTTCACGATGCGTTCGATATCGGGAATGAACCCCATGTCGAGCATTCTGTCGGCTTCGTCGATTACCAGGATTTCCACGCCCGTCATCAGCAGCTTGCCGCGTTCGGTGTGGTCGAGCAAGCGTCCCGGTGTGGCGATCAGCACGTCGGCACCACGTTCCAGCTTGCGGTCCTGTTCGTCAAAAGAGACGCCACCGATCAGCAGAACGATATTAAGGCGATGATTCTTGCCGTATTTCTCGAAATTCTCATGTACCTGCGCAGCGAGTTCGCGCGTCGGTTCAAGGATCAGGGTGCGCGGCATGCGGGCCCTGGCGCGGCCTCGTTCCAGCATGGTCAGCATCGGCAGAACAAAGCCGGCGGTCTTGCCTGTTCCCGTCTGGGCGATGCCCAGAATGTCGCGCCTTTCGAGCGCAGGCGGTATGGCGCCTTCCTGAATAGGAGTTGGCGTCGTGTATCCAGCGTCAGTAACGGCGGACAGTACTTTTTGGCTCAAGCCAAGATCAGCAAAAGTGGTCAATTGGGGGCGTTATCCGTTTCGGAGTGTGCGGCTATGCGCGGGAGCGCGTTCAAGACGCGATCCCTGTGCGTTCCGAATAGTCGCTGCAGTGCATTAAGTCAAGAAAAAGCCCCGAGTGGGGCTGTATCGCCGCACGTGACGTTCAATGCGTGTGCTTGGAGCGTCAAGCAAGGTCGATGGGAGAGGTAAAGCAACTTCATCGCAATCAGCAATGTCGCAAGTCAGGTTGATCAACATCCCGGACTATCCGTAAGCCTGTCGATAGCGGGCTACGGTTCAGTTCATGGTTGTGGTCGCAAGCCGGTCTGTCAGCCCGATACCAGCAGCGCCTTGAGCTTCTTGGCGGTCTTGAGAAAGCGCATGGGATCGACTGCATTTCCGTTGCGGCGTACTTCATAATGCAGGTGCGGGCCGGTGGAGCGGCCTGTTGAGCCGGATTTACCGATGCGAGCGCCAAGTGCCACAACATCGCCCTCGTTGACCGTGACGCGGGAGAGGTGAGCGTAGCGGGTGGTGATGCCATTACCATGGTCGATTTCGACCATCTTGCCGTAACCGCCATTGCGACCGGCGTGAATGACCGTGCCTGACCCGGAACTGTAGACAGGGGTTCCCGATTTGACCCGGAAATCGATTCCGCCATGAAAGGCAAGCCGGCTGAGGAAGGGGTCGCGGCGATTGCCAAACTTCGATGTGATTTCAGCCCCCGGTGCGGGGATGGCGATCGGCAGCTTGCGGGCGTTGCGCCGGACGGTGTCGAGTCTGACCAGCGCCTGGTCCAGATCATCAAGTGTGGCTTCAAATGCGTTGGGATCGGTCGGCCGTACGAAAGGCCCGCCGACCGCGGTGTCTTCGAGATTAGGCATCGGCAGACCCGCTGCGGTGATGATGTCGTCGATCTCGGATGCGGTTTCAAAGGCGTCAACCGCAAGGCCTTGCATTTTCGCAATCTGCTCCTGCTCGATCGATTTGAGCGACAGGGTCACTGTCGAGAAAATCCGGTCCGCCCGCTCGCCGACCGATTCTGCATTCCTGTTGCCGTCAACAGCGGCGTAGGCGAGGGGATTGACGTGAAGTGCAGATGGCTCGGCGATGATCTGTGGTTGGCTCGCGAGCGCTGCCAGACGCTTGGTCTTGGGGGAGGTTACGGCAAGTGCGGCCTGCTTTTTGGGATTGGCGACCGGAATCGGAATCTGGTTTGGCGTGGCGCCGGCCCTGTCGAGCAGTGGTCCCAGCTTGCCATGGCGATTGTTCAGGGCATCCTGCCGGGCAATCAGTTCGGCCACTTTGTCTTCCATCAGTTGCTGATCCAGCAATTGCCGGCTGGTGACCCGGTCAACCTGGGACCGCAAGGCGGCAATCCGGTCTTCATAGGCGTGCTGCATGCGCGCCTGACGCGCCATCGAAGCACCAATCAGATCGTCCCGCAGCACCAGATAGGTTGTTGCTGCAAGGTAGCCGATGGCCATGACGCCGATGACCGACATGCAAAGTCCGACAATCCACGGGCGAATGGTCATATGCCTGATGGTATCGCCACTGGCGAAAATGATGGTGTGGGAACGTTTTGGCCGTTTGCCAAATACGCGGCTGTCCTGCCTCTGCGACACTCAGTAATCCTCGTCAGAACGGGTTGCCGTTAATGGTTGAGGAGGATTACACCCTGTTAAGGTTAATAAACGCTTGAACAATGGCCGACCGGGCGTCGATTCCTCTTGTTCAGGACATGTTTTGGCTGGTCAGCGCCCGGTAGAAGGTCGGCGTCAAGCCGGCTGCGGCGCGGGCAAGATCGTTGAATGGGGGTTTCAGGCCGCCGCGAAAATTGGCGCGCACCAGAAGCCTGAATGTCGCCGCCGCATCCTTGCCCTCACGTGCACAAATGAAACGGAACCATTTGGCGCCGATGGCAACGTGCTTCTTCTCGTCCTCGTAGATTATTTCCAGAACAGCGGCGCTTTCGTGATCGCCGACTTCGCGCATCTTGGTCAGCAAGGAGGGAGTGACATCAAGCCCCCTGGCTTCGAGAATAAGCGGCACGACCGCCAGCCGGGCTGTCAAATCATTTCGGGTGTCGTGGGCCGCCTGCCATAGCCCGTCATGGGCAGGCAGGTCGCCATAGTCGGCGCCAAGAGCTTGAAGCCGTCCGCGTACCAGATTGAAATGCTTGGCTTCTTCAAAAGCGACCTGCATCCATCCGTCGAAAAAGCTCTGCGGCATCGGGGCCGAGGCAAAGCGGGCGACAATATCGAGCGCCAGATCGACCGCATTGAGTTCGATGTGGGCGATCGCGTGCAGCAGCGCGATCCGTCCATGCGGCGTATGCAACGAGCGCCGCGCCACCTGGGTCGGAGGCACAAGATCCGGTTTGGCCGGTCGACCGGGCCGGATTGGCGCCAGCTTGTCTATTGGCGATCGCAAGGACAGCCGCCGTTCGTGCCATCGATTGGCGACATCCTGTGCGAGCGTGGTTTTGAGGTCCAGATCTTCGGCCATGATTGCCCGTGCCGCGCCATCGCGAAGCGAAAGTATGGGCTGGCTGCCGGTCACCAAATGCGAAATCCCAATGCCGGGGCGAGGGGGCCGATCAAACTGCCTTCACCGCTTCGAGCACGGCTTGTGCATGGCCTGGTACTTTGACCTTGCGCCAGATCTTTTCAATCTTGCCGTCGCGGTCAATGATGAATGTCGAGCGCTCGACGCCCATATATTTGCGGCCGTACATGCTCTTTTCCTTCCAGACGCCATAGGCTTCGAGCACCGACTTGTCTTCATCCGAGGCCAGAATGACGCCGAGTTGATGCTTGGCGACAAATTTGTCATGGGCTTTCACCGGGTCGGGAGACATGCCGACAACAACGGCGCCGGCGGCGGCAAATTCTTCAGCAAGGGCGGTGAAGTCAATGGCTTCGACGGTGCAGCCACTGGTGTCGTCCTTCGGGTAGAAATAGACAACGACAATCTTGCCCGCCAAACCGGCCAGTGACACGTTTCCGCCGCCATCGCGTGGCAGATCGAATTCAGGCGCTGTCATGCCTTCGGCAAGTTCGCTCATCTTGGAACCCTTTCATCGTTTTCGTTGGCTGTTTTTCAGGTGAACCTGTCTCAAGGGCATATATAAGCGCAAGAGCAACAGCCAGCAGAATCATCCCAATCAAAGAGATCACACCTTCACGCCCATGCCGGAACAACCGATAGACAAGGTTCAATTCAAAAAGCGCGACATTGTTTCGCTGCATGAGCTTCCGTCAGCCAACGCCGATGATTCCATTCTGGTGCGTGGCCATCACCCTCGCCGATGGGGTTGGGGATATGCGGCGATGGGTTGGGTGCTAGGCACCATTCTGGTGCTTGCGCTGATCGTGGGTGGATTGTTGGGGGCGCTCGAAGCCGGGCTTGCCGATGGTCTCATCAGAGACAGGGCGAGGGCTGCGCTGGCCCAGGCGGTCGGGCCGGAAAACCGGGCTGAGCTGACTTCCGCTGCCGTTCGCCTGACGCAGAGCGGGAAACTTGCACTTGTCGCCCGGGATGTGGTGATTGAACGCCGTGACGGTATGGCGGAAGTCAATCGTGTCGACCGGGTTGTCATAGCCCTTGATCCGCTGGCGCTTTTGACAGGCAAGATAACCGTCGCTTCCGTCGACATAACCGGTGTCGGGCTGTCCGCGCCTGAAGGCAAAGGCTTTAATCTTACCGATCTCGCCGGGTTTCGGGTCGATGGCACCGATGCGATGATTGAGCAAGTGTTCTCGATCTTGAACCGCGTCGCAGCCCAAGTCGACGCGGTGGAAGCCGGCTCTTTCCGGTTTTCCGACATCCGGATTTCCGGTGCCGGAGGACAGGTGGTGATTGAAAAGGCGGTGGTGAGCCGGATTGACGGGCGAAACTACGAGATTGAGGCCGCGATCACTCGGGAGAATCAGACCTTCACCGTTTCCGGGAAAGCAAGCGCCTCCCCCGATAAAACGCAGCTTTCCCGTATCACGGGCAGGATTGATGGGCTGGCCATCGATTTTCTGACCGAAGCCGCAAGCAACCGTCAAAATGGGGTGGCAACGCCGCTCGGAATCAGCTTCACGGCGGCCCGCGCGCTGCCGGGCAAGCAGGCGGCGCTTACCGTCAGGTTGAAGGCGTCTGACGGTACCATCACCATGGGCGGCGGAGAGGCGAGCTTGCAGGAAGCACGCGTCAATCTGGCTTACATGCCTGCGGCAAAGAAAATCGAGATCACGCCTTCCGTTATCCGGATCGGTGAAACGATTTTGCCCTTTACTGGTGGCTTGATTGATGCCGACAGGACCGACAAGATTCAAGGCAAGGGAATAGCGTTCGATTTCGTCATCAACAAAGGGCTCGCAGACCCGGGGGACTCCGACGAAGCTCCAATGGCGTTTGATGGCAAGGCGCTGGGGTGGTTTGACGCGGCAAACAGGCTTCTCGTGGCTGAGCAACTGACGGTGGCTACGCCTCAAGGCGACATGCTTGGGTCGGCCTCGTGGCGGTTTGTCGAGGGCATTTCGCCGGAAATCAACATGGTAGCGCAGGTGCCGCGTATGTCGACGGCCGCGGTCAAGCAGTTCTGGCCTTATTGGATGGGCAAAATGGCGCGCCAATGGGTGCTCAACAACCTCTATGGCGGCACTGTCAGCAATGGCCGGATTCAGCTTTCGGCACCGGCTGGTCACTACAAGCCCTTTGAAGATGTCGGGTTTGATGAAGATCAGCTGCAGATCGATTTCGACATCGCGCGGGCGCGGATGAATGTTGCAGGCGACATTCCGCCACTGCGCGACACGGCCGGACATATGCAGCTGCGCGGTTCAAAAGTCAGCTTCAACATAGAATCGGCGACGGCGTTTTTCCCCACCGGACGGACCGTTGATGTGGCCAATGCGGTGTTTTCAATTTCTGCGACGAATGAACAGCCATTGATGGCGGAATTGTCCATGTCGGTCAGCGGCAAAGCGGATGCGGTTGCCGAATTGATCACCTACCACCCGATCAACGTGCTTGATCAGATCGGGTTGAAACCTGAAGAACTCAGCGGCTCCATCTCGTCGACGGTGACTGCGCGCTTCGGGCTTGTTCCGGACCAGTCGCCTCCGCCGCCCGACTGGACCGCTGATCTGGAGATGGATGGCGTCGACATTGCCAAGCCTATCGAAGGCAGAATGCTGACGGAGTTGAACGGCCGGCTTTATGTGACGCCGGGCCGGGCGAACCTGACAGCTGACGCACTGGTGGACGGGGCGAAAATGACCCTCGATATCGTGCAGCCGGTGGGTGATTCCGTCATAGAGGCAGAGCGGAAACTGTCTGGAACGCTCACCCCCGAGGCGCGCGAACATCTGGCGCCCGGGACTGGCACATTGATATCCGGACCGGTCGGGTTTGTCATGGAAAACCAGGCCAATGGCAGTCAGAGCGTCTCGCTGGACCTCAAAACCGCAAAACTCACGGTTCCGGGGATCGGCTGGACGAAGGGAAAAGGCGTCGCCGCAACGTTGCAGTTCTCGATGCACACAGACGGCGACATCATCCGTCTTTCTGATCTGAAACTGTCGGGCAAGGGCTTTGGGGCATCCGGTGCGGTGTCACTTGATCAGGGACAAGTCGTGAGCGCGACATTTGATCATGTGGAACTTTCGTCGCGTGACAATTACCGCGTTGATATCACTGGCAAGGGCAATGGATACCAGATCAAGGTTAGCGGCAAGGCCATCGATGTTCGTCCGCTGATAGCACTGGTAAAATCCGTCGAGGCGGGCAGCCCGGTGGATCAATCTAACACCGCGCAAGTTGATCTGTCCGGCAGCGTCGACACTGTCCACGGATATTCCGATGAAGCATTCTCCAATGCAAGCTTCCGCTACAAGGGGCAGGGCAAGCGCATCGACCTGTTGGACTTCAAGGCGGTTACCAAAAGCGGACAGGCGTTGGTGATGGCGGTCATGCGCGACAAGGCCGGCGAATCGGTTGAGGTTACCAGCGGTGACGCCGGTGCGTTTGCCAGATTTGCCGGTGTTTACGCCCGCATCCGGGGTGGCCTTCTCAACGTCAGGCTCAAACGCGAAAGTGGCCCGCTGCGGCGCGGCGTTATCGACATCAGGAATTTTGAGGTGGTGGGCGAACCGCGATTGCAGTCGCTGGTGTCCACGCCGAGCAAGAAGGACGGCAAAAGCCTCAGTGATGCCGTCAAGGCCGATATCGACGTGTCGAAAGCTAGTTTTGAGGTTGCCAATGCCCGGGTCGTTTCAGGCAACGGAGAACTCAGTATCAGTGAAGGTGTCGTCCGTGGTCCGCAAATTGGCGCGTCGTTCCAGGGATTGGTCTACAACGCCAAGAGCGAAATCGATCTGACCGGCACCTTCATGCCGGCCTATGGGGTCAATCGCCTGTTTGGCGAGTTGCCGCTGATCGGCTTGCTGCTGGGCAATGGCCGGGACCGCGGTTTGATCGGCATTACCTTCAGGCTTGCTGGAAATACCGACTCTCCGCTGTTGCAGGTCAATCCGCTCTCGGTGATCGCGCCGGGGGTGTTCCGCTCGATCTTCGAGTTCAGGCCGTGATACAGAAAACCGCCGGAACAAGCTGTTCCGGCGGCGCTGTATATCGTCAATCGGTTCGGCTGCTGCCTATTGCGGACGAACGAGGACGTGTTTTTTCTTGCCCAGCGACAGCTTGATAACGCCGTCATCATTGAGATAGCCGGAATTGACCAAAGTCTTGTCGTCGCTGATAGCCACATCGTTGAGCTTGATCGCGCCGCCCTGCACGTGACGGCGGGCTTCGCCATTGGATCCGGCCAGACCAGCCTGAACGAACAGCGCCAGCAGACCGATGCCTGCGTCGAGATCGGCGGCCGCAACGGTGATGGATGGCAGATCAGTTGCGGTCTGGCCTTCCTCGAAAGTCTTGCGTGCAGTTTCGGAGGCCTGCTCGGCTGCGGCACGGCCATGCAGCATGGCGGTGATTTCGGTTGCCAGAACCTTCTTGGCTTCGTTGATCTCGGCACCACCCAATGCTTCAAGCTTGGCAATCTCGTCAAGCGGCATGGTGGTGTAGAGCTTTAGGAAGCGGCCGACATCGGCGTCTTCGCTGTTGCGCCAGTACTGCCAGAACTCGTAGGCGCCGAGCATGTCGGCGTTGAGCCAGATCGCGCCATTGGCGGACTTGCCCATCTTGGCACCCGATGAGGTGGTCAGCAGTGGTGACGTCAGCGCGTAGAGCTGCGGGCAATCCATCCGGTGACCAAGATCAATGCCATTGATGATGTTGCCCCACTGGTCGGACCCGCCCATCTGCAAGCGGCAGCCATAGCGCTTGTTGAGCTCGACGAAGTCGTAGGCCTGGAGGATCATGTAGTTGAATTCCAGGAACGACAGCGATTGCTCGCGGTCGAGCCGGGTCTTGACGGAATCAAACGCCAGCATCCGGTTGACTGAAAAATGCCGGCCGACATCGCGCAGGAATTCAACGTAATTGAGGCCCATCAGCCAGTCGGCATTGTTGGCCATCACCGCGTCCTGCGGGCCGTCGCCGAAGGTGAGGTAGTTGGAGAATACGCTCTTGATGCCGGCGATGTTTTCGTCGATCAGCTCGGGCGTCATCAGCTTGCGGGCTTCATCCTTGAACGAAGGGTCACCGATCATGCCGGTGCCGCCGCCCATCAGTGCGATCGGACGGTGGCCTGTCTTCTGCATCCAGTGCAGCATCATGATCTGAATCAGACCGCCGGCATGCAGGCTCGAGGCTGTGGGATCGAACCCGATATAGGCAGTGACGGTCTCGTTCCGGAACAAATCATCAAGGCCCGACTCGTCGGAGGCCTGGTGAATGAACCCGCGCTCGGAAAGGGTGCGCAGGAAATCGGACTTGAAGGCTGACATATCACTGTCCTTGCGGTTATCTCGGCTGTTCCGGAAACAAACGGGCGTCGACCGGTGTGTCGCGCCCGGGCGGGCCTTTAGCATTAGCGGCAGGCGCATTCAACTGAAGCCGCTTCTCCGCTGCTGACGAATACTATCGCGGCATGTAGGTTCTGACGCGAAACGAGGCTGATTCTCCCAGATCGGCCGGCTGATGCAACAAGGACGACGGGCGATGGCGACTGGCGGCGAACTCAAGCGGGCAATCGGGCTGATGAGCGGCACGTCAATGGACGGTATCGACCTGGCGATGCTCGAGACCGATGGCGACGGCAGTGTGCGGCGCGGCGCGTCTTCGTTCACGCCCTATGACGCCAAGTTTCGCAAACGGCTTGAGGCATCACTTGAGACCGCCAAGGCTATCGAGCACCGCAGCGACCGGCCGGGTGATCTGACTGAGCTGGAGGCTGACCTGACGGACCGGCATGCGGCTGCGGTTGAAGCCTTTCTGGCGCGGGAAGGCCTTGCTGCCACGGATGTAGATATCATCGGCTTTCATGGCCAGACAGTGCTGCACCGGCCGCTGAAGGCGCTGACGGTTCAACTTGGGGACGGCCAGCGCCTGGCGACACGGCTTGGCATTGATGTCGTTCATGATTTGCGCGCTCATGATATGACGCTGGGCGGGCAGGGCGCGCCACTGGTTCCGGCCTATCATCGCGCGCTGGCGGCAGGGTTGGCGAGTGAATGGGCGAACCAGACGCCGGTGGCTTTCGTCAATATCGGCGGCATATCCAACATTACCTATGTCGATCCCGAAGCGGAGTTGCTGGCCTTCGACAGCGGCCCCGGCAATACGCTGATTGACCAATGGGTGGCGCGCCATGCCGGCATTCCCTACGATTCCGGCGGTGCCATCGCATCGGAAGGCCGTGTGCTCTCGAAACTGGCCAATCGCTATCTGTCGCAGCCGTTCTTCACCGCCAAGGAACGCATTTCGCTCGATCGCAATGATTTTCAGGTGCCTAATGATGATGAAGCCGGGCTGGAAGATGGCGCGCGGACGCTTGCTTTCGTGACGGCTGCAGCAATTGCCAAGGCGCAAGCGCATTTTCCGGTCAAACCAAAACTGTGGATCCTGACCGGTGGCGGCCGGCACAACCGGATGATCGTCGAAGACCTGACGGTGGCAACCCGGCACACCGGGCGCGTGATTGTGGCGGAAGAGGCGGGGCTCAACGGTGATTCGATGGAAGCCGAGGCTTGGGCATGGCTGGCGGTAAGGTCGCTCAGGGGCTTGCCGCTGACCTATCCCGGCACCACAGGGGTCAAGGAACCCGCAACCGGCGGTGTTCTGGCCCGGGGGCGTTGATCTATGTCGCGTTCAAGTGTTTTCAGGTTCGTGGGCAAACAGCGACCATGCGGAAATGAACATGGCTGCGATCAGGGGGCCGACGATGAAACCGTTGATTCCGAACAGGGCCATGCCGCCGATTGTCGATATCAGCACCATGTAATCGGGCAATTTTGATTCCTTGCCGACCAGTGGAGGGCGCAACAGATTGTCGATCAGACCGATGATCAGCGTTCCGACAAGAATCAGGATCACACCTTTCAGCCAGGCGCCGCTGAATATCAGAACCAGGGCAGCCGGCCCCCAGATGAGAGCAGCGCCAACTGCAGGCAACATGGAAAAGAAGGTCATGACCACCCCCCACAGCAATGCCGCCTCGATCCCCAGCGCCCAGAATGTCACGCCACCGATTGTCCCCTGAATAACCGCGATAATGATGTTGCCTCTCACTGTCGCGTTGATGACTGATGTGAACTTCTCCAGAAACTGGCTGGAGTATTCATCGCTTAGCGGCATCGCTCTCTTGATTTTTGCAACCAAGCACTCTCCATCGCGGAACAGGAAGAAAAGCAAATACAGCATTATGCCGGAACCGATGAAAAAATTCAGCGTGGTCTCGCCGGCATTGACCAAGTGACCAGCCATCGACTGACTGGTCTGCAGGATTCCCTCGGAAAACTTGCCCTTCAAATCGGGAAAATTCCCCAGCTCGATGGGTGTCCATCGTTCGATGAAGCTCGGTAGAGCGCTTGTGAACTGCTCCACGCGACCACGCAGATTGAACTCCTCGCTGCTGACTTGCTGGTAGAGGCTCGTGCCTTCCTGCGCGATGGAAGCAAGGATGATCACCACAGGGACAATCACCAGACAGACGCACATGAGAACGTTCAGGAGAGCCGCAGCGCCCGGTCGGCCATTGAGACGACGAACAAGGTACTTCTGAACCGGATGGAAGATGATCGCCAGGATGATCGCCCACAAAATGGCGGTGTAAAACGGAAGAAGAAGCACGCAGAAAGCGACCGTTGTCAGCGCCAGCATCAAATAGAATCCGACGCGCTGAACTGATATATTGTGCGGTTCCATAGCGGGTCTTTCACAACGTGTAGCTGTTAATCAGGAGCAGGTTTCCTCCCTGTTGAACGGTTTTGTAGCCGAGCCAACAGGAATGTCCAAGCGACATCCTGTGCCCGCTCCAGCGGCCTGGGCCGCAACCGTCGTGCAGGCAATGGCAGGCAAACCTGTTCTTCGGTCAAATTTATTTGCGACGAAATGCGTTAGATCAATCCCGCGATGATGCGCCGGGCTATAATTCGATCTTGTGATGAGATTTAGGAATAGATCATGAAGCAGCCCAGCCTGAGGGAAGAAATTGCGGGTCTGAGGGCGGAAGTCGAGCAGCTGCGTCGCAGTTCCCCTCCGCCCGAGCCAAATCCCGACCCGGTGAATTCAGAACCTGATGACCAGATCGACGACGTCCCGAAACTGCTCGGCGAGCTTGGTGATCTGGTCCAGACCATGATTGACGAGGCCGAAGAGAGCTTCACCGAGCATCCAGTTGCCTCGGTTTCCGCCGCGCTTGCGCTCGGCATCGTCATCGGCCGTCTAACAGCAAAGTAGTGTGAAACCATGTCAGTCCATACAATCGTCCGGGTCTTGCGCCTTTATCTTCGTTCCGAATTGCTGGTCGGTGAAATCCGTCTGAAGGTGCAGGTGCGAAAACTCTCGCTCTTGTTCTTCGCGACGCTGATTGCTCTGATGGCGCTGGTTTTCCTCAATATCGCTGCCTACCAATGGTTGCTCGCCGGTTGGGGCGCGATCATGGCACCCTTAATCCTCGCCATTGCTAATATAGTTCTGGCAATCGCCCTCGTGCTCATTGCGGCCTTCACCAGACCCGGCCCGGATCTCGCCGCAGCCAGGGAACTGCGCGATCTGACATCGGCGACACTGGAAAGTGAGTTGAAGTCCAACCCGGCAACAGCAGCACTTGGCGGCATGGCGGGCATCAACGGGCTTAATGGGTGGGACAGTGCCAGATTTCTGGTGCCGATCATCTCCTCGATCATCCGCAGTCTGCGCCGGCGAAAGACGGGGTCGTGACACCTGTGCCGTTTCACAGACCTGCGCTGAGCTTTCCGGAGCCAGACTGCACAGCCTGATTCGTCACGACAACCGGCACGTAAGCAGCGCCGGTCCCAACTCCCAAGCAATCAATCACCCCTGAAACAAGGAATAATTCCATGCCTGATATCAACAAGATGACCGAAGAGCTGAAGCAAAACTATGACGAGATCAAGCTCAAGGTGCACCTGGGCTCGAAAGAGGCTCAAGACGAATGGACTGAACTCCAGGATCGCTGGAATCACTTCGAAAGCCAGGCCAACCTGAAAAAGAGCAAGGAAGATCTGGGCGATGCCTTCGAGATCCTCGGGTCGGAACTCAAGGACGCGTTCACCCGCATCCGCAAGGCACTCTGATAGAGCCAGCGCCAGGAGTGGTGCCTGTCGTCAAGGAAGGGCACCGCTGCAAACCCTGAGCTAAGCCCGATGAGCCGGGTCTCAAAACCAATGCGCGTCTTGGTGACGCGTATTCTGGTTCTACGTCCGTCATTGGATCAACCCGACACATCGAATTTCGTTGGTCAGGGTAGGGGGTGGACGAGGAAGCCCGCAAAACCGCAGTTTCTTCCACTGAAGTTCTCGCAGGTCCAAATGTCGTGGGAGCTCAAATGAATCGCGCCACGTCGATCGCATGGTCGAATTTAGCTACTGAATAATTTGAGAAAAATGGTGGGCGATGAGAGACTCGAATACTCAAAACTCTCAACTCTACTCGATCTATCCCATTGTTAAATAATGTAAAATAAAAAGTTATAATAAGCTAAATTGTGACATTGTGACGGCCGTATTTTTGTGACTTTTTATTTTCTGTATTGGCACGGCGATCGTCCCTTCTGACTGGTCACATGCGGTGATGTTACAGCAACCTCAAATCAAGTCAGCACCCTCTTTTGTGGTCGAGCCTTTGAACCTTGTCAATCAGTGGCAATTACCCTGAAGGTCGACGACGGAGTGGAAAATACCGCGTTTCAGGCGCCGCTTCGACAGCCTGGGGAAGAAGCCCTCTACCGCGTTGAGCCATGAGCATGAGGTCGGGGTGAAGTGGAAGGTGAAGCGCTCGTGGCGGCCGACCAAGGCCCTCACCTTAGGATGCTTGTGGGCGGCATAGTTGTCGAGGATGACGTGGACGGCTTTGTCGGCTGGCACCTGAGCGTTGATTGCATTTAGGAAGCGGATGAACTCCTGATGACGATGGCGCTGCATGTTGCGGCCGATGACGGTGCCGTCGAGCACGTTGAGGGCGGCAAACAGCGTGGTTGTGTCGTGCCGCTTGTAGTCGTGGGTCATGGTGCCCAGCCGGCCTTTCTTCATCGGCAGGCCGGGTTGGGTGCGGTCGAGCGCCTGGATCTGGCTCTTCTCATCGACCGACAGCACGATGGCGTGGGCTGGCGGATCGACATAGAGGCGGACGACGTCTAGCAGCTTGTCGACGAATTTCGGGTCGTTGGACGATTTGAACTGTCGCCACCGGTGAGGTGCGAGGCCATGCGCTTTCCAGATGCGCCTGACTGCACTGGCGCTGATGCCCGCGGCCTTCGCCGTCATATCGGCCGTCCAGTGCGTCGTCTCGCCTGGCGGATCGCCAAGCGTCAGCGCCACCACACGCTCGGCGACTTCGGGTTCGAGCCGCGCGATGCGCGATGCGCGACGGTCGCGTCTTGTCGCGCAAGAGGCCCTCGAGGCCCTCGACGCCCTCCATGGAGCAGCGCTCCTGCCGGCGCCACACGCAGGTCTTCGATTTGCCGGTCTGGCGCATTACCTCATCAGTCCCGACGCCATTGGCAAAGCCGCCTGATTGAATCTTTCGTTTTTCACCAGAACCGCCCATGCAATCCGGGCCATCTTGTTGGCCATCGCCACTGTGGCCACATTGCTGTTGCTCCTCTGCTTCAATCGGTCCACCCACAGCGCCAGCGGTGTTGTCCGGTCTTTGATGAGATGCAGAACCGTTCGCGCTCCATGGATAAAAAGCTTGCGAAGATAGGTGTTGCCACGTTTTGAGATACCAACCAGCTTCGCCTTGCCGCCTGTACTGATCTGACGCGGTACCAGGCCGAGCCACGCAGACAGGTCACGGCCTTTGGCAAAGGCCTGACCGTCGCCGATTGCTGCAACCAAAGCGCTGGCGGTCATCGGTCCGACACCGGGTATCTCTGTCAGCCTCTTCATCGCCGGATCAGACTGCGTCAATTCCTTGATCTCGGCATCAAAGGCGCCAATACGAACGTTCAATTTATCAAGTTCGTCTGTCATGTCCGATATCAGCGTACGCATTCGCGGGCTGATATCGATGTCGGGGTCGTCGAGCAAAGTGCGAACAGACCGCTGGAAACTGTGCCGGCCCTGCGCAATGCGAATGCCGCGTTCCATCAAGAAACCGCGCGCCTGATTGATCAAGGCGGTGCGCGCATGGATCAGTCGCTCCCGCATCCGGTGCAAAGCCTGCAGGTCCAGTTGTTCTGCCGACTTCACTGTCACAAAGCTCATCGTGGGTCGACTTGCCGTTTCGGCAATGGCCTCCGCATCCCGGTCATCTGTCTTGTGCACCTTCACATATGGCCGCACATAAAGCGGTGACATCAACCGCGGCTGATGACCAACCTCAAGGCAAAATCTGCCTACGTGGTGCGCGCCGCCGCATGCTTCCATTGCGACTATGCACGGCGGTATGGAAGCAAGGACTTCATGGAGCCGGTGGCGCTGCACCCGCTTGCGGTAGATTACCGCTCCACGTTCATCCAGCCCCGCAAGGCTGCAGCTGTTTTTGCCCAAATCAATGCCCAAAATCGAGATGTCCATGTCGTCCTCCTCATCAATCAAACACCGCACAATATCAGCGGCACGGGTCGAGGGGCAGTTCATCCCATTAGGTCAAGCAAAAAGTACCCATTTCGCTACTTCTAAAAGAAAATCGAACCGCCTCTCTGGACGAGTAGCGCCAGCTTTTTGCGGCATAAAATTCGATATAATTGGCAAGCAGAGAATAAATTACGTTAGTTTGCTAGTGCCCTACCATCAACTTTAAATTTGAATATGATATTTCTTTTTTGAAACACTTGTGTAGTGTCTGTGCATAATTACGCGAGCGGCAGGGGAGAAGCTTGTATTGTTTTTACGCGCTGTGATGTTTACACTCTCATTATGTTTGTCGTTGACAGCCTGTCAGGCGAGTGAGAATAGTATGGACTCAAAAAATGACTCAGAAACTTTGGCGGAAGTAATAGGAACGACGTCCGGACGTGGTGTCGTCTGTTTGACGCTGAGACTTCAGGATGGCGAGCTCATTACATTGCAAGGCAATACCACCTCGCTACGTGAACCGGGCGTGCGCGTGAGGCTAAGCGGTTCGTGGCAGGAAATTTCAAACTGCCAGCAGGGGCGCACCTTGTTCGTTGAAAGTGTTTCGAGAATTTAATATTATTGACGATACATGAAAAGGTTGGGACACGATGATGGTAAATGATCCGCTATATGGCGTTCAGTGGCATTTCTCGCTCCTCGGTAACATTGAGGCGATTTGGGAAGACTATAACGGGGCTGGAGTGAATGTTGGCGAATATGACGATGGGGTTGACTACAACCACGCCGATCTAGCCGGCAATTATGACGCAAGCCTTCATGTGGTTGATGACAACGGCAACGTCGTTGATCCTTTTCCTGCTCAGTCCGGTGACGCCCACGGCACGGCCTGTGCAGGCATCATTGGTGCCGTTGGTAATAATGGTGAAGGTGGAACCGGCGTCGCTTTCGGCACAACAATCACAGGCGTTAACATCTTTGATCCCAATAGCTATGGATTTGTAAATGGGAACTTTGACGAGTTCCTTGATGTTGTGAGCCAGGGCGACTCATTCGACATCATGTCAAATAGCTGGGGTTCAATGCCAGTCTTCAGTCAAAGTAGTAACCTCGCAAACCCATTGAGCGGCGATGCGCGTCTGCAAGCCGAATATGCTCAATTAGCAGCCAACGCGCGCGATGGTCTTGGAACCGTCATCGTTCAAGCTGCTGGTAATGATACGCTCGATTCAAACGGTGATGGAACAAATGCCAGCCGGTTTACGGCTACCATTGCCGCAGCGGACGAAAGTGGTAACGCGCAAGACTACACGAACTTTGGCCAAAGTATATTGGTTTCAGCACCGGCCGCTTCGGTAACGACCGACATAACAGGGTCTCCGGGCTATAATGACGGCGGCGGGGTTGATATTTTTGGCCGCCCAGATTTTGCTGACAGCGACTACACCGCAAATTTCGGGGGTACGTCTGCAGCCACACCGGTGGTTTCCGGTGTTGTCGCGTTGATGCTGGAGGCCAATGACCAACTCGGCTGGCGCGATGTGCAGAATATCCTTGCGGGGTCAGCCGTTGTGGCACCGAGTGCATATGACGCGCCTGGATCAGGTGTATTTGACCAAGGCTCTTGGTTTGAAAACGGCGCTGAAAACTGGAACGGCGGCGGCATGCACTTCAATGTGAGTTACGGCTATGGACTTGTTGACGCTTTCCAGGCCGTCCGAATGGCGGAAGTGTGGAGCTTGTTTGATGACGCCCAAACCAGTGCCAATGAGGAAATGGTAACCTCGTCCACTTACAACGCGCCCGGCGGCAACGCCGCGATACCTGAAGATGGCACCTCATTGACTTTCACAATGGATGTCTCATCGGATATCTCGGTCGAGCATGTCGGATTCTATCTTGAGTTTGATCATAGTTATCTTGGCGACTTGCAAATCACCATGACGTCGGCTGAAGGTACAGAAATCACGGTTTACGCCAGCAATTTCGCAACCGCAACTACCTTTGACGGCACATGGTACTTCGGTATCGATTCCCTGTTGGGCGAAAACGCTTTTGGCACTTGGACAGTGTCAATTGCAGATAACTTCTCCAGCGATAGTGGTTCCGTGCAGAGTGCCTATTTAGAGGTTTACGGGCAGACGATCGACACCGACGACGTATATCACTACACCCAAGAAGTCGCTGACTTGGTTATCGACGATGCGGGCCGAGCTGTTCTGGCAGACACAAATGGCGGTAATGACTGGATAAACGCGGCTGCGATCGGTGACGTGAACCTCGCCATTGATCTTTTGTCGAATGGCAATGGTTTCGGGCGGGACGAAAACGGTTTCACTTTTATTTCGATAGCAAGTGGCACCGTGATCGAAAATGTCGTCACCAGTGATGGCGATGACGACATCATGGGCAACGGCGCCAGCAACGAAATCCACGGCATGCGGGGCGATGACGAGATTTATGGTCTGGGTGGTCAGGATGATATTTTTGGTGGCGCCGGTAACGACCGCGTGTTTGACGGGCTCGGCGATGATACTGTGGAGCTTGGTTCGGGCAACGACTATGTGCGCGTTGGCGGCGGCCGTGACAGCTTCGACGGCGGGGCCGGCGTGGATTTCATTTCCTACTATGACTCCGCCAATGGCGTAACAGTTAATCTGCGCTTGGACACTGCTTCCGGATCATTGGCCAACCATGACACGGTTGTGAACTTCGAGGATGTTAGCGGCTCGCGCACCGGTAACGACGTCATCTATGGCACAACGGTTACCGATGATGAGGGTGGCGACAATTTCATTCGCACCTACGGGGGCAATGACCGCGTGTTTGACTACAGCGGTGATGACACGGTCGAGCTTGGCTCCGGCGATGACCATGTGCGCGTTGGCGGTGGCGAAGACAGCTTTGATGGTGGAACGGGTGTCGATTTCATTTCGTACTACGATTCATCCAACGGCGTAACGGTCAACTTGCGAACCGACACGGTTTCGGGTTCGTGGGCCGAGAATGACACGGTTGTGAACTTCGAGGATGTTAGCGGCTCGCGCACCGGTAACGACGTCATCTATGGCACAACGGTTACCGATGATGAGGGTGGCGACAATTTCATTCGCACCTACGGGGGCAATGACCGCGTGTTTGACTACAGCGGTGATGACACGGTCGAGCTTGGCTCCGGCGATGACCATGTGCGCGTTGGCGGTGGCGAAGACAGCTTTGATGGTGGAACGGGTGTCGATTTCATTTCGTACTACGATTCATCCAACGGCGTAACGGTCAACTTGCGAACCGACACGGTTTCGGGTTCGTGGGCCGAGAATGACACGGTTGTGAACTTCGAGGATGTTAGCGGCTCGCGCACCGGTAACGACGTCATCTATGGCACAACGGTTACCGATGATGAGGGTGGCGACAATTTCATTCGCACCTACGGGGGCAATGACCGCGTGTTTGACTACAGCGGTGATGACACGGTCGAGCTTGGCTCCGGCGATGACCATGTGCGCGTTGGCGGTGGCGAAGACAGCTTTGATGGTGGAACGGGTGTCGATTTCATTTCGTACTACGATTCATCCAACGGCGTAACGGTCAACTTGCGAACCGACACGGTTTCGGGTTCGTGGGCCGAGAATGACACGGTTGTGAACTTCGAGGATGTTAGCGGCTCGCGCACCGGTAACGACGTCATCTATGGCACAACGGTTACCGATGATGAGGGTGGCGACAATTTCATTCGCACCTACGGGGGCAATGACCGCGTGTTTGACTACAGCGGTGATGACACGGTCGAGCTTGGCTCCGGCGATGACCATGTGCGCGTTGGCGGTGGCGAAGACAGCTTTGATGGTGGAACGGGTGTCGATTTCATTTCGTACTACGATTCATCCAACGGCGTAACGGTCAACTTGCGAACCGACACGGTTTCGGGTTCGTGGGCCGAGAATGACACGGTCGTGAACTTCGAGGATGTTAGCGGCTCGCGCACCGGTAACGACGTCATCTATGGCACAACTGTCACAGATGACGAGGGTGGCGACAATTTCATTCGCACCTACGGGGGCAATGACCGCGTGTTTGACTACAGCGGTGATGACACGGTCGAGCTTGGCTCCGGCAATGACTATGTGCGCGTCGGCGGTGGCCGTGACAGTTTTGATGGTGGGGACGGTGTAGACTTTATCTCCTATTTCAGCTCGTCAGACGGTGTAAGGTTGGACCTTGCAGCCAACAGCGCTGCTTTGTCCTGGGCTCGAGATGATACCGTTATGAACTTCGAGGGTGCGTCCGGCTCAAGCAGGAGCAACGATGATCTGCGCGGCGATGAGTCGGAAAACGTGTTCCGCGGCAATGGTGGCGATGACCGCCTTCTGGGCCGTGATGGCAATGACCGGCTCTATGGCGGTGATGATGACGACCGCCTATTCGGAGGTTCGGGCTCAGATGAGCTGCACGGCGATGATGGCAATGACTTCCTTCACGGCGGCGGCGGCACAGGCGTTGACGATCTCTATGGCGGGTTGGGCAGTGACCAATTCCATTTTGACCGCGGCGACGGCGATGCAGTGGTGCATGATTTTGAGAACAACATCGATGTGTTTGAGTTCGACAATTTCCTAGGTGCAGCCACGGCATCCAATCAAGCCTTTTTCGACGCCTATGCAAGCCAGCAAGGTAGTGACGTGGTATTCGACTTCGGCGCAGACGGTACGCTCACTATTGCCGACACCACGCTCGGCCTGGTGCGCAGTGATTTTGATTTGGTGTAGGTGGCGGCGGCATCTGGATGAAGCTCCTGGTGATTTGCAGGGAGAAGATGATGACGAGGAGCCTGAACGCCGAGCTTCGTGGGAGTGTGATTGCAGCGATTGAAGATGGTGTTTCGACACGGGAGGCGTCGCGGCGCTTCCGGATCGGGATTTCGACGGCCGGGAGCTGGTATCGCCGCTACCGCGAGACCGGTGAGGTGGAGGCACGCAAGCAGGGTCAGCCCTCGCGTTCGAAACTCGACCCGCAGGTCGACTATATTGTCGGCCTCATTGAAGCGACGCCGGACATCACGCTTGCCGAGATCGGTGAACGACTTGTTGCGGAACGCGGTATGCGGGCGGCTCCATCGACGGTCTGGTTGCTTCTCGACCGCCGCGGCATCACGTTCAAAAAAGACGGCGCATGCCGCCGAACAGCAGCGTCCTGATGTCCTGCGCCGCCGCATAGCCTGGTTTGACGGCCAACTCGACCTCGACCCCGAGAAGTTGATCTTCATTGATGAGGTAATCCCCCCGCAAAATAACAGGCTTCAAAAGTAGAATTTTCTCGGCAATATGATCGAGGAGATTTCGATGAAGACGAGCAGATTTAGCGAACTACAAATTCTTGCAATCTTGCGCCAGGCGGAGGGCGGTGTGCCTATGTCCGAGCTATGCCGGGAACATGGGATGAGCTCGGCCTCATTTTACAAATGGCGGGCCAAGTATGGCGGCATGGATGCGTCTATGATCAGCCAAATGAAGGCTCTGGAAGACGAGAACCGCCGGCTGAAGAAAATGTATGCCGAGATGAGCATGCAGGCCGAGCTTCTGAAGGAGGCCCTTGGAAAAAAATGACGCGGCCATCTCAACGCCGGGAGATGGCCGGGAAGGCAGTGGCGTTGCGAGGGGTGAGCATTGCGCTTGCCTGCCGCAACTTCGATGTCAGCGGGACCTGCTATCGTTACAGGGCCAAGCTGAACGACGAGAACGAGCAGATCGCCGATCTCCTGATCGGGTTAACGAGGGCGAAAAAGACCTGGGGTTTTGGCCTCTGTTTCCTTTATCTGCGCAATGTCCAGGGCCATCGTTGGAACCACAAGCGTGTCTATCGCATCTACCGCGAACTGGAACTGAACCTGCGGATCAAGCCGCGCAAGCGTTTGAAGCGGGACAAGCCGGATGCACTGGCCGTCCCGGATCAGCCAAACTTGGTCTGGTCCATCATTGCCCGGCAGACAAGCGAAGCGCCGTCGAGAGGGGACTTCATGGCGGACCGTCTGGAGGATGGAAGGCAGTTCCGGCTGCTGAATGTCCTGGACGACTTCAACCGCGAAGGACTCGGCATCGAAGTGGATTTCTCGCTTCCCGCCGAGCGCGTCATCCGCAGTCTGAACCAGATCATCGAATGGCGCGGCAAACCATTCGCAATCCGTGTAGATAATGGGCCTGAATACGTCAGCGGCAAGCTGATGGAATGGGCTGAGAACCAGGGTATTGCCTTGAACCATATCCAGCCAGGAAAGCCGCAGCAGAATGCATATGTCGAGCGCTACAACCGCACAGTCCGGCATGAATGGCTTGACCAATACATCATCGAAAGCATCGAGGAGGCACAGGAGTTCGCCACGCAATGGCTATGGACCTATAACAATGAACGGCCCAATATGGGCATCGGCGGCATCACACCCGCACAGAAACTGAAAATAGCTGGACACCCGCATTAACCCGCTCTTTTTGCCCTGTTTTGGGTCAGCATTGCGCAAAGGCATGACTTTCTGCCCCACCGTTGCTCCGGCAGGGTCGCTTCATCCTTTCCTAGACGGATTCATAGCGCGATTTTAGCCCGTCGTTCGTGGAAGATCAGCCGATCAAAGTTGTAGGCGAGGTTTGCAAGCGTCAGTTTCGCCTCTGCCCGTGCGAGACCGATTGTGCGTATGAACAATCCAAAACGGTTCTTTTGGTGTGCGAACACATGCTCCACAACTGCACGGATTGATGACTTCTTCGCATTGGCGCGCGCGGTCGGTTTTGGCATCGGTTTGCCTGCTGGCTTTCGACGGTGGATTTGACTGGTGAGCATTTGGTCGGCCAGCCATTTCTCGTTCTTCTTTGACCGATAGGCCGAATCTGCCCAGACATTCGAGCCCGTGTTATCGGTGCTGACGACATGTTTGAGTTGCCGGCCATCCGCCTCAGTTGCTGACGTCACCGTACTCTCACGGATGAAGCCAAACTGCCTGTCGATTGAGATATGCGACTTGTAGCCAAATACCGGGATGGCGATCATCGGTAGCGGTGTTCCGTCTGGGCGGTAGCGAACCTTGCCACCTATTTTCAAGGTCCAGCGGGCGTCAACATCCTTCTGCGCCGCCTTGTTGGGCTCATCCTTCCAGATTTCCCCGGCCGACTTGCCAGCCTTGATCTCTGCCTTTTCATCCTCGGTGTTGCGCTGTTTGGGGGCTGGAACCAGCGTGGCATCAACAATTTGGCCGGACATTGGAATGTAGCCCTTCTTCTGCAGTTGCCAGTCGAAGGCTTTCATCACTCGTTTGAGCGTGCCGGTCTCGGTCAATTTGTTCCGGAAGAGGCGAATGGTGTTCTCGTCTGGTGTGGGGGCACCCAAATCGAAATCAAGAAACCGCATCTAGGAAAGTCGATCACGAATCATGAACTCCGTCCGGGCATCAGACAGATTGTGCTGAGCCTGCAGGATCAGAGCCTTGAACATCGACACGGGATCAAACGGGGGACGCCCACCCTTGGATCCATCGCTATAGCCAAGCCCTTCAACCAACCAGTCCCTGAAATATTCAAAATCCACTGTCGCATCCAGGACTTCAAGTGGGTCGCCATGCTCGCTCAGCTTCTCAAGATGTTCCGAAAGCCCAAAAAGTGACTGCTGTTTCATAAAATCACCCTCCCAGTTTCTGCCTGGCCAGAGTGAATCATAAAATGCGGAACAAGGGGAGGTTAATGCGGGTGTCCAGCTGCGTGAATTCTACCGCTGAGCCCCGTTAAAAACGGGGGGATTACCATCCAAATAGGATTCTCGATCTGTTTTGTGTTGAGGTGTCTCAGTTCCGGAAGATTCATTGTTTCGGGAGTAGGGGGCATGGCGGCGATTTTTGAAGTGGTCACCACCGAGTTGGATTTCCAGTTCTGCCCTTCCGTCAAGGTAAGGTCGTAGTGATTTGGGTACGACCACCCGGGCCGAATATCGACCGTTCCGTTCTTTCCAATGACGTAGTTTGCCTGCCATGCCGAAACCCGATTTTGTGACGCTATTTGTGACGTCACAATGGGGTAAATGCCCTGCAAGTCAACGACATTCAATCATTTCAAGGGGATGGTATGGTGGGCGATGAGAGACTCGAACTCCCGACATCCTCGGTGTAAACGAGGCGCTCTACCAACTGAGCTAATCGCCCCCAGTTCGGTGACGCGTCTTTAGGGGGTTCGCGACACTTCCGCAAGAAAAAAAACACATATCGTGAATATCAAAAACCGATCTGCCATGGCCATATAGGCGTTCACCGTCTCTCGGCGAGGCCAGGTTTTTGTGCAAGTTTGAACTTTGTCGAATTTCCTTTGCAACGACGCTTGACACCTCAGTGCGAACGCCGTAATTCACCGCTCACGGAACGGCGGTCACCCACTGTTTCGTCTGAAAAATGCGCGGGTGTAGCTCAGTTGGTTAGAGTGCCGGCCTGTCACGCCGGAGGTCGCGGGTTCGAGTCCCGTCACTCGCGCCATTTTTCAAATTTTTGTCCGTTTTGTAAACGGACCATTTCAAAGTCTTCCAAATAGACCAGACATTTGGCGCTCCGGCGCCGGATTGTCTCGTCTTGACGGTTCCTGCTCTCGTTCAAACAGTCTATACCAAATTTGCTTTCCTTTTTTGGGGTGAGTCTGGTCTGTGGCGATTCCTTTTGCAGGAGTCGGGATTTGGACTGCAGTTGTAAAAGTTTGCTGGAATTGCCGGTCTGGCAGACCTATGCAGCGTGAAAGCTAGTACTATGGCAGCAATTGCCCTGCATGCTCTTGCGCAGGGTGACAGGCTGCGCTAACCACGCCGCGTTGCAACATGATCAGCCGCGCGGGCGAGGGGCCTGCTCCACACCTTGGGTCAAGGCCGGAGCTTCGACTGTCGCGGATACAGGAACGGACGTCATGACGGAACTTCTGGGCGCTTATGTGCCAATTGCCATTTTCATCGGACTTGCGCTGGTCATCGGACTGGCACTGCTGATCGCGCCTTTCGCGATCGCCTACAAGAATCCTGATCCGGAAAAACTCTCGGCCTATGAATGCGGATTCAACGCATTTGATGATGCGCGCATGAAATTCGATGTGCGATTCTATCTGGTGTCGATCCTGTTCATCATCTTTGACCTCGAAGTCGCATTCCTGTTTCCCTGGGCGGTGTCGTTCGGCGATATCGGCTGGATGGGATTTTGGTCGATGATGGCGTTTCTCGGCGTGCTGACGATCGGCTTTGTCTATGAATGGAAAAAGGGAGCCCTCGAATGGGAGTGAGCAACGCACCAGTGGTGGCGCCTGCGCCCAAGGGCATCATTGATCCTTCGACCGGCAAGCCGGTGGGCAGCAACGATCCGTTTTTCGGCGAGATCAACAATGAACTGGCCGATAAGGGCTTTCTGGTCACCTCGACCGATGAGTTGATCAACTGGTCGCGCACCGGCTCGCTGATGTGGATGACCTTTGGTCTGGCCTGTTGCGCCGTCGAGATGATGCAGATGTCGATGCCGCGCTATGACGCCGAGCGTTTTGGGTTCGCACCGCGCGCCTCACCGCGTCAGTCGGACGTGATGATCGTCGCCGGCACGCTGACCAACAAGATGGCGCCGGCGCTGCGCAAGGTCTATGACCAGATGCCGGAGCCGCGCTACGTGATCTCGATGGGATCATGCGCCAATGGCGGCGGCTACTATCACTATTCCTACTCGGTGGTGCGCGGTTGCGACCGCGTGGTGCCGGTGGACATCTATGTTCCCGGTTGCCCGCCCACAGCCGAAGCCTTGCTGTACGGGGTAATGCTTCTGCAAAAGAAGATGCGCCGCACCGGCACGATCGAGCGCTAGGAGACCGGATGATGAGCCAGGCCCTCAAGGAACTTTCGGATTATCTCACAGAAGTCAAAGGCGAGCTGTTTGACACGACTGTCATTGCCTATGATGAACTGACCCTTGCCACGCAGCCGTCGAAGCTGATCGAGCTGATGACGTTCCTGCGCGACGATTCGCAGTGCCAGTTCGTCAGCTTTATTGATGTCTGCGGTGTTGACTGGCCAGGCCGGGCCGAGCGGTTCGACGTGGTCTATCATCTGCTGTCGCCGCGGCAGAATTTCCGGATCCGGGTCAAGATCATGACATCGGAAGATGTGGCTGTTCCGTCGCTGACGGCGGTTTATCCCGGTGCCGACTGGTTCGAGCGCGAAGCTTACGATCTTTTCGGTATCCTGTTTTCCGGGCATCCGGATTTGCGTCGCATCCTCACCGATTACGGTTTCGAGGGGCATCCGTTGCGCAAGGATTTCCCGCCGACGGGGTTTGTTGAAGTCCGCTATGACGATCAGGTCAAGCGGGTGGTTTACGAACCTGTGGAGCTCAAGCAGGAATTCCGCAATTTCGATTTTCTCTCCCCCTGGGAAGGCACCGACTACGTGCTGCCGGGCGATGAAAAAGCCAAGGGGTGAGGACGAGACCATGAACGAACACAACGTCCGCAACTTCAACATCAATTTCGGCCCTCAGCATCCGGCCGCACACGGCGTGCTGCGTCTGGTGCTGGAACTCGACGGCGAGATCGTCGAGCGCGTCGATCCGCATATCGGCCTGCTGCACCGCGGCACCGAAAAACTGATCGAGTCCAAGACCTATCTGCAGGCGATTCCCTATTTCGACCGGCTCGACTATGTCGCGCCGATGAACCAGGAGCATGCCTTCGCGCTGGCCATCGAGAAACTGACCGGCACGACGGTGCCAAAGCGCGGACAGCTGATCCGGGTGCTTTACTCCGAGATCGGCCGAATCCTTTCGCATCTTCTCAACATCACCACGCAGGCGCTCGACGTTGGCGCGTTGACGCCGCCGCTGTGGGGCTTTGAAGAGCGCGAAAAGCTGATGGTGTTTTACGAACGCGCCTGTGGCGCGCGGTTGCACGCGGCCTATTTCCGTCCCGGCGGCGTGCATCAGGACCTGCCGCATGAACTGGTCGAGGATATCGGCAAGTGGTGCGATCCGTTCCTGAAAACCTGTGATGACATCGAGACGCTGCTGACCGACAACCGCATCTTCAAGCAGCGCAATGTCGACATTGCCATCGTCACGCTTGATGACGCCTGGGCCTGGGGCTTTTCCGGCGTCATGGTCCGCGGTTCGGGCGCCGCCTGGGATCTGCGCCGGTCGCAGCCCTATGAGTGCTATTCGGAACTCGATTTCGACATTCCGATCGGCAAGAACGGCGATTGTTACGACCGCTATCTGATCCGCATGCAGGAAATGCGCGAATCGGTGAAGATCATGAAGCAATGTGTCGAGCAGTTGCTCGGCAAGGAGCGGGTCGGACCGGTGTCGGCCACCGACGGCAAGATCGTGCCGCCCAAGCGCGGCGAGATGAAGCGGTCGATGGAAGCGCTGATCCATCATTTCAAGCTTTACACCGAAGGTTACCGGGTGCCCGAAGGTGCGGTTTACGCCGCTGTCGAGGCGCCAAAGGGCGAGTTCGGGGTCTATCTGGTCTCTGATGGCTCCAACAAGCCTTACCGGTGCAAGATCAGAGCGCCGGGATACGCGCATTTGCAGGCGATGGATTTCATCTGCCGCGGCCATCAGTTGGCCGACGTGTCGGCTGCTCTGGGGTCTCTTGACATCGTGTTCGGCGAGGTCGACCGGTGATCAGTATTGCATCAGTCGCGGGTTCCCGCAGGGACGTTACACTGACCACGCCGCATTGCGGCGACGTCAACTAGGCCGGAAGAAAGACAAAGAGTTCACCATGTCCGTTCGTCGACTTGCCGAAGAGAGTGTCCAGCCAGCGGAATTCGCCTTCAACCGCGAATTTACCGCCCAGGCAAAGGTTTGGATCAAGAAATATCCCAAGGGTCGTGAGCAGTCGGCGGTGATTCCGCTCATGATGCTGGCTCAGGAGCAGGATGGATGGGTGACCAAGCGGGCGATCGAAAAGATCGCCGACATGCTCGGCATGCCCTATATCCGTGCGCTGGAAGTGGCGACATTCTACACCCAGTTCCAGCTCAAGCCTGTTGGCACGCGCGCTCATGTTCAGGTCTGTGGCACCACGCCGTGCATGCTGCGCGGCTCGGAAGCGCTGATGGATGTCTGCCGCTCGAAGATCCATGCGGAGCCACTGTCTCTCAATGAGTCGGGCACGCTGTCCTGGGAAGAAGTCGAATGCCAGGGCGCCTGCGTCAACGCGCCGATGGTGATGATCTTCAAGGATTCCTATGAGGATCTGTCACCGGAGCGGCTGGCCTATATCATTGACCGCTTCGAGGCAGGACGGCCTGAGGAAATCCGGCCCGGTCCACAGATTGACCGTGTCTATTCGGCACCGGCAAGCGGACTGACAAGCCTGACCGAGGAAATCAAGCCGGGCAAGAAGAGCGCTTCTAAGGCGTCTGCTTCTTCGGCCAAGTCTCCCGAGGCGACCAGGGCCGGACGTCCAGAAACTCCGGCAACCGAAACAGCCACCAAATCACCGGCTGAAGCGAAGGCCAATGTGAAGGCTGACGCGAAGTCTGCGGCAAAAGCTACGGCGGCGCCCGAAATGCGCGACGCCCGCAAGGTTCCTGCAGGCGCCAGAGCCACGGCCGACACCGCCGCCGCGCGCAAGCCGGTTGGCGGCACCAAGGCAATTCCGGCAGCGGCTCTGGCCGGCACAACAGCCAAGGCAGGCGCCAAATCGGCTAGCAAGCCGACACTCGAGGACAAGAATCGTCCCGCAGGGATCGCAAAGCCCGCCAGCCCGGACGATCTGAAGATGATTTCCGGCGTCGGCCCGAAGATCGAAGGCATTCTGCATTCGCTGGGAATCTACACTTTCGCGCAAGTGGCGGCGTGGAAAAAGGCCGAGCGCGAATGGGTTGACGGCTATCTAAGTTTCAAGGGCCGCATCGAGCGCGAAGACTGGCTCAACCAGGCCAAGGCGCTGGCCAAGGGCGGCGTGGCCGAATACGTCAAAGTCTTCGGCAAGAAGCCGCGATAGAGGTGAATGATGTTAGCTGACAAAGACCGGATTTTCACCAATATCTACGGCGTTTACGACAAGTCGCTGAAGGGTGCGATGGCGCGCGGCCATTGGGATGGAACCAAGGGCTTCCTGGAAAAGGGTCGCGACTGGATCATCAGCGAGATGAAGGCCTCTGGCCTGCGCGGACGCGGCGGAGCCGGGTTCCCGACCGGGCTGAAATGGTCGTTCATGCCGAAGGAAAGTGACGGACGTCCGCATTACCTCGTCATCAATGCCGATGAGTCGGAGCCGGGCACCTGCAAGGACCGCGACATCATGCGGCATGATCCGCATACGCTGATCGAAGGTTGTGTGATCGCCGGTTTCGCCATGGGGGCCTATGCCACCTACATCTATGTGCGTGGCGAATATATGCGGGAGCGCGAAGCGCTGCAGACCGCGATTGACGAATGCTATGACGCCGGGCTGCTGGGCAAGAATTCCAAGCTTGGCTACGACATGGACATCTATGTGCACCATGGCGCCGGTGCGTATATCTGTGGCGAGGAAACGGCACTTCTCGAAAGCCTTGAAGGCAAGAAGGGCCAGCCGCGGCTGAAGCCGCCATTCCCGGCCAACGTCGGGCTTTATGGCTGCCCGACGACGGTCAACAATGTTGAATCGATCGCGGTTGCACCAACCATCCTGCGTCGTGGCGGCGCCTGGTTCGCAGGCATCGGCCGGCCTAACAACACCGGCACCAAGCTGTTTTGCGTGTCTGGTCACGTCAATACGCCGTGCACCGTTGAAGAGGCGATGTCGATTCCGTTCCGCGAGTTGATCGAGACCCATTGCGGCGGCATTCGCGGCGGTTGGGACAATCTGCTTGCGGTGATTCCGGGCGGATCCTCGGTGCCGATGGTCCCGGGAGCTGATATCATCGACACGCCGATGGATTTTGACAGTTTGCGTGACCTCAAGTCCGGTCTGGGCACTGCGGCGGTGATCGTCATGGACAAGTCGACCGATGTGGTCAAAGCCATCTGGCGGTTGTCGGCATTCTACAAGCATGAGAGCTGCGGCCAGTGCACACCATGTCGCGAAGGCACCGGCTGGATGATGCGGGTGATGGAGCGCATGGTCAAAGGCAATGCGCAAAAACGCGAAATCGACATGCTGTTTGATGTTACAAAGCAGATTGAAGGCCATACCATCTGCGCGCTAGGCGACGCGGCAGCCTGGCCGATCCAGGGTTTGATCCGGCATTTCCGTCCAGAAATGGAAGCGCGGATTGATCAGTACACACGAAACGCCGTTCAAAGCCGCAATGTGCGGTTGGAAGCGGCAGAATAAGAGGCCCGCATTGCCGGGCCCTGCATGACAAGGAAACGTCACAAGGGAATTGAGCCAACAAACGACAAAGGAGAGACTGATGTCGATGTTTTCTTTTCCCACCGAGATGAACATGAGCGAGATGATGAAACCGATAAACCCCATGGCTGACTGGACGAAGACGGAAGACCTCGCGGTCTCGCCGCTGATGGTCTATCCGTTGGGTGCAGCAGCGGCTGCCACTGCCGTCGGTTTCGGCATCGCCGGTCAGATGGCTGGCCTGATGATGGGTGCCGTACAAGGCGCCCTGCAAAGTCAGAGCGCACTGATGGGCGCCCATCCGGACCTGAGCTGGATGATGCCCGGTCTGGCTGAAGATCTTGCGCCTGACGAGGACGCGGCCACGACTGTTGCTGACGTCAAGCCGGCGGCCAGAACGAAACAGGCTGATGTCGTCGAACTGAAGCCGGTGGCAAAATCAGCCCCGGCGGCTGCAAAGCCTGCTCCGGTGAAGGCCAAAGTGACCGCGGCAAAAGCGGTCAAGGCAAAGCCCGCGCCAGCAAAGGCAAAGGCCGTCAAGATTGACGCACCTGTTGCTGTTGCCAAGGACGCGGCAGCCGAGGTTGTCGAGCAGTTGAAATCGGATGCCGACGTTGTCGTCGCCATGGCCAAAGAACCGGCCTCTGTTTCCAAGGTAGCGCAACAGCAACCGGCAACCGTTCTGGCGCCTGAGGATTTTCGCAGGCCGTCCGAGATGGAAAAGCCGGAAACGCCGGATGATCTGAAAGTCATTTCCGGGGTTGGCCCGAAGCTCGAACAGGTGCTCAACGGGCTTGGTATCTGGACCTATGCGCAGATTGCCGGCTGGCAGCCGGAAGAAGTGGCCTGGGTTGAGGATTACCTGCAGTTCAAGGGCAGGATTGGCCGGGACGACTGGCTTTCGCAGGCCGGCGCGCTGGCAACAGGCGGCGCACCCGCCGAATAGACATTTAGACCGGGCGGTTTGACCGCCGCCCGGTCAGACACAATCAGGTCCCTGTCAGGGATGATACGCGGTCTTCTGGACCGTTCGCAAAGGTAGGACTGCTTGCATGGCCAAGATCAAGGTTGATGGAAACGAGATCGAAGTGCCGGACCACTACACGCTGTTGCAGGCGTGTGAGGAGGCCGGCGCTGAAGTGCCGCGGTTCTGTTTTCACGAACGGCTGTCGATTGCCGGCAATTGCCGCATGTGCCTGATCGAGGTCAAGGGCGGACCACCCAAGCCGACCGCGTCCTGTGCCATGGGCGTGCGCGATCTGCGACCCGGCCCGAATGGCGAGACGCCTGAAGTGTTCACCAACACGCCGATGGTCAAGAAGGCGCGCGAAGGGGTGATGGAGTTTCTGCTCATCAACCACCCGCTCGATTGCCCGATTTGCGACCAGGGCGGCGAATGCGACCTGCAGGACCAGGCCATGGCCTTCGGCATGGACAATTCCCGCTACGCGGAAAACAAGCGCGCGGTCGAAGACAAATATATCGGACCGTTGGTCAAGACGATCATGAACCGCTGCATTCACTGCACGCGCTGCGTTCGCTTCACCACCGAAGTGGCAGGCATTTCCGAGCTTGGCCTGATCGGCCGCGGCGAGGATGCCGAGATCACAACCTATCTTGAACATGCGATGAGCTCGGAATTGCAGGGCAACGTCATCGACCTTTGCCCGGTCGGTGCGCTGACCTCGCGTCCCTACGCCTTCCAGGCGCGTCCGTGGGAGCTCAACAAGACCGAATCCATTGATGTGATGGACGCTGTCGGCTCGGCGATCCGGGTGGATACCCGTGGACGCGAAGTGATGCGGGTGATGCCGTGCATCAACGAGCAGATCAACGAGGAATGGATTTCCGACAAGACCCGCTTCATATGGGACGGCTTGCGCACCCAGCGGCTGGATCGCCCCTATGTGCGGCGCAACGGCAAGCTGGAAGTGGCGTCCTGGGGTGAAGCCTTTGCCGCCATCGGCATGGCCGTGTCGGCCGCCGCGCCGGACCGCATCGGCGCGATTGCCGGCGATCTGGCGACGGTCGAGGAAATGTACGCGCTCAAAACGCTGATGGGATCGCTTGGCTCCGCCAACATCGATTGCCGTCAGGATGGCGCAGCCCTTGACCCGACACTGGGACGTGCCAGCTACATCTTCAATCCGACCATTGAAGGCATCGAGGATTGCGACGCGGTACTGATCATCGGCTCCAACCCGCGCCGCGAAGCTGCTATCCTCAACGCCCGGCTGCGCAAGCGCTGGCGGATGAGCGAATTGCCGATCGGCCTGATTGGCGAGCCGGCGGATCTGCGCTTTGGTCATGAATATCTCGGCGCCGGTCCGGAAACGCTCGCTGGGCTGGTCGACGGTTCGAACAAATTTGCCGCCAAATTGAAGCGCGCCAAAAAGCCGATGATAATCATCGGTCAGGGTGCTCTGGCGCGTGGCGATGGCGCGAGCGTTCTGGCCAATGCCGCAAAGCTCGCTGACGCTGTCGGCGCGGTGAAGGGCGATTGGAACGGTTTTGCTGTGCTGCACACGGCAGCCGCACGCGTCGGCGGTCTTGATCTCGGCCTGGTGCCGGGTGAGGGCGGGCTGAACGCGGCTGAGATGCTGACCGGCACCGATGTGCTGTTCCTGCTTGGCGCCGACGAGCTTGATTTCACCAGGAAGACCGCTGGCTTCACCGTCTATATCGGCACCCATGGCGACAATGGCGCCCATCATGCCGATGTGATTCTGCCGGCCGCGACCTATACGGAAAAATCCGGCACTTACGTCAATACCGAGGGCCGGGTGCAGATGACAAACCGCGCAGCTTTTGCTCCGGGCGAGGCGCGCGAAGACTGGGCGGTGCTCAGGGCGCTTTCGGATGTGCTGGGCAAGAAACTGCCCTATGATTCGCTGGTTGCCTTGCGTGTCGCGCTCTATGCCGAATATCCGCACTTTGCTGAAATCGATGCGATATCCACCGGTGATGGTGGCGCAATTGCCGCAATTGCGAAGAAACCGGGCAAGATGAACAAATCGGCGTTTGCTTCGACGGTCAAAGACTTCTATTTGACCAACCCGATCGCACGCGCTTCGGCGGTGATGGCTGAATGCTCGGCCTTGGCGAAGACCGCCAAGGCAGTGGCGGCGGAATAGGGGCGGGAAACATCATGGACGGTTTCATCTCAACTTATCTGTGGCCTGCAGCCATCATGCTGGGGCAGTCGCTGCTGCTGCTGGTCTCGCTGCTGATCTTTGTCGCTTACGTTCTCTACGCTGACCGCAAGATCTGGGCTGCCGTGCAGCTTCGCCGTGGACCCAACGTGGTTGGTCCGTGGGGACTGTTCCAGTCTTTTGCCGACCTTTTGAAGTTTGTTTTCAAGGAGCCGGTGATTCCGTCGGGCGCCAACAAGGGTGTGTTCCTGCTGGCGCCGCTGGTGGCGGTGACCCTGGCGCTTGCGACCTGGGCTGTGATTCCGGTCAGCGCCGGCTGGGTGATCGCCGATATCAATGTCGGCATCCTGTTCGTCTTCGCGATCTCTTCGCTTGAAGTCTACGGCATCATCATGGGGGGCTGGGCTTCGAACTCGAAATACCCTTTCCTCGGCGCGCTTCGATCCGCTGCGCAGATGGTGTCCTACGAGGTCTCGATCGGTTTCGTCATCGTTTCGGTTTTGCTCTGCGTGGGCTCGCTCAACCTGACCGACATCGTCATGGCGCAGTCAGACGGCATCGGCACGCGGATGGGCCTGCCCAATTCGCTGTTTGACTGGCACTGGTTCGTGCTGTTTCCGCTGTTCATCATCTTCTTCATCTCGGCACTGGCCGAAACCAACCGTCCGCCCTTCGATCTGCCCGAGGCAGAATCCGAACTGGTTGCGGGTTTCATGGTCGAATACGGCTCGACGCCATACATGATGTTCATGCTCGGCGAGTACACGGCCATCGTGCTGATGTGCGCGCTGACCACGATTCTGTTTCTGGGTGGATGGCTGCCGCCGCTTGATGTGTGGTTCCTCAATTGGGTGCCGGGCATCATCTGGTTCGTGCTCAAGGCCTGCATGGTGTTCTTCATGTTCGCCATGGTGAAGGCCTTTGTGCCGCGCTACCGCTATGACCAGTTGATGCGGCTTGGCTGGAAGGTGTTCCTGCCGCTGTCGCTCGGCATGCTGGTGATCGTGGCTTTCGTTCTCAAATTGACCGGAACAGCCCCATGATCCGTACCACAGTTTCAAACACCGGGCTGAACCAGCCACGCAAGAGCGGAGTCTGACCATGTTAGCTCAAGCCGCAAAATCGCTATTCCTGAAGGAGTTCGTAGGCGCGTTCTTCCTGTCGATGCGCTATTTCTTCGCGCCCAAGGCGACGCTGAACTACCCCAACGAAAAAGGGCCTGTCAGCCCGCGCTTTCGGGGTGAACATGCGCTCAGGCGCTATCCAAACGGCGAAGAGCGCTGCATTGCCTGCAAATTGTGCGAGGCAATCTGCCCGGCACAGGCGATCACCATCGAAGCCGGTCCGCGCCGCAACGACGGCACCCGCCGCACGGTTCGCTACGACATCGACATGGTGAAGTGCATCTATTGCGGCTTCTGCCAGGAAGCCTGTCCGGTCGACGCCATTGTCGAAGGGCCGAATTTCGAATTCGCGACCGAGACACGCGAAGAACTCTATTACGACAAGGACCGGTTGCTCGCCAATGGCGACCGCTGGGAACGGGAACTCGCTCGCAACATCGCGATCGACTCGCCCTACAGATAAGACACCGAAGCGGCGCACCAATGGGGGCGCGCCGTTTTGAAACCTACGCGGGGCAGGGGACGGCATCAGCCAATCCCGCCCTTATTCGGGCCAGGGACAGCGGTTCCTGTCACTCGAGAGAAAGACGAAAAGGCGCCGATCATGGGTCTGCAGGCTCTGTTTTTCTATTTGTTTGCCTTCGTGGCAGTGGCTTCCGCTTTCATGGTGATTGCGGCGCGCAATCCCGTGCATTCGGTTTTGTTCCTGATTTTGACCTTCTTCAACGCAGCCGGGTTGTTCCTGCTGACCGGCGCCGAATTCCTGGCAATGATCTTGCTGGTGGTCTATGTCGGCGCAGTGGCGGTGTTGTTCCTGTTCGTTGTCATGATGCTGGATGTGGATTTTGCCGAGATGAAGTCCGGAGCGCTTGAATATGCGCCGATGGGTGCGCTCGTCGGGATCATTCTGGCAGCAGAGTTGATCGTGGTTCTGGCCGGCAACACATTCAACCCGGCAGCAGCGGGCAGCGGGGCCAACCCGATACCGCCACTCAGCGAGCGTACCAACACCGAAGCGCTCGGTGACGTGCTCTACACGGATTTTATCTTCTATTTCCAGATCGCCGGACTGGTGCTTCTGGTGGCCATGATCGGCGCCATCGTGCTGACGCTCAGGCATAGGCAACATATCAAACGGCAAGACATCAACCAGCAGGTCGCCCGGACACCCGAAACCGCTATGGAAGTGGTCAAGGTCAAGCCCGGTCAGGGCATTTAACGCGGCGACGTGAAGGAACAAGCGTATGGAAATCGGACTCTCCCATTACCTGACTGTCAGCGCGATCCTGTTCACGCTCGGCATTTTCGGGATCTTCCTGAACCGAAAGAACGTGATCGTCATCCTGATGTCGATCGAGCTGATCCTGCTTGCCGTCAATTTGAACATGGTGGCCTTCTCGATGCATCTCAATGACATCGTCGGGCAGGTGTTCGCGCTGCTGATCCTCACGGTTGCCGCAGCCGAAGCGGCGATCGGTCTGGCCATTCTCGTCGTCTTCTACCGGAACCGCGGCTCCATTGCCGTGGAAGACGTCAACATGATGAAGGGCTGAGAGAGCCATGTACCAAGCTATCGTCTTTCTTCCTCTTCTCGGCGCCATCGTTGCCGGCTTCGGCGGCCGTGCCATCGGCGCCAAGGCCTCGGAATATGTCACGACATCGTTCCTGATCATCGCGGCGCTGCTGTCGTGGGTGTCCTTTTTCACCATCGCCATGGGCGATGGCGAGACGGTTCGCATCCCGATCATGCGCTGGATCGATTCAGGCGCGCTCAGCGTTGACTGGGCACTGCGCATCGATACGCTGACGGCGGTGATGCTGGTGGTGGTCAACACCGTGTCTTGCCTGGTTCATGTCTACTCTATCGGGTACATGCACAATGATCCGCACCGGCCGCGGTTCTTCGCCTATCTGTCGTTCTTCACCTTCGCCATGCTGATGCTGGTGACGTCGGACAATCTTTTGCAGATGTTCTTTGGCTGGGAAGGCGTCGGCGTGGCGTCCTATCTGCTGATCGGATTCTGGTACAAGAAGCCGTCCGCCAATGCCGCTGCAATGAAGGCGTTCATCGTCAACCGGGTAGGCGACTTCGGCTTCCTGCTTGGTATCTTCGGCCTGTTCGTGCTGTTCGGCTCGGCTTCGTTCGACACGATATTCGCCAGCGCCGCGGACTATCTTCCAGCGGAAGGCGCCGAGGCTGGCGATTCAGTCATTACGCTGTTCGGCATGCATCTGGACAAGGCGCACGCGCTGACCGGTATCTGCCTGCTGTTGTTCATGGGCGCCATGGGCAAGTCGGCGCAGTTCCTGCTGCACACCTGGTTGCCCGACGCGATGGAAGGCCCGACACCCGTGTCGGCGCTGATCCATGCCGCGACCATGGTGACTGCCGGTGTCTTTCTGGTGGCGCGCATGTCACCGATCTTCGAATTGTCGCCTGATGCACTGACCTTTGTCACCTGGATCGGTGCTATTACCGCCTTCTTTGCAGCCACCGTCGGTCTGGTACAGAACGACATCAAGCGGGTGATTGCCTATTCGACCTGTTCGCAGTTGGGCTACATGTTCGTGGCGCTCGGCATCGGCGCCTATGGCGGCGCCATCTTCCACCTGTTCACCCACGCCTTCTTCAAGGCGCTGTTGTTCCTTGGCGCCGGTTCGGTGATCCATGCCGTCTCCGACGAGCAGGACATGCGGCGCATGGGCGGTCTGCGCAAGAAGATCCCGATGACCTACTGGATGATGATCATCGGCACCATTGCGCTGACAGGTGTCGGCATTCCCGGCACATTGATCGGCACCGCCGGTTTCTTCTCCAAGGACATCATCATTGAATCCGCCTATGCGGCGCACGGTTCGGCAGCCGGGATTGCCTTTGGCCTGTTGGTGATTGCGGCGCTGTTTACCAGCTTCTATTCCTGGCGGCTGATCTTCATGACCTTCCACGGCAAGCCGCGGGCGTCCTCCGATGTGATGCATCACGCCCATGAATCACCGATGGTGATGCTGGTGCCGCTGTTCATCCTGGCCGCTGGCGCGCTGTTTGCCGGCGTGCTGTTCAAGGAGTTCTTCTTCGGTCATGAATATGCCGCGTTCTGGAAGGGCGCGCTGTTCACCGGCGCAGGCAACGAGATCCTCGAGGAATTCCACCACGTGCCGTTGTGGGTCAAGCTGAGCCCGTTCGTGGCCATGCTGCTCGGACTTGTGACAGCCTGGTACTTCTATATCCGCTCGCCCGAAACACCCAAGCGGCTGGCCGAGGATCATCGCGTCCTCTACCAGTTCCTGCTCAACAAGTGGTATTTCGACGAGCTCTACGACTTCCTCTTCGTCCGTCCTGCAAAACGGCTCAGCACCTTCCTGTGGAAGCAGGGCGATGTCCGCATCATTGACGGCTACGGCCCCAATGGTGTTGTCGCCCGGGCCCAGGACATTACCGGCTGGGTTGTCCGGCTGCAGACCGGATATCTTTACCACTACGCCTTCGTGATGCTGATCGGAATTGCAGCGCTTGTCACATGGATGATGCTCGGGAGTGCATTCTGATGACCGATTGGCCGCTATTGTCAGTTGTCACCTTCATACCGCTGATCTGTGTGTTGTTTTTGTTGCCGATCAAGGATGATACCGAGATCGGACGGCGCAACATCCGTCAGGTAGCACTTCTGGGGACGACCGCTACATTCGTGATGTCGCTGTTGATCTGGGCGAGTTTCGATGTCAGCGATCCTGGTTTCCAGATGGTGGAAGCCATCGATCTGCCTGGCTCGATGTTCTCCTACGCGATGGGCGTTGACGGCATTTCGATGCTGTTTGTCATCCTGACCACCTTCCTGATGCCATTGTGCATTCTGGCCAGCTGGAAATCTGTCGAGACCCGCGTGCGGGAATACATGATCGCCTTCCTGGTGCTCGAAACCATGATGATCGGCGTGTTCTGCGCCCTCGACATCGTGCTGTTTTATGTCTTCTTCGAAGCCGGACTCATTCCGATGTTCATCATCATCGGCGTCTGGGGCGGCAAACGCCGGGTCTATGCCAGCTTCAAGTTCTTCCTCTACACATTGGCCGGCTCGGTATTGATGCTGCTGGCGATCATGGCGATGTATTGGGACGCGGGCACGACCGATATCCGGGCGCTGCTGGCGCATGATTTCCCGGCGGAGATGCAAACCTGGCTATGGCTGGCGTTCTTTGCCTCGTTTGCGGTGAAGATGCCGATGTGGCCGGTGCATACCTGGTTGCCCGACGCCCACGTCGAGGCGCCGACAGCAGGCTCGGTGATCCTGGCGGGTGTGTTGTTGAAGCTTGGCGGCTACGGCTTCCTGCGCTTCTCGCTACCAATGTTCCCGCTGGCCTCGGCTGATTTCGCACCGTTCATCTTCACGCTGTCTGTCGTGGCGATCATCTACACCTCGCTGGTGGCGTTGATGCAGGAAGACATGAAGAAGCTGATCGCCTATTCGTCGGTGGCCCATATGGGCTTTGTGACCATGGGTATTTTCGCCGCCAACCAGCAGGGCGTGCAGGGCGCGATCTTCCAGATGCTGAGCCACGGGCTGATCTCCAGCGCGCTGTTTCTCTGTGTCGGCGTGATCTATGACCGGATGCACACCCGTGAGATTGCTGCCTATGGCGGACTGGTCAAGAACATGCCGAAATTTGCGGTGGTGTTCATGCTGTTCACCATGGCCAATGTCGGACTGCCCGGCACCTCAGGCTTCGTCGGTGAATTCCTGACGCTGATCGGCGTGTTCCAGGTCAACACCTGGGTGGCGCTGTTTGCCACCACCGGGGTGATCCTGTCGGCGGCCTATGCGTTGTGGCTGTACCGCCGGGTTGTCTTTGGCGCCCTGGAAAAGGAAAGCCTGAAGGCCATGCTCGACCTGTCGGGCCGCGAGAAGGTGATCCTGTATCCGCTCGTGGCGCTGACAATTCTCTTTGGTGTCTATCCGGCGCCAATCTTTGATGTGACGGCAGCTTCGGTTGACGCGCTGATCAACAACTACTCGGCTTCGCTGCAGGCAGCGCGCGATCTCGCGCTGTCGGTTAACTGAGCTACGGAGACTGCGGGACCATGACGCCAGAGATACTCACATCCAGCCTACAGCTTGCCGTACCCGAACTCATGCTGGCCGTTGGCGCCATGCTGCTTTTGATGGTTGGCGTGTTTTCCGGCGAAAAGTCGGTCACACTGGTCAACGGTCTGGCGGTGGCGTTGTTGATCATGTCAGGGCTGGTGCTGGTGCTGTTGACCGACAACGGCGAGGCCTTTAACGGCGCGTTCCTGTCCGATCCTTTCGCCCGCTTCATGAAGGTTCTGGCCTTGATCGGTTCGATCACCGCCATGGTGATGACCGTCGGGCACGCCAAGTCCGAGCGCATCGACAAATTCGAATTTCCGGTGCTGATCGTGCTGGCAACGCTCGGCATGCTGTTGATGATTTCGGCCAATGACCTGATGGCGCTCTATATGGGGCTCGAACTGCAGTCGCTGGCGCTTTACGTTGTTGCCGCAATCAACCGCGACAGCACCCGGTCGACCGAAGCAGGTCTCAAATATTTCGTGCTCGGCGCTTTGTCGTCCGGCATGCTGCTCTATGGCGCATCGCTGGTCTATGGCTATACCGGCCATACCGGCTTTGACGAGATCGCTGCAGCCATTGCCGACAGCGACCGCTCGCTCGGGCTGGTGTTCGGCCTGGTGTTCCTGCTGGCCGGCATCGCCTTCAAGATTTCGGCCGTGCCGTTCCACATGTGGACGCCCGACGTTTATGAAGGTGCGCCGACTCCGGTCACCGCGTTCTTCTCCGCTGCCCCCAAGATCGCGGCCATGGCGCTGTTCGTCCGCATCGTCATCGTGGCATTCGAGCCGATCACCGTCGATTGGCAGCAGATCGTGGTGTTCATTTCGATCGCCTCCATGGTGCTTGGCGCCTTTGCCGCGATTGGCCAGAAGAACATCAAGCGGCTGATGGCCTATTCCTCGATCGGTCACATGGGTTTTGCGCTGGTCGGGCTTGCTGCCGGCAGCCAGGCCGGTGTTCGCGGCGTGATCCTTTACATGCTGATCTACATGGTGATGACGCTGGGCACATTTGCCTGCATCCTGGCCATGCGGCGCAAGGAAGACGGTAATGTCGAGCAGATCGACGATCTGGCAGGTTTGTCGTCGACCAATCCGTTCATGGCGCTGATGCTGACCATCCTGATGTTCTCGCTTGCGGGCATTCCGCCGCTGGCAGGCTTCTTCGGCAAGTATTTTGTTTTTGTCGCAGCGATCGAAGCCAAGCTTTACGGGCTTGCCATCATCGGCGTGCTGGCATCGGTGGTCGGCGCCTATTACTACCTGCGGATCATCAAGATCATGTGGTTTGATGAACCGAACGGTTCCTTCGTGCCGGTGGCTGGTGAACTCAAGCTGGTGTTTGGTGTTTCAGGCCTGTTCGTGCTGTTTTATGTGGTGGTTTCCAATCCGCTGGGTCTGGCCGCAGACGTCGCCGCAAAGACGTTTTTCTAGAATGCGGCGGCTGGCCGCATGAAGACACTGGACTTCAGACACGTTGAACTGGGCGACGTTGCATCCACCAATGTGGAATGCATGGAGCGCGCTCGGGCTGGCGAGACGGGCGGCTTGTGGATTACCGCTGTGCGGCAGACCGGTGGTCGTGGCCGCAGGGGCCGTGTCTGGGTTTCAGAGCCTGGCAACCTGTACTCTTCGCTTCTGCTGATCGACCCGGCGCCATGGGAGCAGATGGCCAGTCTGCCGCTGGCTGTCACGCTTGCCGTGCATCAGGCGGTGGCAACGGTGCTTCCCGGCGGGGCTGCGGCTTTGCGGATCAAGTGGCCCAATGATCTATTGATTGAAGGCTGCAAGACAGCAGGCATCCTGATCGAAGCCGAGCAGTTGTCTGACGGCCGCAGGGCGGTTGTGATAGGGTGCGGTGTCAATATTGCGCACCGCCCGGATACGGGGCTTTACCCTGCGACATGTCTGGTCGAGCAAGGCAGTTCAACGACGCCGCAGGAGCTGTTTGCGCATCTGGTGGTTTCCATGAGCGAAGCGCTTGCTATATGGGATGAGGGACGCGGCCTTGCGCGCATCCGCGATGCGTGGCTTGAGCGCGCCGACGGCATCGGAAAGCCGGTGACAATAAATTTGCCAGACCACCAGATTCACGGTGTGTTTGACGGAATAGACGGCGAGGGCAGGCTGATGCTTGCACTGCCGGACGGACGAAAACAGATGATCGCCTCCGGCGACGTGTTTTTCTCCTGACCATGATGTGATTAGACAGGATAATTGATGACAAAAGACCAGGATCTCGTATTCGTACCCCTCGGTGGCGTTGGCGAAATAGGCATGAACCTCGCGCTATATGGCTACGGCTCGCCCAAACTGCGTGAATGGATCATGGTTGACTGCGGTGTCACCTTTCCGGGGCCGGAACTTCCCGGCGTCGATCTGGTGCTTCCGGACATCAAATTCGTCAAGAGCCTTGGCAAGCAGCTCAAGGGAATCATCATCACCCATGCGCATGAGGACCATTACGGCGCCCTGGCACAGCTGTGGCCAAGGCTCGACAATGTTCCGGTTTATGCGTCGGCTTTCACCCAGGGAATGCTTGAAGCCAAACGTGCCTATGAGCGGACCCGCGCTGAGGTTCCGATCAATCTGTTCAAGGCTGGCGAGCGCTTTACCGTCGGGCCGTTCGAGATTGAACCGGTCGCGGTCAACCACTCCATCCCGGAGCCGTTTTCGCTGGCGATCCGCACACCGCTGGGCAACCTCATTCACACAGGTGACTGGAAGATCGACTTGACGCCGTCACTCGGACCGCTGACCGATGAAAACCGGTTCCGGCAGTTGGGCGAGGAGGGCATCCTTGCCATGATGTGCGATTCCACCAACGCCATGCGCGAAGGTGTTTCCCCATCCGAGAAGGAAATCAGCGCCGGTTTGCGCGAGGTCATCGAACAGGCCGAAGGCCGTGTGGCGATCACCACATTCTCTTCCAATGTCGGCCGCATCCGCTCGATCGCCGAAGCTGCGCGCGACGCAGGTCGCGAAGTGCTGCTGCTCGGCAGTTCGATCAAGCGGGTGGTCAATGTCGCCACCGATCTCGGCATGATGGACGGAATTCCGGAATTCCTGGCCGAAGACGAATATGGCTATATTCCGCGTGACAAGGTTGTGGTCATTCTGACCGGCAGCCAGGGCGAGCCGCGTGCGGCGCTGGCCAAACTGTCGCGTGATGAGATGCGCAATGTGGCCCTCACATCCGGCGACACCGTGGTGTTTTCATCGCGTTCCATTCCCGGCAATGAAAAGGGCATCATCGATATCAAGAATGGCCTGATCGAGCAGGGCGTCAAGATTGTCACCGACGCTGACGCGCTGGTGCATGTCTCCGGCCACCCGCGCCGCACCGAACTGGTGCAGATGTACGAGTGGGTCAAGCCGAAGATCCTGGTTCCGGTACACGGCGAGGCAGCTCATCTGACTGCCCAGGCAGCACTTGCTCAGGCATCCGGGATTGCGCTCACGCCACGCGTCCGCAACGGCGATGTATTGCGTCTGGCGCCGGGCAAGCCGGAAGTCATTGGTCAGGCCCATCACGGCCGCATCTACAAGGATGGCCATCTGATTGGCGATTTCGACGAGATGGGTATTTCCGAGCGGCGCAAGCTGTCGTTCACCGGGCATGTCGCAGTCAATGTGCTGCTTGACCATCGTTCCGAGTTCCAGCGGGATCCGGTGGTTGTCGCCATCGGTCTGCCGGGCGTCGATGGCGAAGGCGACGAGATGGAAGACATTCTCTATGACGCGGTGCTGGGTGCGGTGGAAAGCATTCCGCGCGGTCGGCGCAAGGACACCGATGGCGTACGCGAGGCAATTCGCCGCTCTGTTCGCGCTGCGGCAAACGAGGTATGGGGCAAGAAGCCTATCGTGACAGTCTTCGTCAACAAGGTGTGAGGCAACGGGCATGCTTGGACGTCTGAACCATGTCGCCATTGCGGTGCCGGACCTTGCCGCGGCAAGTGCCCAGTACCGCACCATGCTTGGGGCCGAGGTGACAGAGCCTCAGGTTTTGCCCGAGCACGGGGTGACGGTGGTGTTCATTGTCTTGCCCAACACCAAGATCGAACTGCTCGAACCGCTGAGTGAGGATTCGCCGATCGCGGCGTTTCTGGCCAAGAACCCGTCGGGCGGCATGCATCATGTCTGCTACGAGGTAGACGACATTCTGGCCGCGCGCGACCGGCTCAAAAGTGAGGGCGCGCGCGTGCTCGGCGACGGTGAGCCCCGGCTTGGCGCACACAACAAGCCGGTGCTGTTCCTGCATCCCAAGGATTTCAACGGCACGCTGATTGAACTCGAGCAGGCCTGAAACAGAAGACGTAGCGTTTTGGCGGCCGCAACAATTCACATGCGCCACAAGGAAGATCATCATGGGTTTCGGAACCGGTTTTGCGATCTATTTCATCATCTGGTGGGTGGTGCTGTTCACTGTGTTGCCGTTCTCGGCGCGCAGCCAGGCCGATGAAGGTAATGTGACTTTGGGAACAACCCACAGCGCGCCGGCGAATTTCCACTTTGGCCCGATTTTCTGGCGCACCACCGCAATATCTGCGGCGGTGTTTGCCGTCTATTTGCTGATCACAGTGGTCGGCGGTTACACGCTCGATGATCTGATCGCGCTGTCGCCGGATTTCAAGTCTGCGGCCAACTGAGCCCTAATGCATGTCGTGTTCAAATGTATTCATTTGAACGATTACATTGATGCATAAATTCGAAGGGTTAAAGCGACCTTTGCGCATCCGGTTGAATGCGCGGCGCTGTAGGCTGACTGCAGCCTTTGCAGTCAACCACTTCATGGAACTTTGCCGTGCTTGCTCCGTTGGCTAAGCGAACAGCAACAGATCCATGGAGGTTTTCAATGTCCAATTCCGAAAATACATCAAAGCGTCTGAACGAAGCCGATCTGGCCCAGGACAAGATGGGCGACAATTCCCTGCAGGGTGACGATCAAGCCAATGTGCGCAATCAGCGCCACGCAGTTCCTGACGTCAAGCAGGACCCTGATGCCAGTGTCATCGAAAGTCTTGAAAAAATGGACAAGGACGTCCGTGCTGAACGAGAGTTGGGCAAGGGGGCGCGCAAGGACAAATGACGCGCAGCCAGCGGTCCTCAGGCAACGTCCGGAACTGATGGGCGTATGCCGAGCAACCGTTCAGAAAACAGGCAAAAAAAAACAAGGCATGAAGCCTTGTTGTAAAAGTATCGCGTGATCCATTTCCCGGTTACCCGGGGGCAGCGAACAAAGCGCGCCTGAGATCCAATCCTCCCAAGACTTTGACCGCGAAATGGGCGTTTCCCAATGAGAAATGCCTCTTTAGTGAGCTGTATTTACCGCAATCGAATGCGCTTGTCACCTGTTTTATCTCATTTTTAAGTCGCCCCCCTTGCACAAAAGCGTAAGCTCGCCATGTCAGGCCCACAACACATGCTTCCACGGGTTTTCTTTGCTGGGCGAAGCGGATAAGAACGCTTTGCACGTCAACCCTCAATTTGCCTGATTCAGCCCCCAAGGCTTATTGTTTAATCGGATTATCCCATGCGTCTGTCGAAGTATTTTCTGCCCATCCTGAAGGAAAACCCCAAGGATGCGGAAATTGTCTCCCACCGCCTGATGGCGCGTGCGGGCATGATCAAGCAGCAGTCTGCGGGGATTTATTCCTGGTTGCCGCTGGGCAAGCGGGTGCTCGACAAGGTCTGCAACATCGTGCGCGAAGAGCAGAACCGGGCAGGGGCCATCGAAATCTTGATGCCCACCGTGCAACCTGCCGACCTGTGGAAGGAAAGCGGACGCTACGACGATTACGGTCAGGAAATGCTGCGCATCAACGATCGCAATGATCGCGAGATGCTCTATGGGCCGACCAACGAGGAAATGGTCACCGATATTTTCCGCTCCTACGTCAAGTCCTACAAGGACCTGCCGCTCAATCTGTATCATATACAGTGGAAGTTCCGCGACGAACGCCGGCCCCGCTTTGGCGTCATGCGCGGTCGCGAATTCCTGATGAAGGACGCCTATTCCTTCGATCTCGATTACGAGGCCTCGCAGGCGGCTTACAACCGGATGTTCGTATCCTATTTGCGCACATTCGAACGCTGCGGGCTCAAGTCGATCCCGATGCGCGCAGACACCGGACCGATCGGCGGCAGCCTGAGCCATGAGTTCATCGTTCTGGCCGAAACCGGCGAAAGCCAGGTCTTCTGTCATCGCGATTTTGAAGATTTTGCCGTGCCTGGCGCAGACATGAATTATGATGATGCCGCCGCTGTCGCCGCCGTGGTCGACAAGTGGACGACGCCTTTTGCAGCCACTGACGAGATCATGGACAAGGAAGACTGGGCGCGCGAGGCATGGGATGGGCTCTCTGAAGAGTCCCGCGTATCTGCCCGCGGCATTGAAGTCGGCCATATCTTCCATTTTGGCACCAAATATTCCGAACCGATGAACGCTTATGTTCAGGGTCCCGATGGCAAGCAGCATTTCGTTTCGATGGGTTCTTACGGCATCGGTCCGTCGCGTTTGCTCGGCGCCATCATCGAGGCGTCACATGACGAAAACGGCATCATCTGGCCAGCAAGCGTTGCGCCGTTCGATGTCGGCCTGATCAACATGAAGCCTGGCGATGCGGGTTGCGATGCAGCCTGCGAAAAGATCGAGACCGCGCTCGAGACTGCCGGCCTTGATGTGCTTTACGATGACACCGACGAACGCGCCGGCGCAAAATTCGCCAGGGCCGATCTGATCGGCCTGCCGCTGCAGGTCATCGCCGGTCCGCGTTCGGTGGCAGAGGGCAACGTCGAGATCAAGGTGCGCGCTACGGGCGAACGTGAAACGATGTCGATCGACGAGGCCATCAACCGCCTCGCGCAAGCCCGCTAGCCGATAGTCCGCCCAAAGGGAATCCGCGCATGACCGATACGGACGTCGTCAACCTGCCCAGCACGCCATCACCGTCGGCGAAGCCGTTTTCGGCGTTCGAGCGGATGGTGGCATGGCGCTATCTGCGGTCGCGCCGCAAGGAAGCCTTCATTTCGGTGATTGCCGGTTTTTCCTTCGTCGGAATCATGCTCGGTGTGGCGACCCTGATCATCGTGATGGCGGTGATGAACGGGTTTCGCGGCGAGTTGATTACCCGTATTCTCGGTATCAACGGCCATATGATCGTGCAGCCGATTGACCGTCCACTGGATGATTATGAATCGCTGGCTGCACGGCTCAAGGCGGTCAAGGGCGTGACTATGGCGATCCCGCTGGTCGAAGGCCAGACGCTGGCTTCCGGCGTTGGCGGGGCAGGCACAGGGGCGCTGGTGCGCGGTATTCGCGCCGAAGATTTTCAGTCGATGAAAATCGTTTCAGACAATATCCGCTCGGGCGACATGCTCGGGTTCGTCGCCGGCGACGGCGTGGCGATCGGCTCGCGCATGGCGCAATCGCTGGGGCTCACCGCGGGGGACCGCATCACCCTTGTCGCGCCCGAGGGCGATGTGACGCCATTCGGCATGACGCCAAGGGTGAAAAGCTATGTGGTGTCGGCGATCTTCGAGGTCGGGATGTCGGAGTATGATTCGTCGATCATCTACATGCCGCTTGAGGAGGCGCAGCTCTATTTCAACTCCGAGGGGTTGGTGCAATCGATCGAGATCTTTGTCGATAAGCCCGATGAGATCGATACCATGCGGCCGCTGATCGAGGCTGCGGCAGAGCGGCAGATTTTCATCACCGATTGGCGGCAACGCAACCAGACCTTCTTTTCAGCGCTTCAGGTTGAGCGCAATGTGATGTTCATGATCCTGACGTTGATCATTCTGGTAGCGGCGCTGAATATCGTTTCCGGGCTGATCATGCTGGTCAAGGACAAGGGCCGTGACATTGCCATCCTGCGGACCATGGGGGCGACGTCGGGATCGGTGATGCGGATCTTCTTCATGACCGGTGCCGCGATCGGAGTCACCGGCACCATTGCAGGGTTTTTGTTGGGCGTGGTCGTTTGCCTCAATGTCGAGCGCATCCGCCAGTTTTTCTCCTGGCTTTCCGGCACCACGCTGTTCAATCCGGAACTGTATTTCCTGAGCCAGTTGCCTGCCGATATGGATTCGGGCGAAACCATCGTTGTGCTGGTCGTGGCGCTGGTTCTGTCTTTCATTGCCACCTTGATCCCGTCCTGGCGTGCTTCCAAGCTCGATCCGGTTCAGGCTCTGAGATATGAGTAACGGAGCGCGATATGAGTGACGGGGCGCGCAAAGGGAACCATCCGGTTCTCCAGATGGTCGATGTCGGACGCCATTTTCTGCAGGGCGATAATCAGATCTCCATCCTGAACGGGGCGAATTTCACCCTGGAAGCCGGCGAGACGGTGGCGCTTGTCGCCCCTTCGGGAACCGGCAAATCGACGCTGTTGCATCTTGCTGGTTTGCTGGAACGCCCGGACGAAGGCGATATCATCATTGATGGCGAGGCTTGCGGGCACTTGTCCGATGATCGCCGGACCGCAATCCGCCGGTCGGATATCGGCTTTGTCTATCAGTTCCACCATCTGCTGCCAGAATTCACGGCGCTTGAAAACATCATGATGCCGCAGCTGATCACCGGTCTTTCCAAGGCTGAAGCCAAGGTGCGCGCCGAGCAATTGCTCGACTATATGCGCATCGGCCATCGTGCCGGCCATCGTCCGTCAGAACTTTCGGGCGGCGAGCAGCAACGCGTCGCCATCGCCCGTGCGGTGGCCAATGCGCCACTGATCCTGTTTGCCGATGAACCGACAGGCAATCTTGATCCGGAAACCGCCGGCTATGTGTTTGAAGCGCTCGATGCGCTGGTGCGGGAATCAGGGCTTTCGGCGGTGATCGCCACCCACAACCACGATCTCGCCAGCCTGATGAACCGCCGCGTGACGCTGCAGGACGGCCTGGTGGTTGAGCTGGAGTAAGGACTGGCTGGTCAGGCCTGGGTGTATCGGGTCATGCATCAATTCTTGTACAAAGACTGCCAGTTGCACCATTTTTTGCTGTTCGAACTGACAAAATATTAAACATCCCCCTCCAAGATGTCGGATGCTACAGGACGTGAGGCCTGTGAATAAGGGGGGTGATGTGCGTTACAGAGAAACCGACGATGTGTTCAAGACGCTGGTATCGGAGCTTACCTCTACGATTTCCCCGACGACGATCATGGGTCTGACGATCCTTGCTATCGGCCTGTTTGCATACGACAGCCTCGGCGGCATGGAACTCATGCTGGCCACCATCAGCGGAAGCGTTGCCTCCCTTGCCAAGATTTTTGTTACGGTGGCCCATAGGCGCGCAAACGCGACGAAACGCGCAACCGTCGAAGGTGCCGCCCGCTGGGAGATGGCGCACGGACTGCTGACCTTCGTCGTCGCCGCCTCTGTCGGTTCGCTGGCAACTGCGGTATTCACCTATGACGATCTGTCAGTGCATATTTTCGCAACAGCGCTGATCTTTGGATATTCCGCCGGTGTGGCAATCCGGATATCAGTTCGGCCATTCATCGCCGCGACTGCGATCATGATTGCTGGGATACCAACGACAATTTCAGCCATGCTCTACGGCGATACCGCCCACTGGATATTGGCGACGCTGTTTGTGGCCTTCCTGGTGGCGGCGATGCAGAGCGTCTGGCATGTCTACGGGACGGCCACCCGGCAGATATGCCTGCGTCTGGAAATGCAGCATCAGGCACGCCACGATCCGTTGACGGGACTTCGCAATCGCACCGCGCTTGGCGAGGCGTTCATGACCCTTGGTCGCGCTGAAAATAGTCTGACCTGCGTGCATTGCTTCGACCTTGACGGCTTCAAGAGCGTCAATGACCGCTTTGGTCACGCAGTCGGGGATGAACTGTTGGCGAGTATAGGAAACAGGCTCAGGGAAAACCTGGACCAACCGAGTATCGCCGTGCGCGTTGGCGGCGATGAATTTGCCATTCTTCAACCAGATGTCAGGCATCCCGTTGAAGCTGACCTGTTAGCCAGAAACATCGTCAATGTTCTCAGCCTGCCGTATCTGATTGCCGGTGAAGATATCACCATTGGCATCAGCCTGGGGTACACGATGGCACTCTCCGGCTCTGCAAAACTTGAACATATGATGGCTATTGCGGATAAAGCCTCATACCGCGCGAAGCGGAACGGCGGCGGTATTGAGTGCGAATTTCCATCAAAACTGGATCTTGGGAAATCCTCTTTCGCCGCATGACCGCGGCTTTCGCACCATAATCTGTCAGCGACTCACAGGTGGGTCTTCTTAGATTTCATCAGCATTATCCGCTGCGAACGAAAGCGGATATTCTCCCCATGCCGACATTTCGGACTTTCGATCGCTGCGCGCCCAAAGATCGTTGCCCGCCCAAACTGGTCGCCGGGCAAGACGCAGCAGACTGGCATCATTGATGGATGGTCTTGAGCATTGGAACACCAATCCCCAAACGAAAAAGGCACGGCGGTTTTATCCGCCATGCCTTTGCAGTTCGCTTTGAGTGACGAGGCCTAGCGCAGGCGCTTGGCTGTTGTTTCGGGCACCAGTTCGCCGGCAAGGCGGCGATCAAGGTAATCTTCGCACTCGCTCATCAGTTCATCGACCTGGCCGGTGAAGAAGTGGTTGGCGCCGGGCATGGTCTTCTGGGTAATGAGAATACCCTTTTGCAGCTTGAGCTTTTCAACCAGGCCGTTGACGTCCTTTTCAGGTGCCACACGGTCGGCATCGCCATGGATGATCAGGCCCGATGACGGGCAGGGCGCCAGGAACGAGAAGTCATAAGTGTTGGGCTGTGGAGCAATCGAGAAGAAACCCTCTATTTCGGGTCGCCGCATCAGAAGTTGCATGCCGATCCAGGCGCCGAAGGAATAGCCGGCAACCCAGCAGCTTTTTGAATCCGGGTGCAGGCTCTGCACCCAATCGAGCGCGCCTGCTGCATCGGAGAGTTCGCCCGAGCCATGGTCGAAATCGCCCTGGCTGCGGCCGATCGAGCGGAAGTTGAACCGCAGGGTCGTGAATCCGCGCTGCTGGAACATGTAAAACAGCTGGTAGACGATCTGGTTGTTCATGGTGCCGCCGAATTGCGGATGCGGATGCAATATGATGGCGATCGGTGCGTTCTTTTCCTTGCCAGGCTGATAGCGGCCTTCGAGGCGTCCGGCAGGTCCATTGAAAATGACTTCAGGCATTGATACTCCATGCATGGGCTGGGTTCGCGCGGCCTGCCACTGGTTTTCATCAGACTGACAGGCGGTCGGATATCGCATCCGCGCCCTTGACGATGGCGGGACGGCTCCGTAGAACCTAGTTTAGAATCGTTCGAAACTGCAGCGGGTTCGCTGAAAGTTAATGTCTCTTACGGCATCGGACACCGAAAATTCAAGAAAAATGCGTCCAGCACTTCAGGACTGCAGGTTTAACAGGTTGAGGGTATCATGGCGGACGGGCGCCTCTATCTCGATTACAACGCAACCGCACCGCTTCTGGCGGCGGCTCGGGATGCGATGCATGACGCGATGGCGCTGCCTGGAAACCCGTCTTCAGTCCATGCGGAGGGTCGGCAGGCCCGTTCAGTGATATCGCGTGCCCGCGACGCTGTTGCCCGGCTTTGTCATGTTCCCGCCGCCCAAGTGACTTTTTGTTCCGGGGCGACTGAAGCTGCCAATCACGTGTTAACGCCGGATTTCCGCATGGGCCGTTCGGCCGTGCGGGTGTCGCGTTTGCTGGTGTCAGCGGTCGAGCATCCGGCCATTCTGGCTGGCGGCAGGTTTGCCGCCGATCAGGTGACGGTGCTGCCGGTTGATGCGGACGGACGTCTTGATCTGCAAGCGCTGGAAGCTGTCCTTGCCGGCCATGATCAATCCACCGGTCAGGCAATGCTCGGGCTGCAACTGGCCAACAATGAAACCGGCGTGATCCAGCCGGTGCGTGCTGCGGCAGACATTGTCAACGCCTATCAGGGCCTTCTGGTTGTTGACGCGGTGCAGGGCGCAGGCCGGCTTGCACTCTCTCCTGATGATCTGGGGGCAGATTTCCTGATCCTGTCGGGCCACAAGATTGGCGGGCCGAAGGGAATTGGCGCGCTGGTCAGCGCCGGCGAAACCTTGATGCCGGCACCATTGATCCGTGGCGGAGGCCAGGAAAAAGGTCATCGCGGCGGCACCGAAAACCTGGTCGGCATCGCCGGCTTTTGCGCTGCCGCAGAAAACGCAGTGCATGCGCTTGACGGCATTGCCGCTGTGGCGTCATTGCGCGATCGCATGGAAGCCGGAATGCGCGAACTGGCGCCGGATGTGATCCTGCATGGAACGAAGGCGGACAGGCTGGCCAATACCAGCTTCTTTTCGCTGCCGGGACTGAAAGCCGAGACAGCACAAATTGCCTTTGATATGGAAGGCGTCGCGGTGTCAGCCGGTGCGGCCTGCTCCTCGGGCAAGATCGGCGAGAGCCATGTGCTGGCAGCCATGGGCGCCGACGCCGATCTCGGCGCAATCCGGATCAGCCTGGGCCACGACAATACAATTGAAGACATCGAGACATTTCTTGATGTGTTCGGCACCATCAACGCCCGGCGGATTGCCCGTCAGGCAAAACAAGCCGCCGCGTGACCGGCTGACAAGAATTCCGTTCGCAAATGCGAGAAAATTTGCGAATGACATGGCGAAGACAGACGTCCCGCCTTACATAGTGATGAAGCCCGTACGGGCACATCATTCGACGTTAACAAGCTGCCGGCCTTGACCCGGCGAGATTGGAGAGCGCCATGCCTGCAGTGCAGGAGACCATCGATCAGGTCCGTGAAATTGACGTGGATCAGTACAAATATGGTTTTGAGACCGTTATCGAAAGCGATACGGCGCCCAAGGGACTGACCGAAGACACCATTCGGATGATCTCGGCCAAGAAGAACGAGCCGGAATGGATGCTGGAATGGCGTCTGGACGCGTTCAAGCGCTGGCTGACTATGGAAGAGCCCAGCTGGGCACGGGTCGATTATCCAAAGATCGACTTCCAGGACATTCACTATTACTCGGCGCCCAAGAGCACCGCTGGCCCGACCTCGATTGACGACGTCGATCCGGAACTGCTGCGGGTTTACGAAAAGCTCGGCATTCCGCTGCGCGAGCAGGAAATTCTGGCCGGCGTGCAGCAATCCAAGATCGCCGTTGATGCGGTGTTCGATTCGGTCTCGGTCGTCACCACCTTCAAGAAAGAGCTTTCGCAGGCCGGCGTGATCTTCATGTCGATCTCGGAAGCGATGCGCGAATATCCCGAACTGGTGCAGAAACATCTCGGTACCGTTGTTCCGGTCACCGACAATTACTACGCCACGCTCAACGCGGCGGTGTTTACCGATGGCTCGTTCGTCTATGTGCCAAAGGGTGTTCGTTGCCCGATGGAGCTGTCGACCTATTTCCGCATTAATGAGAAGAACACCGGCCAGTTTGAACGGACGTTGATCATCGCCGAAGAGGGCGCCTATGTGTCCTATCTCGAAGGCTGCACCGCACCGCAGCGCGATGAAAACCAGCTGCATGCGGCGGTGGTCGAACTGATTGCCATGGATGACGCCGAGATCAAGTACTCGACGGTTCAGAACTGGTATCCGGGCGACAAGGACGGCAAGGGCGGGATCTACAATTTCGTCACCAAGCGCGGCGATTGCCGTGGCAAGAACTCGAAGATCTCCTGGACCCAGGTCGAGACCGGATCGGCGATTACCTGGAAATACCCGTCCTGCATTCTGCGCGGCGATGGTTCGCGTGGCGAGTTCTACTCGATTGCGGTGTCGAACGGCTATCAGCAGATCGATTCCGGTACCAAGATGATCCATCTGGGCAAGAACACCTCGAGCCGGATCATCTCCAAGGGCATTTCCGCCGGGCATTCGTCCAACACCTATCGCGGCCAGGTTTCGGCCCACCGCAAGGCATCCAATGCACGCAATTTCACCCAGTGCGACAGCTTGCTGATCGGCAATGAGTGCGGTGCGCATACGGTGCCTTACATCGAGGCGAAGAACTCGACGGCGCAGTTCGAGCATGAAGCCACCACGTCGAAGATTTCCGAGGACCAGCTGTTTTACTGCCTGGCCCGCGGCATTCCCGAGGAAGAGGCGATCGCGCTGATCGTCAACGGCTTTGTCCGCGAAGTGATCCAGGAACTGCCGATGGAATTTGCGGTGGAAGCCCAGAAGCTGATCGGGATCAGTCTCGAAGGAAGTGTTGGCTGATGTTCTCTTCTCCCGTCATCCTCGGGCTTGTTCCGAGGATCTGGTGTCATCGCCAGTGAAGGCGGAGCGAATGGACTGGTTTGGAAGATTGCGGACGGGCAAAAAGGATTGTCGGTGATGGTGGCCAAGGAAACACAAACCGAAATGGACAAGCTCAAGACCCGGTATCGGGATCTTGGCGGGTCGATTGACGATCTTCTGGAAGCGATATCGCGCGGCTCAACCGGGTCAAGCGAGAAGATGCTGAGCACCGAATTGCATCGCGCACGGCTGGAGCTGGCTTCGATCGCGCGGCGTTTGCAGGGTCTGCAGAACGAGGACGACTGAGCCGGTTGGGTCTGGATCAACAGGGAACCTGATGATGAGCTTCGATGGAACTGTCATTGCCTGGTACGCCGTGATTTGCGGCATCCTTTCGGCGCTTGCTCCGAGTTTCGGTGGACGATTGGTTCGGGTGTCAGTTGGCGCCCTTGTCGGGATTGTGGCGGCCACCGTGCTGCCGCTGCTGCGAGGCCTGACGGGACTGTAAGATGAGCTCTGCCGCCCGAGTGCGCGTTGGCAGATATGAAATTTGAATTCGAGTTGGGAAACAACGAAATGCTAGAAATCAAGAACCTTCACGCCCGGATCGCCGAGGACGGCACAGAGATCATTCGCGGGCTCAATCTGACGGTCAAGGCCGGCGAAGTGGCGGCCATCATGGGCCCGAACGGATCGGGCAAATCCACCCTGTCCTACATTCTTGCAGGCCGGAAGGACTACGAAGTCACCGAAGGCGACATTCTGTACAATGGCGAGAGCATTCTGGAGCTTGACCCGTCCGAGCGCGCGGCCAAGGGCATTTTCCTGGCGTTCCAGTATCCGGTGGAAATTCCCGGAGTGGCGACCATGCAGTTCCTCAAGGTGGCGATGAACGAGCAGCGCAAGGCGCGCGGCGAGGAAGAATTGAAAACGCCCGATTTCATCAAGCTGGTCAAGGAAGCCGCAGCCAGCCTGCAGATCAATCCGGACATGCTCAAGCGCCCGCTCAATGTCGGCTTTTCCGGCGGCGAGAAAAAGCGCGCCGAAATTCTGCAGATGAAGCTTCTGGCGCCAAAGCTCTGCGTGCTGGATGAGACCGATTCCGGCCTCGACATCGACGCGCTGAAGATCGTCTCGGACGGCGTCAATGCTTTGCGTTCGCCAGACCGTGCAGTCATCGTGATTACCCACTATCAGCGCCTGCTTGAATACATCGTGCCCGACAGCGTGCACGTGCTGTATCAGGGCCAGGTGATCAAATCCGGGACCAAGGATCTGGCGCTCGATCTGGAAGCCAATGGCTACACCGGCATCATTGAAGCCGCCGCTTGAAGCGACGCTGAACGGACGGGCCGCAAGGCCAGGAGAGACAGGCATGGACATGCAGACAAAGCCGCCACGTACAGCAGCAGAACAGGCAATTCTGGACAGTTTCGCCAAGGTGACCGGCGATTTGCCCGGTGACGCGCCGGTGACAGCCGCCCGGGACAATTTGTTGGGTGCCGTTGCTGATGCGGGCCTTCCAACCCGGCGCGTCGAGAGCTGGCACTACACCGATTTGCGCAACTTGCTGCGGAGTGCGCTAGGCACGCCGACCGGCAGGGCCAAGCGGGTTGATCCGCTGCTGTGGGGCAGTGTGGTGTTGCCGATGGTTCAGGGCCAGGGCTCGGATGTATCGGCGCCCGAAGGCATGAAACTGACCCGGTTCAATGAACTTTTGTCTTCGGGCGAAGCAGCCAGCCTTCTTGCTGCGCGCGGCAATGATGACCTGATTGGTCAGCTCAACGGCGCCTTTGTCGGCGACGGCTACAGTTTCACCGTTGCCGAGGACGCTCAGATCGAAGAGATCATCGAGATCCAGTCGGTACAATCCGGCGGTCAGGCGCATAACCGGTTCGTGGCGAAATTTGGTGCCAAGTCCAAGGCGATGATCATCGAGCGGCATCTCGGCGACGAAGATGAAACCGGGTTGTCGAGTTCTATCTCTTCGCTGGACCTGGCCGACGGCGCCGAGGTGACGTGGATCATTCTGCAGGGACGGGGTGTGGACGACCAGCATCTGGCCCAGCTCACTGCCCGGCTTGGTGCCGATGCGACGTTGAAGGTCTATGTCATCAACGCCGGCGGCAAGCTGGTGCGGCAGGAACTGCATGTCGACGTGGCGGGCGAGAGCTCGCATTTCGATCTGCGCTGCGTCAACCTGCTGGCCGGTGACAGCCACACCGATGTGACGTTGACGCTTGGCCACACTGTGCCCAACACAACCTCGAAAGAGATAGTCCGAAATGTTGTGCTGGATCGCGCCCGTGGCGTGTTTCAGGGGCAGATCCGGGTGGCGAAGGAAGCGCAGAAAACCGATGCCCAGATGGCCTGCAACACGCTGCTCCTGTCCGACGACGGTGAGTTTGCGGCCAAGCCCGAGCTCGAGATTTTCGCCGACGACGTGATCTGCGGCCATGGCGCCACGGTGATCGATATCGATCACAATCACCTGTTTTATCTGATGGCGCGTGGCATCACCGAAAAGTCGGCGCGCGGTTTGCTGGTCAACGGTTTTGTGGATGAACTGATCGACGAGCTGGAAAACGAGGATCTGGTTACGTCGCTGGAAACCTTTGTCGAACAGTGGCTTATTGATCATGGCTGATGTTTTGAATCACGCATATGATGTGGAGGAGGTCCGCAAGGATTTCCCGATCCTGTCACGCACGGTCTATGACAAGCCGCTGGTTTATCTCGACAATGGCGCATCGGCGCAAAAACCGCAGGTGATGATTGACGCGGTCAGCCAGGCCTATTCGAATGAATATGCCAATGTGCACCGCGGCCTGCATTTTCTGTCCAATGCTGCAACCGATGCTTATGAGAACGCCCGCGAGATCGTAAAGCGTTTTCTCAATGCGCCATCGGTCGACAATGTGGTGTTCACCAAGTCGACCACCGAGGCGATCAATACCGTCGCCTATGGCTACGGCATGCCGCATATCGATGAGGGCGACGAAATCGTCGTTACCATCATGGAGCACCACTCCAACATCGTGCCGTGGCATTTCCTGCGCGAACGCCAGGGCGCAAAGATCGTCTGGGTAGGTGTCGATGATCAGGGCAATTTCGATCTTGATGATTTCCGCAAGGCGCTGACCGATCGTACCAAACTGGTCGCCATTACCCATATGTCGAATGTGCTTGGTACTGTGGTCGATGTGAAGGAAGTTTGCCGCATTGCGCATGAGCGCGGCGTCAAGGTGCTGGTTGATGGCAGCCAGGCGGCAGTTCACATGCCTGTCGATGTGCAGGATATCGATTGCGACTGGTATGTGATGACCGGCCACAAGCTCTACGGGCCGTCGGGCATCGGCGTGCTCTACGGCAAGACAGACGCACTTAAAGCCATGCAGCCGTTCATGGGCGGCGGCGAGATGATCGTCGACGTCAGCGAAGACAACGTCACCTATAATGATCCACCGCACCGGTTCGAGGCTGGCACGCCGCCGATCGTGCAGGCGATTGGTCTCGGTGTTTCGCTCGAGTACATGGAGAAGCTTGGACGCGCGCGCATTGCTGCGCATGAAGCCGATCTGGCGGCCTATGCGTCGGAGAAGTTGTCGGCGGTCAATGCGCTCAGGCTGATCGGCACGGCGCCGGGCAAGGGCGCGATTTTCGCGTTCGAGATCGAAGGCGTTCATGCGCATGATATCTCGATGCTGATCGATCGCTCCGGCGTGGCGGTGAGGGCGGGCACGCATTGCGCCCAGCCACTGCTCAAGCGCTTTGGTGCGACGTCGACTTGCCGGGCCTCGATGGGGCTGTACAATACCCGTGCGGAAATCGATGTGCTGGTTGAAGCACTCGACAAGGCAAGGGCGTTTTTCTCCTAGACCCCGTCTGAGCCAGACAGGTTCTAGATTTTCGTTTTCGTTTGTCTATTCGGGAAAACCGGTTTCCACTTTTCCCTGACAAACTTTCAAGGAGCAAAGCCAATGAGCGACGCACCCGAAACTGCAACGACCGAGCCAAACGAGGCGGTTGTCACCTCCGCGATCCCGCGCGACGAACTGGCGCGGCTGAGCGACGACATCATCTCGGCGTTGAAAACTGTCTATGATCCGGAGATTCCGTCCGACATCTACGAACTCGGCCTGATCTACAAGATCGACATCGAGGATGACCGGATGGTCAAGATCGCCATGACGCTGACAGCACCTGGCTGTCCGGTGGCAGGCGAAATGCCGGGCTGGGTCGAGAACGCAGTCAACACGGTAGAAGGCATCTCCGGCGTTGAAGTGTCGATGACGTTTGACCCGCCCTGGTCGCCGGACCGGATGAGCGAAGAAGCCCAGGTCGCTGTCGGCTGGTATTGACCGGTCTGCAGATGGATTGCCGGGCACCGCTTGTTAACATGATAGATCCACACTACATTGATGACAACGAAGCAGCGGATGTTTTGTCCGTTTGACTCGAGGAGACTGTGATGGGTTTTGCCGTAATGACATTGACTGCCGCCGCTGCAGAGCGCGTCAAGACGGTCATCAAAGCGTCTGACGATGCCACCGGCATCCGCGTCAGCATCAAGAAGGGTGGCTGCGCCGGGATGGAATATGCCATCGATCTGGCGCGCGAGGTCAATCCGAAGGACGACCGGATCGAGCGCGACGACGCGGTGGTCTTCGTTGCCCCGGAAGCCGTGCTTTATCTGCTTGGCACCGAGATGGATTACGAAGTTACCAAGCTGCGCTCGGGGTTTGTATTCAACAATCCCAACCAGACATCGGCCTGTGGCTGCGGCGAATCCGTCGAGCTCAAGCCTGCTGATCTTGCCAAGCTGGCTGAGGCCGGCAACCCGGTAGTGCGTGTCGATTAGGTTTTTTGGCTGTGACGGATTGATTTAGGCCGTTTGCATATTGAATCTCAAAACGCCCGCAAGTCTCTGACTGTGCGGGCGTTTTTGCGTTTGTCTGGCGTGCGAAGCGCATGCCGGCGGGATTTCCCTTCACCGTCATACCGGACACCGATCCGGTATCCAGCAGGGGAGCGTCCGCGAGCCTGGGGAATAATTCGTGCAACGAATGAACAAGTTTCTCACCGCGGGGACACGCGGTGGCTGGACCCCGGATCAAGTCCGGGGTGGCGGGAGTGGGAACGTCTTCCTTCCCCAGTCCGGTCGTGCTCAGTCGTGACCGGCCAGCGCTAGCTGCGCATCTTCTCGCCCATCGGATCGAACGGGGCTTCCAATGCGATGCGGGCCGGGCGGCGGATGCCTATGATTTCGATCTCGAACATGCCGGTGTCGCCGTTTGTCGCCAGTGCTGCGGGGATGTAGCCCTGCGCCATTGAGGAGCCAATAGTATGGGCATAGCCGCCCGACGTGATCCAGCCGACCACGCGCCAGTCGCCATCGCGCAGGGTGCCGCCTTCGGGCTTGGCAATCTCGGTGCCATCGGCATCGAAGCGCGGCGCGCCGTAGCCGTGCGGCTGTTCGACCGTGCCGTAGTCGGTGTCGCCAACCTTGGCCCAGACCGGTTCATCACCCATCACGTCGGCGTCGAGCGCATCGACCATGAAGGAGGCCCGCATCAGTTTTGGCCCGTCGGCATGTTCCTTTGCTGCTGCCTCACGGCCGATGAAATCGTTCTTCGACAGTTTGATGAAGCGATCCATCGCACCCTCATAGGGACCGTAGATTGGACGGAGTTCGCGGAACCAGGTCGGGAAGTTTTTCTCGAGCCGCATCGACAGCAGCGCCCGCATGCCGAAATCGGCGATGCCGAATTCTTCGCCTGCCGCCTTGATGGCGCGATAGACGGCCAACTCGTAGCACGGTTCCATCCAGATCTCGTAGCCGAGATCGCCGGTATAGGTGACGCGGTTAACCATGCAGGGCGCGCCGCCGACATCCATCTGGCGGAAATCCATGAATCGGAAACTCGCGTTGGAGACGTCGTCATCGGTCAGTTTGGCGAGCAGATCGCGGGCGCGGGGCCCGGCGATCGACAGGCCGACCAAAGTCAGGTCATAGCGGTGGATGCGGATCGTGCTTTCAGCGGGCAGGTGGGTGTTGAACCAGCGCATGTGATAGCGTTGCGCCGCTGACGAGCCCCAGACCATGAAGTCCTCGTCGGCCACCTTGGCGATGGTGAAGTCGCCGATCAGCTTGCCGAACTCATTGAGCATTGGCGTCAGCACGATGCGGCCGAGCTTGGGCATGGTGTTGGTCATCAGATGCGACAACCAGGCCTCGGAGCCCGGGCCGCTGACACGATATTTGGCGAAGTTGGCGATCTCGGTGACGCCGACGCGCTCGCGCACAGCACGGACTTCATTGCCGATGTGATTGAAATCATTGGAGCGGTGGAAGGACAGCACGTCGTGAGCTTCTTCCGCTGATGGTGCAAACCACAAAGGTGTTTCCAGTCCCCAGGTGTCGCCCATGACGGCGTGATTGTCGCGCACCATGGTGTCATAGAGCGGTGTGGTCTGCTGCGGCCGGGCGGCGGGCAGTTCCTCGTTCGGGAACGAGATCGAGAAGCGGCGGGAGTAGTTCTCGCGCACCTTGGCATTGGTGTAGCGCAGCGTCGCCCACTCGCCGTAGCGTGAGACATCCATGCCCCAGATATCGGCGCCCGGATCTCCATGGACCATCCAGTTCGATAGTGCGAGTCCAACACCGCCACCCTGGCTGAAGCCGGCCATCACCGCGCAGGCGGTCCAGTAATTGGTCAGGCCCGGGACCGGTCCCACAAGCGGGTTGCCATCGGGTGCAAAGGTGAAGGGGCCGTTGATGACCTGCTTGATGCCGACATTTTCCAGCGCCGGGAAATGCCTGAAGCCGACCTCCAGCGACGGCGCGATGCGGTCGAGATCGGGTGCGAGTAGTTCATGGCCGAAATCCCATGGCGTATCGATTGGCGACCAGGGCTTGCAGGCTTTCTCATATGTGCCGAGCAGAATACCGGAGCGCTCCTGGCGGGTGTAGATCTCGCCCTTGAAGTCAATGACGCCAACAAGTTCGCGGCCGGTCTTAGCGTTGAACTCAAGCACTTCGGGCATTTCCTCGGTGAGCAGATACATGTGCTCCATGGCCAGAAGCGGCAATTCAAGACCAACCATGCGGCCGACTTCGCGCGCCCACAGCCCGCCGGCATTGACCACGTGATCGGCCTTGACGGTGCCTTGCTCGGTGATGACGTTCCAGGTGCCGTCGGCCTCCTGCGTCAGCTCGATGACGCGGTTGCGCAGCACGATCTCCGCGCCAAGCTTTTGTGCGGCCTTGGCATAGGCATGGGTGGTGCCGGAGGGGTCGAGATGGCCTTCGACCGGATCCCACAGCGCGCCGACGAAATTGCTCTCGTCCATCAGCGGGAACATCGCCTTGGCTTCTGACGGGGTGATCAGTTCGGTTTCCATGCCGAGATAACGGCCCTTGGCGTGCACCAGGCGAAGGAAATCCATCCGCTCGGGGCTGTCGGCCATCATCACGCCGCCGGTCAAATGCAATCCGCAGGACTGGCCGGAGAGTTCTTCAAGCTCCTCATAGAGGCTGACGGAATAGGCCTGCAGCTTGGCGACGTTGGGGTCGCCGTTGAGCGTGTGAAAGCCGCCAGCCGCATGCCAGGACGATCCGGACGTCAGTTCCGAACGCTCGATCAGCATGACGTCAGTCCAGCCGGCCTTGGCCAGATGGTAAAGCACTGAACATCCGACGACGCCGCCGCCAATTACCACGGCTCTTGCATGCGATTTCATGACCCAACTCCCGGCTCGATTTTGGCGGCAGATTGCGAAATCGGATCCCGGCGCACAAGAGGGAAATGCGACATTGCGCAACAAAGAAGTTTTGCCCTGGGCGCGAATGCCGCTTGCTACCGGGCAGGGGACATTCCACATGCAGCGCGGTGGGAAAATGCTTTCCGCGCACTCAACCGGGGTTTCCAATGACAATTTCCATGTATTCCATGACCGTGCCGTTTTACGCAGGCATGCTGACAAACCTGGCCCACGTGCTGACAAAGGCCGAGGCCTGGGCAACCGAGCGCAAGATCGACCCGACGGTGCTGCTCAATGACCGTCTGGCCCCGGACATGTTGACGATGAAGCGCCAGGTTCAGATCGCCACTGATCATGCCAAGAGCGCGGCTGCGCGTCTGGGCGGAGTGGAAAATCCGTCATTTCCGGATACCGAGGAAACCTTCGCCGAATTGCACGCCCGCATTGCCAAAGTGCGCGACTTCGTTCTCAGCGTGCCGCAGGCAGGCTTTGACGGCGCGGAAGACCGTAACATCACGATCAAGGTCGGCCCCCAGGAAATGACGTTCCCGGGCGGCCAGTATCTTCAGGGCTATTCATTCCCGAATTTCTATTTTCACATGACGACCGCCTACGCGATCCTGCGTCACAATGGTGTGCCGCTCGGCAAAGGTGATTTTTTTGGCCGCGGCTGACAGGTGCCTGTCGACAAAACATGTTTTCGACATATGTCTGTTGTTATGGGTCTGTTGTGAGGACACCATTATACGCTAACAATGTTCAGCAACCGTTCACCATGGCATGCTAAACAGGTGATGATGAAACACGCGCGGACCAAAATCTCCGAAGCGCGCGGCCCGTTGTGGCCGCGCAGGCTTTCGGCTGTTCTGTGCTTCGGGATCGCCATCACCGTGTCTGCCGTGCCGGCTCAGGCCTTCGAGGTGTTTGGTCTGAAACTGTTTGAAGGCGATCAGGCCGACACGATCGAGGTGGTCGATCCGCTCTCCTACACGGTTTCAATCGAGGTGGCGGGCGCCGATCCTGATGCTGAGTTGCGTACCGAGCTGGAAGCCGCATCACAGCTGGTTCAAGGAGCGGACAGCCCCGTGTCGGGCTCGATCGGCCTGATCCAGCGCGCCAATGGCGATTTTGAGCAATTGATCGCAGCACTTTATGAAAACGCCCGTTATGCTGGCGAAGTGCGCATATTACTCGACGGCAAACCCTTGGCCGATCTGCCGCCGGATACCGACTTGCGCCGTTCAGGCCCGGTGCCGGTGCGCATTCTTGTCGATCCGGGCAAACAGTTCCGGTTCGGCGATGTCACCATACGCGATACTGATGGCGGCACCTATGCGGCCGCCGAGCAAGGTTTGACCACCGGTCAGTTGGCAAAATCAACCGTGATTCTCAACGCCGAGAAAGTCCTGGTTCGGGATCTCGAAAAAAACGGCCATCCGTTCGCCCAGATTACCGGTCGCGATGTGGTCGCTGACCATGCCCGAGGCGTTCTCGATATCTCGCTGCAGCTTGAGGCCGGGCCGATTGCGCCGTTTGGACAAACCTCAGTCGATGGCACGGAAAGCGTCAATTCCGATTTTGTCGCGCGGATGGCCGGAATTCCTGAAGGTGAGCAGTATGATCCGGCAGCCCTGACCGCCGCAGAAAAGCGCTTGCGCTCGCTCGAGGTGTTCTCGAGCGTCAACGTGCGCGGCAGTGACAGTCTTTCGGCTGATGGTACCGTACCGGTTCAGGTGACTGTGGCCGAGCGCAAGCACCGGTTCCTCGGCGCCGGCGCCACCTATTCGTCGACCGATGGCGGCGGGCTGGAGGCCTATTGGGGGCACAGAAACCTGTTTGGCCGGGCCGAGAAGCTCCGCATCGAAGCATCCGTGAGTAGTCTAGGTGAAACTACCGATGCCAAGGACATGGCCTGGCGCGGTGCGATGCTGTTTGAAAAGCCCGGCGTTATCGGACCGGCGTCGAAATTCACTGCCAAGCTCGAAGTCGAGCAGGAAAACCTTGATGCCTATCGCCGGTTCTCGGTCGAGGCTGCGGCAGGGGTGTCTTATGAGTTGACTCCGCAACAGACCGTGTCGGCAGGTGTTGACGTCGAATACGCCAAGCTGACTGACAGCTTCAATGTCGATCTCGAGACCATAACGGTGGCGCTGCCGCTCGAATATGTCCGCGACACACGCAACAACAAGCTCAACCCGACCACCGGCACGCGTTTGTCGCTGCTGGTCGAGCCGGCCTATGAAATCAATGGCGGGGCAACATTCGTCAAGCTTCGCGCCGAGGCTTCAGCCTATCGGGCGCTTGATGCGGAGAAGAAATTCGTGGTTGCCGGGCGGGTTGCCGCAGGGTCGATTTATGGCGCCGATCTCGCGTCAATACCTGCAAACCGACGGTTTTATGCCGGTGGCGGCGGCTCGGTGCGCGGTTACGGCTATCAGGATATCGGACCGCTTGATGCGAACGGTAGTCCGACCGGCGGGCGCTCGATGCTCGAAACATCGGCTGAGTTACGGATCGGAATCACTGACACAATCGGGGTCGTTCCATTCGTAGATGCCGGCCTCGTCAGCTCCAACGAAGATTTCTCAGGCGCGGAGTTCAAGGTTGGCGCGGGCGTCGGCTTGCGTTACCAGACGCCGTTCGGACCGCTGCGTGTCGACGTCGCGGTGCCGTTGAACAAGGGCGCAAACGATCCTGATTACGGGATTTATGCCGGGATCGGGCAGGCATTCTGACATGGCTGCCACGAAAAAATCCAGATCCCGTCCGGGTCCGATCCGGCGCGCGGTGCGCTGGTTTGCTATTGGCGTTCTGGTTCTTCTGGCCGGTGCATTGTTGGTGTTTGCCACCACACCGGGCGGCTGGCTGATCGCAGTAACATTGAACCGGCTCGGCTCGGGTCCGACGCAAAGCGTTGAAATCGACAGAATTGATGGGTTGCTGTCTGGCTCGACGCGAATTGGTTACGTGCTTTTGAGTGACGCCTCGGGCGAGGCTTGGTTGCTGATAAAAGGCATCCGGATCGACTGGTCACCGCTTGCGCTGTTGAGCGCCGGGCTGGCAATCGATGACATCACCATCGATGCGGTGGAACTGGCGCGACTGCCGGAGCCAGCCGACAGCCAGGCTGAAAGCGGCCCGCTCGTGTTGCCGCTGGCCTTCGACATCAAGCGATTTTCGGCACCTGACATTCTGCTGGGCGAGCCCGTTGCCGGGCGCGTGGCCCGGTTTGAAGCCAAAGGCAGCGCACGTGTGGACGGGGCGCTGTCTACGGTTCTGGCCGACTTGGTGGTCAAGCGGATCGACGGCGTTGGTGGAGAACTGACCCTGGACGCCGATTATCTCGAGGAAGAAGACCGGTTCAATGTTTCAGCCAAGCTGACGGAACCTGCGGGCGGGGTTTTGGCGCATCTGCTGCAATTGACCTCTGAAGATGCAATCAGCCTGACCGCGACATCGCAAGGCTCTCTGGCTGACTGGCGGCTGAACGCAGCCGGTACAATCAATGATGAGATCGTGGCGGAAGCCAACATGCAGATGGTGGCCGGTGAGGCGGGCGATGCGGTGTCGTTGCAGGCCAATGGCTCGTTTGACCGGTTCTTGCCGCCGTCAATCGGACAGCTTGTTTCGGGACGCAGCGATCTTGTGCTGGAAGGCCTGATCGAACCGGACAGGGCTGGCGCGGTTATCGACATTTTCACCTTTTCGTCCAACTCGCTCAACGCTGAAGGTCATGGCCGGGTGGCGCGGGAAGGCCAGGTTGACCTGACGGCTTCGGTGTCACCAAAGCCCGGCGCCGGTGATCTGCAATTTGGCGAGGACCAATCCCGCATCACCTTGGCGGTTCCTGCTGCGACCATCCGGGTGACAGGCAATGCGGAGGAAGCCGCGGTGCGGCTCGAAGCATCGACGGAAGCGGTTTCAGGCAGCGACTTTACCGCGGACAAAATCAACGCCGTTGTGGATTTAGGCCGGTTTTCGCTGGCGACGCGCAGCGGCACAGGCGCTGTCGACGTAAAGGTCGGCGCCATAGGCTCAGCCAATGAGATCCTGGCCCGTGCGGTGGCCGGTGGCGTTTCGCTCGCCGGAGATGTTGTGCTGGGCGAAGACGGATCGGTGTCCAGTGACAAGCTGCAGATCAAGTCGAGCGTGACCGACGTGGCGATAGAGGATGTGTCCTATGACAGTGCCGGCGGACTTGCTGCACGGCTTTCGGGAATGCTGCGCACGGCGGTGCTATCGGCAGAGGCGCCTAAGATGCTGGGCGACGCCCTGGAGTTTGCCGGTGAGGTAACGCGGGACGATGCCGGGGCGCTGACGGTGCGGGATTTTCAGGTTTCGAGCGAATTCGCCCAGGCATCGGGTGGCGTTGCGCTTGGCAGCGATGGAGACATTGCCGGCGACATTGCGGCCAGTCTTTCCAGCCTGACGGGTGTCAGCGAGGCCGTGTCGGGTGGTGTGAGCCTCACTGCAACCCTTTCGGGCCAAGCCTCTGCTCCCGCATTTGAAGCGACGTTGAATGGTGACGGACTAATGGTCCAGGGCCGTGACCTGTCCGATCTGGTGCTTGCCGCCAAGGGTGTGGCTGATCCTGCCTCTCCGCAGGCCGATGTGGAACTTTCGGGCACACTTGAAGGCCGGCCGATCAGCGGCAATGTCGTCTTGGCCCGGTCGGAAGGTGCTGTCCGGATTGATCCGCTGCGGCTTCAGGTCGCCGATAATCTGATTTCGGGAACGCTGGTCCTGGATGAAGCGTTCCGCCCAAAGGGCACGATCGATCTCGATCTCAAGGATATCGGTTCGTTGTCGGCGCTGGCCCTGCAGGCGGTTACCGGCAGTGGCGGCGGCACGATCAAGTTTGATGTGCGCGACGACATGTCGGTGGCTGACATCAAGCTTGGCTTTCCTGAACTTTCGGGCGACGGATTTTCGGTTCGCGATGCCAGTCTGAACGCCAGCATCGCCGATCTGATGGGTGCGCCGAAGCCGACCGGCTCGCTCGATGTCGCTTCGCTCAACGCAAGCGGCACCGATGTCTCTGGTCTCAAGGCAGAATTCTCCCAGTCAGACGGCTGGACCGTTGTTGACGGCAAGGCGCAGGCCGCCGGTCTGCCGGTGGCTCTGAAGGCAAGACTGCGCCAGGGCGACGCTGGACTTGAGCTCGAAGTCGAGAGCGGTCAAACCACTTTTAAGGGGCTTGCTGTCAACCTGACCGAACCGGCGCGGGTGGTGGTTGTCGACGGCGTTGCACAGGTTGAGCGCCTGGTGATTTCGCCGGGCGGCGGACAAGTGGCGGTGAGCGGGTCTGCCGGCAAGACACTGAACATCGACGTCGCGATTTCCGGTCTGCCGCTGACATCAGTCAACGCGGTGGCGCCGGGCGCGGGGCTATCCGGCGCGCTGTCGGGCAAGGTCAGTGTTCGCGGCACGGCGTCAGCGCCGGTGATCAGCTATGATCTCAATGCCAGTGATGTGCGGGCAGCGGCGGCATCATCTGTTGCCGATCTGCCATTGTCGGTGAATGCCAGCGGTGGCCTCAATGGCGGGCGGCTGAGTTTCGATGCGCGGGCCAATGGCAGCGGTCTGGCTTTCACCGCATCCGGCGGTCTGGACACCGGCGGCGCGCGCGCTTTGTCGGCAAAGATTAATGGCAGCGTACCGTTTGCGCTTCTCTCCAGAACCCTTGCCCAACAGGGAATGGGGTTGTCCGGCACGGCTGAGGCTAACATAAATATCGACGGTTCTGTGGGGGCACCGCAGATTGCCGGGTCGATCACCACAACGGGTGCGCGTCTGGTCGACGCACGTTCGGGCATCGCAATCGACAATCTGGCTGCAGATATCGGTTTGACGCCGGGACAAGCCACGATCCGGTCGCTTTCGGGTGAGTTGTCGTCAGGCGGTAAAATCAGCGGATCCGGGACCGTTTCGATCGACGCGGCTGCGAATTTCCCCGCTGATCTGAAGCTGAAAGTGGAGCGCGGGCGCTATGCCGACGGTCAGATGGTGGCGACGCAGTTTGACGCTGACCTCACGCTGACCGGTCCATTGACGGCACTGCCGCAGCTTGGCGGCACGGTGCGGCTGGACGAGACCACGATTACGGTTCCCGATACGCTTCCGAGTTCGATTGCAGGACTTGATGTGACTCACAAGAATGCTTCGGCGCAGGTTCAGTCGCAGGCCGAGCGCTTGTCCGGCGGCGACGACGGCAGTTCGTCGAGCGGGCTTGCACTTGATGTGCGGGTGCAGGCAAGCCGCATTTTCGTCCGGGGCAGGGGCATGGATGTGGAGCTGGGCGGCACGTTGCGGCTGAGTGGCAATATCGGCGCTCCGGTCGCAGCCGGCGGCTTTGATCTGACGCGCGGTCGGCTCAGTGTGCTGGGCAAGCGGCTTGATTTCACCAGCGGCAGCCTTGGCTTTGCCGGATCGGTGGTGCCGATCCTTGATTTCGCCGCGACAAGCCAGTCGGGAACCACCACGGTGACGGTACTGGTGACCGGGCGCGCCGATGCGCCGACGATCAGCTTTACCTCCAGCCCGGAATTGCCCGAAGATGAAATCCTGGCGCAGCTTGTTTTCGGACGGTCGATGAGCAGCCTGTCACCATTGCAGATTGCCCAGCTTGCCGAGGCGGCCGGTCAGTTGACTGGCGCCGTCAAGGGTGGTGGGCTGGTCGAGACATTGCGGCGGGCCACCGGCGTCGACGACATTGACGTGCGCACCGACGAGGAAACCGGTGACACCTCGCTCGGCGTCGGCAAGTATCTCAACGACCGGACCTATCTTGGACTTGAAAGCGGCGCCTCTGCCGGTTCCAGCAAGGCCCGGATTGATCTCGATATCGGCAAAGGCATCAAACTGCGTGGCGAAGCCGGTGCGGATGGTGAAACCAAGGGCGGCATCTTTTTCGAACGCGAATATTGACCGCCTTGGTAGGCCTCACTGAAAATTGACCGGTTGAGAAGCCGGTGTTGGACCGGTGACCGGTTCGGGTGATTGAAAACCGGGCCTTTATGACCCATTTCTGGTTCAGGCCGCAAAGCCTTCACGGAAGGAGCACCGCAATGACCAAGACATTCGCCAAGACAGAGGACGCCATTGCAAAGTTGACGCCCGAACAATTCCGGGTGACGCAGCAGAGTGGAACCGAACGTCCGTTTACGGGTGAGTACAACGACAACCATGCGGTCGGCATCTATGTCGACATCGTTTCGGGCGAGCCGTTGTTTGCCTCCTCGGACAAGTTCCAAAGTGGCTGTGGCTGGCCGAGCTTCACCAAACCGATCGAGCCCGCCCATGTGGCTGAAATTCGCGATGCCTCGCTCGGCATGGTGCGCATTGAAGTGCGCTCGCGCGACGGTGACAGCCATCTGGGGCATGTGTTCCCTGACGGGCCGCAGGATCGTGGCGGCTTGCGCTATTGCATCAATTCCGCGTCGTTGCGGTTCATCCCGAAAGCCGACATGGTGGATGAAGGCTATGGTGATTATGTTGACCAGGTGGAGGATATCTAGATGACTGAGCGCGCAGTACTTGCCGGCGGATGTTTCTGGGGCATGCAGGATCTGATCCGCAAGATGCCCGGTGTCGAAGATACCCGTGTCGGCTACACCGGTGGCGATGTGAAAAACGCCACCTACCGCGACCACGGTACCCATGCCGAAGCCATCGAAATCAGCTTCGATCCGAACCGGATCAGCTATCGTGAATTGCTGGAGTTCTTCTTCCAGATCCACGATCCGTCGACGCCCAACCGTCAGGGCAATGACCGCGGCACCGCCTATCGTTCGGCCATCTATTACACGGATGAGCAGCAGCGGCAGACAGCACTCGACACCATTGCCGATGTCGATGCGTCGGGGATTTGGCCGGGCAAGGTGGTGACTGAAGTCGAGCCAGTGGGCGACTTTTGGGAAGCCGAGCCCGAGCATCAAGATTATCTCGAACGGATCCCGCATGGTTACACCTGTCATTTCGTCCGGCCCGACTGGGTGCTGCCGAAACGCGACGCCGCCGAATAGCCGTTCGACAAATTGGCAAAGAGATGACCGCGGCGATTGGTAATCTCGCCGCGGTCACGTGGCTGACCGGGAAATGCCCAGCGCACCCGAATGCGGAAAGGACATGCCATGCAATTTGGGTCTTTGCACCGCACCGCACCGGAACTCCGGGTGCAACACTGGATAGACGGAAAGGGACAGGGTCGGCCGCCGCTCACTCTGAAGGAGTTGGGCGAGGGGATGAAAATCCTGTTCTGCTTTCAACACGCCTGTCCGGGCTGCCATTCACGCGGTTTCCCGGTGTTGCGCTATCTGCATCACCATCTTGCCGGCACCGGCGTTGGTTTTGCCGCAATCCAGACCGTGTTCGAGGACTTCAAGGACAACACCGTCGACAAGCTTGCGATCAACCAGCAACGCTATCATCTGGCCATTCCCTTCGGTCATGACGTGGCGCGGGAGGGCGAGACCTATCCGAGCTTCATGCAGGATTACCGCTCGGCAGGCACTCCGTGGTTCACCATCGTCGGTGCGGACAACAAGGTGATCTTTGCCGATTTCGGCCTCGATCCGCGCCGTTTCATCGAGGCGCTGGGACACGAGAGCGTGGCCTTCGACGCCGATTAAATCTCTGACGGCGACGCTTGCAGCACGCCGGACGCGACAAAGGAACACAGCAATGAGCATCGCAGCTTTTGATTTTGACAATTCCTACGCCCGCGATCTCGAGGGTTTTTATGTTCCCTGGAAGGGCGCCGAGGTTCCTGAACCCAAAATGATCCGGTTCAACCGGGAGCTCGCCACCCAGCTTGGGTTGGACGCAGACGCGCTCGATAGCGAGGCCGGGGCTGCAATCTTTGCTGGCCACACGGCGCCCGAAGGTGCGACGCCGTTGGCGATGGCCTATGCCGGGCACCAGTTTGGCGGCTTCTCGCCGCAGCTTGGCGATGGCCGTGCATTGCTGCTCGGAGAAGTCATTGCCACCGATGGCGCGCGCCGCGACATCCACCTCAAGGGTTCCGGCCGGACGCCGTTTTCACGCGGTGGCGACGGCAAAGCGGTGCTTGGCCCGGTACTGCGCGAATATATCATTGGCGAAGCGATGCATGCGCTCGGCGTACCGACGACTCGGGCCTTGGCGGCAGTGGCCACCGGCGAACAGATCATGCGCCAGGACGGGCCGGAACCGGGCGCTGTGCTGGCGCGGGTAGCGTCAAGCCATTTGCGCGTCGGCACCTTCCAGTTCTTTGCCGCGCGGGGCGAGACCGACCGGCTGAGGCAATTGGCCGATTATGCCATTGCCCGGCACTATCCCGAGCTTGCCGGCCAGCCTGACCGCTATCTCGGGCTTTTGAAGGCCGTGCGCGACCGGCAGGCGGCGCTGATTGCCAAATGGATGCTGCTTGGCTTCGTTCACGGGGTGATGAACACCGACAACATGACGATTTCCGGCGAGACCATCGATTACGGCCCCTGCGCCTTCATCGATGGCTATGACCCGGCGACCGTGTTTTCCTCGATCGACCGCAATGGCCGCTATGCCTATGGCAACCAGCCGAAGATCGCACAGTGGAACCTGGCGCGTCTGGCCGAAACCCTGCTCGATCTGATCAATCCGGATGACAGCGAGGATGCGGTGCGTCGGGCCGGTGAGGTGATCAACGGCTTTCCGCTCGCCTATGAGCGGGAATGGCTCATTGGCATGTGCGCCAAGCTGGGGCTGAGCCGTGAAGAGCCGGAAGACATGGAGCTTGCCACCGGGCTGCTGGCGGTGCTGGAAACCCAAAATGCCGATTTCACCCGGGTGTTCCGCAGCCTGTCCTCGGCGCTTGCAGGCAACGCCTCGGCAACCCGGGCGCTGCTTGCCAATCCGGCAGGGTTTGATGTCTGGCTGCCGTTGTGGCAGGCCCGACTTGGGCGCGAAGATGGATCGCTGGACGACCGGGCAGCGCGGATGGACCGGGTCAATCCGGTCTATAACCCGCGCAATCACATGGTCGAGGCCGCACTTGTCTCTGCCACCAAGGGCGATCTTGCGCCATTTGAACGGCTTGTCGAGGTACTGGCCGATCCGTTCACCGAGCGGAAGGGATTGGAAGTCTTTGCACTCGGCGCGCCGTCGGATTTTGGTGCGTACACAACCTATTGCGGCACCTGATGGCCGGTGCCGGCGCGACAGGGATGGCATAGCCCGCCCGTGCGGGCCATAATCGGCGGCATCCTCAACCGGAGCTGACATGATGAGCCAGGGCCTGCATCTCGATCTGGTCGCCCTGGCAATTCTTGCCGCTTTCATTGCCTATTCGCTGCTCAGCCGGGCGATCAACCGCTCGATCCTGACTCTGCCGATCATTTTCATGTGCCTGGGCTATGCCCTGTCCGAGCCGCTGCGCATGGCCGCACCGCCGCAGGTTCTGGACGAGGGCAAGCGGCTGCTGGCGGAAATCACCCTGGTGCTGGTGCTGTTTGCCGATGCGTCACATGTGCAATTCTCGCAACTGAAACAAAACTGGAAACTGCCGGCGCGGATGCTGGTGATCGGCCTGCCGCTGTCGATCCTGCTCGGCACGCTGGTGACCTTTCTGGTCAGTCCCGAAGGCGGCATCGCCATGGCGCTGCTGACCGCCGCGGTGCTGACGCCGACCGATGCGGCACTGGCGCAGGGCGTTGTCACCAATGCCAGCGTTCCCGACGAGTTGAGCGAAACCATCAATGTCGAGAGCGGGCTCAATGACGGGCTGGTGCTGCCCTTCGTGCTGCTCGGCGCCATCCTGGCATCTGCCGGGATGATGGAAGCCAAGACCGACGGGCTGGCGGCCAATGCGGTGACGCAGATCGTGCTCGGCCCGCTGGCAGGCATCGCCACCGGATGGGTGGTTGCGCGGCTGATGGACATGGCGCAATCGCGCCGGCTGATTGCTGCGGCTGCGGAAGGGGTGGTGTTTGTGGCAGCAAGCTTTGCCGCTTATGTGCTGGCCGAAGTGATTGGCGGCAACGGCTTTATCGCCGCCTTCGTTGCCGGGATGATCTTTGGCAACAGCTACCGCCACAATCTGCATTTTGTCCGGGAATTCATGGATGGGGCCGGGCAGATCCTGACCATGTCGTCATTTCTGGTGTTTGGAGCGCTGCTGTTGCCCGAAGGATTGGCCCATGCCTCGGTCAAGACCGTGGTGATCGCGGTGCTGTTTCTCACACTGGTGCGGGTGGGGGCGATCTGGCTGTCGCTGCTGGGTTCCGGATTGAAGACCCGGGAAAAGCTGTTTCTAGGCTGGTTCGGCCCGCGCGGACTGGCCTCGATCCTGTTCACGCTGGTGATCATGGACGAGTTCGATTTTCCCAACGAGGCCGAGCTTCTGGCCTGCGTCGCGATGACCGTGGCGCTGTCGATCCTCGCCCATGGCCTCAGTTCGACACCGCTCGCCAAATGGATCGGCAAGCGGTGAGTGACAGCTCAGCTGTCGGGATCATTCAGGCCTTTTTCAGAAATTCGGTGCGCAGTACCAGGCCCTTGATCTTTTCGACCCGGCATTCGACTTCGTCGGGATTGCCGGTGAGCCTGATGCCCTTGACCATGGTGCCGCGCTTGAGGGTGGAGGAGGTGCCCTTGACCTTGAGATCCTTGATCAGGGTGACATTGTCGCCGTCAGCCAGCACTGCGCCATTGGAATCCCGGGTTTCGTCGCTCATCTCGTGTGCCTTTCCTGTTGATAGGACAGCGGTCTAGCGCGTGGAAAAGATTCGGGGAAGGGTGTCAGGTCCGATTGCGGCGCTGGTGATGTTTCCCGATGGGGCGATTTCCGACCCCGCATGAGCGGCGGCGGTGGGGTTTGCGGCATCACCAAGCGGGCAATATGGAAATAGTCTGGGTCAAAACAGCCCGATGGGGTTGTATAAATGCCCCTGAAGCGGCAAATACCATATGTACCGCCTTTTCAGGCGGCTTGCCGCATTGGCACAACTCCCAACCAAGGACGAATTTCGTTTGAAAAAGCAAGTACGCACCACCTTCACCGACCGCCGTGAGGATGCCATGGAAGCCAAGAAAAAGCTTCTGGAGAAACTCAAGGCTGCGCCGAAGGCGGACGATCCCGAAGTTATCGCGCGACGCGCCGAACGCGAGGCTTTGGTCAAAGCGCGCGAAATCCGCCACGCCGAACGCGTGCGCCTGAAGATCGAAGAAGAAGAACGCCAGGCGGTGGTTGCCGCTGCCGAAGCGGAAGCCGCCTATGCGGCCGAACATGCGGAACGACTGGCCCGCGAGGCGGACGAAAAGGCACGCGCCGAGCGCGCCGTCGCCGATATGGCTGCCATGAAGGAAAAGCGCGACAAGCGCTATGCTGCGCGCAAAGCCAGGTAGTTTTCGCTGTGCCCGGCCTCCTGCCGGGCAAAAGCCGCGCTCGCGCGAATTGTTTCGGATTGCGCCCGCCCCCTCACCAACAAAATTTGCGACTTAGCCTGCGGCTAAGATCGCGACTTTGTGTCCTCTTCCACCAGGGGCGAGGAGAGAGCGACGAGCTTTCCGCGATTTGGCCTCTCCCCGTTGTGGAAGAGGAAGCAATTTCAGCATTTAGCGCAAGCTAAGCGCTAGAAATTGCAGGTGAGGGGAATGCCGAAATTCCCGATTCCCACCCCAACGACACGGCCAAAATCCGCGCGTGACATCGTCACCGACGGTGTGAGTTTTCGTGGCCCGGTGGCTGTCGGTGACAGGCCGGAATGCGGGGCGCGCGCGGCGTGCCCTGATGGAGACATGGGTTTGGCTTTTGGCCGCTCGCGCGGCGCCCCGCCGGTGTCGGACCCGATGCCTTCCGGGCGCCGGGTGGTTCCGGAATTGATCACGATCACACGTGGCGGACGGTCGTTATTGTTGGGCGGCCCGCGCCGCCGAACCCGTCCTTCCCGGATGCCTTCAGGCTTTACACCATAAAGCATGCGGGCCTGCCGGCCGCTGACACGGGTCAACGCGGTTTCCGGCACCGGCACGACGGTCTCTGGAGAGGTTCGCGCCGGGATGTCGATCAGCAATCCCTCCGGCCTGTGCGGTTCGGCTCCGCGCGGACCGGATCTGCCGACCTTCGCCGCTCCGGGGTCCGTGGTCCCGAAACATCCGATCTGGCGAAGGCGAGATGAGTGTCGCACGGGTGGGCGGCGTGGGGATAAGATTGGGGCGGATTTTGGGCAAGTGGCTGGAATTGCTGGCGATGGGGGTGGCGTTTTTGCACGGGGTGGTGCTTGCTGGTGCTTTATGATCCCCGATCACCGTCATGCCGGACCCCGATCCGGCATCCCGCGGCGAGCGTCCGCGAGCCGGGAGACGCTTTGGTGTCCGTGTGTCTGAAGGAGACTCTCACCGCGCCGACGCGCGGTGGCTGGATCGGGGCCCTAGGCCGGGATGACGGAGTGGTGTGGGATCACGGAATGGATCCTAGGGTCGTGGCCCTAGGGTGACGAAGTGAGCGGGGGGTGATCGCCTATGCATCATCTGCCCGGTGGTTTCGGCACAACCCAACCGTCGTCATCCTCGGCCACCGAGCCGAGGATCCATTCCGTGATGTCGCCAGTTGCGGTATCATCTGCCGATGACGGGGTATGTCTACATGCTCGCCAGCCGGAAGGGCGGGACGATCTATATCGGCGTGACCAATGATCTGGGGCGGCGAATTCCCGAGCATACGGCTGGGACCGGCTCGCGCTTCACCAGCCGTTACGGTGTGCGGCGGCTTGTCTGGTATGAAGAGCATTTTGACATTGGTGTTGCCATCCAGCGCGAAAAATCGCTCAAGCGCTGGCCGCGGCAGTGGAAGATCGATCTGATTGAAGAGACCAATCCGGACTGGTTTGAACTGTTTCGCGGCACCGGGTGGTGATGGGCCGGTGCTATTGGGATCGTGCCATGCGATGGGTCTTGCGGTGATGTGGTGCAGTCGGGATGGCAGCGATGAGGTGAGATTTCGCAAACGAGTTGAGATCACGGAATGGATCCTAGGGTCGGGGCCCTAGGATGACGAAGTGTGGGTGGCGTCTCGGCGCCATATGACTATAGTCCTGGCTCACTCTTCCCGTCGTCATCCTCGGCCTCCGAGCCGAGGATCCATTCAGAGATGGTGCAGCCTGTCTCTATCAGCAACTATTCGCCATCGCGTTTCTTCACTGCTTCGCGGGGGCCTTCAGGCAGCTTTTCAAACAGTTCGTCAATTTTCTTGGGTTGGGAAATCATAGCCGTCGTGATGACATCAATGAGCTTGAATAGCTCTAAGACTGTCTCATCATTGTCAGCAAAGTTGATTTCTCCTGGGTGTACGGCCCCGTTTCCAACAATGCGCACTATATCGAGCGCTTTTGTTATGCGGGGATCTAAGCCCTTCTTAACAAGAGACCCGATATCGTCATTGATGTTTTTACCTTTTTCGCCCAATTCAATACATAGTTGCTGCATTGCAAGTCGTAGCATCGCTGCGGCACAACGGGCTGATTTTGGGTAGACGTTTCGGGCTTCTTCGAGGAACGGTAAAACTGAATCCGGGCAATCTTCATTGAATCCAATTTCCATACTTGTTTCCGGAAAAAGAATTTTGTCGTAGAGCCAAATTGAAAATTTACTGCAATAATAGTAATTACCCACCCCTGAATTTATGATTTCGGGCCTTGATGTCGGCCTACGCCAAGACGGATGCGATAACCTGGAAGGGATTTGCGCCTTTAAGGCGGGCGGTATCGACGGTTGTGCGTACATCCGCCTCGGCTTGGGCGGCCCACATGGCGCGATATCCGTTTGTCACCTTTCGCTGAATGACCCATGGACGGAGCTTTCGCTCAGATGTGTTGTTGGTGACATCGACTTCTCCGGGATAGTCGCAAAACGTCAGCAGCTGATCGCGGGCCCGCCCGATCTTGGCCTGGAGCTTTTGGGCCAGGTCGCATGAAGTCGGGGCGCATAGAAGCCCGGCAAGCTGTTTATCGAATTTGCGCTTCTTGCTTGCGACGGTAGACGCAGCGAATGTGCTTATGGCTCTGGCGAAATCAAACACACGGCCAAACCAAAGCTGGAAGCGAAGAGGGAGATCATCCTCGCCATGTTCCAGCGCAAAGGCTGTATCACGCGCCAAATGTGCAAGGCAGGTTTGATGTCGATGGCCGTGAGATTGCTGGGCTGAATACCGATCAGATATCCATACCTCGGGGACATGGCCGCCCATGGTCTCGTGAACGACCCGTGCTGCACGGGAGTAATCGGGCTGGTGGACAACGGCATCCTTGCAATGAAAAACCCAGTGTTGGGCATTTGTGCCCTCAATACGCACACCGGTTTCGTCGCTGGCGACAACGCGGGCGGCTCGAAGGCTGGCCTTGGCGGCCTGTGCTGTGGCCTGGAAGCTCGGACGGGAGCGGGCAAACATGTTCATGATCGCGCCCTCGCTCGCATGGAGGCCGAAGATATCCATGAACACACCGCTCAGGCGTTCGTAAGACAATGCATGGAAACTCTTGAGGTAGATCGCCAGCGCGTGAATGCCTGGCCCGAACGGCGTTGCGGTTGCCACGGCAGGTGCGGTGGCTTTTGTCGTCGTGCCGCATTGCGAGCAATGACAGGAAAAACGCCGATGCCGGGTGACATGAGGACGGATCGCAGGAATATCGATCTCGTCATAGGCCCCGGCCAGCACCATCGTATCATCACCGGAAAACGCATGGCCGCATCTCTTGCAGGCGGTCGGTTCATGATCGCGAAACATGTCGGCAAAATCCGCCAGCACCCTATTGTGGGGTTCATGCCCGGGCTTGGCTCCACCCGGTCGTGAGTTGACGCGTTTCTCTTTCTTGTCCGTAGAGGGCGGCTTGGAAGACGTCCGAGAATCCTTGGCAGGCCGTTGGAGCCGAAGCACCATCTCGATCAATTCGTCCTTGCTCAGCTGCTGCAAATCAGTCCGATCCATATCATCATGGATTCAGACATTGTGGTGCATGGCAAGGGGGTGGGTAATTACCAATAATAGCATTTTGAGAAGGTAATATTATGTATTTTTCTATGGTTTTCCCATTGGTTGTCTTCAAATGTGATCGGTATTCTTTTTAATATGCCTGTGTAGTAATTTTTTAGTTTTCTCTTTTTCTCTTCGTCTTCTATGGATTTTTCGACTCTCTCCAAAACATCGTCAACTGGAACCCAGGGGTTATGACCTTTTGCACATTGATTTATACCTGAAAAATACCATGTTTGATGAGCAAGGGCGCCGCAGTTGGGGCACGAGAAAGCTTCTTTTCCAAGTGTTGGAATAATATATCCGCTCTTCACTTTCATATCCCCAATTCAAAACCCCGCAGTGAACCAAATCACCGCGGGGCTACCTTATCTCAGTTCAAGCAAGTGAAAAGCAGCGTTGCTACTTATCCCTGTATTCCTCAGCTGCACCCACTCGTGCTTCCACACGTGTCGCACTTCTCGCAGGTGCCGTTCCGGACCATGGTAAAGTTCTGGCACTCGGTGCACATGTTGCCGGTGTAACCCTGCATCAGCGATTTGGCGCGGCGGTCGGCGGCCTTGGCCTTGGCGTCGCGGGCAGCGTCGGCGGCGATGTCGGAGAACAGTTCGGTGGCGTCATTCTCGACCAGGTCGATTTCGGCGGCCAGCACCTCGGCGCGTTCCTCGTAATCGCGCTTGAAGGCGACGGCGGTGTCACCGCTGACGGCCTCCGGTTCGGATTTGACCGCCAGGTTTCCGGTGCCCTTGCCGGCGAAGGAGGCAGTGATCACCGAAGCGCCGGACGGCGTTGCCTTGGCGGGCGCAGCCTTGGCAGGGGCGGCTGCCTGGCCCTTGGGCTCGGCGGTGCCGACACTGCCGCCGACACTGGCGTTACCAGTGGCACTGGCGCTGTTGACGACTTTCAGCGATGCGCCGCGGGTCAGACCCTTGGAGAACGGCTGTGCCTTGCCCTCGGAAATGCCCTTGCCGAGCGCGGTGTTGCCGAAGTCGCTCGTGTCGACATGGGCCAGATCATGACGCGCCAGATAGGAGACGGCCAGCTCGCGGAAGATGTAGTCGAGGATCGAGGTGGCGTTCTTGATGGCGTCGTTGCCCTGAACGATGCCGGCCGGTTCGAACTTTGTGAAGGTGAAGGCCTCGACATATTCCTCGAGCGGCACGCCATATTGCAGGCCGAGCGAGATGGCGATGGCGAAATTGTTCATCATCGCCCGGAAGGCAGCGCCTTCCTTGTGCATGTCGATGAAGATCTCGCCGATACGGCCGTCGTCGAATTCGCCGGTGCGGAGATAGACCTTGTGGCCGCCGATGACGGCTTTCTGGGTGTAGCCCTTGCGGCGGTTGGGCAGCTTTTCGCGGTCGCGGTAGAGCCGGTCGACAACGCGCTCGACGATCTTTTCGGTGACAGTGACGGCCTGGGCGGCAGCCGGCATGGCGACCAGCGCCTCGATGGCGTCATCCTCGTCCTCATCATCCTCGATCAGCGAGGAATTGAGCGGCTGGGACAGTTTCGAGCCGTCGCGGTAGAGCGCGTTGGCCTTCAGTGCCAGTTTCCACGACAGCATATAGGCGTTCTTGCAATCATCGACGGTGGCGTCATTGGCCATGTTGATGGTTTTCGAGATGGCGCCGGAGATGAACGGCTGTGCTGCCGCCATCATGCGGATGTGGCTGTCGACCGACAGGTAGCGCTTGCCGACCTTGCCGCATGGATTGGCGCAATCAAACACCGGATAGTGCTCGAGCTTGAGGTGCGGAGCGCCTTCCAGCGTCATGGCGCCACAAACATGGATGTTGGCGGCTTCGATGTCCTTCTTGGCAAATCCGATGGCCGAGAGCATGTCGAAGGAGAAATCGTTCATCTGCTCGTCGGTGAGGCCGAGGACGTCCTTGCAGAACTGTTCGCCCAGCGTCCACTTGTTGAAGACGAACTTGATGTCGAAGGCAGCCTTGGTGGCGCCGTTGATGGTTTCAATCTGCGTGTCGGTAAAGCCCTTGGCCTTGAGCGAGCCGGGATTGATGGCAGGCGCCTGGTTGATGTTGCCGTGACCGATCGCATAGGCCTCGATCTCGGCCAGCTGGGCTTCGGAATAGCCGAGAGTCCGCAGTGCTTCTGGCACCGCGTTGTTGATGATCTTGAAGTAGCCGCCGCCGGCGAGCTTCTTGAACTTGACCAGCGCGAAATCGGGTTCGATGCCGGTGGTGTCGCAATCCATCACCAGACCGATGGTGCCGGTCGGTGCAATGACTGTGGCCTGTGCGTTGCGGTAGCCGTGCTTTTCACCCAGCGCAAGCGCCTTGTCCCAGGCAGCCGTGGCGTGGGTGATCAGGTCCTGGTCCGGGCATTCGTCATGGATCAGCGCGACGGGATTGACCGACAGGTTCTCGTAGCCGGTCGACTTGCCATGGGCCGCGAGGCGGTGATTGCGGATCACCCGCAGCATGTTCTTCTTGTTTTCCTTGTAGCCCGGGAAAGTGCCGATCTCGCCGGCCATTTCCGCCGATGTGGCATAGGCCACGCCGGTCATGATCGCTGTCAGCGCGCCGCAGATGGCGCGGCCTTCCTTGGAATCGTAAGGAATGCCGGTGGTCATCAGCAACCCGCCGATATTGGCGTAGCCGAGACCGAGCGTGCGGTACTTGTAGGAGCGTTCGGCGATCTGGTGGGAGGGAAACTGCGCCATCATCACCGAGACTTCGAGAACGATGGTCCAGAGCCGGACAGCGTGCTCGTAATCGGCAATGTCGATGCGCTTGGTGCCGGCGTCCTTGAACTGCAGCAGGTTGAGCGAGGCCAGGTTGCAGGCGGTGTCGTCGAGGAACATGTATTCCGAGCACGGGTTGGAGGCGCGGATCGGGCCTTCAGCCGGGCAGGTGTGCCAGTCGTTCATGGTGGTGTTGAAATGCAGGCCGGGATCGGCCGAGGCCCAGGCGGCATGGCCGATCTGTTCCCACAGGTCACGGGCCTTGAGCGTCTTCATCACCTTGCCGTCCTTGCGGGCAGTCAGGTTCCAGTCGCCGTCGGTTTCGACAGCCTGAAGGAAGTCGTCCTTGACCGAGACAGAGTTGTTGGAGTTCTGGCCCGATACCGTGAGGTAGGCTTCAGAATCCCAGTCGGTGTCATAGGTCTTGAATTCAATGTCGGTGTAGCCCTGGCGGGCAAACTGGATGACGCGCTTGACGTAGTTTTCAGGCACCTGGTTCTTCTTGGCAGCCTTGATCTCGCGCTTGAGAGCCGGGTTCTGCTTGGGGTCGAAGCAGGCGTCATTGTCGGCTTCGCAATTGATGCAGGCCTTCATGATGGCGGTGAGGTGGCCGGCAACGATTTTCGAGCCGGTGACCAGAGCTGCAACCTTCTGCTCTTCCTTGACCTTCCAGTTGATATAGGCCTCGATATCTGGGTGATCGGCATCGACCACAACCATCTTGGCGGCGCGGCGGGTGGTGCCGCCCGACTTGATGGCGCCGGCTGCGCGGTCGCCGATCTTGAGGAAGCTCATCAGGCCCGACGATTTGCCGCCGCCCGAGAGCTTTTCGCCTTCGCCGCGAAGATAGGAGAAGTTGGAACCGGTGCCGGAGCCATATTTGAACAGGCGGGCTTCACGCACCCACAGATCCATGATGCCGTTCTCGTTGACGAGATCGTCCTCGACCGACTGGATGAAGCAGGCATGCGGCTGCGGGTGCTCGTAGGAGGACTTTGATTTGGTCAGCTTGCCGGTGAAGGGGTCGACATAGAAGTGGCCCTGGCCGGGTCCGTCGATACCGTAGGCCCAGTGCAGGCCGGTGTTGAACCACTGTGGGCTGTTGGGCGCAACGCGCTGGGTGGCGAGCATGTAGGCCAGCTCGTCCATGAAGGCGCGGGCGTCATCTTCGGAGGTGAAGTAGCCGCCTTTCCAGCCCCAATAGGTCCAGGTGCCGGCGAGCCGGTCAAAGACCTGGCGGGCATCGGTTTCCGAGCCGTAACGCTCGTCCTCGGGCAGTTCGGCAAGGGCTGTTTCATCAGCCACCGAACGCCACAGCCAGGACGGCACCGAATTTTCTTCGACCTTCTTGAGACGCGCGGGAACGCCGGCCTTGCGGAAATATTTCTGGGCGAGGATGTCGGCTGCAACCTGGCTGAACTGGACCGGCACATCGATGTCGGCGAGACGGAACACGATCGAACCGTCCGGGTTCCGGATTTCACTGGTCGCCTTGCGGAATTCAATTTCTGCGTAGGCTGACTGGCCGTCTTTGGTGAACCGACGTTCGATGCGCATGGTAGTCCTCTTTATCAAATTCGAAGCCGGGCGCAGTCCTTGCGTCACGACAATAGCTTTTCCGCAGGCTGCGCACTCATTGCGCAGCCGGTTGTTCTACTCGGTCACATAGTGTGATTCCCGTGGTTGAGAATCCTGTATCTTGTGGTCAGGGTGGCTGCAAACACTAAATATAGTATTAACAGGTTCTTACTGCCAGCCCTATTTTTGCGTCCCAATGAGATTAATCCGGGATCAAAACGCAGTTTTCCGCTCCCTACGCATTTCCGCGCAGAGCCAGATGTCTTGAAACAAAATACTCAGGAATTGACTGGCCTCGAAACATTCCAGCCACGCCGCCGCCGCAACGTTTGTCCTATAAGCATCGACTCGGGTGGGTGCGTCAAGGGCTTGTCCGTGACGGATTTACGTCCACTATATCTTGTGGTTGCAGATTGTGGAAAACGAGGAAAAACCCTGTTTCTGCAACTCAGGCCATTGCTGATTGAGAAACCGCAGAATTGCGGGGCTGGAGACGAAGCGGCGGCTTTTGAACGGCCGGTGAATCGGTCAGAGCGGATTTTCGATCGACAAATTCCGGGTAAAATTTCGATGGAACGGTATCGGACTAAAAATTGCTTCAGGCGGCCTTGAGATACACGAACGCCTCGCGAATCACGTCCTTGAGGCCGTCTTCGCCAACAAGCCCGATCGCGACGGAGACCGGAAACCATTTGCGCCGCCGCTGGCCTCTTTCGGGCCAGATGTTGCCCTCTTCGAGAAGCCTGACCAGGTAGACATCGACATCGCAGATGGCATCGCCACGTCGCGGTCTCTGCTTGATATAGCGGTAATGTCCGACCGGCCCGCCGGGAAGGACCTTGCCGATGATGCCGGCTTCTTCCCAGGTCTCGCGGATTGCCGCAGTCGGGCCGTCTTCGCCCTTTTCGATCCAGCCCTTCGGGACGATCCATCGTCCGGTATCCCGGCTGGTGATCAGCAGAAGCTCGCGAGAATCGCCCGACCCACGAAAAACCGCAGCCGCGGCCTGCCGCTTCGGCTTTCCGCCAATGCGGTTTTCACCGGGATGCCTGAACAGATCAAGCAACCGTCTGATGCGGTCAAATGCGGTCATGTTTAGCGATTCGCCTCCTGTGACAGTCTTTGCACAAGATTATGACCAATTTGATGCATTTTCGCGCCGTGCGATGAACCGGATGCTTTCGGGTGGCTCAATGTGGTTGCTCGGTCATGTTTACCGCGAACACGCTTTGCCGTTCCGGTCGGCAGGGTAGTTGGGTCAAAACTCACCAATCTCAGTTTTTGCCGGACGGTGCCTGGTCAGAAGTCATCCCATCCCTGGTTCACGGCCAATGCTGTGCTGCCATGAGCACCGCGAACAAGGCGGCTGTGCCGTTCGGGCGTCGGCACCGGCTTGACTGCCGCAGACGGGGAGGGCGCAGGCCGGGTGTCTTTGGTGCTGTCGGGTCGGGCGATCTCACTGACGCTGAAGACCGCCAGTTTGGTGACCAGCCCGTCGGCATTGGCGGCCAGGCGATGGATCGACATGGTGGTATCGGACACAAGAGCGGTGTTTTGCTGCGTGGTCTTGTCCATGTTGACGACGGCTGAGTTTATTTCCGAAATGTCGTTTGCCTGATCCCGGGCGGAATCAACGATCTTGGAGATGTGGTCATTGATGGTCGTTACCTGGGTGCCAATCGAGCGAAGCGCCTGGCCGGTCTGGTTTACCAGCGTTACGCCGCGGCTGACCTGGGTGGAGGAGGTCTCGACCAGCGCATTGATTTCCTTGGCGGCACTTGCCGAACGCTGGGCCAGTTCACGCACTTCCTGGGCGACCACCGCGAAACCTCTTCCCGCATCGCCGGCGCGGGCTGCTTCGACACCGGCATTGAGTGCAAGAAGGTTGGTCTGAAATGCAATGCCGTCGATCACGCTGATGATCTGACCGATCTGGCGCGACGAATTCTCGATCTCGGTCATGGCATTTACGGCCTTCGACACGATTTCTTCGGACCCGGAGGCGCTTCTGGTCGCTGCATCGACAAGCTGACCGGCTTCGCCTGCCCGGGTGAAAGCGGTCTGGACATTGCCGGTGATCCGGCCAATCGCTGCTGCTGTCTGTTCAAGTGAGACAGCCTGCTGTTCGGTGCGCTGAGACATGTTTTCGGCATCGGCGCTGAGGTCATTTGATCCCTGGCGCATTTCCAGGGCAGAGCGGCTGAGGCCTGCGACCAGTTGGTCAAGCGATTCCATGGAGGAGTTGAAGTCGCCTCTGAGTTTGTCGAAAGAACCGTCAAAGCTGTCCGTGAGGCGGAAACGAAGGTCTCCCTGAGCCAGTTGGTGAAGTCCGCGACCGAGCGCCTCCATGGCTGTATGCAGGCGTTCATTGTCGTCTCTGCGCTCGGTTTCACGTCGCTTGGAATCGTCAAGGTTCTGTTGCTGAGCCAGTTCGGCCTTGCGCGACATTTCTGCGGCTTCGTCGGTGGCCAGGCGGGTTTCGTGGATCGCCTTGTCATTTTGGGCAAAGGCATTGGCGAGCGAATGGCCCAATGCCACCAGTGCGCCTGCCTCAACCACAAGAATCACGGCATGAAGTGCCACGCGGCTGAGATCGGCGGTGCCTGGAAATACCGCGGCGGGCAGCACATAAAACAAGACAAGATGATGGACAGCGGTAAACAGCGCGAATGCAAGTGTCGATCGCCAATTGACCCACGCGGCGCAGATTGCCAGGCTGGCAAAAAAGTACATGTGGATATCGATCTGCAGCGGCGATCCGGAAAAGGCGTAGACCAGCAATGCAACGCTGGCAGCGTGGGCAAGTGCGGTCGAGATCTGTGTGGCGGCGCCAATACGGTCATGCCACCAGGTCAGTGTCGCGGCAGTCGCAATGGCGCCGCCGCCGCCGAGAACGACGACAGGGTCGGCGTCCATACCCCACCAGTAACGAAGCGCCATCAGGCCGAGATTGATCCAGAGAAGCGAGACGATTGCAACAGCTGCCTGGCTGCGGAGCGTGATCATGTAGTTCATGTTGAAGGTGTGCTCCTGCACAGGAAGCTGAGGCTGCCGTCGAGAACCAGCATTGCGCCGGACTGGAACAACCGGAAGGCAAACCATGGTTGGTCAGATTGGGCGATGACGGCATAGGACTTGCCGGTGCCATTGAGGACTGATCCACCCGCGGCAGCAATCACCTCGAGGACACGGCCCGGTTCGCTCCAGGGCGGAACAAATACCACTGCCTTGCCCTGCCTTGGGGTGACCACGGCGGCTGTCAAAACAATGAGAATGACCGCGAGATTGAGGCCGACAATACGAAATTGCCGACCCGGGCTCGCCGATGGTTGTGTGGATGGCTGTATGAGCATGTTCATGGCGCCGGTCTGGATGGAAAAGTCTGATCCGCATCAGTGGCACGAAGTGGCATAAAGTAAGGTTAACGAGAATCTATAAAATTCCGAGAATATCGGCGCAAATCCCTTGTGCTTGCGGTTTGATTGCCAATCGCGAGGCCAATCGAAAGCAGATCAGGGGAGGTGTCGACCAGCGACAATCTGAGCAGCCGACCGTCCAGCCCGGTCCAGCTGTTTTAGCGTGGACCGGGTGGTCTCAGCAGTGCTGACGGATACCGGACTGCCGGTTCAGCCGCGGGAATCCTTGGCGATCGGCTCAACATAGGCAAAGCCCATGTCCCAGGGGAAATAGATCCAGGTGTCCTGACTGACTTCGGTGACAAAGGTGTCGACCAGCGGCCGGCCTTTTGGTTTGGCGTAGACGGTGGCGAAATGCGCTTTTGGCAGCATCGCCCGGACGATGGCTGCAGTCTTGCCGGTATCGGTCAGGTCATCGACGATGAGGACGCCTTCGCCTTCAGTCTCGAGAATATCGGCGTTGATCTCCTTGAGCACCTTCATGTCGCCCTGGTTGACGTAGTCATGATAGGACGCGACCGAGACGGTATCGATCCGCCGGATATCGAGTTCGCGGGAAATGATGGCCGCCGGAACCAGCCCGCCACGGGTGATGCAGACGATCGCGTTCCAGGCATGGCCGGTGCCGCTCAACCGCCAGGCAAGCGCCCGGGCATCGCGATGAAACTGGTCCCAGGAGACGGGAAAGGCTTTGTCTGGAAGGGACATGGCTGACTTCCTTGGGTTTGCGGGCGGCCCCATCGGCTGCTGTTTCAAACTTAAGCGCCGCAAATAGCCGGAATCCGGTGTCAAACGCAAGAGAGCACAAATCTGCGGATTGTGGCAGACCTGCTGGAATCGGGTGTCTCGTGGCGCGGGGACATGAAAACATGTTCAGGCCCCCATTCCGGAGATCGATGACATGACCCTGTTTCTCATCACCCTGCTGGCGTTCCTGCTGCCTCTGGCCTACAGCCCCGGACCCGGCAATCTGTTTTTTGCCGCGCTTGGCGCGCGCTTCGGTTTTGCCGCCACGCTTCCGGCCAATGCCGGTTATCATGTTGCGACACTTGTCGTTACAGCGCTCGCCGGTGCGGGACTGGTTTCGGTGATAGATCCGGATTCGCCGCTTTTCTCAGCTGTCAAAACAGCCGGGTCGTTTTATGTGCTGTGGCTGGCATGGAAGATGGCGCAAGCGGGCAAGGCGCCAGAGGATGTAGAGGACCGCAAGGCAGGTTTTTTCGATGGTGTGTCCTTGCTCATCCTCAACCCCAAGGCCTATGTGATCATTCTCCTGATGTTTTCACAGTTTTCGGGCTCTGGCCCGGCAGGCATGATCGAAAAGGTCGCGCTGATTACGCTGGTTTTCACCCTGAACAACTTGCTGGCCTTTGCCTTGTGGTCGCTGGCCGGCGATGGCCTGGGCCGGTTGTTTCGCAGTGAGACCGGAGCGCGACGGCTCAATCGGATCTTTGCCGCCGTGCTTGCCGGTGTGGCAGTGTGGATGATGCTTGGCTGAGGGGCGCGCGGCAATGGCATGCCGCGCGCGCGTTTGACGCTTATCGCGACATCAGCACCGGAACCGGCGAGTTTTCCAAGAAGGCGCGGGTGACGCCGCCAAACAACCATTCCCGCAGACGCTGGTGGGTGTAGGCACCCATGACAACCAGATCGGAATTGGTGGCGGCGACCTGGCTGGCTATGGCCTCGGCGGTTGACCCTGTTCCCTTGGAAACCGTGGTGATATTGACATGGATGCCGTGACGCGACAGGCAGCTGGCGATATCGGTGCCGGCAAGAGGCGCATCGATGTCAGGCAGTTTGTCGGGGTCGACGACAACGATGTTGACGGCCTCGGCGGCCTTGAGCAGGGGCAGGGCGTCCTGAGTGGCGCGGGCGGATTCACGCGATCCATCCCATGCGATGAGAATTCGCTTGATCGGTGAAGCGAGTTTGCCGTCTGACGGCAGGAACAGCACCGGACGTCCACCCTCAAACAACAGGGCTTCGACATTGGTTGCAATGTCTTCACCGGCGTCCCGGTTCGGCTGGCGTACGACCACCAGATCGGCGGTGCGGGCACTTGCCAGCGCCGAAATCGCACTGTCACCGCCGGGGGAGCGGACCGGTCGCCACTCATGTGACAGGCCTGCGAGATCGCATGCCTTGTCGAAGGCGTCGCCGACTTCGCGCATCCGGGTGTCGGCTTGCTCATACAGAGCGGCAATGGTGGCGGCATCCGGCACGTCGATGGGCGCGGAGAGGACAACAAACTGCGAAGGCTCGCCGTGGCAGCCAATCAGATGCACCTCCGTGCCGGCTGCGAAATCAGCTATCGCAGTGGTAACCGGAGTGACATCGGCCTGGGTTGCATAGACGGCGAGAATTGTATGGTAGGTCATAGTGTGCACTCCTTTGAAACGCCCGAACCGGCAATTGTCCAATGACAATGCTCTCTGCATCCTGAGCGCGCATTGATCCCAATCAAACCGCAGCAGCACCCATTTTCGATCCGACACTTGTCAGCATGGCCTCGACATCGCGTTTTGCCGCTGCAATTGCATCCTGGTTGCGGCTGCGGATGACGATCTCGGTGGAGAATTTTTTGCCGGAAAAGCGGGGATAGGAGCCGATATTGACGTCCGGGTGGGCCTTGGCGACAGCAGTCAGCGGGCCGCCGATGTCGCCCTCGCCATAGGGACAATCGACATTGTCGGAATAGACTTTTGCGCCGGATTTCAAGGTCGGCAAGACATTGTCGAGCATGGCCTGGAACACCGAAGGAACACCGGCCATGACATGGACATTGCCGATGATGAAGCCGGGCGCACGGCTGACCGGATTGTCGATATGGGTGGCTCCCACCGGCATGCGCGCCATGCGGCGGCGCGCTTCGGTGAATTCCATGCCGCGCTCGGCATAGTGCGCGCCAAGCAATTCGAGGGCTTTTGAATCGTGGGTGCAGGCGACCCCGAAGGCGCTAGCGACAGCGTCGGCGGTGATGTCGTCATGGGTCGGGCCGATGCCGCCCGAGGTGAAGACATAGTCGTAGCGGGACCGGAGCGCATTGAGCGCTTCGACGATGCGTGGCTGTTCGTCGGGGACGATGCGGACTTCCTCGAGATCGATGCCGGCGGCGGTCAGCAATTCGGCCAGATGACCGATGTTCTTGTCCTTGGTGCGGCCCGATAGCAATTCATCACCAATGGCGAGCGCCGCTGCGGTGACGGTCGGGGCAGGGGCTTGGCTCATGGTCATGGTCCTTTGTTGTGGTCATTTGAATAAACCGCTTTCCGGGTTCGGCGCAAGCAATGTCAGGAATTGGCAACCAGAGTGTTTTTGTGAACAATGCGTGCAGCATTTTCCGGGTTTCAGTGAACATCAAACTGCTTATGTGTCTGTCAGCATCCGCCGCTTTCGAGCGGCAAAATCAAAGGAGACGGACATGGCGAAAGTGCTGGTACTTTACTATTCGAGCTGGGGGCACATCGAGGCCATGGCGAAAGCGGCCGCTGAAGGCGCCAAGGCCGGTGGCGCAGAGGTCACACTCAAGCGGGTTCCGGAACTGGTTCCAGAAGCTGTTGCAAAGGCTTCGCATTACAAGATGGATCAGGACGCGCCGGTGGCCGATCCGGCTGAACTTGCAAATTATGACGGCATCATTTTTGCCACGCCGACCCGATATGGAATGATGGCGTCGCAGATGAAAAACTTCCTCGACCAGACCGGTGGTCTGTGGGCGTCGGGCGCGTTGATCGGCAAGGTGGGTTCGGTGATGACATCGTCGGCCACCCAGCATGGCGGTCAGGAATCCACCATTTTGAGCTTCCACACAGTGCTGCTGCATCATGGCATGCTGATTGCCGGCCTGCCTTATTCATTCGCCGGGCAGTCGGGCGTTGACGTGGTCAAGGGTGGATCGCCCTATGGCGCAACCACGATTGCCGATGGCGATGGATCGCGGCAGCCGTCTGACATCGAACTTGAGGGCGCCCGGGTCCAGGGCAAGCGGGTGGCGGAGATCGCTGCAAAGCTTGTCGCCTGACAGGTTTGCCTGCTGTTCAGCTTCGATCTGATCACAAAACGCCCCGTTGTTCATCACAACGGGGCGTTTTGATTATATGCCCAATCACCGCGTGGCTCTTGCCTGCGCGGCAATCGTCGGTTACCGAGTTTGTTGACGTGCGGACGTGGCGAAACTGGTAGACGCAAGGGACTTAAAATCCCTCGGCCGCAAGGCTATACGGGTTCGATTCCCGTCGTCCGCACCATCAGTTTTCGCGCGATGCGGCCGGTCCCCCATCGCGCGTGTTTTACTTTGTCTTGCCTAATGTCGGTATTGTGCTGAAGGGCATTGACGGAGATCGGCCCGGTTGAGGCCTATACCTACCTGCCAGGGAACGATTTGTTGACCAGAGGTGCCGAGGTGCTGTCGGGGCCGTAGTCGCTCTCGCCGCTGATGGTCAGCAGTTCCTGCAGTTTAACCCGGGCCCGGTTGACCCGGCTCTTGATGGTGCCAACGGCAACGCCAGCTATCTCGGCTGCTTCCTCATAGGAAAAGCCTGAGGCGCCGATCAGCACGATGGCTTCGCGTTGGTCATCGGGCAGCTGATCAAGCGCCTGCTTGAAATCGGCCATGTCCAGCTTGCCATATTGTTCGGGGTGAGTGGCGAGGTTGGCGGCGAAGACACCGTCCGGATCGGGCATTTCCCGGCCCTTGCGGCGCATCTGGCTGTAAAATTCGTTTCGCAGGATCGTGAACAGCCAAGCCCGCAGGTTGGTTCCGGGCTCAAAGCTTTCCTGCTTGCCCCAGGCCTTCATCACCGTTTCCTGAATCAGGTCGTCAGCACGGTCGTGGCGGCGGGCGAGCGAGAAGGCAAAAGCGCGCAGACTGGGGAGGGTGGCCAACATTTCCCGCCGGAATGAAAAGGATTCGGCCGCGTCAGCGGTGAGAGAGTCGGAGACACCCGTTTCAATTCGAGCCATTTTTGCCACCCGAACGTTCTGCCTGATCCAGCTGTTCCAGCAGGTCAAGGAGTTGATCGGGGATCGGCTCCTGTTCCACTGATTTGTAGTAGCGTTTCAACTGCGATGCGATCGCATCGGTTGTTCCGCGGTCGGCGGGATTCGCCCTGCCTTTGTTTGATTTGTCGATCATACCCACCCAGCTCTTTCAAAATGAACACATGCATGCAGAATGCGCGAGATAAAAAAAAGTTCCAAGCCTCCGGAACTTTTTTTTAGCCAGCGCGTTTTAGCAATGTTGCCACGTCCACGGGACAACCAAGAGGTCTAATATGTCGACACTTTCCATGCGCATTGCGCCGCACCTGCCTTATCTCCGTCGCTTCTCGCGCGCAGTCACCGGATCCCAGACATCCGGAGACGCTTTTGTCGCCGCCATGCTTGAGGCCTTGATTGCCGATCTCAGCATTTTTCCGAAATCCGGCAACGACCGCGTTGCGCTATACGGTCTGTATTCCAAACTCTTTGACAGCCTTTCGGTTCCGGTGCCCGAATATCCGACACCGTTTGGCTGGGAAAAGAAGGCTGCGGCGAATCTCGAGGCGGTTACGCCTGATGCGCGCAAGGCATTTCTGCTGATCGCGGTAGAGGGGTTCACGCCCGAGGAGACTGCCGAGATTCTCGGTGTGGACAAGGACGGAGTATCCGAACTGATCGACAAGGCCGCCAAGGAAATATCCGATCAGGTCGCCACCGACATCATGATCATCGAAGACGAACCGCTGATCGCCATGGATATCGAGGATATGGTTGAGGCACTCGGCCACCGCGTGACTGGAATTGCCCGGACCCATACCGAAGCAATGGAGCTGTACAACCGGACCAAGCCGAAAATGGTGCTGGCCGACATTCAACTGGCTGACGGAAGCTCCGGTATCGACGCGGTCAATGATATCCTGAAGAACGATACGCTGCCGGTGATCTTCATTACCGCTTTCCCGGAGCGCTTGTTGACAGGCGAGAAGCCGGAACCGGCGTTTTTGGTCACCAAGCCGTTCAACCCGGATATGGTCAAGGCGCTGATCAGCCAGGCGCTATTTTTCAACACCGCCACAGAAACGATGAAGCTGACCGGAACCAATTAGAAAACAGCGCGTTGGTGGAGCATCGAATGACAAAGGAGATTTTCGATGCTTTACTACGCTCTCGTATTTCTTGTCGTCGCCATCATCGCTGGCGTCCTTGGGTTCGGTGGAATTGCCGGCGCCTCGGCCGGCATCGCTCAATTTCTGTTCTTCCTTTTTCTGGCGTTTCTGGTCATTTCTCTGGTGCTGAATTTTGTCCGGAAGGTTTGACCGCCCGATTCGGGAACTGCAAAGTGACCGCGGGCGCTGGGCCAACTCCAGTGTCCGCTGCCGTCCGTTTCAGCAGCTTCATAAAGTCGATAAACATCCCATGACCCGCAATCCGTTAACAGATTCCGATCGGATGAGAATCAAGCTGGCGGGATTACGCAGCGCCGGCGTGTTCACGATGTACCAGGATGCGGATCTGGTGATACGTTTTGTTGCTAACTTCCCTTCAGATTGGCCAACCGAAATCGAGCTCGAGGGTCAGACGGACACCGCGCTTTTTGGTGACCAGGCTTCGAAAGTAGCCGCTGCCAAGCTTCGAGTGCTCGATGGCGGAGGCGCAAGCAAGCTTGAGGTGTTGCGCGACGTTGATCAGGATCCGCACTGGTTTCTTTTGAAAATGGTGCCGGATATCGATGCTAGCGGTGCCGTCATCGGCGTATTCACCACAATTCTGGATATCGATGACGTGAAGTACCGCGAAGCGGTGCTGAAGACGCTGTTGCGCGAATTGAACCATCGCTCGAAAAACTTGCTGGCAATTGTCCAGTCGATCGCCACACAAACCGCGCGGTCGTCGGACGACTTGCCGGGGTTCCTGTATTCCTTCCGCAACCGCATCCAGTCCATGGCCCAGTCGCAGGATCTGGTTACCGCATCTGACTGGCGCGGCGCGGAATTGTTCGCGCTGACCAAATCCCAACTGCAACCGCTGTTCGGAAAACTGCCGTCAGCGTTCAACATGGTGGGTGACGATGCTTACCTCGCACCCAATGCTGCCTTGCACCTCGGTCTGGCGCTACATGAGCTGGCCATCGATTCGCTGGCCAAGGGGGCACTCGGCCCGGCAGGCGGCGGCGTCGAACTCTCTGCCGAAGAGCGCACCAGTGATCAGCAAGAGCCGCAGCTGATTGTGACCTGGACGGAAACATTTGCCAGGCCGCTGAGTGAGCAGGACATTGGCTCATCGCAGAATAAGGGCTTTTCAAAAACAGTGCTCGGTCGGGTGGTGCCTCAGGCGTTATCGGCTGAGGTCCATCATGAGCTGGACAAGGATCGAATGATCTATCAACTGACAATTCCCGACAGCCAGTATGAGTTTCGGCTGAAACACTGACAGGTTCGCGTTAAGCTGCGGCATCAAAGTTGACACTTCCGCAAGCTTTCATGGAACTTGCGTGATGCCCGGGCGTTTATTCTCCAAAGGAGAAACGTCATGGAACACATCGCAGCCTTCATGTTGCTGATTGCCTGCAGCGACGATCGTCAGGCCTGTTCGGAACAGCCCGCACCAGCAGTGGCCTATGAGACTGTGCAGCAATGCGAGCTGGAGCTTTCGCCAGCGATCGCCTCGATCTCGCAGATCAAGGAAAAGTCCTTCGGCAAATGCGTCGAGGTTGATCCGGCGCTGTTTTACGAAGATGCCGAAATCGTTTGGGACGTCACGTCTGCCGGAGGCATCGAGGTGGCCGTCCAGCTGATCAATCCTGATATGGATATCAATGAGGTCGCACAGGCACCGCAGTCAGACAATCAGACTCCGGCCAGCCGGTTCAATTGATCATCTCTGTGCAATGGCGCGCGCAGGCTGCATTGAAATCAGCCTGCTTCAATCATCAACTGCGAAGTCCAGACGGCGGTGCAGGAAATCGAGATCAGAACTGAGCGGATCGCCCGCACTCGCTGTCTCAAGCAACACCTTGCCATGCGCAGCGATCAGTTTTCTGGCATCGGGACCGGCGACCGAGTAGAGCGAATTCAGCACCACGCCGAGATGGTCCAGCATCATGACGTTGCCTCTGGCGGCCTGACGAAGCGGGTGCAGTGACATGTTGAGCAGGTCGTTGAGCGACAGGCCGGGCACTTTCAACCGGGCCACCCCATCTTCGTCGCAACGCACATCTCCCCGCAGTCCTTCAGACACAGGTTTTACCAGCGCTGCCGCAATACGGTCGGCGCAGGCGATGGCGGTAAAGCTGTCATTGACGCCGGGCGATAGCGCGCGCAAAGCGATTTCCAGCAGAATACGAATTGAAAACCGTATGTCATCAACCGCCCCGCGATAGGGCTCGAGGCTGATCGCCCGGGACACAGAGCCGGAAGCCTTTTCCTTGTCCTCCGAGAACCCGGCCATGGCCAAGGTCTGTCCGGACAACACAAAATCACCTGGAGCCACCTGTACAGATATGTAGGTCTCGTGCTGTCGCGCCAGCTTGAGCAGAGCCGCTTCATCAATCAGTGTGACATATCCGGACCGCTCGGCCTTGATTGCCGTTTCCAGGCTCTCCTCCTTGAAGTCTTCGGTATCAGCACCGGTTTCAACCAGCAGCCTGTTGATCTGCCGTTCGAGTTGCTCCGAAATTGTCGCCACTTCGGCGTCAATCGTGACGCTTTGCGAGACGGAATGAACAAAGTGGATCACCTGCAGAACCGAGATTGCGGCCAGCAGGAAGGCCAGGGCGACCGACATTTCTGGCCGAAAGTCCGGTCCGGTGGCACGCAGGATCGAAAGCGAATAGAGAAACGTTCCACCAAGGAGCCCGGCGGTGATCTGATTGACTCGGTCGCGCGAAAACCGCTGCAGAAGCCGTGGTGCGATGTTGCCGGCTGCCAGCGTAAAAACCACCAGCATGATCGAATAAACCAGGCCCAGGGTGGTGATTGCGGCCGTCGCGATGGTTGCCAGCAGAGATCGCGCGGTGTCGGTTGATATGGCAAGCCAGAAGGGCAGGGGATCTCCGACAATCGGAAACCGCGCATCGAGCCATACGAGCGGTATTGCCAGTACCCAAAGACCAATGGCGATTGCGCCGGGAACGCCAAGCAATCCGTTCAGGGTGACGAGGGATTTCATTCTCATGGACGCATCTTTCAGATCAGCAGGCATTTCCCAGGGCGCTGCATTGCACGCTCTGATTAACAGGGATAGAGGAATGCTTCAAATGTCACAGTCGGTCGGCAAACCAGATGGCAATCGCGCGCCGTATTTCAAATAAGCCTGTAAACAGCGGAACCAAATTGAGCAATTGACGTTGATGAGGCGAGCCGACGGAAGATTGCCAACGGCTACCGAACAAACCGTCACAAGGAGTTTTGAGATGAACTGGGATATCGTTGAAGGCAAGTGGAAAGAATACAAGGGCAAGGCAAAGGCACAGTGGGGCGAACTCACCGATGACGACCTTGACGTTGTTGAAGGCCGCCGCGACGAATTGGCCGGCAAGATCCAGGCCCGTTATGGAAAGACACGCGACGAAGCCGAGCGCGAAATCGACAACTGGCTCGACGACAAGTAATCGCCTACCAAGAGAACCCCGGCAGCCTCCCTGCCGGGGTTCTTTTCTTTGCGAAAGAGATTGATATGACCGCCAAGAACCAAAGTGCGATTCCGGCCGATGCAAGTCCATTGGTTCGGCGTCTTGGGAAAGCGGTCTTGTTGACCTCGGAGGAGGTCGATTATCTCGAAACCATGCAGGTCAACCAGGCCGCGATCGCAAGGGGTGAGAGTTTTGTTCAGGACGGAGAGCCGTTGCGGGTCACGTTCCTGATCCGGCGCGGATGGGTGATCCGCTACAGGCTGACGCCCGCAGGACGCCGCCTGATAATCGGTGTGTCGTTGCCGGGCGATTTCATCGGCTTGCATGTCAATTTCAACCACACATCGATTTTCACCGCTGCAGCGCTGACCAACGTATCCCTGGCGTTGATCGACCCGGTTCGTATTCTCGAGATCCATCGGCGCTTTCCGGTTCTGGCGTCGGGGCTTGACTGGATGACCGTGCGCCATTCCAACATTCTTGCTGAACACAAGGTCTCGCTGGGCGCGCGCACCGCGGCGCAACGGATCTTGCACTTCCTGCTGGAGTTGTGGGTTCGTCTCGAGCAGGTCGGTCTGGCGACAGACAAAGGGTTTGAGCTTGAACTCACCCAGGAGCAAATCGGCGATTGCATGGGGTTGTCCACTGTTCACGTCAACCGCTCGCTCAGCCGCCTTACCAGGGACAAACTGATCCACAATGATAAGGGAATTATGACGTTCCCGCATTTGAGCCGCGCGATTGACTTCGCCGACTTTGATCAACGTTTTTTGATGGACTTTTCTGCCATTTCCGACGCCGGCACTTTGAAAGGCCGGACGGTGAGGAATTGATTTTCGGTTAACCTGGTTTATAGACGGACTTCTCGGCTCCGCTTAAGTGTGCCATTGATCTTCCGGCCAATATTTGCTGCTATTTCCTGGGCATGGGGGACATCTGGAGGCTCATTATTCCCGGTTATGTTCTCCCGCCCTTGGCCAATGAGGCACGACCGCTCCGGTGGATTGTGTCCGGTTATGTGAAGAAGAGTATGGGTTTGTTGTATCGACTGCAGCCAGCGTTGGTGTTTTTTGTTGTCGTGTTCGTGGGTCTGCTCACGGCAGCAGCATCCTGGTACACCATCGATCAGGCCAACCGGATGAGCTTTGCAGCGATGGCCGATCGCTCTGTGCAACGCTTGCGTGACCGCATCGACAATCACATATTGCTGATCAAATCCACCGAAGCACTGTTTGCCAGCCTTGGTGAAGTCCCCAGCGCCGAGCAATTCAAGACCTATGTCGGCCGGCTGCAGAAGACCGAACAATTCAGCGGTGTTCAGGGCATCGGTTTTGCGCGCTATGTGCGCACAGGACCGCAATCGGATGTGGCAATCTCCGCCGAACTTGCGCGCAATTATGACGTGGACCGGGCGCCTTGGCCCGAAACCAGCGAGGAAAACCGCACTCCCATCGTCCTTCTGGAACCGAAAACGGAGCGAAATGTAGCGGCTCTCGGCTATGACATGTATTCGGAACTCACACGCCGGGCTGCCATTCTGGCTGCGCTCACAGAACAGCGCTTGCGCGCCTCGGCCGCGGTGAAGCTGGTTCAGGAAAAGTCCGATGAGCCGCAAGCCGGATTCCTGATTTACATGCCGTTTTTCGCCAAAAACTCCGGTCGGCCTCTGGGCTTTGTCTATGCGCCGTTTCGCGTAACCAATCTTTTCGAATCCGCGTTCCGGCGCGTACCGGTTTCTCCTATTCACGTCACAGCGTGGGATGGTGAGCCTGCTACCTCCAGTCTGATCTACGAGTCGGATGGTCACCCCAGCAACCGGATTGGCGCGGACCACACGGTCGTGACGGCGATCGAAGTGGCGGGGCAAACCTGGACGCTCGAAATCCGCCCCTCTGAATTGTATCATTCTCCGGTCGACCAGACCCGATCGGTCATGCTGGCGATTGCCGCGTTTTTGCTCGCTGCCGCGCTGGCGACATCATCACGGTCGCAGCAAAGAGCCATCGAGGTTGGCGAAACGCTACGTCATGAAACCGAACGGGCGCTGACCGAGCGCGAGTTCCTGCTTCAGGAGATGAAGCATCGCATCAAGAACATGATTGCACGGGTACTGGCTATTTCGCGTCAGACAGCGCGGTCTTCCGAGACCTTGCCGGAATTCACGCAATCCTTTTCCGCACGGCTGCAAGCGATGGCTGCCTCACAGGATCTACTGGCGCGCACAGCCTGGCAGGGTGCGGATCTCAAGACGCTGCTCAGCCAGGAACTCAGGCAGATTTTCGGCGACGAGCTCGATGAAGACCATTTGTACGGTCCCGAAGTCGAACTGAACGAAACCGCAGCACAGGCCTTTGGTCTGGCCTTTCACGAGCTGGCCACCAATTCGCTAAAATATGGTTCGGCCCGCTTCAATTCAGGAAAACTCGAAGTGTCCTGGTCGGTGAAAAATGTCAGCGGCAGGCATCGCGAACTCGTCTTGAACTGGTCCGAACGCAGCGAAACTCCGTTGGAGCCGCAAGACCCCGATGCAGGTGGCCATAAGGGCGGGTTTGGAACACGACTGCTCGACGCCACCATGCGGATCGAACTGGGCGGATCGATATCCAGTTTGCCGCATGACCTCGGCATTGACGTCACCATCAAGGTGCCTTTCGACAAGGTGATATCAAACCCCAAACCGGCAAGGACTGCCAGGGAACGACGCAGCCGCAAAAGTTAGGCCGTTGTGACAGACAAGTTTTCCTGACAGCACACCTGGTATTCCAACCCGCTCGCAAAGCCGCGCATTCAGGCTGATGCGGGGCGACATGCATGCTGCATTCCCGGAACAATAGCCCCCGGCCGGCGTTGTTGTGTCTTTAAAGGGGAAGTCCGCATGAAACGACCGTATCGCATCGACCCGCCGGTGGTCCGCATCGATGCGCGCACAAACATGGATGCGAGCCTTCAGTCATTTGCGCATTTTGCGGTCATTGCCATTGGTGTGGTCGCGATCTTTGCGGCGCTTGACTACACCCAGTCGCTGCTTGCTCCCATTTCGCTCGCCGTTGTCACCGGCTTGATGGCGTCCCCAGTGGCCACGGCGCTTGAGCGCCGGTTGCCGACATCCCTGTCGGCGGCAATTGTTGTCTTGTTGTTTTTGGGGCTCATTGGCTCGGCGGTTGCGCTGTTTTCGATGCCGCTTTCACTCTGGACTGAAAAATTGCCGGAAATCTGGCGCGAACTGCAGCGCCATTTGCTCGACTGGCGCACGGTGTTCGATACGCTGGGCGGTGTGCAGGAGCAGATCCGCACCATTGCCGGCGGCAAGGCGGAGATGACGGTCGACATTCAGGACAGCTCGGCAATCGAGGAAATCGCGACCCTAGCTCCGGCCCTGGCAGCGCAGATCATTCTGTATCTGGCAAGCCTCTATTTTTTCGTGGCGACCCGGCACTCGATCCGTACCAGTGTGCTGTCGCTGTGTTTCAGTCGCCGTTCGCGACTGAGAACGGCCCGCATTTTCCGTGATGCCGAATGGTTCGTTTCCAGATATCTGCTGTCGATCTCGGTAATCAATGCAGGCCTTGGCCTGGCGACCGCTGCGGCCATGTGGCTGATTGGTGTACCGCAACCGTTCCTGTGGGGCATGCTGGCCTTCATTTTGAACTATGTCGTCTATATCGGCCCCGCTGTGATGGCCGGTATCCTGCTCGGAGTTGGTCTGGCGACCTGGAACGCACCGCCGGCGATTTTCTTTCCGATGGCAGCATACCTGACCCTCAACATGATAGAGGCGCAGTTCGTTACCCCGCAGGTCATCGGTCGGGCTGTCACGCTCAATCCTTTCTTTGTATTCTTGTCATTGGCGTTCTGGATCTGGCTCTGGGGTCCCGTCGGCGGCCTTCTGGCGGTGCCGTTCCTGCTCATGGGCTACGCCGTGATGCGCAATGCCGTTCCGATTGCCAGGGCATCAGAACACATCAGGCCGACCAATAAAAAAATGTGAGGTTTGTGGGAACCGAAAGAGGTGGACAGCGTTTCCAATCTGTCAACGCCGCCGAGCCAGCCCCGCGCTCTCACACACGGACCAGCCCGGCGAGCACCTTTCGATGCAAAGAGGAAATTATCATGTTTAAGATGCTTTTGGCCAGTACCGCCCTTACCGCCCTTGTGACCACGTCTGCTTTTGCAGCAAGCCACGCAGCAGCCACAGACACCAACGCAGCCACAACCACGACAGCAACCACAGATTCAGCCGATATGGCACAGTCTAATGTTGCCACGCACGGCAGCACGCTTGCCAGCGACATCATCGGTTCTGCCGTTTATGGGTCGTCTGCTGAAGATGCCGAGATGATTGGCGACGTAAACGACATCGTCATCAGCCCTGAAGGCGAAGTTGCCTCCGTTATTATCGGTGTCGGCGGCTTCTTGGGTATCGGCGAAAAGGATGTCGAACTCGAATTTGGCGCCATCGAATGGGCTGACCGCGACGGCGACCGTTGGCTGGTTGCCAACATGACCCGCGAACAGCTTGAAGCCGCTCCGGCTTTTGATCGCGCGACCATCTACACCGAAGCCCGCTCGGAATCAGAGCCAATGGCGACCACGGACAACATGGCTACCGCGCCTGCCGACCCGGCAGTAAACCCTGCGGTTCCTGCTGACCAGACAGCTGAAGCAACAACCTCGGAGCGGGTTGCCGAAGGCGAAAGCGCCGTGGCGGCTGCCGAAGAGAAGACCATGACGATTGATCGCATGTCGATGACGGCTGTGACCGCTGCCGACCTCAGTGCAGAAAACCTGATTGGCCGCACAGTCTATGGCGCCAATGATGAAAACATCGGCGAAATCGGCGACGTGCTGCTCAGCGCCGACAACAAGATCGACGGCTTCGTTCTCGATGTTGGCGGTTTCCTCGGAATGGGTGAAAAGGAAGTGGCTGTTTCGCCTGAAAACCTCGACATCCGCGCCGATGCTGATGGCGACCTGACTGTCTTCACGCCCTTCACCCAAGAGCAGCTTGAAGGTCAGCCGGAATATGACGAAGGCACCTGGGAAACGGACCGCGATTCCATGATCATGATCGCACCTGCTGGCTAAGCCAGACGGAATGCCAAAATTAAAAGGTCCGCCGGAGCAATCCGGCGGTCCTTTTGCATGAAAAAAACCGCAACTGGAGGGAACCGATGTGGGGGTGGCGCGTTGGTGCGGTGAACCCAATCAAAGGAGACTTTCCATGGCCTTAGGCAAATCCACACGCGACGACAAATCCAATCCGATGGTTGATGATATTGCGGAACGCACCGCCCGGATCAGGGAAGAACTGACAGCACTCGGCGAAGCACTTGCAGGTGCTGGTGCACTCAAGGCCGGCGTCGCCCGTGAAGCTGCGGAATCGCGCGTCGACGACATTCTTCGCAATGGCGAAAAGCTTGTCTCCGAGATGTCCGGCCAGTTCTCCAGCGCCGAAAAGAAGGTCAGCGCCAGCGTGCGGGACAATCCGCTGCAGGCGGTCGGCATCGCAGTTGCCGCCGGCTTCCTCACAGCCTTTCTGATGCGCCGGTAATCCGGCATGTTGTCCAATGTTCCCATCGCTACAATCGTCTCGGCTTTTGCCGGGGCGAAAGCGCGGCAGATCAAACGTGATGGCATGGTGCTTGCCTTTGTCGGCCTGATGACCTTGCTGGCAAGCGGAGCGCTCTTGGGGGCCTTCGCTGTGTATGTCGCGGAAACTCATGGAGCCTTTTATGGCCTGCTGTCTGCGGCCGGACTGGCGATAGTTCTGGGTCTTTTCGCGCTGGCCATACGGGCATGGTTGCGCATGAGAGCCAAACGGCGTCAGCGGATCGCAGTGACCAGCACCGCGTCCGCTTTCGCGATCTCTTCGGCCTCGAGTGCGATCGCCCAGAACAAGACAACCTCCATCATCGCGGGACTGGTCATAGGCCTGGCAGTCGGCGCGATAGCGCGGTCCGGCCGAAGCTGAACGCGAATGCCAGTTTAGAAGGAATCTATAACATGGAAGATCCAATCGATCCCATCAAGGTCCGTCAGGCACGACAGGGCAAACCGGTGCTGCTCATTCTGGTGGTCAGCATGGTGCTGGCGCTGGTGGCTGCCTGGGTGCTCTGGGGTGCTTTCAACGATGTGGAGGGCACCACCTATCTGCCGACCAACACAAGCACAGTTCCCGGTGTTGCGCATTACGAATTGTTGGACGGCTACAGGGTCGTCTGACTGTTCCCGGCGCTGATATCGCGCCAGGTTACATCCCGGGCAGGCGGCTCAAACGCTGATCTTGAAACCTATTCGCAAGCCGCCCCAATGTCTGCCATCGACAATGATGGGTGCGGAGAGATCCTTCATCAAGCTGAACACTCCGCCGCCCATATCCCGGCGGTAGGTCTGCAAGACAAAGGGTTTTCTGTTGCGCCCCGCTGCGAGCCCGGTGCGGTCGTCGAACATGCGGCGATTACGGCAATTTGCCGTGTTCCAGATCGGATCCGGACCTTGCGGTCGCGAGAACACGTGATTGTGGGTCGGCAAGTAACCGTTGCGATCAACCGCGGCACAAAATGTAACGCGCGGATCGAACTCCAGCATGGCTTCCTGGATCGGAGGCAACAGCCGGTCCGTATGTCGTGTGAAGCGTGTCATGTGCTGTTGCGGGTTTGTGCCCGGCAGTGGTTGATAGTCTTCATCGAACAGATCCGACATTGACAGAATGCCCGATTTGATCGTCTGCTCGAATATTGACGCCACTTCCGCGGCCTTGGCCATGCAGTGGCGGATGAGCGGCGTATCCTCGGTTTCAACGCCGCTTTGGGCGACTTCACCGATGACGTCTTCCGAAAATGACACCAGACGATCAATCTTGGTGCTGGCTGCGGTCAGCATTTCCGCGCTGTTGTGCACCTGCTTGTCGAGTTCCGAGACCTTGGCAAGGACGGTTGAACAGGCATGCGTGGTTTCCTCGACAGGAGCGCTGATGCGCTCGATTTCGGTGATCATTCCTGCGACGCTTTCACTGAAACCTGAAAATTTCTGCAACTCGGCTTCGATCTCGGTTGAGCGCCGAAACGCTGCGGTCGCCGCGGTCTCATTGTCGCTGTTCTGCTTTTGCATCTGATCGACAATTTCGCGCAGAGCCTGAAGCCGGGTCACCATGTCGCGAGATACGGTTCCGGTCTTGTCGGCCAGTTGCTTGACCGCGTCTGCAATGACCGCAAAGCCGCGGCCGGCGTCTCCGGCATTGGCTGCCATAATGCCGGCATTGACGGCAAGAATCTGGGTCTGGGTGGCAATCCCCTGAATGGCTTCGGAGAACGAATGGATTTCCGTGATCTGGGTCGAGACCGCATCGAGCACGCCGGTGGTTTCGGTGGCGTTGGTCGCCATCGACTTGATGTCGGACACGGCGTTGATGAGAATGCCGCTGACGCTTTGCGTGGTGGTTTCCAGGCCTTTGTGCGTCGACGTGGCCGCGACGATTGCGCCGTTCGAGGCCTCGGCAACGGTCTGGTTCGACCTGGCGATCATCGAGATGTCGCGGGTCAGCGAGTGCAGTTCCCCGGCCTGAAGCGACAGAGACCCCGACACATCGCCAATCATGCCGCTTGTGTCGGCAATATTGATCGACAATTCGCCGATCTGCGACCCGATCACGTTCATCGCCCGTTCGAGCTGAGCTTGATCCTGTGACGGCGACGTCAAGTCCTGTGTGTCTGGCGTTTCCTCATCGCGGAAATCTGTTGATTGGTCTCGATGTTTAACCTGCAATGCGTGCATTTTCTATTCTCCTCCACCCTGAGGAAGAAAAGCAGATCTAGGTTAACCACTGAATAATGACCGTTAATACATTGTCGCCAGCAGGCGCTATTCGCGCCAGAATGCGGGCAGCAGCAGCACCAGCACGGCCAGGATTTCCAAGCGGCCAAGCAGCATCAGAAAAACCAGGATCATTTTGGCGGGGTCGCCAAGCGAGCTGAAATTGCCGGCTGGTCCGATTACCGGTCCAATGCCCGGGCCGACATTGGCAAGTGCGGTAATCGAGCCGGAAATCGCGGTTTCAACGTCAAGGCCGGTGGCTGCCAGCGCGATTGACCCAAGCGCCCAGATGCCGACATAGGCGCAGACAAACAAGAACACCGTACGCTGCATGTCCGGCTCGACAGCCACCGATCCATAACGGACAGGGCGAACGCTGTTGGGATAGATCAATCGCATCAGACCGGCGCGGATGGAGCCGTAGATGATCACCAGCCGGTAGGCCTTGATGCCGCCAGCGGTCGAACCGGAGCATCCACCCAGGAAGGTGGCCATGAACAGGATCACCACCGCCAACGGCCCCCACTTTGTGTAATCGGTGCTGGCGAAGCCGGTCGTGGTGATGACGGAAACAACATTGAAGGCTGAGTGGGTGAGCGCCATGCCAAAGCTTTCATCCTGGCTCAGCCGCAAGCTCAGAGCGATGGTCAGCGACAGCACCACTACCAGCCCGGCATAGGCGTAGATTTGCGGATCGCGCAATGCATCGAGGCGTCCGCGCACAGCAAACAGGATCAGCACCGAAAAGGGCAGGCCGGCAATGGCCATGAAGATGGTTGCAGTCCAGACCAGGCCCGCGGACTGGAAGGCGCCGAAAGACGCATCATGGGTCGAGAACCCGCCGGTGGCCATGGTGGTCATGGCATGGTTGATGGCATCAAAGCCGCTCATGCCCAAGATCTTGTAGAGGATTGCGCAGGTCAGGGTCAGGCCGATGTAAATGGCAAAGAAGGCGCGCACGAACACGGCAAACCGCTCGAAAGGTTTTTCGGAGGTGTCGGAGGATTCCATCTTGAAGACGGTGAAGCCGCCGACCTTGAGGAACGGCAGTACCAGAAGTCCCAGCGCGACAATGCCGATTCCGCCAATCCATTGCAGCAGCGAACGCCACAACAACAATCCCGGTGGCGCCGAATCGAGCCCGGAGATCACGGTTGCACCGGTGGTGGTAACGGCTGACACGGATTCAAACAGAGCGTCGGCCATGTCGAGCCCGAGCGACGCCAGATAAAACGGAATGGCGCCGGTCACCGACAACACCACCCACAGGAGATTGACTAGCAAGAAGCCGAGGCGCCGCGAAAACGGTGCATTGGCACCGCGGGTTGCCGTAGCTGCGGCAAGACATACCGCACCGACCGAAAAGGATGAGACCGTAAACACTCGCCAGTCTGGATTGTCGAAATAGAAATCCACTGCTGCCGGCACCAGCATGGCCGCCGAGAGGTACAGTCCCGCCATGGATGCAATGAACACCGCGGATCGGATGGTCTGGGCGTGCAAGCCGTGTCCCTCTTGATTTCCCGATAAATCCGGTTCTGGTTGGCAACCGGCGGGTGGACGTGGCATAGACCGGCGATGAGCGAAAAACAATCACCAGATGCCTTCCGAGCCTGTGCCGACAGCGCACTTGACCACATGCGTACGCTGTTCGCAGCCACGCCGTTGCAACTCAACGATCATTTGTCGGCCAAATACGGCGCCCGCATCTGGCTCAAGCGGGAAGATCTGTCGCCGGTCCGGTCCTACAAGATCCGCGGCGCCTTCAATTTCATCCGCAAGGCGCTGGACGCCAATCCGGAGCAGGCGCTGTTCGTCTGCGCCTCGGCCGGCAATCATGCGCAGGGTTTTGCCTATGTCTGCAGGCACTTTTCACGCAAGGGCGTCATCTTCATGCCGGTGACAACGCCGCAGCAGAAGATCGACAAGACCCGGATCTTTGGCGGCGAGTTCATCGAGATCCGCTTGATCGGCGATTTTTTCGACGCCTGTTACGATGCGGCACGGGAATTCGAACGGGTGGAAGGCGCGCTGATGGCGCCGCCATTCGACCATGATGACATCATCGAGGGGCAGGCGACCGTTGGCGCCGAGATTGCCAGCCAGTTGCCCGAGGGCGAGACACCGGACCTGATCGTGCTGCCTGTGGGCGGCGGCGGGCTTTCGGCGGGCATGGCGCGCTATTATGAAGGGCTGGTCGACAATGACCGGTTCCTGCTGACCGAACCTGCTGGCGCACCCAGCCTGAAGCAAAGCCTTGAGGCTGGTCACCGGGTCAAGCTCACCAAGATCGACAATTTTGTCGATGGCGCGGCTGTGGCGGAAATCGGCGAGCGCAATTTCGAGATACTGAAGCGGTTCCGCCCGGATCAGGTGATGGTCGTGCCGGAGAATGCAATCTGCCTGACCATGACGACGATCCTGAACACCGAAGGCATTGTGTTGGAGCCAGCCGGTGCGTTGTCTACGACTGCGTTGGAAATGCTGGGACCGGAAGCTCTGGCTGGCAAGACCGTGGTGGCAGTGGTTTCGGGCGGTAATTTTGATTTCGAACGGTTGCCCGACGTCAAGGAACGGGCGATGCGCTATGCCGGAACCAAGAAATACTTCATTCTCCGCCTGGCGCAGCGGCCCGGCGCCCTGAGCGACTTTCTGGCCTTGCTGGGTCCGGAAGATGATATCGCCCGCTTCGAGTATCTGAAGAAATCGGCGCGCAATTTCGGTTCGATCCTGATCGGCATCGAAACCCGCCAGCCGGAGAATTTCGCGCATCTGATCGAGAAATTTGACCAGGCAGGGCTGAGCTATCAGGACATCACCGACAATGAGATCATTGCCAGTCTGATCATCTGAACCGTCATCCAGACCCGTTCATCTCTATAGTTTCGCGATCCAGGCCGCCGTCTGCTTGGCCAGGCGGTCCGTGGTGGATGGCGACAGCGCGTCTCCGGCGATGACATGATTGTTCGGATCATCGCTGTCAGTCACCTCGATAGTCTCTGATGGTCCGCCCCAGGCGGCGGCCCTTTTACTGGCCAGTTCGGCTTGAATGACCTGATCCTGCGGCGAATAGACAAACAGCGACGGGATAGAGATTTTTCTGACGTCAACCGCTTTGGCAAGATCCACAAGCATGGCCATCTGAAGCAGGGCGAGGCTTGGATACTCCGTGGTCCAGAATCTGGTGCGCATTTCATTCTTGGGCTCAAACGAGCGGCGTGGCCCAAGTATCAACCGCACCATCTTTTCGGCCCATGGCATGGTCAGCAAACTCGAACCGGCGGCCTGGACACCATAATTTGGTGAAATCTGCACCAGCCCAGCGACATCGCGCACCAATTCCGGTTGCGATGCGCCCCAGACGGCAAGCGATGCTCCGGTCGATGTCGCCCACGATGACAACGCGTTCACCCAGTCTGCGCCCGATCGCCATCGCCTCGGCGAAGTCATTGGCCCAGCCGTGAACACTGCCTTCGATCATGGCGTCGCCGCTGCGTCCGTGGCCCTTGAGGCGGACATAATAGAAATTTGCGCCGAGTTGCGCGGCGATGAGATCGGCGAACGGCCGGGTTTCTCCCGGGCTGGCCGAGAAGCCGTGGATATAGACGATGGCCAGCGGCGTGCGGGCTTTCGAGGCCGGATAGGCCCAGATGATCTGCCGCTCGTTGCCGGGCCGCAGATCGGTAACTTGCGCTTCGGATTGTGCCACATAGGCATTGAGATCTTCGGGCAGGGAGGCTTCATCGAATTCGATATTGGTGTCGGTCACCGGGCGTGGTCCCAGGGCGAAGGCAGCAACGCCGACAACAGTCAAAAGGCCAATGAAATACAACACTCTGCGTATCCTTGAAGCCCGCTTTGCCACGTCAGAAATCTCCCCTCAGGCCAGCATCGTTCGTCGATAGGCGAGTTGACCTTAGTCTAGTTTAGGGAAGGTTGGCGTGCAATGGTTATCGCGCCATCATGGAGATGGCCGCTCGATGGGTTTTGGGGTTTGTCGCAGATATCAAGCCGGCTGACGGTTGTCCTTGAACATCCGGTAATAGCTTTCGACTTTGGCGCGGTTGTTTGATGTCAGCACCAGTTCGGCACCGATGCGTGGCGGACGGTTCCAGCGGGCGGTTCCGATCAAAAGCCCCATTTCTTCGGTTTCGACAGTGATCTTGTCACCGGCGCCAACCGGGATGTCATTGTAGAGCATCAGGCAGATGCCGTGCTGGGAGAGATCAAGGACTGCGCCTGCAGTCTTCTGACCCATGCAGTCAATCCTTGCCGCCAAGCGTGTCTTGTCGCGATTGATGGCGCGCCCCTTAAATCCCTTCATGTGCAATTACTCCCTTGGCTAACAGGAAACCAGTGTGACAATCGGCGGTAAGCAAAACGCTAAAATAGGATCTGAAAATCGAACGCGGTTAAGGCGGGGTGAATCGTTGACAATGACGCGCGAGATTTTGGCATCAGTTTTGCCGCGCAACCGGGCTGGACCGGGCCGCGATGCGGTCAGTTGTGCCGGAGTTGTTTGAAGTAGCTGTCCACCTTGGCTTCGGTGTTGGACGAAAATTCCAGTTGTACTCCTACCCGGGACTGGTGGGCCCAGCGTACGGTGCCGCTCAGAAAGCCCATTTCCGCCGTGTCGAGGGTGATGGTGTTTCCAAAGGCGGCCGGGATATCGGCGGAGAGGTAGAGGCAAACGCCGAGTTTGGAGAGATCAAGCACCGAGCCGGCGGTTTTGTGCCCCTTGCAGTTGATCATCGCTCGCATGCGGGTTTTGTCGCGCTGCGCCGCGCGGCCTATGAAACCTTTCATGCTGTTTGCTCCTGTGAACCCGATGGAGCTCAAATCGTTTCACCTCAGCGTCATCAAAAGGCTAATGCGCCACCGAAATGATCATGTATTACTTTTAAGGGTGAAGTGGAGGGAGTTGCCGGGTTTGCGGGGCTGTTTTGAAGCGCGGTAAGGCCGATGTGAAACAATGGATCCCGGCGCCGGAAGGCCGGGATCCACACCTTCAGAATTGTTCAGAGGGTGATGCGGAACAGCGAAAAACCGTCCGCACCGTCGCCTGCGGGCTCGATTGAAACACCCTTGACGCCTGACGCGAAATCCTTGGCCCTGGGCCCGGTGGAGAACAGCGCGGTCGCACCTTCAACCGGAGCAAAACTCCAGTTGGCGTCAGCGGAGGGATTGATCGTTCCCTGTTCGACTATGTAGCGGACGATGACATCGCGGTTGGTGTCGGGGGCCTGGAAGACAACCTTGTCCGGACCGATGTCAGGGAACTTGCCGCCGCCGCCACCGCGGTAGTTGTTTGTGGCGACAACAAATTTCTGCTCAGGATCAACAGGTTGCCCATTGAAGCTGAGATTCTGAATCCGGCTGGAATCGGCGTTCTGCAGCTCTCCCTTGGACGTGTATTTGGCGGGTTGAGTAAGATCGACCTGGTAGGTGACACCGTCAATGACGTCGAAATTGTAGGACGGGAAATCACCGTTGATCAGTTCCACATCCTGAGCGCCGGGAGCTATCTGATTGAAAATGCCCGCCGACATTTCCAGCCACTCCTTGACCTGGGCACCGGTGATTACCACGGCCTGGACCGTGTTGGGGTAGAGATAGAGGTCGGCGACGTTCTTGATGGCGATGTCACCGGCGGGGACGTCAGTGTAGTAGTCGGCGCCGCCGCGTCCGCCGGCCTTGAAGGGTGCGGCTGCGGAGAGCACCGGCAGGTCCTTCCACTCGGTCTGCGACAGCATGTCGGTGATGTACCAGGTCTGTGCCTGACTGACGATCTGGACTGAAGGATCATCGGCGACCAGAGCGAAGTAGGAATGCAGCGGTGCCGATGTCTTGCCGACGGCGGTGCGCACATAGGCGAGTGCGGCGTCATGCTCAGCCTGGGCGGCTGCCAGGACTTCCGGTTTGTCAGCCACGAGTGCGACAACCTTCTTGTCGACGCGCTCGTAGATCGGCCGGGCTTCGGAGGTGTGATTGACGATCTTCCAGGCGTTGCCATCGCGTTCCAGCATCAAGTCGATGAGGCCGAGGTGCGATCCCCAGAACCCGCCCATGACGCCGGGCTTGCCGGAGATCGTGCCCTTGGCGTTGTCGACGCCGGCAAAACCGTCAAATTTCGGTCCCGGAAAATCAAGATGGCTGTGTCCGGTGACGATGGCGTCGATACCCGGAACGGCCGCAAGCGGCACGGATGCGTTTTCGAGATTTTCGGCCCAGTCTTGCTGGCCGATGCCGGAGTGGGACATGGCGATGACGATATCGGCGCCTTCCTCGCGCATTTGCGGCACCCAGGCTTCGGCGGCCTTGACGATGTCGCGGGTGGCAGCGTTGCCGGTCAGGTGACGGGCATCCCAGGTCATGATTTGCGGCGGGACAAAACCGATCAGCCCGATCTTGACCGGATGCTCGACGCCGGCGCCATCGGTGATCATGCGCTCGAGGATCATGTAGGGTTTGAGGAACAGATCGTCATCGCGTGGATTGGCAGCCAGCGTGCCCCTGGTCAGATTGGCGCAGACCATCGGGAAATTTGCCCCGGCTATAACGTTGAACATGAAGTCGAGGCCATAATTGAACTCGTGGTTGCCGAGCGTTCCGCCGTCATAGCCCAGCACATTCATGGCAGCGATGACCGGGTGCATGTCACCCGCCTTCATGCCGCGCTCATAGGCGATGTAATCGCCCATAGGGTTGCCCTGCAGGAAATCGCCATTGTCGACGAGGATCGAATTGCGGGCTTCAGAGCGGATCTGGTCGATGATCGAGGCGGTGCGGGCCAGCCCCATAGTGTCGTTGGGCTTGTCGCCGTAATAATCATAGGGGAAGACATGCACATGCAGGTCGGTGGTTTCCATGATCCGCAGATGCGCCTGATTGGCGTTGGCGCGGGCGGTGAACGGGTGGACCAGGGCGAGGGTTCCAGTTGCGGCAATGCCACCGAGCAGTGCGCGGCGCGAGATTGGATGCAGCATGTTGAGATCGCGTTGGTCTTTCATGGACTTTCTCCTCACTGTTGAACTAAAATGAACACCTTGCTGACCGTCTGAGCGGACTGTCTGGCGCGCTGACCGGAGTTTGGCGCTGATAACCTGTCCGTTGCTTGTGCCGGAAAGGCCTAATCGCCAAGTGTGATCCGCAGATGACGCTTGTGCAACTGAATTGATGAGAGACGTGGTGGCGTGTCACCCTGCGCGTGCGCCCCGTCAGATGACGATAATGAGCTTGAGGAAAATCAGATGGCCGGAATCCTGGACAGCATTCGCAACCTTTTCGGCGGAAATTCCGCTTCCAACCCGCCGCAGGCGGCGAATGAGCCGGACGTCTACAAGGATTTCCTGATCTATGCCGAACCGATCGCCGAGGGCGGCCAATGGCGGCTGGCAGGCCGTATCGTCAAAGGTGAGGGTGAGGCGGCGAGGGAGCACAAGCTGGTTCGCGCTGATGTTTTTTCCAACCGGGATGAGGTGGAGGCGGCGACACTGCGCAAGGCCCGGCAGGTGATTGACGAGCAGGGAGATGCCGTCTTCTCGTAGCCTGAACACGGCCTATCAGCAGGTTTGCTCGGAACGCTTCAACCAACGGGGCACAAGAATATGGCGCGGATTTCGAGATCCGCGCCATGAGACTGATCGGTGATCAGAGATGTCTCGGGTGATCAGTCGAAACTGACTTCGTCATCGCCGAGATAGACGTTGCTGGCCTCACAGATGTCGATCGTATGCGGCTCATCGAGCACTTCGGTGTCATCTTCACCCAACCAGCCTGCCTGGAAAACCTGGTCGCAGACACAGGTGTCGGCGGTGAATTCGGCGGTGGCCTTCTGACCTGGATCCATATCCTCACCGAGCCAGTTCGTACTCCAGTTGGCACCGTCGTCCGGGCTTGTGTAAAAGCTGACCAAGGTGTTGTCAGCGGCATCATTGTGGATAGTGAAGACGCATTCGGCGCCGGTTTGAGCCAGGGCTCCGGTCGCGGTGATGAATCCGGAGAAAAGCAGTGCTGCTGACAATTTGATGAGTTTCATGGGGTTCCCCCGGTTGTGATTATTATTCGTCCCGGCGGAGAGATTATCGCAAATTTTGCGGGCCGTCTGCAGTCGGGAAGTTGCGGATGACGGTGCTTTGCAATGAGGTCAATGGCACAGATTTGTCAAGCTCAACGCAGGGGGGCGAGGCAACCTCAATCAAGCTAATCCGGTTGGCGAGCTGCCCTGAAAATATCACAATCATTTTGGGAACGAGGCATCGGTTTCCGCGTTATCCGGACATGGTCGACGGCACTGGCAAACACCATGTGATTTGCCCTTGAAGTGTCGGCCAATGCAGAAAAATCCGACGGCTTTCGCCACCCTAAAGGAGTATCTCATGTCCACACTCACCAAGGAAAATTCCTCCGTGATCGGCAGCGACAAGGTTGCTGGCACCGAGGTCTATGATCGTTCCGGCCGGCACATCGGCTCCATCGAAAAACTGATGATCGAAAAGGTCGGCGGCAAAGTATCCTACGCGGTGCTGAGCTTCGGCGGTTTCTTCGGCATCGGCGACGATCACTATCCGCTGCCCTGGGAAAAGCTGCAGTATGACGAGGAACTTGGCGGTTACCGGGTTGACGTCACCAAGGAACAGGTCGAAGGCGCGCCGAAATATGATCGCGGTTCCGACTACGACTGGACCTTGTCCGCCCAGGAGCGGCTCTATGCCCATTACGGCCAGCCGCCCTATTGGCGCTAAGACAGCGTCCATGTGCGCAACGTGACGTGTTGAACGTCACGCGGCTTGGTACGGCAACAGGATCGACCGTCGAGAATCTCGGCGGTCGATCAGTTGTGCCAAGTTGATCCGTCATGCCAGCGCGGTGGCGTCCTCGCGTTTGGCGATCTTGTGATTGTCTTCGTTGCTGCCGTTTTTCCAGTAGCTGGAGATATAGAGGTTGCTGGTGTCCAGCCCGCGCTCGCTGCGGAAATAGTCTCGCAACTGCCGCATGGTCGAAAATTCGCAGGCCACCCAGACAGACGGATTTCCGGCTGACCAGTCAACGTTTCTGACACGGTTGACCAGCAAGTGGCTGTCATCGCCCGGATGAGGATTGACCACCCATTCAATGACGAAATTCGTGGGCTTGGCGATGTTCTGGATATCGGCTTCGTCCATGACCTCGATCACCGCCGTGCCGATGGCGGTATCGGGCAGCATTTCGATGTTGCCGGAGATTGCCGGAAGCGCGGTCATATCGCCGACCAGCAGATACCAATCGGCATCTTCATGGACCAGTTTGCGCGGCCCCGGTCCGCCCACCAGGATGGTGTCGCCGACTTGCGTGTTCAGCGCCCAGAACGTTGCCGGGCCGCAAATCTCATGCAGGGCAAAATCGACATCGATTTCATTAGTGCGGTGGTTGCGCACGGTGTAGGTGCGGACCACGTCTCTGCCGGTCTCTGCATCGGGCAAACGCAGCTTGATATAGGCGCTGGTCTGATCCTCGGGGAAACCGGCAAGTCCGGGACCGCCAAGAGTTATCCGCAACATGTTGGGCGTCAACTGGCTCTTGCCGGTGACTTCAAGTCTGCGGGGGTCGGGACGTGCCATGATCTAGTTCCTGATTTTCAAGTTTGGAGCGTATCTAGCAGATCACGCTGGAAATAACATGACAAAAATACTCACCTATTCAGCTCAAGCCGACATTCGGCCTGTCGATGATTTCGCGCAGCGCAAAGCTCGAGTTGATCTTGACCACATGGGGCAGGGCGGAGAGCCAGTCGCGATGGATCCGCTCATAGTCCTCGAGATCACGTGCCGCGACCCGCAGGATGTAGTCATATTCACCGCTCATCAGGTAACAGACCAGCACATTGGGGCAAAGCTTCACCGCGGCTTCGAATTCGGTCAGGGTCTTGGCGAATTGGCCGGAGAGCGAAATATGGACGATAGCTATCATTCGGTAGTCGAGTGCCTTTTGAGACAATCGGGCGTGATAGCCTTTGATGACGCCGGTTTTTTCCAGAATGTCGAGCCGTCGGGAACAGGCTGATGCCGACAGACCGACACGCTCGGCAAGGGCCGCGTTGGAGACCCGGCCCTGATTTTGAAGCACCTTCAAAATCTCGATATCGAGTGCGTCCAGCTTGTCCATGCGCAGAAAATCCGAAGATTGGTGTGATCTGCGCAATAATATTCGAAAAATGTGATCTGGACAAGCTTACTTCGCAAGGACCTTTCACGGTTGAAGTGTTTGACTGGGCTGCATTGAAACTCGATCTGGCGCCTGAGGCGCCGGTGATTGCTCGGAGGAAACGTCAATGCGTGTAGGCTGCCCCAAGGAAATCAAGAATCATGAGTATCGCGTCGGACTGACGCCGGGCGCAGTCCGCGAATATGTGGCGCATGGCCATGAGGTGATTGTCGAGACCAAGGCAGGCATGGGCATTGGCGCGGATGACGCGGCCTATCAGGCGGCCGGCGCCAAGATCGTCGGCAGCGCCAAGGAAATCTTCGAGCGTTCCGACATGGTGGTCAAGGTCAAGGAACCGCAGCCGTCCGAATGGGCGCAGTTGCGCGAAGGCCAGTTGCTCTACACCTATCTGCACCTGGCTCCGGATCCCGAGCAGACCAAGGGCCTGCTGGCTTCAGGCTGCACGGCAATCGCCTATGAGACGGTGACCGATGATCGCGGCGGCTTGCCATTGCTGGCGCCGATGTCGGAAGTCGCCGGACGACTGGCGATCCAGGCCGGCGCCACCTCGCTGCAGAAAGCCACCGGCGGACGCGGTATTCTGCTGGGCGGCGTGCCGGGTGTGCTGCCGGCCAAGATCACCGTCATTGGCGGCGGTGTGGTCGGGTTGAATGCGGCCAAGATGGCCGTTGGCCTGGGCGCGGATGTCACCATACTCGACCGCTCGTTGCCGCGGCTTCGCCAGCTCGACGACATTTTCAATGGCCGGGTCCATACCCGCTATTCGACCATTGAAGCGCTGGAAGAAGAAGTGTTCTCGGCTGATGTGGTGGTTGGCGCCGTGCTGATCCCGGGTGCTGCGGCACCCAAGCTTGTCACCCGCGAAATGCTGTCAGGCATGAAGAAGGGTTCGGTTATTGTCGATGTCGCCATCGACCAGGGCGGCTGCTTTGAAACCTCGCATGCCACCACCCATGCTGAGCCGACCTTTGAGGTCGACGGTGTGATCCATTATTGCGTCGCCAACATGCCCGGCGCGGTGCCGATCACCTCGGCGCATGCGCTCAACAACGCCACGCTTCATTATGGCCTGATGCTGGCCGACAAGGGCCTGAAGGCCATTGCCGAGGACCGGCATCTGCGCGCCGGTCTCAACGTCCACAAGGGTCGCATCACCAGCCGCCCGGTGGCCGATGCGCTCGGTTATGAGCTGGCCGATTTCGATCAGGCGCTCAAGGTCGCCTGAATTGACATCATATCGGTTTGAAAGCCTGTCTCATGGCCCGTCCGCATCCCGTCATGCGGGCGGGCCTTTTTGATCTGGGCCGGTCAATCAGCGGCGGCCAATTCGTCCGGCACAGCCCTGCAGTGATAGCAATTGTTGCGGGATGAGCGGATGTGAACCGCGGTGACCGCTGGCTGCTCAAGCAGCTCCGCGATGCGCGCCGGAATGGCTTCGAGTTTGATGACGCCGCCGGTTCCATAAACGATGCGTTCGTCGGCGTCATAGCCGCGCAGGATGTAGTCGGGGTTTTGCAGAAAGGCGGGCAGTTGATCTGTCCCGACAGGATCGGCAGTGCAGGCTTCGGCGTGAAGAAACACCGGGCCGGTTTCGGCATAGGCGTGGGTTGCGGTGAACGGACGCCAGGCGGCGATCAGATAGGGCTCGCCCTTGCCGACCAGCTTCATGCAGCAGCGGCACGGTATGCTAGCGCCATCGGAGATTTTGTATTCCGGCACGTTGCCGTTGCTGTCCGCACCACCGCTGCGCAGGTGCTTGGCGGTGGCGGTGTCCATGGGTTCAAATCTGATGTGCATGATTGTCCTCGCTTGCTCTGGTTGAGCTGCGAGTTAGGCTGGCGCTGCGCTTTTGCGCCACCCGATTTCAGCCGGCAGTTGGCATATCCGCCTTCACCATTGCCAGGATTTCAGCGTCGGCCAAGGGACGGACAATCGCCTGGTTCTGGCTGACCGGTTCAAATCCCATCTTTTGATAAAGCGGCAATGCTGCGGGGTGATCCAGCGTGTTGGTCGAGACCAGCACCCGTGCTGGCGTCGTCGACCAGGCGGTGGAAACAGCCTGGCCGAGCATCCATTCGCCAAGTCCACGGTTGCGCACATGGCTCATCAGACCGAAAAATGACAACTCGACTGTTGCGTCGTCGAGATCGCTCAGTTCAAAGAAGCCAGCAGGTGCACCATCGACGCTGAGCACGAAAATGCGGGTGGTCTTGGCATGGACGATCTTGGACAGATGCTCTTCGCTCATCCGCAAGCGGTTGACCCAATGCCATTCGCGGCCAACCTGCCAATGCAGATAACGGTAAAAATGCAGCGGGATGTCGGTGGCCTTCATCAGCGTCGCATGAAGATTGACCGGCAGCGGCGTGACCGCGCGCGGACGCCGGGTCATCTCGAGATGGGTGACAGTTGCCTTGAGCGATTTTGGTTTGGCGGATTTTGCCATCTCAAGCCTCTCCGGTGACAATTGGCGTGTCGCCGCGGCCGCCCCACTCAGACCAGGAGCCATCATAGAGCGTGTTGTCGCGATGACCGAGCGACTGCAAGGCCAGTGTGATCACAGCGGCGGTGACGCCCGATCCGCAGGTGGTGACGACCGGCTTTTGCAGATCCAGTCCGGATGATTCAAAAACCATGCGCAACTCGTTGAGCGATTTGAGTTTTCCACCCTCTGACAGAGCGTTGAACGGCACATTGCGGGCGCCGGGCATATGGCCCGAGCGCATGCCCTGACGCGGCTCAGGCTGGGCGCCGGTAAAGCGGCCGGCCCCTCGGGCATCGGCGATTTGCGCTGTGCCTGTCTCGACGATTGTCCGCATCTCATCAAAGCCCGATACGGCGCGGGCATTGAGTGCGGCCGTGAATTCAGCCGCGGCAGGTGTTGCCGGCTCGCCGGTTTCGACCGGCAGATTCTGGGCTTTCCAGTCGTCAAAGCCGCCATCGAGCACATAGGCCCTGGATGCACCGAAGATGCGCAGTAGCCACCAGACGCGGGGTGCGGTGAACATGCCCGGCCCGTCATAGACCACGATCGTATCGGTTTCCGACAGGCCAAGGGCACCGGCAGCGCGGGCAAAATCCTCTGGGCTGGCGATGGTGTGCGGCAAGTCCGATGCAGCGGCGACGATCTTGTCCTGATCGAAGAACACGGCGCCGGGGATGCGGCTGGTTTGGTAATCGGCCCGGCCGTCGCGGTTTTGCGCCGGCAGATACCACGACGCATCGACGATCTTGAGATCAGGCTGACCGAGCCGCTCCTGAAGCCAGTCGAATGAAACCACGAACGGGCTCTGGTCGGGCGGGACGGTCATGATGGTGTCCTTAGAATCAGGGGCAGGGCGACAAGCCAGCGTGGGCCGCAGCGCAATTTAAGCGATGGGGGCAGCCTACTGCAATGACCGATTGCGGGTTCTTCCCTGCTATTGAACCACAGCGGGGGTCTGTTCAGGTTTTTGCGATGCTGTAGCTCATTAAATTGATGCATGTACCTTGTCGTTCAAATGAATTCATTTGAACGCGACATGCATCAATACAGTGATGAGGGCTGATAGGTGTCGGCTTCATCAAACAGGATCGAGATGGACTCTGAGTCGGTATCTTCAACCGCCTCATCTTCATCGTCGGTCTCTTCCGTTTCCAGCAAGAGTAGTGCTGTTTCGCTCTCGTCGAGGGCTTCTGTCTGGTTCGCGGACGCACCAGCTGCGCCACTCTTTGGCGGGCCGCTACCCGGAGGGGGTGGCGGTGGCCGATCCGGGCGGGTTTCGTCGGTTTTTGCAGACTGTTCTGTGGCCAGGAATGCGTTGACGCGGTCCGATGTCGTGTTCGAGCGAGCCGCTGTTGCATCCACCTGACTGGAGGGGCGCGCAGCGTCTGTCTTGACCTGGGTCGATTTCGTGTCGTTGGTGACTGCCGGCGCCGACGGCATCATGCTCGGCACCAATGCGGAGACTGTGTAGGAATTACCCTGTATGGATGGCATCGGATAGCCTCGCGGTGATTGGCTGCTTGAAATATGACGGTTCCAAACAGGTTATGCTGACCAGCCATCACAGTTTGCACTGATGGCGCACCACCACCGTTAGAATGATTCTGTTAACGAATTCTCAATCCGGTGAGTAAGATTGGTCGGACCGGCGCGATTAGTGGCTGGTTTCCAAGGTCTTGCGTAACGGAGCCGTCGATCAGGCAGGCGCCGGTCCGAAGCGGATGCGGAAGCGGCGGTTTTCCTTGCCCTTTTTTTCGATCTTGCCGATGTGGATTTCGCCAACTTCAGCGGTTTCACCGACATGAGTGCCGCCGCAGGGTTGGCTGTCGATCGATGAATCCTCGCCGATGCAGACCAGACGGATGTCGCCCTGGCCACGCGGCGGGCGGACATTCTTGGACTTGATCAGATCGGGATTGGATTCCAGTTCAGTTTCGGAAATCCACCGGTTGAAGATCGGATGATTGGCCTGAACCAGTTCCATCAGCCTGGCCGTCACCTCGGCCTTGTCGATGGTTTCGGACATGTCGAAATCGATGCGGCTGTCGGTCTCGCTCACCGCAGCGCCGGTGATCGGGTAGGGGCAGACAACTGACAGCAAATGGCAGGCGGTGTGCATGCGCATCAGATTGTAGCGCCGGTCCCAGTCGATATGGAGCACGAGCTTTTCGCCAATCTCAGGTGTGGCCTGGCCGGGGGCCGGAACATGGATGATCTCGGCCTTGGTGTCGCCGGTCACGGTTCCGGCGATGACGATCTTGTCGCCATTGTCGCGCTCGAAAAAGCCGGTGTCGCCGGGTTGGCCGCCGGAAGTGGCGTAAAAACAGGTCTGGTCAAGCACGATCCCGCCATCCTCGCGCACGCCGGTGACGTTAGCCTCGACGGTGGAGAGATAGGCGTCTTCAAGAAACAGGGATGTCATGGAGCTCATTCGCTGATGTAGGGGACGGATATGTCGCTGTTGCGGGTCAGCCATTCCGGCACCGGCAAATCCTTCGACGCCAGGAACTCGGCATTGAACAGCTTGGACTGGTAGCGGTTGCCATAATCGCAAAGGATGGTGACGATGGTGTGCCCAGGTCCCATCTCGCGGGCCATGCGGATGGCGCCGGCGACATTGATGCCGGAAGAGCCGCCCAGGCAGAGACCTTCATGTTCCAGCAGGTCAAACACCAGCGGGATGGCTTCTGAATCGGGAATGTTGAACGACATGTCGGGCGTGAAGCCTTCCAGATTGGCGGTGATGCGGCCCTGGCCGATGCCTTCGGTGATCGATCCGCCGGAGGATTTCATCTCGCCGGTGGTGTAAAAACTGTAGAGCGCCGCGCCATCGGGGTCAGCAAGGCCGATCTTGACAGATTTCGAGAAGTCCCGAAGTCCCTCGGCAACGCCTGCCAGGGTGCCGCCGGATCCAACAGCGCAGATGAAGCCGTCGACCTTGCCGCCGGTGTCGCGCCAGATTTCCGGTGCCGTGGTTTTGACATGAGCCTGCCGGTTGGCGACATTGTCGAACTGATTGGCCCAGATGGCGCCATTGGGATCGGATTTGGCAATCTGTTCGGCGAGCCGGCCCGACAGCCGCACATAATTGTTGGGGTTGCGGTAAGGCGCTGCCGGGACCTCGACCAGTTCTGCGCCCATCAGGCGCAGTGCGTCCTTCTTCTCCTGGCTCTGGGTTTCCGGGATGACGATGACGGTCTTGTAGCCGAGCGCGCGGGCGACGAGGGCAAGTCCGATACCGGTGTTGCCGGCGGTTCCTTCGACAATCGTGCCGCCCGGGCGCAGCAGGCCTTTTGATTCGGCGTCGCGTATGATTTCCAGCGCCGCCCGGTCCTTGACCGACTGGCCCGGATTGAGAAACTCGGCCTTGCCAAGAATGGTGCAGCCGGTGGCTTCCGAGGCGGCCTTGAGGCGAATGAGCGGTGTGTTGCCGATGGCGTCGAGAACGGAGTCGAGAGCTGGCATGGAATTTCCTGTACTGGCTGCGAGAGCGCGCGGTTTAAGACTAGGCAGCCAGTTCTGGCTTCTCAAGAGGGTTGATGCAAGAAAACCGCTGTTGCCGATCGTGCCATATGCGGGAATATTTGCCTTGGAACGGCAAAAATGGGAAATGGCATGGACTGGTGATCCAGATTGCGCGGCACAGCGTAACACGTGGCACAAGGACAAGACATAGCAGACGTCCTCGCCTGAGGCGGGGCGGACGCTGGAATAGGGAAGCTGCCAACGCATGGTGCGTGAACATATTGATACGATCGACGCGCTGCTTGCGCGCTACGTTGCAGGAACGTTACCGACACCGGCGCGGGTGCTGGTCGAGGCACATCTGCAGCTCAAGCCCAGAAGTCTCGTCAAGGTGCGCAATCTCGAAGCAATGGCCGGGCTTGAGCTCATGCAGATCGAGCCCGAACCGCTTGATGATCGCGCGGCCATGCTTGCGGCAGTGCTGGGATCGGCCCTGCCTGACAGCATTGCACCGGTGCTGGCTGATGAAGCGCGGGTTTTCCCGAAGGCGCTGTATGATTTTGTCGGCTTTGACGCCGGCGATGTGCCCTGGCGGACAAAGCTGCCGGGCTTCAAGGAATATGACCTCGGCGATATCGAGGGATGCCATGTCAATCTGTTCTGGATCAAGCCGGGCCGCACGGTTCCCGCCCACACCCATGAGGGCAGTGAATTGTCGCTGGTGCTGGAAGGCGCGTTCAGCGACGGGCGCGGTCATTACGGGCGCGGAGACATTTCTGTCGCCGATGATTCGGTTGATCACCGGCCGCATGCCGATACCGGCGGACCCTGCATCGGTTTTGCGGTGGTGGATGCGCCGCTGAAGCTGACCGGCTCCTTCCGGCAGCTGATTGGCGACATCATCGGCTGAAACCCGATAATTTTCGAGGTATTGAACCAAAGTGCCGTTCGGAACGTAATCAGTTCCGGACGGTTTTTTATTGGAGACACGCATGAGCAGCTACACCGCGAAACCATCGGACGGATCAGCCTGGGTGACCGGTGCATCCAGCGGCATCGGCCGGGACCTGGCGCTCAAACTGGCGCGCGAGGGCTACACGGTTTACGCAACCGCGCGCAGCGAAGATGCGTTGCTGGAGCTTGCCGAGGTGTCAGGCGGGCTGAAGGGCGAAATCCGTGCCGCAGCTGCCGATGTGACAGACCAGCAGGCGATGGCGGAGCTTGCCGGGCGGATCGATGCCGATGGCGGCGGCCTGGCGCTGGCGGTGTTCAATGCCGGGGTCTATCTGCCTGTTTATGGCGAAACGCTCAAGGTGGCTGATTTCGACAAGAGTTTTGCGGTCAATCTGTCGGGCGTGGTCAACGGGCTGGTTCCGGCTGTGGCCAGGATGAAGGCGCGCGGACGTGGCCAGATTGCCGTTGTCTCCTCGGTCACCGGCTATGGCGGCATGCCGACAAGTGCGGCCTATGGCGCGACCAAGGCGGCTCTGATCAATATGGCCGAAAGCCTGAAATTCGATCTCGACAAGTTCGGGGTGCGGATCCAGGTGATCAATCCGGGATTTGTCGACACGCCGGCAACGGCGGACAATGCATTCACCATGCCGGCCTTGCTGCAGCCCGAGGACGCCGCGCGGCGCATTGCCGAGGGGCTGAAATCAACCTCTTTTGAAATCACATTCCCGCGCCGCTTCACCTATGTGCTCAAGGCACTGCAGCTTCTGCCTTATCCGGCCTATTTCGCATTGATGAATGCAGCCACAGGCTGGAAGAAACGGCCGCTTGAGACCGAATGAGCCGGGCATTCAGTCAGCTTCGATCCGACCCCGAAGGGATTTTTGCGCCGCTTCATCGAGCGGGAAATTCCACATGATGGCGATGCTGACGAGTTTTGCGGCGATCGGAACCCAGGCATAGGCGACGGCCAGCGCCGTCAGGCCAATTCCTGATTCGCTGCTTGAGGCCGGATCAAAGCCGAATCCGGCCAGGACCGGAAACACGATGCCGACGCCGCCGGCGAGCGAGAGTTTGGTGGCAAGGCTCCAGGCGGCAAAATAGGTTCCCGAGCGTTGCTCGCCCGAGGCTGCGGTGTCGACATCGATGACATCGGCCTGAATGGCGGGCGGAAGTGCCAGATCAAACCCCAGCAACAGGCCGGTGACAGCGCAGATGGCGGCAAAGGCGATCAGGCTGCCTTCGGGCAATAGAGGCGCTGGCGCAAAGGCCACACACGCGGCGAGCATGCCGTAACACCAGGCCCGGTGTTTGCCGACCCGGCGTGCTGCCCAGGTGGCGAGCGGCACCCCGGCGATGGCGCAGAGAAAATAGAAAAACAGCAAGGGACCGCGGGCATCGGGAAGGCCGAGCCGGGCAGAGACGAAATATAGAAACAGCGTCGCCGGTATGCCGTTGGCCAATCCGTTGAGGAAAAAGGCGGCGATCAGCCGGAGAAATGGCCGGTTGCGGGCAAGATGCGCCAGGCCCGTTCTCAGATTGACCCGGGTGTGTGAATGTTCCACCGGTTCGGGCGTGAAGACAATCGCCACGGTGCCGAACAGCGGCAAGGCAATCAGAATGACCAGCCCGAGCGCTGCCAGGCCGTGCACGCCGGTGGCCTGGTCAAAGCCGATGGCAAAGGGCAGGGCGATGGCGATCAGGGTTCCGACCAGCGTCAGCCCCTCGCGCCAGCCGGTGATCCGCGAGCGGCCGTGGTAATCGGTCGCCAGTTCCGCGCCCCAGGCCGAAAACGGGATCAGCGCCGCTGTGTAGCCAAGCGACAGCATCAGGCCCCAGACCACCAGCCAGGCGGTTGTCACATCCACAGGCGGCCAGAACAGCATGAAGGCGGCAATCGCCGTCAGCGGCAGGCTGATGGCAAACAGCGACCGTCGACGGCCGAAGCGGGGCCGGAACCGGTCGGCAGCCCAGCCGATCAGCGGATCGTTGACGGCGTCGAAGATCCTGACCAGCAACAGCGCAAAGCCGACCGACGCAAGCGAAAGCCCCAGCGTCTCGGTGTAAAATGTCGGAACAAGCACATAGAGCGGCAGGGTTAGAGCCGCCAGCGGAATGGCCGGCAACGCATAGGCGATGATCTGGCGCAGGGCGAGGGGCCGCCGGTCAGGTGCGATATCAGAGCTTGCGGCCAATTTGCTATCCAGGGTTTGGCCGAAACCCTGCGATTGGGATCTCTGCAGGTTCAGCAATTTCCCTGAATACGTCTCAGGCTTGCAAATGGTTCACCCCGCCCGAGATTTGCTCAGGCGAGTGTACCCAAATATGCCTTCCGATCAGCTGTAAACCACCTGTCGGACATTGATGTGGCCGAAGCGGAAGCCTGCCTCGCAATAATACATGTAGAACTCCCACAGCCGCTTGAAGCGGGCGTCAAAACCCATCGGCTGGATCTCGTCCCATTTATCCCAGAATCGTTGCCGCCACTCGGCCAGCGTGCGGCCGTAGTCGGGACCGAAGGCGCGGTGGCCAACCTGCTGGAGGCCTGCGGATTCGCCCAGCGATATCAGGTGGTTCTCCGTCGGCAACATGCCGCCGGGAAACACATAACGCTGGATGAAATCCGGATTGGCGCGATAGGTCTTGTAGGCCGAGGGTACGATGGTGATGATCTGGAGCCCAGCCTTGCCACCGGGCTTGAGGCATTGCCGCACCTTGGCAAAATAGGTCGACCAATATTTCTCGCCCACCGCTTCGAACATCTCGATCGAGACAACGCTGTCATACTGGCCGGTCTCGTCGCGGTAGTCCTGAAAGCGGAAGTCGACCTTGTCGGACAGGCCGGCTTTTTCAATGCGCTCGCGGGCGAATGCCAACTGCTCGTTGGAGATGGTCAGTCCGGTGACGCGGCAGCCGATTTCGCGCGCAGCGTATTCGGCAAACCCGCCCCATCCGCAACCGATCTCGAGCACGTGATCGCCGGGTTTGATGCCAGCAGCCTGGGCTAGCGCCCGGTATTTGGCTGTTTGCGCGCTGGCCAGATCATTGGCGCCATCGGCATAGAGCGCCGAGGAATAGGTCATCGTTTCATCGAGCCATTTGGAATAGAACGCGTTGCCGAGATCGTAATGGGCTGAGATGTTCTTTTTGGCCTGGGTGCGCGAATTTGACCTGAGCCAGTGACGGATCAGTTCCACCACGCGGGCAATGCCGCGAGCGCCGCCGGCGAGCTTGTCGCCGACTTCCATGTTGACCAGAAACAATTCGAGGAACCCGGTGACGTCGGGGCTTTCCCAATCGCCGTCCATATAGGATTCGGCGACGCCGATGGTGCCGCCGGTCAGGGCCCGGTGGGCCAGGTTCCAGTTGTGCAGGATCAATGTCGCCTCGGGGCCTTCCGAATGGCCCTCGACGCGTACGGTTCGCCCATCCGGCATGCGGATCGACAATTTGCCGTGGCCCATGTGCAAGAGCCCGCGCAGCATCATCTTGGCCTTGGCAGGCAATCCGCGCAGATAGGCCGAAATGTTGTCGGCTGACAATCTCTCAGGGGTGGTTTGTTCATTCCAGGTGGCTTCAGTCTTCATAAGCGCAGCCTCCTCCATCTCGCCATTTGTCGGGACGTCGCGGCGTTGCCACCTGACGATCGAACTTTCCCTGATCGCGAAAGCTCGCAGCTGGGGGCGGCGCCGGACGCGGCACTAGACGCATCCCCTTGAACCACAGTTTCAGCGCTTCATAGTGGATGCCGCCGACAATCTTCCACGTCAAAAGCGGAATCTGCAAGAGGCAAGCCAAAATTGACACCGTACACAGTGTTTTACGGGCGCCGCTATAGGTCGCGGAAAGCAACGGTCCGGTATGGTCGGTTTCGAGAATGCGCCAGCGCAAATGCTCTGCGGGAACGTTCATGCGGAAGTGGTATTCCATGTTCATTTTGATGAAGGGCGAAACATAGAAAAGCTTGGAGCGGCTCTGGCGGATGCCTGCGGCGGAAACCTCGCCGGGTTCGACCTTGCAGACATAGGTGTGGCTTTCGCCAAAGGTGTTGCGGACCTGATAGACCAGCGCCAGAATCTCACCGTTGCCATCATAGGCATAGTAGACCGACAGCGGATTGAAGACCTGACCGAAAACGCGCGGGTAACACGCCAGTTCGATCCGTGCTGCGCGCTGGTCGAGGCCGGCTTCGTGCAGCAGCGCGTCGATATGGGCGCGCAGATTGGTATTTGTCGTGCCGCGCAAGTGATCGGCTTCATGAAACGACATCAGGTTGGCGCTGTTGACTGAAAACAGTGGTGACAGCCGGTCGGCCTCGTCGAGCCGGTCAAGGTCGACCAGCAGCGAATAGACCTTGTAGGCAAAGCGGTGACCGACCGGCTTCATCCGCTGATGCATCACCTCGCCGACATAAAGACATGCGGGCGCTTTGGCGTTTGTATCAATCTGGACCGGGTGCTTGAGCGGGGCGGTCATGCTCAGGCAGCCAGGGCGGGTTGAGCAGCGGGAGCGGCGCGCCAAGGCACTGTGGCGCCAAGAGCTTCGGCAGCGGCGAGACCGGAGCTCAAGCCATCCTCGTGGAAGCCATAGCCGGTCCATGCGCCGGCAAAATAGGTGTTGTGATCGCCCTGGATTGCCTTCAACCGGGCCTGGACATCCATGGCGTCGGCGCCAAACTGCGGATGGTCGAAACTGTAATCACCGAACACAAGCTCCGGACGGGGGTCGCGGTCCGGATTGAGGGTGACGAACAGCGGCCTGGATGGATCGATGCCCTGCAGCCGGTTCATCCAGTAGGAAACTGCGACATTGGCGTCGCTTCGCTGATCTGAAGAGCGCAGGTAGTTCCACGACGCCCAGACCTTCTTGCGCTTTGGCATCAACCGCTCGTCGCGGTGCAGCATCACCCGGTTTGGGCCGTAGGGGATGGCGGTCAGGATATCCTGCTCCTGGGGTGTTGGCCGGTCGAGGATCTTCAGCGCCTGGTCGGTGTGGCAGGCAAAAATCACCCGATCATAGGTTTCTGTATGACCGGTGGTGTCCAGAATATCGACGCAGTGCTGTGTGCGGCGCACCGAAACGACACCGGTGTCGAGCCTGATGCGGTCGCCCAAAGGCGCGAGCAGCTTGGTCAGGTAATTGCGGCTTCCGCCGGTCACCGTGCGCCAGGTCGGGCGTTCGGCATAGATCAGCCGGTGATTTTCGAAGAAATTGACAAAATAGGTCGCCGGGAATTCCAGCATCCGCTTGGCTGGTGTTGACCAGATCGCCGCCGCCATAGGAACCAGGTAGTTGTTCATGAAGCCCGGTGAAAAACCGCGCCAGTTGAGATAATCGCCAATGGAACGCGCGGTGAGGTGGCCCTCGGCGCGATCGCGAAGACAAATCTTGTTGAACCGGAGGATCTCGCGCAGCATCAGCAGGAAGGACGGGCGCAGCAGGTTGCGCTTTTGCGCAAACAGCGTCGACAGGGTGTCGCCACCCCATTCCAGCTTGCCGTGATCCAGCGACAGCGCAAAGCTCATGTCGCTATCATGGGTGTTGACGCCCAGATGGGCAAACAGCGCGGTGAGATTGGGATAGTTCAGCTCATTGTAGACGATGAAGCCGGTGTCGACCGCAATCGCTGCGCCGTCATAATCAATATCAACGGTGGCCGTGTGGCCGCCAGCGCGTTTGCTCGCTTCGTAAACGGTGACATCGTGCAAACCGTGCAGCGCCCAGGCGGCGGAGGCTCCGGAAATGCCCGAACCGATCACGGCGATTTTCAAACGCTTGGGTCCGGCTTTGACAGTGTGTGGGGGCAAATGGAGGGTCATGCGGCATCCTTGATGCTTTGGTAGGACGCGAGCGCACGCTGGCGCGCTGCCTGATGGTCGACAATGGGGTGTGGATAGGTCTCGCCGAGGCGAATGCCGTCTGCCAGCAGCACATCTTCTGGCGCTGTCCAGGGCTTGTGGATGAATTTGTCGGGAAGTTCAGCGAGTTCAGGAACGAATTCACGCACATAGGCGCCCTCGGTATCGAATTTGTCGCCCTGCAGAATCGGATTGAAGATCCGGTAATAGGGCGATGCATCGGCGCCGGAGCCAGCGACCCATTGCCAGCTTGCGGCATTGGAGGCGGGATCGGCGTCGACCAGCGTGTCCCAGAACCAGGCCTCGCCCTCGCGCCAGTCGATCATCAGGTGCTTGATCAGAAACGAGGCGACGATCATGCGGACGCGGTTGTGCATCCAGCCGGTTTGCCAGAGCTGGCGCATGCCGGCGTCTACCACCGGATAACCGGTCAGCCCTTTTTGCCAGGCAGACAGGCTGTCGGCATTGGTGACCCAGGGGAACGCGTCAAATTTCGGATTGTGGTTGCTGACAGGCAGGCCGGGATTGTTGACCAGCAAATGCCAGGAGAACTCGCGCCAGGCGATTTCCTTGCGGAACCTCGACCGGTCTTCGTTGGAGGCATCATTGTCGGTCTGGCTCAGGGCCTGGAAAATCTGCGCCGGAGTGATTTCGCCGCTGGCAAGATGCGCCGAAAGACCTGAGGTGGCGGCCACGCCAGGAATGTCGCGGCGTTCGGCATAGCCGCGCAGCCGGTTTTCGAGAAATTCGGTCAGGCGGTCATGGGCGCCGTCCTCGCCAGGTGTCCAGACGTCAGCGATGCCGCCGGACCAGTCGGGCTTGGTCGGCAGCAGTTGCCAGTCGTCGAGCGATTCGGACTCCAGTTTGGCGCCGCCGTTCGAAGCTGTAAGCGATTGCGGTGCGGGCAGGGGCATCGGCGGGCTGTTTTCAAGATCTGATTCAAGCGCCCGCCAGAAGGGGCTGTAAACCTTGTAATAAGTGCCTGCGCCGGTGCGCAGCCGGGTCGGTTCATGCAGAAGCTGGCCGGAGAAACTCTCGGTTTCGATTCCGTTGTTGTGGAGATGGATTTTCAGTGCGGAATCAGCATTTTGGTGCGCCGGATCATAGCGCCTGTTCCAATAGACCGCGGATGCGCCGGTTGCCTTGACCAATTCCGGAATAATGTCGACAGGGTCGCCGCTGACCAGGTGCAGCGGTGCGCCGAGGTGTTCGAGCTTCTCGGTCAGGCGTGACAGGGAATGATGCAGCCACCAGCGCCGCGCCGCGCCGAGTGAGCGGGCAGGGGAACCTGCCTCGCGGATGAATACCGGAATGACGGCTGCGTGTCGGCTTGCAGCGACCAGAGCGGCGTTGTCCTGGGTCCGCAGATCATTGCGGAACCAGACGATGGCAGTCGTCGACAAGGAATTTGAGTCGTGTTCCATCTTGATAGATAATTTCCGATTGGGCGAACATCGCCGTGCCTGCTGAACCTGTCATACGGTTCAACGGAAAAATCGGATCAAAGGTTTCACGAAAGACTGCTGATATTTACGCGGTTGCGGCCAATGGTGAGAAGAGCAAAAAAAACCGCGACCCGAAAAGGCTGCGGTTTTTTGTAATTTGGCTCCCCGGGCCGGATTCGAACCAGCGACCGATCGATTAACAGTCGATTGCTCTACCACTGAGCTACCGGGGACCACCGCGTTAAGCAGCGTGGGGGGCCTATACCAAATGCCCCTCTGATTTGCCAAGCTGTTTTTGCAGAAAAAGCGACTATCTTGTTCTGGTGCGGCTGAAATCCCATCTCAAGGGTTTGAAAAACGCACCACAAGCGCATCAATCAGGCACAGTCATCATGTCGAAGTACCGCTTTTTCGAATTCAATGCCGCCCGCGGCGATGTCCGTTTCGGCGCCCGGAATTTTCGGCTGCCGCGTCGTGCGTCAACGCGCATCGCACTGGGCGCAGGCCTCGTTGCAGGCGGAACCCTAGGGTTTCTGCCGATTCTGGGGTTCTGGATGATTCCACTGGGACTGCTGGTGCTGTCGCAGGATCTGCCGTCTGTACGCCGCTGGCGCCGACAATTCGTCGTGCGGACGGAACGTCGCCGCGCGCGGCGACCAGCCAGCGGTGCCGCGAAGGCGAGAGAAAACAATGAATCTGGTGATTGAGTTTGGAGGCCTCGCCCGGAATCGAACCGGGGTGCAAGGATTTGCAGTCCTCTGCGTAACCACTCCGCCACGAGGCCTCTGGCCGATCAATGACCGGACGGCTGGCAAATAGACGGAGAATCAAACCGGCGCAAGGGGCATGTGGGCGGTTAGGTCCGCTTTCTGCAGCCCCCAGAGCATCGTTCGGCTGAAAACAGTGAATTCGAACCCGCCTGGGCATGGTTCGGCTTGAAACTCCCGGTGCGGCGCTTTAATGAAACCCCAGACGAGATGCACCGGAGAGACCAAATGGGCACCGACTATCAAGACGCGCGCCAGAAGATGGTGGATAACCAGATCCGCACAACGGACGTGACATCACATTCGGTGTTGAAAGCGTTTTTGACGGTTGCGCGCGAGGATTTTCTTCCCACGCCCCTGAAGCCGCTGGCTTATATCGACTCCGACCTGCAGATTTCAACGGGTGGCGAAGACGGTATAGCGCGATTTGTCATGGAACCGTCGCCGCTGGCCAAGATGCTGCAACTGGCTGAGATCACCCGTGATCATGTGGTGCTTCAGATCGGATCCGGCGTCGGCTATTCGGCGGCATTGTTGTCTTTGCTGGCCGGGTCGGTCGTTGCGGTTGAATGTGATGCGGCGCTGGCCGAGGCCTCCAGCACGAAACTCAGCGACAACGGCTATGACAATGTTGCAGTGGTGACCGGTGAGCTTGAAATGGGTTACGCCAGCGAAGGTCCCTATGACAGGATCTTCTTCAATGGCGCCGTTGAAATGATTCCTGACGTTCTTTTCGATCAATTGCGCGAGGGCGGCAGACTGGTCGTTGCGGTCGGAACCGGACTGGCGGCACAGGCCTATGTCTTCGTCAAGGATGGCGGCATCGTATCGGGCCGGCCTGCATTCAACATATCTGTCAAACCGTTACCTGGGTTTCGCAAGACCGCGGAATTCGTATTCTAAGGGTCGCCAGGCTATAATTCAGGGGATGCAGCTAATTGCCGCGCTGTTGCGCGTCGGCAACGTGGCTGGGTTTATTGGCCGATGCCTGACTTGTTTGATTGCGTCTGGCTCCGCTAGCCATCATATATTGTTCTTACACCATGATCGTGTCCTGCGCTCATTTGGAACATTTGTTTCGCGCATGTTGGAGTATGTACTCGTGTCGTTTGTCAAAAAATCCTTCGTTTGCGTTGCCGTCGTTTCGATGATGGCCTTGGTTCCCCAGCCAGTTTCAGCCGAAACGATCTATCAGGCCATGGCCAAGGCGTATGAGAATAACCCTGATCTCAACGCGGCGCGTGCCGGTTTGCGAGCGACTGATGAAGGTGTGGCAATTGCGAAGTCCGGATATCGCCCCTATGTCGTTGCTGAAGCGACGGCAACGTCTTCCAACACCGAAAATTACACGACGAATTCCGCCAGCATTGGCGTCTCGATAACCCAAACCCTGTTTGACGGATTTCAGACCCGTAACATTGTGCGCGCTGCCGAAGCCGCAGTTTTCGCTGGCCGGGAAAATCTGCGCGGGACTGAAATAGATATCCTTCTTGCCACGGTTCAAGCCTACGCCAACGTTAATCGAGACAACCAGATCGTTGTCTACCGCAAGCAGAACATTGCATTCCTGCAGGAGCAGTTTTCTGCTGCGCGTGCCCGGTTCGACGTCGGTGAGAGCACCCGGACTGACGTGAGCCTGGCGGAAGCCGAGCTTGCAGGCGCAAAGGCGAGCCTGACTGCAGCCGTTGCCCAGGCGAAATCCAGTGCTGCGGTTTACGCGCAGATTGTCGGTTCCGTGCCGAAAGGCCTCAAGTCGGTTCCGTTGCCACAGAAACTGCTTCCCGGTACTCTTGATAAGGCGGTGGCACAGGGGACGGCGGAGCATCCGACTGTTCTGGCAGCACTCTTCGGGGTTGATGCGGCCGGTTACCAGGTCAAGGAGCGTGAAGGAGCGTTTCTTCCGGGGGTTAAAGTTGTTGGCTCGGTCTACGAGGCCGATGGCGGGATCACCACTGGCCAGGTTCAGGCCAAGGTGACGGTCCCGCTCTATCAGGGCGGTTTTGCTTCCGCGACGGTGCGGGAAGCCAAGGAACAGTTAGGTCAGAAACGCATTCTGGTTGATTCGGCGCGCCGCGCGATTGAACAGTCGGTGGTGTCTTCCTGGACGCAGATGGAAGCCGCGATCGCGACCATTAGCGCCAACAAGGCTCAGCTTTCGGCCGCAAATCTTGCCTTGAATGGCGTGGTTGAAGAGCGTCGTGTTGGTCAGCGGACCACGCTTGATGTGCTCAATGCCCAGCAAACCGTGCTCACCGCCAAGGAAGCGATTTCCCAATCCGAGCGCAACGCCATCGTGGCCAGCTACTCTGTGATTGCTTCGACCGGAAAGCTGACCATTGACCGGTTGGGTCTGCATGTCGCCAATTACCAGCCTGAAATTCACTACGAGGCGACAAAGGACCGTTGGTACGGCCTTCGCACAGTAGACGGACGCTAAATACGCGTTCACGTCGTGCCGCTCGCCGCTACAGCATGAATTCCTGTGCATGACTACACAACCTTGAGGCTGCGTGATTCTCAAGCCGCTGGCAATGCCGTAGGCTTGTCAGGTGATTCGCCGGTTGGCATGAGCCTGGCGACGAGAGTAATGGAGCGTAATCATGGGTCAGGCAGGCGTACAGCGCGAACCGTCAATGGAAGAGATTCTGGCTTCCATCCGAAGGATCATTGAAAACAATGAGCCGGAGGAAGGCGAGAACCCGACCAGATTTGATGATACGGGCACATTCGAGGATGCGGGCGATCAGCGTTCTGATGACGATTTGACTTCGGATCACGCTGCCACTGAAACTGCGAGCCCGCCTGCGGCCGCTGGTAATGAAACTGATTTCGAACCCGTCTCGTTGGCCGATGTTGCTGCCCGTGCGCGGCTCGCCGTGCAAGCTCCCGAAGCTGAGGACGCGGCTGCTGATACAGAAGCAGATACTGATACAGAAATGGAAGAAACCGGGTCCTTGCCGGACGACTTGACCGAGATGGATGATGCGGCTGCCGAAGAACTTCGCGCCGCGCTGACATCCGACGAGCCGGTGGAAGCGCCCGTTCTGAAGATGATGGTTTCGGCATCCCTTGAGCAGGAGGAGCCGAAAGAAAAGCCAGATGTGAACCGGTCCGAACCGGTTGCAGCCACACATCAGCCTGAAGGCGCTGGCCAACTTGTTTCCCTGCAGACCGGGGAAAAGGTCGCTGCGTCCTTTGGCGAACTTGATGCCGCGATAGCTGCAGGGCAACGCCGCTCGTTTGACGAGATTGCCGAAGAGATGCTGCGTCCGATGCTGACCCAGTGGCTCGATGACAACCTGCCAACGCTTGTCGAGCGGCTGGTGCGCGAAGAAATCGAGCGTGTGTCGCGCGGAAACCGCGGCTAATTACCATTCGTCCCAACAGGACGTTGGTGTCGCAGCAGGCGAGTCGTCTGCTGCGCACTGTTTTGTCGTTTCAGGCGCTGCCACGGTGGGATGAGTCCCGTTTCACGGACGTGAATATGAGAAAAGGCTGGCGCAGTTCGGGAGCTGGCATGGAACTGATGCCGATTTGGCGACGTTATTGATCTAGAACAATGATATGGGTTGGGGCCGGTCTACACTTCGGTGTGGAAAGGATGCACTGCCTTATCCGGGCTTGTGCGCCGCTCTCCGGCGGTGTCGGGTTCGGGTCGTGTTGACTCCACCATTTCGTTCCGGTTTATGCCAATCCTGTCCCTTCAGATGCAAACGGTTATCCGATAATGCTTGAAAAATCCTATGACTCCGCGGCCATCGAGCCAAAAATTGTGACACGCTGGGCCGAGGCGAATGCATTCGCCGCTGGCGCTGGAGCACAGCCCGGGCGGGATTCGTTTTGCATCGTGATTCCGCCACCCAACGTGACCGGCTCACTGCACATGGGCCATGCGCTCAACAACACGCTGCAGGATATCCTGGTGCGGTATCATCGCATGCTTGGAGAAAATGTTCTGTGGCAGCCAGGAATGGATCATGCCGGCATTGCGACCCAGATGGTGGTCGAACGGCAGTTGGCCGAACAGCAGATCGATCGCCGCGAAATCGGACGCGAGGCATTTGTCGAGAAGATCTGGGAATGGAAAGAGAAGTCCGGTGGGACGATCTTCAACCAGCTCAAGCGGCTTGGTGCGTCATGCGACTGGTCACGCGAGCGCTTCACCATGGACGAAGGGCTTTCGCATGCCGTGTTGGAAGTCTTTGTCAGTCTCTACAAGGAAGGCCTGATCTACAAGGACAAGCGCCTGGTCAACTGGGATCCGAAGCTGCTGACCGCGATTTCCGACCTCGAGGTCGAGCAGATCGAGGTGCAGGGAAACCTCTGGCATTTCCGCTATCCGCTGGCCGATGACGTAACCTATGAGCATCCGGTGTCCTATGACGAGGAGACCGAGACCTATACCTATGAGACCCGCGACTACATCATTGTTGCCACCACACGGCCCGAAACCATGCTTGGTGACACGGCTGTAGCGGTCAACCCGGATGATGTCCGCTACAAGGATCTGATCGGCAAAGAAGTTGTTCTGCCGCTGGTCGGTCGCCGTATTGCTATTGTTGGCGACGACTACGCGGATGAGACAGCCGGTTCGGGCGCCGTGAAGATAACGCCTGCGCATGACTTCAATGATTTCGAAGTTGGCAAACGCCATCACCTTAGAGCCATCAACCTGTTGACCACCGATGGCCGGATGACGCTCAAGGACAATGAAGACTTCCTCGAAGATCTCAAGGTTGAAGGCAAGCTGATTGAGGTGATGGAGGAACTCGACGGTATGGACCGCTTTGCCGCGCGCAAGGAAGTCGTTGCCAAGATGGAGGAACTCGGCCTTCTCGACCAGGTCGAGGCGCACACCCACACAGTTCCGCATGGCGACCGCAGCGGTGTGCCGATCGAGCCTTTCCTGACAGACCAATGGTATGTCAATGCCGCTGAAATGGCCAAGCCGGCGATTGAAAGCGTGCGCGAAGGCCGGACCAATTTCGTGCCGAAGAACTGGGACAAGACCTATTTCGAGTGGATGGAGAACATCCAGCCGTGGTGCATTTCCCGGCAATTGTGGTGGGGACACCAGATACCGGCCTGGTACGGTCCCGATGGTCAGGTCTTTGTTGAAAAAGACGAGGAAACCGCACTTGATGCGGCGATCCAGCACTATCTTGCCCATGAAGGTCCATGGAAAGCCTGGGTTGAGGAAAAGCTCGAGAACTTCAAGCCCGGTGAAATCCTGACCCGCGACGAAGATGTGCTCGACACATGGTTTTCCTCGGCACTGTGGCCGTTCTCGACGCTTGGCTGGCCTGACAAGACGCCCGAGCTTGAAATCTACTACCCGACCAGTGTGCTGGTGACCGGCTTTGACATCATCTTTTTCTGGGTCGCCCGGATGATGATGATGGGCCTGCATTTCATGAAGGAAGAGCCGTTTCATACGGTCTATGTGCATGCGCTGGTGCGCGACATGCATGGTGCCAAGATGTCCAAATCCAAGGGCAATGTGATTGATCCGCTGGACTTGATCGACGAGTACGGTGCCGATGCGCTGCGCTTTACGCTGGCCATCATGGCAGCCCAGGGCAGGGATGTGAAACTCGATCCTTCGCGCATTGCCGGATACCGCAATTTCGGCACCAAGCTGTGGAACGCCACGCGGTTTGCCGACATGAACGGTGCGGTGCTCGATCCGGCTTTTGATCCGGCCAGCGCCAAGCTGACGATCAACCGCTGGATTCTCACCGAACTGACCCGGACTTCGAACGAGGTGAAAGCGGCGATTGAGGCCTACAAGTTCAATGAGGCGTCAAGCGCGCTGTACCGGTTTGTCTGGAATCAGGTCTGTGATTGGTATCTGGAATTGCTCAAGCCGGTATTCAACGGCGAAGACGAGGCCGCCAAGGCCGAAGCCCGTGCCTGTGCCGCCCATGTGCTGAGCGAGGCGGTGAAATTGCTGCATCCGTTCATGCCGTTCATGACCGAAGAGCTATGGGAACATCTGGCGGGACCGGACGCCGGGCTTGCTTGCCATGCAGCCTGGCCGGAGCCGGTGTTTGAAGACGAGGCGGCGGCCGCCGAAATCAACTGGCTGATTGATCTGGTTTCCGGATTGCGATCAGTCCGGGCGGAAATGAATGTGCCGGCAGCAGCCAAGTCGCAGCTGGTGATGGTGGGAACCAGCACGATGACCGGTGAGCGGCTGGTGCGGCATGAACCGGCGATCCGGCAATTGGCGCGGGTGACTGACGTTGTGCTGGAAAACGCGGTTCCGAGCGGGTCGGCGCAGATCGTCGTCGGCGAGGCGACAGCTTGCCTGCCGCTCGGCGAGCTAATTGATCTGTCAGCAGAAAAAGCCCGTCTGGAAAAGGCCTTGTCGAAACTCGGTGATGACATCGACAAGATCGAGCGCAAGCTGGCGAACGAGAAATTTGTCGCCAATGCCAAACCGGAAATTGTGCTGGCGGAACGCGACAAACTTGCTGACCTGCTGGGCCAGAAAGACAAGATCGCGCAAGCCATCGACCGCGTCAGCCAAACCGGCTGACGCGCCTGACGGGCGTGTTTTTTGCATGAATTGCAGAACGAGGCCGGGAATAGGGCAATCCGCACAAAATCATGGCAATTGTGACCGAATTGCAACAAAATCGTGGTGACCGTCGGTTTGGGGCGGATTTGAACGGTTGAAGGCTCTGTTGGGCGCCGAATTTCAATAGTTTGGATCAAATACTCGCCATTTTGGACGGTTTCGGGTGCTGGTCGCGGATTGCGTGCATGCAGGGGGCGTTGGGTGCTGTTTACAAACACCCCAAATGCATTACCTAATCTAGGCAATCGTAAGCTTTTAAGTCCTGGAGGGGATTCATGATTCGCGGTACTTTGAAAACGTTTGTTGCTTTAATGGCAACCACTGTGGCGCTTGCTTCGGCAGCACAGGCAGGCGGATTGGAGCGAGGCGGCTATAACGTCGATTTGCTTTTTGATACGTCGCGTTTTGCTACTGAGGCCACCGCGACCTATGTGATGCCGCAGCGCGACCTCAATAACGTTGTTGATGTTGATGCAACGGATGGTACCCCGGTTGGTCCGGCCAACGGAGTGCGCGAAACCGAATCTTACTGGGTGCCGCGCCTTGGCGCGAAAGTCGGTATCGGTGCACATGTGGATTGCATGGCCGACTACAGCCAGCCCTATGGTGCGCATTCAAAACCAGGTACCAACTGGGCGGGTGCAAACTCGAACACGGAGACGGACATCGGAAGCGACGGCTTTGCAGCAACTTGCTCTGTGAAGTTCCAGGCAGGCAAGGGCCAGCTCAGGGTCATTGGCGGTGTTTCACACTTGGAGATCAGCGGTTTTAAGGAACGTCTGACTGCGGTGATTCCCGCTGCATTTGGCACCGGCATTGGTCGGGTGAATCTGGAAGATTCAGGCATCGGTTGGCGTACAGGCATAGCATATGAAATCCCGGAAATAGCTTTTAGAGCCAGCGCAGTCTATTATTCCGAAGTGCAACTGAATAGCATCTCCGGAGTGCTTGATCTCACTCAGAACCCCTTCGCACCGGCCCCGTTCGGTGGTGCAGTGACCCCGATTTTTGGTGCGGCGACAATGCCGCAGGTCGTTGAGATCAAGGTACAGTCAGGCATCGCTCCCGGCTGGCTCGCCTTCGGATCGGTCAAGTGGGTCGATTGGAGTGTGCTTCAGTCAATCGCGCTTTGTCCGACATTTACCGCTGCGTTTGGATGTTCCTCAGGGGCTCCGAACGAGGTCACGTCGCTCGATCTCTATTATCGTGACGGTTGGACGGTTACGGGCGGTGTTGGCCACAAGTTCAATGATAATCTTTCTGGCCTTGTTGCCCTGACCTGGGACCGTGGCACCGCGACTACTACTGGAACTCAGTCTGACACATGGACGGTTGCTGCTGGTGGTGCCTTCACACCGAACGAGAATGTTGAAATCCGGCTCGGTGGAGCGCTTGGTGTCCTGACTTCTGGTTCATCTTCGGATGCTCGGATCACGTACAATTATGGCTCAGACTTGGTGGCCGCCATCTCAGGTGCCGTCAAGGTCAAGTTCTGATCAACCCGTCCAGTATAGCAACAATTCAACCCCGCCCTTGTGGCGGGGTTTTTGCATTCTGCAGGCCATTTTTGGTTCGACCGAATTCATTGGAAAGATTGACGCGTTTCGCTGCCGAATGCCAGAGATCACGCAATGTGACGATTTCGCAACACATTATGTGAAATCATCTGCTATGCAATTGCGGGGGCATATTGTGCCCATTTCCCGCCACAAACGAGGCGCAGGGCAGGGCATCAGTTAGGCCCCCTGCGGCTCGGTTTGAATAAAATGACCAAGACGCATTTGAGGATCATATGACCGCCAGCGCTTTCGATAAGTCCAAGCTTCCAAGCCGCTACACAACGGTAGGACCCGCGCGCGCGCCGCACCGGTCCTACCTGTATGCCATGGGACTTTCGGCCGAAGAAATAGCTCAGCCGCTGGTTGGTGTTGCGTCATGCTGGAATGAAGCTGCGCCGTGCAATATCTCGCTGATGCGCCAGGCGCAGGTGGTCAAGAAGGGCGTTGCTGCTGCAAAAGGCACGCCGCGCGAATTCTGCACCATTACCGTGACGGACGGCATCGCCATGGGGCATCAGGGCATGAAATCATCCCTGGTCAGCCGCGATGTGATTGCTGATTCGGTCGAGTTGACCATGCGCGGTCACTGCTATGACGCCATTGTCGGGCTCGCAGGCTGCGACAAATCCCTGCCGGGCATGATGATGGCCATGGTCCGACTCAACGTGCCTTCGATCTTCATCTATGGCGGCTCAATCCTTCCAGGCAGTTACCGCGGCCGCCAGATCACAGTTCAGGACGTGTTCGAGGCGGTTGGCCAGCACTCGGTCGGCGATATTTCGGACGAGGATCTTCTAGAGATCGAACAGGCGGCGTGTCCTTCTGCAGGTTCGTGCGGCGCCCAGTTCACCGCCAACACCATGGCGACAGTGGCTGAGGCCATCGGACTGGCATTGCCCTATTCCTGCGGCGCGCCTGCGCCTTACGAAATGCGGGACAAGTTCAGCTATGCCGCTGGCGAGAAGGTGATGGAGCTGATCGCCAAGCAGATTCGGCCGCGCGATATCGTCACCCTGAAGGCGTTGGAAAACGCTGCCGCTGTGGTTTCAGCCACCGGCGGGTCGACAAATGCGGCGCTGCACCTGCCGGCAATCGCGCATGAATGCGGTATCGAATTTGACCTGTTTGACGTCGCCAAGATTTTCGAACGCACCCCTTACATTGCCAATCTGAAACCGGGCGGCAAATATGTCGCCAAGGACATGTTCGAGGCTGGCGGCATTCCGGTGTTGATGAAGACCATGCTCGATCACGGCTACCTTCATGGCGATTGCATGACCGTGACAGGCCGTACTTTGGCCGAAAACATGGAGCATGTTCGCTGGAATGACGAACAGGATGTTGTGCACCCGGCCAACAAGCCGATCACCGTGTCTGGCGGTGTTGTCGGGCTGAAAGGCAATCTTGCCGAAGATGGTGCGATCGTGAAAGTGGCCGGCATGACCCGGCTGAAGTTCATCGGTCCGGCACGCTGTTTTGATTCGGAAGAGGAATGCTTCGCGGCGGTTAACAAGCGTGATTACAAGGAAGGCGAGGTCCTGGTGATCCGCTACGAGGGCCCCAAGGGCGGCCCCGGGATGCGCGAAATGTTGTCGACCACTGCGGCCATCTATGGCCAAGGCATGGGCGACAAGGTTGCATTGATCACCGACGGCCGGTTCTCCGGCGCAACGCGCGGGTTTTGTATCGGCCATGTCGGGCCGGAAGCAGCTGAAGGCGGGCCAATCGGCTTGCTTCAGGATGGCGACATCATCGAGATTGATGCTGTCGATGGTATTTTGAATGTGCAACTGTCCGATGAGGAACTGGCTGCACGCAGGAAAAACTGGACAGCGCGGGAGACCGACTATGCGTCGGGTGCGCTGTGGAAATACGCCCAGACGGTGGGATCGGCGCGACATGGCGCAGTAACCCACCCTGGCGGAGCGAAAGAAAAGCACGTCTATGCAGACATCTAGCCGTACCCGAACCAAGCTTTTTTGTGCTGTCCTCACCGCTGCCATCGGCATTGGCGGACCGGCGCTGGCGCTCGATCCAAATGCTGGCGTGACCAGCGAGTCGGGTCCGTTTGACCTGTTCAAATTCGGCTTTTCGGCCTACAAGAAGGGCCGCAAGGACGAGGCTGTCGAAGCCTATAAATACGCCGCCGACAAAGGCCATCCCGGCGCGCGCTGGGCGCTCGCCAATATGTATGCCTATGGCGATGGCGTGGTCGAAAACGACTACGAAGCCTTCAAGATCTATGATGATATCGCCCGTCAGGGTGTTGAGCCGGGCTCGCAGGATACCGGCTATTTCGTCAATGCGTTGTTGTCGCTGGCGACCTATTACCAGAAAGGCATTCCCGGAAGCCCGGTCAAGGCCAATCTGGGTGCTGCGCGGCAGCTCTATTTTCAGGCGGCGTCTGCGTTCGGCATCCCCGAAGCGCAGTACCGGCTGGGTCGGATGATCCTTGAAGGCGAGGGCGGCGCCAACGATATCCAGCAGGCCAAGAAATGGCTGAACCGGGCCCGCGTCAGCGGTCATCCGGCAGCATCTGCCGTGCTTGGCAATGTGGTGTTCGAAGAGGGGCAGGTTGTCCGCGGGCTTGCTTTCATGACCACGGCTCTCGAGCGGTCGGCGCCGTCTGACAAGCCATGGATCCAGTCGTTGCAGGAGCGGGCGTTTTTGTTGTCGGGCGAGGCGGATCGGCGTACAGCCGTGGCGCTGGCACAGGACATGCTGGCCAAGGGCCTGAATTGATCAGGCAGCCTTTAGCGCTTTCAATGATTTAAAAATTGGACACCGGCCAGTTCAGCCTGGAACCAATGATGCTGTGGTTGCTGGCGTGGGCGACATTTGCGCCACCGGGCAGCCGTCCGAGATCTTCTTCCAGCTGGTGTTGTTGAGATTGCGCTCGCAGCGCGCCATATAGCGCTGGGATGAGCCGATCTGCAGGCAAACAACGCCACCTTGCTTGATGCGTTTGCCATTGCCGAGACATTCTCAATCCTGCCCGGCGAATGCAGGGGGCGTGTAAAATCCGAGCATTGCCAGAGAACAAATGCCCAATGCAATTCTCAATGATCGCGCATGTTTCATGACAATATTGTGCGCTTCTTGCCGCAGATTGGCAAGTTTTGCAGCCGTTCAGGCCAATGAGCAGGTAAGCTGTTCAGACGGCAAGAGAAATTGCCACCGGGACGTGATCGGATGGTTTTTCCCAGCCGCGAACGTATTTTTCGACATCAGCCGATTTGAGAAGAATTGCCGCTTCCGGTGAGAGCATCAAATGGTCGATGCGGATGCCATTGTTCTTGGGCCAGGCGCCGGCCTGATAGTCCCAGAACGTATAGGTTTCCGGTTGGTCGTTGACCGAGCGCAGCGCATCGGTGAAACCGAGGTTTTCCAGCCTTCTGAAGGCCATTCTGGTTTCGGGACGAAACAGCGCGTCGCCTTCCCAGACTTTCGGATCGTGGCAGTCGACCGGCTCGGGAATGACGTTGTAATCGCCTGCCAGCACCAATGGCTCTTCAAGCGCCAGACGGTCGGCAGCAAAGGCGTGAAGCCTCTCCATCCAGGCAAGCTTGTAGGGGAACTTGGGGGTGTCGACGGGGTTGCCGTTGGGCAGATATAGCGACACTACCCGCAGCACGCCGCCGTCGACGGAGAACACCGCCTCGATGAAGCGTGCCTGTTCGTCGCTGTCGTCACGCGGAAGCCCGCGATTGACCTCGTCAGGGCTTTGCTTGGACAGGATCGCAACGCCGTTGAAGCCTTTTTGGCCATGGGTTTCAACATGATAGCCCATTGCTTCGATTTCCAGCCGGAGGAATCCCTCATCAACCGACTTGATTTCCTGCAGGCAGACGATATCCGGATCGCTCTCCTTGAGCCAGGCCAGCAGGTTCTCGATCCGGGCCTTGATGCCGTTGATGTTCCAGGTAACGATTTTCAAGAGGGAAATCCTTCAACGACACGGGAGCAGTCTGACGCGGGGCAGGTAACCGGTGATCAGACCGAGAAACTTGTCCCGCAGCCGCATGAAGCGACCGCATTCGGATTCTTGATCTGAAAGGCCTGGCCCATCAGATTGTCGACGAAATCGATTTCAGAGCCGGCCATATAGACCAACGAGATCTGGTCGATGAGAACCCGGGCTTCGTCTCTCTCGAGCACTATGTCATCCGCGTCGGGCTGATCGGCAAGATCGAACTTGTAGGAAAAGCCGGAGCAGCCGCCGCCTTCGACGGAAACCCGAAGCGCGGACTTGCCAGCCTCGGTCGCAACAATTTCCTTGATCCGGCGGGCAGCCGATTCAGACAGGGTAACAGATGGGGATTCAGGCACGTGACCTCCTTGCCGGGGTCAAGGTCCGGCAGAGACATGTTTCAAATCAGTCTCTCTATAGGTATGAAGGCGGTGGCCCGACGTCAATGCTTGGATAGGCCGAGCAGGAACATGGTTGGGCCTGTTGACGGGATTGGCATGGAATTCGACGTAACAAAGCTGGGTTTTGGAACCGGGGAACATGCGCCATGGGCTGCTGACCCCTGGGCCAGCCGCGGGCGGCTGTTTGCGGAGCCCACAAGTCCGACCCGGTCGGAGTTTCAGCGCGACCGCGACCGGATCATCCACACCACCGCGTTCCGGCGGCTCAAGCACAAGACCCAGGTCTTCGTCGCCCATGAAGGCGACCACTATCGTACCCGGCTGACCCACACCATCGAAGTGGCACAGATCGCACGGGCGCTTGCACGCGCGCTCAAGCTTGATGAGGATCTGGCCGAGGGTGTGGCGCTTGTGCATGATTTTGGCCACACGCCCTTCGGTCATACTGGCGAAGAGGCGCTGGCCGAGTTGCTGGCTGACGCCGGGGGATTTGATCACAACGCCCAGTCGCTGCGCATCGTCACCAAACTGGAACAACGCTACGCGGAATTCGACGGGCTCAATCTTTCCTGGGAAATGCTGGAAGGTCTGGTCAAACACAACGGACCATTGATCGTCGAGGGCGGCCAACCTGTCCCTGGACCCATTCTTGATTACAATAAGAGTCATGATTTGTGGCTTGCGACTCATGCGAGCCTGGAAGCCCAGGCGGCAGCGATCGCTGATGACATTGCCTATAACACCCATGACATCGACGACGGATTGCGCTCTGGTCTGATCACGCTGGAGATGCTGGAGGAACTGCCACTGCTGGCACGGCTGATGGCAGAGGTGCGCAATCGATATCCGGGCCTTGAGGAGCCGCGCTTCATTCATGAAATCATGCGACGGCAAATTACCGAGATGGTTGAGGATGTGATTGGCGTGGCGCAATCCAACATCATCGCGGTCAAACCGCAATCGGCCGATGATGTTCGCCATGCGGGGCTGACGATGGCGGTTTTTTCTGATGAGTTCGTCGCGGCCGACCGTGACATCAAGACGTTTCTGTACAAGCATCTCTACCGTCATCCCGATGTGATGCGGGTGCGGGCGCATGCTACGCGGATTGTCCGGGATCTTTTCGCGGCCTTCATGTCTGATCCTTCGACCATGGGAGAAAAGCATGAATATGCAGGGATCGAGGACCTGCCGGACAGACTGCGGGCGCAAGGGGTGAGGGACTACCTTGCCGGGATGACCGACACCTATGCGATCGCCGCACACCGGCGTTTGTTTGACGATACACCTGAATTGAGATAGGCAGCGGTCAACCGGCGCGAGCGCCTGTTTCACCCCGCTTTTCCGCCATATCGGACTGATGCCATGAATGTGTTCAAGGACTTCGAATTCAGAATCAAGCAAGCTGTTAAAGCCCTTGATGTCTTTAAGGAAAAAGGCGGCGAAACCGGTTTTGAGCGAATGACTGTGGAGCCGCCACGCGATCCGGCCCACGGCGAGATGTCGACCAATGCCGCCATGGTTCTGGCCAAGCCGCTGGGAATGAACCCGCGGGCGCTTGCCGAACTGATCGCAGCACAGTTTGGTGATGATGCCGATGTTGCCGAGACCACGGTGGCCGGTCCCGGTTTTCTGAATTTCCGCCTGACCCCAAGTTTCTGGCACCGTCTTTTGTCGACCGTTGTGCGCGAGGGCGCTGATTTTGGCCGCTCTGCGACCGGTGCCGACCGCAAGGTCAATGTCGAATATGTCTCCGCAAACCCGACCGGGCCGATGCATGTCGGCCATTGCCGGGGTGCCGTGGTTGGCGACGCGCTCGCCAATCTGATGAGCTATGCCGGCTACCAGGTGACCAAGGAATACTACATCAATGATGCGGGTTCGCAGATCGATGTGCTGTCGAAATCGGCTTTTCTGAGATACCGCGAAGCGCTGGGCGATGACATCGGCGACATTCCCGCCGGGCTTTATCCGGGCGATTATCTGGTGCCGGTCGGCAAGGCGCTGGCTGCAGAGTTCGGCGACAGGTTGCGGCATATGCCGGAAGAAGAACGGATGCCGCTCATCAAGGAGCGCACGATTGACGCGATGATGGCGATGATCCGGGCCGACCTGAAGGCGCTCAATGTCGAGCATGACGTGTTCTTTTCCGAACGCAGTCTGCATGCCGATGGCGAGCGCGCCATTCGTCACGCCATCAATGACCTGACCTTCAAGGGCCATGTCTACAAGGGCAAGCTGCCGCCGCCGAAGGGCCAACTGCCCGAGGACTGGGAAGACCGCGAGCAGACGCTGTTCCGGTCTACCGATGTCGGCGACGATATCGACCGTCCGTTGATCAAGTCGGATGGCAGCTACACCTATTTTGCCGCAGATGTGGCCTATTTCCGCGACAAGTTCGAACGCGGCTTTACAGAGATGATCTATGTGCTTGGCGCCGACCATGGCGGCTATATCAAGCGGCTTGAGGCTGTCGCCAAGGCCGTGTCGGGAGGCGAGGCGAAACTGACGGTGCTTTTGTGCCAGATGGTCAAGATCTATCGCAACGGCGAACCGGTCGCGATGTCCAAGCGTTCGGGAGACTTCATCACGCTCAGGGATGTGGTTGATGAGGTGGGTGTCGATTCGGTTCGCTTCATGATGCTTTACCGGAAGAGCTCGGAATCGCTGGATTTCGACTTTGCCAAGGTGACCGAGCAGTCCAAGGACAATCCGGTGTTCTACGTGCAGTATGCCCATGCGCGTTGCTCTTCGGTGCTGCGGCAGGGGCTGGAGACATTTCCCGATCTGGATTTGTCACCCGAAGCATTGGCCTCGGCAGATCTGTCAGATCTGGCGCATGAGAGCGAGTTGGCGCTGATCACCAAGCTCGGCGAATATCCGCGAATGATCGAAGCTGCAGCCTTGGGGCAGGAGCCGCACAGGGTGGCTTTTTACCTCTACGAACTGGCCGGTTTGCTTCATTCACACTGGAACAAAGGCCGTGATGAGCCAGGTTTGCGGTTTGTTAACGATAAAAACCGACAATCCACAATTGCCAGGTTGGGTCTGGTGTACGCCGTCGCATCGGTTTTGAAGTCAGGTCTCACCATTACGGGAACTGACGCACCGGAAGAAATGCGCTAGACGTCACCTTTTCCCCACATTGCTCTGGCAGAAATTTGTGCGAGAGTATGTGAGTGATGCATGGTTGATCTATTGGATAACAACACCCGGTCCCCGAATCCGGATGCCGAAATCGATGATCCCTTGGCCGAGCTTGCCCGGATCATTGGCTATGAGCGGCCTGCCCCGTCAGCGAAAACGACTGATAAAGAGCCTGACTCTGGTGAACTGGATCTGGAGGCGGAATTGATGCGGGAGCTTGACGTCCCGCAGCCCGTGGAAGCCGACGATCCGGACAACCTTGCCGATCAGACCGCACCCGACGAGTCAGTTGCGAGTCAGGAATCGGTGCAAGCCGATGAGCCTGCCGCTGAAGATCCTTGGGATGAAGTTGACGATGATCTTGAGCTGGTTCTGGATGATTCCGAGATTTTGGAACCCGAGACGGAATCCGCAGCAGACGAAGAAGATGTTGCTTCGGATGTGGGCCCGGCTGCAGGTCCGGAAACCGCACAAGCCGCTGAGTATGCGCCGGACTCCCGTGATGTTGAAAATGACAATGATAATTTGTCTGACTGGGACTTTTCAGAATCTCTGGACTCTGAACCGTTATCTGACACGGTCTCTGAACCAGACGAGATTGAGTTTGTTTTCGATGTTGACCCGGATCTGACTTCAGAAGAGCTGAATTCGTTCGACGATGATCTGGCCGATACCCGGGATATACCCGGGCTTGACACCGATCAGGATGAGGCGGAGCGCGAGGATGCAAATGAATCCGCGCCGGCTGGGCAGACTCGCGATAAACCGGGAGAGGTGATCGCTGCTGATTTCGCGGCAGGTTGTCCAGTCGTGATCCCCGATCATTCCGAAGATGATGTTTTCGCCGACATGGTCCGGTTTGATGTGCCTGCACGTGAGAACACTGTGCCGCCACTGCTGTTCAGACCGGCAACAGACACGGAAATGGACGAAGTTGCCAATGAAGAACCGTTGAATGATGTGTCTGCATTTGAAGGTGGTTTCAGTGGTGATCTCGACGGTTCTGATGCGGACCTGATCGATAATGAACCCGGCTTTGAGGCCGAGTCTGCTGCTGTCGATACCGATGAGCCTGCCTCGAGCGAAAATTCCAGCGAACCGGCTTTGGATTTCGAGGCCTATCTGTCCACCGAGCTTGACGTGTTTGAGCATGAAGTCGCCATGAGCGACGCCGACGCTGCCGCTGATCAGGACGAAGACGTCGCTCCACAGCAAGACCGCAGCGCGATTGATGCCGAAGCTGGTGAGGGCGAATGGACAGCTGACGATCTGGATGATCACTCATCGGTTTTTGATGAAGCGGCCGAGGAACTGCTGGCCGACATCGCTTATGATGACACCATTCTTGAAGCGGACAACGCCTCGGATGATGTTACGGAAACCTGGTCAGTGGACAGCATTGAGGATGGCGTCGCCGAGGAACTCGATGAGGAACTGGAAAATATGTATGATCTTCCAGTCACCCGCGCGGAACCAATTGGTGAAAGTGTCGACGAGACGGACGAGTTCGAACTCGATATTGAGCAAGTTCTGGCTGAAACTCTTGTTGAAAGAGAAGCTCCGTCGGTCGTTCGGGCTCAGACGTCGCCAGACACGCCTGTATCCGATGACGTGGATGAAATGGATGACTGGCAACTCGATGATGTGGTGGCCGAATCGGCGGTTGAACGTGACGAAATTTCTGACGCATTTCTCGACTTCGGGCAGATCGCAGACACCGATACATCTGATGCAGATGTCGCCTCCGAGCCCGAGGATCGCTCAAACGCCAGCAACGCTGCCATCATCGCTCCCGAGATCGCCGGTGAACCGCAGCAGTCTGACTGGCTCTCCGGTTTCGAAACGTCTGACCCCACGGCCCGTTCTGACGATGACGACTATTATTTCGATGCAAATCTGATTTCCGAACCAGGGGACACCCTTGAAGCGGTCACCGACATTGATGTGCCCGAGCTTATTCATGATGAGCCGCTGTCGGTTGATCCGGACTATGACAGCGAAATCGATCGGGAATTTGCCGATATCGTCGATCGGCATGAACCGGAACCGGAGGCGGGGGCCGCCGCCGCGGTTACCGGTGACCTTGGCTTTGTCGAGGGATGGAGTCGCAGCACTTCATCATCACGCGGAAATGAACTTTCTTCGGAATATATCGAGTTGGAGCGTGAACTCGGCGTTGATCATGATTCTGCGGCCCGCATCCACGGCGCCCCCGTTCATGAAGACAGCGTGCTGACCCAGGACGAAATTTTGTACGACGAGGCCAACCGCGAGGCTGGCTCTCGGGGGCCTGTGTTGGCGCTCGTGGTTCTTGGTCTGGCTCTACTTGCCGGAGCGGGTGCGCTGGGCTGGAGCATGTGGTCGGACGACCAAACGACAGCTGACGGTGGACCGCGGATCATCCGCGCGGATACAGACCCGGTAAAGGTTCTTCCCGAAAATCCTGGCGGAGTTACAGTCCCCAACCAGGACAAGGCGGTTTACGATCGCGTCGCTGGCGGCGACGGCGCTCCGACAGGCCAGCCGACGCTGGTCAATTCGGCTGAAGAGCCGGTGGATGTCGTTCAACGCACACTTGATCCAGAAATTTTGCCACTGGAAGGCCGTGGCGACATTTCCACCAAGTCCGAAGACCGTCTGCTTGCCAACGGGGCAGAGACGGAAGCGGGCGCCAATGTCCCAACTCCTCCGGTGGTGTCGCCGCGCAAGGTGCGCACCATGATCGTCAAACCTGATGGTTCCATTGTCGCCCGTGAGGATCCCGAGCCACAGCCGTTGGCCACGGAAACCGCTGCTGTTGAGGCGGAGCAGACGATCGTCGATACGCCAGAGCCCAAGGTTCCGACGATGCAGGTGTTGCAACCCGATGCGGTTGTTGCAGAAGTCCCCGCGACAGAGCCATCAGCGGCCGCGTTATCTGCGACTGCCGGCGAAGAAATTGCAAACACATCGATCGCCCCGGTGCGTGTGGTTACGACACAGCAGATCCGTCCGGTGTCCAATGCGCCGGTTCCGCAGGGCCGGCCCGCAGACCAGCCGGTCAACGTGGTTGGTACGGTCACGCAGGGTGGCAATGTTGCCGCTGCACCTGAAGCAACACCTGCGACGGCGCCGGCTCAGCCGCAGCAAGTGGCTGCCGCCCCGGCAGCTGCAGCGCCTGCGGCCAATCCAGGCGGCTACTATATGCAGATTGCCTCGCAACCGAGTGCCGAGGGCGCACAGGCTTCCTGGAACACACTTTCCAAACGCTACAACTCGGTGCTTGGCGGCTTGAGTGTCGACATCCAGCGGGCTGATATCACGGGCAAGGGCGTGTTTCACCGGGTCAGGGTTCCAGCAGGAACCAAAGATCAGGCCAACGCCTTGTGCAGCCGCTACAAGTCAGCCGGGGGCAGTTGCTTCGTGTCGCGCTAACAGTCGATCATCACGGTTTTGGGTTTGAGGGGTGCGCTGCGAGGTGCGCCCCTTTTCATGTCCGATAAGCTGATCACTGCGAAGCATGTCAAATGCGAATCTATCGGCTAACATTGGTTTATGAGCGAATCAAAAGCAGTCATTTTCGGGTGCGCCGGGCCCGAGTTATCCTCCGACGAAGCCGCATTCTTTGCTGAGACCAGGCCATGGGGCTTCATCCTTTTTGGCCGGAATATCATCAGTATGAGCCAGGTCGCCGATCTGACTTCCAGCCTTCGCGACAGCGTCGGGCGCCCGGATGCGCCAGTGCTGATTGATCAGGAAGGCGGGCGGGTTCAGCGATTCAAGCCGCCTCTGGTTCCGCAATATCCATCGGGTGCGGATCTCGGCGCGTTGTATCTCGCCAATCCGGAGGCCGGCTTGCGGGCCACATGGATCATGTCGCGACTGCACGCGTTCGATCTGTTTCCTTTGGGAATAAGCGTTGATTGCCTGCCTGTGCTTGATGTGCCTTCGCCCGGTGGACATGAAGTGATCGGCAGGCGGGCTTACGGGATCACACCCGAGGTGGTGGAGGCGCTGGGGCGCGCTGCGTGCGAAGGCCTCAAAGCCGGCGGCATGTTGCCGGTGATCAAGCATATTCCCGGCCATGGCCGCGCCGGGGCTGACACGCACCATGAACTGCCGCATGTCGATGCGTCACGGGCAGAATTGTCGGCGCGTGATTTTATTCCGTTCAAGGCGCTTCGCTCCGAGGCGATGGCGATGTCAGCGCATGTGGTGTTCACGGACATCGATCCGGATCATCCAGCAACTACATCGCGCCGCGTGGTAGAGGATGTTATTCGCTCTGAAATCGGTTTTGACGGGCTTTTGATGTCGGATGACGTGTCGATGAATGCGCTTTCTGGGGATTTCGCAACGAGAACTGGTGCAATTTTTGCCGCAGGGTGCGATGTCACATTGCACTGCAATGGAAACAGGGCGGAAATGGAGGCGGTGGCCTCGATGACGCCTGTGCTCTCGGCAGACAGCTTGCGGCGTGCGCAAAACGTCATGACGGCGTTTCTTGCGCCCGATGCAAGCGACGAAGCCGCATTGCGGGATGAATTCGAGGGGCTGATGGCAGCCTCCTAACCTTCGGGCTGAAAGGCGGCAACGGTGAGCAACGGCAACCGGAATAACGGTGGAACGCCCGGCAGGTCGCCGAAAGGCGCCACACCCATGGATGCCGTTTGGGACAATGCCAATGCCGAACGTGCACTGAGTGATCCGTCGCTGGTCATCGACGTCGAGGGTTTTGAAGGGCCGCTGGATCTGCTGCTGCATCTGGCGCGCACCCAGAAGGTGGATCTGGCGCATATCTCGGTTCTCGCGCTGGCCGAGCAATATCTGATGTTTGTCGAGAAGGCGCGCGGATTGCGGCTTGAACTGGCGGCGGATTATCTGGTGATGGCAGCGTGGCTGGCCTATCTCAAATCCAGGCTGTTGATCCCGCAAAGCAACAAGGGCGACGAACCCAGCGGCGAGGAAATGGCAGCGGCACTGGCATTCCGGCTCAAGCGGCTTGAAGCCATGCGGGAAGCGGCGACGCGGCTGGTCAATCGCAACCGTCTGGGCCGCGACGTGTTTGCGCGCGGCGAGCCCGAGCCGATGGTGATCGACAAGACCTCAAGCTTCGATGCGACACTTTATGACCTGCTGACCGCCTACGCTGCCCAGAGGCAGCGCCAGACGCTGTCCCAGGTGACGATCGCCCGGCGTCGGGTCTGGTCACTCAGCGATGCCCGCGTCATCCTGTTCCGCCTGATTGGCGAGTTCAAGGACTGGACAGCGCTGGATCAATTCCTGATCCGATACATGTCCGATCCGGAAGAACGCACGACAGCGATTGCCAGTTCGTTCGCGGCCAGCCTGGAAATGGTGCGGGAAGGGCGGCTTGAAATCCGTCAGGACGGTGCATTCCAACCGATCTTCATGCGACGGCCCCCACAGGCTGTTGTCAGCGCAGGGAGCAAGCCATGACAATGGATCCTGGTCACGGAGCGGCGGTTGCCTATACCGGCGATGCTGAGCAGGCAGAGGATGATGCGATGGGAACAGAGGCACTTGATGCGCTGCGGGAACGCGCCTTGCACGAAGCCGAACGCATTGCAGAAGCCTTGATCTTTGCCTCGAGCGGACCGGTTTCGGAAAACCTGATCGCGGGTAGATTGCCTGATGGCGCGCCTGTCGGCGTGGTTCTGGCGCGACTCGCCGAGAGTTATGCCCATCGCGGGGTCAATCTGGTTCGGGTCGAGGACGCATGGGCGTTCCGTACTGCCGCCGACCTGGGGTTTTTGATCCGGAGCGAGGAAACCGAAATCAAGAAGCTCTCGCGCGCCAGCCTCGAAGTGTTGTCGTCGATTGCCTATCACCAGCCGGTTACCCGCGCCGAGATCGAGGACGTGCGTGGCGTGGCGACCTCGAAAGGCACGCTCGATGTGCTTATGGAGACCGGTTGGGTTCGGATGCGCGGCCGTCGTCGCTCGCCGGGAAGACCGGTTACCTATGGCACTACGCCGGCTTTTCTTGATCATTTCGGACTTGAGGATCTTCGCGATCTGCCGGGAATGGAAGAGCTGAAGGGAGCCGGTCTGCTGTCTGGACGGGTTCCGTCGAATTTCCATCCACCGGTTCCGCCAGCCAATGATGACCTCACCGAGGACGAGGATCCGATCACGCAAATGGATCTTGAAGAGCTTGGTCTCTTGACTCCGATGGGAGAAGCAGAGGACTAAGCCTGCGGTTCGGGTTTCAATCCGGACCGGTGTACTGGTTAAAGCAAGGGTCTCGGCCACCGTGAAACAGCAGACAAGAACGGCGATCGCGCGCAGGACGGCAGGTGTGACCTTTGCCGCGCGTCTGGCGTTTGAGGATGTTCACCATGCCTATGGTGATCTGCCAACGCTGCGCGGCGTCACCCTGGCCGCCGAACCGGGAGAGGTATTGTGCCTGCTCGGTCCATCGGGTTCGGGCAAAACCACCTTGCTCAGAATCGCTGCCGGGATCGAGCCGCTGGGAAGTGGGCGGCTGTTGCTCAATGACCGCGAAATTGCCGGACCAACACGCAATCTGCCGCCCGAACGCCGCGGCATCGGCCTGATGTTTCAGGATTTCGCGCTGTTTCCGCATTTGACCATCCTCGACAATGTCCGGTTTGGATTGACGGCTCTGTCCAAGGCCGACGCCAAGCGCGAGGCCATGGCGGCGCTCGACCGGGTCGGGATGATTCATTACGCCGACAATTATCCGCATGCGCTTTCAGGTGGCGAGCAACAGCGCGTGGCTCTGGCCCGGGCGCTGGCGCCGCGCCCGGCGGTGCTGTTGATGGATGAACCGTTTTCAGGTCTTGATTCGCGGCTCAAGGACAGTGTTCGTGCCGAAACCCTGGCGATCCTGCGTGAAGCCCGCGCGACGGCGATCGTGGTGACCCATGATGCCGAGGAAGCCATGCGCATGGGCGACAGGATTGCCTTGCTGCGCGATGGCGCGCTGGAACAGGTTGGAACCGGTGAAGACCTCTATCACAGACCGGTCAATCTGTTCGCCGCCGGCTTCTTCTCTGAAATCAATGTGTTTGAAAGCACGGTTTCGGGAGAAATGGCGCAAACACCGGTCGGTCCGGTGCGGGCAAAGGGTTTTTCTGATGGCGCAGACGTCTCGATTGCAATAAGGCTTCCCGGCGTAGAAATCACGGAGACGCCTTGCGGCGTTTCGGCACGGGTTGTGGCGCGCAGATTCCTCGGGGTTGAGGAACTGGTGACATTAGTGGTTGCAGGCGGCGAAAGTCCTATTGACGCGCGCATTCGCGCTGGCCAATTAAGGACGGGGGTCCGCGATGTTTCAGTCACTGTCAACGCGCGTGACATTTTGGTGTTTGAAAGAAACGGATAAACACCCTAAATCAGGGTAGGTATACAGGAGAGTATCATGGGTTCATTCAGCGTTTGGCATTGGCTTATCGTTCTGGTCGTCGTTCTGCTTCTTTTCGGTCGCGGCAAGATTCCGGAATTGATGGGCGACGTCGCCAAGGGAATCAAGAGCTTCAAGAAGGGCATGGGCGACGATGACGCCACGCCAGAGACCAAGACTGTCGAGAGCAAGACTGTTGATGCTACGACTGTCGACAACAAGGCCGAAGAAGCCAAGGATCGCGGCTGACACCCCAATCCCGTTGCCCTGACGGGTGAGGAGACGCCTGAATGTTCGACATAGGTTGGCCAGAGCTTCTGGTCGTTGCCATAGTGCTCATCATCGTGGTTGGTCCCAAGGACCTTCCACCGATGCTGCGCGCCTTCGGGCGAACCACCAAGAAACTCAAGTCGATGGCAAACGAGTTTCGTGGCCAGTTCGATGATGCGCTGCGTGAAGCTGAACTTGGCGATGTCAAAAAGACATTCGATGAAGCCAAGAAGCTCAATCCGATGCAGAGCATTCGCGATGCCGTAAATCCGCTCAAGGATACGGCGAAAGATATCCGCTCGGATCTCGAGAAATCGGTGAAAGCGCCAACTGCAGACGTTGCCGATAAGCCGAAGGTGGATATCCCGACACCGGCGATGAAGCTTGGCGATGGTCCTCCGGAGATCAAATCCGCCGAACCGGCTCCGGTCAAAACCGCAACTGCGGGCAAGGCTGAGCCGCAAACAGCGGCTGCAGCCAAACCGGCTGGATCGGTGCGCAAGCCCGGTGAAAAGGCAGTAGCGCAGGCACCCGTCAAAGCATCGGCAAATGCCAAGCCGGCCGCAGTGAAAACGGCAGCGAAGCCCAAGTCGGTTGCGACCAAGACAGGCGCAGCTTCCACTCCGGCAGCCAAGGCAAAGCCTGCCTCTGCCACCAAGACAGCGACGCCGGCCAAGGCCGCGCCGCGCGCCAGGAAACCCAAGCAAGGCGAGGGCCAGGCGTGACCGACGATATCGAAGACAAGCCGCAGCCGCTGCTTTCGCACCTGATGGAATTGCGCAATCGCTTGATGTGGGCAATCGGCGCATTCTTTCTCGCATTCCTGCTTTGTTTCGCCTTCGCCAAACCGTTGTTCAACCTTCTGGTGCAGCCTTTCACCTGGGCGGTGGACTGGGCCGGAATGGGCGATCGCAAGATCGAGTTGATCTACACCGCGCCGCAGGAATTTTTCTTCACCCAGATCAAGATCGGCATGTTCGGCGGCCTTGTGCTGGCTTTCCCGATGATTGCGGCGCAGCTCTACAAGTTCGTGGCGCCGGGGCTCTACAAGAATGAACGTGGGGCTTTCCTTCCATTCCTGGTCGCCTCGCCATTGCTGTTCCTGATGGGCGCAGCGCTGGTCTACTTTTTCTTCACGCCGATGGTGATGTGGTTCTTCCTGTCGATGGAGCAGTCCGGGGGCGCCGGTGAAGCCTCGATCACGCTGTTGCCGAAGGTTTCGGAATATCTGAGCCTGATCATGACGCTGATCTTCGCTTTTGGTCTGGTGTTTCAGTTGCCGGTCGTCACCACGCTTCTTGCGCGGGTGGGGCTGGTCACAAGCCAGGGTCTGAAAGACAAGCGCAAATATGCGATTGTTGCCGCCTTCATCGCTGCCGCAATCCTGACACCGCCCGATCCGGTCTCCCAGATCGGGCTTGCGCTGCCAACCATCCTTCTTTACGAGATTGCCATCTATTGCGCCCGCCTCGTGGAGCGTCAGCGCGCTGCGAGAGCGGCGTCGGCGGAAGCTGACGAAGAAAAAACTTCGTCTACTGACACCGATCCCGAAGGGGAAGCCTGAGCTTCGGTTTGGAAATCGCACCGTGCCGCCTGACGGCACGGTTGTGGGGTTGGCGCTGCCATTCGACCACCGGGACCAGCCATGCTTGACATTAAATGGATACGAGAAAATCCTGCGGCTCTTGACGCGGCTTTGGCCAAGCGCGGTGCAGAGGCTCAGTCACAAAGCCTGATCGTGCTTGATGAGGCGCGCCGCAACCATGTGAGCGCGCTTCAGGCGTTGCAGGAACGCCGCAACCTTGCCTCCAAGGAAATCGGCAAGGCAATGGCCACCAAGGATCAGGCCAAGGCAGACGCGCTCAAGGCCGAAGTCGCCACCATCAAGGACGAGCTTCAGGCGGGCGAAGCCAAGGAACGCGAGCTTGATGAGGCGCTCAAGCATGCCTTGTCGGTGCTACCGAACATCCCTCTCGATGAAGTGCCGGTCGGCGCCGATGAGAGCGAGAATGTCGAAGTGCGCAAGGTTGGCGACAAGCCGGATCTCGGATTCAAGCCCAAGGAACATTACGAGCTCGGTGAAGCGCTGGGCCTGATGGATTTCGAACGGGCGGCGAAAATGTCCGGCGCTCGGTTCACCATCCTCACCGGCGCGCTTGCGCGGCTTGAGAGGGCGCTGGGCCAGTTCATGCTCGACCTGCACACCAGCGAGCACGGCTATACCGAAGTCAATCCGCCGCTGATGGTGAATGATGCCGCGGCTTATGGAACCGACAAGCTGCCCAAATTTGGCGACGATCTGTTTCGCACCACCGACGGGCGCTGGCTGATTCCGACTGCGGAAGTGCCGCTGACCTATATGGCGGCAGGCGAGATCATTGCCGAGGAAGAGCTGCCAAAACGCTATGTGGCGCAGACCGCCTGTTTTCGCTCGGAAGCCGGGTCTGCGGGCCGTGACACGCGTGGCATGCTGCGCCAGCACCAGTTCATCAAGGTGGAACTGGTGTCGGTGACAACACCTGAAACATCGATTGCCGAACACGAGCGCATGACGGCAAGCGCCGAAGCAGTACTCGAACGGCTGGGTTTGCCGTTCCGGACGATTGTGCTGTGCACCGGCGACATGGGCTTTGGCGCGCAGAAAACCTATGACATCGAGGTCTGGATGCCGGGGCAGGACGCCTATCGAGAGATTTCGTCCTGTTCGGTGTGCGGTGACTTTCAGGGCAGGCGGATGAATGCGCGTTGCCGCAAGGCTGGAGACAAGGCCACTCGCTTTGTCCATACGCTCAACGGTTCGGGTGTTGCGGTTGGCCGAGCCCTGATTGCGGTGATGGAAAACTATCAGAACGCCGATGGCTCGATCACCGTGCCCGATGCGCTTCAGCCCTATATGGGCGGACTGAAGAAAATCGAGAAAGCAGCCTGAACCAAGCGTCATCAGAGGAAATTGGCAATGCGCATACTCATCACCAATGACGACGGCATTCATGCCGAGGGACTTGAGGTGCTTGAGCGCATCGCACGGACGCTGTCAGACGATGTCTGGATCGTGTCACCAGAAACTGATCAGAGCGGTCTTGCGCATTCGCTGACCTTGTCGGAACCGTTGCGGCTTCGCGAAGTTCGCGAAAAGACCTTTGCGCTGCGCGGAACGCCGACCGATTGCGTGATCATGGCGATCAAGCGCCTGATGGACCCGGCGCCGGATCTGGTCTTGTCCGGTGTCAATTCCGGCCAGAATGTCGCCGATGACGTGACCTATTCCGGCACAGTGGCGGGCGCCATGGAAGGTACATTGCTGGGCATCCGGTCGATTGCCATCAGTCAGGCTTACACGTTCAAGGATGGCAGGATCATGCCGTGGGATGTGGTTGAGAGCCTGGCGCCGGCGCTGCTCAAGAAGCTGATCAAAATCGATCTGCCGGCGGGTACGCTGCTCAACCTCAATTTTCCGAATTGCCCAGTTGATGAAGTCAAGGGCGTGGTGGTGACTGATCAGGGGCAACTGACCCACGGATTGTCGATCGAGGAACGCGAAGACGGGCGCGGATTTCCCTATTTCTGGCTTAAGTTTGGCCGCCGCGATTTCTCGCCGGAGGCCAACAGCGACATCAAGGCGATCTCGAATGGCTATGTTTCGGTCACGCCGCTGAAGCTGGACCTGACCAATCATCAGGTCCAGGAGCAAATCTCCAGTGCCCTGGAAGTTTGAGCGATGAATGTTCGGCTGCTGGAAAAAGAAGGATTTGCCGGGTTGTTCCTGCGGCTGCGGGCCGAAGGCATCGCCGACAAGGCACTTCTGACCGCGCTTGAACAGACGCCGCGCACGCTGTTCGTTTCGGCGGCCTATGCGGATGCAGCTTATCAGGACCGGATGTTGCCGACAGATTGCGGTGGCTTTGCCGAAAGCGCTGATCTGGTTGCTCGTCTGCTTTCTGCGCTGGCGATAGAACCCGGTCACCGGGTTCTCGACATCGGGACCGGCAGCGGATTCATGGCCGCAGTTGCCGCACGTCTTGCCGAACGGGTGCTGACAGTGGATCGCTACAAGACCCTTGTCCAGCTTGCCCAGCAGCGTTTCGCTCACCTCGGACTGGGCAATGTAATGGCGCGCCAGGCTGACGGTACCAAAGGCATGAGCGGCGAGGGGAACTTTGATCGAATCATCGCAACCGGCGCTTTCGAGGGAATGCCGCGTCAATTTGTTGACCAGTTGGCGTCGGGTGGAGTCATGCTTGCGCCAATATTGATGGAGAATGGCCGGACACAGATGGCGCGGTTGACGAAAATCGGAAGCCGGTTTGAACGCGAAGACCTGTTTGAGGTTCCCTATCGGGCTTTGACCCCCGGTGTTGCAGCCGCTTTGTGATCCGTCCAGGGCCACAAATTACATGGATTTTCTTCGTCTTAACTGATGAGTAACACTAACGCGCTTTAATCATCTCAGTTGGTTTTGCGTTGATTGGGTAGTGTTATGCGTCTCAGACAATCTGTCGTCCCCTGTGCTTCTGTGTCCCGTTTGCTCGGTGTCGCTCTTTTGGCGGGGTCTGCTGCGGCTTGCAGTTCGGATGCGAGTCGCTTTGCTTATCAAAATACGGATCAGTTGCTGACGGCTTCAATTCCGTCACCATCTTCAGATTCGCTGGCGCCGATGGGTGGTGTTGGCAATCCGGTGCCGCCCGGCGGGCTCTCCGGTGCATATCCGCAGTCTGGCTCGCAGCAGGCCTTCCCGCAGGCGCAGTCTTCGGTCTCCCAGGCTTTCCCGGGCGATTACCGCAGCCAGCCGCAGACGGGTTATGACGCGACTTCCACAGGATCCATTCCTGGTTCCGTGGCACGGTCGGTTTCCTCCTCCTCGAACCTGCTTCCTTCGGCTGCAGGCGTTGCACGTCAGGCATTGCCAACGCAGCAATCTGTTCAGACGCAGCCAGTGGCTGTGGCTTCGCGGGCACTTGAACCAATGGTTCAGCCAGCGCTTGCCGCACCAAGCCAGCCAGCGCAGCAAGCCTTCCCGGAACGGCCCGCACAGGTTTCCTCGATTGCGCCGGTGAACCCGGCCTATGTCAACAAGAGCGATCCCGTTCTGGCTCCTGATCCGATTGTCACCGGCTCAGCGCCGCAAGCGGCTGGTTGGACGACGACAGGTGGAACCCGGATCACGCTTGGCCCTGATGAGACCATCTACAATCTCTCCAAGCGGTATGGCGTTCCTGCCAGCGAGATCATGAAAGCCAACGGCATTAGCGACCCCTCCAAGGTTGCGTCCGGCCGGCAATTGCTGATCCCGGTTTATGTCTATTCACGGCAAGCACCGGTTTCTGCGCCGGACAACAATCCGAAGACGCGGTCCGCCAAGTCAAGCGCTGGCCTTCAGGGTGAGGCGAGCCAGAACAACATTCCGCTTCCGGCTCCTTCGCCGCAACGCGATGCCGCTGTGCTTCCCAATGCGCCTGTGCTGCGGAACCCGAAGACCGAATCCGTGTCGAATACCGGAGTGACTGCGAGCGCTGCCAATCCCAAGGCATCCAATTCGGCCACCGGCAACTACACGGTCAAGGGCGGCGATACTCTGAGCCGGATTGCCCGCGCCCATGGAGTTGGCGTCGACGCGCTCAAATCCGCCAATGGTCTGACCGGATCAAATATCCGCATAGGTCAATCGCTTGCGATTCCGGCTGCAGGTGCCGAAACTCCTGACAATGTGTCGACGGCGTCAATCCCGACCGAGGCTGCGCCGAAATCCTACACGCCGCCGGTCAAAACCGCAGGCGACGGCGTTGCTGCCAAAACCAATGCTGATGTTGCATCCATTGCACCGGCAGCGAGTGGTATTGGCAAATTCCGCTGGCCCGCACGCGGTCAGGTGATTACCGGCTTCGCCAAGAGCGAGAACGGCAAGCGCAATGACGGTATTGATATTTCGATGCCTGCCGGAACCCCGGTCAAGGCTGCGGAGAATGGTGTGGTCATCTATTCCGGCGACGGCCTGAAGGAATACGGTAAAACCATTCTGATCCGGCACGATGACGGCCTGGTGACGGTCTACGCTCATGCACAGAGCCTCAATGTCAACCGGGGCGACAAGGTGATCCGCGGTCAGGTGGTCGCTAGCTCCGGCATGAGTGGTGTAGCCAAGACGCCGCGTCTGCACTTCGAGGTTCGCAAGAACGCCTCGCCGGTGGACCCGACTGCCTATCTTGAATAAACGCCCTCCAGGCGAAAGTGAAAAAGGCCGGCGTCTGCAACGCCGGCCTTTTTCGTTTGAGTGGCGGTTGGTGTGTGGTCGGAATGCTAGAGGGTTTTTCCCGAACGGCCTGCCAGATCCTGGATGAACTGCCAGGCGACGCGGCCGGATCTGGCGCCCCGGGTTGTTGACCATTCCAGCGCCTCGGCGCGCAAATTATCGGGCTGATCATCAAGCCCGTAATGAGCCGCGTATCCCGAAATCATATCCAGATACTCATCCTGGCTGCATTTGTGGAAGCCGAGCCAAAGGCCGAATCGATCAGACAGCGACACCTTCTCTTCAACAGCCTCACTTGGATTGATCGCGGTGGAGCGTTCGTTTTCGATCATGTCGCGCGGCAGCAAGTGGCGGCGATTGGAGGTGGCATAAAGCAGGACATTGTCGGGGCGGCCCTCAATGCCGCCGTCGAGCGCCGCCTTGAGAGACTTGTAGGCAGTGTCGTCATGATCGAATGATAGATCGTCGCAAAACAGGATGAAGCGTGCTGGTACGGGTCTGAGAATACTCATAAGCGCGGGCAGGGAGTTGATGTCTTCGCGGTGGATCTCGACCAGCTTTAGCGGTGCCACCAGTCCGGCTTCTGCAGAAAGCGTGGCATGAACTGATTTGACCAGCGAAGACTTGCCCATGCCGCGCGCGCCCCATAGCAGAACGTTGTTGGCTGCATGACCGAGTGCAAAGCGGCGGGTGTTGTCGACCAGAATGTCACGAACATGATCGACCCCCTTGATCAGGGCAATGTCGATCCGGTTGGGTTTTTTGACAGGGGCGAGGTGAAGGGCTTCCGCGTCCCAGACAAAGCACTCTGCGGCATCAAAATCCTGAGATGCGGGGGGCGTGGGCGCCAGTGATTCCACAGCCTTTGACAGACGGGCGAGTTCGGCGAGGATTTGGCGGGCGATTTCATCTTGCATGCGTAGGTCCGGGGTCTGGTTGGCTTGCCGACATGGCGTCAGAAGCGGGTAGCATGAGCTGATGATGCAGAAAAGCTGTTTTGACTGGCAATTCGGGGCTCCGGACCCATGTTTGCGTTGCATTCGGCTATCTTGCCACTATATTCCGCTCGACTGTTGGGGGCGCTTCAAAGCCCCCAAGCTTATTCTCAAGGAGTTTTTCATGTTTGTGACCCCGGCACATGCCCAGTCCCTAATGGGCGGCGGCGGCAGCGAGATCTTGATGTCGATCCTGCCATTCCTTCTGATCTTCGTGATCATGTATTTCCTCATCATTCGCCCGCAGCGCACGCAAATGAAAAAGCGTGAAGAAATGCTCAAGAATGTTCGTCGCGGCGACCAGGTTGTCACCGGTGGCGGCATCTTGGGCAAGGTCACCAAAGTGATCGATGATGCCGAACTGGAAGTCGAAATTGCTGATGGCGTCAAGATCAAGTTGATCCGCAGCCTGATTGCCGATGTGCGCGCCAAGGGCGAGCCCGTCAAGGAATAGCCGCAAATTCCGGGCAGGGAACCAACCTGTCCGGATTGCGCCGGCGCCTGAATTTCTCACCCTATTTCGTTCCCATGGGACGAACCGAGAGCAACATGCTTTATTTCTCCCGTTGGAAAACAACCCTGATCTGGCTAGCGGTTCTCGCCGGCGTGGTGTTCGCCTTTCCGAACCTTCTCAATCAGCAACAAGCTGACAATCTGCCCGATTGGGTTCCGTCCAAGAAGATGACGCTGGGCCTCGACTTGCAGGGCGGCTCCTACATGCTGCTTCAGGTCGAACGACAGGACATCATCAAGGACCGGTTGACGACAACTGTTGATGATGTGCGTCGGATTTTGCGTGAAACGGGCATTGGGTATACCGGCCTGTCAGGGACTGGCCAGATGGTTCAGGTCCGGATTCGCGACGTTGCTCGTGTCGAGGAAGCCAAAACCGCTCTTGCCGAGCTTGAACTGCCTGTAAACTCAGGCCTGTTTGGCGGCGGCACGGTGTCCGAAGCCACCATTGAAGAGACCCAGCCAGGGCAATTGCGGATATTGCTGTCAGATGATGGCATCAGCTACCGCGTGTCTTCTGCCGTGGCGCAGTCCATCGAAGTGGTGCGCAAGCGTATTGATGAACTGGGAACCACCGAACCGCTGATTCAGCGCCAGGGTGCGGATCGAATTCTGGTTCAGGTTCCAGGACTTGAAGACCCGGAGCGTCTAAAAAGCCTGCTCAACCAGACCGCCAAACTGGCATTCCGGTTGGTTGACAGCTCGATGCCGGTGCAGGAAGCCATTCAAGGCCGTCCTCCGGCAAATTCCGACATTCTCTATTCCACTGATGATCCGCCGGTTCCGTACCTGATTCAGCGCTCGGTGCTGGTCTCGGGCGAAAACCTCGTCGATGCGCAGGCAGGCTATGACCAGCGCACCAATGAGCCGATTGTCAGCTTCCGGTTCGATTCCAAGGGCGGCCAGCGTTTTGGCCAGGCCACGACTCAGAATGTCGGCTTGCCGTTCGCCATCGTGCTGGATGACCAAGTGATATCGGCGCCGGTGATCCGCGAGCCGATCCTGGGCGGAACAGGCCAGATTTCTGGCAATTTCGATGTTCAGAGCGCCAACGATCTGGCTATTCTGTTGCGTGCGGGCGCCTTGCCGGCAACGCTGACTGTTATTGAAGAACGCACGGTCGGTCCCGGCCTTGGCGCCGACTCGATCGCTGCCGGCGAGATTGCCGGTATCATCGGTGCGATTCTGGTTCTGGCGTTCATGTTTGTTGCCTATGGCATGCTTGGCTTCCTCGCCAATCTGGCATTGATTGCCAACGTGACCATGATCATCGCGCTTCTGACCATGTTGGGAGCGACGCTGACATTGCCAGGCATTGCCGGCATCGTGCTGACTGTCGGTATGGCGGTCGATTCCAACGTGCTGATCTATGAGCGCATACGTGAAGAGCACAGGGCAGGGCGGTCGCTAATCCAGGCTATTGATGCAGGCTTCTCCAAAGCCTTCGCCACCATCCTCGATGCCAACGTCACCACATTGATTGCGGCTGTGATCCTGTTCTATCTCGGCACCGGTCCGGTGCGGGGCTTTGCCATCACGCTGGCGATCGGCATCGTGACGACCGTGTTCACCGCGTTTACCTTCACCCGCTGGCTGGTGGCGGAATGGGTACGTCGCAGACGTCCCAAGGCGATGCCGAAGGGTGCGCTGGATGCAATTGTCCGGGACTTCACCTTCCGCTTCATGAAAGTCCGCCGCTATACCTTTGTGGCGTCGGCGGCGCTGTCGCTGGCCTCGATGGCGCTGTTTGCGACCATCAACATGAACTATGGCATCGATTTCAAAGGCGGATCGATGATCGAGGTTCAAGCCAAGCAAGGCAACGCCGATGTCGGCGATATCCGAGCCCGGCTGGGTGAGCTCAATCTGGGCGATATCCAGGCGCAGGAGTTCGGTTCACCGCGTGAAGTCCTGATTCGCATGCAGGCGCAGGGTGGCGGCGAAAATGCCGAGCAGACCGTCATCACTCTGGTCCGTGCAGAGCTTGAGGGCGATTACGATATCCGCCGGGTGGAAGTGGTTGGCCCGACAGTCTCTGGTGAACTGGCACAGGCCGGCACCATCGCCGTCATTGCCTCCTTGCTGGCGATCCTGGTCTACATCTGGTTCCGGTTCGAATGGCAGTTTGCCTTGGGTGCAATCATCGCAACGGTGCATGACGTGGTGCTGACCATTGGCATTTTCGTGGTGTCCGGCATCGAGTTCAACCTGTCGAGTATCGCGGCGGTGCTGACAATTGTCGGCTACTCGCTCAACGATACCGTGGTGGTTTACGACCGCGTGCGTGAAAACCTCAGGCGATACAAGAAGATGCCGCTGACCAGCCTGCTCGACACGTCAATCAACCAGATGTTGCCGCGCACGATTCTCACATCGGTGACAACGCTTCTGGCGCTGCTGGCATTGTTCATCTTTGGCGGTGAAGTCATCCGTTCGTTCACCTTCGCCATGATCTTCGGCGTGGTGGTTGGCACCTACTCGTCAATCTTTATCGCGGCACCAGTGCTGATCCTGTTCAAACTTCGGGCCGACAATTTCCGTGTTGGGCTGGATGCAGAGACGGAAGGTGAAGCGATACCTGAGAGCTCTGAGAAAAGCAGGGCGTGAGACATGGCGCGCGGCATTGAAATACGCGAAGCGCATTTCCCTGGCCGCGCGCCAATAGAAGCCTACGGCAATGGCGGATTCCGGTTCGCCGACATGTCACATCGCGGATCGATCCTCTGCCTGCCTTCAGGCATATACGGGTGGGATGTGACTGAGGGGCAGCCGCTTGATGTTTCCTTGTTCGACAAGGTGCTGGCGGAGACCCGGGATATCGAGTTCCTTTTGGTTGGGACCGGCATGTCAATCCAGTTCTTACCCGCTGACCTCAAAACTGCGTTGCGCGCAGCCAATGTTTCCTCAGATCCTATGAGCACCGGCGCTGCTGTGCGTACCTACAATGTGATGCTGGCCGAATCGCGTGCGGTCGCAGCCGCGCTGATTGCTGTGTAAGCGGTATGAGCAAGGCTAGTTCATCGGGCGCGCCTCTATCTGGTTCACGCGAGCAATTGCTGGCGGCGTTGCGCGAGTTCGATATCGACCGCTATCTTGCGCTGCTGCTGATGCCCGAAGCGCCGCAGGGCGACATTGCTGCATTGTTCCTGTTCAATGCCGAGATCGCCGCAATCCGCGACAAGATCCGGGAGCCTCTTCCCGGCGAAATCCGGCTGCAATGGTGGAGTGACGTGCTGGCCGGTGAGCGACGGGCGGAGGCGGTGGCGCATCCGGTTGCTGCAGCGTTGCTGGAGTTGATTCACCGCAGCAACATGCCTGTAGCGCCGCTGATCGCCATGTGCGAGGCGAGGGTGTTTGATCTTTATGATGATCCGATGCCGGATCGGTCCAGCTATGAGGGCTATGCCGGCGAAACCGCGTCGACGATCCTGCAGATGTCAGCATTTCTGCTCGATTCGGAAGCCTCAGCCAGCACCGCTACCGCCAGCGGCCACGCCGGTGTGGCGCAGGCCGTGGCGGGGCATTTGATGCTGCTACCGATGTCGCGCAGCCGGGGGCAACTGTTTCTGCCGGGCGATCTGCTGGCCGCCACGGGGCTTGATCGCAAAGGGTTTCTATCAGGTGACAACAGGGCAGCTATCTCCAATGCCGTGCGGGCTTTTGCCGGCTTTGGGCGAGAGCATCTGACCAAGGCGCGTGCAGCGCTTGATGATTTGCCGGTCTCGGTGTTTCCGGCCTATCTGCCTGTGGTATTGGTGGAAGCTGTACTGCGGCGCGCCGAGGCAATGGGCGCTGATTGTCTCGACACGCCGATACGCACACCGCAATGGCGGCGGCAGTGGCAATTGTGGCGGGCTATCCGGCGTGGCCGGGTCTGATTTACCCGATTTCATCCTGACTGCAGATGCTTGCATAACGTCGGCGTGCGGATTTATCTTCCTGTCTTGCGCAACAATTGCCTGCGCGGCATAGTCGAAGTGGTTGACGCGGCCGAAAGCCACGTCAGGTGGAGAAACGCATGAGCCTTGGAGTGTTGATCGTAATCGTGGCCATCGGGGTGACGCTGGTGATCGGGGCTGTTCACTATTCTGGTGAATCGCGCGAGAAAGACACGCGCGATCATGGCGAGTCGATTCTGGAATTTGCCAGCGCCTATCCCGACGAAGCCATCCGTTCAGTCACCTTGACCAAGGATGGAAAAGCCAGCTTTCTGCGCCTGGCGGATGGCAAGACCGGTTTTCTGCAGGCCATGGGTCGCCACTTTGTCGCGAGACTTATCTTGCCGGGTGCGGTGACCGTTGAGCCGCTTGAGGACCAACCCGGGCTTCGGGTTCTCTTCCACGAGTCCACCCTCATGGGCGGTGATTTCGTGTTCGACACCACGGAGGAAGCTGCTGAAGTTTCGCTTTGGCTTTTCAACAGCTTTGCCCAAGCCAATCCGCAAATCGATGATTCGGGCGAGGGCGACGATGCCTGACCTGAAGGACTTCCCTGATGTGACGCAGATGGCGATCCCGTTTTTCGTCATTGCGATCCTGCTTGAACTGCTTGTCATTCGCGTGCTCAGGCGGCGTGGCGACTATGAGACCCGCGATACGACAACGTCGCTGTTGATGGGGGTTGGCAATGTGGTCGCCGGTCTGCTGCTTGGGTTCGTCGCTTTCGGCGTGCTGATGTGGGTCTGGGAGTTCCGAATCTATGATTTCGGTACATCCTGGTGGGCCGTCGCGCTGTGCTTCATTCTCGATGATCTGCGCTATTACTGGTACCACCGCATCGCGCACCGGTGCCGCTGGGTCTGGGCCGAGCACGTCAACCATCACTCCTCGCAGCACTATAATTTGTCGACGGCGTTGCGGCAGAGCTGGACCGGCACGTTCACCGGCATGTTCATCCTGCGGATTCCGCTGGCCCTGATCGGCTTTCACCCGGTGCTTCTGCTTTTCGTCGGTGGGCTCAATCTGGTCTATCAGTTCTGGATCCACACCGAAGCCATCGGCAAGATGTGGAAACCGATAGAACTGATCTTCAACACGCCGTCGCATCACCGGGTGCATCACGCCACCAATCCGCGCTATCTCGATTCGAACTATGCCGGCACATTGATCATCTGGGACCGGATGTTTGGCAGTTTCGTGCCGGAACTTGATGCGGACATGCCGCGCTACGGCATCGTCAAGAACATCGGCACCTTCAATCCGTTCAAGGTCGCGTTTCACGAGTGGATCGACATGTTCCGTGATGCGTTCCAGCCGGGCCTGACGGTTGCCGAGCGACTGGCCTATCTGTTTGCGCCACCTGGCTGGAGTCACGACGGGTCGCGCAAGAATTCCGCAGCACTGAAGGCGGATTATGTGGCGCAGAACCCCGAAGCAGCCGGAATGCCGGGTTTGCCCGGGTCGGAACTGCCCGCAGGCAACCACCGCAGTTGAGGCTATCGCAAAGCAGGCGTGATCGGGTTCTTGACGGTCTTTGATTTGCCTTACCCGACACTTTTGAGATGGCAACGCAGTCCCGGTTTGACCCTACATGGTCAGCCGGATCGACAGGATCTCGTTGGCGATGCCCTTGAAAGCGAGGCCAAGTTTGGCGGAGTCGCTGATGGCGATTGCGTTTTTCGGGTTGGATGCGCAACTCACCAACCCTTCTCGCGTGCTTGCGTTGGGCACGTCGACGCCGACGGTGAAAATTTCGATGCTTTCGAGCTTGGCATTGTTGCAGGCCTTTATCATGAGCTGGTCAGCATAAGTGCCGTCCCGGCCGTTGTGATACGGATAGCTCGGCGACAAAGTGTTGGAGCCATCGGTCATCACAATCATGAACTTCCGGACATCCTTGGAATAGGCTTCGCCCTCGGTGAAAGGAACCTGTGGCGACAGCACCCGCCAGCCCCACATGACGCCAGCCGGAATATAGGTTTCGTTCTGGGCCACCATCGACTTGATCGAATTGCGGACGGCAGTGAAATCGTCGGTGAGCGTCAGCAACGGAGCGCTGCAGTTCTGGTTCATCAGGCCAGGAATGCGCCGGTCAGGCCGCGTGTCGTTAATGTCGAATGGCGCATCCCGCGAGCCGACGCAGCCTCTCCAGGTGACATTTGAGGTGCTGTCCCAGCAGACCGTTTCCTCCGGACCGTAGGTGTAACTGCTGCAGACCTCCCGGCTTCCCGTCGTGGGCACACCGTCGTTCATGCCGCTGGTGGTTTCCCGGTAACAGCCTGACTTGGAAATGAGCGGCTTGGTCTTGCGGCAGACATTCTTGGTCGTTGAAGAATCAGGATCAACCTGCAGCCAGCTCTGGTTCCGGTATTGGGTTCCTACATTGACGTAACGCGAGAACGGAACCACGGCGATCTTAACGTCAAGGTCAGCCACGCCCTCGAAGGTCTTGATCAACTCATTGGCCGCCAATTTGAGGTCAGTGAGCTTTTTGCCGACCATGGAATAGGTGTTGTCGAGCACCAGGGCGATCTCGATCGTCTGACCACCTGGGCGCTGCGCCTGGGCGTTGACGCCAACCTTGAGTACATCGAGATTGAAAATCCGCGCAAAGGTGCTCGGCAGCTTGCCGGTGACCGACATCGTGACCTGACCATCGGCAGTAACGGCGAAACCGTTGATGTCGACAGTGTTGCGCATGTCTTCGTCGACATTGCCCAACAAGGCCTTTTCGGCCACCACGCGCATCTCTGCTTCGGTCTTCATTCCAGAGGCAGCGGCGGCGAGCACGGCTGCATCGACGGCATTCTGGATCGAGGCCCGGTGACTGGCAGCGTTGACATAATCCACCGCCATTGCAGCGGCACCGAACAATGGAACACTCAGCAACGCGGCAATCATGCCGAAATTTCCGGAACGGTTGGTGGCGAAGGATTTCAACATGACATTCTCCCAGCAGTCGGTGCAATTGAAACAATGACGTCGGAAAGGACGCCGTCAGATGCAACGAAGGGGAAAGTAACGCGAAGCGGTTAGAAAACTTTAAAAATGATCGCCCAAATACCGTCTATCTCGCTATTTGGGTGATTCTGCCTGCTCTACAGGATTTGTCGACAGCCATTGTTCAAAGCTGACAAGCGCCCGACGGGCCATCGCCTGTTTCTTGGCCTTGGCCTTGTCCTTGCCACGGAAACGGCCGCCACCTTCCGGGCGGACGATTGTACCGGGGTCGAGCGGCGGAAACAGGCCGAAATTGACGTTCATTGGCTGGAATGAGCGCTTTCCTGGCTCATCATCGCTCAGGATATGGCCACCGGTGATGTGGTTGAGCAGCGCACCAAACGCGCTTGTGAGCGGCGGTGGAGCCAGTTGCTCGCCCAAACGCTCGGCTGCGGCAAAGCGTCCGGCGAGAAGTCCCATCGCCGCACTTTCAACATAGCCTTCACATCCGGTGATCTGACCGGCAAAGCGCAGTCCAGGCCGGCTCTTGAGCTGCAGGGTCCCATCAAGCAGCAGAGGCGAATTGAGATAGGTGTTGCGGTGCAGTCCGCCAAGACGGGCGAATTCGGCGTTCTGCAGCCCGGGAATCATCCGGATGATGTCGGCCTGAGCGCCGTATTTCAGTTTTGTCTGAAATCCGACCATATTGTAGAGCGTGCCCAGAGCGTTGTCCTGGCGCAGCTGCACAACAGCATAGGCCTTGATGTCGGGTTGATGCGTGTTGGTCAGTCCCATCGGCTTCATCGGACCATGACGCGGTGTCTCGCGGCCGCGTTCGGCCATGATCTCGATCGGCAGGCAGCCATCGAAATAGGGCGTACCTTCCCATTCCTTGAAGCCGGTCGTGTCGCCGGCGATCAAGGCATCGATGAAAGCATCGTACTGGTCTTTGTCCATGGGGCAGTTGATATAGTCCTTGCCGGTGCCGCCGGGGCCGACCTTGTCATAGCGCGACTGAAACCAGCACACCGACATATCAATCGATTCGGTGTGGATGATCGGTGCGATGGCATCGAAGAACGCCAGGGCATCCTGGCCTGTCTCGTTGCGGATAGCCTCGGCGAGACCGGGAGCGGTCAGCGGGCCTGTGGCGATGATGGTCTGGTCCCAATCGGCAGGTGGCAGACCGGAAACTTCTTCACGGGCAATGGTGATCAGCGGTTCGGCTTCGATCGCGTCAGTGACGGCCTGTGCAAAGCCTTCGCGGTCAACCGCCAGCGCCCCGCCGGCAGGAACCTGATTCTTGTCAGCGCAGGACATGATCAGCGAGCCGGCCAAGCGCATTTCGGCGTGAATGACACCGACGGCATTGTTCTCTGCGTCATCGGAGCGGAACGAGTTGGAGCAGACAAGCTCGGCGAGACTGTCGGTCTTGTGGGCTTCGGTGCCGCGCACCGGGCGCATCTCATGCAGAATGACGGGCAGGCCACGACGGGCAATCTGCCAGGCGGCTTCCGAACCGGCGAGGCCGCCGCCGATAATATGGATAGGAGAAGTGGGAGAGCTGGTCTTGATCATGGCGTCCGTTTATCACGGGCGTGATCCCGCCTCAACGAGGTTTGTGCTGCCGTTCAAACGAAAACGGCGTCCATAAGGACGCCGTAACGAACGGTCAGTTCAAATGCGATTAGCGGGTACGAAGGCCGCGAGCCACATTGTCGATGTCGAAACGGCTCAAGCCGATGTCGGCGAGGGTTTCGTTGGAAAGGTTGGAAAGTTCCTGGGCGGTCTGGCGCGATTTCATCCAGCTGCGTGCGCGTGTGAGAATTCTCATAGTCTTGTCCTCGGGTAGGCCCGTTGCGGGCGATCAATCTGATGCCCTTCATATAGGCGTTTGCCGCAGAATTGTGCAGAGCAATATTCACAGCCCTGTTATGCGTTGGCAGAATGGCTGGTTAATGAGCTGTTCAGTTTTGTTTCGTGCCTAAAAACTGGGCAACCAAGTCAACTCCCGCTTGGGTCAACTGGGCAATGCTGGTGGCCGCAAAACAGTGCATAAACGGAAACAGCGCCCTGTCTCCAGGGCGCCGTTTTAAATGACCGGACAAAACCCGGTCAGACGTTCTTGATCTTAGTTGGCCGGACGACGGGCAACGAAGGGAATGTCACCGCGGGAGATGCCGAGGTCGTTGAGTTCGCGTTCGGACATGCGGCCGAGTTCATTGACCGTGTTGCGGTAGTCGCGCCAGTCTTTGTAAGCTTTACGGAAGTTCATGGTCTTGGTCCTTTCAAGTTGACGTTGATGTTTCAACGCCGTGTTTCATAATCTCAATATAGGGATGCCGAGAGAATTGTGCAGTGCAATAAATTGCAAAGGAGCCATGCAAAATCTGCAACTCACCTGATTAACATGTTGTTAATAAAGGTTAAGCAGGCGCCCGATGCAGAGTTTGAGGCCGAGTGCGAGTGCTGTAATCTGCAAGGTAGGTCGGGAGGCTTCTGGCAATCTGTGGTTTTTGCAGTGAGGGTGCTGAGCCTTGCCCAAAAAAATAACGCCCACCGGGGGAGGAGGATCCGGTGGGCGTCATTTTGGGAGACTGATGCTCGGGAGGAGGATGAACACCAGTCACATCGAAGCGGCTATTTGGGAGGAGGAGGTGCCGCTCCGAATTCTTGAATTTCTACAAGGCGCGCCGGGCGGCGAATGGAATATCGCCCCGTGACATGCCGATGTCGCTCAACTCGCGTTCTGAAAGCCTGTTCAGCTCGACGCATGTTTCGCGGTATTTCCGCCAGCTGGCGTAGGAGCGGATCAATTTCATGGATACTCTCCCTCTGTCCTGCTGTTGTCCGGTTGACCACCGTGGCCTTCCGATGTTTTGAATATAGGGCATCTAATCGATTTGTGCAGTGCAATATGCTCATATAAGCCATTCTCGTTTTGCATAGCTCAAGGGGTGCTGGGCGCATTTTGCCTCAAAGCTGTGCAAGACCGGCATATTGATGAGGCGGAATGCCAATTTTGCGACCATTGTCCGGCTTGCTGCATGATGTAGTCTGCAGTCCGGTATCTTCAAGGCCGGACTCTTCAAGGAAAGAATCGCCTGATGTTTCGCAGTTATTTGTCGCGTGAGATTGACCAGTGGACCAGGAGCGGGCTTTTACAGCCCGGCCAGGCTGAAGCGCTTTTGAAAGATCATGACCGCCGCCATACCGGGTTCAGTCTTTCGAGCGTGTTGGCTGTTCTTGCTGCGGTGCTGTTTGGCGCGGCGGTGATCGCGCTGATCGCAGCCAATTGGGAAGCCATCCCCCGGCCAATGCGGGTGGCGATGATTGTTGTCCTGATTTCCGCCGGCCTCGCCATTGCAGCTGTCGCGTTGCGGCGCAGCGCCCGATGGATATCCGAGGCAGCGCTAGTCTTCACGCTGTTGAGTTATGGCGCCGGGATCGCGCTGGTCGGGCAGATGTACCATCTCAGCGGCGATGATGCCGCCTTCATGCTGGCCTGGACCATTGGCGCGCTGGTGGTGTCGGTCGCCTTCGCCTCGGGTGTGGCGGCAATCAGCGCCGGCGTGCTGGGGCTTGGTTATCTGCTGGCCGAAACTGCTGTGTTCGGGGCACGCTCGACCGATGTGCTGGATATTTCCGGATATACGACAGTTCTTGCGGTAGCGCTGGCCGTTGGCGTCGCCGCATGGCGATCTCGGTCAAGAGTCGCCGGGCATTTGTGCGCATGGCTGTTTCTGGCCTGGATGCTGTGGGTTGTTGATGAGGCCACGGATTTCGATCCGGGCTATTTTTTCGCCGCGATTGGCGCCGTGGCGTTTGCAGTGGGGTCCCTGCTGCCGACCCTGCCTGGCGGCTTGGTAATGCGGCACGGAGTTTTGTCGGCCTATGGCGCCGTGCTGTTATTGTCGGGGCTGGGCTTGATTCAGATCGATTTCGTCAATCCCGGCCTTGCTGCCGAAATTGCATTTGCTGCGTTGATCCTGCTGGCCAGCATCGCCATCCTCGCTGTCGCCGGAGGCGAGAACCGGCTGATCAGGCGGTTTGCCTATTTCGCCTTTGCCTGCGAGACCGTCTATGTGGTGGGGGAAACGCTGGGCACCCTGCTTGGCAGTTCCGGCTTTCTGTTCCTCGGCGGATTGGTGCTGGCGATCATCGCATTCGCGGTGATGAAGATTGAAAAACGGTTCAAGGCCGGGGAGGGCCGGTCATGATGCATTTTGCTCAACTGCTGCGCCGGGAGCTCAACCCGGTGATTGCGGCAATTGTCTCTGCCGTGGTGCTGATCGGCACGCTGGGCGTTATGATCCAGGGCCGGGCGGCGATCCTGCAGAATGGCGCTGAAATCATTCTCAAGACCAGCCCGGTGGATCCGCGCGATTTGATGCGCGGCGACTATGTCAGGCTCGCCTATGAAGATATTTCTGTCGTTGACGGTTCATTGTTCAAGGGCGACTGGCCCGAAAAGACCGGTTTTGCGCCGGTGTGGCTGACACTTGAAACAGGTGAAGACGGGCTGGCTGTGCCGACCGCCGTCACCCATGAGAAGCCTGAGCCCGCAAACCCAAAGGCGGTGTATCTTAAAAGCAAACCGGTTGAGTTGTCCGGGGCCGAGCGATCAAGTGCAAAGAATGTCAGCGTGTCGCTACGCTTCGGCATCGAGCGTTATTATGTACCAGAAGGCGAGGGGCTGGAGATCGAAGCCGCCCGCAATGCGCAGCGCACCACGGTTGCTGTGCGCGTCTCCAAGGATGGCGAAGCGCAGATCGCGCGTCTGATGATCGACGGCGAGCCGCTTTACCAGGAGCCGCTATACTGAGACAAACCGGCGATGTGCACCCCGTCGCTTGCCCAGCATCCGCTGTGCACTGATGGCGTTTTTCACTTTCGCACACGCATTGTCCAAAACCTTGGGCCGAAGCCTGATTTTCACTTTGACCGCCGCCAAACGGGTGCTATAGACCGCCGAGTTCAGAGCCGCCGCATGCATGTGGCGACAAGGCTCTTCAGTGCGGGTGTGGCGGAATTGGTAGACGCACTTGGTTTAGGTCCAAGCGCCGAGAGGCTTGGGGGTTCGAGTCCCTTCACCCGCACCAGATCCATATTTTTCATGGTTGAGCCAACAGAATACGCTTCGTTTTTCTGATCTGCTCCCTGAAGATTCCTCGAATTGACGTTAGTCTGTCTCCTTCAGTAGGAACAGTCTAGCGTCAATTCGAGGAATCTTCAGGGAGCAGGTCAGGGGGCGATATCGTAGATACACGGTGGGCGAGTTATGGTGAATTGCCCTAGTTCAGTCCGATAGGCGGCTAGTGCGGTCGCGACCTGAGAGTAGGTTTGGACAGCCCGCAAGGTGCAAAACTCGGGTGCTGAGAATTTACTGTCCCGATGGAATCTTCCACTTTGAAGACTCTCGGCTTTGTCGTTCTTCGCGTGCCGTCGGGACCATACCAGCCTCTTGCGGCGTCCAGTCGGGGTCTTGGATCCACAGTCTCAAGGGAACCGGCTTTTTTACATCGCCATTGACGAATATGCGGCGGGGGTAAATGAGATCACTATAACTCGGAGCCACCTCTCCGGTATCTATTGTGATTTGCAATAGGTAAGAACGCGTTGCTTCGGCCGATTTGTGGAAAGGATTGAAATTGAGAATGAAACTTTCCTGCTTTGGGGCAAGACCATAATCCCGGAGATTCATCTGTAGAATGTTTCCACCCGCTGATGACATTTCCGCGAAAAGACTTTTCCCGGACAAATCGAAATCCTCCGGCGTCGATGGAATATTGAGAGGAGGATTGACCTGCCAGCCCTTATGCTTGAGTGTCGCCACGAGCGCTTCTGTGTAGTCGCGAATTTCGTTTAGAGGGAGGGGTTGTGCAAACGGTCGAATAGCGAAACCGTTTACCCGTCCAGCTTCTTGTGTGATTTGCAGGGTACGTCCGGGCGGCAGTTCGAAACTGAAGTTACCTTCAAGATAGTGAAGCTCGATCCAGTTGTCATCGAAGAGGATCGGCATTCTGTCCGTCAACTTATCCGCATCAATTTTATAACCCTGCTCAACACGTGGTCCAATCGACAATTGATTTCGCTCAATGAATTCCTTCAAGGTCATTTGCATGCCGATCTCGATCACTCTCGGCTTGCCTAGTGCAGGATCGTTGCGCCTAAACATGAAATTTACTCCAAGTAATATGGCCAGAGTAATCGGAATGATGATTGATAGTGATCTTATCATGACCTAAAATTACCATGACCAGCCTTGTTGAGTAGAAAGTTTGTCCATCAACGCGTTGTAGTACCCGACACGATCATCGGGGTTCGAAATGGACCCAACGAACGGAACTTTGTCTGTGTCGCCGCAATCTGTAGAGACGGGAATGTCAAACAGGTTGCTTCCGGTGAACGGCTTCTGAATCACATTTGCGACTGACATTTCGGTGAATGTACCTTTATAGTCATCGTACACGTTCTGAACAACATCTCGCTGCTCGTAATCGGCCATCAAATCTGACGCTTGGCGCAAATTGCCGTTCTCCAGACTTTCAAATGACTTGCTGATCTTATTTGGGATTTTTTTGCCCGTAGCGGCATAGCATTTTTTCATGTCTTCATATCCATAACGTGCCTGATATGCGGCCATTGGATAAATGTCGCTGAATATTGCTTTGTTGGCATCTCCCAGTGCTCTGTACATATTTTTTGTGAATGACATGCCCGTCGAAGAGTCCAATGAGTCTTTTATGGATGGAAAGTAACTTCGAATTTTGGCCACTTCCTTCATAGCGCATCCTCCTTGTGAGGAGACTACCGAAGCGAGATTTATCCAGCGGTTGTCTGAGGCTTCTCTGGAGAGATCTGTATAGGCTGCTGTGATCAGTTTATTCCTCTCAATAGGGTCAGATTCGGATGATATTTGGGTAGCTTCTTTCTGAATTTGTTCAATTTTATTCGCGCACTCAGAATTTTCCGCGGAATCACAAGTGGTACATGGATTTGCCGCAGAGCCAGGAACAGACCCTTTGTCGGCCCCGGTTTCGGCGGCCTTCATACTTGCTGCGTCTATGCCACTTATCGGCATGTCATTAGAAAATGCCATCTTACGACATCTCTAACTGCTCAATAATTTCACGCGTCATATCATGAACCCGTTCGTTAGCGGGAAGCGAGAGTTGGTTACCGGTGAAGTGCCGTCTGAAAACTGGATTGCTGTGTATGCGCCCCTTGCTGATTGCTTGCAAGAAGCACCATTTCCGAAATGCGGACTCTTCCGTTACTCCAAATTTTTTTGCCTCGATTATCCAATTTTTTGTGTTGCTGTGAAAATCTGTATTGCTCATTCCAGTAATATAGTTGCTCGCATATTGACGCAGATATTTTCCGGTTCTTTGGGATAGCCAGTTGAGCCGTAGTTCTTCTATCTGCCGATATTCCACTCGCTCGATCCTAAACCATCCCCGCGGTTTCTCCGGTAAAAATTGGGGGCGCGGGAAACTTGCTAGGTTGCCTTGGTCGACAACGATATAGTTCGCATCCCCGAACAGGCGCGAGACCAGTGCGGCGTCCAGTAGCGGCAGGAGCATTGCCATGACGCTCGGGTCGCCGTGTCGGAAGATCACGAGTTCGTAGCGTTGAGGTCCGGCAGGCGGTGGGCCGTGATCGCCATGGTCGCGCGCGCCGTTTTTTTCGCCGGCTGCGTCAAGGGTACCTGCGCTGTCTTCCTCTTCGTCGGGCATATCGGGGGCAACGTTCTCTTCGGGAATCTCAACCACATTCAACCGCCGCAAATGCCGATAGATCTCGTCGGTCGTGCCATCCCCCCGTTCCGGCCAGACCCACCAGACGATTGCCGGCTTGCCGTCCGCCAGTGCAATCAGCTTGCGGGCCGAGCCGCGGGTGGGCAGTTCCACCAGGTGGGGACCTGCGATTTCGGTGTCGGGTGAAGGGTCTTTTTCATCGAGATAAAGCGGATGAAACGGCAGGCCCACCTCGTTCAGCAAATCCTGCAGATTGTCGAAATGGGCGGCGTCGACCACAGCGTAGCGGCGGCCTTCGATCCCGTCGAGAATTTTAATCAGTTCTTCGGTGGTGTCAGCGCCCGGCATCATCAGCCTTTGACAAAGGGCGAGCCGGAGCTTGCCGCCTGTTTGAGGCAGGGTTTGGAGACTTTCGCAAATCCCGGCCCACCCCCACGATCCCCAATCAGCACATTCATCATCCCGGAGACGATTACTCCGCCATGGATGGTCTTGTCGCCCATACGGGCGGCAGGCAGATTATTGAACAGTACCGTCGCCGAGCCTTGGACGATCACATCGGTGGGGCCGACGCAGAGCGCCTTGTCGGTGACGCGGGCGGCGGGGAGGTTACCGATGAGAATATTGGTCGCGCAGCTTGGCAGGATCGGGCCGCCGACATGCGGCACCGGTGGCGTGCCCGGCGTCACCATCGGGCAGGTGTGCATGTCGCTCAGGCGTGCTGCCGGTTTACCCATTTTGCCCTCCGTCTTCTTGTGGTGTGCCGGTCAGCCCAATACAGGCCGTTGCCGCGCCGGGGTGCCGTTCGGGTCATTTCTCCGATGACCTCGGATAGCGTTTGGCGTGTGGGCCTGAGTATTTCTTCGGCCGCGGCACGTTCTTCTTGCTGACCGAACTGCCGCGCGACGGGGCGCCGCCGCAATTGATCCGCACCAGCGTTCCCTCGATCTGGATGCCGGCCGGGCTGATCTTGATGAAATTGCCGCCGACTGACAGGCAGATGCTGACGCCGGCGTCGATCACGACATTGGTTCCGGCGTCGATAAAATAGCTTTGGCCGACATCGACATGGCCCTTGCTGCCGATTTTGCACAGCATGTCGGAGCCGACCTCGTGCTGCAGGTTGCTGCCCACGTCGACCAGCCGGTCGCCACCGACCGTGAGATTTTCGGCGCCACCAATAGTGCGTGTCTGCGAGCCGCCAATGGTTTCGTCGCGCGAACCTCCGACCTCCTCGCGGTGGTCACCGCCGACGGTCATGTCCTTGTCTTTGTCGATCTTCTGCGAATTGGATTTTGCGACGTGAAAATCGCGGTTGCCGCCCACATCCCAGGTCTCGTCGTCCAAAATAATGCTGTTGAGATATTTCTGGCCGTGCAGGAAGATTTCTTCCTCGCCGGACTCGTCCTCGAAGCGGAACTCGTTGTAGCCGGCGGCCTTGTGCGAATCAGATTTGAAGGTGGATCGGGTCTTGAACTGGGGCAGGGTGTAGGGTGGCATGTTTTCGGCGTTGTAGACGCAGCCGGTGACCAGCGGCCGGTCCGGATCGCCCTCGAGAAACTCGACCATGACTTCCATGCCGATGCGCGGGATGATCATCCCGCCCCATTGCTTGCTGGCCCAGTTCTGCGCCACGCGGCAGCGCATCGACTGGTCATCTTCCCGGTCCCAGTGGAACCGCACCAGGATGCGGCCATACTCGTCGCAATCGATTTCCTCGCCTTCCTTGCCCACCACCTTGGCGGTCTGCGGCCCATGCACCAGCGGACGCGGCGTTATCTGCATCGGCCGGAAATCCACCTCGCTTTCGAGGAATTCATACTGGCCTTCGTAGCTGTCCTCACCGGTCGAGCCGGCGCCTGTGCGGTATTGCTGGGATATGAAGCTGTGCTGGCAGCGCAGTACAACGTATTCGGTGTTGTAGGTTGGGAACGGGTAACCGGTGAGTTCGACCAGACTGCCGGGAAAAGGGTGACGCAATTGCCTGACGCCATGCATCTTTTGTCGAGGGCTGCCTCCGATTCCATCCTGATCTGCGCCACGGTCTTGCCTGCGCCCTGATCAAGATGACGGCCAGGGTAATCATAGATTTCCTTGTCAGCGTGCTCGTAGGTGGCCGTTCCGTCGTGGACACCCTCCATCTTGGCTGAGGGGGTTTTGAAATTGTAGTCCCGTACGGATACCTTGCCGGAGGTGAAGCGCCTCTCGGGAATGAAATGATGGATGCATTCGCTGGCGCGGCGGTCCTGTCCGGCCAGCGGCAGATAGGGGCGGGATCCGCCAGGCGCCGCCTCGCACTGGCTGGTGTTGTCGAACATGACAAGTTTGTGCGAGCCGTCCTGGTGGGTGAAAAACCAGCTGATGCCGTTTTCTTCCATCAGCCGGCAGACAAAGGCCATATCGGTTTCGCGGTACTGCACACAATATTCGATCGGCTGAAACGCGGCAGCAGTGCGGTCGTCAAATTCGGCCAGGGCGCCATGGCGTCCCAAGACTTCGGAGATGATGTCGGTGACGGTTTTTTCGTGAAAAATGAAACAATCGGCGCGGTGCGATAACAGCCAGAGCCAGGGCCGCAGAACCAGTCGGTAGCAATGGAAATGGTCACGGACGCCAAGCCACTGGGTCTCGGTCAGAATTCCATCGAACTTGCGCTCGCCGCCGGATGTGCCGTGAATGGTCAGAGTGACGTTCTTGCCGATGGCGTTGTCGAAATCCAGATCGCCTTGCATGCTCAAGGCTTCTATCCGATACTCGAAAAGTTCACTCACGCCTTCCGAGCCATCAAACCGGGACAACGCCAGCACGTCCTTGCCAAATGGCGTTTCGAGAACGCCGGCGCGTTTGTCCTGTTTAAGCGTGATAGCGTTCATCAACCCCTCCGCGACCAGTGGCGGTCATGGCCGACACAGTTCGGTGATCTCGGGTGCCGGTGTCGGCATCGGCATCGACAAAGTTGGAACTGGTACGGTGACGCTGACCGGCGTCAATACCTATACCGGTACGACAACGGTGAGCGCCGGAACCTTTGCGCTGACAGGTGTAGGCGCGCTTGCCTCGACCGATATCGACATCAGCAATGGCGGCACACTCCAGACCGACGGCAGTGCTTTGGCGGACGGCTCCGACATCGACATTGCCGCCGGGGGAACGCTTGACATTGATGGCTCTGAAAACCTTGGTGCCACCTCGACGCTGGACCTCAATGGCGCCGGTGCTCTGGTTGACATTGCGGCGGGCCAGACCCTTTCCGTCGGCACAATCACGACGGCAGACGGCTCGACTGTCACGATCAACGCCGGCGCCACGCTGGCGGGGCTTGGCAACACCATCAACAATGGCGGCGTCATGAATGTCGCCGACACCGGATCGGTCACCGATGCCGGTGCCATCAACAACCTGGTCACGGGCGTTTACAACTTCGCCGGTGCGGCGACCTTTGATTCAGATTCGGACAATGCCGGTGCAGAGCAGATCACCAATGACGGTCAGATCAATCTGAATGGCAACAACACCCAGATCGTCAATATCGGCCCGAACGGCAACAATGATCTGCTCAACCAGAACGCTGGTCAGGTCGAGTTATTGTCAAATCTGGTGTTTGAGGCTTGTCGGTCATGCGGCGATCTGGTGGGGGTTTGTAGCTTCAATTCCGTCTTTGAACGTGACGCCTGTGATGACTTTGGCCAGGTAATCAAAGCCGCGTAGTTTTCGCCAGTTTTGCTCGGCGCATTGCCCCAGCTTGAACATCATGTGCAGCATGCCTTCGCGGGTCAGGCAGCCCTTTGAACGCTTGGTGCGATGCCGGATCGTGGCAAACGCAGATTCAATTGGGTTGCTGGTGCGGATGCTCTGCCAATGCTGGGCGGGGAAGTCGAAGAATGCCATGAGCTCTTCGCGATCTTTTTGCAGGCACAGCGCTGCCTTGGGATACTTTGGCTCATAGGTTTTGATGAACAAATCGAATGCCTTGTTCGCATCGTCTTTGGTCTCAGCCTGCCAGATATCGTGGATCGCGGCCTTGGCCTTTGGCTGAGACAGCTTGGGCAGGCAGTTGAGCACGTTCATCGTTTTGTGCTGCCAACATCGCTGCTGGCGGGTCTCGGGGTATACTTCCTCCAGCGCCGCCCAGAACCCCATGGCTCCGTCTCCAATCGCCAGCTTGGGGGCATTCATTCCTCGGCTGTTCAGGCTCAACAGAACCTCGCGCCAACTCTGCGTGGACTCGCGCACCCCGTCCTCAATGGCCAGGAACCGCTTTTTGCCACGGGCCGTAACGCCAACAATCACAAGGGCGCACAGCTTGTCGTTCTCGCCCCGAAGCCCGCTATGGACGCCGTCAGCCCAGATATAGACGATTGGCTCGTCATCGAACGCAGCGTCTCTCCAACCGTCGTACTCCTTTGCCCAATCACGCTTGAGCCGCGACACAGTATTCGCCGATAAGCCAGCGGCATCAGGGCCCAGAAGAACCTTGAGGGCAGCGCCCATTTCGCCGCTGGAAACACCTTTGAGATAAAGCCATGGCAAGGCCGCTTCCAACGTTCTGGTTCTGCGCACATAGGGTGGCACCAGGGCAGATCGAAATGTCACCGGTGTGCCGTCCTTGGATCGAACCTTTGGAATGCGCACGTTCACGGGGCCAATGCCGGTCTGTACTGGCCGAGCCGGATGATGCCCATTACGAACAACAGCTGCGTGACCTGCCTCAGTGCGCAAGTCGGCAAATTGCGCCAGATAACTGACAAGCTCTGCCTCGACTGCTGTCGCGATCAATTGCTGGGCTCCCGTTCTCAACAAATCCGTCAGCGTGTCCGTCATCCCGTCTCGACGCGCAAAATCAACAATGTTAGTCGTCTCCATGGTGGCGTATCTCCTTTGGTTGGGCTGCTGTCTCGCAACAACAAATCAACCAGATACGCCGCCAACCTTCAAACCGCCCAAACACCAGATTCAGTCATAGCTCGGTCAGGTCAACGTCAATGCCGGCCGTCTCGATGTGGCCGGCACGCTGACCAATTCGTCGCCAGGCGCGGCCGTTGGCGGTGTTGGCGGTGTCGACATTGCAGCGGGCGGTATCCTGACAACGACTGCGCTGGCAAACAATGCCGGCGGCGAGGTCACCAATGCCGGCACGATCGATGGCGATCTGAGCAATGCCGGCACGACGACGAACTCCGGATCGGTCACCGGCACGCTGATGGTATCGGGCGGTTTGTTTGACCAGAACACCGGCGGTTCGGTTGCCGGAGCTACGACGATCACCGGCGGCACCGTGACCAATGCGGGCACTCTGGCCGCAGTGGACAACCAGGCTTCGTTCACCAATGAGGCCGGTGGCGTGGCTGGCGCTGTGACCAACAGCGGCACCGGCTCTAACGCTGGCACGATTGCCTCGCTGGCCAATAGCGGCACCTTCAGTAACACTGCGACGATCAGTGGCGATGCCTCCAATACGGCCGGCACGACGACGAACACCGGATCGGTGGGCGGTACGCTCACGGTCTCGGGCGGTTTGTTTGACCAGAACACCGGCGGCTCGGTTGCCGGAGCTACGACGATCACCGGCGGCACCGTGACCAATGCGGGCACTCTGGCCGCAGTGGACAATCAGGCTTCGTTCACCAATGAGGCCGGTGGCGTGGCTGGCGCTGTGACCAACAGCGGCACCGGCTCTAACGCCGGCACGATTGCCTCGCTGGCCAATAGCGGCACCTTCAGTAACACTGCGACGATCAGTGGCGATGCCTCCAATACGGCCGGCACGACGACGAACACCGGATCGGTGGGCGGTACGCTCACGGTCTCGGGCGGTTTGTTTGACCAGAACACCGGCGGTTCGGTTGCCGGAGCCACGACGATCACCGGCGGCACCGTGACCAATGCGGGCACTCTGGCGTCAGTAAACAACCAGGCTTCGTTCACCAACGAGGCCGGAGGCACGGCGGGCGCTGTGACCAACAGCGGCACCGGCTCGAACGCCGGCACGATTGCCAGCGTTTCGAACGCCAACATTTTCGCCAATATGAACAACATAACCGGTGTCTTCACCCAGAGCGCCGGCACGATGACCAATACCGGCACGATCGGCGGTCTTGCCACCGTTGATGGCGGGACGTTCGACAATAATGGCGGAACGCTCAATGGTGGCCTCACCAACAACGCGATCTTCAACTCCAACGGCGGCACTCTGATCGGGACAGTCAACCCGATCATCAACAATGCCACTTTCAATCAGGCAGGCACGACCGCAGCCACCGGAGTCTTCAACAATACGGGGACGTTCAACATGAACGGCAGCGCGTTGAACGGCTTCTCTGCCTTCAACAACACCGGCACCGTCAACGCGCTCGGCGCCTCGACACTTGGTGGTCCGGTGAACAACACCGGCGGCACGGTTTCGCTGCTCGATGGCGCGACCGACGATGTTCTGACCGTCAACGGCAATGTGACGAATGGCGGCGGCGGCACCTACAATTTCGATCTGGCGCTGACCAATGCGGCGACCGGCCTGGTCGACACCATGGTCATCGACGGTTCGCTGGCCGGAACGATCGATGTCAACTTCACACCAATCGTTGTCTCCAGCCGCGACACCCCTGGCGACACGACCGTGATCACGACGACGGGCAACGGCGGCAGCAACATTGGAACAGTGACCGGATTGGTGAGCGGCCCGTTCGTCCAGTACAACCTTGTTGACAGCGGCAATAATTACGTCATCCGGACAACACTCAATCTGGGGACATTGGGCGGCCTGGTTGGCAGTCTCAGTTCGGTTCAGAACATCGTGAACTCGGCGATCAACCGCCCGACCAGCGCTTTCGTAGCAACGCCGATCGGTGTTGAGCCTGACACCTGTTCGCCAGGCGTCTATGGCCGCATGACCGCTGGAACATCGACTGCGACCTCGACCACTTCGAGCCCGCTTTCTGCATCCGCGAGCACCGAAGTTGATGTCAATTATGGCGGCTTCCAGGGTGGTGCGGATTGGGGCTGCTTCAATATCGGCGGCGATGGCGCATCGGTCAATCTGGGTGTTCTCGGCGGTGTCAGTCTCGGCACGGCCAATCAGAACCAGAACCTCATCACCTCGAGCAACCGCTTCACGTCACGGAACATCGGAGCTTACGCCACCTATTCCAAGGGTCGTTTTTTCGCAGATATCCAGACGATGTTCGACTGGACCCGGTTCGAGATCAACTCGATGGCAAACGGTCAGGTGTTCGTACAGGATGACTCGTTCGACACCCGCCGCTTCACCGTCAGCGGTTCGATGGGGTATGCCTTCTCGTTCGACGATGTGTCCGTGGTGCCAACGACCGGGTTCAGTTACTCGCGGACTTCGGCAGACAATGTCACCATTGATGCCTCACCGGGTGGTACATTGCAGTTTGATGATGTTGAAAACATTATCGGATTTGCAAGCTTGACCGTGGCTAAAACCTATATCCTGCCAAATGAAACATCGGCATTGCAGCCTTTCGTCACGGCCAGCATCTACAATGATTTCGGCGAGGATCCGTCCGTCAATTACATTGCGCCAAGTCTTGCTGTAACGCCGACTTCGACAACCAATTTCGGGACCTATGGCGAATTTTCGGCCGGTGTGAACTATCGCAATATTCTTGACGCCGAAAACGGCAGTTTGCGTGAGGTCAGTGCCAGTATCCGTGGCGATGTCACATTCAACGAGAACCTCCTGGGCGGCCGCATCACGGCTAACCTGAGACTGCAGTTCTAACATCGCACAGATGCGTGGTGGAGTTTGGGCGATATGTTGAACGGCGTAGTGTCGGCTGTGGTGATTGCGCTCTGCATGATCACCAGCGGGAATTCATTCGCCCAATCGGAGACGCAGAAGGGGCCGCGCGCGCAAACTGCGGACGCTCTGCCTGCGTGGATTGTATCCTGCAGCAATGCCAACAGCGCCGGCGCTTTCAACTGCACGATGGAACAGACCCTGTTTGTGTCTTCCTCCGGGCAACGTCTGTTGGCCATGAAGCTCGTACGGAATCCGTCTGACAGGGCGCAGGTCGTTGCCACCCTGTCGCTTCCCCATGGCATCTTGCTGGATGAGGGCGCGACTTTCTGGGTGGATGATGGCGCGAAATCGGTGGCAACCATTTCTCACGCCGACGCGTCGGGGAGTTACGCGACTTTCCAGCTTGAACCGAAACTTGCCGATGCTCTGCGCAGGGGCAAGGTGTTCAATATTTCGGCGAAATCGCTTGATGGCGAGGATTTTGTCTTCGGATTGTCACTGGTTGGATTCTCTGCGGTCTACGACATCCTGATGGGCGCCAAGCCTTGATACTGGTCGCGTCGCGCAAAACTGCACCGCGGTTTGGCGATAACGACATTGAAAACCCGAGAACGACGGCGCAGCTCCAGGATGCTGAATGATTGGGCGCGCATCTATGGCTCGGTTTGGCTGGATCGTCGCCAGTCGGTATGTCGCTTAGGCTTGCCATTTGGCGCAAAATCGCATAGTTGCGGGGCAGGTCGGTGAGGCTTGGTTTCACCGGAGCATATGTTTGCGGAAAATGGGACACAATCGGACCATCAGATTGGAACCCACAACGCTGAATGCGAAGACTGCAAATGCGGAAAGAGCAAAGTCAGTCAGTGGGTTGACGTCAGAGATGGCGTAAATGTTTGACCCACTTGACGAGATCTAGCCGCTCCAGTTTGTCGTCCGGTCCGGCCGCCGCTTGGCGCAGGAGGGCAGGGCGAGCACGAGAAAGTGTCCGGCCGGTTGATCCCGGTTTGGAACTTATTTTGAAGAATGCCACAAGCGACGCCGGATAACCGGCCCAGTCGCGGGGCCAACCCGAACGGTCGCAGTCGCGAGGAAATGAAGGTTTGAACATGCAGGTTACCGAAACGCTGGCCGAAGGGCTGAAGCGCGAATTGAAGGTTGTCGTTCCCGCTCAGGATATGGCGTCACAGCTCAATGAGAAGCTGGCTGAAGCCAAGGGAAAAATGCAGATCAAAGGCTTTCGCCCGGGCAAAGTGCCGATCTCGCACATCAAGAAGGTCTATGGCCGTTCGATGATGGCGCAGATGGTCAATGACATGATCCAGGAAAAGCCAACCTCGATTCTTGCCGAGCGTGGAGAAAGGGCTGCAACCCAGCCGGAAATCTCCATGACCGAGGACGAGAAAGAAGCTGATCTAATTCTCAGCGGCGCAGCCGACTTCGAATTCACCATGGTCTACGAAGTCATTCCGGCTTTTGATGTAGCGGATTTTTCCAGCTTCAAGGTCGTGCGCGAGATTGTTGACGTACCGGCGGAAGAAGTTGAGGAGCAGGTGCTCCGTGTTGCTGAAAACAGCCGCACCTATGAGCCGAAGACCGGCAAGGCTGCCGATGGCGACAAGGTGACTGTTGATTACCTCGGAAAGATCGATGGCGAAGCTTTTGAAGGCGGCGCCGATCAGGATGCCGAACTGGTTATCGGTTCCAACCGCTTCATTCCCGGCTTTGAAGAGCAGTTGATTGGCGTCAAGGCCGGCGACGAGACTGTCATCAAGGTGACGTTCCCGGCTGATTACCAGGCTGCCCATCTGGCCGGCAAGGAAGCTGCCTTCGACATTACCGTCAAGGCGGTTGCGGCTCCGGGCGCACTCGAAATCAATGACGAAACGGCCAAGACACTGGGTCTCGATTCTGCTGAAAAGCTGCGCGAAGTCGTTCGCTCGCAGATCGAAAGCCAGTATGGCCAGGCCACCCGTCAGAAGCTGAAGCGCCAGATTCTCGACCAGCTCGACGAAGCACACAAGTTCGAATCGCCTTCCAAGCTGGTGGATGCCGAGTTTGAAAGCATCTGGCGCCAGATCAACCAGGAACTGAGCGACAACGGCAAGACGTTTGAAGACGAAGACACCACGGAAGAAGCTGCGCGCGAGGAATATCGCACATTGGCCGAGCGCCGGGTTCGTCTTGGTCTGGTTCTGTCCAAGGTCGGCGAAGAAGCCGGCATTCAGGTCAGCGATGAAGAACTGCAGCGGTCGCTGTTTGAGCAGGTCCGCAAGTTCCCGGGCCAGGAACAGGAAATCTACGAATATTTCCAGAAGACTCCTGGCGCCGTCGCTTCGCTGCGGGCTCCGATCTTTGAAGAAAAGACCATTGATCACCTGATGACCGTCATTGACGTGACGGACAAGACAGTGACCAAGGAAGAGCTGATGGCTGACGACGAAGCGGAAGCTTCGGAGAAGAAGCCGGCTGCAAAGAAAAAGGCGCCTGCCAAGAAGAAGGCCGCCAAGAAGGACGAAGCTGCAGCAACCGACGCCGAATAAGCGGACTGCGTAGCAACAGACGAAAAAGCCGCCTTTCGAGGCGGCTTTTTTATGGGGAGCTCGCTGTGCCGGGGCCTGCGTTCAATTGCTTGTGGCCGTCCGACCACGCCAATACTGCTTTGCAGCCGGATCAATCTGCATTTTTTTAATGAGTTGTCCGAGCGTAGCTGTTGCGATGTCGGGCCACTTTACAGATGGCTCGAGCGCAATCCTCAACAAACCTTCCAGCAGGATTGTTGAATTCACGATACTCTCAATATCGGTCTCCACCGGCAGGATGCGAACTTCAAACGTGTGCTTCTCATCCGTTGGATAGATCATGTTCATCAGGTTGAAATCGACATATTTCGTCAGTTTCAATTGCCGAAGCCTTGTGCGGGCGTCTGTCCAGTTCATATCCGCAAAGGCCGGGCTGGTCACCATCGCCAACAGGTCGTCAGGCCATTTGCCCAGGCGAGTGCAGCGCGGGTTGGTGCCAAACAACTGCTTTAGCTGATCGCCGAAGCGATCAAAGATCACCACGAGTTTGGCGAAGGCCTGTGGCGTGCACAGAGGTGCGGCGTCAAAGTGAACATGCAGTGCCGCTTCAGAAGGGATTGTAAACCCCATTGCGAATGCAGGCTCCAGCAGGGCTGCCAGCCGCTGCGCATGATTCTCGCTGATCGGTGGCGTGATGATTTCGCAAGGCCGCTCCCGTTCGCTGGGAAGCTGCGAAGCCATAGCAATGGGAGCGCCCGTGCTGTCGGCCAAACGAACCATTCCGTTGTCGAAGTGCTGCAGACGGGCGCCGAAAAGAGCCGCGATGGGCTCAAGGACAGCGCCGACCGTTGATGCAGGATCGGCATGGCGTTTGATCAATCGGATCAACCGGGCGTCGTCGCCGACTATGCGAAACCAGCCCGGTTTGGGTGCCGCCTGCTTGTCGAGATCGGCCTGGATCGTCATGTCGTCGGCGCAGCGGGCGATCAGCTTGCCGTCCGCATCAAGCGCGTCGTAGCCAAGGGTCAGGTTCTCGAAGACCTGTACGCCTTCGAGGTCTATGAGTTCGGCCTGCGGAACGAAAACGGGGGCAATCGAGCCCCCGTCGGTGCCCTGCGCCAGACGCAAGGCAAGATCTTTTCTACTGAGCCCTGCAGGGGCTAGCAATTCGATCTCGTAGCCAGTTTTCCAGTGAATCACTGGCATAGCAAAGCCGCTGGACTTCGCTTTGTTTGTTCTATCGCGCCTTTGCCAACTCGCCGAGCACCCAGCCGTTGCCGCCGCCTTCTACGTTGAGGATGATCTTCATCTTGGCGTCATACGGGGTCATGTTCTGATTCCATTCCTTGTTCCAGTAACTGGCAAGGCTGGCGGCGTCGTCATAGCTGTAGGGTGGATTGTCTGCGTCTTCGAATTCGCAGGATTGGCCTGATTGGGAAAACATTTGGGCGGCGGCCCGGATTTTCTGGTCGAGGGCGCGTGTCTGGCGATTGAGAATCATCTGACCGGCAGAGACTTTGGCGTCCCAGATATTGTTGCCGCCCGTCGATCCTGACCAGAAATGTGCCAGCACCTTGGCGTCGCAATAGGTATATTTCTGCCCGACATAAAATGTGGCAGCAGGTTCCTGGGCCAAAGCAGAAGACGGAAGCAATGCCGCTCCTACAACCGTGGCTGCTCCAGTCATTACGTCACGCCGTGAGATGTCGGTTTTCTTAGTCATGTATTGCAACCCCAGATTATTTTCTCAAAAAAATACATTTTATCAATCGACTTCAAGAGAGCGCCAAATATGCAGCATAACCCTTTAAATCTAATGGAAAAATCTAATGTAATTCTGCTGGGGTCGCAAGGTTATTTCGACATGGCCGGTCATTATCGCGCAGAAAATGATCCGAGCCGGCTACGGCGCCGACTTACCGTTGCATCCCGCCCGTGTCGGGCAATAGTCTTCAGCTTATCGTTTCACGTGTTTCTGCCACCAACAGATTCTATATCAGCTTCAGACCCTTGAGGCTGGCGTGACCGTCCTTGCCGATGATGATGTGGTCATGCACGGTGATCCCGAGCGGTTTGGCCGTGTCGATGATGAGCTTGGTCATCTCGATGTCGGCGCGCGACGGGGTCGGATCTCCAGATGGGTGGTTGTGGACCAGAATGATCGCTGTGGCTGAAAGTTCGAGCGCGCGCTTGACCACTTCGCGTGGATAGACCGGGGTGTGGTCGACCGTTCCTGTCTGCTGTATTTCGTCGGCAATGAGGGTGTTCTTCTTGTCCAGGAACAGCACCCGGAATTGTTCGCGTGCTTCGAAGGCCATGGCTGCGCGGCAATATTCGATCACGGCGGACCAGGACGCCAGAACCTGCCGATCCTTGAGTTCGCCCTTGAGCATCCGGTGCGCGATCGCGGCTACCAGCTTGAGATCGGTGGCGACGCTGTCGCCAACCCCCTTGATCTCGGTCAGCAGGTGGGTCGGGGCGCCAAGCACCTCGGGGAGGGAGCCGAACCGGGCAAGAAGCGCCTTGGCGATCGGCTTGGTGTCGCGGCGCGGGATCAGGCGGAACAGCAGCAGTTCGAGCAGTTCATAATCGGCGAGCGCCCGGTCGCCGCTGTCGCGAAACCGCAAACGCAAGCGGTCGCGATGGCCGTGATAGTGCTCCTCGGAGCCTGCCGGATTTGCAGAGGCGTCAACCGCAAGCCCTTTGGGTTTGCCCTGCCTGGTTTCGGCGAAATAGCTGCGCTCGTCTTCCGGCGCGGATACCGGACCTTCATCATTGATGCCGCCGTGATCCGGTCCGTTGTCGTTTCGGTCCGGGGGGCGGCGTGATGTCATGCGGGCAGACCGGGCCGGTCCAGTCCGGCCGGCGACAGGGTGAAGATCTCGCAGCCATCCTCGGTGACACCGATTGTATGTTCGTACTGGGCAGTCAGTGACCGATCCCGTGTCACCGCAGTCCAGCCATCAGACAGCACTTTGACATGCGGGCGGCCCAGATTGATCATCGGCTCAATGGTGAAGATCATTCCGGGGCGCATTTCAGGGCCTTCGTCCGGGCGGCCGTAATGCAGGATGTTGGGCGCATCGTGAAACAGTTTTCCGACGCCATGGCCGCAAAAATCGCGCACCACCGAGCAGCGCTCGGCTTCGGCGAATCGCTGGATGGCGTCACCGATGGCGCCGATGCGGGCGCCCGGCTTGACCGCCTGGATGCCGAGCATCAGCGTCGCATGGGTGATCTCCATCAGCCGCTCGGCAGAACGCTTGATCTCGCCGACGGGATACATGCGGCTGGAATCACCGTGCCAGCCGTCAAGCACATAGGTGACGTCGATATTGACAATTTCACCTTCTCGCAGTGGCTTGTCATTGGGGATGCCATGGCAGACGACATGGTTGATCGAGGTGCAGCAGGATTTGGTGTAGCCGCGGTAATTCAGCGTCGCGGGCAGGGCGCCATTGTCCATGCCGAATTCAAACACGAACCGGTCGATCTCGTTGGTGGTCACGCCGGGAACAACCCGGGACACGAGTTCATCCAGACAACGGGCTGTGATCTGGCTTGCCTTGCGCATGCCTTCAAAGCCATCCGGGCCATAAAGCCGGATCTGGCCGGTGTTTTTCATCGGGGCCGATGCAGCGTCGATATAGGTAACCATGGCAGGCTCGCTTTGTCTTGTCCCGGCCGGCGCGGCGGCGGGGTTTCATGTTACGCTGTTTAAACCGGATTCTTCAACGGGGACCAGCGATTCAGCTTGTATTTGCTCAGATGTGATCTTGCATCGCAAGGCGCAAGCTTCAACCCCGCGTTTCATGGCGCGATCAAACGCCACGGCATAAGCGGGGTCAAACTCACTGCAGATGCTGAAACGCTCCACATCGGACCGCTGGATCAGATAGACCATGATGGCACGATGACCGGCGTCGGCCATGTCGCCGAGTTCTTCGAGATGCTTTGCACCGCGACTGGTGGGGCTGTCGGGAAATTCCGCCAAACCGGCGCTCCTGCAAAAATGCACATTCTTGACCTCGACATAGGCGCGTCCCAAGTCAGCATCTTGCAGGAGGATGTCGATACGGGAATTGACGCCATATTTGACTTCGCGCCTGAGTTCGCCATAGCGGTCGAGTGAACCGATCAGTCCCTCACTGATCGCGTCCTCGGCCAAGCGGTTGGGTCGTCCGGTGTTGATCCCGACCAGGGTGCCATCGGCTTCCACCAGTTCCAGTGCGTGGGCATATTTGCGCGTGCCGCCGGAATGCGTCGTCAGGTAGCACCTCGATCCCGGTGTTGTCAGTCCGCGCATGGATCCGGTGTTGGGACAGGATCCGGTGATCACTTCGCCGTTTTCCAGCTCGGCATCGAACAGAAAGCGTTTGTAACGACGGATAAGAGTCGCGGGGATCAGCGGCGGATCAAACTTCATGCGGCGGGCGAATAGCAGGCTTTGCCAGGACCTGCAAACACCATTGGCCCACGTTTTGATTGACTGCAGGTTTCAACGTCGCAAGTGCGTTTGCTGTCAAACCTGTGCGCGGACATAGGAGCCCGGTGCATCCTCGATGGGAGTGAGTTTGCCACCGCCTGGCTGGCGCGCTGGCACCTCTTCGGATGAGTTGGAGCGGATCCACTCAAGCCAATGTGGCCACCAGGAGCCCGGCGTCTCCTTGGCGCCGGCCACCCAGTCGTCGAATTCGGCATTCTTTGGGCCATCGGACCAGAACTGGTACTTGCCTGCTTCCGGTGGATTGACCACACCGGCAATATGGCCTGACCCGGCCATCACATAAGTGACGGCACCACCCATCAGTTTGCCGCCGATATAGGCAGACCGGGCAGGGGCGATGTGGTCTTCCTTGGCCGCGAGATTGTAGACCGGGATCTTGATGTCTGCGAGATCAAGGGTCTTGCCAGCCAGCTTCATCCGGCCTTCGGAGAGATTGTTCTCGAGGTAGCAATTGCGCAGATAAAACGAATGGTTGGCGGCCGGCATCCGCGTCGCGTCAGAATTCCAGTAGAGCAGGTCAAAGGGCATCGGATCCTTGCCCTTGAGATAGTTGTTGACGACATAGGGCCAGATCAGATCGGAGGCGCGCAGCATGTTGAAGGCGGTCGCCATCTTGGAGCCGTCGAGATAGCCGTTTTTCTCCATCGAAGACTCAATCGAGGCAATCTGGCTCTCGTCGACAAACACCTTCAGATCGCCTGCATAGGTGAAATCCGTCTGGGTGGTGAAGAATGTGGCGGCCGCGATCCGCGTGTCTTTTTCCTGCGCGTGAAGTGCCAGCGTCGCGGCAAGCAATGTCCCGCCGACGCAATATCCAATGGCGCTCACTTCCCGCTCGCCTGTGGCTTGCTCGATGGTGTCGAGTGCAAAGGAAATGCCTTCACGCGAATAGGATTCCCAATCCTTGTTGGCATGACGTTTGTCCGGATTGACCCAAGAGATCACGAAAACCGTCTGCCCCTGTTCGACCGCCCATTTGATGAAGGACTTTTTCGGATTGAGATCAAGGATATAGAACTTGTTGATCCAAGGCGGAACGATCAATAGCGGCCGTTTGAGCACGGATTCTGTCTTCGGATCGTATTGAATGATCTGGCAGACATCATCCTGCGCAATCACCTTGCCCGGCGAGACCGCGATGTTTTCACCCACAGTGAATTTTGACGAATCGGACTGGCGCAGCTTGAGCTCACCCTTGCCGGCGGCGATATCCTCGGCCAGCATGTGCATGCCCCGGACTAGGTTCTCCCCGTTGGAAGCGACCATCTCCTTGTAGAGTTCGGGGTTGGTGGCGATGAAATTTGCGGGTGAGAGGGCCGAGGTGATCTGGCTCATGTAAAAGGCCGCCTTGTGGCGGGTGTGCTCATCAAGCCCCTCGCTGTCGGCGACAAGCTTGTTGGCCCAGTCGGAAGTTATGAAATAGGCATTCTTCAGGAATTCGAAGAACGGATTGTCGTCCCAATCCGGATCGGAAAAGCGCTTGCCACGAGGTTTTGGCGGCGGCGTGGTGTCTTCGCCAGAGATGCGTTTGACGGATTGGCTCCACATGTCGAAATAACCGGTGAGCAACGAGGTCTGCGCTTCGATGGCCCGCTTCGGATCAGACAGCCAGTATTCGCCAACCTTGGAAAAGGTCTTGACCATGTCGGTCACCGGTTCGGACATGGTGTCGGCAACTTCCCCCTTTTCCCGCGGCTCAACCCACGCGGTCGCCGCTTTGCCCAATTCCTCGAGCATCCGCGCAATATTGCGGGCGAAGGCTTCGGGATCCTTGACGACATAGGCTTCGGCTGGTGAAGATTCGCTGTCGGTTTTGGTTTCCGATGTCGGGTTTTTGCCTTTGTCCGCCATGTTTGCGCCTCCTGTCGACATCCAGAGCTTGCCTCCGGTCTGTCTTCTGCCTTAAATCGGCTTGGTTGTGGTGCTCGTTTGCCATGACAAGCTATAGTTCTTTCTTGATACGGACTTTTTTTGTCTATGTCATGACCACCCTTTGGTGGAGACCGGAAAATACGTGATCATGATCTCGAATGCTCGCCTCGCGGTTCTCACGCTTGCAATGCTTGTTACGGCTGGATGCCAAACGGCCTCGCTGGAAGATGCCGCGCCCAAGACCGCCCCCGCCAACAGTCTGCAAGTTGGCGCTGCTGCGCCTGCCGGCTCCGAGATCGTGGTGGCGACTGGTGCAGCGCAAAGCGAAGCGCCAGCGCCTGATACAGCGCCGGCGCCAACCGTCATACGTCGCAACCCCGGCATTACCTCGATTGTTCCGATCGAAAAGACTGCCCCGGTGGAAAACAAGGAATTTGTCGCCACGGGCGCAAACCGGACCGGTCAGTATCCGTCGTTAGGCCGGCTTCCGAGCACTGCCAATGCACAGCTGTCGGATGCGGAGAAAACAGCGGCCGAGGCGGAAATGGCCGAGCTGTTGCGCAGCCGGGCAGCGACGCCTGATGCGCGGGCGCAATACGAATCCCGGCTACGGGAACTTCGGGCGCTTGCGGCGAGTCATGGCAGCGATACGCAGCAGGAAATCGAGAATTAAACCTTGCGTTTGAACCGGTTTGGACGCAAACCCGTGAAATCAGGCCGCGCGCCGGCAGCCCACAATCCTGGGGAATTCCATGGAAGAATTTCACAAAGTCCGCAGACTTCCGCCTTATGTGTTTGAACAGGTCAACCGGCTGAAAGCGTCGGCGCGGGCAGGCGGGGCCGATATCATCGATCTTGGCATGGGCAATCCGGATCTCCCTACTCCACCTGCTATTGTCGACAAATTGTGTGAAGCGGTCAGAGATCCACGCACCCACCGATATTCGACGTCAAAGGGTATTCCCGGACTCAGGCGGGCTCAGGCCGGCTATTACCAGAGGCGCTTCGGCGTCAAGCTTGATCCCGAGACGCAGATTGTCGCCACGCTTGGCTCCAAAGAGGGCTTTGCCAACATGGCTCAGGCAATCACCGCGCCTGGCGACGTGATCCTTTGCCCCAATCCGACCTACCCGATCCACGCCTTCGGCTTTATCATGTCAGGCGGCGTCATCCGCTCGCTGGATGTGGTGCCGGATGACAGCTTTTTCTCGGCATTGGAACGTTCCGTCAGGCATTCGATTCCGAAGCCGCTGGCGCTCATTCTCAATTACCCGTCCAATCCGACGAGCTATGTGGCTACACTTGATTTCTACAAGGACGTCGTCGCCTTCGCCAGGAAACACGATATCATCGTGCTGTCCGATCTGGCCTATGCGGAGATCTATTTTGACGGTTCACCGCCGCCATCGGTTCTGCAGGTCCCGGGCGCCATGGATATCTGTGTCGAGTTCACCTCGATGTCGAAAACGTTTTCAATGCCGGGCTGGCGGATGGGGTTTGCCGTCGGCAATGAACGGCTGATTTCGGCGTTGACCCGGGTGAAATCCTACCTCGATTATGGTGCCTTTACACCGATCCAGGTTGCAGCCACTGCAGCACTGAATGGCGACGGTGCCGACATTGCCGAAGTCCGCTCGATATACAAGCGACGCCGTGACGTGCTGGTCGACAGTTTCGGCAAAGCCGGCTGGGATGTACCGCCGCCGCCGGCAACCATGTTTGCCTGGGTTCCTATTCCCGAACAATTCAAGCATCTCGGTTCGCTGGAGTTTTCCAAACTGCTGGTGGAGAAGGCTGATGTGGCGGTCGCGCCCGGTATCGGCTTTGGTGAATATGGCGATGAGCATGTTCGTATAGCACTGGTGGAAAATGAGCACCGGATCCGCCAGGCTGCCCGAAACATCAAGCGCTTCTTCGCGACCGAGACCGGCGGCGGCAGTGACAACGTGGTGCCATTGTCCGCCCGGCGTTGACCGACAGTCTGTCCATCGGTAAACCCGCCCTTGCATTTCTTCGGTCCGCGCCACCAGCGCGGACTATTCCGACACGACGCCAGACAAGTGGATTGTAATCATGACTGATGCCCTCAAAATCGGCATTGCAGGACTTGGAACCGTAGGCGCGGCGCTGTTTCGCGCCATCACCACCCGGCACAATCTGCTGACCGAAATTTGCGGACGTGAAATCCTGATCACCGCAGTCAGCGCGCGCGATCGCAGCCGCGACCGCGGCCTCAATCTGGACGGGGTGACCTGGTTCGACGACCCGGTGGTGATGGCACGCGACGCTGATATTGATGTGCTGGTTGAATTGATCGGCGGGGACGCTGATCCCGCGCATGCGGCGGCGATTGCGGCACTGACCGCAGGCCGCCATCTGGTCACAGCCAACAAGGCCCTACTTGCCAAGCATGGTGTCGAATTGGCGCGCCTGGCTGAAGCAAACGGCGTGCTTTTGAATTTCGAGGCCGCTGTCGCGGGCGGAATTCCTGTGATCAAGGCGATGCGGGAATCGCTGACCGGCAATTCGGTCACGCGAATCTACGGGATCCTGAACGGCACCTGCAATTACATCCTGACCCGGATGCAGCGTGACAATCTCGGTTTTGCGGAATGCCTCGCTGAAGCCCAGCGACTGGGTTACGCCGAAGCCGATCCGACATTTGATATTGAAGGCTACGATACCGCGCACAAGCTGTCGATCCTCACCAGCCTGGCATTTGGCACGCAGATTGCGGTCGATGAGGTTTACATCGAAGGCATCACCAATATTTCGATTGATGACATTCATGCCGCCGATGAACTGGGATACCGGATCAAGCTGCTCGGCGTCGCGCAGCGAACCGCGACCGGCATTGAGCAACGTGTTCATCCGACCATGGTGCCCAAAAGCTCGATGATCGCTCAGGTCGAGGGAGTCACCAATGCCGTGACGATCGAGGCGGATATTCTGGGTGAATTGATGCTGTCGGGCCCTGGCGCCGGCGGTGACGCTACCGCTTCTGCCGTGCTGGGTGACATTGCCGATATTGCCAAGAGCCGGCCCGGCCATCAGCATGCCCCGGCGCTTGGGCGTCCTGCCGACAAGCTTGAGCCTTACACGCGGGCGCAAATCCAGAGTCATGAAGGCGGTTACTTCATCTCGCTCAAGGTTGATGACCGGGCTGGTGTGTTTGCCTCGATTGCCACAATGATGGCGAAGAACGACATTTCGCTGGAATCCATCGTTCAGCGTGCCCGCCCGGCCGGATCCGAAGCCGCGGCGCAGACCGTCATTCTGGTCACCCATGCAACGACGGAGTCAAAAGTTCGCTCCGCTGTGGATGGCATCAAGACCGAGGGCTATCTCTCCGGTGAACCTCAGGTCATCCGTATCGAGCGCACCCGCGAAAGCTGAGGATCCGGTCCTGGTGCTGCAGAACCAGTAAGAAGGCCTTGCAGTCATGTTCGAACTTCAATCGATTTAGTGCTGGATTAGGTCAAAATCCTGAAAAACAACGGCTTTTTGAACGGGTTTTGGATTGCCTTGCCAGGTTTTTCCGCTGTATGAGCGGCCAAACCACATCGTTTGGGGAATTAGACCATGGCAGGCACACCGAAAGAGATAAGCGGACTGGACCGGATTCTGACGCTGGAAATCGCCCGGGTAACCGAGCGCGCTGCCGTGGCTGCCGCCCGGCTACGTGGACGTGGCGATGAGATGGCAGCCGACCAGGTTGCCGTTGACGCCATGCGCCAGGAACTCAACCGCTTGCCGATCGATGGCACGGTGGTGATTGGCGAAGGCGAACGTGACGAAGCGCCAATGCTTTATATCGGTGAAGAGGTGGGCACCCGCGACGGCGCCAAGGTTGATATCGCGCTTGACCCGCTTGAGGGCACCACGATTTGCGCCAAGAACCTGCCTAATTCGCTGGCGGTGATTGCGATCGCGGAAAAGGGCAGCCTGCTCTATGCGCCGGACGTCTATATGGAAAAGGTCGCGATCGGGCCTGGTTACCCGGCCAATACGGTTTCTCTCGAAGCAACGCCGACCGAAAACATCCACGCCGTGGCGCGCGCCAAGGGCGTGCCGGTGAACGAGGTGACGGCCTGCATTCTCGACAGACCAAGGCATGCGCGGTTGATCGAGGAAGTCCGCGCCACAGGCGCTGCGATCCGGCTGATCGGCGACGGCGACGTGGCCGGCGTGATTCATACGACCGACCCCGAAGAAACCGGCATTGATATCTATATCGGTATCGGTGGCGCGCCTGAAGGTGTGCTGGCCGCCGCAGCGCTGCGCTGCATCGGCGGGCAAATGCAGGGCCGGTTGCAGCTCAACTCCGAAGAGAAAATCGCCCGTGCGGCCAATATGGGCATTTCTGACCCGCGCCGGATTTACACCATGGAAGACATGGCGCGCGGCGACGTGCTGTTTGCCGCCACCGGCGTCACCGACGGCAATCTGTTGCAGGGGGTGAGGTTCACGCCGGACGCGATCATCACCCACACCATCGTCATGCGTTCGTCATCGCGCACGGTGCGGGAAATCAAGGCCCGGCATCAGGATCTCACCAAGTTCGACTGAGCCCTTCGCTCGACGATCGTGTGAGACCGGCATTGGTGCCGTGAGCACAGGCATTCTTTGCCGCGCCGGTTCGTTTGCGCTAAGAGCATTGTCTTCGGCGCAGCCATAGGGGCCAGGCGCCTGATGGCAGGTTGGTTTCTTGATGGCAGGCAGCAGTAGCGCAACTGAGCGGGCGTTTCTCGGGGTCGAGCAATCGCTGACCGGCCAGAAATGGGTTGCCCGCCTCGATATCACCGGCGAGAACAAGGCGATCTCGATCGCCCAGACCACCGGTCTGCCTGATGTCATTGCGCGGGTGCTTGCCGGCCGCGATGTTGCCATGGGCGACGCGGTGGCTTTCCTCGATCCGACCATCAAATCGCTTATGCCTGATCCCTCCAAGCTGACCGATTGCGATGCGGCGGCAGAGCGGATCGGCAAAGCCATTGCCAGCGGCGAACGCGTGGCGATCTTTGGCGACTACGATGTCGACGGCGCAACCTCATCTGCATTGATGCAGCGATTCCTGCGCCATTTCGGCGTGGTCAGCGAAATCTACATTCCCGACCGGATATTCGAAGGCTACGGGCCGAACCCGACAGCTATCGGTGAACTGATCGACCGCGGTGCCGGTTTGATCATCACCGTCGATTGCGGCTCGACCAGCCATGAATCACTCGAGGAAGCCGCCAGACGCGGAATCGACGTGGTGGTGATCGATCACCATCAGGTGGCAAGCGAACTGCCTGTGGCCTGTGCGCTGGTCAATCCCAACAGGGAGGACGATCTGTCGGGGCTTGGCCATCTGTGCGCCTGTGGCGTGGTGTTCATGGTGCTGGTGGGCACCATGCGGCTGTTGCGCAAGAAGGGCGATACGCGGGCAGGGACGTTTGATCTGCTTGGCTGCCTTGATCTGGTCGCCCTGGGCACTGTTTGCGACGTGGTGCCGCTCAAGGGGCTCAACAGGGCGTTTGTGGTCAAGGGACTGCTGGCGGCGCGGGCGATGAACAATGTCGGCCTGGCAGCGCTCTGCCAGCGCGCTGGTGTCAATGGTCCTATCTCACCTTATCATCTCGGATATCTGATTGGCCCGCGCATCAATGCCGGCGGGCGAATCGGGGACGCTGCGCTGGGCAGCCGTCTGTTGACGCTCGATGATCCTGCCGAAGCTGAAGTGATTGCCGAGAAGCTGGAACTGCTCAACAAGGAACGCCAGGCAATTGAAGCGGCGATGCTCGAAGAGGCAGATGCGGAAGCCGCGGTCGAAATGGCCAGCGGCGACGGCCCGGCCATCATCGTCACAGAGCGCAAGGGATGGCATCCCGGCGTGGTCGGCCTGCTGGCCTCGCGCCTGAAGGAACGTTATCGCCGACCGGCTTTCGCCATAGCATTTGACGGCAATGGCAAGGGAACCGGGTCAGGCCGGTCGGTGCCGGGTCTGGATATCGGTCGTCTGGTGCGCAAGGCGGTCGAAACCGGACTGCTGCTCAAAGGCGGCGGACATGCCATGGCGGCAGGTCTGACGGTGGAAGCAAACCGTCTGGGCGAGTTGCGGGCGTTCTTTGAAGAGAACGCCGCAGCGACTGTGGCTGGCCTGACTGCATCGCACCGGCTCAAGCTGGATGGTGCAATCTCGGCGTCCGGCGCAACGCTCGATCTGGTCGACATGATCGAGCGCGCCGGACCCTATGGCGCCGGCCATCCGCAGCCGGTGTTTGCGGTGCCTGCACATATCTTGAGTGATGTCCGCGTAGTCGGCCAGAATCATCTCAAGGTGACTTTGTCGGGTGCGGATGGCGGACGGCTTAATGGAATTGCCTTTCGCGCGGCTGACACCGAAATGGGGGCCGCTCTGCTGGCAGGCCGAGGAATGCCGTTTCATTTTGCGGGTTCGATATCAGCGGACCATTGGCAAGGTGTGCGGCGGGTTCAGATCCGGCTGATCGACGCTGCGCAAGCCCGCTGACTGCGGAACGTCCTGATCCGGTACGCGCTCGAAACCGGGCGTGGCGAAGCCATCTGCGGGCAGAAACAAAACTGAAATTTCGGGTGAGGGAATCAAGCGAAGTGCTTGAAAGATTGTGGTACGCCCTAGGGGAGTCGAACCCCTCTTTCCAGAATGAAAATCTGGCGTCCTAACCGATAGACGAAGGGCGCGTACAATGTGGCCGTCTTATAGTCAGCCCGCTTTGCGACCGCAAGCGGATAATTGATGTCTCCGGTAAAAAAATGTCTTCGAAATTTGGTTTGTTTTCAGGACAGGCAAATATGCGGTGCGGTTGACCGCAAACCGGCGTCGAAATGGCGGTTTTGCGCTACTTGCGGCGGCGACAGCGCCAATTCCAATCACGCGTGTTGCCAATATCGATGTGAACCGATTCTGTATGGCAGTAGGTGCCGACGCCGCCACGACCGGGCATTGTGCGAAGGTATTTGGCCAATTGCCATTTCGACACGCCTTCAACCTGGATGTCGGCCGCCTCGCAGGAGGTGTGGCGCGATCCGGAGGCTCCGCCGACTCGGCGATTGTGTTTTGGGCTGCGATAGCCGGAGGTGACCACCACCGGACGCTTGTAATGGCCCTCGATCGTTTTCAAGACGCGCACAAGCTGCGGTTTGAAACAGCCGGCATCAACCTTGTCGGTCTGCAGGTGCAGGCCGTTGGGCGCAAGCCGGGCCAGGCCTGCTGCGGATGCCAATTGTATGTTGCCGGACGATGAGGTGTTGTTTGACCCCACCCCCATCATATCAGAAAGGCGGACGCCCGGGAGTGAGCCGGTGCTGCCGTTGGACGCCACGACAACCTGGGAAGCTTTTGGCGAAACCAGCCGTTTCTTGGTTCCTGCGGGCGCACTTTTTGCGGATTTCGGTTGCGACGCAAACAGACGCGCAAAAATCGACTGCTTCTTCGGTGGCGCAACCACGGCCAGTTCCTGGACTTGCGGCTGGGCTTCGGTCTGGTCCGGCTGGGGTGCAGCAACACTCTCGGTCGGTGTGGCTTGTGCCGCTTGTTCCAGCTCAGGTGTTGCGGTCTGCGGGACCGGAATCTGGGTAACGACCGGAGCAGTGCTGTAGAGATTAGCTGTTGTCCGGACCGGCTGATTCTGGGTGATGCCCTGGTTGACGGCATCAATACCGGTGCTGGCCATCACCAATGGCTCTGCGCCAGTGGTATCCGTCTGCTCTGCAACGGGTTGGCGCGCGCTTGCATCGGCAGCGTTTGGGGAGGGGATTGGAAGTGGCAAGTCGCTGGATGTTGCAGTTTCGGCGGCCGTAGCCATCTGCAGGGCGTCGGCCTGGTCGGCGGGCGAGCTTTCGGTCATCATCGTCGGAGTGCCGGGAGCAAAGCCCTGGCTGGCAAACATTGCCGGATCACCGGCGGATACGCACCCGCTCAGGGCGACGACGGCTCCCGTCATCAAAAATGCGTTGATGCTGAGGCCACGCCTGACTGCTTTGTTCGCGTCCGTCTGCAATCTCTGAGGTCCCCGATCTCTTGCAATGGCAGACCCGAGGGCCTTGAAAGATGCCTACCCATTTGCAACGTTTTTGTAAACGAACAAAGCCGATTTCTCGACCGGACAATTGAGCGCTAACGGCAAAAGCATGCGATGCGTCGCAAATGCGGCGAAAGCATGACCCTAACCAATAGCTTAACTGCTGATCTTTGCGCGAAGCTTGCCGCGCAAAGATTTGTCTGAGATGCCAATCAGGGCCCGACTGTCAGTTCACCAGGCGCCGGTGTTGCCCATCGATTTCCAGGGTTCGGCCGGATCGAGCCGATCACCTTCTTGCAGCAGTTCGATCGAGATTCCGTCCGGAGACCTGACAAATGCCATGCGTCCGTCGCGTGGGGGCCGGTTGATGGTGACGCCATTGTCCATCAGCGACTGGCAAAGTTCATAGATATTGTCGACAGAATAGGCGAGGTGGCCAAAATTGCGGCCACCGGGATACTCTTCTGGGTCCCAATTATAGGTCAGTTCCAACAATGGTGCCTGTTCGGACGACGCCCGTTTCTCGTCGCCGGGTGCGGCGAGAAAGATCAGTGTGAACCGTCCCGCGTCGTTTTCGATCCGGCGCGTCTCCACAAGTCCCATTTTGTTGCAATAAAAATCCAGTGATGCCTCGACATCGGTGACCCGGACCATCGTGTGCAGATAACGCATTGGCTTACCCCATGATTCTTGAAGCGACCTACGATAGGCACAATTGTGTCCGAGGCAATGCCGACACAATAGAAGTGGATGGATCAACAAGTTTTGCAGCAGAGCTTGCACTGCCCGCGCAATACAATGTTAATGTTTTGTCAAGAATCACTTCATTTCTTTGTGGCGCGTATTGGAGAGGGATCCGGATGGGGGAAAGTTCCTCAGACAAGAATCAGGTGGAGGCAGAATCCCATGCTGACGCGGTAGATCTCATCGAGATCACCGGAACCATCAAATGGTTCGACGTCGCCAAGGGTTTTGGGTTCATCATTCCTGACAATGGCATGGAAGATGTGCTGCTGCATGTCACCTGTCTGCGCCGTGACGGCTACCAGACCGTGCTTGAAGGAACCCGCATCGTCTGCGAGATCCAGAAACGTGAACGCGGTTATCAGGCGTTTCGAATCCTTTCCATGGACACCTCAACTGCCGTTCACCCGTCGCAATTGCCGCCGGTGCGGACCCATGTCCAGGTCACGCCTTCAAGCGGCCTCGAGCGCGCGATCGTCAAGTGGTTCAATCGCACCAAAGGTTTTGGTTTTCTGACCCGGGGCGAGGGGACAGAGGACATCTTCATTCATATGGAGACGCTGAGGCGCTATGGTTTGGCTGAATTGCGGCCAGGACAAGTGGTGCTGGTGCGATTCGGCGATGGCGAAAAAGGTTTGATGGCGGCAGAAATCCATCCGGATATCGATTCGCCAGTGCCGAACTCGCACTGAACCGCCATGCGCTGCTTTCGGAACATTCTTGCACTCGTTTTCACCTTCATGTTCAGCGCAGCAGCGTTTGCCGCGCCTGTTGATCCGGAGCGACTGGTCATTGAGACTGAGACCGGCTCGGTCTCGTTTGCCGTGGAACTGGCTTTGACGCCGGAAGAACGTAGCATCGGCCTGATGTATCGGCCAAGCATGGGCGCCAAACACGGCATGCTGTTCCGGTTCGACCAAACCCGCCCAGTGATGATGTGGATGAAGAACACGCCGTTGGCGCTGGATATGCTGTTTCTTGATGATTCGGGCACCATCGTCGGCATTGCGCCTGACACGGTTCCTTTTTCGGAAGATATTATCTCCTCGCCTGGACATGTGCGTTATGTGCTTGAATTGAATGCAGGCACGGCCCGGAGGCACGGCATTCTGGTCGGCGACAGGGCCCGTCATCGGGCGATAGGCAAATGAATTGCATAAAGAATCTCCTGTGGGACGAATAAAGGTTGCGGGGTATACCGTTCCGGTGTATCCGGATCACGCCTTAGGTAACGGAGCGTAGCGCAGCCTGGTAGCGCATCTGGTTTGGGACCAGAGGGTCGCAGGTTCGAATCCTGCCGCTCCGACCATTTCTTCCCTTTCGATTTAAGGGGTGAAAACAAGGCCTGACGGATGGTTGCAAAGTTGCCGCCAATGATATGCCAGAAACATTGATGGTAAAAACCGAAAACGCCCGCTGTAAGATGCGGGCGTTTTGGTTTTTCGGGTTCTCCGCCTGGATGAGCATATCTCCGTGCCTTCATCCAGTCTGGCGCTGGCCCAAGAGCGGTTCGAGGATCAATTCAGTACGTGGCAGGACTTGCCGGGTCTCCGTCTCGGGATGCCCGGTCTGAAGCGTTTCATCTCTGGATGGAAGCCTGTCTGGACCTTGGCCAAGGGCTGATTGCCGTGCTCGCCCTGACGCGGGATTCCTCTGCCAGCCGACCGCATCAAGTCGGCAATGCGACTTGCCATTATTTGCGGCACAAGCCGGGTTGGCAGTCGCCGATATGACAAACCGGCTTGGTTCCAGAAGGCCGCCTGATTTCTTCGATTGCGCTATGGCAAATCGGCCAGATTGGTGTTTAGTGTTGTGAACATTAGCCAAAAATCACACTATTCAGAATTGAAAAGGCACATCATTTGAACATTCTTTTCATCACCGCAGATCAATGGCGCGGCGATTGCATTTCCGCTTTGGGCCATCCCCTAGTCAAGACGCCCAACATTGACCGGCTGGCTGCTGATGGTGTGATTTTCAAGAATAATTTCGGCCAGGCGGTGCCTTGTGGTCCGGCGCGGGCAAGTTTGTACACGGGCATGTATCTGCACAATCACGGCTCCGTGCTGAACGGAACGCCACTGGATGCGCGCCACACAAATCTGGCGTTGGAAGCCCGAAAAAAGGGGTATGAACCGGCGCTTTTTGGCTACACCGATGTCAGCCTCGACCCACGGTCCCAGGAGATTGTCGATGGCTATGAGGGCGTGTTGCCGGGCATGGATCCGATTTGCAAGCTGCTCAGTGATGCAGCCCCGTGGCTCGATGACCTGAAGCAAAAAGGCTACGACGTCTCCGGCGGAGTTGACGCGGTGATGTCGCCTCAAAAGGATTACCCGGGCGCAGAAAGCAAGGGCAAGACATATGCCGCGCCGGTCTATTCAGCCGAGGACAGCAACACTGCGTATCTGGTTGATGAGGCGATCAAATACATCGCCGCACAGGGAGACGAAAAGTGGTTTGCACATGTGTCCTTCCTGGCGCCACACCCGCCGTTCATCGCGCCTGAGCCCTATAACAGCATGTATGATGAACACGACATGCCGATGCCGGTGCGTCGAGCGACGATGAAGGACGAGATCGCCCAGCATCCCTGGCTTGAGCATTACGTTACCAATCAACGCGGAACAGCTTTGACGGTCGGCTCGGAATCAAGTGACAATCTCGGCCTGTCTGATCAGGAGCTCCGTCAGGTCAAGGCCACCTATTTTGGCATGATTTCAGAAGTTGATGCGCAAGTCGGGCGGCTGATTGAGCATCTCAAGGCTGCCGGAACCTATGACAACACGCTTGTGATCTTCACTTCAGACCATGGCGAAAACCTTGGTGATCATTGGGCCTTTGCCAAATACACCTATTTCGATCAGTCGTTCCACGTTCCGCTGGTCATCCGTGACCCGTCTTCAATAGCGGACAAAGCCCGTGGGAGCGTTGTCGAGCTGCCGACGGAAAGCATCGACATCATGCCGACCCTTCTCGACGTTCTGGGACTTGACGTTCCAGCCCAATGTGACGGCAGGTCGTTGCTGCCATTTTGCAGAGGAGGGCAGCCCGCTGACTGGCGGGAAGAGGCGCATATGGAGTTTGATATCCGCAGCCCCTATGACGGCAAAGGCAAGCCGCCACTGGGACTGGAAATGAAGCAATGTCTGGCCACGATTGTCCGGGGGCCGCGCTACAAATACATTCATTTCGCGACGCTGCCACCGCTTCTGTTTGATCTGAAAGTAGATCCGAACGAATTCGAAAACCTCGCAGAAAACCCCAAATATCACGGCGTCATGCTTGAATTTGCTTCAAAAATGTTGCGCTGGCGGGTGGAGCACAACGCGCCGGCCCTGACTGATTATCACCTCAAGAGCGATGGTGCTGTCGAGCAGGGCATGAGATCAAGATAGGACTTTGTCCTCTGAAGTTTCTGTCCTGTTCTTGCCGTGTTCGAGCGCGCCCTTGAGCGTCAATTCTTCGGCATGAAGACAGGCGACAAAGTGGCCTTTCTTGATTTCTCGCAGAGGCGGTACCTGGGTCTGGCAAGCCTGTGTGGCGTATTGACAGCGCGTATGAAAGCGGCATCCCGCCGGCGGATTTGTCGGGCTTGGGCGCTCACCTGTCAAAAACACCGGTTTCATCACCTGTGACGGGTCGGCTTCGGGAATCGCCGACATCAGGGCTTCGGTATAGGGATGCTGGGGCGCGTAATAGAGGTCTTCTGTGGCGGCAATCTCGACAACTTGCCCCAGATACATCACGGCAACCCGGTCACAGGCATAGGCGACGGCTGCGAGGTCGTGCGCGATGAACAAATAGGTCAGGTTCAACTGTACCTGCAGATCCTTGAGCAGGTTGAGAATTTGAGCCTGAATCGAGACATCGAGCGCCGACACGGCCTCATCACAGACGATAAACTCGGGATGCAGGACCAGGGCACGGGCGATGGCAATGCGTTGCCTCTGGCCGCCGCTGAAGGCGTGGGGAAAACGGCTCAGATGATGGATGTTGAGGCCGCATCGACCCGCCATGTCGACAACCCGGTCATTGAGGTCTTTTCCCTTGGCAAGCTTGTTGGCGATCAATGGTTCGCTGATGATGTCGCGCACGGTCATGCGGGGGTTGAGCGAGGCGTAAGGGTCCTGGAAGATCATTTGCATGTTGCGCCAGACCTCCCTCAAGCCGCGGCGGTTGAGTCCCATGATATCAATGCTCTTGCCGTCCTGCTCATAGACGATCTCGCCGCTGCTTGGCTCAAGCGCCCGCAAAATGGCTCGGCCAAGGGTTGTTTTGCCAGATCCGCTTTCGCCGACCAGGCCGAGGGTTTCTCCGCGCTCGATATCAAAGCTCACTCCGTCTACGGCCTTCACAAAACTGTGCTGCCGACCGAGGAAATCCTTGTCACCAACCGGAAAGTGGACTTTGACATCGGTAATTCTGAGAAGCCGGCTCATGATGCAGTCTCCACATCCGCAGCTTCATGAAGGAAACAGTGAACTTCATGCTGAGGGGATATCACGCTTGAACTTGGGACCTGAGTGTCGCACCGCCCGGGAATGAAGGACTCGCATCTGGGGTGAAAAGCACAACCGCCGGGGCGCTCGAACAGGCTTGGAACGGAGCCTGCAATCGATGTCAGCTTGCGCCTGTCGCGCAGATCACCGAGCCGCGGAATGGCGCTGAGAAGGCTGACTGTATAGGGATGCTGCGGATTGTCGAAGATCTCTTTGACAGGGCCTTTCTCGGCAATCTTGCCCATATACATGATGGCGACTTCATCGGCGATCTGGGCGACGACCCCGAGGTCATGGGTGATGAAAATCATCGCCATGCCGGACTCGTCCTTGAGGCTGCGCATGATCTCGAGGATCTGGGCCTGAATGGTCACATCAAGAGCCGTGGTTGGTTCGTCGGCAATGAGCACCGACGGATTGCAGGCCAGCGCCTTGGCGATCATTGCCCGTTGCCGCATCCCGCCGGAGAAAGAGTGCGGGTACTGGTCCACGGCCCGTTCCGGATCGGGAATTCCCACCTTGTCGAGCAGTTCGATGACCCGTGCCCGAGTCTCTGCCTTTGACAGCTTGAGATGAAGCCGGATGACTTCGCCGATCTGGTCGCCAATCTTGTGGATCAGGGAAAACGAACTCATCGGCTCCTGAAAGATCATCGACATCTGGTTGCCGCGAATGTTGCGGATTTCCTTGCCGTCCTTGGAAAGCCGCACGATGTTGATCGGCGTTTGATCCGCACTCGGGCGAAAGTTGATTTCGCCGGAGCTGATTCTCAGTTCCCGTGGCAACAGGCGCAGCAGGGATTGTGAGGTGATGCTTTTTCCACAGCCGGATTCACCGACCAGCGCCAGCACTTTTCCAGCCGACAGTTCAAAATCAATCCCCTGAACAACGGGAATATCGTCCCCGTCAAAATCGAGGGTGACATGGAGATCCCGGACTTCGAGCAGTACATCGCTTTTCATGCTCAAAACCCTATTTGGAGTACGGGTCGGCAGCGTCACGCATGCCATCACCGACGAAGTTAAAGGCGAGAACCGCGACAACGATGAACAACCCCGGTATCAGCAGCCATGGCATGTGCGATATGGCGCGGACGTTTTGCGCCGAATAGAGCAGCACACCCCAGCTTTCTGCCGGTTCGCGCAGACCCAGGCCAAGGAAACTCAGAGAGGTTTCTGCAAGAAGAATTTCGGGGAATGCGATGGTCACGTCGACGATCATGTAGCTCATGAATGACGGCAAGAGATGGCGCAGGATGATGCGCGCGTCGGTACAGCCTGATAATCGGGCCGCGACGGTAAAATCTTCTTCGCGCAGCGCCAGCAGTTTGCTGCGGACCGTTCGCGCCAGATGTGTCCAGCCGACCATGGCAAGGATGACGGTAATTGCCACATAGACCTGCAAGGAACTCCAGTCCCTGGGCAGGGCAGCACTTAAAGCAAGCCAGAGTGGCAGGGTGGGAATCGAGCGAATGAATTCGATAAGGCGCATGATCAGATTATCGACTATGCCGCCGAAATATCCCGCGACACCGCCGATGATCGCTCCAAGAATGAAGGCGAATGTGACGCCGACCAGCCCGACCGAAAGAGAAATCCTGGTGGCGTAGAGGGTGCGTGAAAACACGTCCCGGCCAAGGGTGTCGGTGCCAAACAGATGGACAAACCCATCCCCGGCGCCAAAAAGGTGCCGATCGGTTTCAAACAATCCCCAGAACCGGTAAGTGCTGCCTTTGACAAAAAACTCGATAGGCCAGCGGGTCGTTTCATCGACAACAGATATCTTTCGAAGGGTTTCCGGATCATTCTTTGTGGTGCGGGCATAGACAAAGGGACGCGGATGAAAGTTCCACTCCGCATCGAAGAAGTGAATGCCCATCGGCGGGCTGGCCAGATATTGATTGTTGCGATCGGAAGGGACGACCGGGCTGAGAATCTCGGCAAACACCGCTGACAAGACCAGCAGCGACAGCATGACCATACCAACCAGGGCCATGTGGTGTTTCTTGAACTTCCACCACATCAGTTGCCACTGGGTCGCCATTTCCGGGCGACGGCTGCGCTTTTTGCGTTTTGGCGCTGCCACATCGGCAGGCATTTTTACGGATGCATTCATCTTAGGAATTCCCCTGCATTCGGATGCGTGGATCCACAAGGATCAACAGGATGTCGGAGATGAATGTTCCGATGATCGTGAAAGCGCAGAATATCAAAACCATGCCGCCGGCGAGGTACATATCCTGGTTGAGCAGCGACTGGAGGAACAGCGGGCCGGTGTCTGGCAGCGACATCACAACGCCGACAATGGGTGCGCCTGAAATCACGAAAGTCAGCCGCCAGCCGATAGTTGCCACAATTGGATTGAGCGCCATCCTGACCGGATATTTCAGCAGCAAGCGCATCGGGGAAAGCCCGCCGGCGCGCGCGGCCATGACATACATCTTGTCGAGTTCGTCGAGCGTCGAGGCTCGCACGGTGCGGATCAGGTAAGCCGTGCCTGAGGTACCAAGTACGATGACCGGGATCCACAAATGCTCCATGAGATTGACCACGCGGCCCCAACTCCACGGCGCGTCCTGGTATTCTGGCGAGAACAGCCCGCCAACACTCTGGCCGAAATACTTTTGGCCCAAGAACATGAGAATGAGCGCGAGCAGGAAATTCGGGGTCGCGAGCCCGACATAGCCAACGGTGGAGAAAACATGATCGGTGAGGGAATATTGTCGGACCGCTGAATAGATGCCTATGGGAATGGCGACCACGTACATGAAAACGAGTGTCGAGAATGCCAATGCCAGTGTCAGCGGAAGCCGTTCTCCAATGACGTCGGCCACCGGGCGTCTCCACTCCCAGGAATATCCCATATCTCCTTCAGTGACGATTTTGGTGACCCATGTGCCGTACTGGATATACCAGGGCCGATCCAAGCCCAACTGATGGCGCATGTCATCGAGTTCCTGAACGGTGACCGGAGCGCCGGCCTGCTGCCGCTTGTTGGCATAGGAATCGGCGAAATCACCTGGCGGGAGCTGGATGAGCACGAAAGCAACCATGGAAACGGCCGCCATCGTCAAAATCATATAGATGAAACGGCCTACAACGAATCTTATCATCAAACGTTCCCAGCTACCGCTCTAAAGAGCGCCGTCGTCATTGAACCGCGTTTAAAAAAATGGCCGGAGGCAGCGCTGCCTCCGGCCTTTTGATCTGCCCTATTTAAAGGACCACTGGTCCGCACGGTATGGGTAGTCGTAGCCATAATTGAAGTGGCTGACGTTCCACGCCTCGGGAATGTTGGTCAGTTTGTTTGACACAACAAGCGGCCGGGGAAGGGCGCCCATGGTTCCGATGATCACCATGTTCTCAAGGTTGATCTTGACCATTTCAGTGCCGATTTCCAGGTAACGGTCGCTGCCAGGAAGAACGGTCTTCCATACGTCGGCCAGTTCGAAAAGACGCTTGGCCCATGCTGGCGGCTCTTCGCCCGATGCGCCGTCTGTGGCAACCCAATCCCGCCAAGGAACACCAACCAACGGTCCAATGTCGCTGTAGGGCGGGATGTAGACGTCGATCTGACTGATCATCGTCGGCTCGTATGGGACGTCCCATTCCATGTTGATGTCGGAGGTGCTCGCAGTGGCTTTCTCGCGCATCAACTGGGTGGTGACTTCCTTGACGGTGACATTGATGCCGACCTTTTTCCAATAGTCAGATACAAGGGTCGCAAACTCGGAAGAGTTGTGCTGCGCCGTGTATTCCCACAGCAGGGTGAAAGGCTTGCCGTCGGGTCCGGTTCGGATGCCATCAGTCCCCATTTCCATGCCCATTTCATCAAGCAGGGCACCAGCAGCAGCAGGGTCGTGTTCGATCAGATAGTTGCGATCTTCATCGGTGACGAATGGCACACCGATTGGCACTGCCTGTTCCGGCTTGCCGAGGCCAAACCATAGGACTTCATTGAGTTCATTGCGGTCGATCGCCAAGGACATGGCTTTGCGGAAGCGCACGTCGCTGTAAACCGCCCGAAGGCTTGGATCCATGATCGTCTGATTGAAAACGATATAGGGTCCGTAGGCTCCGGATGGACGATGAACTACATAGTCGCCCTTGGCTTCGCCTTCCTTGATGACAGGAAAGTTGCCCAGCGACAGCGTCTGGGTCTTGACGTCGACTTCACCGTTCAGTGTGGAAAGAATGAACAGTTCCTGGTCGAGGAAACGCTCATGCTGGCGGTCGATGTAGGGCAGTTGCTGACCGGATGAATCAACCTTGAAATAATACGGATTGGCAACGTACTGACGACGCTGCGTATCGGTTTCAAGCTCGATGACGTGGCTTTCCAGTGTGGGACGCGTCAGGGCATGCGCCGTGATGTTTTCTGCGTCCTTCCACTTGTGCCAGATCAGGCCAAACTGCTGAACCCAGCCTTCTGCGCCTGCTGCCTTGGCTTCTTCATCAGCCTTGGGATTATATTTGAGCAGATAGGGCATATAGTGGTGTTTTGGCGCATAGGCGGCAAAGTAGGAGCCACCTGTCGCCAGGAAGTGCAGCAGACCCGGATAGGGCGCCGCGAAATCGAAGCGGAATGTCTCGGTGTCGACTTTTGTCACTTCAACCGGCTCACCACCGACCATCCAGACAGACGGAACGGTGGGGTGAAGGTCTTTGTTCTTGATGATGTCGTCGATATAGAAAACGACATCGTCAGCGGTAAACGGGGTTCCGTCAGACCATTTGTGTCCCTTGCGCAAGGAGATGGTGATGGAACTGAAATCATCGTTCCATTCCCATGACTTGGCGACATTTGGAACGATTGTCTGGAGATCGTCGCTGATCCGCACCAGATTGACCTGGCGCCAGCTCAGAATTTCCGATGTTCCGGACTCCAGAGCCTTGGACAAGCCACGCAGCATACCGCCATATTTACCGCATTCATTGTACGGCAAATACACCAGTGCGTCTTCTGGAACGCGCTTGTCCACGGACGGAAGCGCGCCGGATTTGACCTGGTCGGCGAAGAGCGGATTGTCCGTAAGAACAAGCTTGTCGCCGGTCTGCCTTTGATAGTCAGACAGATCGAGCTGTTCGGGGTACACGGTTGTTATGCCCTGGGGATCGGCAACTGTCGGACACTCGCCGGCACTTGCTCCCCCTGTGGAAACCAGCAAAGCGGCCCCAAGTGCTAGAGCAGACAAAGCGCTGCTCGCTGACATTTTCTTATCTATCATACGGATAATCCTTCCCAAGAAAGTTGAAATTTTTTGCTAAGTATATGTGATATAAAGATAAATTAGGCACACTAGGGCAACTTGCCAGCACGCTAACATGTTCCTTAATGATCGTCTATGACGGTTTTATAATATATTTATGACGTTTAGTGATTTTTATTGATTGCAAGCATTGACACAATGCAACTATTGACGATTATCCTGGCTGTGAATTATGACCATGCGTGCCACGGCATTCGTGATGTTTTGCTTTCTGTTCCGCGTGGAGTGAGGACATCAATGAGGTCGCGAGAACGAAACCCGATCACCAGACGGCATGCGCTTCGAAAAGAGATTGCCCTGCGCGGAGCTGTGTCTGTCGCTGAATTGTCCAGCCTGCTCAATGCCTCTCCGGCGACGATCCGCAGGGATTTGAAGGCGCTGGATGAGGAAGGCGTGCTCAGCAAAGGATATGGCGGCGCATCGATCAGGCCGCTTCGGCCCGCTGAAGAGGCTCTTGCAGTCCGCCAGCGCAAATTCGTCTCGGAAAAGCAGGCGATAGCCAAAGCTGCCGTCGGGCTGATCAAATCAGGAGATACGGTCTTTCTGAATGATGGCTCGACCATACTGGAACTGGCGCGCGAAATCGCCTTGACCGATCTTGAAATCTTTATCGCGACTCCGGCCGTCAATATCGCCGAAATACTCGCCAAGAATTCCAACATTACCGTGTGTCTGCTGGGAGGGTTGCTGCGCCAGACGTCTCTGGCAACAGGCGGTCATTTCGCCATTTCGATCGTCAATCAGATCAATGCGGATCTGGCATTTTTATCCTGTGATGCATTCAGTCTCACCGATGGAATGTGTTTCACGCACCCGGATGACGCCGCGGTCGCCGCCAGAATGTCGGTCAAGGCTACCCGGACAATCGGATTGGTTCATATCGCCAAAATCGATTGGAAAGCGCGCATTTCCAGTGTGCCGGTTGATGCGATCGACACCCTCATCACCGAAGCACAGCACCCGGAACTGGAAAGCAGGCTTTTGCAGGCAAATGTCGAAATGATCGTCGCAGGTTTCAAGGCGGAATGACGGCTCGATCCGGACTTCAACAGACAGATGTGACGCCTTATTGTGAACCGAGATGACATGAACCCCCAGAAATCGATACCAATGCCAAACGAGATCCACGACGTCATTGTCATCGGCGCAGGCGTTGTCGGATGCGCCATGGCGCGGCGTTTTGCGCTGGAGGGTGCAAAGGTTGTCGTTGTCGAAAAAGCCGGCGACATTCTTGATGGCGCCAGCAAGGGCAACAGCGCCATTCTGCATACCGGATTTGACGAGGTCACTGGCAGCATCGAGCATCAATGTGTCACGGCCGGCTATCAGGAATTCATGGACATCCATGAAAAACTGAACCTGCCGGTTCTCAAGACCGGCGCCCTGGTCATTGCCTGGTCATCAGAACAAGCCGATCGCCTTGAGGGGCTCCAGGACAAATCAATCGCAAATGGCGTGACCAGCGTAAAACGTCTCACTTCGAAGCAGATTTCCGAACGAGAGCCGCATCTGTCGGAGGCCCAGTCAGGCGGCATTCAAATTCCGACGGAGTATGTCATTGATCCCTGGACAACGCCTTACAGCTATTTGCTGCAAGCCATGGCCCATGGCGCAAAGCTTTCCCGGAATACAGAGGTGCTCGCAGGAGAATTTGACGGAGACCACTGGCGGCTTGAAACGTCAGCCGGGCCACTGATCGCCGTGACCGTTATCAATTGCGCCGGATTGTACGGGGACCGGATTGACGCCGCCCTGATCCAGAAGTCGGATTTCGACATTCGCCCGCGGAAGGGACAATTTCTGGTTTACGACAAGGCGGCAAGCAAGCTTGTCAATTCGATCATCCTGCCGGTCCCGACGAAGACCACCAAGGGTGTTGTCGTCTGCAGAACCGTTTTTGGCAATCTGCTGGTTGGGCCGACTGCTGACGAACAGGAAAGCCGAGATGACACGTCGGTCGACACGGCGTCGCTGAATTTCCTTCGCAAGACCGGCGAGGGAATCGTCCCGGCTCTCGCCAATTATGCAGTGACAGCGACATATGCGGGCATTCGCCCGGCGACCCAGAACCAGGACTACTGCATCAGGCCGTATCCGGACAAAAACTACATCAGCGTCGGTGGCATTCGCTCCACCGGCCTAAGCGGAGCGCTCGGCATCGCAACATACGTCTTCAAACACTATGCCGGCATGGGCAACAGCCATATGCCGGTTGAAAATCCCGCGTGGCCAGCCCCGATACAAATTTCAGAGCAGTCCGATCGAGACTGGGCAAAGCCGGGCAATGGCGGCATCATCTGCCATTGTGAACTTGTCACTAGGCGCGAAGTCGAAGCGGCGTTGTCAGGCCCCTTGGCCGCATCCTGTTTGGCAGCGCTCAAACGCAGAACACGCGTTACCATGGGGCGGTGCCAGGGGTTTTACTGCAGCGGACATCTCAGCAAGATCACAGCTGGACACTTTGACCAGCCCATCGGGGTGCAAGATGATGCAGAATAGCTCTCTGCCCAAGACCTGCGACGTCGTGATTGTCGGCGCCGGGCCCTCGGGCCTTGCCGCGGCTACCGAGCTCAAGTCGCTTGGCGTTGCGTCAGTCGTTGTGATCGAACGCGAATCCCAGGCAGGCGGTGTCCCGAGGCACTGCGGGCATCCGCCTTACGGTCTGCGGGAATTCAAGCGGCTTATGACAGGGCCGGTTTACGCTGCTGCCTTGGCAGAACGGGCGCAAGGCTGCGGCGTCGAAATCCATACCGATACGACTGTGGTCAAAATCCATGAGGGCGGACGGCTGACCCTGTCGACACCTGACGGGATCACCGAGATAACGGCAAGGCGGGTGGTGCTGAGCACCGGCGTCCGGGAAACCCCGTGCGCGCCGCGCTTTGTATCCGCTCAGCGGCCCCTGGGCATTTCCACCACCGGCGCTCTTCAGGCGATGGTCTATCTCAACGATACGATCCCCTTCAAACGCCCGGTCATTGTTGGCAGCGAACTTGTTTCATTTTCCTCTCTGCTGACATGCCGCAAGGCAGACATCAAACCTGTCGCCATGATCGAAGCTGGCAGCCGGGTGACGGCGCATTCGGTTTTCAGATATGCACCGATGATGTTTGGTGTGCCGTTGCGGTTGAACACAAGCCTTGTGGAAATTCACGGCAAGACCCGCGTCACTGGTGTGCGGCTGACGACACCGGATGGAACGATTGAGGATTTGGACTGTGACGGCGTGCTGTTTACCGGACAGTTCACACCTGAAGCCAGTCTGATGCGAATGGGACATCTGGAGATGGATCTGGCCAGCGGCGGGCCGGTTGTTGATCAAAACGGCCAATGTTCCGACCCTTGCTACTTTGCTGTCGGAAATCTGCTGCATCCGGTTGAAACCGCAGGCTGGTGCTGGAACGAAGGCAAGCAGATGGCAGGCCACATCATCAAGAGCCTGGCGCAGGAGACACAACGCGGCACAGATCTCAAAGTGGTCTTGAAAAGCGCCCGGCTGAAATACATCACACCGCAAACTATCACGCCCTTCGCCCAAGATGCCGGCGTTCATCACTTTCAACTGCGCTTTCGCCAGGCGGCTGAAGGCGAGTTGTCGCTGCGCCATAATGGCAAGACGCTGTGGTCCAGCAAGCGCAGTTTCAGGCCTGAGCGCCGCGTGTTGATACCACTGCCAGGTTTGCCAAGCAGCGCTGAACCTGTCGAAGTGCATTTTTCGGAAAAACTTAAATGACTGTCCTTGCCATTGATCAGGGAACCACAAGCACCCGCGGCATGGTGCTTGATGATCGCGGAACCGCGCGAATTGTCAGGGTGATCGAGCACAAGCAATTCTATCCCGAGCCTGGCTGGGTGGAACATGACCCGGAGGAATTGATCCAAAACATCCGCAGTTGCATTGAAGCCTGCACCGACATCTCTGCAATCGGCATTGCCAATCAGGGCGAAAGCTGTCTGGCCTGGGATGCAGACACGGGGGAAGCCATTTCGCCGGTTATTGTCTGGCAGGACAATCGCACGCATCTGGCAATTGAAGAGCTGAAGGCCAACGGGGCGCAATCGTTGGTTCAGGACCGGACCGGATTGCCACTGAGTGCCTATTTCTCGGCCTCCAAACTTGCGTGGATTGTCCAGAATATTCCGCAAGCCAAGGAATTGCTTAAAAAGGGCCGGCTGCGGCTGGGCACGACAGACGCGTTCTTTCTGGATCGGCTTGGCGGGACGTTCGTTACCGATATAACCACGGCATCGAGAACCTGCTTGATGAACCTGGAGACCGGGCAATGGGACCCGGAATTGTGCGCGGTGTTCGGCGTGCCGATACAAGCCCTGCCGCAAATCGTTCCGACAACCGGAGATTTCGGCACGGTGGAATCCCACGGAAAGAGGATCCCTATTACTGCCAGTATCGTTGATCAGCAGGCCTCGCTCTACGGCCATGGCTGTGCCGAAGGCGGAGATGCCAAAATCACATTCGGCACGGGCGCATTTGCGTTGATGGTGACCGGAGATGAATGCCTGCGCGCGCCGGGGCAGGGGCTGTTGCCAACCATTGCCTGGCATCTTGATGGCGCGGCTCCGGTCTATGCCTTGGAGGGTGGAGTGCATTGCGCCGGCTCGGCCTTGAACTGGGCAAGGTCCCTCGGGTTGTTCAGTGATTTCTCAGAGCTGAATCACTTCGATGCGGCGCCAGCAATAACACGCAAGCTGGTCTTTGTTCCGGCATTGACCGGGCTTGCGTGCCCGCATTGGGACACAAGTGCTGCAGGACTATGGATCGGGCTGTCTCTGGACACAACGCCGCGTGATATGGTTCAGGCGGTGATCGAGGGTATCGCTTTGCGCGTCGCCGAAGTGGTCAGCGCACTGAATGACTATGCACCAGTCAGCAGCCCCCTGTCGATTGATGGCGGCATGGCGTCTAATCCCTATTTCTGCCAATTTCTGTCGACCGTGTTGCAACGGGACGTGCAGGTCCCCGAACTCGGTGAACTGACTGCCTATGGCACCGCGATGCTGGCCAAGGGAGGTCAGCGCGCGGCTTTGAACCAACAGGTGGCGTGCGGTAAAGACAGCTTCTACCGACCCGCCTTGATTACGGATGACTATCAAGAGAAATTCAGCGATGCCGTCAATCGCTCAAAAGGATGGTCTTAGAAATCCGCGCGGCGCAGAGCGCTGTGTCGGCCCGTCGGCAGCTTAGCAAACCATAGACAAGGTAATCAGATGCTAGCGCATATATAGACACCCGGAAGTTCTGCGGATTTTTGAAAAGGAAGCGTCCCAAAGGCGGCGCCCTGAAGAGGTGAAAGCTGCTTGACTTTAAACGGACGTCCGGGCATTGCTCTGGCGTTCTCATTTGAAGCCACGCCACTGGATTAGCGGGTTTTGACGGGAACGGTCGGGCATGTACACAAGGTATCGGGCAGCAGAAAGCCATTGCTTTGCAAGGTGTCGGTGGTTGGGGGCCAGAGGGTCTCAGGTTGAAACCCTGCCACTCTGACTGTTTTCTGTGTCCACCAATTTGGGCGCACCACATCGAGGCGCCGCAATCTGCTTTTTGAAGCAGAGGTTTGCATGAAAGGGAATTGGGGCATGACTGCGAAAATCTATCGTCCCGCGAAGACGGCCATGCAATCTGGCACAGCCAAGACCCAGGATTGGGTTCTTGAATTTGAGCCGGAGCAGCCCCGCACGATTGACCCGATCATGGGCTACACCTCCTCAGGCGACATGAAGAGCCAGATTCACATGTCTTTCGAGACTCGTGAATTGGCCGTGGCCTATGCCACGCGCAACGGCATTCCGTTCCGGGTCATCGAGCCGAAGGAAAGCAAACGCCGGCGGATGGCCTATGCTGACAATTTCCGCTTTGATCGCCGTATGCCCTGGACACATTGAAATTCCCGTAGTTTTTCTCGGGCACAACGAGACCGGCCCCTTAGCTCAGCTGGATAGAGCACCGGCCTTCTAAGCCGACGGTCGCAGGTTCGAATCCTGCAGGGGTCGCCATCAACTCTTTGAAAATATTAAAATATTTCAGGCGATGCTTATCGCCGACCTGTCTCATTTCGATTCGTGTCAGCACCATGTCAGAATGCGCGGCTAACTGACTAGGCCGAATAGCACATTGCAAATTTCAGGAATTGAGATCATTCTAGGCGCACTCGCCGGACCTTGCAGGGTCCAGCGAGCACTTGCCGCCACAAGCCATAGCAGGGCTCATGATGACCGATTCCCCAGATATCACGAATCCGAATTGCGTTGCTCCGCCTTGGCTTAATTTTTCCATGGGAGAAAGCTATGAATTCGAATTGCAATGAAACCGTCGCGGCTCATATTGAAGCAATGACCGCGTGTGGCGCACCTTATCAGGTCATGGGTCCGGGGCTTTGCCAGCGGCTAATCGATGTCAATTGGGACGCATATAGGAGAGCAAAAACCAGCGCTGAAACCACCGGAATTACAACGCGTGATGTTTTTGTTGCACTCGGCGGTGAAGCATGACCAGCGTTGTATCCTTTGTGCCGTCGCATGGCGGCAAAAGCTACTGGCCGGAATTCGTCCTATTCGAAGATAGAAAGCGCCGACAATGGGCTGTGATCGAGCGAGAGCCAGACGGAACCGAAACCGCTTTTCAGGTTTATCGAGGGCGCAAGTCAGAAGCAGCTTACATGGCAAATATGTATACTCGTCTTGAAGCGATGCGGCAAAAGGATCTCGCTTCTTTAGCGCGTGATCCACTCGGGCAGACACTGCTTGCAATGACGCCGGATCAGCGACGAGACCAGATACGGATGCTGACAGCGGTCCAGCGTTTGGTTTCTCCCGATTATTCGGATGAAAGAGCATGACGCGGCTCGCCATTCATATCCTGTTGATCGCGTTCAAACTCAGGTGTTGGCGGCTAAAGCGCAAGTTGGGATATTGATCACAGCCAACGCTAACGCCTATTTCCTCGGCCACCTTGCGGGCTGTGCCCTTCTGCTGCTGCGGAGGCTTTTTGTACCCAATTTCAGGTGCAGCATTTTGCGTCACCTGATTTTCGACCTCGGCAGCTTCGATCAATTCCGCGTACCGCCTGATATGCTGGTAAACTTGACAATCTAGGTCATGTTCTGAATTGCGGATGTGGTTTGTTTAGAGGGGCGTCGGATGTGCGATCCGGGCCTGAGGAGATTTGACCCTTCCCCCCCGGCCCATACGCACCGGCGCTTGCCTTACAGGGTTGAATCAGCGAGACACATGCAGGGGCGAACGTTTGGAGAACTATCGCCCGTGCAAGACCAGAACCAGCCTGTCATCCTATCGACCTTTGCCGACCTGCTACGGCACGGCTACAAGCTCTCCGGCTATTGTCCCGAGTGTGGGGTTCATCGAGACATTGACCTAACCCAATGCCCGCCAACGCGCCGATATGTCGGTGCTCGTCTCCGGTGCCGCGATTGTGGCACAACCGCTGCAATCACCCTCAGTCAGATTAAGATTGGCAATGACAGCCATTCGCCCGCGTTGGATAAATGGCGATCAAGGTGAGGTTGTAGCGTTTGGCTTGAATTGTCACCTTGTTTGATCCCGCCACCTGCCAATGTAAGCTGGTCAATTGCGGCCCAAACCTGCCGTTCATGAACTTTGCGGCGAAAAGCCGCTTCGAACCCATAGCGGGTGTCATCTTTGGACACCAGAAGAAGACCAATGAGCTAGTGGGTGTATTCCGGCGGCAGTTGAATGGACCTGAAGCGCAAAGCGATCTTGAATTTCGGCTATGGGTTCCATGCGAACCGAGCTGTACGGTTGTAGTTCATTTTCGATACCGGTCTCTTGATTTCAAAACGGGCTGATGCAACCGTATCGGTTGCAACATGATGGCGAGGCGGCGCATTGGGAAATATTTCATATCAATCGACAAATCTGCACAACGTTCAAGCAGGAGAACTACGCGCCAAATTTAGCGCGGCGGGTGACCGAATACTCCGGTATTACATAGATTTTCGTCACGTTGTTCTTGATCTGCATAAAGAGTTGAGCGCCCCTGAGATTTCGATCTTACAGAATAAGGTCGATACACTGATGGCTCGTAATTACCCACCCCCTTGCCATGCACCACAATGTCTGAATCCATGATGATATGGATCGGACTGATTTGCAGCAGCTGAGCAAGGACGAATTGATCGAGATGGTGCTTCGGCTCCAACGGCCTGCCAAGGATTCTCGGACGTCTTCCAAGCCGCCCTCTACGGACAAGAAAGAGAAACGCGTCAACTCACGACCGGGTGGAGCCAAGCCCGGGCATGAACCCCACAATAGGGTGCTGGCGGATTTTGCCGACATGTTTCGCGATCATGAACCGACCGCCTGCAAGAGATGCGGCCATGCGTTTTCCGGTGATGATACGATGGTGCTGGCCGGGGCCTATGACGAGATCGATATTCCTGCGATCCGTCCTCATGTCACCCGGCATCGGCGTTTTTCCTGTCATTGCCCGCAATGCGGCACGACGACAAAAGCCACCGCACCTGCCGTGGCAACCGCAACGCCGTTCGGGCCAGGCATTCACGCGCTGGCGATCTACCTCAAGAGTTTCCATGCATTGTCTTACGAACGCCTGAGCGGTGTGTTCATGGATATCTTCGGCCTCCATGCGAGCGAGGGCGCGATCATGAACATGTTTGCCCGCTCCCGTCCGAGCTTCCAGGCCACAGCACAGGCCGCCAAGGCCAGCCTTCGAGCCGCCCGCGTTGTCGCCAGCGACGAAACCGGTGTGCGTATTGAGGGCACAAATGCCCAACACTGGGTTTTTCATTGCAAGGATGCCGTTGTCCACCAGCCCGATTACTCCCGTGCAGCACGGGTCGTTCACGAGACCATGGGCGGCCATGTCCCCGAGGTATGGATATCTGATCGGTATTCAGCCCAGCAATCTCACGGCCATCGACATCAAACCTGCCTTGCACATTTGGCGCGTGATACAGCCTTTGCGCTGGAACATGGCGAGGATGATCTCCCTCTTCGCTTCCAGCTTTGGTTTGGCCGTGTGTTTGATTTCGCCAGAGCCATAAGCACATTCGCTGCGTCTACCGTCGCAAGCAAGAAGCGCAAATTCGATAAACAGCTTGCCGGGCTTCTATGCGCCCCGACTTCATGCGACCTGGCCCAAAAGCTCCAGGCCAAGATCGGGCGGGCCCGCGATCAGCTGCTGACGTTTTGCGACTATCCCGGAGAAGTCGATGTCACCAACAACACATCTGAGCGAAAGCTCCGTCCATGGGTCATTCAGCGAAAGGTGACAAACGGATATCGCGCCATGTGGGCCGCCCAAGCCGAAGCGAACATACGCACGACAGTCGATACCGCACGCCTCAAAGGCGCAAACCCCTTCCAGGTCATCGCATCCGTCCTGGCATAGGCCGGTAGAAGAACCGGAAATCACGAATTCAGGGGTGGGTAATTACGATGGCTCAGTGGGACAAAAAGTACGAAGCGTATCTAAGCAAGGAAGAGGCGGCATCGGGCAAGGAACTTGCTGATCAAATGAGTACGAATGCGGAGTTCCGGCGTGATCGGTTGGAAAATACATTGCGCCAGACGCTTTCAGTTGACGACACGGTTGATTGGAACATTCTAAAAGACAACTCCAAGTTTGAGCGCGAGAAGTATCCGAGGCAGCCCAAAGAAGAAAGGGTTACGCTGACCCCGCCACCACCTCTCAAAATCAGTTTCTTTCAGGTTCTTTTTGGGCAACGTGGAAAACTACAAGCGCAGTACGATGCTCAAGTTGCCAATTACGCTCGCGAAGTAGAGCGGGTGAAATCAGCGAATGCGAAAACACATGCCGAATGGGTCGCAGCGCGTGACCAATGGAACGCCGATCAGGATGAGAAAGCCCGCATTTTTGCTGAGGTACAAGAAGCCGAGAACGGAAAGGTCGATGCGCTCAAGTCCGCTTGGCAAAACGGTCAACCCGAAGCCGTTGAGGAACATGCTTCTATTGTTCTTGAAGCCTCTGATCACGATGAAGCGGTGCCGAAGCAATGGGAAATTCAGTACAACCCGGAAACCAAGCTACTTGTTGTCGAGTACATGCTTCCTGCGCCTGAGGATTTGCCGATAACGAAATCGGTGCGGTACGTGTCGTCAACGGGAGAGTTGAATGAAACAAACATAAGCGAACGTGATCGCAAGGCGCTTTACGACAATCTCTGCTATCAGATTTGCCTGAGAACGATCCATGAATTGCTCGAAGCTGATAGCTCTGGCAACATTGAAAACATCGCATTCAACGGTTGGGCCGATACCATTGATCGTGCGACTGGTCAGCAAGTCACTGCTACTATCCTTTCAGTCATGACAAACAAAGGTGAGTTCCTGCAAATCAACCTTGGGCAGGTGGACCCCAGGGCTTGCTTCAAATCCTTGAAAGGCGTCTCAGCGGCTTCGCTTGTTGGGCTGACGCCGATTGCGCCAGTCATCGAACTTGAGAAAACGGACAAACGATTCGTGGAGGCGAGAGCCTCCCAGGTCGCTACCGATGGAACGACGAATTTGGCGGCAATGGACTGGGAGGAATTTGAGCATCTTGTCAGGGAACTCTTCGAGAAAGAATTTGCTTCAAGAGGTGGTGAGGTGAAAGTCACCCGGTCAAGCAGCGATGGCGGCGTTGACGCGGTTGCCTTCGATCCTGATCCAATCACCGGGGGCAAGATCGTCATTCAAGCCAAACGGTACACCCGCACTGTCGGGGTCGCTGCTGTACGCGATCTATTTGGAACAACTATGAATGAGGGAGCGAGTAAGGGCATTCTTGTAACGACGGCTGACTACGGGCCTGATGCATACAAATTCGCATCCGATAAGCCGATCACTCTGATGACCGGTTCCCATCTTCTGCATCTTTTGGAGAAACACGGTTTCAAGGCCAAGATCGACATCAAGGCGGCAAGGGCTGAAATGGGAATGGGTTCATAGCCCAAGACTCAACGAAACTGGCAACTGTCTAGGTTTGTCACTGGAAGTCGAAAGAAATTGATTAAGCAACTCAGGCGCGCGGAGAAAGTTAATTGACCGTATCATTAGAAGTTTCCCAGATAATACGATCTAAAGCAGCGACAGAATGGCCTGACGACTTTGAGATGCAGCGCCACGTTATTGAAGAGCAGACCGAAGCTGCCGAGAAAATGTTTCTTTATCAGCAGAATTTGGACACGACAAACAAGATTGTTGACACCTGTTTGCGCAAGTCTCTTTCGGAGTGGCCCGATGACTTTTCGATGCAATTACATGTCCTTGAGGGACAGATTGATGCTGCTACAAATTTTTTTGGTTATGAGAACCCAAAGGTAAATCCTGAGGTTCTTGAAGGTATCAAGACCAAGGCGTTTTCGGAGTGGCCTGATGACTATGAGATGATGTTGCACGTCTTGATTGAACAGGTTGCTGCTTGGGAACAGTTGTACGGCTGAAGGCCATATGCCTACCCAAGCTGGACTGATGACTTTCAAGCAAGCTTTCCAACCTTCTCAACCAAGCTCTGCACCCGCAATTACTAGCTAGGCTGACCTTCGTTCAGACCGCAGCGAAAGTCCGCTCCGCGCAAACCGGCACTGATGCACACATCTCGGACGTAGTTGGTCAATTGTTGAATGTGGAGAGGGCAGTCCCGCTCAGCAACCATTCAACTTTTATCAGTGAAAACCTTTTTTGTTACGGTTTAGCTTTGTAAAGGGGGGCGGTCGGATGAGCAGCGAATGGGTCCAGACTTTTGACGGTCCCCCCCGTGGCTACAATCCGGGTCCACCCGTCTCGCGTAGTGCCAAGCACAAGCTGCCTATCGGTGCCGTTGCGTTCGTTTGTTCGTTCCCATGAAGACTTTGCCCCATGGTGCTCTGCACATAGGCTTTGGAGATTGTCAGGGTCGCGCTGCAAAGAGCGGTCGCCGCGTGGCCGCGTGATGTGGTCAACCTGTTCCGCAACTCGGACTTCGCCGAGCGCCTGGCAGAACCTGCACAATGGTTCGCGCCTTATCTGGCGTGGCCTTAGACGTTCCCGCCATTCGCGCGACTGGATAAATCGCCGGTCGGGATCGTCTGCCCTGTAGCGGTCGGCATAAGTCATTGAGGCACACCCGCTGCCAAGTCTTCAAGGTGCTTATCGAGCATCCCCCGCAACCGTGTCAGATCGGCCACCGCCTCGGATGCGCCCGACTCCGCGCGGATGGCTTCGAATGCGGTCCATGCCAGCATCCGGTGAGGTGCTGCGCCGGTATATCCAAGGTCGCGAAGATCAAGCACCGCAAGGTCAATGATGTCGTGCGCGTGTTCGCTGCGCTCTTGGTCTGGAGTGGCGGTCATTTCGTTTTCCTTGAATTGGTGCGGAGCGCCCGGCGAGCATCGGACGCCCCGCTTGTTGCCGTGCGACTCTCAGCGCCCAGCATGTTCTTCCCACCTCTTGCCCTCATCGGATTTCAGCCAATCGGCCATCGTACGCTTGCAAAGCTCTATGGCCTCGTGCGCATCACATCCCGCAAGCACGGCCAAATCACCGGTTGCCTGCACCTTAGCGATTAGATCCGCTGGCAACTTCACGCGCCGTTCATCCATGGTGCGGCCTCGTCTTCGCCCTTACTCGCTTGCGCGGCTTCTCGTTTCTTGTTTCAAGCGCCTTGATCCGATCCTCTAACCCGTCGATCAAACCACTGTTCAAAACACCATAACCCGCAAGCTGGAGCATTAAGATATTGGCGACTTGGCGAACGTCACGCGGTGCCGGTAGCGCCTTGATGTCAGCGTCCACTTTTTTGGCAACGTCCAGCCAACCGGCCAACCTTTGTTCGCGCGTCTTGCGCCCGGATGTGGTCATAAGCGCATTCTCGTTTGTCTTGCGGATAGTGGTCACCATGTCAGACCTGACACCCATGCAACGGCATTCGCGCGGCGCGGTGCAAAGGCAACATCGCCAATGAGCCGGAAAGCCAGCGCCGATGTTTGGTAATAGGACCGGACCGGGTCAGCGGTCGTCGGATCGTCTGAGACAATTTCCGCAGGTTCATCGGATTCGTGGAGCGTAGCGTATTCGGACACATCAACTTCAAAATCGTCGCCGACTCCATGCGCCCATGACAGCGGATCAATTGCGATCATGTCGCCATCCGCGACGGCCAATGAAGGCAGGAAAATGTTTTCCCGGTTGATGTCCGGAGCCTTGATGCGAATACGCGCGGCCCGCTTTGGTGACACCACAAAAACGACGCTGCCGGAACCGGACGGTGCAACAACATCTGTCAGCGCGATAAGGTCGGATTCCAGCGCCTCACGGTCACCCCCGGCATAACCGGCGAGTGCATCCAGCCCGGCGAGCATTCCGGCATGTGTCTTACTGTCAGCCCCATCGGCGCTGAAAAATGCCCCGTCGAGAGTTGCGGCTGCATCTTCGCGCATGAGTGTGCGAATAACTGTATCGCCGCCCGCGCGTTTAGCAACGTCGCGGCTTATTCCGACAATGAAGCCAAATTTCTTTGGAGTAAGCAAACAATCATCGGACAGCGTATAAGCCCGTGCCGGGATCGGATCGCTTTCGCCGACCCAACTGACCTCGGTCGATGGCGCACCTTCTCGCGTTGGAAGCTTCAGAGTAGCGGCCCGGTTCAGCGGGACATTCAATCCGCTTCCCATGATGCGCGCCGCCGCCGACAGCGGTGCCAGCCCTGCCAGGAATTCGCCGAAAAGGTTCTGTGATAATTCCGCCGCATAGCCGGAACCGCTAACCATTCCAACCGGAGCCGCGCCCCGGTCAATGATGGCATTGACGGTCTTGTCATCGGCAAATACGGCCTTGGAAATATCCGTGCGCCGGTTGCGGTCGGGACTGATTGCCCCGCGCGACAATGCGAAAAGCGCCTTCTCGATGTTAGTCGAACGCGGTTGCCGGTCTGGCAGTGATATAAGAGCTTTCAAGTTTTTTGTCTCCGATTTTATCATGAGACGATTTTAGCCGATTGCGTCACGTCTCGATGTCGCGCGCGACACCTATCTGGAGCCTTTCGACCAGCTTGCGCGTTGCTTCTGATAGCGCTTTTGAATCATCGGCTAGGTTCGGATCAATGGTGCCCGCCGCTTCTGTCTTGAGCGCCAAATCAACCTCATCAGTCCAAAAGCTTATGAAGACCATCCCGGCCCGTTTCTTTTCGCGTTCACGCTTCTTGCGAGTTGCCCCTGTCATGCCCCTGCACCCCGCCTGTCTCGACTTGTGAGATTGTCTGACGTCAGCGCCCGTGGGACAGATTTGAGGATTTGAACAACGGAGGATTTCTGGTTCATCTTACCGATTGGGAGATCGAGATGAGACAGAAGCCTGAAACATCGAAGAACGCAGCTGACAAGCTGGTCAAGAACATCCGCCGCAAGACCCGCCAGACCTATTCAGCGGAGGAAAAAATCCGTATCGTTTTGGCGGGTTTGCGTGGAGAGGAAAGCATCTCGGTGCTGTGCCGCCGCGAAGGTATCGCCGAAAGCCTGTATTACAGCTGGTCGAAGGAGTTCCTGGAAGCAGGCAAGCGCCGGCTCTCGGGTGACACAGCACGGCAAGCGACGTCGCCGGAAGTAAAGGACCTTCGCTCTGAAGCCTTGGCGTTGAAGGAATGCGTCGCCGATCTGACCCTGGAGAACCGCCTGCTCAAAAAAAGCATGACAGGTGCTGGGGAGGACGAGGCATGAGATACCCTGCGACCGAGAAGCTTGAGATCATTCGCACGGTCGAAGGATCGCACCTGCCAACCAAGCAGACCCTCGATATGCTGGGCATACCGCGCACCACTTTTTACAGATGGTATGATCTTTACCTCGACGGTGGGGTTGTTGCCTTGGATGATCGGTCTCCACGGCCGAAGTCGGTCTGGAACCGTATCCCCCAAGACCGGCGTGATGACCTGATTGAGTTCGCGCTGGAACACGAGGCGCTGACGACCCGGGAGCTGGCAGTCAAATACACTGATGAGAAGCGGTATTTTGTCTCTGAATCATCGGCTTATCGTATCCTGAAGGAAGCCGATTTAATCACCGCACCGGCCTATGTGGTGATCAAGGCAGCCAATGAGTTCAAAGACAAAACTATCGCCATCAATGAGATGTGGCAGACCGACTTCACCTACTTCAAGATCATCGGGTGGGGCTGGTATTACCTCAGCACGATCCTGGACGATTACAGCCGCTACATCATCGCCTGGAAGCTTTGCACAAACATGCGGGCCGAGGACGTGACAGACACCATTGAACTGGCGCTTCAGGCATCGGGCTGCGACCAGGCCGTCGTGCGCCACAAACCGCGCCTGCTCAGCGATAACGGGTCATGTTACATCTCTGGCGATTTGGCTGAATGGCTGGAGGACAAGAAGATGGATCACGTTCGTGGAGCCCCGTTCCACCCGCAAACCCAGGGAAAGATCGAGCGATGGCATCAGACGATGAAGAACCGGGTCCTGCTGGAAAATTACTATCTGCCAGGCGATCTTGAACGCCAGATCGAGGCCTTCGTCGACTACTATAACAACAGGCGCTACCACGAGAGCTTGAAGAACGTCACACCCGCCGACGTCTACTTTGGGCGCGACAAAGCCATCTTGAGAGAAAGGAAAGAGATCAAGAAGCTGACAATCCGCCAACGTCGCTTGCACCATCAAAAACAAGCGGCATAATCAGTCACACAAACGAACCAGAGCCTCCAATACTCAAGCCGCTCTGATGTCCCATTTTATCTGACGACGGACATTGTGAGATGTCGAAGGGGATTACCGGTCCGAATACTTCCTTCCTCCAGAGCGCGCGAAGCGCCCTTGGTCTTGGTCTCTGTTTCTGTCTCTGTTTCTGTCTCTGTACGCATACCGTACGAGACAGTATCGATACGGTAAAATACCGTATGCATAGGGTTTTGAGATCCGGTCATCGCCCGGCCCCACTCATAAAACGAGTATAAAGCAGCGCACCGCTTCCGAACGTTTGCCCAGTTTTGAATTTGTCCATTTCCTTTCTCGCTGCCGTTTCTTCCGCCTTCTCGATGATGCCATGCTCAACCGGCTCGAACTCCGCCAGGCAATCCATCCGCAACCGCTCGCTGGGGATAGCCTCAATCCGAATTCGCGTTCCTTGGGCGTGTTTCGGATTCATGGGCGGATTGTGTTTGAACCACCGGGCAATCCGCACAAACGATGTTGCAGTGTCGTAGTCGATCAGGCCCGCAGCGATTAGGGCTTCCCGCATCGGCTCGTATTCCTCCGGTGAGAGGTCCAGATCTGCACATGCGTAAAGGTCCGGCAGGTGAAAACACCCCGCACTGTCAACATGGCTGCATGTGATGTAGTAGAGATAAACCAGACGCTCCCCCTCAGAGAGCGCCCGGAACCGTGCCGACTGCCAAACAGACGGACTGACTTTAGAGAATGTGCGCCGGGACATTTACATGCCCTCACTTCTAAGCCGGGCATGTTCCCGCCTATGGTGCAGCCTGCATAAATGCTGCCCCGTCAAAGGTTGGTCGTACTTGTCCGGGAAATGGTGAAACTCGGTCTTAGGGTCGCCGCAAACCTCACACGGCTTGCGCGTCACAAGGCCCCGATCTAATGCAGATTGAAAGGCCCGATGCGCCCACCTGGCCAGCGGGTTCCGATCACTCCAGTTCGGTTTCTCTTGCCCGGTCTCACCGCTCTTGCTATTGTCCATCTCGGACTTGCTGCCAAGCTTTCCGAGAACATTACCGCCGATCCTCGCCAAAGGGTCGGCGGTTTCCATTTCAGAGTTTCGCATTCTGCGCCCCCCTGATTTTTCCGGCCATTGCAGCCGCCTCGCAAGCTTCCGCAACTGTTAGCGGAAACCTCTTGCGGATCGCCGGGATAACCGGCCCCTCGAATTGTTCATGTGGCGTGGTCGCCAGCCAATGCGCGGCAAGCGTAACGGCTTCGGACGGATCTAGATCATGCTGCATTACGCCACCTCTGACGTGGAGCGGCGAGGTGTCGAAAGTTTCGCCTCAGCCCAAGCGGAAAGCGCGTCTTCCGTGTAAACCGCCTTGTTGCCGAAAATCTGGTAGACTGGCCCGCCGCCATGGACCGCCCATTTTCCCAGTGTTGCCGGTGAAACCTTGAGACCCTGTTCTGTAAGCCGTCGTGCGGCTTCCTTTCGGTCAAAGAAAGTTGGCATATTCATCTGATTTCCTTCGCCAGTTGTAGTTAGCAAGGAAAAGATGCAGGTAATTACCCACCCCCTTGCCATGCACCACAATGTCTGAATCCATGATGATATGGATCGGACTGATTTGCAGCAGCTGAGCAAGGACGAATTGATCGAGATGGTGCTTCGGCTCCAACGGCCTGCCAAGGATTCTCGGACGTCTTCCAAGCCGCCCTCTACGGACAAGAAAGAGAAACGCGTCAACTCACGACCGGGTGGAGCCAAGCCCGGGCATGAACCCCACAATAGGGTGCTGGCGGATTTTGCCGACATGTTTCGCGATCATGAACCGACCGCCTGCAAGAGATGCGGCCATGCGTTTTCCGGTGATGATACGATGGTGCTGGCCGGGGCCTATGACGAGATCGATATTCCTGCGATCCGTCCTCATGTCACCCGGCATCGGCGTTTTTCCTGTCATTGCTCGCAATGCGGCACGACGACAAAAGCCACCGCACCTGCCGTGGCAACCGCAACGCCGTTCGGGCCAGGCATTCACGCGCTGGCGATCTACCTCAAGAGTTTCCATGCATTGTCTTACGAACGCCTGAGCGGTGTGTTCATGGATATCTTCGGCCTCCATGCGAGCGAGGGCGCGATCATGAACATGTTTGCCCGCTCCCGTCCGAGCTTCCAGGCCACAGCACAGGCCGCCAAGGCCAGCCTTCGAGCCGCCCGCGTTGTCGCCAGCGACGAAACCGGTGTGCGTATTGAGGGCACAAATGCCCAACACTGGGTTTTTCATTGCAAGGATGCCGTTGTCCACCAGCCCGATTACTCCCGTGCAGCACGGGTCGTTCACGAGACCATGGGCGGCCATGTCCCCGAGGTATGGATATCTGATCGGTATTCAGCCCAGCAATCTCACGGCCATCGACATCAAACCTGCCTTGCACATTTGGCGCGTGATACAGCCTTTGCGCTGGAACATGGCGAGGATGATCTCCCTCTTCGCTTCCAGCTTTGGTTTGGCCGTGTGTTTGATTTCGCCAGAGCCATAAGCACATTCGCTGCGTCTACCGTCGCAAGCAAGAAGCGCAAATTCGATAAACAGCTTGCCGGGCTTCTATGCGCCCCGACTTCATGCGACCTGGCCCAAAAGCTCCAGGCCAAGATCGGGCGGGCCCGCGATCAGCTGCTGACGTTTTGCGACTATCCCGGAGAAGTCGATGTCACCAACAACACATCTGAGCGAAAGCTCCGTCCATGGGTCATTCAGAGAAAGGTGACAAACGGATATCGCGCCATGTGGGCCGCCCAAGCCGAGGCGGATGTACGCACAACCGTCGATACCGCCCGCCTTAAAGGCGCAAATCCCTTCCAGGTTATCGCATCCGTCTTGGCGTAGGCCGACATCAAGGCCCGAAATCATAAATTCAGGGGTGGGTAATTACAGATGCAGGGTAATTTGCGCGTGGTCGCGCGTAATTAATTCTCGGTTATTTCTTTACGCGTTTCCCATGCAGCCGGGCGACATAGTTCACGCGGTTTTCTAATTCAGCGTGATGTACGCCGCCGCGCTCTTGAATGAGTTCGCGAGCCACTGTTTTGCGATGCTTCCCTGTCGCTTCCATTCGAGCAGTCATTTCATCGAACAAGGCCTCCTCAGCAACGAGCATTCCGCCTTTCGGCCTGCCGCGCCGTTTCAAAGGATCTGGGAGATATCGCCAGAATAATGAAGCTTCACGTGGAGTTTTATCTGAAATTGCAGTTTCCCAAATTTTTGACTTTGGGTTTTCAGGATCATCTCTTGTGGCCCGATACCTCTTCATAATTTCATTGGTTTCTTGCCAGTCGATGCCCCGACTCGCCTCGATCATTTCAGCCGCATTTGCTTTCATCTGCGCCTTAAAACGTTCAAACCCGTTAGCTTGGTTCTTCATGCGGTCCCTAAAATTGTGATTATTGTGCCGCAATTCTGGTTTTGGCTTATCGTCCATCAAGAACCACCTTTTATAGGCACCACATGGCCCGAGTATGCTGCCTGTACAGACGGTAAGTCCATTCCGGCGAGCACCACAGAAGCCGCTTTCTCAGCAACCGCTTGCCTCGCGTCAGTGGCCCAATGCACATATTTCGCAGAGGTAGTGATGCTGCGATGCCCGAGTGCCGTCATTATCTCGGAAGCCTGAGCGCCTGCCATTGCCATATGGCTAGCGAGTGAATGCCGAAGTCCGTGCAAGCCGATGCCTTCTGGAAGTTTGGCTTCCTCGCGAACCTTTGCCCAGACCTTCGATAGCGAAACCGGCCCGTCTCCCTTTGCAGGTTGAAAAACGAAGTCGCTAGCCTCGCAACTAGGCTGTCTCGCTATGATGGCCTGCGCAGCGGCAGGAAGGCCTATCACGCGCGGTTTGCCCGTTTTCCGGCCTGTCTTGTGTCCGGATGGCGGCAGCGTTACAAGGCCCGCTTTGAGGTCAACGTGCTGCCAGATCATGCCCGTGATTTCACCACGTCGCGCGCCAGTCAATGCAATGATGCGGATCGCGTCCGCCACCGGTTGTCGAATTCGCTTTTCGTTTTCCATCCGGTCGAGGGTCTGGAACAGGCGACCATATGCCGTCGCATCGTCAAGAATCACGTCGCGGGTTCCATCGGTGCCGGTTCTGACATCGGCCACCGGATTCGCTTTCACCATGCGCTCACGTACCGCCCATTGAAGCGTCGAACGTAAAAGCCGTACAGATTTGCGGGCAGCTCCTTCTCCACCCGTCACGCGGGCAAGTCCGCGCGGCCCCATTTTTTCCCGCATAGCTGTTTTCCCGTCGCGGATTGCAGCAAATGCCTTTTCGACATCGCCGGGTCGTAACGTGTCAACATGGTTGCGGCCCAGTAGCGGCTTCAAATGACGTACAATGCGGCCTTTGTCTGTAGCGCGTGTCCTGTCCGTTTTTGCTGCGAAAGCGTCGGAGTCGAGATAAGCGTCTAGTACGTCGCCAACAGTCACTGCTTGCAATCGTTCGCGCTTCTCTGCCAGCGGGTCACGACCTTCCTTTACAGCGCGGCGCATGGCGTCCGCTTTATCACGCGCCTCATCCGGCGTTATTGAGCCGTGCTTGCCAATTGTGGCCCGCCGTTCGCGTCCTTCCGGTGTCCGATACTGGTATATGTAGCTCTTAACGCCAGATGGCAGGACCAAAAGCCCGAAGCCTTTGATCTGATCATCCCATATATAAAAACGTCGGCCAGGATCAGCTTGAGCCGCGTCTACTGTTCGCTTAGTGATTTTTGGCATTTTACGCCCCTCGATTTTGCTGACACAATCAGTCGTGTCAGCGCCATGTCAGCAAAAAGCGGTAAACAAGGGTAATCGCTTTCATTGACCATCGGCGTATAATTATGACTGTAAGCCTTGCAATGCAAGGGTTTTGCAATCGAAAGTCACAGTTATGTCAGTAAGGGTAGGGGGTGTAGCACCGGCCTTCTAAGCCGACGGTCGCAGGTTCGAATCCTGCAGGGGTCGCCATTTTTCCAAGGGCTGTACCGGACACAAGCACGTTATTTTCTCCGAAGAAATATCGTCGATGGATTCCAAACCATAGTTCGGGTAACTTCGGCTTTGTACCGAACTAAATAGCGTGAACGGCGAGATGTAAGGTCGGGTGGAATTGAATTGCCTTCAAGTGTTATGTCTACAAATTACTGCTGATTCGAAAGAGACCCTATGCTGATGCTGGATTCTGCCATACATCTTGGTCCTGATTTGGAACTTGCCGTCAATCGGATGGATTTCTTCAGGTTGTTCAAATATGTGGCCAGCAAGAACGGGTGTGAATATTTCGGTCTCGCCGAGATCCCGTCTGATGATCAGCCCGTCAATCTCCAGCACACCCATTCCTTGCATAATTTTCCCGATTCATGGTTTGACAAAGGTGCAGGCAAGACGCTGGAATGTGGTGATCCGGTCATTCAGCATCTGAAGCGATCCACTGCGCCCAGTGTTCTGGATTTGCGGGAGGCTCCTTGCGGTCTTGTCGAACTGAGCGGCACGGAAGCGGCAATCGTCATTCCACTGCACACTGCAATCGGAAAACGCTTCGGACTGGCCATGCTCGGCGGTATGGAGCAGCCAAAGAGTGAGAAACTGGCGTTGATCGCGCTTGACGCCAGCCTGATTTTTCAACGTTATTTCGGAGTGATCCTGTCGCTCGATTCCATCAGCGGTCTCAATGACCGGGAAATCCAGATTGTGTCCTGGACATCTGAAGGCAAGACTTCCGTCGAGATTGCCATCATTCTCGGATTGTCCGAACACACGATCAATTCCTATATTGCCACGGTCATGCGAAAGTTGCATGTGGTCAACCGTGCTCAAATGGTAGCATCCGCATTGCGAAGCGGCCTGATCAGCTAAATCAACGGGAGAAAGCCGCCGATGAATTCGGAACAGACAAGCCCGAAGCTGAGAATTTTGCTGATCGACGATGATCCGGCGGAATTCACCTTGCTGAAACGAAAGCTTGCCAAGGCAGAGGGCGCAGACATCCAGCTCGATTATGTCGATGGCATCTCGGAAGCGGTGGATTGCGTCAAGGCCGGTGGCGTTGACATGGTGTTTCTTGACAATCGCCTGGTGCCGAACAATGATTTCCGCGAAACCGCGCCGCTATTGCGCGGGGCAGGCTATGTCGGGCCGATCGGGATCATCTCGTCCGATTTGAGCGGCAGTTATTTCGAGCGTTTCCAAGAGTTTGGCGTTGATTTCCGGATTGGCAAGGATGAAATCGACGGGACTGCGATTTCCTTCATCATCGCTGAATATACCCGCGACCAACTGTCGGAAAACTGCGCCGAAGATTTCCTGTGAGACTAGTGCCCGTTTGCTTAATTGGCTGGTGATCTGAGATGGCGATCTCAACAGAGAACCTGCTGAGGGCGATGTATGATTCCTTGGCGGATCCGGTGATCATTGGTGACAACAATAGAAAGATAATTGCAGCCAACGCTGCTGCAGCAACGACGTTCGGCTATACGATCGACGAAATCCTGCAGATGAACCCATCTGATTTTTACGCCTCGACCGAGGAGTTCGAAAAAATCGGCAAGGAAATGTATCCGCTGACAAAAGAGTCAGGGCGGGTTCATCAACGGGTCAATTTCCGGCGCAAGGATGGCAGCATCTTTCCCGGCGAACTTTCCTTCAGCCAGGTCCTTGCAGAGGATGGCCAGCCAGAGGGCATGGTCGGCATCATTCGTGACCTCACGGAAATTCTTGCGGCACAGGAAGAGCGTCTACGGGCTGAAAAGATACTCAAGACGGCGCTGGCTTCGATACCCGAAGGATTTGTTGTTTACGATGAGAAGGACCGCCTGGTCCTGTGCAACGATGCCTATCGCGAGCTCTACCCGCTGGCCGCACCCGCCATGCAGGAAGGGGTGACATTTGAAGCGATAGTCCGGCACGGGCTGGCACATGGTCAGTATCCGGAAGCGGGCACAACCGCAGAGTCACAAGAGGCATGGATCAAAGAAAGGCTGGAACGGCATTTCAGCCCGACTTCGCAGTTCGTCCAGCAGATCACGCCGGACAAGTGGCTGCAGATTGACGAAATTGTCACCGAGGAAAATTACCGGGTCGGGATTCGCACCGATGTGAGCGCGCTTACCCGCATAAAGACCGAAGCGGAACGGTTGGGGTCAATTATCGAGGGCGTCGGGCAGGAAGTGTTTCTGGTCAGACTGGCTGATCGCAAATTCATTTACGCGAACAAAGCCGCGTGTGACAATCTGCAGTACAGCATGGAGGAGTTGCGCGAACTCGATCCGCAGATGGTCAACGTGGATTCGAATACCAATGAGTTGGCCCAAAAGGCCGCCGCGATCATATCGGGAGAAGCCAAGCTGCTGCTGGCGGATACGCGGCTCAGGCGCAAGGATGGAACCACCTATGTCTGCAGAGTGCGGATGGAACGTATGGACAACGCTTCCGAGCCGGTGATCCTGGCGCTGGGTGAGGACATCACCGAACGTCTCGAGCTCGAGCGGGAGATGGAGCGCAAGCGGCATGAGTTCGAAGCCCTGGTTCGAAGCTTGCCCGACATGATCACGCGCTCAGCCCCCGATACGACGTTGAGATACGTCAACGAGCATTATGCCGGGTTCATTGGCCGCAACGCCGACGAGATGGTGGGGCGCAAATTCATCGAATTCATTCCCGAAGACATACGGCAGAACGTGTGGTCGCACCTCTCCGCACTGACGCCGGAAAAGCCGATCGATTCCTACGAGCGGGCGATGAATGATCATAACGGTCAGCGGCACTGGTTCATATGGACCAACCAGATGACGTTCAGGGACGGCAAGGCGGTGGAATTGGTTTCCGTTGGCCGCGATATTACCGAAAGCTACAAGGCGAAGGAGCGAATCGCGCGTCAAACCCGCGAATTGGCCCAGCGTAACGACGCACTGGAGCAATTTGCCGGGATCGTTTCACATGACCTGAAAGCACCGTTACGGCAAATCCGGCTGTTCTCCGAGATGATGGCGGAAGATGTGGCAGCAGGAAAAATGGATGAGCTGGCGGAATACTCAACGCATATTTCCGAACGCGGAAAGGCCATGGAACAGATGATTTCCAGTCTTCTGGAATATTCCCAACTGGCCTACCAGGCAATCAAGCCGAAAACTTTCAGATTGTCCGAAGCGGTCGGTTCGGCGTGGAACAACCTTGCCGTCAACGCCATCGAAACCGGGGCTCGCCTGACAGGAAATGTCGAAGCCGAAGTCCACGCGGATTTGCACCTTCTGATCCAGTTGTTTCAAAATCTATTCGCCAATTCGATGAAATACCGGGGCGAGACAACAGCTCCGCACATCCGTGTCGAAGTCACCAACACCAAAGCGCTCACGTCGATCGTGGTGGAAGACAACGGGATCGGAATTGACCCGAAATATGCAGAGCATGTTTTTGGCGTGTTTCAGCGGTTGCATCGCGATGAACGGCAATACACCGGTTCAGGCATCGGCTTGTCGCTGTGCCGAAGAATCGCCGAGAGCCATGGCGGCAAAATTGTTCTCGACCCGAACTACAAGGGCGGCGCCAGATTTGTCATAACGCTTCCCAACGTCCGCAATACACCCGGCGAGAGCGCAGGGCCGGCGCAATAGCTCACGGCCCTGTGCATGGCGGATTCAAATCAACTGACTTGACCGGTTTCTCAAGCGGCTTTTGCCGCGGCCAGTCCACGTTCAATATCCACCATCAGATCCTCGACATCCTCCAGACCGATCTGGAGGCGGATAACCGGGCCCTGCTTGGGCGGCATGGCAATGGTCCGGTCGGAAAGATTGGCATGCACCGCCAGGCTTTCATAACCACCCCAGGAATAGCCAAGCCCAAATATCTCAAGCGCATCGAGAAAGGCGTGTGCCTTGACCTGATGATGCTCCGGATTGGCGACGTCGAGAACGATCGAGAAGATACCGCTGGATCCGCAGAAGTCACGCTTCCACAGAGCGTGGCCCGGAAAACTTTCAAGCGCCGGGTGCAGAACTCTTGCGACGCCCGGCATTTCTTCGAGCGCCCGGGCGATGGCCAGTGTGCTTTGCTGGTGGCGGGCGAGGCGGATGCCCATGGTGCGCAGGCCGCGCAAGGTCATGTAGGCGTCGTCCGGTGCGGCACAAATTCCCAGCATGGAGAAGGTTTTGGTCAATGCCGGCCAGGCACGCTTGTTGGCTGAGACCGTGCCGATCAGGATGTCGGAATGGCCTGCGGGGTACTTCGTTGCAGCATGTATCGAGAGATCAACGCCATGATCCAGCGGCTTGAAATACAATGGCGTCGCCCATGTGTTGTCCATCGAGACGAGCGCGCCATGGGCGTGAGCGACTTCGGCGATGGCCGGAATATCCTGCATCTCGAACGTGTTGGAGCCCGGCGCCTCGGTGTGGACCAGTTTGGTGTTTGGCCGCATCAGGCTTTCGATATCAGAGCCGATCATCGGATCATAATAGGTTGTCTCGACGCCGAATTTCGCCAACATGTCGTCGCAGAATCTGCGGGTCGGGCCGTAAACGGAATCGACCGCCAGAAGGTGATCGCCGGCGCTCAAGGCTGAAAGGAATGGCACTGTAATCGCTGCCAACCCGGATGGAACCGCGATGGTGCCTTCCGATCCCTCAAGTTCGTCAATCGCGGAGTTGAGCGCGTCTGTTGTCGGAGTACCATGCGTGCCGTAGGTGTATTTCTGGTCGCGCGACACCATGGTGGCGGCGTCCGGGAACAGCACGGTTGAAGCGTGCACGACTGGCGGGTTTACAAAACCAAAGAAATCACGCGGCTTGTTGCCGGAATGGGCCAGACGAGTGTTTATGCCTTTTGGGGTCGGTTTTTGGGTTGTGCTCATCTGGAATCCGTTCGATTGGCTGCGCGTGTGATCGTGTTGAATGTGCCAACGGCATATCGCGAGTTGTTCTCATCCACAAGCATGGCCGCAGATCATTTGGCCAGGTGCCGTCAATGCGGAGAGGTCATGAAAGATTGAGCGGATTTTGACATGCTGGAGGGCGTTTTCACCCCGCGAGGCGCACCAAATAAGGGGACTTAGCAGTTTTCGGTTGTTGAAGGCTTGACGGTCAAATGATTTCGGCATGGTATATGGCAGTGCAAAATGGCCGAGGTAGAGGTAGACGATTTTTGGCCTCGGCTGCTTTACGCACCCCAGAACAAGGCAACAGAAAAAAAAGGGTTGTATCAAATGAACAATAAAATTTTGTCAGCTGTCATTGGCGGCGTAGCCGTTGTTGGCATGGGAGCCTCCGCGGCATCCGCCACAACGCTTGAAGACGTCAAGGCGAAGGGATTCGTCCAGTGCGGCGTTTCGACCGGCCTCGCCGGTTTCTCGGCACCAAACGATGCAGGTGACTGGTCGGGTATGGACGTTGACTTGTGCCGTGGCGTTGCCGCTGCAGTCTTCGGCGATGCGACCGCTGTAAAGTACAGCCCGCTGTCGGCCAAGGAACGCTTCACAGCGCTTCAGTCCGGCGAGATTGACGTGCTGTCGCGCAACACAACCTGGACCATGAGCCGTGATACCCAGTTGGGTCTCAACTTTGCCGGCGTCAACTACTATGACGGTCAGGGCTTCATGGTTCGCAAGTCGCTCGGTGTGAATTCGGCGCTGCAGCTTTCGGGCGCATCGGTCTGCGTGCAGACAGGCACGACCACCGAACTCAACCTGACCGATTACTTCAAGGCCAACGGCATGACCTACAATCCGGTCGTGTTCGAAAAGCTGGAAGAAGTGAATGCGGCTTACGACGCCAACCGTTGCGACGTCTACACCACCGACCAGTCGGGCCTGTATTCGATCCGTCTCGGCCTGTCGGCTCCGGACGAACACATGGTTCTGCCAGAAGTGATTTCCAAAGAGCCGCTCGGTCCCGTGGTTCGCCAGGGCGACGATCAGTGGTTCTCGATCGTCAAGTGGGTTCACTTTGCAATGGTCAACGCTGAAGAAATGGGCGTCACCTCGGCCAATGCTGATGAGATGCTCGGTTCGACAGACCCGAACGTCATGCGTCTTCTCGGCAAGGAAGGCACATTCGGCGATTCCATCGGTGTCAGCAATGACTGGGCCTACAATGTGATCAAGCAGGTCGGCAACTACGGCGAAGTGTTTGAACGCAACGTCGGTGCATCAACCCCGCTTGCAATCGGTCGTGGCGTCAATGCGCTGTGGTCGAAGGGCGGCCTGCAGTACGCACCGCCGCTCCGTTAAGGACTGGCAAGTATCAGGCGGGCTCCCTTTGGAGCCCGCCTTTCTCCGGCCTTGTGAGAAGGGCCGTATAGCCTGACGCAACGACGACAGGTTAAATTAACGATTCGGCCACAAGGTCCGGACGAATAGAGTTGGGGACAGGTATGGCTGATCAAGCAGGCGTCTCAACGGACGCTGGTGATTCCGGTCGCGTATCATTGATGAATGATCCCAAGGCACGCGGCCTTGTATTCCAGGCTTTGCTGATCATCGCCGTTATCGCGATGGTTTATTCCGGTATTTCAAATGCCGTCGACAATCTGGCGCGAGCAGGGATCGCTTCCGGATTTGGTTTTTTCAGCGAACGGGCTGGCTTCGATGTCGGTCAGTCGTTTATTCCCTACACCAATGACAGCACCTATCTGCGGGCCTTTTTTGTAGGTTTGCTCAACACCTTGGTCGTTGCGGTCATCGGCATTTTCTTTGCGACAACAATCGGTTTCATTGTTGGTCTTGCCAGGCTGTCGAAAAACTACCTGGTGCAGAAATTTGCCACGGTCTATGTGGAAACACTGCGCAATATCCCGCTGCTGCTGCAGTTGCTGTTCTGGTACAAGGCTGTGCTTTCGATCCTGCCTTCGCCGCGAGAGTCTGCCCAGGAAGCGGGCGTCGAAATCGCCTTCAGCATCAATAATCGTGGAATGTATCTTCCGCGACTGGTCCCGGAAGATGGGTCTTCATTGATTTTCTATGCTGCAGCGCTGGCGCTGGTTGCCTGGTTCGTCATTGGCCGATGGGCCAAGAAAAGGCAGATGGACACAGGCAAGCAATTTCCGGTTTTCCTCACCGGCCTTGGGGTTTTCATTGTCTTGCCATTGCTTGCATTCCTGATCTCCGGCAGGCCGGTTTCCATTGAATATGCAAGCCTGCAAGGTTTCAACATGGTGGGCGGATGGGTCATTCAGCCTGAATTCATGGCGCTGTTGCTGGGCTTGTCGCTGTACACGGCATCGTTTATCGCCGAAATTGTCCGGGCCGGAATTCTTGCCGTGTCGCACGGTCAGACCGAGGCTGCGTTTGCGCTGGGAATACGGCCCAACCTGACAAGCCGTCTGGTCATCGTGCCACAGGCCATGCGGGTGATCATTCCGCCTCTGACCAGCCAGTTCCTCAATCTGACGAAGAATTCGTCGCTGGCGGTGGCAATCGGCTATCCGGATCTGGTGTCGATCTTCGGCGGTACGGTGCTCAACCAGACCGGTCAGGCGGTGGAGGTGATCTCGATCACCATGCTGGTCTACCTCACGCTGTCGCTTTTGACGTCAGCCTTTATGAACTGGTTTAACTCCAGTGTTGCATTGGTGGAGCGCTGAGCCATGGACAACAACTCAAAATCAATCGCTTATGTGCGCACACAGGAAAGCCCGACACTGGCGCCACCAATCTCGACCGGTGGTGTGGTGGGCTGGCTCAGGGAAAACCTGTTTGCAACGCCACGTGACACGGTGCTGACGATCGTCACTATCCTGTTCCTGATTTGGCTCATTCCCCCGATCATCAACTGGGCGTTTATCAGTGCCGTCTGGTCCGGTGAAAGCCGGGAAGACTGTATTGCTCGGGGGACCGGAGCCTGCTGGGCCTTCGTCGAGGCCAAGTTCGGACAGTTCATCTACGGGCGTTATCCGGTGGAAGAGCGCTGGAGGGTCAATTTGTCCGGCTTGCTGCTGATCGCGGGTCTGATACCGATTGCCATTCCATCGATCCGATACAAGCGCGAGAATGCGCTGTATCTGCTCGTCGTGTTCCCAATCCTCGCCTTCATTCTGCTGACAGGCCAGTTCGGCCTGGAACCAGTCGACACGCCACTCTGGGGTGGTCTGCTGGTGACGCTGGTGGTGGCAATCGTGGGGATCGTGGTTTCCTTCCCGCTCGGCATTCTGCTGGCGCTTGGTCGGAGATCGGAAATGCCGATCGTCAAGATGTTCTGCATTATCTTCATCGAGTTCTGGCGCGGTGTGCCACTGATCACGGTGCTGTTCATGTCGTCGGTGATGCTGCCCTTGTTTCTTCCCGACGGGGTCAGCTTCGACAAGCTGCTGCGTGCGCTCATCGGTGTGGCGTTGTTCTCATCGGCTTACATGGCCGAGGTGATCCGCGGCGGGCTGCAGGCGATTCCAAAAGGTCAGTACGAAGCGGCAAATGCGATGGCCTTGACCTTCTGGCAGGGCACGCGGCTGGTAACCATGCCGCAGGCGCTGACATTGGTCATTCCAGGCATCGTCAACACCTTCATCGGCCTGTTCAAAGACACCAGTCTGGTGCTCATCATCGGTCTGTTCGATCTGCTCGGCATCGTCCAGCAGAACATGAATGACCCTAACTGGATATCACCCGCAACGCCGGCGACAGGCTTTGTCTTCGCGGCGTTGGTTTTCTTCATCTTCTGCTTCAGCATGTCGCGCTATTCCGCTTATATGGAACGGCGGCTCGACACTGGCCACAAACGATAAAAAGGGAACATAACCATGGCTGACAACAATGCAGCGGTTAAAGAAGGCGCCGGCCCATCGAAAATGACGGTGTCGGAGACTGATGTAGCCATTGAGCTCATCGGCATGAACAAGTGGTACGGCGATTTTCACGTTCTCCGCGACATCAACCTGAAAGTCATGCGCGGCGAGCGGATCGTCATCGCCGGGCCTTCCGGCTCAGGCAAGTCGACGATGATCCGGTGCATCAACCGTCTCGAAGAGCACCAGAAGGGCAAAATCATTGTCGATGGCATCGAACTGACCAACGATCTCAAGAAGATCGATGAGGTCCGTCGTGAAGTCGGCATGGTGTTCCAGCACTTCAATCTGTTTCCGCATCTGACCATCCTCGAAAACTGCACGCTGGCGCCGATCTGGGTGCGCAAGATGCCGAAGAAGAAGGCCGAAGAAATTGCCATGCACTACCTGGAGCGGGTCAAGATCCCCGAACAGGCCAACAAATACCCCGGTCAGTTGTCGGGCGGTCAGCAGCAGCGTGTGGCGATTGCCCGTTCGCTATGCATGAACCCGCGCATCATGCTGTTTGATGAGCCGACATCGGCGCTCGATCCGGAAATGATCAAGGAAGTGCTCGACACAATGGTCGGGCTGGCCGAGGAAGGCATGACCATGCTGTGCGTCACTCACGAAATGGGTTTTGCGCGTCAGGTGGCCAACCGGGTGATCTTCATGGACCAGGGCCAGATCGTCGAGCAGAATGCGCCGGACGAGTTCTTCGATAATCCGCAGCATGAACGGACAAAACTGTTCCTGAGCCAGATTCTGCATTAGGAATCACCGACCTTGGCTTTCGGGGCTGGCAGTTTCTGGTCCCATAGCTTTCGTTACGCTTTTGGCGCGCTGCTGAGTGTTGTAATATGTATTGGCCTCGGGACTCTGGTTCCGAGGCCCTTTTTTGATCCTCATCCGGCGCTGGCTGCGGTTTCGCAACCGGTCGTTCCCACCCGCACAGTCTTGATTCTGTCGAGCGCCATTCATACCGATCTGGCTCTGCCCGCGAGCCCGGATGTCGTGGCTCGGTTTTCCTTCATGGCTGCCGACGGGTTGGATCCCGCGCAGTCAGGTGTCGAGTACATTGTCGCCGGGTGGGGCGGGCGCAGCTTCTATGTCGAAACGCCGACCTGGTCAGACCTCAAGCCTGGCCCGGTCTTGAAGGCGCTGAGCCTCGATCACTCAGTCATGCACATGGGGCTTGCAGGCGCGATTGATCGGGCGCACCCATCCGTCAGCACGATCGAACTTGATGAAGCGTCATATCAGCGCCTCATGAAATCGTTGCTCGCCAGTTTCTCCGTTGACGCCGATGGTTTGCCGGTGGTCGTTGCTGGCGCGCGATATGGCGACTACGACAGGTTCTACGAGGCGGAAGGTTGGTTCAATGCGTTTATCGGCTGCAATGTCTGGACTGCACGAATGCTGCGGCAAGCGGGGCTGACCACGGGCTGGTGGACGCCATTGCCCGGGTTGCTCACTGCGAGCATGAATCTGCACAATTCTTCAAGCCGCTTTACCTATGATCCGGCGGCGCGATAGCCATAGAGCCAGTCCAGGTCGGCGGCGAGGCTTTCGGGCGTTTTGAGCGCCAGCACAGCGTCGCGCGCCAGCCGGATCGGTCCTTTGGCATGATAGGCAAATTGATTGAAAGCTGCGCGCTGCCGGGCCCGGCCGATGCGGATCCTTCGCCGGGTTTCATAGCCCGAAATCGCTTGGGCCAAGGCGTCATCCGTCAGGCCTTCGCAAACTTGCGCCAGCTCAAAGCCGTCTTCGATAGCCATGGCAGCGCCCTGGGCCGCAAAAGGCGTCATGGCGTGGGCGGCATCGCCGATCAGCACAATTCCGGCATCGTTGCTCCAACGGCCGTCCGGAACTTCAAACAGCGGCCAGCAGGTCATTTGCGGCGCCGTTTTTAAAATTGCCACGACATCGGGATGCCAATGACCAAAGGCACGCAACAATTGGGTGCGATCTGTGGGGTTTTCGCGCTTGGCCCAATCCGGTCCGGGATCCTTGCCCCTGGTGATCGCCACCATGTTGATCGCAGTGCCATGCTCCAGCGGATAGGCCACCAAATGGGTCTGCGGGCCCAGAAATGCGGTAACGTTTCCCGGATTGAGAATCGCCTGCGCGGCACTGGCCGATACTTTGAAGCGCCACGCAACCTGACCGGAAAATTTTGGATGTTTGGCGCCTGGCACTAGGTGCCGGGTTTGCGACCAGACGCCGTCCGCGCCTATGACCAAGTGCGGCCGAGGCTGGCCAAGGCGCTCATGCAGTGTTTTGATATCACCGGCTTCAACGTGTTGATCCAGATGCAGCCGGCAGCGCGGATCGGCGCGGACCGCGTCCAGCAGCAGAGCCTGAAGTTCAGCCCGGTGCATGACGCCATAGGGCGCACCCCAACGGTTGGCAGCAAAGTTACCGCAGGGAACATGGGTAATTTCGCGAAGTGAGTTGCCTGATACCAAGGCGATGTCGTCGGGACAGGTCATGATCTCGGCCAGACGCTCCCCGAGACCGAGCGCGATCAGGATACGGCTGGCATTGGGAGAAATCTGCAATCCGGCGCCGACTTCGCTGAGTGTCGGCGCCTGTTCGACAATATCGACCTCATGACCAATTTGGGCAAAGGCGAGGGCGGTTGCCAGTCCGGCCATGCCGGCTCCGACAATCAAGATGTTGTGAGCCGCCATTGCGCCCTCCCGGGTCAGAGGCTTGCCGAACTCGGTCTCAGGCGGGTTGATGATCCCATGAACATCCGGCCGGAACGGTCTCTGCCGAGCTTAGCGCCGGATTGTACCGGTAGAGAGTAGAGCAATAGGGGCAGACTTTTTCACTGTCGGCGCCCATGTCGAGATACACATGCGGATGGTCGAAGGGCGGGTTTGCACCCACGCACATGAATTCCTTCACGCCGATTTCGACCGCAGCGTGGCCTGCATCATTCTGGTAATGCGGAATCTTGTGGTCAGCCATGCATATCTCCGTCGCGGCGAACTTGATTTGGCCGGACCATATACGCTGACTTGCCAAATGTGTAGCGGGTTTTTGGTCTCTTTCCGGTCAGCTGCGGCAGTCCATCGTGGATTCAGCGACAGGCGACATTTGCAAGATCAACTGATTGAGCTAGTTAGGGTGCGAAAAGGGACATCACATGAATCTGGATCGCTTGCAGGCCGGCCGCTACACCTCCGGGAATGTTGACATTACATGGTATGAAGCCGGAAACCCCGAGGGTGTTCCGGTTCTGCTTGTTCATGGTTTTGCATCCACCGCGCATGTCAATTGGGTGTTTCCAGGCTGGTTCAAGACGCTGGATGAAGCCGGTTACTGGGTGATCGCGCTCGACAACCGCGGCCATGGCGAGTCCGACAAGCCGCATGATCCGGAAGCTTATCATCCCGAGATGATGGCGGCTGATGCGTCCGGTTTGCTCGATTCGCTCAACATCAGCTCAGCCCATGTCATCGGTTATTCCATGGGTGCGCGGATTTCGGCGTTCCTCTCCATCGCCCGGCCTGATCTGGTCCGCTCAGTGGTGTTTGGCGGCCTCGGAATGGGTATGGTTGACGGGGTTGGCGACTGGGACCCGATCGCCGATGCGCTGCTGGCCGCGTCCATCGAGGATGTCAGCGACGAACGCGGCAGAATGTTTCGCGCCTTTGCCGATCAGACCAAGAGCGACAGGCTGGCGCTGGCTGCCTGCATCCGCACTTCCCGGACACTGGTGAACCCGGAAGATCTGGCGCAACTGCCGATGCCGGCGCTTGTCGGTGTCGGCACCCGGGATGACATCGCCGGCTCGGCTGAAGGGCTGACCCAACTCATCCCGCGGTCCCGCGCGCTCGACATTCCCAACCGCGACCACATGCTCGCAGTCGGCGACAAGGTGTTCAAGGCAGCAACGCTTGAGTTCTTTGCCGATGTGGATGCCGGTGATTTTCAGTGAGTGATATCAAGTCTCTGGTGGAATTTGAGGGCGCGTCAGGCAACCGGCTTGTCGCCGACAGGCACGAGCCGAAAGGCTCCAATCACGGCAATCCGGTGCTGTTGTTGCATGGCGGCGGTCAGACCCGTCATGCCTGGGGCGGTGCGGCGCGGCGGATCGCCGATGCCGGTCACACGGCATTCACGGTCGATCAGCGCGGCCACGGCGACAGCGCCTGGCTGGACGACCAGGCCTATGCGGTTAGCGATTACGCTGCTGATGCTGTTGCGCTTTGCCGCACTATTACCGAACAAACCGGCAAGGCGCCGGTGCTGGTCGGCGCTTCGCTTGGCGGATTATCCGGGCTGATGGCTGCGCATCTGGGCGGGCAGGGCTTGCTCGCCGGTCTGATTCTGGTCGACATCACGCCACATATGGACCCCGATGGCATCAGCCGCATTCAGGGTTTCATGTCGGAGCGGATGCGCGAAGGATTTGCAACGCTGGAAGAGGCAGCCGCCGCGATCGCCGCCTATCTGCCGCACCGGCCGCAGCCACGCTCGCTGGCCGGGCTGGCGAAGAACCTGCGCATCGGCACTGATGGACGATATCGCTGGCATTGGGACCCGGCATTCATCGACGGACCGCGCACCATAAACACCGGCGGCGAAGCGGTACAGGACGGGCTGATCGCAGCGGCGCGAGGATTGGCCATTCCGGTGTTGCTGGTCCGTGGTCAGCAATCCGAACTGGTCACCGAAGAGGGTGTGGTCGCATTTTTCGGCATGGTTCCGCATGCCGATTTTGTCGATGTGTCGGGGGCAGGGCACATGGTGGCCGGTGACCGCAATGATGCCTTCAATGATGCTGTGCTGGGGTTTCTGGACCAGCTTGAGGGCCGCGCCTGAACTCTGTTCCTGCATGCCGTTGCCGCGAAACCACACAGCACCTTTTCACACCATGCGCTATTTTCCAGAAAAAGCCGCGCGGCGCTTCTCCATAAAGGCGCACCGGCCCTCGGCATAATCCAGACTTTCGAAGGTTCGGGCGCCGAGTGCCTCGGCCTGTTCGAAATCCTGTTGCAATCGGCTAGCCTGAGCCGAAATCGCCGCTTTTGATGCGCGCACCGATAATGGAGCCGCTTCGGCAATATCCGAAGCGAGCTGGAACACTTCCATCTCAAGCTGACCAGGTCCGGACAGGGTCAGCAGGCAGCCGCTGGCCAGGGCTTGGCTGGCGGACATCTCGCGCGCGGAGAACAGCGCCCAGCGGGCCTTTTGATCGCCGAGCGCACGCACCAGATCCTGAACGGCATCAATCGGATAGGCCAACCCAAGCCGGGCTGCGGGAATGGCAAATCGTGCTGTCTCGTCGGCAAGCCTGATGTCAGCGGCGGCAGCAATGCCAAATCCGCCGCCAAAGCATATGCCGCGAACAGCGGCAATCACCGGAACAGGGCAGGTCCGGATAGCTGCGAAGGCATCGGAATTGCCCTTCTCATAGATGCGCGCAGTGCTGCCGTCTTTTCGCAGCGTTTCGAACTCGCCAATATCGGCGCCGGCAGAGAAATCCTTGCCGCCTGCGCCTTCGATGATGACAACGCGGGCATGGTTCATACTTGCCAGCCAGTCGAGCGCGCCGGGTATGGCTCGCCACATGGCGTCGGTCAAAGCGTTGAGTTTTTCCGGCCGGTTGATGATCATTCGGCCAATGCCGTCACCGCCGATGGCCGTGGTGATCGCGCCGCCGGCAAAGGAATAATTTACGTCCATTTCAACTGCCCATTTGTTTTTTTGCCGTTGTGTCTTATCTTTGAGTGCACGTCGCGTTCAAAATCGATGCTCTGGATGGCGATGTTTGTGCATGGTTTCAAAGTGGTACCGCGTTGTTAGCGCGTTTGACATAACCGATATGCAGTCGAAACAAACTGGCCCGGAGGCGGCAATGGCAACGAATATAGGTGTGCGGGCGGGCGAGTCGCTCAAGACCATCGACCCGATCTGGGATTCGATCCGCATCGAAGCCGAACGCTCGATCGCTCAGGATCCGCTACTGGCGGCGTTCCTCTATTCGACCGTGCTCAACCAGCCGTCGCTGGAAGCAGCCGTCATTCACCGCATCTGCGAGCGCCTCGACCACCAGGATCTGCAGGCCAATCTGTTGCGCCAGACCTTCCTCGAGATGGCCGATGACTGGCCGCAGTGGGGATCGGTGCTGCGCGTCGATATTCAGGCGGTTTATGACCGTGATCCCGCCTGCACCCGGTTCCTCCAGCCGGTGCTCTATTTCAAGGGTTTTCATGCGATCCAGACCCACCGTCTGGCGCATTGGCTGTGGAACCGCGGACGTGTCGATCTGGCGCTCTATCTGCAGAGCCGGTCGTCGGAAATTTTCCAGACCGACATTCATCCGGCCGCAAAATTCGGCAAGGGTTTGTTTCTCGATCACGCAACCGGTCTTGTTGTCGGCATGACCGCGACGATTGGTGACAATGTCTCGATTCTCCAGGGCGTCACTCTTGGTGGCACCGGCAAGGAAACCGGCGACCGCCATCCCAAGATCGGAAATGGTGTTCTTGTCGGTGCAGGCGCGAAAGTACTCGGCAACATAGAGATCGGCCATTGCAGCCGCATTGCTGCCGGTTCGGTGGTCTTGAAACCCGTACCGCCTAATTCCACGGTGGCCGGCGTTCCTGCGCGCGTTGTCGGGACGGCTGGTTGCGAGGAGCCATCGCGCGCCATGGATCAGATGCTCAATTCACCCAGTTAGGGCAGTCTTCTGTCAATCAAGCTGAGATTGTCATCGTAAAACCCGAGCGCGGGTTTGATTTAGGTGGCCGTCCATGCCAAAAGCCCGACACATCCAATTGCCCAGGAGAGCACCGTGAAACCGGAAGAAATTGCCAAGCTTGACGCCTATTTGAAGCGCATTTTCAATGACAAGGTCATGATCAAGGCGCGGCACAAGAAGGACGATTCGGCGGAAGTTTATCTCGGAGACGAATTTCTCGGCATCATTTTCCGCGACGACGAGGACGGAGAACTGTCGTTCAATTTCTCGATGGCCATACTCGACATCGATCTCTAGTCGATCCGCACGCACGAGCGCTGATCGCTATTTGATCAGCGCTGCCTCCAGCCGTTGGCGGATATCGTCTTCGATCTCCCGCCAGTGCGGCAACAGATCTATCGAAAAACGATAGGTTACGGACAGATCCTTGCCGATCGAAATGTCGCGCTGGCAACCGGTCCTTGTGTTGAAATCCATTTCCGATGCCGCCTCTTCGACGAGGCAACGAATGGTGTAGGGGCGTTCGCTTGTGGTGCGCTCCACATACATAAGTTCATTGGCGTAGCCAGCGCCAGATTTCAGCCTGTACGAATTGAGGCCATTGGGCCCGGCAACCGGCAGGCCATCAGTCAGCCTCTTGTAAATCGGGGTGTAGCGGCCAGACATGTCGCGCGACATCGTCGCTTGTGCAACTCGGACAAAGACAAGTCCGTCGGCGGAAGCAGTCTGGCTGAAGATGCTGCGGCTGGCCTCACTGTACCCGTTCATTCCGGGCCAGGCAAAATAGGCGTCAACGGCGGCTTGAACACCCGATACCCGTTGATTCTCAAAACGGATCACATTGGCCGGCAGCCGGAGCACGTCATTTCCGATGACGATTTCATGCATGGTCAGGTCGGCTGTGTTGCCCGCACGCGATATGTTTCTGCCAATGATATGACCGGCCACCGTGATTGCCATGGTGATCAGGCACATGACGGCCACGACAGCAGTCATTTTCCAGACAAACCTGGGTGACAGCAGCGGAGTGTGCTTGAGAGAGTCAGTGGTGTCGGACATTGCCAGCCAGTCGGGAGTTTGTGCCAAATTGGAACGTGCGGCCGTGGCACGGCCTTTGCAGGGAGTCTTGACGAGTTTCAATTCTGAACCCTAGATGGTTAATCAATGATTTACGCACTCGATATCCTCACTGCAGTCTTCGCCATGGCGACAGGTTTTGCCACGTCGTGGATAGTTCTGGAGATCGTCCGGTTTGCCGGATGGCGTGAACCTACGGATGACGCGGCATCAGCCGGTTCGGTGCGGATCGGGTTGGAAGTGGCTCTCACTGCAGTGATCGGACCGCGGCTGCTTCTGGTCAACGGTTTCAACAACTGGCGGCGTGGCTCGGTTACCATGCCGCTCTATGCCGTCCTGGCCCTGGTCGCTGGCGGTTGGTCGATGTGTTCGGGCGTGGTGGTTCTGCAATTGGCATTCGCGAGCGGCTATTTTTTGGCCTGATGATTGTCACTGCCGCTGAAGGCGGGCTGCGGAATTCGCCTGAACAGGCCGGTTGAGATGTTTCTTTTGCGGAAATTGAACTCTACAAACCGACAGAGCCATGCGTATGGCATCAAGCTACGGGAACAGGGAGAGAATTCGGAATGGCGATTTACAGTCTTGATGACAAGGAGCCGGTGCTTCCGGAGGGATTTTATTTTGTCGCCGAAAGCGCGCAGGTCATTGGCCATGTCATTCTGGGTGAGGGGGCAGGCATCTGGTTTGGCGCGGTCCTGCGCGGCGACAATGAACCGATCAGCGTCGGAGAAGGTTCAAACATTCAGGAAAATTGCGTTCTGCACACCGATATGGGCTTTCCGCTTACCATCGGCAAAGGCTGCACCATTGGCCACACGGCAATCCTGCACGGATGCACGATTGGCGACAACTCTCTGGTGGGTATGGGAGCAACAGTCCTCAATGGCGCTACAATCGGCAAGAACTGCCTGATTGGCGCCGGCGCGCTGATCACCGAGGGCAAGGTGATTCCGGACAATTCTCTTGTTGTCGGCTCTCCCGCCCGGGTGATCCGGACGCTGGATGCTGACGCTGAAGCCAGGTTGAGATTGTCGGCCAGCCACTACGTTGATAACGCGAAGCGTTTTGCTGCGGGCCTGAAACGAATGAGTTGAAACAAAGGAGCCGACCCCAGGGGACTTTGGGGTCGGCTCAAGGCCTTGGTCGTTGCGGGGAAGCATGGGGACTCGACCGAGGCCAACCCTGAACCGATCGCATGGCTGCGATCGGTTCGTTATTCAGACGGTCCGGACAGCCCCCGCGGCTTGTAGGTCCGGCTGCGTCATATCTGGACTAGTATTTCACAGCACCGACATTGGTCGCCGAACCTGGTCCAAGCTTGGTCCATCGTGCTGCGTGTTCAGATGACTGGCGCTTGACAAAGGTGTAGCCGGTTTCCGACCAAAGGCGGACTTCACCGCGCATGTTGTCGAGAATGTAATCGCCGTAGTCGGTTCGAACCGTTAGCACGGCATGACCGTCGCCATTGGGCTGCAGGACCACCGTGATCAGTAGATCGCTCGGCGAAAACCCTTTTTCGATCAGCATGTGGCGCTTGAGCAGGACATAGTCTTCGCAGTCACCCACGGTTCGCGGATAGGACCACAGCTCTTCGACGCCATAAATGTTCAGGTCGGTGTCGGGCTTGATACCCTGGTTGATCCTGGTGTTGATTTCCAGCATCTGAGCCCATCGCTCGCGAGTCAGTGCCATTGCGCCCCGGTCCTGTCCGAGCGAACCGCATTCAGCCGGATAGCTCTTGCAGAATTCGAAATGACCGATCGGCGGATTGGTCTTGCCGGTTGGAACCAGGTTTGTGGGCGCTGCGACGGCTGCGGTTGAAAAGGCAACTGCGAGACCGCAGGCTGCGACAAAATTTCCGATTGCGTGAATGTGTCTGTTCATTGTTTTGCTTCCCCGTTATGAGGCAACAATGACATCCGTTATTTGAGATCGCGCAAATAATACCAGTAAAACTAAGCGTCTAATTGAGATTAATACTTCTAAATGGAAACACAATAAGTAATAAAACTAGAATAAAATACACATGGATCCGGTCATGCTTTGACAACCATATCTGGCCGGGAGCTGGTGCCAATGGTTTTTCTCGCCAAGGTGCCGGGGGTAAAACCCGACGAGGTTGGAGCGTTCGAAATGAACCATTAAGGGTCAACCGAATTTCGTTCAGGATTGGAAGCAGAAGCTCGGCGCCGCATGAAGCTGCGCAGCATGCAGCATACGCCAATTTGGGCATGGCGGGACCGGATTGGATGGGATCTGGCTTGAAGGCACAAAAAAACCGGCTGTCAGAAGCCGGTTTCATCTTACTTGCATTTGATAGGATCAGTCAGGACAGCTGATTGATCGCATCTTCCGGCTGGATGGTCATGAACTCCATGGCGATGCCTTCCTGGAAATGGCGTACGACACGGCCACGCATGTTTCCCAGAATGACCATTGTGCCAAAAGCCGGGCGGACGTCGATTTCGATAGCAGCACCTGAGACGGAAAGATCGATGATCCGGCAAGGGTAGCGGCGGCCATCATCAAGCTTGATTTCTGAAGTCGGATTGCTTGGTGCAACACGCTCGTGACGGCGGTCTTCCGGCAGGCCAAGTTCGTGCTTGTTGGCAAGCCAGGTCAGCTGGGCGGACAGCTTGTCGCGTTTCCGGTCAGTCGCATTGATGGCGATCGTGAAAGAGCGGAACCCGGTCTCTGTCACCTTGCCCTCAACGCGGCCAATATAATCAAGGTAGGAGACGATCCGTTCGCCGACTTCGGGACGAACGTTGCTGGAAATGATGGCGTCGAACGGAGACATGGTGTCAACGACGCAGTCATGCTCTGAATGATCAGCGCGCATGAAACGGCCTTGGACCGAGATCGTTACACGGTTGTATTGCCTTTCGACAGCCTCGGTCGGAGCGTGATGGAGTGATGCGGAGTTAGCGGTCAATTTGGGAGCCTTGCCGATTCCGGAGTAATTATTGTTGCCTCACCTTATTCCAGCCACTCTTAACAAGAGGTAAGCATTCGAACGTACGGCCGATTAATCCTGACGCCCGCCGTCAAGTACAATCAAGTGCGCCACTTTTCTTTGCTTTTCAGTGCGGCTGGGTGAATGGACACCGGCTGCGGCGGACGGGAGCCTGATTTCGGGCCGATTGGCCAGAAAGACCGGATCGCGCGATTGATCAATAAAACGGATGCCGGTCGTGGAAAAACCGATCAGTGGATCATGACCGATCCAGTATGGCGGATCGAAGACGGACAGAAGGCCAATCAAACGGTCATACTGGCCGCTGGGACCGGTGAGCGGAAGCAGCAGCATTTCGGCCTTGATAATCCGTGCTTCGGTGCTCAGGCAATCAAGCGTCAAAACAGCCGGCGTGGCACGGGATACCACCGATGCCCCGGTACGGTCGGCATTGCGGATGCCGTCATCGAGCCAGAGTGACCCGAAAGTGCGTCCCTTGAGTTCGCGGCCATAGAGGGCGCACAAGGCGGTGCCCGCAAGCCTGAAGTTGAGCTCATTGCCGGCTCCCAGGTCGCAAATGAACACATGAGGAAGCAATGTGCGAATATCGGCTGGTTCGATGTCGGTTCGGTTTGGTGCTGGGCGGTTACCGCGTTTGGACGTCCAGTACTCAAACAGTTCGAGGTTGTTCTTGTGTCTCATATCAACGCCATCCGGTTGGCCGGTTGCATGAATCCCGCTCCAGATTGCGCCATTCTGGCACATTCCGGAGCGGCGATCCGGGGTTGACGTTATCCATGCGAGAACCATGCCACCGCGCCGGCATTAAGGTTAATTTTCGGTATCGATTGCGGTGGGGCAGATGACGTGACACCTTGGGCCATCACTTCATGAAGGGAATGTCCTTCAGCACAATTTTGGACGAGGGGACTCGACCAGCCGTCCGCTTCATGCGGGCGGCTTTTTTTTGCCTTGTCGGCTGTTGCCAGCAGGCAGTGCGGGCTCTACTCGTCGTTCCATATCTACGATTGCCGGAAGGAAGTGCCTGCGCCATGACCGAAGGACCTGACACGACAGCACCCGGAGCGACGCAGCCAGGGCATGAGCCGATTTTCAACATTCCGAACGTAGTGTTGGCAATGTTGCTGGCGATGCTGGCGCTTCAGGTCGCCATTGATTCTGTATTGCCGCAGAAAGCGGTGCTGGAAATCTATCTGCAAGGTGCATTCATTTCTCAACGCTATGCCGAAAGCCCCACAGGGCAGGGCGGTGCCTATTTCTGGTCACCCATAACCTATTCGCTGCTGCATGGCGGCTATGCCCATCTGGCGCTCAATTCATTCTGGCTTGCGGCTTTTGGTTCGGTCGTTGCCCGTCGCATTGGCTGGGTACGGTTTTTGATTTTCTGGGTGCTTTCGGCCCTGGCTTCGGCAGCGCTGTTTCTGGCCTTTCACTGGGGCGATCAGAACATCATGGTCGGTGCCTCTGGCGTGGTCTCGGCGCTGATGGGCGCTGCATCGCGCTTCGCCTTTGGCGGCGGCGGGTTCCGGCGCGACCAGGCCCATCTCAATCGCCGGCTGAGCATCGGTCAATCGCTGCGCAACCGCATGGTTTTCGGCTTTTTGGTGGTCTGGTTCGGCATCAACATGCTGGCGGCCGTCGGCTTTTCTTTCGGCATGGCCGATACGGCGATTGCCTGGGAAGCCCATGTCGGCGGTTTTCTGTTCGGATTTCTTGCATTTGCGCTGTTTGATCCGATGCAGCGGGACTGACCGAAACATCTGTCGTAATTTTGGGGTTTTGAACGCAACCGGTTTTCTGCCGGGGTATCGGCGCCTGCGTGTTTCACTGAAGCAGGGTGCCAGACCAATGGGTTGCAAACCGGGGGCTTCCGGCGCACGATACAGATAGTATGTGCGGCATGAATCAATACGGGCGCACTCGACAATCCTGCGGAGGAGGACTGCATGACTGTTAAACAGATACTTGATCAAAAGGGCCGTAACGTTGTCACCGTCACCCCGTCCATGGGTACGGAAGAGGCTGTTCGGTTCTTGTCTGACAACAAGATCGGCGCGGTGGTCGTAACCGACACCAACGGCAAGATCGTCGGAATTCTCTCGGAGCGCGATATTGTCCGTGCCGTGGCTACCAAGGGCGGCGATGCATTGTCGGCGCCGATTTCCGCAATCATGACCTCAAAGGTCACGACCTGCGGCGAATCACATTCCATCAACCAGGTCATGGAATTGATGACAAATGGCCGGTTCCGGCATTTGCCGGTCGAGGAAGATGGCAAGTTGATCGGACTGATTTCGATCGGCGACGTCGTGCGCCGGCGTATCGAGGATGTCGAGCGCGAGGCCGAGGACATCAAGGCCTATATCGCGAGTTAGGCCAGACCGGCGTTTGGATGATTTGCCGCCGCGTCAGAGCGGCGTCAAGGTCGCCTGCATCCGGGTGATTTCACCGAGTTTGTTGACGGTTTCCTGGTAGCCCCGGTCGATGGCTTCGCTGGCGCGGTGAAACTCGGACAAGCCGATATCTGCCAATCTCGGGTGCAATGAAAGATCTGGCGGGTCACCAGCCAAACGGGCGCGTGAGATCCGGTCCTGAATGATGTTGAAGGCCTGCACCATGACGGCAGTCATGCCGAGGCGGCTTTCACGTGGTTTCTTGTGTGGTTTGCCGCCGGTATCTTCGGCAACTGGTTCGCTGGCGGTGTGCTTGACCACTGCGGAACGGCCATAAAGATCGTAGTGAAGATTGACTGCGACCACCAATGGCTGTTCGTGGGCACGACAGACCGAAACAGGAACCGGGTTGACCAGGGCACCGTCGAGAAGCGTGCGATTGTTGCAACGGACCGGCTCAAAAATTCCGGGCAGAGCGTAGGACGCGCGAATGCCGGTGATCAATGATCCCTTCGATATCCAGACCTCATGGCCGGTGTTGAGTTCGGCGGCAACAGCGACGAAGGTTCGGTCGAGATCTTCGATATTGACGCCGACAAGATGCTCCTGCATCCGGTCGTTGAGCCTCATGCCGCCAAACAGTCCGCCACCACCGATGGCAAAATCCAGGAGGCCGGCAATCCGCCGCATGGTCAGGCTGCGGGCAAAGGCTTCGAGTTCATCCAGCCGTCCGGCCAGGTAACAGCCGCCGACAAGAGCGCCGATGGATGTCCCGGCGATCATCGAAACCTCGACGCCAGCTTCGTCGAGCGCTCGCAGAACGCCGATATGGGCCCATCCGCGCGCAGCGCCACCGCCCAGGGCGAGAGCGATACGAGGCTTTTGCGGTGCAATGTGGTTCATGGTGCCAAGTGTCGGAGTCAAGGGAGGCGGTGTCACAGGAATTGTACTGGCCGAAGTTGCCATGGAAGGCTCAATGGGTCTGTTCATGTTCCAGTTCAGCATGCCTGCTTTCCTTTCGGCCGAACATTTCTCCTGCGTGCATAACGGATGACATCAGTGTTGGGTTTCAATTTGATGAAGAAAAGCAAAGATTGTCCCAAATCGGGACGAATTGGCTAATGTTCTTTATACACCGTCGAAGGGTCAAACAGAGGGCTGGAAACGGTTTCAAGCTGCGGCTCACCGTCCTTGGTGACAACTTTCCGGTAAAAACACGACCGGCGGCCGGTGTGGCAGGTCGCATCAACACCGCCGACACGGACCTTGAGCAACACTGCGTCCTGGTCGCAATCGACGCGGATTTCCTCGACCATTTGCACATTTCCCGAGGTCTCGCCCTTTTTCCAAAGGTTTTGGCGCGACCGGCTCCAATAGTGGGCGATGCCGGTCTCGATCGTCAGCCTCAGGGCTTCGTCATTCATGTGCGCCAGCATCAGCACCGCATTGTCGCGGCTGTCGGTGACCACTGCGGTGATCAAGCCGTTGACGTCAAAACGCGGCGCCAGCACCGAGCCTTCCTCAAGTTCGGATTTCGCGTCAGTTGGGGTTTTCGGCGTGCCGGTCATGGGACCCTCCTGCAACGGAGTTCAACCTCAACCCCGGATCAATGTGATGAAGCGGACCTGTTCGTGCGGGTCCTGTTTGAATGCGCCTGTAAAGGTCGTGGTGATGGTTGTCGAGCCTTGCTTCTTGATGCCGCGCATCGCCATGCACATATGCTCGGCCTCGATCATAACCGCGACACCTCGTGGCTGCAGGGTTTCATCAATCGAATGGGCCACTTGGGCGGTCATGGTTTCCTGGGTTTGCAGCCTGCGCCCGAAAATCTCGACCGCGCGGGCAATTTTCGACAGGCCAAGCACCTTGCCGTCGGGCAGATAGGCGACATGCGCCTTGCCGATGATCGGCACCATGTGGTGCTCGCAATGGGAGAAGAACGGGATGTCCTTGATCAGGACGATGTCGTCGTAGCCGGCGACTTCCTCGAAGGTGCGGCCGAGTTCTTCCTCAGCGTCGAGATCGTAGCCCGAAAACAGCTCCTTGTAGGCTTTGACGACGCGCTTGGGTGTATCAAGCAGGCCCTCGCGGGTGATGTCGTCGCCGGTCCAGCGCAGCAGCGTGCGCACGGCTTCTTCGGCTTCGGCCTCGGTTGGCCGGTTGTCTTTGCCCTTGTCGGACATCTTGTTCACGATAGCATCCATTGACGTGGTCTCCGCGGGGGATCTGCATCCCTTTACGTTGCTCGCATTCGATCGGACCACGCGGACAAGACATTTTGCGGGGGTATCCCCAACATGTCCGGCGGGCTCCGGGGCTTTTGGGGATCCCCCCTCCGGCACGGTTTCCCTCAGCGCACAGCAAACAGGTTTTGCCGAACGCCTTGAACACACTATATAGTGTTTCTGAAGCGCGCGTCGAGATGCGATACCGTCACCTCTTGCCGCAAGCCGTATGCCAATGCCAAATGCAGGGGCCAAATGCAGGGCCCCTGATCATGGGGCCCGAATGATGGGAAGAGGTCCGACCTGATGATCGATGATGTCTACAACGCAAAAATCCTGGATTTCGCCGGCAATATTCCACGCATAGGCACGCTTGAGGATGCGGATGCGGAAGCCTCGGCGCATTCCAAATTATGCGGCTCCAAGGTCAAGGTCTGGCTGAAGATGGATGGCGACCTGGTCGCCGATTTCGCCCATGACGTCAAAGCCTGCGCACTCGGCCAGGCCTCGTCCTCGATCATGGCGCGCAACATCATCGGCGCAAGTGCTGCTGAATTGCGCGAAGTGCGCGAGACCATGCGCAAGATGTTGAAGGAAAATGGTCCGGCGCCTGAAGGTCGGTTTGCCGACCTCAAATTCCTCGAGCCGGTGCGCGACTACCGGGCGCGGCACGCCTCGACGCTGCTGACTTTTGATGCGGTCAATGACTGCCTCGACCAGATCGAAGCGCGCCGGGCCGAGGAAGACGCGGCTTGAAGGAGGACTGACATGCGTCCATCTGAGGTTCTTGAGAGACATCGCAGCGATGCGAGGGCGATAATCGCGCGTTATCCGCTAGAATATCCGCGAATTTTCGGTTCGACAGCACGCGGCAGCGACGCTGAAGGCAGTGACGTTGACATATTGGTACGCCTTTCGGGAAATCTAAGTTATTTCGATCTGTCCGCTTTGGAACGCGAATTGGCGACACTGATGGGCGTTAAAGTCGATGTGCGCACAGAGGGGGAATTTTCGGCTGAGATGCTTGAACGCATTTCGCGCGATTTTGTGGCGCTATGATCGACGATCCTTATCTGGCTGACATGATGAAAAGCATGTTGGCCTGGTGTGAAAAGGCAGAGACAATTGCTTCGTATCAGCAATTGGATAGCTTTCGAGTGGATGAGATACGTCAGCTCGCACTGGCGAAGGTGGTCGAGCAGATTGGCGAAACCGCGGGTCGGATGTTGGAGCGTTGGCCAGACTGGGTCAAAGCAAATCAACAGCTTCGACTTATAGATGCCTATGCAATGCGGAACCGGCTTGTTCATGGTTATGATCGAATAGATCTGGAAATTCTCTTTTACACTGCCCGTGAGACTGTGCCTCAATTGGCCGCCCAGCTCAGAACTATTCTTGGCGGTTTTGATGACAAGTCGTAATTTTTCCGGCCGCTGGCGCAAAACGCCGGGCCGGCTTCTTGGCACAGGGCTGGTGCGTTTCTACCAGCTCAGCCTGTCTGGTTTCATCGGTAATTCCTGCCGGCATTTGCCGACCTGCTCCGAATATGCCTTTGAGGCGATCGCCAGGCATGGATTGTGGAAGGGCGGCTGGCTGGCTTTGTTCCGGGTCGGCCGCTGCGGTCCGGGCGGAACCCACGGCATCGACAATGTGCCCGAAACGCTCGATGGGCGGCTGGTCTGGTGGGCGCCGTGGCGGTTTGCCGCTGTGAGACACCGTTGTGGCCGTGGAAAATAGGCATATCTGCTTATCAATTCTCCGTTTTGCCGATGAGATTTTGGCCAATCAAAGTGCTGATACTTGATGCACTTCACCAAATCGCGTAAATGCCGCGGTGCACACATCACATACTCAACCACCCGCGTTCGTTGGCGGGACTGGATCAAGGAGAGACTGCCATGGCTTCCGCCGTATCCCTCACATTTCCCGATGGCTCCAAACGCGAATATCCAGCCGGTACGACTGGTCGCGAGGTCGCTGAATCAATTTCCAAATCGCTTGCCAAGAAGGCGGTGGCGATCGCGCTCGACGGTGAGCTTGCCGATCTGAGCGACCCGGTCCGCGATGGCGCGCTGGAAATTGTCACCCGCACCGATCCGCGCGCGCTTGAACTGATCCGGCACGACGCCGCCCATGTGATGGCTGAAGCCGTGCAGGAGCTTTTTCCCGGTACGCAGGTCACCATCGGTCCGGTGATCGAAAACGGGTTCTATTACGATTTTGCCCGCAACGCGCCGTTCACACCGGAAGACCTGCCGGTGATCGAGAAAAAGATGAAAGAAATCATCGCCCGCAACAAGCCCTTCACCAAGGAGGTCTGGTCGCGCGAGGAAGCCGAGCGCGTGTTCAAGGACAAGGGCGAGGCCTACAAGGTCGAACTGATTGAAACGATCAAGTCGGGCGAAGATCTGAAGATCTACCGCCAGGGCGACTGGTTCGACATGTGCCGTGGTCCGCATATGGCATCGACCGGGCAGATCGGCACCGCCTTCAAACTCATGAAGGTCGCTGGCGCCTACTGGCGCGGCGATTCCAACAACACCATGCTGACCCGTATTTACGGCACGGCCTGGGCTGATCAGGCTGAGCTTGATGCCTATCTGCACATGCTAGAAGAAGCCGAGAAGCGCGACCACCGCCGCCTGGGCCGTGAAATGGATCTGTTCCATTTCCAGGAAGAGGGGCCGGGCGTCGTCTTCTGGCATTCCAAGGGTTGGCGCATGTTCCAGAACCTGGTTGCCTATATGCGCCGCCGTCTGGATCGTGACTATGAAGAGGTCAACGCGCCGCAGATCCTCGACAAGAGCCTGTGGGAAACCTCCGGTCACTGGGGCTGGTATCAGGAGAACATGTTTGCGGTGAAATCCGCCCATGCCTTCACCCATCCCGAGGACGAGACTGCCGACAACCGGATTTTTGCGCTCAAGCCAATGAACTGCCCGGGCCACGTGCAGCTCTTCAAGCATGGTCTGAAATCCTATCGCGATCTGCCTGTCCGGCTGGCCGAATTTGGCAATGTGCACCGCTATGAGCCTTCGGGCGCGCTGCACGGGCTGATGCGGGTGCGTGCGTTCACGCAGGATGATGCGCATGTGTTCTGCACCGAGGAGCAGCTTGAGGCGGAATGCCTGAAGATCAATGATCTGATGATGTCGGTCTATCGCGACTTTGGCTTTGAAGAAGTGGTGGTCAAGCTTGCCACCCGGCCGGAAAAGCGCGTTGGCACCGACGTGATGTGGGATCATGCCGAGGACATTCTGCGCAAAGTTCTCGAAAAAATGGCGGCCGAATCAGGCGGACGCATCAAGACCGGCATCAATGAAGGCGAGGGGACGTTCTACGGACCCAAGTTCGAATACACCTTGCGGGATGCGATTGGCCGCGAGTGGCAATGCGGCACGACGCAGGTTGATTTCAATCTGCCCGAGCGCTTCGGAGCTTTCTATATCGGATCGGATTCGGAGAAGAAGCAGCCGGTGATGGTTCACCGCGCGATCTGTGGATCACTTGAGCGGTTCCTGGGCATTCTGATCGAAAGCCATGCCGGGCACATGCCGCTGTGGTTTGCGCCGCTGCAGGTTGTCGTGGCGACGATCACATCAGAGGCCGATGATTACGGTGCGACGGTGGCGCAAAAGCTGCGTGATGCGGGGCTGCAGGTCGACACCGACTTCCGCAACGAGAAGATCAACTACAAGGTCCGCGAACATTCGCTGGCCAAGGTTCCGGTGATGCTGGTTTGCGGCATGCGCGAAGCCGAAGAGCAGACGGTCAACATCCGCCGGCTTGGAAGCCGTGATCAGGTTCCAATGACACTTGTCGATGCGATTGACAAATTGGTCGAGGAAGCAACGCCTCCGGATCTTCTGCGCAAGGAAGCCGAAAAGGCTGCTCGGTCAGCATAGCCCTTCTGCGGCGCGGCGTATTCTAGTACGTCGCGCCGTTTGCTATCTGCGGCATGTTACGATGCTGTGTGAACGTCTCGGCGTGTCAGAACGTCGGCTGGCTCTAATTGAGCAGCACTTCCACATCGGAATTCTGTCCCGCGACAACAGTGAATTCGCGCTGAAGCACCTTGGTCTTGTTGCGGGCGATCGCCGTATATTCGCCTTCGGCCAACACGATTGTCGGGAAGGCGCCAACGCTTTCCGATACCACGTCACCGCCCGAGGTCAGGATTGACCAGGCAGTATCGGCGATGGCTTCGCCTCCGGCTTCCGCGACCAGTTTGAGCGTTAGTTGGGCGGCACGGTGCTGGATGATGGCTTCGGTCATCTTGCCGGCCTCGACGCGAATGTCGGACCTTATCACCGCGTTGACTGCGCCATATTCCGAGACAATATGGTAGGTTCCGGCATTGAGCCGCACAATGGTGTCCGGTTTGACGTCTTCGACCACCAGTTGCTGTTCTCCATCAATGCCTTCACCGGCTTTGTAGATGTTGAACCGCAACTGGCTCGTGGGAATGCGCGCATCAATCCCTGACACGGCATTCAGCACCAGTCCGCCTGCCTCGAGCACCATGCGCTGCTTTTCCATCGGGCCGTCTTTCGGCACGGTGAGTTTCTTGGTGACCCCGGCTCGGCCAAAAGCCACGTGCATGAAATATTCGCCCGGTTCGAACTCAAACTGAGCCGAACCGCCTTCGGATGTGGCAAGAAGCGGTAACTTGCCGTCAGGTCCTGGTATGGGATGGAATATCCGCCAGGTCAGTCCGTATTTGAGCGGTGCGCCGGTTTCAGTCAGAGCCGCTTCAACCTGCACGGTTCTGCCATGCGCGGCTGCGGCACCGGCTGCATCAGCGGGCGCGTACTGGTTCAAGCCCGGCATGTTCAACTTCGGCCCGGCTTCATTGCCAAACGCATCCTGTGCCTGGGCAAGCTGAGCCGTATGCACAAGAGCGAGGGTACTGAGTAGAATGGTCGACAGTCTGTTCATGCGGTCCGGTCCGGTTGACTTCCGGGATGTGAGTGGGGCACTTGAACCCCAAAGCCATGGCGAATTCATGGCCAAACCCTGATTAACCTGAATGCACGAGGAAGACATGCCGGTCAATGCTGCCCTGAAGACCTATCTTGAAACCCGTCGTTCGGTTCCGGCGTTCCAGATGAGCGAACCGGGCCCGTCGCGGGCCGAAATCGAGGACATGCTCAGGCTTGCCCGCCGGGTTCCCGATCACGGCAAACTCGCGCCATGGCGGTTTGTTGTCTACGCAGGCGCCGAGCGCGAGCGGATTTCGCTGGAACTGGCCAAAGTCGCGATGTCAAACAAGCCGGATATGGATGACGAGATGATCGCGGTCGAGAAGACCCGGCTGACGCGTGCACCAGTGGTGATCGCGGTGATTTCGCGTGCGGCACCGCATGTCAAAATCCCCGAATGGGAACAGGTTCTCAGCGCCGGTGCTGTGTGCCTTAATCTGGTCATGGCGGCAAATGCACTGGGATATGCCGCCAACTGGCTGTCGGAGTGGTTCGCCTTTGATGAAAGCGTTTATCCGCTGCTCGGCGTCGCGGACGGCGAACGGGTGGCCGGCTTCATTCATATAGGTACACCGCAGATACAGACCGTCGAACGTCCCCGGCCAGAACTTGCTGACATCGTCACCTTCGCCGGGGAATAAACGCAGTGTTTTATAAGACCCAAGACAATCAGCACGGTCTTCCGCATGATCCGTTCAAGGCCATCGTCGCGCCCCGGCCGATCGGCTGGATCGGAAGCCGGGGACGTGACGGCTCGGTTAATCTGGCGCCGTATTCCTATTTCAATGCGATTTCCGATCGTCCCAAACTGGTGATGTTCTCCTCCGTCGGGCGCAAGGATACAGTGCGCAATATCGAGGAAACGAGGGTGTTCACCACCAGCATGGTGAGCAGGCACCTGGCGGAGAAAATGAACCTGTCATCTGCCAGCGTGCCCTATGGCGAGAGCGAGTTCGCCTTCGCTGATCTGACCATGGCTGAGGGGCGCATTGTGGATGCGCCATTTGTGTCTGAAGCCTATGCCGCACTGGAATGCCAGGTAACGGACATATTCGAGGCCAAGGGTCTCGACGGCGTACTGAGCGCAAATATTGTGGTTATAGGTCAGGTGATGGGCATCCATATTGATGAAGCCGCGCTTGTCGACGGCATGCTCGACATGTCGATCGCTGCTCCGTTGGGTCGTCTGGGCTATTTGGACTATGCCGATGCGTCCCGCACATTCCAGATGAATCGACCGGCCTCGACCAAGGCCTGAGTCTAGCTCAGATCGGGCAGGGCATCAGGATCCAGTCCTGCCCTCCGCGCCACCCGTTCGGCCTGGCGCAGATGTGGCTTGTCGATCATCTTGCCATCAAGCGAGAGAACCCCGGCATCCGGTCCGGCAGCCGAAAATAGCGCGAGGATTCGGACCGCCCGTTCGACATCCTCAGACGGTGGGGTGAACGCGGCATTGATGATGCTGACCTGATCGGGATGAATTGCCATCTTGCCGGAAAATCCGTCGCGCACCGCAGCCCGGCATTCGGCATCAAGTCCGCCCATGTCGCGGAAATCGGTGAAAACCGTGTCGATGGCGTCAACGCCCGCATTGGCCGCAGCCAGGATTGTCAGGCTGCGCGCCAGGCGGAACACGTCGGTGTAGCTGCCATTGTCATTCTTGTTGGATGATGCGCCGATGTCTGCCGCCAGATCCTCCGCACCCCAGGTCAAGGCTGAAAGCCGAACAGATTTGTTAGAGAAAGATGCGGCGGCAAGCATGCCGGTGGCGGTTTCGGTCATCAAGGCATGAATGAGCACCTGCCCGGCGGGCAGACCTGAGGCAGCCTCCTCAACGCTGATGCGGGCGTCCAGATCCTGGATGTCGGCGCCGGAACTGGCTTTGGGCAGCAGGATGGCATCGGGCGAGGCGCGGACGACTGCGGTCAGATCATCACCAGTCAAGCCGGTGTCGAGCGCATTGACGCGCACGATCAATCGAGGCGCTTGGGCACTTCTTTCGGTGTTCTGCAGAAACGACGCCACGATCTGACGGGCCTCGGCCTTTCGCGATTGTGCGACCGAATCCTCAAGGTCGAGAATCAGCGCGTCGGCACCACAGTCGATCGCCTTGCGCATCTTGCGCTCTGAATCGCCGGGAACGAACAGCAGTGATCTCATCATGGCGCCGGCCTTTTGCGCATCATCGCCTGACGGACGCAGCGGGCCACCAGTTTGTCATGTTGATTGAATGCCTGATGCTCCATTTCAACAATGCCGCGATCCGGTTTGGATTTTGATTCGCGCACAGAGACTATTCGGGTCTCCACCCGGACCGTATCGCCGTGAAATAAAGGATTGGGGAACGTCACATCGGTCATGCCGAGATTGGCGATGGTGGTGCCCACGGTCGTATCGTTGACCGAAATGCCGATCATCAATCCAAGCGTGAACAGCGAGTTGACCAGAGGCTGGCCGAACTCGGTGGTTTTACAGAATTCATAGTCGATATGCAGCGGCTGCGGATTGAGCGTCATGTTGGAAAACAACATGTTGTCCATCTCGGTGACCGTGCGCCTGAGGGTGTGGGAAATCACCACGCCGGGTTCGAATTCCTCGAGATACATGCCGCGCATTTTGTCCTCCGCACTCGTTGCCTTGGTCATTGATGCCGTGTTCGCTGCCGTGACGCAAGGCCGGGAAAAATCAACGCCGAGGCGTTAACAAGCATGGTGAACCGAACGTAAACCTTTTGGCCCTAGCATCTTGTCATTGGTATCGAGTGGGGTCTGCGTAGAGATGATTGTAAAGTCCTTTTTGAAATGGTCGGAAACCGCGAACACAAGCGAACGGTGTCGCGCCACTGCGGCCTTGACCCGCGCATACGGTTACGGCGCAATGGATATGTCCGAACGCCAGGCCGCGGAGGCAGCGCTGGCACTGCTGTTGGAAGACCCTTCACCGAAAGTCCGTCTTGCGCTCGCCGAGGGCCTTGCCTGTGTGGACCATGCGCCGCGCGGCATCATCCTGGGACTGGCGGGCGACCAGATCGAAGTCGCGGGCCGAATCATTGCCTTGTCGCCGGTGCTTGCTGACAATGATCTGATTGAAATTGTTGCCAGCGGCCGGTCTTCAATGCAGCAGTTTGTCGCCTTCCGGCGGCCATTGTCGGTTTCGGTTGCTGCGGCCTTGGCAGAAGTCGGCGAGGCTGAAGCCGTTGCCGACATGCTCGACAATCCGCACGTCTCGATCGCCCGCATATCGCTGCGCCGCATTGCCGAGCGATTTGGGGATGCAGCGGAAATCCGCGGGCGGCTGTTCGATCGTGCTGACCTGCCTTGCGATGTCCGCCAGGCGCTGGTGGAACGGCTCGGCATCGCGCTGGCGGGGTCCGATTTTGTCCGTTCCGCAATTGGCGGCAGCCGTGGTCGCAAGGTCACCGAGGAAGCCTGCATGAGTGCGACGCTGAAGATGGCCGAAACCGTGATGTCGGATGAAATTCCTGCACTTGTTGAGCATCTGCGGATGTCGGGTCGTCTGACGCCGGCGTTTCTGATCCACGCGCTGTGCACCGGCAATGTCGATTTCTTCGCAGCCGCAGTCGTCTCCCTGTCAGGGATGAATGACGGACGGGTGCGGGGCATTCTGATTGATGGACGCGAGGCAGCCATGCGGGCGCTGTACAGGTCAATCGGCCTTGCACGGGATCTGGCTCCGGTGTTCGTTACCGCAACGCTGATCTGGCGCGCCGCATCGCGCAATCACACCAGCATCGATACCGGCCGGGTGACCACCGAATTGATGCGACGCCACGCAGCCGACGCAGCACGCGACCCGGCGGTTGCTGAACTGCTTCGACTGGTCGAAAACCTGCACATGAACTGGGGGCGCCAGGCCTCACGCGATTACGCCCACGCCTTGGCTGCGGAAGCTGCCTGAGTTCAAACCGGGTTTATCGGGACGTGCAACTCCAGGCCAGCACCTGGCAGCCATTGGTATATCGGGAGCATTTCCGTCTTGCTGCCCTTTCGGCAGCCTGCCTCGTTGCGCCCGGTTCGCTGCCCCAGCCGTTCGACCCGATTGCAACCGCTCCACAGCCGTTCCGGAACCAGACGGCTACTTGGCAGCCGCTAGTCCTGGAACGGCATTCACGCATAGCCCCATTCTCGGCCTCGCGGCGTGACTGCCTGTCATAGACAAAACCGTATCCGCCGGTGGCTTTCGAAAACGCGATTGCGCCGAAATTGTCCGCAGCTGCCGCCACGCCGGTCGTCATAAAGGCGAGAACCGCGACGGTCGTGATTCTCTTGAAGAAGATGAATGCTATCTGGACCATGTTCCACTGCTTTCCAATTGCGCTCCATGGCTGCAAATCAAAATTCGGCAAGGGTGGATTGGAGCGATTAGAGGCAACACCCGTGGCCCTGGCAATCTGACACAATGGTTGTGAAATCATAGAGCTAAGAGCAACGGGCAGGATATTTTTCACCTGCCGCGAGACATCAGGTCAAATGTCGAGATTGTCGGCGAAGGCGGCGTGTTCCTGAATGAAGCGGAAGCGGGCGTCCGCCTTGGTTCCCATCAGGTTGTCGACCGATTCCCGGGTTGATTCAGGGTCGCTCGCATCAATCGCCACCTTCAGCAGGGTCCGCTTCGACGGGTCCATGGTGGTTTCCTTGAGCTGCGAGGCCATCATTTCACCAAGCCCCTTGAACCGGTTGATCTCGACCTTGCCGCGACCGGTAAATTCGGTTTCGAGCAATTCCACCCTGTGTGCGTCATCGCGGGCATAGAGTGATTTGGCTCCTTGCGTCAGCTTATAAAGCGGCGGAACGGCGAGATAGAGATGTCCATTACGGATCAGCTCGGGCATTTCCTGGTAGAAGAAGGTGATCAGCAGCGAAGCAATATGCGCGCCGTCGACATCGGCATCGGTCATTATGATGATGCGTTCGTAGCGAAGATCTTCCTCGCGGTATTTCGATCGCGTGCCGCTGCCAAGCGCCTGCACCAGATCGGCGATTTGCTGGTTTGCGCCCAGTTTCTCGCGGCCGGCGCTGGCGACATTGAGGATCTTGCCGCGCAGCGGCAGGATCGCCTGATTGGCGCGGTTGCGCGCCTGCTTTGCCGAGCCGCCGGCGGAATCGCCCTCGACGATGAACAGTTCAGCCCCCGCTGCGGTGGTCTGGCTGCAATCGGAGAGTTTGCCGGGAAGCCGCAGTTTGCGCACGGCAGTCTTGCGGTTGACTTCCTTCTCCTTGCGCCGCCGCACCCGTTCATCGGCGCGGTCGATCACCCATTCGAGCAATTTGTCAGCTTCACCCGGCGAGTCCGCCAGAAAATGGTCGAAAGGATCACGCAGTGCATTTTCCACAAGCCGCTGAGCTTCGGCAGACGCGAGCTTGTCCTTGGTCTGCCCGACAAACTCAGGCTCTCGGACAAACACCGACAGCATGCCGATCGACGAAATCATCACATCATCGGTGGTGATTGCCGCTGCGCGCTTGTTGCCGGTCAGTTCGGCATAGGCTTTCAGACCCTTGGTCAGGGCAATTCTAAGACCTGCTTCATGGGTGCCGCCGTCGGGGGTCGGGATGGTGTTGCAGTAGGAACTGATTGAAGCGTCACCGCCATACCAGGTCACCGCCCATTCCATCGACCCGTGACCGCCGGTCCGTTCGGTCTTGCCTGCGAAAATGTCGCGGGTAACCCGATAGTCCTTGCCGAGCGAGGCTTCGAGGTAATCCTTGAGGCCTCCGGGGAAGTGAAACACTGCCTTTTCCGGCGTTTCGGTGCCCTCGACCAGCGAGGGCGCACAGGACCAGCGTATTTCGACGCCGCCGAACAGATAGGCCTTGGAGCGTGCCATGCGGCAAAGCCGGCCGGGGTCGAACCGCGCAGCGGCGCCAAAAATTTCCGGATCGGGATGAAAGCGGACTTTTGTGCCGCGCCGGTTGTGAATGTCGCCCAGATCTTCGAGGCCGCCCTGGGGGATGCCGCGTGAAAAGGTCTGGCGGTAGAGTTTCTTGTTGCGAGCGATCTCGACAACCAGATCATCCGACAGCGCGTTGACGACCGAGACGCCGACACCATGCAGGCCGCCGGAGGTTTCATAGACCTTGCTGTCAAACTTGCCGCCAGCATGCAGCACCGTCAGGATGACTTCGAGCGTGGATTTGCCGGGAAATTTCGGATGGTTCTCCACCGGAATGCCGCGGCCATTGTCGGTGACCGAGAGATAGCCTTCGGCGTCCAGTTCGACCTCGATGAAAGTGGCGTGACCAGCCACGGCCTCGTCCATGGAGTTGTCGATGACCTCGGCAAACAGGTGGTGCAGGGCGCGCTCGTCAGTGCCGCCAATATACATGCCCGGCCTGCGGCGCACGGGCTCGAGACCTTCAAGCACCTCGATTGTCGAGGCATCGTACTCATCGCCACTGGCCGGCGCTCCCTTGCCGGAAGCCGGCGTCCGCGCCGGTTTGGCGGCAGTCGCAGGTGCCTGTTTGGGGGAATTGTTTTCCGCCTGTGGCGCCGGGTTTGCAGCCGGTGTACTCACCTTGGAAAAAAGATCGTTGGAATCGTCCATATTGCCGTGATGCCTGATGTAAATTGGGGAAACGAATCACCCGGAGTGTGCCAGAATCCATCCCTTCAAGCGACTGTGTATCATTTGGTTTGCAGCTTTGCGCGGCGTTCATCCCCGGCTGAGTGCGATTATGCTCGGCTGCATGATGTCGGCCTGTGTGATCTCACCGGCCATTTCTCTTGAACTCAAAGGCCACAAGGACAAACTGTTTGCCTATCCGGGAATTCTGTCGATCACCGAGGATAGTTCCTTCATGGTGGTCAATTACGACAAGCAGCGTGATATCCACCGCCGCGACGTGGAGCCTGAACGCCGCGTGCGGTCAAACTATGTGTCATCCGGCGTCAAACGCCAAAGCCGTCTTGCTTTGCATGAGGTGGGTGGCAGGGCGATTGAAACCGGGGTTACGGGTGACTACTCGACTGCGCGGTTTGCGGTGATCTTTGTGCATGGCCGGGGCGGTGACCAGCGGCTCGGCATGAATGACTACACTTTTGGCGGCAATTTCAATCGGCTCAAGAACCTTATGGTCGTTAATGGCGGCGCCTATCTGGCGCCTACGGTGACGAGCTTTGATGATCAGGGCGCGAGCGACATCAAGGCGCTCGTTGTTGCCGGCAAGGCGCCGGTGGTGTTGGCCTGCGCCTCGATGGGTGCGTTCATCTGCTCGAAACTCGCCAATGATCCCGCTGTGGTTTCAAGACTCGCCGGCATGGTTCTGCTCGGCGGAGCGCCGGACATGGGACTTGTGAAAAGCCAGGCGGTGAAGGCAGGTTTGCCGATCATGTTCACCCATGGCAGTCTTGATACTGTCTATGACTGGAAAGACCAGAAGGCAGTATTCGATGCCGTGCGCAAGACTGCGATAGGCTATCGGGCGCGGTTTGTACTGTTTGACACCGGCTCGCACGGAACGCCGATGCGGATGACCGACTGGAAGCAGACGCTCGAGTTCCTGTTGAGCCGCTGAATCGGTTTTTGCTGCACGTCCATTCCGTTTCGATTCGGGATTGGTTTCAATTTAATAAAAAATTGACTGCATGAATAAACCGGTTGTTTGGGAAATAAGATTACAAGCGGTCCGATCCCAATTCGGAGCCGGACATGAAATACATCGTCTTCATTCTCTTTACAGTGGCTACCAATGCAGCGGCACAACTGATGCTCAAGCAGGGAATGTTGTCACTTGGACCGGTCAGTTTTACCGCCGACACGATGATTGCGCGGATTTTCCAGATTTTGTTCAACCCTTGGGTCTTTGCCGGACTGGCGACCTTCGTCATTTCGATGGCTTCGCATTTGTATGTGCTGTCCAAGGTTGAGCTTTCCTTCGCCTATCCGTTCCTGAGCCTGGCTTATGTCGCGGTGGCGGTATTCGCCTACTTCCTGTTTAGCGAAGACCTCAACAGCTGGCGTATCGCCGGTATCGGCTTCATCTGCATCGGAACGGTTCTCATCGCCCAGTCGGGCCGAGAGACTCATGCCGTCGATGCGCAGGACACAGCCCAGTCCACCCAGATCAATGTAGCAGCAAGAGAGATTTCGGGATGAAACATGTCATTTTTGGAGGCGACGGCTTTGTTGGTCGCCATCTCGCACAGACCCTGCTCGCCCAAGGCGAAGACGTGGTGGTCGCAGATATCGTCAACGACAATCGGTCGTTCTACAAGGGTGCGACGATCGTAAGCTGCGATGTCACCAACCCGGACGCGGTTGCGCGGGTTCCTGTTGCCGCCGACGACATGGTCTACAATCTGTCTGCCAAGATGCTCTCGCCGCTGCAGGTTCGCGCCAAGCGTCACGATTTCTTCTATCCGGTCAATTACCACGGCACCAAGAACATCATCGAAGCCATGGATAAAGCCGGGGCCAACCGGCTGGTGCATTTCACCACCGACATGATCTACGGTCATACGCTGACGTTTCCGATGACCGAGGAACACGCGGTCGCTCCACTCGGCGAATACGGTCAGTCGAAACTCGACACCGAGGTTCTGGCTGCTGACTGGCGGGCCCGCGGCATGTCGATTTCGCTGTTTCGCCCCCGATTGATCATCGGCCCGGGCCGGCTTGGAATTTTGGAAAAGCTCTTCAAGCTGATTGACGCCAACCTGCCGGTTCCGATGATCGGATCGGGCAAGAATCCCTACCAGTTCATCTCGGTGTTTGATTGCGCTGAGGCTGCCCGGATGGCCTGGAAGGCCGGCGTGCCGAACGAGGCCTACAATCTCGGCTCGATCAATCCGCCACCGGTTCGCAAGCTGTTGGGCGATCTGGTCAAGCATGCAGGGTCGAAATCATTCCTGATCCCGACACCGGGCTGGGCGGTCAAGCGCACGCTCGACCTGTTTGACCTGATCAACATGCCGATCATGGATCCGGAACAGTATCTCATCGCTGACGAAAACTGCGTGCTCGACGTCTCCAAGGGCGAGCGCCAGCTCGGCTGGGTGCCGCAGTACCGCGACGAAGACATGCTGATTGCCGCCTACGACGAATATCGTGCTCAAAAAGTGCGGGGTGGGTCGTCCGCCACTGCCCAGGTCGCACCGGCCGAATGAAACTGTTTCTAGGGAGCCAGAACAATGCTTGATACACCCACACGCGTCACAGTGGAAGCGCCGCCGATGTCCACCACCGAACCTGAATTTGGCCAGACTGAACGCCCCGATTTGCTCAGCGTTGCCGACGCAAAGGCGATGTCGCTGACCGAGATGACCAACCTGTTCAAGGATCATATCAATCCTGGCCAGTTGCATTTCATGAAGCTTCTGGGCTTCCACAAGGTCAAGATCGAATCTGCCTCGGGCATGTACTACACCGATCAGAACGGCCGCAAGATTCTCGATTTCTTCGGTGGCTTCGGGTCGCTGGCGTTTGGCCACAACCATCCGCGCATCATTGCCGCCAGAAAAGAGTTTCAGGACGAAGACCGGCATGAAATCGCCATTGCCTTCATGAGCCAGTATGCCTCTGCGCTGGCCAAAAACCTGGCGGCGATCGCTCCGGGCGATCTCGATATGGTGTTCCTTGGCTCTTCCGGCTCGGAAGCCATGGAAGCGGCGATCAAGGTTGCCGAACGCGCCGCTGGTCCGAAACGGCCGAAAATCGTCTATGCCGAGAATTCATTCCACGGCAAGACCAAGGGCGTGCTGTCGCTGACTGACTCCGAATTGTACCGCGGAGAGTTTGCGCTGACCGGCAACACAATCAAGGTTCCGTTCGGCGACATCGAGGCGATCCGCCTGGCGTTTGAATCCGATCCCGAAATCGGCGTCATCGTGCTGGAAACCATCCAGGGCGGCGGCGGCATCATCGAAGCCCCGGTCGAGTTCTGGCTGGAATTGCGCGCGCTCTGCGATGAGTATGGCGTGTTGTGGATTGCCGACGAAGTTCAGTGCGGCATGGGCCGATCAGGCAAATTCTTTGCCTTTGAACATGCCGGTGTTCAGCCGGATGTCACGGCGCTCGCCAAATCGCTCGGTGCCGGAAAGACCGCCATGGCGGCGATGATTGCGTCACGCAAGGTTTACATGAAGGCCTATGGAACGCCGAAAACCGCGATGATCCACGCCCAGGCCACCTTTGGCGGTATCGGTGAGGCTTGCGTCACGGCCATCGAGGGGCTCAACGTGATGTATGACGAGGATCTGCTCGGCAATACCGAAGAGGTTGGCGGCTATCTCATCGAGCGTCTGAATGGTTTGAAAGACAAATACCCGCAGATCATCAAGGATGTGCGCGGCCGTGGCTTCATGGTCGGGCTCGAGTTCCAGGATTTCAGTCAGACACTTCCGGCCTTGCTGCGACCGATGGTCGGGCTGCTCGATGACAAGCTGAAAGGCTCGCTGTCAGGCTTTGTCGGTGCCGAACTGTTGCGCGATCATGATGTGCTGGTGGCGTTCACCGAATATAATCGCAACGTCATCCGGCTTGAACCACCGCTGATCTGCGGCCGTGAACATGTTGATGCCTTCATCACGGCGCTGGACGCCGTGCTGGGCCGCGGCATCGTCCGCATCGTGCGCGATTTCATCGGCAGCCAGACCAAGAAGTAGTCTTCAGACGATCAATCTTGGTTTTGACGGATACGAGACGGGGTGGGCACATGGCCCGCCCCGTTTTAATATGCATCTGGAAAATCGGCTTGGTGATGAGCATATGGGGTAGGGGGCAAGTCGCTGGCTTGCTTGTGTGACTGCCGGTTTCGCGTTACCCCTTTTGCAGTCCGTTCTGCGTCATTTCACGATTGGGTAACGGGGGTTTTTGTGCCCGTCGTTGGCAGGGTCAGAATGGTTTTGCGGGCAACAGCCTCGGCACTGTCTGAAAGGTGATGGTTTGACCAATCAATGGGGCAGGGACAGCAGTTTCCAATCCGGCAGCAGGCGCCGGGGTGGGGCTCTGACTGTCATCGCCATGATCGTCTGCCTCGTGCTTGGCGCTGCCGGCGGCTATGCCGCATTCCGGTTTCTGCCGTCCTACAGCAGCACTGCGCACGATGAGGCACGTGCCGCTGCTGTCAGCGCGAACGACGCCCTTGCCGCAGCCCGCAAAGATCTTGATGAAGCTCGTTCCATTCAGCAATCCGACAGGGCGCAGCTAGAGGCGTTGCAAGCAACTATCGCCCGGCAGGCCGCCGATCTCGATGCGATGACGGAAAGACTGGCGGCGGTCTCGAGCCAGGCACGATCGCCGGAGGATCAGTCTTCAGTCGTCGAAGCCCTGAGCCGCGAGCGCGATCGGCTGACTGGGGAAAACGAGAGCCTCAAGCGAGATTTGGCGGCACTCCAAACTGAACGAGACGCTGGAAAGCAGTCTACGACAGTCGCCGAGGCGCGCCTTGAGGCTGAACTGGCCCGCCTGCGCGATGAAGTCGTGCCGGAGTTGACGGCGGAGCGGGACCGGCTGAACCGCAAGACCCTGATGATGCTGGCCGATCAGACCAATCTCAAGGCGCAAGCCAAGGCAGCTGCCGATGCGAGGGCCGAGGATGCCAAGCGCATTGCCGAGCTCAAAACCCGGCTTGCAGATGCCGAGGGTGAGCTGACGGCCTCGCAGGAGGTGCTGGATGCGCTCAAGCTCGAAAGCCGCGCTGGCCAGGAGTCTGAGAGTGTAACGGACAGCAATGCGGCCAAAGCGGCAACGCAACCCGACGCAGTGGAAAAGCCGGCACTCGACACGCGCAAGCCGGATGCCGTGGCGCAAGCCTTGCGCACAGCGCCGGGGCTTGAAACATTGTCTCAAGCCGACTTGCAGAGATTGACGGATACACTGATTGCCGGTGAATGCGTGACAACTGCGCTGAAATCCGTATTTGACCGCGTGCCGATCCTGACATTGCGCAATCTGATCCGTGATTTGAACAGCGACTGCTGATGAGAGGAAAAAGCCCTTGAGACCCTTTGCCACCCTGCTTCGAAAGCTGTTCCTGGCTGCCGGCGCGTTGACGCTCGTGGCCGGCGCAAGCCAGTCGGCCGAATTCGAGCGCAACATCATGACCGGCGGCCCGACCGGCACCTATATCCGCATCGGCAAGGACATTGCAGCCCTTGGCGCCGAATGCGGGCTGACGCTGAATGTGATCGAAAGCGCCGGGTCTCTGGAAAACTTCATCGGCGTTCGCAACCGGCGCAACACCCAGTTTGGCATCGTCCAGAGTGACTTGCTGGAATATCTCAAGACCTTCGAGGCCAATGACCCGGAAGTCCAGGACGCGGTGCGCGGCGTGCGCATCATGTTCCCGCTCTACAATGAGGAAGTTCATGTGCTGGCCCGCACCGGCATCGCCAGCCTCAAGGATCTCGAAGGCAAGAAGGTCGCCGTCGGGGTCAAGGACAGCGGCACGTTTCTGACCGCCTCGTTGATCCTCGATATTTTGCAGGTGGAAGCGGCAGAGCGGGTGCCGCTCAATCCGGACCAGGCTCTGCCGAAGCTGCAGGCGGGCGAAATTGATGCCCTTTTTTATGTCGCCGGCGCACCGGCGTCACTGTTCGCCAATGCCGACATCGATCCGGTAAAATTCCATCTGCTACCGATCACCGAGGCGCCGCTGCTTGCCACCTATACCAAGGCAAGCGTGCCTGCGGGTACCTACAGCTTCCAGTCCGATCCGGTCGACCTGGTGGCCGTCAAAGCGGTGCTGATGACCTATGACTACGATCCGAACAAGAATGCCTATCATCGTCAGAGCTGCACGACGGTCTCGGATTTCTCCAGCCTGGTTCTCAACGGCATGGACACATTGCGCGAGACCGGTCACCCGAAATGGAAAACGGTGGATTTGTCAGCGCTGCCGCCGGGCTGGCAGGTTGGCTCCTGCGTCAAGGCCGGCATGGCGCTGGATTATGCACCCAAATGCACCAAGGTGACCGAGGCTGCACCCGCTGACAGCAATGAGGAGTATCTCAATCTTCTCAAACAGCGGCTGAAAAACTGATCGCAAGCTGTCGATAGATATGAAAAAACCGGCGAAACCCATCTGGGTTCGCCGGTTTTTTTATTGCGTTCCGAGCCGCTGAAGCGACCCGGCTTGATCCGGTTAGACCGAGTAGTACATGTCGAATTCGACAGGGTGCGGGGTCATTTCGAACCGCATGACTTCCACCATTTTCAGTTCGATGAAAGCATCGATCTGGTCGTCGTCGAACACGCCGCCGGCGGTGAGGAACTTGCGATCCTTGTCGAGGCATTCAAGCGCTTCACGCAGCGAACCGGCAACGGTCGGGATCTTCTTGAGCTCCTTGGCCGGCAGGTCGTAAAGGTCCTTGTCCATAGGCTTGCCAGGATGGATCTTGTTCTTGATGCCGTCGATGCCAGCCATCAGCATGGCTGCGAAACACAGATATGGGTTCGCAGTCGGGTCGCTGAAGCGGACTTCAACGCGCTTGGACTTCGGCGAGGAGCCGAACGGAATGCGGCAGGAGGCCGAACGGTTGCGAGCCGAGTAGGCCAGCAGAACCGGTGCTTCGTAACCAGGGACCAGACGCTTGTAGGAGTTGGTCGACGGGTTGGAGAAGGCGTTGATGGCCTTGGCGTGCTTGATGATACCGCCGATGTAGAACAGGCAGTTTTCCGACAGGCCGGCATATTCGTCGCCGGCGAAGGTTGGCTTGCCGCCCTTCCAGATCGACTGGTGCACGTGCATGCCCGAGCCGTTGTCGCCGAAGACCGGTTTTGGCATGAAGGTTGCTGTCTTGCCGTAGGCATGTGCGACCTGATGGACGCCATACTTGTAGATCTGGGTCTTGTCGGCCATGCGGGTCAAAGTATCAAAGACCATGCACAATTCGTGCTGGGCGGACGCCACTTCGTGGTGATGCTTTTCAACGACCAGGCCCATTTCGGCGAGGACGGTGAGCATTTCCGAGCGCATGTCCTGGCAGCTGTCGACCGGAGGAACCGGGAAATAACCGCCCTTGACGCGCGGACGGTGGCCCATGTTGCCGGTCTCGTAGTCGGTGTCGTCGTTGGACGGCAGTTCCGACGAATCGAGCTTGAAACCGGTGTTGTACGGATCAGCCTTGTACTTGACATCGTCGAAGATGAAGAATTCGGGCTCAGGACCGATATAGACCGTATCGCCGAGGCCGGACGCCTGCAGATAGGCTTCAGCCTTCTTGGCGGTGGTGCGCGGGTCGCGGCTGTAGGCTTCGCCGGTGATCGGATCGAGAATGTCGCAGAAAATCACCATGGTCGACTGTGCGAAGAACGGGTCCATGTGCGCCGTTGTCGTGTCGGGCATCAGCACCATGTCGGACTCGTTGATGGCTTTCCAACCGCCAATCGAGGAGCCGTCAAACATGACGCCATCAGCGAACATGTCTTCGTCGACGCAGGAGACGTCCATGGTTACATGGTGCATCTTGCCCTTCGGGTCGGTGAAGCGCAGGTCGACAAATTTGACGTCGTTATCCTTGATTTGCTTGAGGAGTTCTGTGGCAGTCGTCATGTGCGAAATTCCCTGTTTAATAAAGACGATGGGTGCGCGGCGGTCCGCCGAACACAGTGGTTAGATGGCGTCATTGCCTGTTTCACCGGTACGAATGCGGATGACTTCTTCGACGTTGGAAACAAAAATCTTGCCATCGCCGATACGGCCGGTCTGGGCCGCATTGCGGATCGCGTCGATTGCTGCTTCAGCGGTCTCGTCTGCAAGAACGATCTCGACTTTGACCTTCGGCAGAAAATCGACCACATACTCCGCTCCGCGATAGAGTTCGGTATGGCCTTTCTGGCGGCCGAAGCCCTTGGCTTCGGTGACCGTGATGCCCTGGAGGCCAACTTCTTGAAGAGCTTCCTTCACTTCATCAAGCTTGAACGGCTTGATGATCGCTTCGATCTTTTTCATGAAAACCAATTCTCCGCTCTGTCCTGTGAAAGCAGGCATCAAGGCGAACGCCAGAAACCCACTCGCCTGTATCAAAGCACACACCGTGCCACATTATTTGAAAATAGTCGCTTCCGATCAAAAAACTTCGTTCAGCGGCTGGAATGGGCAGGAAAACAGGAGGAATTTCATTGATCATGCGGCTCCGGGACAAAATCTGGTCCGTTTTAGGCGTTTGTCCGAGATCCATCAAAAACAGTGATGATTTTTTGTGCGCCATAAGCTGCACGATAAATAGGCAGTATGCATAAATACTCGTCAATCATCAGGCGAATGCGGCACCCGCGGTCCTGGGGGGAGCTCAGCGTCGCAAAAGGCATTGATCGGGTTGCATGCCGCGAGCGCTTTCTCATGGATTCCAATCCCCATTTCTCGCTGTTGTCGCGTTATCCGGTGCGCCCTGCGACTGCGCGATGATGCGCACGGTGTCGCCATCGGCTCGCGCCGCGCCCGGCGCTTCAACGTAGCCAGGAGCACCAGCTATCAGTTCGGGTTTTGGACCCAGAGGCCGCATTTAAATTCCAGCCCGAAAACGCCCTTGTAGGACGATGTGCTGACGCGTTCATAGCCATCGCGCTGCAGCCGTTTGTCGACCGCCTTGAACCCAGTTCCCCAGGCCCAATGCCACCGCATGTTCTTGTTTTTGATTTTCCTGGATGTGACCCGCACCTGCGGGCCGGAACTTCCTCCCGGATCGGTCCTGCAGACCAGTCCGGTCGGCATCTGCCCCGTGCGCTCGAGATTGGCCATGTGCTGTCGAAGCTTTGTCACGCTCAACCAGCCAGTTTGCGCCGCCAGTCCAGATTCCGTCGCGCCGACCATCATGATGGTGCCCAACAGCACCATTCCGCATTTTCCGATATGTGTTTTCATTGTCTTCCCCTATTAGTTTTTTACCCGATATCCCCAGTTGGGTTAGCTTGCAGAGCTGATTTTCGCAAATTGACCGTCGTTTTTCAAAATTTGCGAACCTTTAGCGCGGCGCCTGTCTGATTTGCCGGTTGTCGAAGTCCCGGGCGATTTCGTGCTTGTGGCTTCGCCCTGAGGTTCGGGCTGTTGCGCTGGGCCGCCTTAGTGTCATGTGAACGCGCCTCGTTTCACCGTGATCTTGACCGCCATATCCGGCCCGTGCCACGAACATGGAATGGCTATCAATGACACTTTACTGGTGACACCTGCCGCGATGGCGGGAATTGACAAGGCGGCAATCGACAGTGGCCTGGACGGTTTCGCCCTGATGCAGGCTGCCGGGGCTCACGTTGCGGCGGTGTTGCTGTCGCGATTTCCGGAGGTTTTGCGCGCGGTGGTGTTGTGCGGGCCGGGCAACAATGGCGGCGACGGCCATGTGGCCGCTGCGGCCTTGATGCGCTCCGGCGTCGACGTCGTCCGCTATGGACAGGAGCCAAGATCCGGCGGCGATGCGGCGCGTGCGTTCGACGCATGTCCGGGATCGATGCAGCCGCTCGACGCCTGGCAGCCGCAGACCGGCGATGTGATCATCGATGCGCTGTTTGGCGCCGGCCTCGACCGGCCGGTTGGCGCCGATGTTGCCGCGGTGATCGAGCGGGCGGGCGCGGCATGTACACCGGTGATTGCCGTCGATCTGCCTTCGGGGCTGTCAGGCCGCACCGGCGTGCCGACCGGCGCCTGTTTTTTGGCTCAGGACACTGTGACCTTTGCCGCTCTCAAACCCGGCCACCTGCTGATGCCGGGCAGGGAATTCTGTGGCCGGATGCATCTCGGTGACATCGGCATTCCTGCGCGGCTGATCCGCAGCGAGGATCCAATCTGGCGCAATCATCCCGGCCTTTACCGTGAGGCTTTGCCCACGGCGTCCTTTTCCCAGCACAAATACAGCCGCGGGCATTTGGGCGTGTTTTCCGGCCCGCTGATTTCCGGTGGCGCTGCACGGCTGTCGGCGATGGCTGGGCTGAAATCTGGCGCTGGGCTGGCGACGCTGGCGACACCGCCGAGTGCGGTCTTGCTGCAGGCGACGCATCTGACTGCGATCATGCAGCGGGCGATCAAGGACGAGGCTGACCTGACTGACTGGCTTAATGACAAGCGGATTTCAGGCTTTGTGATTGGTCCGGGATTTGGTGATCTTGGCAAGGCGCGGGGCTTCACGCGATTGCTGGCTGAGACCGGGCGTCCTGTGGTGCTGGACGCTGACGGGCTCACTGCCTTCGCTGAAGATCAGAACGAATTGCGGATTCTTTTCAAAGGGGAATCAAGGCTTGTTGTGACGCCGCATGAAGGCGAGTTTCGCCGCTTGTTCCCAGATCTGACTGATGACATGACGCTGTCGAAGATCGATCGTGCCCGACTGGCGGCAAGCGAGCTCAATGCCGTTGTTGTCTACAAGGGCGCCGATACGGTGATTGCAGCACCGGACGGACGCTGCGCCGTCAACGCCGATGCGCCACTCTGGCTGGCCACCGCCGGGTCAGGCGATGTGCTGGGTGGCCTGATCGGAGGATTGCTGGCCCAGGGCATGCCTCCATTCGAGGCGGCGTGCGCCGGTGTGGCGATGCATGGTGAGGCCGGAAACCGGGCCGGTGCGAACATGACGGCAGAGGACCTGGTGCTGGAAATCGGCAGGCCGGCTTGAACCCCAACTGATGGCTCAATTGACGGCTTGGGCACGCAGATAGGTTTTGGGCGGCGTACCCATGACGCGGCAGAACATGGTGGTGAAGGCCGGCACGCTGTCGTAGCCCAGATCCAGCGCCACAGCCGTCACGGTCTCGCCGGCAGAGAGCCGTGGCAACGCTGCCATCAGGCAGGCCTGCTGCCGCCAGGTCGACAGGCTCAGCCCGGTCTCGGCGCGAAACACGCGGGTGAAGCTGCGCCGGCTCATTCCTGCTGCATCGGCCCAATGATCGATCTTCAGATGTGCCGTTGGCTGAACCAGGTACTCGCGACACAATTGCGCCAGCCGCTTTTGTGACGGAAACGGCAAGCCAAGCGGGCGTTGCGGCAATTGCAGAATTTCATGCAGCAGGGCGCCGAGAATAAAGCCGGCGCGTGGTGTGGCGGCATCGGAGCGCAGCCGTATGGCCTCGGCGATGAGACACCGCATCAGCGGCGTCAGGCCGGTGACGTGGAGATGCGCCGGCAATCCGGCGATCGCGTCCGGCAGCACGTAGACCGAATGCATGTCAACGCGGCCGATGGTGTCGACCGCATGGCGCACGCCGGCGGGAATCCACAAAGCGTGGCCCGGCGGAACCATCCAGCGGCCGGCCCGCGTGGTCACGGTGACGACACCGACACTGGGATGCAGCAATTGCGCCCGGCCATGCTCGTGTTCGGCGACATGCTCGTCATCATCGTAGAAATGCGAATAGGCCACGGCCGGTTCGACAGCCGCCTCGACGGCGGCAAGGCGAAGTGCCCGTTGATCCGTGGTTTCGATCGGTCGATCAAGGCTGGTCTCGGCTGTGAGTTCAAAGGTCATCGCACTGGCCCAGTTGCGTAAGATATAGACCAGAGCACGAAAGCGGGACGCTATCAAGCTGTGTATCACTTGCTTGCAGGTCGGATTTGACGACCGGAGGCACGCCTGCGGGAGGGAATGACAGATGGATGGAATGCCAAAAGCTGCAGCAGCGGCCCCACCGCCTGCGGATGTGAACTCCGCGGCCGTTGCGCCCGCACAAACTCCGGCAGCCACGACAGCGACCTTCTCGATCGTTGTGGCACTCAGCGTCTGTCACTTTCTCAATGACACGATGCAATCGGTGCTGGCGGCAATCTATCCGATCCTGAAGGCCAACTACGCTTTGAGCTTTGCCCAGATCGGCATGCTGACCTTTGCATTTCAGGTCACTGCGTCGCTGTTGCAGCCGGCGATCGGTGCCTACACCGACAAGCGCCCGCTCGGTTATGCGCTGCCGGTCGGCATGGGATTTTCGCTGGTCGGTCTGCTGCTGCTGGCGTCCGCCGGGTTTTACGGCTTGCTGCTTGCGGCGGCGGCTCTGGTCGGGTTTGGTTCGGCTGTGTTTCACCCGGAATCCTCGCGCATCGCCCGTCTGGCATCGGGCGGACGCCACGGCACGGCGCAGTCGGTGTTTCAGGTCGGCGGAAATGTCGGCACCGCCAGTGGTCCGCTGTTGGCTGCTTTCATCATTGTGCCAAACGGTCAGGCCTCGGTCGCCTGGTTCGGCCTTGCTGCCCTTTGCGCCATGGTGATCCTGACCTGGGTCAGCCGCTGGTATGGCGCCTTCCGCCGTGCTTCGGCCGGACGTCCTGCGGCCAGCAAGGTCCTGGCCCACAGCCGCCGGCGGGTCATTGTCGCGCTTGTCGTGCTGGCGCTGCTGGTGTTCACCAAGAACGTCTATGTCGCCAGCTTCTCCAGTTTCTACACCTTCTACACCATCGAACGCTTTGACGTTTCGGTGCAGGATGCACAATTGCTGCTTTTCCTGTTTTTGGGCGCCATGGCGGCAGGTACGCTGATTGGCGGACCTATCGGCGACCGGATCGGCGCCAAGGCGGTGATCTGGGTGTCGATCCTCGGCATCTTGCCGTTCACGCTGATGCTGCCCTATGCCGATCTGTTCTGGACAGCGGTGCTGACCGTGATCATCGGCGTGGTGCTGGCATCGGCGTTTCCGGCCATCGTGGTGTTTGCGCAGGAACTGGTGCCGGGCCGCGTGGGTCTGATTGCCGGCGTGTTCTTCGGATTTGCCTTCGGCATGGGAGGCATTTCAGCCGCCGTGCTGGGGCAGGTCGCCGACATCAAGGGCATCGTCTATGTCTACCAGATCTGCGCCTTCCTGCCGTTCCTCGGATTGCTGACGATCTTTTTGCCGAGAGAAACGCGCACGATCTAGAAAGCTGCGGAGCCACTGCCTTGCCGCCATGGCTCCGTAAGTCCGTTTCTATTGTGCGACGTAGCCGCCATCGACCGGAATGATGGCGCCGAGCATGAACGATGCCTCGGGCGAAGACAGCCAGACAATCAGGTTGGCCACTTCCTGCGGCGTTCCGATACGGCCGAGCGGGTGCAGCGGATCCATCATCTGGGCGCTGCTCTGGGCGCCGGCTGTCGCCTGATCGGCCAGTGAATCCAGCATTCTGGTGTCGATGCCGCCCGGGCAGACTGCATTGGCCCGAATGCCCGCCTTGCCATATTCGAGTGCTGCATTCTTGGTCATGCCGATCACCGCGTGTTTTGAAGCGACATAGGGCGACAGACCGGGGAAGCCGATCAGACCGGCGATGGAAGCCAGATTGACGATGGTGCCACCACCGGCTTGCAGCATGTGGCGGATTTCAGCCTGCATGCAAAGATAAGTGCCCTTGGCATTGATGCTCATGATGGCATCGTAATTGGCTTCCGCCTGATCGGCGAAGGGGGCAATGGTGCCTTCGATGCCGGCGTTGTTGACCGCACAGTCAAGCCGTCCGTACTGGTCGACGACACCGGCCACCAGCGCCGCCACATCGGCGGCTTTGGACACATCGGCGCGCTGGAACATGGCGGTGCCGCCTGCCTGGTGGATCATCGAGACGGTTTCCTCACCGCCTTCCACATGAATGTCGGAAACCACCACATTGGCACCCTCGGCGGCAAATTTCAGCGCCGTGGCGCGACCGATGCCGGCTCCTGATCCGGTGACAAGGGCGGTTTTTCCTGAAAATAATCCCATTTCGCTCTCCCGTGAAAGTGTGAAGGCTACGGGATCAACGGTACGCGCAGTCGCGCGGCTCCGCCTTGATGCCAATCAACCGAATAGGGAATTTTGGTCCGGCTGCGCCAGTCAGACCCGCTGCTGCAAGGCCATCGCACCGGCCGGCGCATTGACCTTGCCGCCGGTGATGAAGAAGGCGAAGACGTCGCGCGGCTGCTTTTCGACGCTGCGGCCGGCAGCGATCAGGGGCAGGTCGGACGGAGCGCCGCCTCCCGCATAGGTCTTCAGTCGTTTCGCCCACAGATCAATGTCGTCCGGCGGATAGCAGGTCGCGATATCATCGCTGCCGCGCTGCAATCGGGCATAGACGAAATCCGACGTCACATCGGCCAGCATCGGATAGCTCTCGTGATCGGCGCAGACCGCCGCCACATTGTGCTTGGCCAGCAGTTCGATGAATTCCGGCGTGCAAAAACTTTCGTGCCGGGCTTCGACGACATGGCGCAGCGCGATGCCGTCCTGCTTTTCAGGCAACAGCGCCAGAAAGGCCGCAAAATCATCAGGCTTGAATTTCTTCGTCGGCATGAACTGCCACAGGATCGGACCGAGCCGGTCGCCGAGTTCGGTAATGCCCTGGGTGAGAAACTTGGTGATCGAAGGCTCGGACTCCGCCAAAACCTTGCGATTGGTGCAGTAGCGGCTGGCTTTGAGCGAGAAGACAAAACCATCCGGCACATCGGCTGCCCATTTGGCAAATGTCGCAGGCTTCTGGCTGCCATAATAGGTGCCGTTGACCTCAATCGCCCTCAACTGCGATCCGGCATACTGCAAATGCTTCGTCTTGGGCATTTTTGCCGGGTAGAAACTCTCGTTCCAGGCATCAAACACCCAGCCGCCGATGCCGGCGCGGATTGTTGCGTGTGTGGTCAAGAATGCCTCCCTTGCTGGCAGAAACTGCTCTGCCGCCGTGGTGATACATGATGGCAGCGCCAGGTTCATACTAGCCATATTCGGCTCCGGGCATCCACCCGTTTTCCGTCGTCCAATTTTGTGCGCTGCTTGTCGAACAATCCTAGGGCCGGTCGGATCAAGAGGGAGGGGGGTAGATCCGGCCGGCCGTTACCGCAACTCGCGGTAAATCTGGTCAGGTGTCGATCTTGATCTTGCGACCCTTGGTGTCCTGCCCGGGTATCTTGGGCATGACTACATTGAGAACGCCGTTTTCAAATTTCGCATCGATCGCGTCCTGATCGACCCGGTTGGGCACAGGAAACGAACGGTAAAACGAGCCGTAATTGCGTTCAACGACAATGCTGTCGTCATCTTTTGATTCATGCGAGACGGTTTTCTCGCCCTTCAGCGTCAGCATGCCGTCGGCAACGGTCAGATCGACGTCGTCTTCCGACATTCCCGGAAGTTCAGCGGTCAGAGTAATCGCCTTGTCGTTTTCGGTGATGTCGATGGCCGGGCGGACAGCGCCAGCCGTCATCAGTGACGGGAAACCGGCTTTTACCGCTGCCGTCGGGGTGTCTCCAAAGAACCGCTCCATCATGTTGTCCATCTCCTTGCGGAAGTCGTCGAATACGCCGGATGACCGCTTCGCGGGGAGGTTTTGCTTTGTGTCTGCCATAATATTTTCCTTTCTATCCCGGTTGCATCGGGACGAGGCGAATATGCCAGCAACCGGGCGAAGGAAATTGACCAAAATCAAAATGCAAAAATCTGGAACCAACAGAAACCGCCGGGCTGAAACGCGGGCTTTTGCCCGTACAAACCCGGCAAGGTGACGCTGGCTTTACTCCGCAGCCTCCACCCGTCTCCCCGGCTTGCGCTCGAGCAATTCCTTGAGGAAATGGCCGGTGTAGCTGCGTTCCACCTTGACGATGTCCTCGGGTGTGCCTTCGGCAACGATCTCGCCGCCGCCATCGCCGCCTTCGGGGCCAAGGTCGATGACCCAGTCGGCGGTCTTGATGACTTCGAGATTGTGCTCGATGACGACGACCGAATTGCCCTGATCGACAAGTTCATGCAGCACTTCCAAAAGCTTGGCGACATCGTGGAAATGCAGGCCGGTGGTCGGCTCGTCGAGAATATAGAGCGTGCGGCCGGTCGAGCGCTTTGACAGCTCCTTGGCCAGCTTGACCCGCTGCGCCTCGCCACCCGAGAGCGTGTTGGCCTGCTGGCCGACCTTGATATAGCCCAGCCCCACGCCTTCAAGCGCCTTGAGCTTGTCGCGCACGGCGGGGACGGCGGCAAAGAACTCGACGCCTTCCTCCACCGTCATGTCGAGCACGTCGGCGATCGACTTCTGCTTGAAGGTGACGTCGAGCGTCTCGCGATTGTAGCGCTTGCCGTGACAGACGTCGCAGGTGACATAGACATCGGGCAGAAAGTGCATCTCGATCTTGATGACACCATCGCCCTGACAGGCTTCGCAGCGGCCGCCCTTGACGTTGAAGGAGAAGCGGCCCGGCTGATAGCCGCGTACCTTGGATTCAGGCAGCCCGGCAAACCAGTCGCGGATCGGGGTGAAGGCGCCGGTATAGGTAGCCGGGTTGGAGCGCGGCGTGCGGCCAATCGGCGACTGGTCGATGTCGATCACCTTGTCGATATGCTCGAAGCCATCAATCCGGTCGTGATCTGCGGGGTTTTCGCGTGATCCCATCACCCGGCGGGCCGCGGCCTTGTAGAGCGTTTCGATCAGGAAGGTCGACTTGCCGCCGCCCGACACGCCGGTCACCGCGGTGAACACGCCAAGCGGGATCGAGGCGGTGACGTTCTTGAGATTGTTGCCGCGGGCGCCGACGACGGTCAGCTGCTTTTTCTTCAAAGCCTTGCGGCGCGCAGTCGGCACCATCACCTCGAGCTCGCCCGAAAGATATTTGCCGGTGATCGAGCGCGGATTGGCCATGATGTCGCCGGGCGACCCCTTGGCGATTATCTCGCCGCCGTGAATGCCGGCGTAAGGCCCGATATCGACCACGTAATCGGCGGTCAGGATGGCGTCCTCGTCATGCTCGACGACGATCACCGTGTTGCCGATGTCGCGCAGATGCTTCAGCGTTTCGAGCAGCCGTGCGTTGTCGCGCTGATGCAGGCCGATCGACGGCTCGTCGAGCACGTAGAGCACGCCGGTCAGTCCTGAACCGATCTGCGAGGCCAGCCGGATCCGCTGGCTTTCGCCACCTGACAGCGAGCCGGAATTGCGCGATAGCGTCAGATAGTCGAGCCCGACATCATTGAGGAACTTCAGCCGGTCGCGAATCTCCTTGAGAATGCGGACGGCGATGTGGTTCTGCTGCTCATTGAGCCTGGCCGGCAGATCGGCAAACCACTCACCCGCCACACGGATCGAGAGTTCGGTGACCTGGCCAATATGGCAGCCATCGATCTTGACGGCGCGGGCCTCGGGTTTGAGCCTGTAGCCGTCGCAGGCCGGGCAGGGGGCGGCCGACATGTAGCGTTCGATCTCTTCGCGGGCCCAGGCACTGTCGGTTTCCTTCCAGCGCCGCTCGAGATTGGGAATGATGCCCTCGAAGGTTTTCGATGTCGTGTAGGAGCGCAAACCATCATCATATTTGAAAGCGACCTTCTCCTCGGTGCCACGCAGGATTGCGGCCTGGCCCTTGGCCGGCAGGTCGTCCCAGCGGTCGCTCATCTTGAAGCCGAAATGCTTGCCCAGCGCCTCGAGCGTCTGGGTGTAATAGGGCGAGCTGGATTTGGCCCAGGGTGCAACGGCACCACCACGCAGGGTCAGATTGCCCTCGGGGATGATCAGCGCGTCGTCGATCTTCTTCTGGGTGCCGAGCCCGTCGCAGGTCGGACAGGCGCCGTGCGGATTGTTGAACGAAAACAGCCGCGGTTCGATCTCGGAAATGGTGAAGCCGGATACCGGGCAGGCGAATTTCTCCGAAAACAGCATCCGTTCATGGGTTTCGTTTTTGGATTTGTTGGCCGAGCCGCCTGCGGTCTCGTTTTCTGGCAGGGGCTTGTCGGCAAATTCGGCAATCGCCAGCCCGTCGGCGAGCCGCAGGCAGGTTTCGAGACTGTCGGCCAGCCGCGCGGAGATGTCGGGCCGCACCACGATGCGGTCAACGACGATGTCGATGTCGTGCTTGTATTTCTTGTCGAGCGTCGGTGCGTCGGCGATCTCGTAATACTGGCCGTCAATCTTGACCCGCTGGTAGCCCTTTTTCATGAATTCGGCGAGTTCCTTGCGGTACTCGCCCTTGCGGCCACGCACAACCGGCGCAAGAATGTAAAGCCGCGTGCCTTCTTCCATTTCCAGAACCCGGTCGACCATCTGGCTGATGGTCTGGCTTTCAATCGGCAGACCGGTGGCCGGCGAATAGGGCACGCCGACGCGGGCAAACAGCAGCCGCATGTAGTCATAGATTTCGGTGACGGTACCGACGGTGGAGCGCGGGTTGCGGCTGGTGGTCTTCTGCTCGATGGAAATCGCCGGCGACAGCCCGTCAATCTGGTCAACATCGGGTTTCTGCATCATCTCGAGGAATTGCCGCGCATAGGCTGACAGGCTCTCGACATAGCGCCGCTGGCCCTCGGCATAGATGGTGTCGAAGGCGAGCGAGGATTTGCCCGATCCCGACAGCCCGGTCATCACGATCAGGCTGTTGCGCGGCAGGTCAATATCGATATTCTTCAGATTGTGCTCGCGGGCTCCGCGAATGGTGATTGATTTCAATTCCGTCATGATGCCGCCGATTTGCCGTGGAGCATCCGCTGCGTTCTGCTGAACGCGCCGGGATGCTCATCTCCATAAGCCTCGCAGGTTCGATTTCCCCGTGGGGTATCCGATCGCATCCCGCAAAAACACTGCCCCTCAGCAACTCCACAGTTCAGACATGGTTCCGGGGGCAAACCAGATCCATACATAAGCACCTCTCCCGCAATGTCGAGATGCGTTGCCATATGTTGCAGGTGTTACTGCCGAATCTCTTGACAGAAACTGACACAGACACTAGAACAAATAAAGAACAAAAAAGGCCTGTGGATTGTCGGCGCCCGGCTGACGGGTGGATGGCTGATCCTGTAAGGTGCAGACAGATTTATCGGGGCGGCGGAGAGCCGCCTGAAGTGTTGGAAGGTGAAACATCATGGCGGGAAGCGTCAACAAAGTCATTCTGATTGGCAATCTGGGCGCTGATCCGGATATCAAGCGGACTCAGGATGGCCGGCCGATTGCCAATCTGTCGATCGCCACGTCGGACAGCTGGCGCGACAAGAATACCGGCGAACGGCGCGAAAAGACCGAATGGCACCGGGTTGTCATTTTCAATGAAGGTCTGTGCAAGATCGCCGAGAATTACCTGAAAAAGGGCTCCAAGGTCTATATCGAGGGCCAGTTGCAGACCCGCAAATGGACCGACCAGTCCGGCCAGGACAAATATTCAACCGAAGTGGTGTTGCAGGGCTTCAACGGCAACCTGACCATGCTCGACGGCCGCAGCGAAGGCGGCGGTGGTTCTGGTGGCGGCGTCAGCCGCGGCGGTGATTTTGGCGGCGGCTCGTCATCGGGCGGTGACCGCGGCGGATCTGGCGGCGGCAATCAGTCGGGCGGCGGATTTGGCGGCGGCGCCGGTGGCGGATCCTCCCGCGATCTCGACGACGACATTCCGTTCTGAGGATATCCGGCAGGCAGCGACAGGCATGACAGCTGCAGCCACACCATCGGGAGTGGTGACACATGGCATCAGAGACTGATGTTCTGGAACTTGGTCCGGGGGAAGGGCGCGCCTATTCCCTCGACCGCATGCGGGCGGTGTTCAAGGCCGACCACGACGAGAGTAGCAGCCGCTATGCGATCTCCGAATGGTGGCTGGAACCGCATTGCTCGGGGCCAGGTGCACATCTGCACGAGGCCAACGAGGAAATATTCTATGTGCTGGAGGGCACAGCCTCACTTCTTGTCGGTGATGAGTGGAGGTCTCTGCCGAAGGGCAGCTTTCTGCGCATCCCCGCCGGGGTCATGCATGATTTCGAAAACCGCAGCGATGCTCCGGTCGGGCTTTTGAACATGTTCATGCCCGGCGGTTTCGAACAGGCGATGCCGGACATCGTCAAATGGTTCGAGAACAATCCGCAGGGGTTCGCAGGCTAGCCGTTGACCGGCGGAACGGCACCGGTTCTGAACTGAGGGGGCTGAGGATGGATGACAAGCCTGGACAACATCCAGGGCAGGCGCCGGTGTCGCGGTGGCGGATCATTCTGGCTGCCGTCCTCGATTTTTGCACCGCGTTCTTTGGATTCGGCTATCTGGTCGGGTTGGTGTCCGGCGAAGCAACCTATGGCGGGTTCCAATTGAGCGGGTTTTCAGCGCTGGTGGCGGTTGGACTGATCGTGGTCTATTTCTGGATTGGCAGCAAATATTTCGGCGGAACCGTCTGGCAGTGGATTCTCAAGGCGCGCTGACATTGTCAGCGATCCGGTTATGATTTGAATTATGCCCTGCGGGGCGCGGGAGAAGACATTGCGTCAATCCATCACCCACGTAGCCCTTGTCGTTCGCGACTATGACTAAGCCATCGGTTTTTATTGCGGCGTTCTCGACTTTGAACTGCTGGAAGACACCTATCAGCCCGAACAGGACAAGCGCTGGGTCGTGGTACGTCCAAAAGGCGGGCAGGGCGCATCGATGGTGCTGGCCCGCGCCTCCAAGCCCGAACAGGAACCGTTTGTCGGCAACCAGACCGGCGGCCGGGTGTTTCTGTTCCTCAATACCGATGATTTCGCCCGCGATCACCAGCGCCTGAAAGCTGCCGGGGTTGAGTTCGTGCGTGAGCCACAGACCCATGATTACGGCACCGTGGCAGTGTTTCGCGATATTTACGGCAATCTGTGGGACCTGTTGCAATTGACCGCGGGCCATCCCGCAGCCAGCTGAGGTTCAGTATTGTGACAGGCTAGACTGCTTGATCCGTCTCGCGGCCACGCAATTGTGATTGGTCTGTGGCCGAAAACCTTGAAACAATCACAGCATGTTTGCAAAACCATCCATCTTCGCCGCCCTTTCCATCGTCTTGCTGGTGCTGGCCGGCAATCTGTTGGACATGCCATCAGCCCGTGCCGGCGCAGCCGATGTGGAAGCCGCAACCTATGCAAAGGCTGCCGACGGCACCTACCGGTTCGATGTCACCGTGCGCCATGCCGACGACGGTTGGGAGCATTATGCCGACATATGGCAGGTGATCGGCCCGGACGGCGCTGTTCTGGGCGAGCGGGTGTTGTTGCATCCGCATGATAATGAGCAGCCATTTACCCGCAGCCAGTCCGGCATCGTCATTCCGGCTGAAACAGGTCGTGTAACCATCCGCGCCCATGACAAGATGCATGGCTGGGGCGGCAAGGAACTGACTGTCGAGCTGGAAAACTAAAGCGTGTTCCGAAAAGTGGGAACCGGTTTTCGGAAAAAACACGCGCCAAAACAAAAACCTCAAGCACACTGCATGAATACGATTGAATGCAACGTGCTTTAGAGCATTATCCTTTTAATCGAACGATACTCTGCCTTTGCAGCATCTGCCGGCCGGTGAGGCTTCAACCGATCTTCAAGTCGACGCTGACACTGTCACCTTCGCGGATGGCCTGTGCCCGTCGCACATCGGCTTTCACCGGCAGAAAGTAGCAGCCTGACGCCTTGTCCGGAAACAGCGAGGTATTCCACCGGCTTTTCCTCACCGTGGCGCGCACCCGGATGGAACCGAATCCCCTGGTCTTGCCGGCCATGAACCGGATCTGTTGTGAAATCTCGAGTGGCACGGTGAGAAAATACCACGACGCCTGTGCAGCACCGGAGCGCCAAAGCTCGGCCTTGAAGCTGTACTCCTGATCCGGATCCATCGCGACGTCCTTCAGGCGCCCAGAAACGCCTGCTTGATGCCGTCGACGACGAACTGCACCGAAAGCGCGGCCAGCACCACGCCGAGCAGACGGGTGAGGATGGTGCGGCCGGTGTCACCGAGGAAATGGTCGATCCGGTCGGCAATCACCAGAAAGGCAAACAGCACCAGCGAGGCGACGATGATGACGCCGATCAGCCCGGCGCGCTCCACCGGCTGATAAAACGAGCCCGCGAGCAGGATGACTGCCGAAATCGCTCCGGGACCGGCAATCAGCGGGATTGCCAGCGGAAACACTGCCACATTGGAGATATGGTCTTTGGTGATCGCCCGCTCGGCGCTCTTTTCCTGGCGTTCGTGACGCTTTTCAAAGATCATCTCGAAAGCAATCCAGAACAGCAGCAAGCCGCCGGCGATGCGGAAGGCGCCAAGCGAAATACCGAGCACGCTCAGAATGCTGGCACCGGCTATGGCGAAAACCGCCAGGATTGCCGCTGCTGTCACGGTGCCGCGCATGGCCACCTGCATGCGCTGGCTGCGTGTCATGCCGGTGGTCAGGCCGAGAAAGATCGCCGCAAGGCCGGGCGGATCGAACATCACGATGATGGTGACGAAGGCATTTATGATCAGTTCGACATTCATGACATCCCCCGCGGGCCCGGTGAAAAGGCCGTTTGTAAGGACTTACGACACCATGGGCCCATTCGGAACCCCTATTGGAGGCCGCAACGGTGGAGAAAGTGACCTGAACCGGTTAAACAGGGCGGGAAAATTAGCGACAGCGGTGGCTTTGGGCTATAAGACCCGGAATGATTCCATCCAATAGTCGTGGACCGCTTTGACAGACCAGAAAACACCCGCCGGACCGATTACGCCAGGCATTCAGCCGGTTTCGATTGTCGAGGAAATGCAGCGCTCATATCTCGATTACGCCATGAGCGTGATCGTCAGCCGTGCGCTGCCCGATGTGCGCGACGGGCTCAAGCCCGTGCATCGCCGGATCCTCTACGCAATGCATGAGGGCGGCTACCACTGGAACCGCAAATATGTGAAATCGTCCCGCATCGTCGGTGACGTGATGGGTAAATATCACCCGCACGGCGACCAGTCGATTTATGACGCCATGGTGCGCATGGCGCAGCATTGGTCGATGAGCGCCATGCTGGTTGACGGGCAGGGCAACTTTGGCTCGATCGATGGCGATCCGCCTGCCGCGATGCGCTACACCGAATCGCGTCTGGCCAAGCTGTCGCACGAGATGCTCGAGGACATCGACAAGGATACCGTCGATTTCCAGGAAACCTACGACGCCTCGGGTCGCGAACCGAAGGTTGTGCCGGCACGATTCCCCAATCTGCTGGTCAATGGCGCGGGCGGCATCGCCGTCGGCATGGCCACCAACATTCCGCCGCACAATCTGGTCGAAGTGATCAATGGCTGCATGGCCATCATGGACAATCCGGCCATCGACCTCATTGAACTCATGAGCATCATTCCCGGTCCGGATTTCCCGACCTCGGGCATCATTCTAGGCCAGGCCGGCATCCGCCAGGCATTCGAGACCGGCCGTGGGTCGGTGATGATGCGCGGCAAGGTTCATGTCGAACCGATGCGCAATGACCGTGAAGCCATCATCATCACCGAAGTTCCCTATCAGGTGAACAAGGCGACGATGATCGAGAAAATGGCCGAACTGGTGCGCGACAAGCGCATCGAGGGCATTTCCGATCTGCGCGACGAATCCGACCGCCAGGGCTACCGGGTGGTGATCGAGCTCAAGCGCGACGTTGTCGCCGACGTGATCATCAACCAGCTTTACCGCTACACGCCGCTGCAGTCCTCCTTCGGCGTCAACATGGTGGCGCTCAACGGCGGCAAGCCGGAGCTGATGAACCTGATCGACATGCTGAAGGCCTTTGTCGCCTTCCGCGAGGATGTGATAACCCGGCGGACCAAGTACCTGCTGCGCAAGGCGCGTGAGCGGGCGCATGTGTTGGTGGGTCTCGCCATTGCGGTCGCCAATATCGATGAAGTCATTGCGTTGATCCGCAAGGCGCCGGATCCTGCCACCGCGCGCGAACAGTTGATGACCCGGCGCTGGCCGGCCCGGGAAGTGGAACCGCTGATCCTTCTGATCGACGATCCGCGTCACCGCATTAACGAGGAAGACGGCACCTACAATCTTTCCGAGGAACAGGCCCGCGCCATTCTCGAATTGCGTCTGGCCCGACTGACCGCGCTTGGACGCGATGAGATCGGCGACGAACTCGGCAAGATCGGCGATGAAATCAAGGATTTCCTCGAAATCCTCGCCTCCCGTGTCCGGGTTCAGCAGATCGTCAAGGACGAACTGATTGCCGTGCGCGATGAATTCGGCGTACCGCGCCGCACCGTGATCACCGAAGGTGGCGCGGACATGGACGACGAAGACCTGATTGCCCGCGAGGACATGGTGGTCACCGTCAGCCACGCCGGCTACATCAAGCGGGTGCCGCTCGCCACCTACCGGGCGCAGCGTCGCGGCGGCAAGGGCCGTTCCGGCATGGCCACCCGCGACGAGGATTTCGTCACACGGCTGTTTGTCGCCAACACCCATACGCCGGTGCTGTTCTTCTCCTCGCGCGGCATTGTCTACAAGGAAAAGGTCTGGCGCCTGCCGATCGGTACGCCAACCTCGAAGGGCAAGGCGCTGATCAACATGCTGCCTCTGGAAAAGGGCGAGCGGATCACCTCGATCATGCCATTGCCCGAGGACGAATCGAGCTGGGCCAATCTCGACGTGATGTTCGCCACCACGCGCGGCACCGTGCGGCGCAACAAGTTGTCGGACTTCATCCAGGTCAACCGCAATGGCAAGATCGCCATGAAGCTCGACGATGAGAATGACTCCATTCTCAATGTCGAGACCTGCAATGAATTCGACGACGTGTTGCTGACCACGGCTCTCGGGCAGTGCATCCGCTTCCGGGTCGATGACGTGCGCGTCTTTGCCGGACGCAACTCGATCGGCGTGCGCGGCATGAATCTCGGCACCGACGATCACATCATCTCGATGACCATCGTGCATCATGTTGATGCCGAAGCCGCTGAACGCGCAGCCTTCCTCAAGCGCGCCATGGCCGAACGCCGGGCAGAACTCGGCGACGACGCAGAAGAAGTGGTTCTGGTCGGAGAAGAAGCCGAGGAAATCGGCGAACTCTCCAATGACCGCTACGAGGAACTGAAAGCCCGCGAGCAGTTCATCCTGACGGTCAGCGAAAAGGGTTATGGCAAGCGCTCATCAACCTATGAGTTCCGCATCTCGGGCCGTGGCGGCAAGGGCATCCGCGCCACCGACACTTCCAAGACCAATGAAATCGGTCCGCTGATCGCCGCCTTCCCGGTCGAGCAGGGCGACCAGATCATGATGGTGTCGGATGGCGGCCAGGTGATCCGGGTTCCGGTCGGCGGCATCCGCCTGGCCGGCCGCGCCACCAAGGGCGTCACCATCTTCTCCACCGCCAAGGACGAACGCGTCGTCTCCGTCGACCGCATCAGCGAGCCGGAAGCCGATGAAGAGCTTTTGGAAGAGGGCGTTGAGGGTGTAGCGGCAGTTGATGGAACCGTGGCTCCGGACGCTGATCCTGCTACACCTGACGCTGACGACACCCAGGCGCCTGACGCCGGCTCAGATGGCGAAGAGCCACAGACCTGATCCGTCTGATTGATCGGCCCAACGGGTCAACAAAAGTGAATCAGCCGGGGAGAAATCCCCGGCTTTTTCGCGCAGTACCACGAGAAACTGCTTTCCGGATTTTCCGAGCGTTGGCTTGTGTGAGTTGACTAACATCAATGCTGAAGAATTAGTTTCAATTGTACTCTAGCTAGTATTAAGGTCTGAGGTGTTATCGTTGAAATGTCGGTATCTCGCCGTAGCTTTGTTGTAGGTGCTGCAACCACGTTTGGTGCCGCGTTGTTTGGCGGCGGATACGCGATCGGATCCTATGGAGAGGCTTTAGCCGCAGCGCACGCGCGGATCGCGCAGAAAAGCAGCCTGCTGAGAACATATTATGGGGACCTCGAGTATGCCATCGAAGGTCACGGTGAGCCGTTTATGATGGTTCACGGAACTGGTGGGGGCTTCGATCAGGGGTTGCGTTTTGCCCGAGGATTGATTTCCAACGGATTTGAAGTGATCGCACCATCACGTTTCGGCTATCTACGCAGCGACTTTCCATCCAACCCGTCACCCCAGAACCAAGCAGATGCATTTGTCGAACTGTTGGATGAGTTGGGCATTGACAAGATCCCGATTGCTGGCGGTTCGGCCGGGGCTATTCCGGCAGCACACTTTGCGCTCCGCCATCCTAGCCGTTGTTCGCATCTGATCCTCATAGTCCCCGCAATGAACTTGAGTGATCGCGACCCAGTCGAATTTACCCAGTTCCAGCAGTTCCTGATTGGAAAAATGTTGTCGTCGGATCGTTGGTTCTGGGCCGTTCAAAGACTGGCGCCTAACCAGTTGATAGGCACGTTGCTGGCGACAGATCCCGCCCTTTTGACATCCGTATCCGCTTCAGAGCGTGAAAGGGCGTATCTGGTGCTCAATGAACTGATTCCAATAAGTGGACGCACTCAAGGGATGGCGAATGATGGCAAGATAGCGGGTAGCCCAACGGACATCGATTTTTCGCAGATTGTAACGCCGACATTGATCATTTCTGCCGAAGATGACCGGTTCGGGACTGCACAGACCTCGCGTATTATTACTGAAAGAATCCCTTCCTCGAAGCTTGTCATGTTTCCAACCGGCGGGCACCTTTGACTTGGGCATGATGAAAATCTGTCCAACGAAGTGGCAGATTTCGTTGGACACCTTAGCGATTGATCAAATTAACTCGATGGCCACGTCTCATGACAATTCAATCCAGGAATTTTCCAATTCCGGTTGTACCGCTTGGTCGCTTTGAAAGCATAGGGCTCATCAGCACCGATCTTTCCCCTCCTGCCACATTCTGGCAGCATAACCTGCTACACTCTCCCGTCGCCATCCCACCCCGGAGCCAATATTGTCCCGCGCTGCCCGTCTTCTCGATCTCTTGCAAGTCTTCCGGCGCTACAAGCGGCCGGTCAGTGGCGCGTCGCTGGCCGAAGAGCTCGGCGTGTCGCTGCGCACCATCTATCGCGACATCGAGACGCTGAAATCGCAAGGGGCGGCGATTGACGGGGAGGCGGGGGTCGGTTTCGTGCTCAAGCCCGGTTTCATGCTGCCGCCGCTGATGTTTACCGAGGACGAGATCGAGGCGTTGGTGCTGGGCTCGCGATGGGTCGCCGAGCAGGCCGACCAGCCGCTTGGGGCTGCGGCGCGCAATGCCTTGGTCAAGATCGCCGCCGTGCTGCCCGATGATCTCAAGGCCGGGCTGGATGAATCCACTTTGCTGGTGGTTCCCGGCCCGCCACTTGCCGCCGGCGAGAGCGAATTGCCACGCATTCGCGATGCCATTCGCCGCCAGCGCAAGCTGTCCATTTCCTATGCCGACGTCAATGGCGCCTGCAGTGAACGCACCATCTGGCCGATCGCGCTGGCGTTTTTCGACCGTGCCAGGGTGGTGGTGTCCTGGTGTGAATTGCGCAATGATTTCCGGCATTTCCGGGCCGACAGGATTGTCGGGCTGACCGTGCAGCCTGCTGCCTATCCGCAACGCCGCGCCGTGTTGATGAAACAATGGCAGGCCAAGGAGGGGCTGCATCTGCGCTCCCGGTCGAGTGACTAGTCATGCTTACTACTGACATTATTTGGCAGTAGTAAATTGTAATCTTCGTGGTGTCGAAAGACGAACAAACTCACGAACTCACGGAGATCAAAATGTTGACTTTCAATTTCGTGCTGCTGCATGTCGCCGATCCGGTCGCCAGCGTCAGCTTCTATTCCGGGCTGCTCGGAAAGCCGGCGATTGAATCGGAGCCGCAATTTGCCATGCTGCCACTGAGCGACACTGTGATGCTCGGCCTCTGGCTTGCCAGCGATGCCGATCCCTCGAGAACCGGAAAGCCCGGCGCCAGCGAGATCTCGTTTGATACAGCTGACCTGCCGGCGCTGCAAAAGCTCCACGACGACTGGCGCGCCAGGGGGCTGCCGATCCTGGTCGAGCCGGTGCAGATGCCGTTCGGCCACACTTTTGTTGCGGCTGATCCCGACGGGCACCGCATTCGCGTGGTGGCGAGCAATTCCTGAATTAGGTCATAGGTTTGAATGAAAATGGCCCGGCCCGTGGAGTTGTCCATGGACCGGGCCTAATGGCGGGTGCGGCGTGGCGCGTGTCAGCGACGCCGTTCCCAGATCGGATCATTTGCCTTGTGGGGCAGCTCCTTGCGGAGCGCGCCAAGCACGAGGCCGCTGAAAAGCATGACAATCATCAAGGCAAGCAGTGCCAAAGCTACGGTCATCACGGTGTCCTCCTTCGCATCTCAGTTTGATGCCGACACCATGACAAAAGCTGAATGAACCCAACCTAAATGAAATCATCCCTAACTTTTTGCTAAAGCCGATCTGGCGCATCATGGGTCGAAGAATGCCGCTTTCAGCCGTCAGAACAGGTGAACAGCACCAGGGACCGCCAGACCGAAATCCGGACCGCTGGCGCGCGGCGGCGGCAGGGTTGCGAACATCGCATGCACGTCCTCGTCGCTGGTTCCGTCTTCGAGCTGGGTGGTCCAGACCCGGAACGAGCTCAGTTGATAGGTGCCGAACGAGGTGATCATCGCCACATCGGAGGCGTCCGAGCCGCGCACCATCAGGATGCGGCCAATGCGCGGCGCATTGTAGCGCGCGTCGACCGTGTGCCAGCTGCCGCCGAGAAAGACCTCGAACCAGGCGCAGAAATCATCAAAGCCGGTATCAGGCACACCGATGTCGCCGAGATAACCGCTGACGTAGCGCGCCGGAATGTTCATGGCCCGGCACAGGCTGACGCCCAGATGGGCAAAGTCGCGACAGACGCCGGATTTTTCCTCCAGCACATCGCGCGCCGTCTTGTCGGGGCGACCGAACTTGTAGCCGAAGGTCACATGGTTATGGACGAAGGTGCAGATCGCCTGCACACGCGGCCAGCCTTCCTGGGTATTGCCGAAATTGGCCCAAGCAAAATTCCCCAGGCTGTCGGAATCGCAATAGCGGCTTGCCCCGAGGAAATCGAGGGTGTCGCTGGGCAGATCCTCGATCCGGTGCTGGATGGCGAAGGTCGGAAAGATATCCGGCACGCCGCTGACTTCGGCAACGCAATCGGACCAGAAGGTGGTGCGGCCCTGGTCGGCGACCGCGCGGGAGATGCGGTTGCCATAGTGGTCCACATAGACCGAGATCGGGGTCATGCTGGTGGTCCGGACATAATCAGCACCGATCAGCCGTCCGTTGAATTCCGTATGTGTCGACAGGGCCAGCAACATCGGCACCGGCGCCGGACAATCAACCATTATTTCGAAACCAAACCTGATGAGCATGTCGACACCTTATGTAAAGAAACTCTGAAACGGGTTCACAGTCACTTGGTTCCCACGCCAATGCCGTCAATCTTCTGATCAAGGCGGGCACATGCATTATGACACGAAGGAGAAGACTTCGCCCTGTTCTTTTTCTGCGGTGCACAATTTTTCAATTGCAACACGCTGAAGTGGAGCCTGTTCCCGAAGTTTCGCCTTTGATTCACCTCAATAGGGGAGTATGGTGGGGTCATGTTAAGTCAGGCGTGACGTAGGTGTGTTCATTGCGGGCTCACGATCACCTCACTTGCATCTCGACCTTGATTTGGAAAATACCGCACTGTGCGCGCCTGCGCTGCGCCGGGCGGCGACAGTATTGGATTGCATGAATGGCCAAGAACATTTTCACCAAGGGACAACAGGTCTCGCTGCAGTCGCGCGTCGGGTTGTCACCGCGGACGCCGGACGAATTCACCGTGCTGATGCGGCTGCCCGACAATGGCGGCAAGCCGCAATACCGGATCCGCAATGAAGAGCAGGGTCACGAACGGGTGGAACAGGGCAGCAATCTGGAACTGATCGAGACCGCCCAGAGCGAATAGATCTGCTCAAGCGTCGGCTTGTCGAAAATGCTGCGCGTGAGCGCTGAAAGACCGCGAATTTGCGCATCATCCTTTGCTTGAACCGATTCCGGTTCAAAGGATTTCGCGCCAGAACAGGAAATGTCATGGCCAAGGGTCAAATGAAATCGAACAAGGAAGTTCGCAAGCCGAAGAAAGACAAGGCTGCAGCATCCTCCGCATCTGCGCCGGGTTCGGCAGTCAAGCAGCTGGAAACCAATCCGTTCCAGAAAAAAACCAAGAAGTGAGCCGTCGCTTGATCGCATGGTCGCGAGCCATGCGATGATCGGGTTTCCGAACTCCATGCGCAGTTTTGACGAAGACGCGGGGATCATCCGCTTCTCCGGCTATGATGGCGTCAAGGAAATCCGCTTCGTGCTGGAGGCGCCTGCGCTTGAGCAGTTTGCCAAACTGGACCGCTCGCCGGACACCGATTATCTCGGCGCCTTCGACAGCTTCCGCGAGCAGATCGACGCCGCCGCTGTGCGGGCCTACAAGCGCACCGGCAAGCCGGTCATCCGCCTGACCATCGCGGATTTTTAAGAGCGCGATCCGGTGTGATCATCCTGAAAAAGCCATGACGCATCGACATTTGCTTGCCGGTCGCGTTTTTGCAGTTTCTGATCTTGCCTTGATGTGCTTCGATTGGCATGACAAAAGGCCGGACCAAAGGCCCGTTCACAGGCCCTATCAAAGGGAAGACTTCGATGCGCATCGCGTTCTATCCTGGGTCATTCGACCCCATGACCAACGGTCATATCGACGTGCTGGAGCAGTCGCTGGCGCTGTGCGACGAACTGGTGATCGGCATCGGCGTGCATCCGGGAAAAACCCCGATGTTCTCCTTTGACGAGCGCGTCAGCATGATCGATCATGTGGTCCGCTCTCAGTTTTCTGAACGTGCCCAATCGGTTAGTGTCGTTTCTTTCCAGGGACTGGTAGTGGAGGCGGCGCGAACCGCAGGTGCCAGCGTGCTGGTGCGCGGGCTGCGTGATGGCACCGATCTCGACTATGAAATGCAGATGGCCGGCATGAACCGGGCCATGGCGCCCGATGTCACCACTGTATTTGCGCCGGCCTACCCGGAATCCCGCCACATCACCGCCACGCTTGTGCGGCAAATCGCCAAGATGGGTGGCGATGTCACGCCATTTGTTCCGGTTGTGGTGCAAAAGGCGCTGGCCGCGCGGATCTCGTAAGCCCATTTCACGTCGTCGCAGCGTTGCCAAGCCTGCGGCGGTATGTCAAACGATTGCCGCCGGGATCAAATCAATGGCCGGACGGCGCTATTTCTCTGGAGTTTGCATGCGACTTTCACGTCTTTTCTCAGCCAGCCTGCTTGTCCTTGGATTGGCGCTGACAGCTTGCGATTCAAACGTCGGGATGCAAGCCGACACCTCAAAAACTGAAGATGCGGTCATCAAGCCGGTGGTTGAAGCCGAACCTTCGGCCACCACACAGGAAACCGCCAAGGAAGATGCCAAGCCCGCCAATGCGGCCGAGCAGCTGACCATCACACTGAAAACCGGCGATGTGGTTATCGAACTCGCCGACGATGTCGCGCCGCAGCACGCCGCCCGGCTCAAGGCGCTGGCCGATGCGGGTGAATACGACAATGTCGCGTTTCACCGGGTGATCGACGGCTTCATGGCCCAGACCGGCGACGTTCAGTTCGGCGACATGGAAGACGGCTTTGTGGCGCAGCGCGCCGGCACCGGCGGATCGTCCAATCCCGATCTCAAGGCCGAATTCTCCGACGTGTCGTTTGACCGCGGCGTTGTCGGCATGGCGCGGTCGCAAAGCCCGGATTCAGCCAATTCGCAATTCTTCATCATGCTGGCGCCCGGAACCTTCCTCAACGGTCAGTACACCGTGGTGGGCAAGGTTGTCGAAGGCATGGAGCATGTCGACAAGATCAAGCTCGGCGACGCCGACAACAATGGTTCGGTGACCGATCCGGATCGCATGATCAAGGTCCGCACCGGCGGCTGACGCACTATTATTCAAAGACAACAACCAAGGAGACGACCATGGCGGAGATCAAGGATCCCGAAAACACCCTCATCATGGAAACCACCAAGGGACAGGTGACCATTGAATTGCTTCCCGACCTGGCTCCCGGCCATGTAGCGCGGATCAAGGAACTGGCCCGCGAAGGCGCCTATGACGGCGTGGTGTTTCACCGCGTCATCGAAGGCTTCATGGCGCAGACCGGTGACGTCAAGTTCGGCAAGTCCGGCGGCAAGGATTTCAACCCCGGCCGTGCCGGCATGGGCGGCTCCGACAAGCCCGACCTGAAGGCTGAATTTTCCAACATGAACCATGGCCGCGGCACCTGCTCGATGGCGCGCTCGCAGGATCCGAACTCGGCCAACTCGCAGTTCTTCATCGTCTTTGACGACGCCGGCTTCCTCAACCGTCAGTACACGGTCTGGGGCCAGGTGACGTCCGGCATGGACAATGTCGACAAGATCAAGCGCGGCGAGCCGGTTCAGGATCCCGACAAGATCGTCTCGGTCAAGGTTGCTGCCGACATCAAGGCTTAAGTCACTGATACGCGCGGGATTTCTTCGGCTTCAGGCCATATGGATCCCGCGCGTTTTTTATGAGGCGCAACGATGCGCGTAGACCTTTTCGATTTCGAGCTTCCCGACGAGCGCATCGCGCTGCGCCCGGCAAACCCGCGCGACAGCGCCCGGTTGCTGCGCGTCGGTGCCGATGGCACGCTGGCTGACCTCAGCGTCGGTGATCTGGCCGACCTGCTCGAACCCGGCGATGCGCTGGTGTTCAACGACACCAAGGTGATCCCGGCACAGCTCGAAGGGTTTCGCACCCGCGGTGAAAACCTGCAGCGCATCTCGGCCACGCTGCACATGCGCTCAGGCCCTGACCGCTGGAAAGCCTTCGTCCGTCCCGGCAAGCGCATCAAAGAGGGCGACCGGCTGTCGTTCGGTGGCGACGGCGCTGTCTGCCTGACCGGCGTTCTTGACGCCACTGCGGGGAAACGCGGCGAGGGCGGCGAACTTGAGCTGATCTTTGATCTTAGCGGCCCGGCGCTGGATGAGGCGATCATGGCCACCGGCCACATTCCGCTGCCGCCCTATATTGCATCCAAGCGCGGCGAGGACGATCAGGACCGGCTCGACTACCAGACAATCTATGCTCGCGAAGATGGCGCCGTTGCGGCCCCCACGGCCGGGCTGCATTTCACCGACGCGCTGTTTGCCAAGCTCGATGCCCGCGGCATCTCCCGGCATTTCGTCACCCTGCATGTCGGCGCCGGCACGTTCTTGCCGGTCAAGGTCGACGACACCGCGGAACATCTGATGCATTCGGAAATCGGCCATGTCAGCGCCGAGACCGCTGCGGCACTCAACGCGGTGCATGCGCGTGGCGGACGGGTTGTCTCCGTCGGCACCACCTCGCTGCGGTTGCTCGAAAGCGCCACCGAAGCGGACGGCACCATCAAGGCCTGGTCCGGCCCGACCGACATCTTCATCACGCCCGGCTACAGGTTCCGCGCCGTCGACATCCTGATGACCAATTTCCATCTGCCGCGCTCGACCCTGTTCATGCTAGTCTCGGCCTTCTCGGGTTTTGAGACCATGCATGGCGCCTACCGCCATGCCATTGATAACAATTACCGTTTCTATTCCTATGGCGATTCCAGCCTGTTGTTCCGGAGCGATCTTTGACCACTGATACTTTCCAGTTCAAGCTCAAGGCCACCGACGGCAAGGCGCGGCGCGGCGAAATCACCATGCCACGCGGAGCCATCCGCACACCGGCGTTCATGCCGGTCGGCACCGGCGGCACGGTCAAGGCCATGTATATGGATCAGGTCAGCGATCTGGGCGCCGACATCATCCTGGGAAACACCTATCACCTGATGCTGCGTCCCGGCGCCGAACGGGTGGCCAAGCTCGGTGGCCTGCACGAGTTCGCCCGCTGGCAAAAGCCGATCCTGACCGATTCCGGCGGGTTCCAGGTGATGTCGCTGTCGGCGCTGCGCAAGATCAACGAGCACGGCGTCACCTTCCAGTCGCATATCGACGGCTCGCGCCACGAGATGAGCCCGGAACGCTCGATCGAAATCCAGGGTCTGCTTGATTCCGACATCCAGATGCAGCTCGATGAATGCGTCCGGCTACCGGCCAGCGAGACCGAGATCGAGCGCGCCATGGAAATGTCGCTGCGCTGGGCCGAGCGTTGCAAGACCGCCTTTGGTGACCAGCCCGGCAAGGCGATGTTCGGCATTGTCCAGGGCGGCGATATCCCGAAACTGCGCGAGCGTTCCGCACAGGGCCTGTCAGGTCTCGACCTCAAGGGCTATGCGGTCGGCGGTCTGGCTGTGGGCGAGCCGCAGGAGGTGATGCTCGACATGCTCGATGTCACCTGTCCGCTGCTGCCTTCTGACAAACCGCGCTACCTGATGGGTGTCGGCACGCCCGACGACATGCTCAAATCCGTCGGCCGCGGCATCGACATGTTCGATTGCGTGATGCCGACCCGCGCCGGCCGCCACGGCCTGGCCTTCACCCGCCACGGCAAGATCAACATCAAGAACGCCCGCCACGCCGACGACCACCGGCCGCTGGACGAGCAAAGCTCATGCCCGGCGGCGCGTGACTATTCCCGCGCCTATCTGCATCATCTGGTCCGCTCGAACGAGATTCTGGGCATGATGCTGATCACCTGGAACAATCTCAGCTACTACCAGGACCTGACGGCCGGCATTCGCGGATCAATCGAAGCACAGCGGTTTGAAGATTTTGCCGCCGAGACCCAAGCCACCTGGGCACGCGGCGACATCGCGCCGCTGGGGTAGGGGGCTGATTGCCAACCTCTGTCCTGCCGGTGCACCTCAAGATCCCATTTTCTGGTTGGCGCCTTCACATTCCCCGTCATCCCGGCCCCGCCCAAATCACCAAGCTGCGTAAGTCCCCCGCACTCCCCGTCATGCCGGACACCGATCCGGCATCCAGCGACCCGGCCTCTGCCGGGTCAAAAGAGTCTTTCAGCCCAAGGGCTTGGGCTGAAGGGATACCGGATCGGTGTCCGGTATGACGGCATTAAATCAACTGCCTAACCCCAACACCACCCTCAGACAGCATCCAGCGTTTTCTCGCAATGCGACGGGCCACCCTTCGGATCGACGCGGTCGGAGACGGCGCTGATGGTCTTGATCGAATAATCCTTGTTGACCGTCAGCTGGACAACGCAAGGCCGCCCGCTGCCATAGCCGCCGCGCCAGGTATAAAGCGTCGTGCCGCCGGGGCCTGCCGTGTCGGAAACCTGAGGTCCGAAGGCCGCAAAGAAAGCGCCTGCCGACTTGCCGTTCCAGCGCGCCTGCAGCGGGTTTGACGATACTGATGCGGTTGTACAGGCCGAAAGCACAACGGCAACAATGGACAGGATTGCAAGACGGGATTTCATGGTCGACTTTTCCTTGGGTGGTGCAGGGTGGGATGCGGCGATTGGCACTGCGATCCGTCATAGCGGATTCGGGGGGAAGGGAAAATGGGGTGCGCGAGGTGGTTGGGTTGGCGAGGTGGTTTCGTCGGCCGTGCAATTGAATTGCTGAAACTTGGGTTTCTATAATCGATGGAGCAAGGAAGTATCTTGAGCGGAGATCTGAAACCTGAAAGTCCGCTCACGGCCCAAAGCCGACCTTGGGTATCTGCGGAACTAACGGCGGTTAAGAGCTCTACTTAACCACAGAGCGAACACGCATTTTCGCTAAAGTTCAGCCGCTCTTTCGCCTATGTTAATGCAGACCGGGCATTTTCGATGGGTTCTTGCTTTATGTTGACACCCTCCAATCCGTGAGATTCCAATAGCGCTGCCACCCCTGCACACTTGCTCTCATCTTGCGCAGCCAACGCTGCCAAGAACTCTCTGTAACCATGGCTACCCGGCAGATCATTTCGCCCGGCAGCGACTTCCGCAAAAATTAGATCAAGGTCACGTTCTGAAAACCAGCTGGCATACTTTATTGCAAATCGGCTAGCGTAATTATTGGCTTCGTCCCAAGTTTTGGCGGAACTATATAGCTTTGCGGCGGCAGTCGCCATTTCCGGCGGAATTTGATCGATCACATCCCCGAAGTCTTCAGCCTTCAGCTGCAAAATTGCTGCTTCGGCATCATCTCTTAACCACCCAATGAACAGTGCCTTTTGCACAACTCGCGCCCTTTTAGCTCCTTTGCTAGGTGCCACCAGCCACTTTCTGACAATTGGGCGGCCAGGCTCGTAAACCTTCTCGCCCACCTCAGCCAATCTGATAGCAAGAGAGCATCCTAGCTCAACCGGCCATTCCTCAGTGTGCATTAGAAGCTTGTTTACATTTAGAATAAGACGTGGAAGCGCTTCTTTGCGATGAAGCTCTACAATCGCCAATAGAGCAACAAGTGCGGCGGCCTTAGTGTGTAGTGGACTGTTCGAATCTGGCCACCCAAAGCAAATAAGGTCCACAAAGCCCATAATCAACGGAGCCCGAGCGCTCTGAAGCTCCGAGCCTTTTAGCCGCGCTACTGCGTCAGGAATCTCTGTCGGGAAATATGGAGACAAAACAAGCGCCTGAAGGCTCTCGAGTGCAGCCTTTCCTTGTTTCGGTGGTTGGGTCAAAACAAGCGCCAACGCGTTTCGAATGTGAAGGCGGGCCGACTCGGCCGAAGGTGTGAACGGCAATGAGTTCTTTAGGAAGGTCGGATGCGCGCATCGATTTCTGTCTGTTCGCAATCTTTCTAACTCATCGAATTCATTACGACCGAAGAAATCAAATTTGTCAGGAAATGAATAGCCCCGAGTTTTCTAGACACCCTCTGTCTTCGTTCTCTGCTGCCGTTCGAACTCGACGGGTGACAGCATCCCGTTCCTCACATGCTTGCGCGTGGGATTGTAGAACATCTCGATGTAGTCGAACACATCCTGCCTCGCTTCGGTTCGGGTTTTGTAAGTCCGTCGTCGTATCCGCTCGCGCTTGAGCAAGTTGAAGAAGCTCTCGGCAACAGCGTTGTCGTGACAGTTGCCGCGCCGGCTCATTGAGTGCTCAAGATTATGGGCGCGCAGAAACGCAGCCCAGTCCATGCTGGTGAACTGCGAGCCCTGGTCCGAATGGATCAGCACCCTGTTCTTCGGCTTCCTTCGCCAAACGGCCATGAGCAATGCTTGCAGGACAACATCCGTTGTCTGGCGGCTTTGCATCGACCAGCCGACGACACGGCGGGAGTAGAGATCGATAACGACGGCGAGGTAGGCGAAACCTTCTTGAGTACGGATGTAGGTGATGTCAGTGACCCAGGCCCTGTCTGGCACGTCCACGTCGAACTGCCGGTCTAGCGTGTTGTCCACCACCAATGACGGTTTGCCGCCGTAGCTGCCCGGCCTACGCTTGTAACCGATCTGCGCTGTGATGCCCGCCAGTGTGGCCAGACGTGCAACGCGGTTCGGACAGCACGTTTCGCCCTGATCCAGCAGATCATCGTGGAGCTTGCGATAGCCATAAACCTTGCCGCTGTCCTTCCATGCTTTGTGGATGAGCTCGGTCTGGCGCACGTCTTCGCGAGCCCGTTTGCTCAACGGGTGCTTCAGCCAGGCATAGAAGCCGCTAGGTTGGATGCGCAGACACCGGCACATCGCCCGCACAGAGAACAGCGGGCGATGCTCGGCCACGAACGCGTATCTCACTTTGCATCCCTGGCGAAATACGCGGTGGCTTTTTTTAGGATGTCGCGCTCCTCGATGACCCTGGTCAGTTCGCGTTTCAGCCGTCTGATCTCGGCATCTTTGTCGTCGCCGCCCGATGGCTGTGAGAACCTCTTCTTCCACGCGTAGAGCGAATGCGGGCTGACGCCCAGCCGCTGTGAAACCTCCGCAACTGGATAACCGCGCTCAACGATCTGATGAACAGCATCGCGTTTAAAATCGTCACTGAATTTGGCTGTGCTCATGATGGCCTCCTTGCCTCAAATTTAGGGAAGAAGGCGTCTACAAATCTAGGGGCTATTCAAAACGTCTCAAGAAGCCCCCGTTCGAACTCAAGCAGACCACTGATCGCTTGGTGATTATTCCGGTCGTTTTGATCCTGCAGTTTTTCTAACCGCTCGACGGCTTGCTTCGCTTCTCCATCACCTGAAGCCGCCAGCATCCTAAGTTTCTGAATTAAATCAAAGCATACAGCGACATAAGCGGCAACGATTGCTGCTCGGAAAGCTCCGCCCTGATAGCAATTAATGGCCTCCCTTATCTGTGCACGCGCGGTTTCATCCACACATTCGGTGGCAAGTTCATCCAGACTCGCAAGCATACCTGCCTCCATTGAAAAAATTGTGAGGGTTGCATACTACCCCAACGAAAATCTGGCAATTCAGCCAACGAAGCAGCACGTCAAACGGCTGCTATCAGCGATGCAAGAAGAAGGGAATATTGCTTCTTTGGGGAGGTTGGGTAGAGAACATGGACGCACCGCCGAAGGCAACTTGGTCCGCATGGGCCGTCGCTAATTCACGCCGCAGCGAATGGCAGCTTCCCGCCCTTTTCGTCCAAAATGAAGTCTGTGGCGAAAGTCCGATTGCAGACATTTCAAAAAACTTAGCCTACGCTGCGAAAAGCAAATCGGGATGCGACTATGAGCCAGTTACCAAAATTGATTGTTGTTCAGGCCTTTGACCTGGACGAAGAGGGCACTCCTCAACCCGCTGAAGATCCGGTGCAGTTCGAATCTGAGGATAGGGCCAGGCGGCATGCTGTCGCGATGGAGAGCAAGCACGCCGGTGTTATCGCATGGTCGCGTGAAGCCAATCCTGCATTGGGTGATTACGGGGAGCCGACGATTATCTATCAGGCAGGTGAGGTGAGAGAGCTGGATTAGTCCCGAAGAAGCCCGGCTCGTCGTAGCGCTTGATTGGCAACCGCGGGCTGATGGCATCCTCGGCCCGTTGCCAAGGGTGATCACGGTGGAAGCGGCGTTGTGTGCTTCCTGGGACATCGCATTCAGGATGCAGCCGAGGCCGATTATTCACTGGGTTCTCGGGCAAAATGAACAGCTCTGTTTCACGCCGCAAGGGTGGAGACAGGGTTCCACGCACGTTGGCAGGCGATCAGTGCTGTGAAGGCGCTGCGCTTTCTCCCTCTACTCTTGTGGGAGAGGCTTCGGAACGGTGGCCGAAGGCCGGAAATCAATGAAATTGATTTCAGGGAACGAAGGCCTGAGCGCGACGTCGCGCGAAGGCTTGCAATGGTCTTGGCGCGCAGCGCCAAGTCATAGATTTTTCAGGTGAGGGGGAAATTTCAGGTGCTGTACTCGACGCCTTCTCTCTGGCGAAATCCCTCCGTCGTCATCCCAGGGCCCCGACCCTGGGATCCATTCCGTAATCTCTCCATACAGTTGGCACGTGGAAGCATCACGGAATGGATCCTCGGCTCGGGGGCCGAGGATGACGAAAATCGTGATGGCCGCATAAAAATCACCCCGACTTCATCCCCACCCTCCACCCCGATGCCATAATCCTTGCGCTCCCGCTGCCGGATGGACCGCGAACGTGTTGGACCAGGCGGGAGGAAGGCCTTTCGGGTTTGCCGTAACGTGCGGCAAGGCTTGAAAGGAGGCGGTGACCAGCGTGGCTCCGTCGGCGGGCCTGCAACTCCTTGCGGACAGCAGGTTCAGTCGGCCACCGTGACGACCTCGGGTTCCGTGCCGGCCTTCGGGCAGGTTTTGGGATCAGACAGCGGACCGGGCCTGTGGCGGATCTTGCCCCCGTCATGCATGTCGCGTTCGGGTGGTTTCACTCGAACGATAACGTACATGCATAACTTGTGATGGGGATAAGGTCCGTGCCGGAAACCACGCCAAAAGCTTCCACCGTCGTCCCTGTCCGGGCTGGCGGTCTGGCGAAAGCCGGAACAACCCCGCGTCGGGCCAAAAACCCTCAAGCGGGGCAAGCGAAGTGGTTGTTGCCTGTCGGATGCGGACATCATCCGGCGTTATTCGGGCCGCGCGCGTGCTGCGCCACCGATTTTTACTTATCCAGAGGCAAAGCCCGCGTGCGGCCCTCCGGAATGCCAGTCAGAGATCACAACCCGGCGATTTTGTCGCGCGGGCGCGCTTTTCCATGTGCTGCCACATCACGAGATTGAAATCACCTCGAGATCCTGTTCATTGACCTCGACCACGTCACCCACCGCCTTGCCCATCAGCGCGCGCGCCACCGGCGAGGCGAACGAGATGGTGCCGTTCTTGGGGTCGGCTTCGTCCTCGCCGACAATGCGGTAGCTCTGGGCCGGGTGGTCGTCGCGGGTGTAGGTCACGGTGGAGCCGAAGGCGATCACATCATGAGACTCCGGATCGGGCAACATTTGTGCGGAGCGGACGCGCTCGGTAAAATAGCGCGCATCGCGCAACGGACCCGCCTGCTGGCGGCGGCGCTCGTTGACATCCTCGATCGTATTGGCCGCCTCGAACGCCGCGCGCGCTTCATCCAGCTGCGCCTGCATCTGCTTCAAACCGGATAGCGTCACCAGATTGGGATGGGCGGAAACGGGCCGGTCGGGCAGCAATGTTTCGGCTGCGGTTTCGGAACTTTCTTCCTTGGTAAAGGCTACGCTCAATGCAATTCTCCGTATCAGTTTTCCCGGTCTGCACTTCGGATTGATACGCGGGCCGGGAGAACCGAGCATAGGTTGAATTCCGGCCGTCTGGCAATGCCGGCCTGTGGGCGCACAACGAGGCGGAGCCTGCTTGGTTCCTGAATGGGTGCAACACCACAGACGAACCACCAAATCATCAGGTTTGCGGGGCTGCAGCCTTGATCATCTGAACGCCATTGATCTTGAAGCTTCCATCGGGTTGGCGCTCGAGAGAATAAAGCGCGGTCCAGTCCTGACCGCCCGGACCCTGGATGATGACCTCTTGCACGATACTGGTCCCGTCGGCTGCAGCCTTGGAGCGGCCAAACGCGAAATTGCCCGGCCGGTAGACCGGTTGATAACCGCGCTTGACCATATCGAAGAACCGGCTCTCATCGGGGTAGAGCTGCTTGATCGCCGGTGCGGCATAGGAATAGGCCGTGGTTGCGTCATCGCTTAAAAACGCATCAATCTGGCTCTCGATAATGATGCGGGCATCCGCCGCGTCATCGGCGCGCGCTAAGGTCGGCATCAGCATCAGCGCACTGAGCAATGCCGCCGGCGCGGAAATCGTGTGGAACAGGTTTTTCATCATCAGCCTCCATCTTGCAAAAGATAGGACGCAAACAACGAAAGGAAAGTTTCATCAAGCCGCGCGCGCCGCTTCAGGGTATCAGAATGGTCTTGCCGATGGCGCCGCGGTCGAGAATGCGCTTCAGCGCCGTTGCGGCCTTGGCCAAAGGCTGGCGTTCATCAATGCGCGGCTTGATCAGGCCGGTGGAATGCCAGGCGAAGAGTTCGCGGTTGTTGGCGGCATAGACTGACGGTTCCTTGGCGACGAAGGAGCCCCAGAACACGCCAATCAGCGAATATTCCTTCAGCAGCACCAGATTGACCGGCAGTTTCGGGATTTCACCTGAAGCAAAACCAACCACCAACAACCGGCCATTGCGGGCCATGGCGCGAGCCGCGACATCAAAACCGGCGCCGCCGACCGGGTCAAAGGCAACATCGACGCCGCGACCGGGGAAGGACTTCAACGCCTCCTTCAAGCCTTCATAGGGCAGGGCGACATCGGCACCGGCCTCAAGGCAGGCGGTCTGCTTTTCCGCCGTGGACGCCACCGCTATGACATGGGCGCCGATGGCCTTGCCGATGGAAACAGCTGCCAGCCCGGTCGAGCCGGCGGCACCCAGCACCAGCAGCGTTTCGCCGGGCTTCAGATTGGCCCGCTGCCTCAACCCGTGGTGCGCGGTACCCCAGGCGCACATCAGCGCGCAGGCATCCTCGTACGCCATGGTGTCGGGAAGCGGGAACACGCGGTTAGCCGGCGCCAGCACTTTTTCGGCATAGCCGCCTAAATCCAGCAAGGTGACGACACGATCGCCCGGCTTGACGTGGATGACCTTGTTGCCGGTCGCCTCGACCACACCGGCCGCTTCCATGCCCGGCACGAACGGCGTCTCGGGCTTCATCTGGTAGAGGCCCTGAACCAGCAATTCGTCGGGATAGTTGACGCCGATGGCTTCCGATCTGATCACAACCTCGTCCGGGCCTGGCTCAGGGTCGGGCAGGTCGCGATATTCCAGATTGGAGACTGGTCCATACGCAGGGCAAACAATCGCTTTCATGGATCAGACCTTTTCCTGGGTGTAACGCTTGAGCTCATGACGCGCCACCTGGCGGCGATGCACGGCATCGGGACCATCGGCCATCCGCAACGTGCGTAATTGCGTCCACATCCGCGCCAGTGGCGTGTCCTGTGATATGCCCTGGCCACCGAACATCTGCACTGCTTCATCGGTGACTTTCAGCGCCACCCGCGGCGCAACCACCTTGATCTGGCTGATCCATGGTGCTGCGGCACGGGCATCGCCCTGATCCATCATCCAGGCGGCCTTGAGGCACAGAAGCCGCGCCTGTTCGATCTCCATGCGGCATTCGGCAATGATGTCGTAATTGGCGCCGAGCTGGGCGAGCTTCTTGCCGAAGGCCTCGCGGTCGAGCGACCGTTTGCACATCAGTTCAAGCGCCATTTCAGCCTGGCCGATGGCGCGCATGCAATGGTGGATCCGTCCCGGTCCAAGCCGGCCCTGGGCGATTTCAAAGCCCTTGCCTTCGCCAACCAGCAAATTGCTGACCGGCACCCGGACATCGGTGAAGCGGAGATGGAAATGGCCATGCGGTGCGTCGTCCTGGCCATAGACCTGCATTGGTCGCAGTTTTTCGATACCCGCGGTATCGGCCGGCACCAGAATTGTTGAATGCCGGGCATGTTTGGGCGTGTCGTCGTCACCGGTGCGAACCATGACGATATAGATTTTGCAGCGCGGATCGCCGGCCCCCGAAGCCCACCATTTCTCGCCATTGAGCACATAGTGATCACCATCACGAACGCTGGACATCGAAACATTGGTGGCGTCTGACGAGGCCACATCGGGCTCGGTCATCAGATAGGCCGAGCGGATGTCGCCATTGAGCAGCGGTTCAAGCCACTGCTTCTTGTGCTCAGGCGTGGAGTAGCGGTCGAGCACTTCCATGTTGCCGGTGTCGGGTGCCGAGCAGTTGAAGGTTTCGGCGCCCAAATGCGCCTTGCCCATTTCTTCGGCGAGATAGGCGTATTCGACTGTAGTCAGCCCGTCGTCAGCCTGGGTGTGCCACAGGTTCCACAACCCGCGCGCCTTGGCCTTGGCTTTCAGGCCCTCGAGAATTTCGGTCTGACGGGCGGTATAGCTCCAGCGGTCGCCTTGCGCACCGACTTCAGCGAGAAACTCGTCGTCCAGTGGCATGATCTCGTTGCGCACCATATCCCGCACGGCTTCCAGAATAGGCTGCAAATGAGCTGTCACACCCAAATCCATCTTGCTTGCGTCTGTCAAAGCACTCTCCCGCATCTCGTGTGGTATGGTATTCGCAGCATTCTCCGAATCTTCCCTTTACGCACACGTCAATTGTTTGTCATGCTAGCGGTCACCGGTTCGGGCGGCAATTGTCCGAGGGCAATTCATCCGGAATTCAGCTCCGGACGCATGTCATGGATCACCAGCGGGCAAAGGATACAGAAATGAGCTATGTGGAAGACCTGTTTTCGGTGAACGGCAAGATCGCGCTGGTGACCGGCGGCGCGACTGGAATTGGCAGGATGATCGCCACAGGACTTGTGCAGGCCGGCGCCCGGGTTTTGATCGCCTCACGCAAGGGCGAAGACTGCGTCAAGGCAGCCGAAGAGCTCAACAATCTAGGCGGAACCGGATCGGCGGAGGGATTTGCCGGTGATGTCGGGACTGCCGAGGGCGTCACGGCCCTGGTTGAAGCGGTCAGGTCGCGGACCGACAAACTGCATATTCTGGTCAACAATGCCGGCGTCACCTGGGGCGCGGATTATGCCGGTTTTCCCCATGCTGCCTGGGCCAAGGTGATGTCGGTCAATGTCGCGGGCCTGTTCACGCTGACGCGGGATCTGACGCCCTTGTTGCTCGCTGCCGCCAGCGATACGGACCCGGCGCGGGTGATCAATCTCGGATCGATCATGGGCACCCAGCCTGCAGCCGATGGCGCCTATTCCTATTCGGCGTCTAAAGCTGCGGTGCATCATCTGACCAAAATTCTTGCCGAAGAGCTTGCAACCCAGCGCGTCACCGTCAACGCCTTTGCGCCGGGACCATTTCAAAGCCGGATGACCGCCTTTGCCACGACAAGCGATGAGCAGGTCGACAAGGTTGGCGCCGGCGTTCCGCTGGGCCGTATTGGCGCTCCCGACGATGTGGCGGGCGCCACGATTTATCTGTGCAGCCGTGCCGGAGCCTATGTCACCGGCGCAATCCTACCCATCGATGGCGGATTGTCTGTGCAACACGCCATCCGTCTGTTCAAGGATGCCTGAGATGGAAGCCGAACCCTTTGACATGGAAGCTCTGGCGGACGAGTTGCACGAACTCGTGCCGGGATTTTCCGGTCTGCATGCGATTGAAAAATTCAACACCGGACAATCCAATCCGACCTACCGGGTGGAAGCCGATAGCGGGCGCTATGTGTTGCGCGCCAAGCCGCCGGGAACGCTTCTGAAATCCGCGCATCAGGTGGACCGCGAATACCGGGTGATGCAGGCTTTGGCCGGCAATGATGTGCCGGTGCCCAAGGTTTATGGACTGTCTGAAGAGCATAGCGCGATCGGCCGGATGTATTTCGTCATGGAACTGGTGGAGGGACGGATTTTCTGGGATCCGGCATTGCCGGAAGTCAGCAAGGAGGAGAGGGCGGCGATCTATGACGGCATGAATGATGTTCTGGCGCGGCTGCACCGGGTTGATCCGGAAGCAGCCGGACTGGCGGATTATGGCCGCTCGGGCAACTATTTCGCCCGGCAGATCCGGCGCTGGAGCGAACAGTATCTGGCCACCAAGACCGATGACTTGCCGGATATGGACCGGCTGATGGATTGGCTTTGGGAAAACCTGCCCGATGATGACGGACTGGTGACGGTGGTTCATGGAGACTTCCGGCTCGACAACATGATTTTTTCTGCACACGGCGAGAGGGTTCTGGCGCTGATCGACTGGGAACTTTCGACCCTGGGTCACCCGCTGGCCGACCTTTCCTACCAGTGCATGCAGTGGCGGCTGCCACATGCCAGCGGATTCAGGGGCCTGGGCGGGCTCAATCTGCCCGAACTCGGGATTCCGAACGAAGCAGATTACATCGCGCTCTATTCCGAGCGGAGCGGCATTGCCGTCGACAACTGGACGTTCTGTCTGGCGTTTTCATTTTTCAAGCTGGCTGCAATCTTGCAGGGCGTCTACAAGCGCTCGCTCGACGGCAATGCGTCCAATCCGGAGCGCGCCAACGAGATTGGCAAGGCGGTGCCGTTGCTGGCGCTGATGGCCAATGAGGTCATTTCCGGAAAGGCTTGAGAATGGCGAATTTTGAAGGTCGGGTGGTGATACTGACCGGCGCCACCGGCGGCTTCGGCCGAGCTGCAGCGCGCTTCTTCACCGACGCCGGCGCCAGCTTGGTGCTGAGTGATCTTGCAGCGGAAACTCTGGAAGATCTGGCGGGTGAACTGGGTGGCGACACGGTTGTCGTGGCCGGAGACATAACTGATCCGGACTTGTCCGAACGGCTGGTTCAAACAGCTTTGTCACGATTCGGACGTCTCGATGTGGCGGTCAACAATGCCGGGATTGCCCATGACATGACGCCATTGCCGAAAACGCCGCTCAAGGTGGCGCGGCAGATCATTGATGTGGATCTGATGGGCGTGTTCTACGCCATGCGGGCGCAACTGCCGGTTCTGGAAAAGCGTTTTCGCGACACCGGCGAATCCGGAGCCATCGTCAACGTCGCTTCCGTCGCCGGTGTGGTCGCGGCACCAATGCTGTCGGTGTATGCTGCGGCAAAGCATGGTGTGGTGGGACTGACCAAATCAGCTGCGATTGAATATGCACGCCGCGGCGTGCGGGTGAACGCATTGTGCCCGTCATTCGCGCGGACGCCGATGGTCACCGGATTTCTTGAACAGGCTGGACGTAGCCACGATGAGGCCGAAGCTGCTTTGGTGCGATCTATTCCCATGGGCCGGTTGGCCGAAGTGGACGAGGTGATCGCCGGTCTGGCATTTCTGGCCGATCCCGCGTCGAGTTTTATCACCGGGCAGACGCTGCAGATTGATGGCGGATTGTCGGCGGCATAACGGGCCACGTATTTCTGGGCTACAGTTTACGCACATCGGTTGAGCGATCTGGCGGATTGAACTTCAAGATCAGTAGGCGCACAGTTGCGACACCATAATTATCCGGAGGCATGACCATGCAAGAACTCACTCACTTTATCGGCGGCAAGCACGTCAAGGGCACATCTGGCCGTTTTGCCGATGTGATGAACCCGGCCACGGGCGAAGTTCAGGCACGGGTTCCGCTGGCCTCGAATGAGGAAATGGCTCAAGCAGTGGCAGTGGCCGCCAAGGCGCAAATCGGCTGGGGCGCGACCAACCCGCAGAAACGCGCCCGGGTGATGATGAAGTTTGTCGAACTGCTGCACCGTGACATGGACAAGCTTGCAGAAGCGCTGTCGCGTGAACACGGCAAGACAATCCCCGATGCCAAGGGCGACGTGATGCGCGGTCTTGAAGTGGCCGAGTTCTCGTTTGGCGCGCCGCATCTGCTGAAGGGCGAATTCACCGAGGGCGCTGGTCCCGGTATCGACATGTACTCGATCCGCCAGCCGCTGGGCGTGGTCGCCGGCATCACGCCGTTCAACTTCCCGGCGATGATCCCGATGTGGAAATTCTGCCCGGCGATTGCTGCGGGCAACGCTTTCATCCTCAAGCCTTCCGAGCGTGATCCGTCCGTGCCGATCATGCTGGCCGAGCTGATGAGCGAAGCGGGCTTGCCGGACGGCATTCTCAACGTCGTCAATGGCGACAAGGAAGCGGTCGATGCGATCCTCGACCATCCGGAAATCATGGCCATCGGTTTTGTCGGCTCGACGCCGATCGCGCAATATATCTATGCCCGAGGCTGCGCCAACGGCAAGCGCGTCCAGTGCTTTGGCGGCGCCAAGAACCACATGATCATCATGCCTGATGCTGATCTGGATCAGGCAGTGGACGCGCTGATCGGTGCGGGCTACGGCGCGGCAGGCGAACGCTGCATGGCGATTTCGGTTGCTGTTCCGGTGGGGCAGGAGACGGCAGACCGGCTGATCGAAAAGCTGACACCACGCGTCGAAGCCCTGAAGATCGGGCCCTACACTGCCGGCAATGATGTCGATTTCGGACCGCTGGTAACCCGCGAAGCCCGCGACCGCGTTCTCGGACTGGTCAACTCCGGAGTGGAGCAGGGCGCCAAGCTGGTGGTCGACGGCCGTGACTTCAAGCTTCAGGGCTACGAGAACGGCAACTTCATGGGCGGCTGCCTGTTCGATAATGTCACCCGCGACATGGACATCTACACCCAGGAAATCTTTGGGCCGGTTCTGTCGGTGGTGCGTGCGCCGAACTATGAGGAAGCGCTGCGTTATCCGATGGAACACGAATATGGCAACGGCACCGCGATCTACACCCGCGATGGCGACGCGGCGCGTGATTTTGCCAGCCGGATCAATATCGGCATGGTCGGCATCAATGTGCCGATCCCTGTGCCGCTGGCCTACCACACCTTCGGCGGATGGAAGAAATCCGGCTTCGGTGATCTCAACCAGCATGGTCCGGATTCTTTCCGGTTCTACACGCGCACCAAGACGGTGACCGCGCGCTGGCCTTCCGGTATCAAGGACGGTGCCGACTTCAACATCCCGACGATGGGCTGAAGACACGGCGGCGACATCAATTCAGAGACGGGGAGGTTAATAGCCATGGACTTTGAACTGAACGAGGAACAACAGGCGATTTTCGACATGGCGCGCGAGTTTGGCGCCGAGAAGATTGCCCCTTTCGCCGCCAAGTGGGAAAAGCAAGAAGCCATCCCGCGCGAGGTGCTTGAAGAAGCAGCCGCGCTCGGGCTGGCCTCGATCTACGTGCCGGAAAGCGATGGCGGCTCGGGTCTGAGCCGCCTCGATGCGACGCTTGTGTTCGAGGCATTGTCGATAGCCTGTCCGTCGGTCGCCTCGTTCATCTCGATCCACAACATGTGCACCTGGATGATCGCGACATACGGATCAGACGAGATGAAGGCGCGGTTGCTGCCCGATCTCGTCACCATGAACAAGATCGCATCCTATTGCCTGACCGAGCCAGGTTCGGGTTCCGACGCCTCGGCGCTGAGGACCCGCGCTGACCGGACCAATGAAGGCTATAAGCTCAACGGCACCAAGGCGTTCATCTCGGGTGGCGGTTTTTCCGACCTCTATCTGGTGATGACCCGCACCGGTGCGGATGGCCCCAAGGGTATCTCGGCTGTTGTCGTCGAGAACGGCACGGCCGGACTTTCCTTCGGTGCGCCGGAAGACAAGATGGGCTGGCGCTCGCAGCCGACATCAGAAGTGCAGTTTGATGATTGCGTCATTCCGGCAGAGAATCTGCTCGGCGAGGAAGGTGCGGGTTTCCGCTACGCCATGAGCGGGCTTGATGGCGGACGGCTCAACATTGCCGCGTCGGCGCTTGGCGGCGCGCAATCGGCACTCGACAAGACGCTGACCTATATGGGCGAGCGGCAAGCCTTCGGCAAATCCATCGACCAGTTTCAGGCGTTGCAGTTCCGGCTTGCCGACATGGAAACCGAAATGCAGGCGGCGCGGATTTTCCTGCGCCAGGCAGCGAGCAAGCTCGACCGCAAGACGCCCGACGCGACCAAATATTGCGCCATGGCCAAACGCTTTGTCACCGACACCGCCTTCAAGGTTGCCAATGACGCGCTGCAACTGCATGGCGGTTACGGCTATCTGGCCGATTATGGCGTGGAAAAGATCGTCCGCGATCTGCGGGTGCACCAGATCCTGGAAGGCACCAACGAGATCATGCGGGTGATCATTTCACGCGCACTGCTTTCGGAGCGTGCCGCATGAGCATCCGCATTCGCAAGATCGGGCGTATCGGCCAGATCACGCTGCAGCGACCCGAAGCGCTCAATGCCGTGACCTATGACATGGTGCTGGCGATCGAAGCAGCCCTTGATGGCTGGCGCGACGATGAGCGCGTGGCTTGCGTGCTGATTGATGCGGGAGGACACAAAGCATTCTCAGCCGGTGGTGATCTGCAGTTCATGTATGACACGGCGTCGAAAGGTGATTTCGAGCCCGGCCGGACATTCTGGCGCGACGAATACCGGCTCAATGCCAAGATCGCGGCCTACCCGAAGCCCTATATCGCGCTCTGCCAGGGCTTCACCATGGGCGGCGGCGTTGGCGTCTCGCTGCATGGCTCGCACCGGGTGGTGGGCGAGAGCTCGAAAATCGCCATGCCTGAATGCGCGGTGGGGTTGGTTCCCGATGTCGGCGGAACGTTGTTGCTGGCGCGCGCGCCGGGGCGGCTGGGTGAATATCTCGGTATCACCGGCTACAGGATGAACGCGTCTGACGCGATTCTGGCCGGCTTTGCAGACTATTTCATCCCCGAGGCAGAATGGTCCAGCTTGACCGAAACGTTGATTGAGACCGGAGACTGGTCTGTAGTGGCGGCGCTGGCGCGGGATCCCGAAGACGGCCCGTTGATGGGGTTGCGCGCGCAAGTGGATGCGCATTTTGGCAAGGACAGTCTCGCAGATATTCTGGCCTCGCTTCCCGGTGATGACTGGGGTGTGGCAACAGCCAAGTCGATTCGCGCCGGTTCGCCGCTGTCGACAAATTGCACTATCGAACTGGTGCGCCGGGCGCGTGAAAGCAACTATATCCAGGCGGCGCTGCAACAGGAATACCGCTTCACCTCGCGCAGTGCGTCCGAAGGTGATTTCGTCGAGGGCATTCGCGCAGCCATCATCGACAAGGACAGAAATCCGCGCTGGCGTCATGCAAGTGTCGATGACGTGACGGCTGAGACGGTGGCGGCGATGCTGTCCGAGCCGCCAGGCGGCGACATAGGATTCTAGCGCGGCTGTTGCCGCCAGACATGTGATTAATCGATAGGGAGGTCGCTATGAAAATCGGATTTATCGGACTGGGTAATATGGGTGCGCCGATGGCTGCCAATCTGCTCAAGGCCGGGCATGAAGTCACGGGCTTCGATGTCGCCGGCGTTACCGTCGAAGGTCTAGCCAATGCGGGCTCGGCGGCAGACGCTGCGGCCGGCAAGGATGCCGTGATTACCATGCTGCCCAATGGCGAGATCCTGCGGTCGGTCTATGCCGAGATCGTACCCGCCGGAGAGGCGGGTGCGGTATTCATCGATTGCTCGACGGTTGACGTCGACAGCGCCAAAGCAGCGCACGAGATGGCAAAATCGGCCGGGCTACTTTCGGTCGATGCGCCGGTTTCGGGTGGCATCGGCGGAGCTGCTGCCGGCACTTTGACCTTCATGGCTGGCGGGTCCGCGGACTCTTTTGCCAAGGCAATGCCTCTGTTTGAGGTGATGGGTGGCAAGACTGTGCATTGCGGCGAGGCGGGTGCCGGGCAATCGGCCAAGATCTGCAACAACATGATTCTCGGCATCTCGATGATCGGCGTCTGCGAAGCCTTTGCGCTGGCCGACAAGCTCGGCCTCGACCGCCAGAGCCTGTTCGACGTGGTCTCGACCTCGTCCGGATCCTGCTGGTCGGTCAACGCCTATTGCCCGGCGCCCGGCATCGGCCCGAAAAGCCCGGCCGACAATGACTACAAGCCCGGATTTGCCAGCGACCTCATGCTCAAGGATCTCAGACTTAGCCAGCAGGCTGCCGAAAGTGTCGATGCCGCCACCCCGATGGGCGCGCATGCCACCGAAATCTATGCCGACTTTGTTGCCGGAGACGGCAAGGGTATGGATTTCTCCGCGATGCTGCCGCATCTGATGGGCAAGGGCCGCGCGTAGAGCCGGTTCGCCGGTTCTCGACCGCGCATGCTGGCCTTCGCATGCGTCAGGCATCCAGTCTTGCGCCGGACAGTTTCATACGTGATTGCAGAAGTCTGCTGATATGGCGCTGATCCATTCTGAAATGGAGAAACCAGGCCCTACCAGCGCGACAAGCATCAGTTGATGATCTCGACATTGATGTAGGTGAGCCTGCCTCTGCGGCCATAGATCTCGACATAGATTTGGGCGCCGCCGCTGAGCAAAGCTTGGGTGGTGCTGTTGTCGAAGTCGGCATTGCGGAGCAGGGCTTCCATGGTCGCGCGGTTGTCGGCGCTGGCAAAGAACGGATCATCCTCGTCGCCGGGCTGGCTGATGCGGTATTGGTGGAAATTGGCCCGGTCCTGGCGCAGCACCTGCCAGGGCTCGGTCAGTTTCTTGCCGGCGGTGTTGTAAAGATCGTCGACATCGATCATAGCGGAGTAGGTGCCGACAATCTCGTCATTGTCGTCGGCCGGATTGCCGGTCTGATCGGCATAGAACTCGCGATCCATCTCGATCTGGGACTGAATGTCGCCGACACATGCGTCGGGTAGCAACTGCCAGTTTTCTTCGGTTTCAAAGCAAGGGCCGAGATTCTGGCCCTCACAGATTTTCGATGCAAGTTCGTAACAGAGATCGCTCTGGGCCCTGGCCGGAGCAAGGGTGACGGCAAGCGCAAGTATGGCGAGAGCTGAAAACCGGGTGATCAACATGGGGAACCGTGGTGTTGGAGTGGGGACGCAGCTGCTGGACGGCTAGGATGAACGCCGCGGGAATGCCGGTGGCGAATGCGTCAGCTGATTTGGCCGTGACCGCCTGGTCAGCGAACATGTATCGCTTGAGGTTTGTGCCCGTGGGTGCGTTCACATCATATCCGCAGATGAAACAAGTTGCACTCGGGTTTGTTACCTCTGATTGAAATGGTTTAAAATGAAGCACGGCAGGGCGTTTATTCGAATGTAACTTCAATCCCGCTGAATGTTCTTGCGCTCAATTGGTGATTGATCCGAGATTATAGAAATCCCTCATATCCCCGCACCAACAGGGCCTGGGAGAATTTTGCGCGAAGGTTGATAGTTACATTTACAACTGATCAGATGGGCTCATGTTTGAACAGCCATCGGAGTGCCCAATGACGCATGCTTATATGCCGGGTTTTGGAAATGATTTTGAAACCGAAAGCCTGCCTGGCGCATTGCCGCAGGGTCAGAATTCGCCGCAGCGCTGTGCTTACGGGCTCTATGCCGAACAGCTCTCCGGTTCGCCATTCACCGCGCCGCGCGGCACCAATGAGCGGTCCTGGCTCTACCGGATTCGCCCCAGCGTGCGTCACACCACCGATTTTCGGGTGATTGACCGGCCGGTATGGAAGTCTGCGCCGCATCAGGTCTCCGACGTTCTCTCGCTCGGCCAACGGCGCTGGGATCCGACACCCTATCCTGACGGAGCCGTGCATTTTCTCGATGCCCTCCACACGGTCACCACGGCAGGTGACGTCGTCGGGCAGGTCGGAATGGGAACTCATGTCTACGCGCTGACGGCGGACATGGACGATGACTATTTCTTCAATGCCGATGGCGAAATGATGATCGTGCCACAGGAAGGTGCGCTGAGCATTTTCACCGAGATGGGCATTATCGACGTTGCACCGCTGGAAATTGCCGTGCTGCCGCGCGGCATGATGTTCAAGGTCAAGCGTGGCGAAGGCGTCGAGCGGGCGCGCGGCTATGTCTGCGAAAATTACGGCGCCAAATTCACCCTGCCGGAACGCGGCCCGATTGGCGCCAATTGCCTGGCCAATCCGCGTGACTTCAAGACCCCGGTCGCAGCCTTTGAGGACAAGGAGACCACCTGTCTGGTCCATATCAAATGGTGCGGTGCATTTCATGTTACCGCGATTGGTCATTCACCGCTCGATGTGGTTGCCTGGCACGGCAATTACGCGCCCTACAAATATGATCTACGGACCTTCTCACCGGTTGGCGCGATCGGTTTTGACCATCCCGATCCGTCGATCTTCACCGTTCTGACGGCGCCATCGGGCGAGGCGGGCACGGCCAACATCGATTTCGTGATCTTCCCGCCGCGCTGGCTGGTGGCCGAGCACTCGTTTCGCCCGCCCTGGTACCATCGCAATATCATGAGCGAATTCATGGGTTTGATCGAAGGACAGTATGACGCCAAGGAGGAAGGTTTTCTGCCCGGCGGCATGAGCCTGCACAACATGATGATGCCGCATGGCCCCGATCATGACGCCTTCGAAAAGGCCTCGACGGTGGAGCTGAAACCGGTCAAACTGACCGATACGATGGCCTTCATGTTTGAAACCCGTTTCCCACAGATGGTGACCCGCTACGCCGCGGAGCTCGAAACCTTGCAGACCGGCTACGTCAATTGCTGGGAAGGCCTCGAGCGGAAATTTGACGGCACGCCGGAAACCGGTGGCTGGTCGGGGGCCAAGTGAGCCATCCTCAGGTCATGACCGGCTGCAATCGACCGCCCAATTTGGGCAGAGATCGGCCGGACTTGCCTTTGACACGCACCAAACCACAAAGGAAAACCGCATGAAACTTGCCACACTCCGTGATGGAAGCCGTGATGGCCGTCTGGTCGTCGTCTCGCGCGATCTGACCCGCGCCTCCGGCGTGCCGCACATTGCGCGCACGCTTCAGGCAGCGCTGGATGACTGGAAACATGTCGCGCCGCGGCTTCAGGATGTGGCCGATATGCTGGAAACCGGGGCGGAGCCGACCGAACGGTTTCACGAGCGCGAAGCGCTGTCGCCCTTGCCACGGGCCTATCAGTGGGCCGACGGCTCAGCCTATGTCAATCACGTCGAGCTGGTGCGCAAGGCGCGCGGCGCCGAGATGCCGGAAAGTTTCTGGGAAGTTCCGCTGATGTATCAGGGCGGATCCGACACGTTTCTGGCCCCGCGCGGTCCAATCCGGATGGCGGATGAAGCCTGGGGCATCGATTGCGAAGGCGAAGTGGCGGTGATTGTCGGCGACGTGCCGATGGGTGCGGACATAGAGACCTGCCGTGCGGCTATCGAACTGGTGATGCTGGTCAATGATGTGAGCCTGCGCGGCTTGATCCCGGCGGAACTGGCCAAGGGGTTCGGCTTCTTCCAGTCGAAGCCGTCCACCGCATTCTCGCCGGTAGCGGTCACGCCAGATGATCTGGGTGACGCCTGGGATGGCGGCAAGCTGCATCTGACCCTTGATGTCGATCTCAATGGCGAAGCTTTCGGGCGTGCCAATGCCGGTGTCGACATGACCTTCGATTTCCCGCAGCTGATCGCGCATGCGGCCAAGACCCGCGCACTCTGCGCCGGCACCATCATCGGCTCGGGCACGGTGTCCAACAAGGGGCCGGGCGGTGATCCGGGCAAGCCGGTGGGCGAAGGCGGCGCTGGCTATTCCTGCATTGCCGAGATCCGGACGATCGAAACAATCGCCACTGGCAAGCCAGTCACCCCGTTCATGAAATTCGGCGACACCGTTCGCATCGACATGAAGAACGCCAATGGCCATTCTATCTTTGGCGCCATCGAGCAAACCGTTGAAAAATATTAGGAACCACTGATGAGCAAGAAATTCGCATCCGCCGGCGACATGGCGGAAAAACAGATCTCGTTCACCGAGATCGGGCGTGACCTGTGGGCATTCACCGCCGAGGGCGATCCCAATTCCGGCGTCATCATCGGGGATGACAGCGTCATGGTGATCGAGGCGCAGGCAACCCCGCGGCTAGCCAACAAGGTGATCGAAAAGATCCGGTCCGTGACCGACAAGCCGATCACCCATCTGGTGCTGACCCATTACCACGCGGTGCGGGTGCTGGGCGCATCGGCCTATAAAGCCCCCACCGTGATCATGGGCGATGTCGCTGGTGCCATGGTTGCCGAACGCGGCCAGGAAGACTGGGACAGTGAATTCCAGCGGTTTCCGCGGCTGTTTCAGGGCCATGAGAGCATTCCCGGCCTGACCTGGCCGACCACCACATTCTCCGAGCGGATGACGGTCTATCTCGGCAAGCGCCGGGTCGACCTGATGCATCTTGGCCGCGCCCACACCGCCGGCGACATCGTTGCCTGGGTGCCGGACGAGGAAGTCATGTTCACCGGCGATATCGTCGAATATCACTCTGCGTGCTATTGCGGCGATGGTCACTATGAGGACTGGGACGACACGCTGGATCTGATCAGCTCGTTCAATCCGCAGTCGATCGGGCCAGGCCGCGGCGATGCGCTGATCGGACCGGAAATGGTAGAGGCGGCGATCGACAGTACCCGCGATTTCGTCGAGTCGACCTACCGGCCCGTTGCCAAGGTTGTGGCCCGCGGCGGCACCTTGAAGGAAGCCTGGGACGCGGTGCGGGCCGAATGTGATCCGAAGTTCAAGGATTACGCCATCTACGAACACTGCCTGCCGTTCAACGTCGCCCGCGCCTATGACGAGGCCCGCGGCATCGACACGCCACGGATCTGGACAGCGGAACGCGACGCCGAAATGTGGGCACAGCTGCAAGGCTGAGTGCATTTTGGGGGCGGTTGTTGCCGCCCCTTCGATGTCCGGGAGGTGTCATGGGCAAGATTTTTGAGGTTCCGCTGTATCCCTATCAACGATCAGCCGATCAGGATGCTGCCACGCCGGTGCGCTATCCGGTGGTGGTGGTCGGCGCCGGACCTGTAGGGCTGGCGCTGGCGATTGATCTGGCGATGCAGGATGTTGCGGTCGTTGTGCTCGACGAGAACGACAAGGTCAGCTGGGGATCTCGCGCCATTTGCTTCGCCAAGCGGCCGCTCGAGATCCTCGACCGGCTCGGCTGTGGCGACCCGATGGTCAACAAGGGCGTGATCTGGAATCTCGGAAAGGTCTATTTCGACGAACGCCAGGTGTTCGGATTCAACCTGCTGCCCGAGCAAGGCCACAAGCGCCCGGCCTTCATCAATCTGCAGCAATATTACCTCGAGCAGTTTCTGGTCGAGCGGGTCAGGCAGTTGCAGGCCGAAGGCAAGCCGATCGAACTGCGCGGCGCCAACAAGGTGCTCGACGTCAAGCAGGACGAGACCGGCGCGCAATTGACCGTCGGCACGCCGGAGGGACCTTACCAGCTTGAGGCAGACTGGGTGGTCGCCTGCGATGGCGCAGCATCGCCGATCCGGACGCTGCTGGGGCTCGATTTCACCGGACGGGTGTTTGAGGACAATTTTCTGATCGCCGATGTGGTGATGGAAGCCAAGTTTCCCACCGAACGCTGGTTCTGGTTCGACCCGCCGTTCAATCGCGGCCAGTCGGCGCTGCTGCACAAGCAGCCCGACAATGTCTGGCGCATCGACTTCCAGCTTGGCTGGGACATTGACCGCGACGCGGAACTCAAGCCGGAAAACATAGACCGCCGCCTAAGGGCGATGCTCGGCGACGAGATCAGCTATGAGCTGGAGTGGAGTTCGATCTACACCTTCCAGTGCCGCCGCATGGACCGGTTCCGCGAGGGCCGGGTGGTGTTTGCCGGCGACTCGGCGCATCAGGTGTCGCCCTTCGGCGCCCGCGGCGCCAATTCCGGCCTGCAGGACACCGACAATCTGGCCTGGAAACTTAAGCTGGTCCTCGATGGTAAGTCACCGTTTACGCTTATCGACAGTTATGATCTCGAACGTGTCCATGGCGCGGATGAAAACATTCTCAATTCCTCGCGCTCGACCGATTTCATCACACCAAAATCCGAGATCAGCCGGATCTTTCGCGATGCGGTGCTGGATCTGTCCGAGCGTTATGAGGCGACACGGCCGATGGTCAATTCGGGGCGATTGTCGGTGCCGTGCACCTATGACAGCTCGCCGCTCAATGGCCCGGATTGCGCATTGATGCCGGAGCGCACCCGTCCGGGCTCGCCGATGGTGGATGCGCCGGTCCCCGGCGGTTGGCTGCTCGATCAACTGGGAAGCCGGTTCCAACTGTTGACCATCAATGCGGATGCGCCGGAACGGATCGAGGTCGAAGGTGTGACGGTTAAGCGGCTGGCGCTGTCGCTTGCTGATGATGCCGATAGCTATCTCACACCGCGATATCTCGGAGACGCGGGTTCTGCGATCTATCTGGTGCGGCCAGACCAGCATGTTGCGGCACGCTGGGACCATTTTGACGAGACGGCTGTGAAAAAGGCGCTGCTCACAGCGATCGGGAGATAATCCATGGCAGAGCTGAATACCAAGGCCAATATCCCGGCGCCGGATGATTTTTATGCCGAATTGCTGGCGATTCACGATGGTCTGAGCAAGGCGGATAGCGATGCGCTCAATGCGCGGCTGGTCCTGCTGCTGGCCAATCACATCGGCGACCGTGAAGTGCTGTCGCAGGCCCTGCGCGCCGCCGTACTGAAAGAGTAAGGATCATCTGATGGACAAGCCGGTTCTCTATGACTATTGGCGCTCGTCGGCGAGCTACCGGGTGCGGATCGCGCTCAATCTGGCTGGCATCGACTACACGCCGGTTGTCGTCAATCTGCTCAAGGGCGAGCACAAGGCCGCTGACAATCTCGAGCGCAATCCGCAAGGGCTGGTGCCGTCACTGGAGATAGACGGGCTGATGCTGACCCAGTCGCTGGCCATCATCGAATATCTGGTAGAGACCCGCGGCGTGTCATTGCTCCCAGACGAGGCCGCCGATCGGGCCCGGGTGAGGGCGCTGGCGCATGCCATCGCCATGGATATCCATCCGGTCTGCAATCTGTCGGTGGTGGGGCACGTGCTTGAACTGACCGGTGGCGGCGACGCGGTGCGCCAAGCATGGATGCAGCGCTTCATCAGCCAGGGATTGGCCGCCTTCGAGGCGCTGCTTGACCACCCGACGTCAGGAAGCTTCTGCCACGGTGATGGGCCCGGCCTCGCCGATATCTGCCTGATTCCGCAGATCTACAATGCCGAGCGCTGGGGCGCGGATATCTCAGGGTTCAAACGCATTCAGGCAGTCCGGGCTGCTTGCGATCAGATCCCGGGCTTTGCCAGGGCGCATCCTGACAACAATAATTTTTGATCAATATCAAAGCCTTGTGAGGCGTTTTTCAATTCGAGTCAGAAATTTGGCGCGGCTTTCCGGTGTCGATTTGTCCATCAGATAATGCGCCATGAACAGGCGGCGGCAGCGCTTGCCGCAAAGGGCGCGCATGCCGCGCAGGATTGTGCGCTTGCCGGGATGGGCAACAACATAGGACCACCAGCGCGGCGCGCCACAGGTGGTGATCACGCCCAGGAGATTTATATGGGTCATCAGCGGTTCGATCGGGCCGGGGCCGTCAGGGATCCGGAACGTCAGCTCCGGCGTCCAGACCCGGTCGAGCCAGCCCTTCAGCATGGCCGGCATGCCATACCACCAGGTCGGGTAGACGAACAGCAATCCCTCCGCCGCCTGCAACCGTTCGGCATGGTTTGGGAACGGGTGATCAGCCAGTTTCATTTCATTGTAATGGCGGCGTTCGTCGGCCGGCATCACCGGATCGAAGCCTTCGGCATAGAGATCAAGAAGATCAACCTCATGACCGGCTTTGGCGAGAGCCTGCACGACCGTATCGCGGATGCTGGCGCAAAAGCTTTCGGGCACCGGGTGGCAATAGACCAGAAGAATACGCATTACAGCTTGTCCAGTGCGGTTTGCACACGCGCCATGAAGGCGTGCCGCGTCTTGTCGGTGGAAAGGTTCATTTCGTAGTGGGCGAGATAACTGACAGACGCGCCGGGTCTGACGGTTGCGCGCAACATGCGGTTGGCGATCTTGCGCGGCGGATCGCCCATCAGCCAGGAGCGAAAACGCGAACCTCCGTAAGAGGTCACGACGACAATTTTGCCGATATTGCGCAAGGTCGGCTGGACCTTGCCATTGACCAGACCGAACGAAACACCGGGAAGAAACACCCGGTCAAACCAACCCTTTAGGATTGCCGGGAAGCCGTAGTTCCACACCGGATAGACCAGCACCAGGGCTTCTGCCTTGAGCAGACGGTCGACATAGGCTTCAACCGGCTTCCGGTTGGCATCAAGGTCATGATAATTCAGCCGTTCTGCTTCGCTCATGACCGGATTGAAGCCGTCCTGGTAGAGATCGATGACATCGACCTCGTGGCCGGCTTTGGGCAGCTGCTCAACGGTCATGCGGAACAGGCCCGCGTTGAAGCTTGACGCAACCGGGTGCGCGTGGACGACGAGAATACGCATCTTATTGCCTCAACTTGCCTGCTTCAAACCCTTGAACAACCAGGTTTTTCCCGAACCGAAATCATAATCCGGATCGTCCCAGGCGATCATCTTACCGGGATTGAGCAGGCCCTTGGGATCGGCTTGGCGCTTGAAGGCCAGCTGGATCTCGTCGGTCTGCTTCATGCCACCTTCTTCGAGCGTGTAGCGGTGCGGATTGAACACCGGGCAGCCATGGGCATTGTGCAGATCGATGATCTCGTCGAGTCGCTCTTCGGTCGAATAACGGATCAGCGGCAGGCCGAAACAGGTGATGTCGCCATCGAAACGGACAAATTCGAGATGCGATATCAGCTCGCCGGGGAACATCCTGTCCATCTTCGAGGTGAGCTCAAGCTGGTTAGGAAACGGGTACAGCGTCTGCAGATAGGTCCAGGCCGGATCGACCCGCAGCGCCCGCAAGGTGGTGTGGTTCCAGGCCAGCTCGAACACCGGCGGCAGGCCCTTGAGCTCGCCTGCAGTTGTGGCGTCGAAGACGATCTCGCCGCTGTGCCGGGCGGTGAACGCCTTGAAGGCGTCATGGCTGTGCGGCGCCACCATGACCAGAACCACGCTCTGGCCTTCCGTAAGGAACTTCTGATGGCGCTTGAAATAGTCAAACGGGCAGGGGGCCGCGACGACAGAGATCAGCTTTGTGAGAATGCCGTCCTGGCGGGCCAGCGCATTGGCATAGACGGTCGCCTCGTCGAAGCTGTCAAAGCCGACAATGGCGTCGACCCAGTCATAGGCCGGCGCCAGCGGCATTTCGATTTCGGTAATGATGCCGTTGGTGCCGTAGGCGTGAGTGACCTTGTGAAGGTCCTCGCCGGTGAGTTCGAGCACTTGCGGCTCTTCTTCCATGGTGACAACGCGCAGGCGGATGACGTTGCCGAAATCGCGTAATCCGCCCCAGGAGATCGATCCGACCCCGCCAGAACCGCCGGCGATGAAGCCTCCGATGGTTGCCGTATGGGCGGTGGAGGGATGCATGCGCAGTTCCTGCCCGGAATCTGCGTGGGCGGCCTTGTCGAGATCGGAACAGATAACTCCGGGACCGCAGATCACGCGGCCAAGGGATATCTGTTTGATCTCATTGAGATCGGCAAGGCTCAGAACCACGCCGCCCGACAAGGGCATGGCCTGACCGTAATTGCCGGTTCCTGTGCCGCGCGGGGTGACCGGCACGTCATGGCGATAGCAGGCCTTGAGAACCTGGATCAGCTCTGCTTCGGTCTTGGGAGAGACCACCAGTTCGCCGGTGACATGATCAAGCTGGCGCTTGAGCACCGGCGAATACCAGTAAAAGTCGCGGCTTTTCTGCTGAATGATCTTGTCATTCTGCTCGATCCGGATTCCATCCAGATCGGCAATCAGTGCGGTCATGTCCATTGTTCAACGCTCCATCAAATCATCAAGGACCTGGTAGTCAGGGACAGTCGCGTCAATGAGCTTTCCATCGCGGATAAGTGTTCGGCGGCTTTCAGGGCGGGACAGAAGTTCAGTCAGGCTTCTACCCCGAAACAACACCAGATCGGCTTTGCCGCCCGGTGTGAGGCTGCCCGCGTCTGCCATTCCCATGGCGCGGGCAGGATTATTGGCAATTGTGGCCGGCCATTCGCCGACCGGATGGTCAAAATGCAGGATCCGTGTGGCTTCGCGGTAGACCTCGAGCACATCGAGATCGCCATAGGCATAGAACGGATCGCGGGTGTTGTCGGATGAGACACATACATTGATGCCGCGCGCTGCCATTTCGTGCAGCAGCGTGACACCGCGCCAGCGTGGCGTGGTTGCATCCGCACGGCGGTCCTGCAGATACATGTTGCACATCGGCAGCGACACCACAGACAGGCCTGCGCGGGCGACCTTGTCGAGTGTTGCCTTGATGGTGTCATCGGGTTGGCGGGCGAGCGAGCAGCAATGGCCGACAAGGATCCTGCCTTCGAAACCATGACGCAAAGCGGCGTCGGCGATCCGGTCGAGCGAGATGGCCTCGACGTCGTCGGTTTCATCGGCATGAAAATCCAGATCAAGACCCAGATCGATGGCCTTGCGGAACATGCGATCGAGCAAGGCATCAAGATCGGGCACCATATAGGTGACTGCGCCGAGGACGCCGCGATGGCGCGCGACGATGTCGGCCAGCCGGTTGAACCAGGCCTCGTCGCGGGCGGTGTCAATGCCGAACAGGCAGGCGGCCTGAAGCTCGATCCGGCCTTTCCAGCGCTCGCGAACGGTTTCGAACACCGGCCAGGAGATATCTTCCTGCGGCGGCAGTGAATCGAGATGGGTGCGCAGCGCCTTGGTGCCATGGGCATAGGCACAGCTGAGCGAAAACTCCATGCGGCGCTCGACATCCTCGGCCGTCCAGCGAGCTGCGCGGTCTTCGCCAACGGCCGTCAACGCACCGGGAAAACTGCCATCCGGATTGGGCTTGCGCCCCCAGATGTGGCCCTTGTCGATATGGGTGTGGCAATCGACAAAGGCCGGAAAGGCAATGGCTCCGCGGCAGTCGATGCCGGCGTCATCCACGGGTTGGGCAGTGTAGCCGCCAATGGCGATGATGTTTCCGCCAGCGACATCGATCCTGGTCAGGGCGAATCCATCGGCATCAAACACCAGCCCTTCGACGCCTGAGACGTGGGACCGGTGCAGCCTCAGATTGGCGAGCGAGTAGACCCCAGACGTGGGCAGGGTGATGGTCGCCGACATCGCTTACTGCTCCTGCTTGAGCGCGCTCTCGTGCCAGCGATGCAGCACGAGATGGGATATCCACGACAGGGTGAGAAAGATCACGATCCCGGTCGCGGAAATCAGGATCAGGGCAGCAAACAGCCGTGGTGCATTGAGCCGGTAACCGGCTTCGATGATGCGCGAGGCTAGGCCGGAGGACTGGCCGGCAGTACCGGCAACGAATTCGGCAACCACGGCGCCAATCAACGCCAGACCGCCGGCGATTTTCAGTCCGCCAAGAAAATAGGGCATCGCCGCGGGCAGCCGGAGGTGCCACAGCGTCTGCCAGCGGGTGGCGCCATTGAGCTTGAAATAGTCGATCAGATTGCGGTCGACCGAATTGAGGCCGAGCGTGGTGTTGGACAGGATCGGGAAGAAGGCAACAATCCAGGCGCAGAGCAGCAGCTTTGTGGTCTGGTCATCGACATAGATGTTGATCAGCGGGAAGATCGCCACGATCGGCGTCACCTGCAGCACAATGGCAAAGGGAAACAGGCTCATCTCGATCCAGCGTGACTGGGTAAACAGCACCGACAGCCCGACGCCGCCAAATACTGCGAGCGCCAGCGACAGAACGGTAATCCGCAAGGTGACCATCAGCGAGGAAAACAACAGGCCCGCATCTTCGATCAGTGTGTCGAGCACCACACCAGGGCGCGGCAGGATGTATTTCGGGATTTCGTTCCAGACACAGATCCGATCCCAGAGGATGATGGCAGCGGCCATGATGATCAGCGGCAGCAACCAGCGGCCGGTGCGTTCGAGCCGGCGGCTGCGTTCGCGGCGGGCTTCCTCGGCGTCGATCACCAGCGGACGCGTGGTTTCAATGGACGACATCGGCATCCTCCATTCCCATGGCGCGCGAGAGCGTATCGGATGTATTGCGGCACAGTTCTGCGTAATGTGCCGAGGTTCTGAATTCTGCATCGCGCGGGTAGGGCGCATCAATCGTGAGTTCTTCGAAAACACGGCCCGGATGGGCGGACATGACGGTGATGCGGTTGGACAAGAACACGCTTTCAAACACCGAATGCGTCACGAACAGCACGGTGAAGCGGCGTTCCTGCCAAAGTTCCAGAAGATCGTTGTTGAGTTTGAACCGGGTGATTTCATCCAGCGCCGCGAATGGCTCGTCCATCAGCAGGATGCGCGGCTTAGTGACCAGTCCGCGGGCGATGGAGACACGCATTTTCATGCCTCCGGAGAGTTCCCGCGGCACGGCATCCTCGAAACCGGTCAGATGCACCCGTTCGAGCACTTCAGCGATTTGCGGCTCGGCCTCTTTCCGCGATACGCCGCGCAGCCGCAAGGGCATCCAGACATTGTCATAGACGCTGGCCCAGGGCAGCAGTGTCGGTTCCTGGAACACAAACCCGATGTCATTCTGGCTGAGCGACGGCCCACGCCAGTCAACCACGCCCGAGGTTGGCTGAGACAGGCCGGCAATGATCCTGAGCGCTGTCGACTTGCCGCAACCGGACGGGCCGAGCAGGCTCATGAAGTCACCTTCGTTGATCGTCAGGTTGACCTGATCAAGCGCGGTGACACCGGAGGCAAAGGTTTTGCCGATGGATTGCAGGATGAGAAAGGGATGGTTCCGTGCGGGCATGAATGTCCAGAATGTGGGCTGTCGGCAGGAAAGCGACCCGCCCGGATACGAGTGATCCGGGCGGGGGCTTGCATTACTTTTTCAGATCAAGGCCAACGCCATTATTGACGTAGTCGAGCGTGTAGGAGGCCTTGATGTCGATGCCGTCCTTGACCACACCAGCCTTGACCATGTTGGCGTAGAAGCTCTCCATTCGCGCGTCGGTCATGGCGCCGATGCCCATGGTTTCGGTGTCGCCGGAATCGACGATGCCGTATTGCTTGAGCTTGTCGATCGAGAACGCGATCTGCTCATCGGTCATGTCCGGATTGTCTTTCTGGATCAGGGCGTTGGCGGCTGAATTATCGCCATAGAGGTAGGTGTACCAGCCCTTGATCGAACCCTCTACGAAGCATTTGATGGCTTCGGGCTTGTTGTCGATGGTGGCCTGCATCACCTCGATGGTGGTCGAGTAGGTGTCGAAACCATGGTCGGCGACCAGGAACAGGTTCGGAACAAAGCCGTCCTCACGTTCAACCGCGAACGGTTCGGAGGTGATGTAGCCCTGCTGTGCCGATTTCGGGTTGGCGATGAAAGGCGCCGGATTGAATGTGTAGGGCACCCGCTTGGACGCATCAAAACCGTACTCGGTTATCATGTATTGATAATAGCTCTGGAAACCGGCATCGCCCAAAATGAACTGTTCGGCATTCTTCAGCTCTTCCCAGGTGTCGAGACCCTGACCGGGATGGGTCATGATAACTTGCGGTTCCTTCTGGAAGGAGGCTGCGACAACCTTGACCGGGATCTCCTGCTCGACCGCAGAGAACGCTTCAAGCATGTTGCCGCCCATGTGAAACTCGATTTTGCCGGCCAGCAGCAATGCGCGGTTGTTCACCTGGGGGCCGCCCTGGGCGATTGTAACATCAAGGCCGCAGGCGGCATAGGTGCCATCGGCAACGGACTGATAAAAGCCGCCATGTTCGGGCTGCGCCAGCCAATTGGTGCCAAAAGTGACAGAGTCAGCGGCAGAAGCCTGCACGCCAAAAGCCAATACGACCGACATCGCGGCGGAAGATCGAAGAAGAAGCGACATATACACCATCCCTTTGTTTTGAGTGGGTTTCACACGGAATCCCGTAATTCGGACACCAGTTCTGCCTAGCAAGCGGCGTGCCATGAGGTCCGAAACCATGTCTGCCGGGTAAACAATTCCGGCCGCGCCTGATCACCTGGCAGGCCTGCTTTCCCAATAAGCAAACTGCCCAAATTATCACCTGCAATTGGCGATACTTGATCAGAGTGACCCATTCCAAGCCGGTTTGGAATAGACTAAGAAAACAATCTCGATCCCGTTCCTAAGGGCTTTGACATGAAATACCACACACCAGATAGCATCCGGGCGCCGTTTGCCCGCTACAGCCATGGCGTCGAAGTGCCGCCCGGCCACCGCCTGTTGTTTTGTTCCGGACAGTTGGCGATCACCAAGGATGACTCCATTCCGGAAACCGCAGAAGCGCAAACGCAGCTTTGTTTCGACAACATTGCGGCGGTGCTGGAGACAGCGGGGATGGGTTTGGCCGATATTGTCCGGATCAACGCCTATGTCACGGATCGGGCTCATTTGCCGGGCTACATGAAGGTGCGGGACGCGGTGTTCCAGGCCCCGCCACCGGCATCGACGCTGATGATTGTCTCGGGTTTTGCGCGCGAAGTGTTCAAGGTCGAGATTGAAGTCATCGCTGCGGCGCCTGAATAAGTGAGCCGGACAAGGGAGAATGAAGATGAAACGGAAAATCTGGTGGGGTGATTTCACCACACGCGAGTTTGACGGGCTCGACCCGGATTCCACAATTGCGGTGCTCCCGGTGGCAGCGATCGAACAGCACGGTCCGCATCTTCCGGTATCCACCGACACCTCCATCATGCAAGGCATGCTCGAAACGGTGATCGCCACCGTGCCCGACGATCTCGATATTCGAATTCTGCCAATCCAGTGCGTCGGCAAATCCAATGAACATCAACATGCGCCCGGCACGCTGACCATTCCTGCCACCACGTTGATCGAGCATTGGGTTGAGCTTGGTCATTCGATTGCCCGCGCCGGCATCCGCAAGGTGGTGCTGGTCAGCTCCCATGGCGGAAACGAAGAGGTGATGGGCATTGTCGCGCGCGAATTGCGGGTGCGGGCGCGAATGCTGGCGGTCAAAACCTCCTGGATGCGATTCGGGATGCCTGCGGGGCTGTATAGCGAGACGGAAACTTCCTACGGAATTCACGGCGGCGATGTCGAGACATCGCTGATGCTGCATTTCCGGCCCGAGCTTGTGGCAATGGATAAAGCCGAGAATTTCGTTTCTGCGGTGACCCGCGCGGAAAAGGAATTCGATCTGCTGCGCCATACCGGGCCGCATGCATTCGCCTGGATCGCAAGTGATCTCAATTCATCAGGTGCGGTCGGAGAGGCAGCTTTGGCAAGAGCCGATAAGGGCGAAGCGACCGCACGGCATCAGGCGGATGGCTTTGTCAATCTGATGAGGGATCTGCGCGCCGCCAAACTTGACGACTGGCTGGCCTGATACCGTTGCGCCTGAGGGCCCGGCCTGGGTCAGGTCTTGGCAATGGTCTTGATGCGCGCAACCTTGTCGACGATGTCCGCAGGCAGAAGCGTACTGAATTTGATGTTCAGGGTGAATTTGCCCTGGTTTTTGACCAATCCATGCACCTTTGATCCGAACCCCGGTATGATGATGTAGACATCCTCAACCTTGTAGGGAAGGTAATCCGAGGTGATCAGGCAACCGTCTTCGCAGATATTGACCATCCACGACGGTACGGCAATGCGCTCTTCTGCGTTGCGTTTGCGGACATGCACGATTACCGGACAATTGGTGTCGCGACGTGCGTAAACCCTGTTGGGGCTCCTGTTTTCGCCCAACTGGGTGAGCGCATGTTTTTTCGGCTGCATGGTTTGTCCTCACAAAGCCGCGGAATTACCTGATCCAGTCTTCGCATAGTCATGCTAATGAACGGTTTACACCAAAGACGGCTTTTTACCCGGCGTCGCTTGGGGCTGGATTGCCACAATCCGTCAGCTTGACCTGTCTGGGCAGAGAGATGGGAAGCTCTTCACGGGATGGGCTGCGCGGGGTGCGGCGCAGACAATGCCAAAATTGGTCAGTCCCTGATGGCGAAGGCATTCCGGTCTCCCCCTTAAACAGTGTGCTTCAATCTGGCGGATTTTTAGGTGGTGCGTGGTCTTGCTGCTTTGACTTGATCAACCACCAACAGCGCGTATTGCCCACACCGGTTGTCGATAAACATCTACTTATTTCACCGGTTTTTAGTGGTGAGCGCGCGGGGGTTCGAACCCCGGACCTACTGATTAAAAGTCAGTTGCTCTACCAGCTGAGCTACGCGCTCCCATGCCTTTTCGACGCACTTGCGTGACAGGCCCGAGTGGCGCGGAACATAGGGAGGCATCTGCCCATGGTCAACCGCAAAACCATCGTTGTGATGCGGTTTTTTCCAAGCGCTTTCCGGACGGTCCATAACTGTTTGGCGAGCCGGTTCCAGAGAGCCGGACAAGCGACCTTGCCGCTGGCATGGACTCGGGCGGTCAGATCACGTTTTGCATTTCAAATCGTGACTGGCGTTGCGGCAGATGGGCAGCTAGACATGCAGGCAAAACAGCGATGACCGGTACGGGTTACTCGCAATTCTGACATCAAAGGAATCCCGGTTTCGTGATGATTGCTGATATACCGTTTCTCACCGTTCTGCTGGCAGGCGCCTTGTCGTTCCTGTCACCTTGTGTGCTGCCGCTGGTGCCGCCGTATCTTTGCTACATGGCAGGCGTTTCGGTGGAAGACTTTCGCGGCGGTACAGCCAAAGCGTCCGACACACGGCGTGCCGTGTTTTTCGCATCACTTTTTTTCACGCTCGGTTTTGCCACTGTTTTCGTGGCGCTTGGCGCAGGCGCCTCGAGCATTGGCGGCGTGCTTCGTCAGCATATGGATCTGCTGGCCAAGCTCGGCGGTGTGGTTATCATTTTGATGGGGCTGCATTTTCTAGGCCTGTTCCGGATCGGCCTGCTGTCCCGCGAAGCACGCTTTGCCGGCGGCGGCAAACCCGCCACCTTGTCGGGGGCCTATCTGATGGGCCTGGCCTTTGCCTTTGGCTGGACTCCATGCATCGGACCAGTCCTCGGCGCGGTTCTGGGGGTGGCGGCGGCGCGCGAGACCCTGAGTTCAGGCGCGCTGTTGCTGGCTGCCTATTCGCTGGGGCTGGCGGTGCCGTTCTGGATAGCGGCGCTGTTTTCCGAACGGTTCATGCGCTTCACCCAGCGGTTCAGCAAGCATCTCGGTACCGTGGAGAAACTGACCGGCGCACTGCTGGTGCTGACCGGGATCCTGTTCCTGACCGGCGGCATGGCAACGATGGCCTATTGGCTGCTCGAAACCTTTCCGGCGCTGGGCAGTATAGGCTGATCAGCCTGAATTTGACTGCGATACGAGATTAGCGACGGCGTCTGGCTGCCAGCAACAGTCCACCCAGCACGGTGACGATGCCGATGGCGTGATGTTTCTCGAATGGCTCACCCAGAACCAGCACGGCCAGACCGACGCCATAGGGCGGCAGCAGATACATGAATACGCTGGCGGTCGAGGCACCGAGCCGCGCCACGCCATACTGGTAGCCGGAAAACGCCAGCAGCGATGAAAACACTACAATCCCGGCAATGCCGCCCCAGGCGGTCCATGTTTGCGGCATCAACCCACCCGAAAGCCATTCCCAAAGCGCAAACGGCGCCAGCAGAATTGCGCCGGCGAGCGTGACAACGGCAAACAGGGCAGGTCCCGGAATCGCGGCGGTGCGAGGTCCCTTGAGCAGGACCGAATAGCCCGCCCATGACAGGGCGGCGAAAATGAACAACAGATCGCCGCGATTGAACGAGGAATGGACGATCGTGGTGAGGTCGCCCTTCAGCACGATGATCGCAACGCCCAGAAAGCCCAACACAATACCTGCTATTTCACGCCAGCTTGTCGGACGGCCAAAAAACAGCCGCTCAAGAATGATCACCATCAGCGGCGACGTGGTGTAAATCAGTGTGCCGTTGGTGGCGGAGGTAAATTGCAGGGCATAATAAACGCCGGCGCCGCAGATCCACATGCCCAGAAAACCCAGCAACAACCAGTGGATTGGTGAGGTGGTGACGTAGGTTCTAACTTTGGGCCGCGCCATCCACAGAAACGGGAAAAGCACCAGCGCGGCGGCTGTCCAGCGTAGGAAAGCGAGCGTGAACGGTGCCACTTCGGATATGGTATATCGCCCGAAAATCAGGTTCGTAGAAAAGAACAACGGCGTCAGAATCATCACCGTTACAGGCACGAACCGGGCGAGGCCGGTTGTTTTGGCCGTTGAATTGTCAGGAGTCATGAGGCTTCCATATCTGGGCAGGATGTGTATCAAAGGGCCACATTCCGGGTCAGGTGCTATAGCCTCCTGCATCGGTAAACAAGCGATTCGACAAAGAGGTGATTGAATGGCGCGAACATGTCTGGCAGTTGTGCTTGCAGCGGGCGACGCGACACGGATGAAATCGTCCAAGTCCAAGGTGTTGCACACGGTGGGCAATCTTTCGCTGATCGCCCATGTGACCAGGGCTGCCGCAGTGGCGGGTGTCGACAAACTGGCGCTGGTGGTCGGCCGCGATGCCGAGCTTGTCACCGACGCCGCCAAGGCCGGGCTTGAAATTCCAGTCGCCCCTGTCGTCCAGACTGAACGCAAGGGCACCGGCCATGCGGTCTTGATGGCGCGGGACGTCATCCGCGAAGGATTTGACGATGTTGTCGTGCTCTATGGCGATGCGCCGCTGATCAATCCCGAGAGCCTCACGGCTGCGATCGGTGAACGTTCACAGGGCGCGGACGTGGTGGTGCTGGGCTTTCGCGCCGCCGATCCCACCGGCTATGGCCGGTTGATCGTGCAGGACGGTGAGCTCCTCGCCATCCGCGAGCACAAGGAAGCCAGCGAAGATGAACGGGCCATCGATTTCTGCAATGGTGGCGTGATTACGTTTTCGGGGCCTGAGGCGGTAAACCTGCTCGAGGCCATCAGCAACGACAATGCCAAGGGCGAATACTACCTCACCGATATTGTCGAAATTGCCCGCGCCCGCGGCCTCAAATGCGTCGCCATCGAAGCGCCGGAAGAAGACATGATGGGGTGCAACACCCGTGCAGAACTGGCCGAAATCGAACAGGTCTGGCAAGCACGCGCCCGGCATGCGGCCATGCTGTCTGGCGTCAGCATGATTGATCCGTCCAGCGTGTTTTTGTCCTTTGATACCGAATTGGGCAACGATGTCGTGATCGAACCCAATGTCTGGTTCGGCCCAGGCGTCCGGGTCGGCGCAGGCGCTGTCATCCACGCGTTTTGCCATCTCGAAGGCGCCGATATCGGGCCGGGAGCGATGATCGGACCCTTTGCGCGGCTGCGTCCAGGCACCGAACTGGGCGAAAAGGCCAAGGTCGGAAATTTCTGCGAAATCAAGAAAGCCAGGATCAGCGCCGGAGCCAAGGTCAACCATCTGAGTTATATCGGTGACGCCAATATCGGAAAAGCTGCCAATATTGGCGCAGGCACGATCACCTGTAATTATGACGGCCAGAACAAGCATCTGACCGAAATCGGGGCGGGGGCCTTCATCGGGTCAAACTCGTCTCTGGTGGCCCCGATCAGGATCGGCGATGGCGCCTTTGTCGGATCAGGCAGTGTTGTCACCATGGATGTTCCCGATGATGCCCTGGCGATCGCCCGGGCACGGCAGGAAACCAAACCAGGCAGGGCAACGCGGCTGAGGGAAAAGATTGCCGCCATAAAGGCGATGAAAAACAAGGCGCGAAAAGAGCCGTCCCAATAGACCGGTTACGCGGTGTCACTAAAATTGAGCGAGCGGAAAGCATCAGGGCACTGGCCTAAACAGGCGTTGCTGCGTATGAGCTTTGACAACACACATAGCAGGAGAAGTCCATGTGCGGCATAGTCGGAATTGTTGGCAGACAACGTCAGGTGGCGCCGTTACTGGTGGACGCACTCAAACGGCTTGAATATCGCGGCTATGATTCCGCCGGTGTCGCAACCATCCATGATGGCCATCTCGAACGCCGCCGCGCCGAGGGCAAGCTTGCCAATCTCGACCGCAAGCTCGGGGAAGAGCCGCTGGCTGGCCTGATCGGCATCGGCCACACCCGCTGGGCAACCCATGGCGCGCCCACCGAAAGCAATGCGCACCCGCATTTCTGCGACGGCGTTGCCGTGGTTCACAACGGCATCATCGAGAACTTTGCGCCGTTGCGCAGTGAGCTCATCGCCAAGGGTGCGGAATTTCACAGCCAGACCGACACCGAAGTGGTAGCGCAACTGCTGGCAGCCTATCGCAAACAGGGCATGGCGCCGCGCGAGGCCATGCAGAAGGCGTTGTCGCAGCTTGAAGGCGCTTACGCGCTGGCGGTGCTGTTTGAAGACCAGCCGGACATGATCCTTGGTGCACGTTCGGGGCCGCCACTGGCGGTGGGGCACGGATCGGACGAAATGTTCCTCGGATCGGACGCCATCGCGCTGGCGCCATTTACCGATGAAATCACCTATCTCAACGATGGAGACTGGGTGGTGATTACCCATGACCATCTGGAAATCTACGATCAGTCCGGACAACAGGTGGAGCGTAAGAGCCAGATTTCGCTCGGCACGGCCTATGTGGTCGACAAGGGCAATCACCGGCATTTCATGGAAAAGGAAATCTATGAACAGCCGGAAGTGGTCTCGCATACGCTCAGCCACTACATCGATTTTGCCGAAGGCCGGGTCAAGCTTGATGCAGCCCAGATTGATTTTGCCAATCTTGACCGGTTGGCGATGTCCGCCTGCGGAACAGCGTTTTACGCCGGACTTGTCGGCAAATACTGGTTCGAGCGCTTTGCCCGCCTGCCGGTCGAAATCGATGTAGCCTCGGAATTTCGCTACCGGGAAATGCCGTTGCCGGGCAAGATGGCTGCGCTGTTCATCACACAATCGGGCGAAACTGCCGACACATTGGCATCGCTGCGCTATTGCAAAGACCACAAGCTGACCATCGGCGCGATCGTGAATGTGCGCGAATCGACGATTGCACGGGAATCCGATGCGGTTTTCCCGACACTCGCAGGTCCGGAAATCGGTGTGGCGTCAACAAAGGCGTTCACCTGTCAGCTTTCGGTGCTTGCAGCGCTGGCAATGATTGCCGGACGGGCGCGCGGAACTTTGTCGGCCGAAGACGAGATCAGGATGGTGCAGTCGCTGGTCGAGGCGCCGCGGCTGTTTAACGAAGTGCTCAAATCGATCCAGCCGCAGATCGAGACATTGTCCCGGGAGTTGTCGCGGTTCAAGGATGTGCTTTATCTGGGACGCGGAACCAGCTTTCCGCTGGCGCTCGAAGGCGCGCTCAAGCTCAAGGAAATTTCCTATATCCATGCCGAGGGCTATGCCGCGGGTGAACTCAAGCATGGTCCGATTGCGCTGATCGACGAGAACATGCCGGTGATCGTCATCGCACCGCATGACCGGCATTTCGAAAAGACCGTTTCCAATATGCAGGAAGTGGCGGCGCGCGGCGGTCAGATCATCCTGATCACCGATGAAAAGGGTGCCGCTGCCACAACGCTCGACACCATGGCCACCATTGTTCTGCCCGTGGTAGACGAAATTGTCACGCCGCTGCTCTATGCCCTGCCGGTTCAGTTGATTGCCTATCATACGGCGGTGTTTATGGGCACCGATGTCGATCAGCCGCGCAATCTCGCCAAATCAGTCACGGTTGAATAGGTCGCCTGCGGCCCTGACGCTCCTATCGTTCACAAGGCGCTTGTTTTGCCGGGTGGACGATCCCTATATAGTGATGCAGTGCAACACGGCGCGTGATCAGCCAAAGGCAAGATGAACCATGACTGACAAGCAAAAGCGGCCAGCCGCAAGATTGCGGCTGCGGAACTATTTTCTGACCGGCCTGATCATTGTGGCGCCAATCGCCATCACCGCCTATCTGACCTGGTCATTCATTCTCTGGGTTGATGGCTGGGTAAAGCCTTATATTCCGCAGGCTTACAATCCTGACCACTATCTGCCGTTCGCCGTTCCCGGGTTCGGGTTGCTGACGGCCTTGTTCGTGATCACCATGATCGGCTTCCTGACCGCCAACCTGGTCGGCAGGACCATCGTCTCGTTCGGCGAATCCCTGCTCGACCGGATGCCGCTGGTGCGCAGCCTCTACAAGGGTCTCAAGCAGATTTTCCAGACGGTGCTGGCCGAACAGAGCAGCTCGTTCAAGCAGGCTGGCCTGATTCAGTATCCGCGTCTGGGGCTGTGGTCGATTGTTTTCATTGCCACCGACACCAGGGGCGAAGTCGATCACCGGCTGCCCGGCGAGGATTCGATATCGGTGTTTTTGCCGACAACGCCCAATCCGACCTCCGGATTTTTGCTGTTCGTGCCGCGCAAGGACATCATCATTCTGGACATGAGTGTCGAGGAAGCAGCCAAGATGGTAATTTCCGCTGGACTGGTGTCGCCGAACTTCCCGAAAACGCTGCCGATCAAGTCCAAGGCCTGAACATTTGGCCGAGACTTTTGGCTCGGTCAACTGACGGCATCATCCGGCTCGAAGGAACCGGATCGCCTCATCGCGCCGCATCAGATAAAGTAGCATTCGCAATGCCTCGCCTCGAGGTTGGGATAGCGCCGGATCGCTGTCGAGCACGTTGCGGGCGTCGGTCCGGGCGATCTCGAGCAAATCGCCATGAACAGCCAGGTCGGCCAACCGAAAGCCCGGCAAACCCGATTGACGTGTGCCGAGCACTTCGCCTTCTCCACGCAGCTTGAGATCCTCTTCGGCAATCCGGAATCCGTCCTCGGTTTCGCGCAGCACAGCCAGTCGTGCGCCTGCGGTTTCGCCCAGCGGACCGTGATAAAGCAGGATGCAACTTGAGGCGCCGTCGCCACGTCCAACCCGGCCGCGCAACTGGTGCAATTGAGCAAGACCAAACCGTTCGGCATGTTCGATCACCATGATGGTGGCGTCGGGCACGTCAACGCCGACCTCGATCACGGTCGTTGCGACGAGCAGGCGGGTCTGGCCGCTCTTGAAGGCGGTCATCGCCTGATCTTTTTCATCCGACGTCATGCGGCCGTGGACAAGCGACACGAACGGGGCAAGGGCGGGCCCGAACGCCTTGGAAAGGATGGCATGGCGGCTTTCCACCGACATCAAGTCACTCTCTTCGGAATCCTCGACCAGCGGGCAGATCCAGTAGGCCTTCTTGCCGTCGCTGACCGCGGTCTTGAGCCGCTCGATGATCTCGCCCAGCCGATCGTCGGGAATGGTGACTGTCGCAATCGGTTGCCGGCCCGCGGGTTTTTCCGTCAGTTTCGAGACATCCATGTCGCCGAAGGCTGCCAGCACCAGAGTTCGCGGAATCGGCGTCGCCGTCATCACCAGCATGTGCGGCGCGGTTCCCTTGGCGGTCAAACGCAAGCGCTGGTGAACGCCGAACCGGTGCTGCTCGTCCACCACTGCCAATGTCAAATTGGCATAGACCACCGTTTCCTGGAACAATGCGTGGGTGCCGATGACAATCTGCGCAGATCCTGATTCGATCCGTTCGAGCAGATCGGCACGGTCACGGCCCTTGGCGCGCGAGGTCAGTACCACGACCTCAATGCCTGCAGATTCGGCCATCTTGCTGATGGTGGCGTAGTGTTGCCGCGCTAGGATTTCAGTTGGCGCCATCAGTACCGCCTGACCGCCGGCTTCGACCGCATCGGCCATGGCCAGCATCGCAACCGCGGTCTTGCCCGAGCCGACATCGCCCTGCAGCAAGCGCAGCATGCGGTCGGATCCGGCCATGTCGGTGAGAATTTCGGAAACTGATTTTTGCTGGCTGGCAGTCAGCGAGAAGGGCAGGGCCTGCAGGATTGTCTGCCGCAATTTGCCTTCGGCGAGCACCGGCTGGCCCGGCAGTTTGCGCAGGGTCTGGCGAACCAGCGCCAGCGACAATTGTCCCGCCAGCAGTTCGTCATAGGCGAGCCGCCGCCGCACCGGCGTCTGCGGTTCAATGTCATGCGCCGAATCGGGGTGATGCAACTGCCGGACCGCATCGGCGAATGTCGGAAACTTGTCCCGGGTGACCAGATGCGGATCGGCCCATTCCGGCAGATCCGGCAAAAGCTCGAGTGCGGCTTCAATCGAGCGCCGCAATATCTTTGGCGAGAGACCGGCGGTCAATGGATAGACCGGCTCGATCAGCGGGAAGCTGGCAATGTCGGCCTCGGCGATGATGTGATCCGGGTGAACCATCGACGGCCGGCCATTGAACCATTCGACCTTGCCGCTGATCAGAACGGTGTCGCCCACAGGCAGCAGTTTTTCGAGCCAGGCCTGCTTGGAATGAAAGAAGGTTAGCGCCATTTCACCAGTTTCATCATGCACATAGACCCGGTAGGGCGCAGATTTTCGGCCTGGCGGTGATGGCTGGTGACGGTCGACCCGGACCTTGAGCGTGGCGATGACGCCTTCAGCTGCGAAAGCGATTTCCGACATTTTCGTGCGATCGATGAGCCCATGCGGCGGCAACAACACCAGATCAAGCGCACGGGTATCCTCGGGTCCGTCTCTGCCGGTGACGCGCGCCAGCGCTTCGGCCAGCTTGGGGCCGATTCCAGGCAGGCTTTCGACGGTTTTGAACAGGGGATCGAGCTCGAGCGGACGCATGGTTCCAGATGAACTGCAAAAATGCCTGAAACGCAAGGCTGACATTTGCGCGGCGACAGGATATGGAAACCATCCAACCGATAAAGGCTCATCATGACCGGAACAACTCGTTCAAGCGCTGACCTTGATCCGCGCCGCCGCCGCATTCTGGTGCGGGCCTGGCGCCGTGGCATTCGCGAGATGGACCTGGTGATCGGCGGATTTGCCGATGCGGAAATCGGCACTCTCGATGACGCGGAACTCGATCAGCTGGAATTGCTGATGGACGAGGAAGACGCCGACATCTTCCGCTGGGTGACGGGTGAGGCTGAAACACCGGAACGGTTCCGCACCGCGGTGTTTGACCGGATGCGGGCCTATGTGCCTGATTTCGAATCCCCGGCGGTAGGTCCGGAAAGTCAGGCAAAGCGATCATGAAGCCAGTCATTCCGGCCGCATTGGTTGCCGAAGCCCGAACGCCTGTCACCTTGTCGGGCGTTCCGCAAGGCATGGAAGCCCTGGCGCTGGCCGAACTGGCACGGGCTGCCGGTCCGCTGGCCTATATCATTTCCGACGGCCAGCGCATGGCCGATCTCGAGCAGAACCTGGCGTTCTTCGCACCCGACATTCCGGTGATGAGCCTGCCGGGCTGGGATTGCCTTCCCTATGACCGCGTGTCGCCGGGCGCCGACATCTCGGCGCGGCGGCTGGCGGCACTGTCGTCGCTGGTGCAGTTTCCGGACAATCCGCATCCGGCCATCGTGCTGGTCACCGTCAATGCGATATTGCAGCGCGTGCCACCCAAATCGGTGGTGTCGGCGCTGGGCTTTTCGGCCAAGTCGGGCAACCGGCTGAAGATGGAGGACCTGGCGGGCCGTCTCGCCCAGCATGGCTTTGAACGGGTCGATACGGTGCGCGAAGTCGGCGAGTTCGCCGTGCGCGGCGGTATTCTCGATGTGTTCGTTCCCGGTGCCGATGAACCGGTGCGGCTGGATTTCTTTGGCGACACGCTGGAAAGCGTACGCCATTTCGATCCGGCCTCGCAGCGCACCACCTCGCAGGCCAAGGAATTGTCGCTCAACGCCATGAGCGAAGTGACGCTTTCACCGGAGACGGTCAGCCGGTTCCGCACCAATTACCTCGCCCGCTTTGGGGCTGCGACGCGCGATGATGCGCTGTATGTCGCCATCAGCGAGGGGCGCCGCTATCCCGGCATGGAGCACTGGCTGCCGCTGTTTCACGACGAGATGGAAACAGTGTTCGACTATCTCTCAGGTTTCCGTATCGCCGGCGACCACATGCTGACGGAGGCCGCCAGCGAACGCCGCGCGCAGATCGTCGATCACCATGGCGCGCGCGTTGCGGCGCAATCGATCGAAAAGGGCAAGAGCGTCCACGCCACGCCCTACAAGGCGATCGAGCCGGACCTGCTCTATCTCGACATGGCCGAATTGCAGGCTGAACTTGATGCGCGCAACGCCATCCGGCTGACGCCGTTTCATGAACCCGAAAATGCCGCGCGCCGGGTGATCGAGATCGACACCGTTACCGGCCCGCGATGGGCTGCGGATGCCGAGGCCGACAAATCCGCCGAGAGCGGCCGGGTCAATCTGTTCGAAAAACTGGTCGCCCATGTCGGCACCAAGCGCGGCGAGGGCCGCAAGGTCCTGATCACCGCCTGGACTGAGGGCTCGCTTGACCGGCTGCTGCAGGTCACCAGTGAGCACGGGCTCGAGCGGGTTGTACGGATCAACCAGCACTCTGATCTCGACAAGCTGAAACCGGGGGAGGCGGCGGCTGCCGTGCTTGCCATCGAAGGCGGTTTCGAGATCGACGATCTGGTGGTGATCGGCGAGCAGGACGTGCTCGGTGACCGGCTGGTCCGCCGCTCCAAACGCAAGCGCCGCGGCGCCAATTACATTGCCGAAGTCTCGGGCCTCGACGAAGGCAGTTACGTGGTTCACGCCGAACACGGCATCGGCCAGTTCATAGGCTTGCGTACCATTGAAGCCGCAGGTGCACCGCATGCCTGCCTGGAACTGCATTATGCAGGCGAGGCGAAACTGTTCCTGCCGGTTGAAAACATCGAGCTTCTGACCCGTTACGGCTCCGACAGCGCCGAGGTGCAGCTGGATCGGCTCGGTGGCGTCGCCTGGCAGTCGCGTAAGGCCAAGCTGAAGAAACGGCTGCTCGACATGGCGGCAGGCCTGATCCGCATTGCCGCAGAACGGCACATGCGCTCGGCAACAGTGCTCGACGCGCCGGAAGGGCTCTATGACGAGTTTTCCGCCCGCTTCCCCTATGACGAGACCGAAGACCAGATGGCGGCGATCGACAAGGTGCGTGAAGATCTCGCTGCCGGGCAGCCGATGGACCGGCTGATCTGCGGCGATGTCGGCTTCGGCAAGACCGAGGTGGCGCTCAGAGCCGCCTTCATCGCAGGCATGAACGGTGTGCAGGTTGCCGTCGTGGTGCCGACAACGCTGTTGGCGCGGCAGCATTTCAAGACCTTTACCGAACGCTTGCGCGGTTACCCGGTGCGCATAGCCCAGGCCTCACGCCTGGTCGGCGCCAAGGAACTGGCTCTGACCAAGGCCGAACTGTCATCCGGCAAGACCGACATCGTCATCGGCACCCATGCGCTGCTCGGCTCATCGATCCAGTTTGCCAATCTGGGGCTGCTGATCATCGACGAGGAGCAGCATTTCGGCGTCAAGCACAAGGAACGGCTCAAGGACCTCAAGAGCGACGTGCATGTGCTTACGTTGTCGGCAACCCCGATCCCGCGCACCTTGCAACTGGCCATGACCGGGGTGCGGGAACTGTCACTGATCACCACGGCGCCTGCCGACCGGATGGCGGTGCGCACCTTCATTTCGCCGTTCGATCCGGTGACCATTCGCGAAACCCTGATGCGCGAACATTATCGCGGCGGCCAGAGTTTTTATGTCTGCCCGCGCGTCTCCGATCTCGAAGACATTGCCGCTTTCCTGCGCGCCGACGTGCCGGAACTGAAATTCGCCATTGCGCACGGACAGATGAGCGCCGGCGTGCTCGATGACATCATGAACGCGTTTTACGATGGCCAGTACGACGTGCTGCTGTCGACAACAATCGTTGAATCGGGCCTCGATGTGCCGACCGCCAACACGCTGATCGTCCATCGCGCCGACATGTTCGGTCTGGCCCAGCTCTATCAGCTGCGCGGCCGGGTCGGACGTTCCAAGGTCCGCGCCTTCGCGCTGTTCACCTTGCCGGTCAACAAGACATTGACGGCCACTGCCGACAAGCGGCTCAAGGTGCTGCAATCGCTTGACACGCTGGGCGCCGGGTTCCAGCTGGCAAGCCACGATCTCGACATTCGCGGCGCCGGCAATCTGCTTGGCGAGGAACAATCCGGCCATATCAAGGAGGTCGGGTTTGAGCTCTATCAGCACATGCTGGAAGAGGCCGTGGCCGAGGTGCGGGGCGAAGACGAGGTGATCGATACCGGCTGGTCGCCTCAGATCACCGTCGGCACGCCGGTGATGATCCCGGAAGCCTATGTGCCGGACCTGCATTTGCGGCTCGGGCTGTACCGCCGGCTCGGCGATATTACCGATGTTGCCGATATCGACGGTTTTGGCGCCGAGATGATCGACCGCTTTGGTCCGCTGCCGATCGAGGTTCAGCATCTGTTGAAGATCGTCTTCATCAAGGCGTTGTGCCGCAAGGCCAATGTCGAGAAACTTGACGCCGGCCCCAAGGGCGTGGTGGTGCAGTTCCGCCACAAGGAATTCTCCAATCCGGCAGCGCTGGTGGGCTATATTTCCAAGCAGGGCTCACTGGCCAAGATCCGGCCGGATCAGAGCGTCGTCTTCATCCGTGACCTGCCGACACCTGAAAAGCGTCTGACCGGCGCCGCGGTGGTGATGACCCAGTTGGCCGAACTCGCCGGCTGATCCATCAGCGACTGCCAAGACGCGAAAAGCCCCGACCTTGCGGACGGGGCTTTTGCGCGACTGCCGGGCGCCAGACGGAGTGACGGCGCCGATGGCTATCGCGGGGGGCCTTGAAGCTCTGGGCCAGCGGGGGAGGGCTGGCTTGGCCTAAAGACCTTGGGGTAGACCAGAGCGAAGCTACCGGGTGGAGGGAAACCGGCGCCAATCGCTTGACTGGTCTTAGTTGTAGCGCGGCGAACCGTCGTTGCCGGCGCGGTCATAGGTGACCTGCTCGTTGGATGCTTCACCGACAGAAGCGGTTGCTGTGTAGTCGATGCCGCCCTGTGGGGCTTCAAAGCTTGGCGAACCGTCATTGCCGGCACGGTCATAGCTGACCAGGTCGTTGGACACGCCAACTGCGTAGTTGACTGAACCCTGTGCGGCAGGAACGTCATAGGCGTCCATGGCGGTGGAAGCGGCAAATGCGCCGGTCGAAGTTGCGAGTGTCAGGCCGAGTGCGATAATGAGCTTGTTCATAATAGAGGTCCTTTGAATGAATGCGTGTCTTGGGAGGACAGCGTCTGTTTCTGTGTCGTTCGGGGTGACAATGGCCGGGCCCGAGAAAGGTTCCGGGAGATCCATTGTGCCGCGTTCACGGCTGCGTGATTGGCGGAGAGGGGTGCAGGACCGGCCGGGAGGAGACCGGCCCCGCAATCAGGCAAGTCTTAGCGCGCGAAGTGCGGCGAACCGTCGTTTCCGGCGCGGTCATAGATGACCTGATCGTTGGACACGTCTCCGATCGAAGCCGTCGCGGTGTAATCGATGTTGCCCTGCGGAGCCACGAATGTTGGCGAGCCGTCATTGCCGGCGCGGTCATAGCTGACCAGTTCGTTGCTAACGCCGACAGCGTAGTGTGCGGTGCCCTGTGCGGCAGGCAGGTCATAGGCGTCCATGGCGGTGGAAGCGGCAAATGCGCCGGTCGACGTTGCGAGGGTGAGGCCGAGTGCGATGATGAGCTTGTTCATGATGGTGATCCTTTGATGGGATGAAATGTGATGTTGTGATCGGGTGGGGTGCAGGACCGGCCGGGAGGAAAGCCGGCCCCGCAATCAGGCAAGTCTTAGCGAACAAACGTCGGCGAGCCGTCATTATCGGCGCGGTTGTAGGTGACCTGCTCGTTGGAGACGCCGCCGCCGATCGATGCGGTTGCTGTGTAGTCAACGTTGCCCTGCGGAGCTACGAATGTTGGCGAGCCGTCATTGCCTGCACGGTTGTAGACGATCTGGTCGTTTGCGACGTCGCCGACCGAAGCCGTTGCAGTGTAATCAATGGTCGAAGTGCTCGGAGCTTGCGGCACAAATGCGTCGAGTGCGGAGGAATCGGCGAATGCGCCGGTGGCTGTTGCGAGTGTCAGGCCGAGGGCGATGATGAGCTTGTTCATGGTGTTTTTCCTTTAATATGTTTGCGTCGTCTGCGATTTGGTTTGGAGCGTGCGGTCCGTAGTTTTGTTTCGTTCGGGCCGCGCCGTTCCGATGACCTGAAGATGGGCCTGGCGCAGATGACTTGCCAGCCACATGGATGTGAACAGAGCGTGCGGGGAATGTGAGCCGAGACGCTCATGGCTTCCCCAATACTACAGATGTATCTTTTATTTCAGATAGTTGGCTCGATATGACGAGCGTGACAAGCGCTCCATTGTCAACCGCAGGCGTCCGCAGCGTTCACAGACAGGAAACCATAATTCCGACGAAAACCCCGGAATTCCGGCATTTGGTCACCGAAGTTTTTTCGGGCCCCTTCCGGGCCAATGCTGCATTGCGTGATGGAAACAGGACCCGTTCTCACGCCCAATCACGCATCACGTGATCACCGCTTACCGGAAGTGATGAAAATGCGGCCCAAATCAGCACTTCACTGTGCTTGTCAGATCCGAACCGATAGCGGAATTGAATGCTGCAGGGCCTTAAGCGCATTTCATCTGCCGAAGTGAGCTTCGCCAGATTGACTCGAAAATGTCGGAAACGCCAAGGGCCGGGCAGTTTGTCCGGCATTAACCAACCCGCTCCGAGCCCTAACCCGGTATGGACTTCATCAAACCGCAGGATCTTGTCCGAGCGCGGTCCTGGTGCGAATGGACAGCTGACCAAAGGTTACAGCCAGGTGGCCGCAGCCCGTCTCGATTGGGTGGCGCGCCAAAACAAGTGTTTACAAAACACCATAACAATGATTTTCTGCGGCTTGTTCGGGCGAGATAATTTCTGTCAGCGGTGAATTCTAACAAATCTGCCTGTCAGACTGTTTTGGGGTGTTCGGAACTTGACGTTACGGAAGGCTGGTAGGGCCGAGGTTTCCTTTGAGTTTGCAAAGAAGCCAATTGTCATCAAGTCCGAATGAATGCGGTAACGTCCTGCAATTGTGCAGGCAATAAAAAGACGGATGAATAAGCGCAATGGCGGAACGTTCACAAAATCTGCAGGACCTATTTCTCAACACGGTTCGGAAACAGAAAATCTCGCTGACGATCTTCTTGATCAACGGAGTGAAGTTGACCGGTGTGGTCACCTCATTTGATAATTTCTGCGTCCTGCTGAGGCGCGATGGTCATTCGCAGCTTGTCTACAAGCATGCGATTTCCACGATCATGCCGAGTCAACCGGTTCAAATGTTTGAAAATGAGGACGCCGCAACCGGCGCCTGACAGGACAACGCACATAGAAACTGTAGATAGCACCGGAAATTTCACCGACGCGGACAGCAAGTCCGGCGTCACCAGCGCAATTGTGCTCATCCCGACCCTGCGCACCCGCAACGCGGCTCCGGGCAGCGGCGAGGTGGTCAAACGCCCCGATACCCACCGCATGGAGGAAGCGATCGGCCTTGCCGGCGCGATCGATCTCAAGGTGGCCGAAGCACTGATCATCCCGGTTTCCACGCCGCGGCCGTCGACACTGTTCGGCAAGGGCAAGATGCTCGAGATCCTGGCGTTGATCGAATCTTCCGGCGCCGATCTGGTGATCGTTGATCACCCGCTCACCCCGGTGCAGCAGCGCAATCTGGAAGAGCAATGGAAGCTCAAGGTGATTGACCGCACCGGACTGATTCTGGAAATTTTTGGCCGCCGCGCCTCCACCAAGGAAGGCGTGCTGCAGGTCGAACTCGCCCACCTCAATTACCAGAAGGGCCGCTTGGTCCGCAGCTGGACCCACCTTGAACGCCAGCGCGGTGGCGGTGGCTTCATGGGCGGTCCCGGTGAAACCCAGATCGAGGCCGACCGGCGGCAATTGCAGGAGCGCATCATCAAGCTCGAACGCGAGCTCGATCAGGTCCGCCGCACCCGCCAATTGCACCGGGCCAAGCGCAAGAAGGTGCCGCACCCGATCGTGGCGCTGGTCGGCTACACCAACGCCGGCAAGTCGACGCTGTTCAACCGGCTGACCGGCGCCGAGGTGCTGGCCGAGGACATGCTGTTTGCCACACTGGACCCGACGCTGAGACGGATGAAGCTGCCGCATGGCAAGATGGTGATCCTGTCCGACACTGTGGGCTTCATTTCCAGCCTTCCGACCCATCTGGTTGCGGCTTTCCGGGCGACGCTCGAGGAAGTCATCGAAGCCGACCTGATCCTGCATGTGCGCGACATGGCCGATCCGGACCGGTCAGCCCAGGCCAAGGATGTCGAGGCCATTTTGAAAAGTCTTGGCGTCGGCGAGGTTGCCGAACAGAAACTGGTCGAGGTCTGGAACAAGATCGACCTGCTGCCCGAGGATGCTGCAGCCGATCTCAAGGTCAGGGCGGAGAACTCTGAAAACGCCATTGCGGTCTCCTCAATTACCGGCGAGGGAATCGACGTGCTGCTGACGCGTATCGAGTCGGTCATTTCGGGCAAGCTGGTATCGCGGAAGATCAATATCGCCCCCGATCAGATGACGCTGGTTCCGTGGATCTATCAGCGTGGCCGGGTCAGTGGCCGCGAGGACATGGAAGACGGCTCGGTGCTGATCGAGGCGGAATTCACCGGCGCTGATTCCGATGAGCTTGACCGCCGTATGGGCAACGGTCCGAAACCGGATGACGATTTTCTAGAGTAACTTGACGCTGGCTATCGCTCCATTCTGACGCTTTCTGATCCGACTCCTTAAACAGGTATTTACAATACCAGTTTAAGGAGCTATTCGAACAGACAGCCTCAAACCGGACCTCCGGCTTGGGCAAAAGCTTCGTTCGTATCCGTTCGGGAGCGCCTCGGGAGAAGAGTGATGAGCACAACTGCCGCACGCATGCGGGACTGGCGCGGTCCGGCAATTCTGAGTTTCGGCTTCCGGCCTTTCTTTCTTTTCGGGTCTGCCTGGGCAGGCCTGGCGATGGTCCTCTGGGTGATGATGCTGTCGGGCAATGACCCGTTGCGCACCGCCTTTGATCCTGTGGCCTGGCACGCCCATGAATTGCTGTTTGGCTATCTCGGCGCGGTAATTGCAGGATTTCTGCTCACTGCTGTGCCCAACTGGACCGGCAGCCTGCCGGTCACCGGATGGCCACTGGCCGGACTTGTGGCGCTGTGGCTGGCAGGACGCGCCGCGGTGGCGATCTCGGCACTTCTGCCACCCTATGTGGCCATGGCTGTCGATCTGGCCTTTCCTATTGCTTTGGCGGGATTTTTGGCGCGTGAGATCATCACCGGCAAGAACTGGAAAAACCTGCCGGTTCTGGCCTTGCTCACCCTCTGGACTCTGGCCAATGCGGCCTATCACCAGCAGGCGCTGGCGGACGGACTGCCGGCTTTCGGCGCCGGTCTGCGCCTGGGGCTTGCTGCGGCTGTCATGCTGATCACCCTGATTGGGGGTCGGATCGTGCCGTCATTCACGCGCAACTGGCTTTCCGCACAGCATGCGACACGATTGCCTGCCCCCTATGGCCAGACTGACACATCCGTCGTGCTGGTGACGGCTCTGGCGCTCGCCTCCTGGGTGATTACGCCGGACCACAGATTGGCAGCGACCCTGTGTTTCATCGCCGGGCTGGCGCAGACATGGAGGTTGATCCGCTGGCAGGGCTGGCAAGCGACAAGCGAGGCTCTGGTCTGGGTGCTGCATGTTGGCTATGGCTTCGTGCCTCTGGGCTTTTTTGCGATTGCCGGGAGCGGTTTCCTGCCAATCAGCGGGGCTGCGACGCAGCATGTCTGGATGGCCGGCGCCGTCGGTCTGATGACCCTGGCGGTGATGACGAGGGCAAGCCTCGGGCACGCCGGACGGCCATTGCGCGCCACACCGGCGATCACCGCGCTGTATCTGGCGATGATCCTCTCGGTGGGCGCCCGTTTCCTGGCAGGCGCCATGCCGGGTCAGGACTGGCTGTTGCATCTGGCGGCCGGGGCCTGGGTTTTTGCGTTCGGCGGTTTCGCTGTTGTCTATTTTCCGATTTTGACCAAACCAAAAGCCGCAAAGCGCAAGGTCTCGGTTGGTATCAATCCGGAAACGCCAAAATGAGCGGCTGGGGCGAACTCATCGCCGCATTTTGTGTGTTTCTGCTGTCGCATTCCGTGCCGATCCGTCAGCCGGTCAAGCCGATGATCGTCGCTCGGATTGGCAGGACAGGATTCACTTTCCTCTATTCGGCCCTGTCCGTTGTGGTGCTGGTCTGGCTGATCATCGCTGCTGGCCGGGCGCCCTATGTCGAGCTGTGGCCGCGCCTGCCGTGGCAAAAGCACGTGACCCTGGCTGCGATGGCGGCGGTGTGCCTGATCGTGGCGATGGCTGCGTTCCGGCCCAATCCGTTCTCCTTCGGTGGTTGGCGCGATGAACGGTTCAATCCCTCAGCACCCGGGATCGCCGGTTGGCTGCGTCATCCGTACCTTGCGGCTCTCACCTTGTGGGCGGCAGGCCACAACGTGCCCAATGGCGACCTTGCCCATGCACTGCTGTTTGGCGGCTTCGCCCTATTTGCGCTTTTGGGCATGCGGTTGATCGACCGGCGCCGCAGGCGGGAGATGGGGCCGGAGACGTGGCTCAATCTCCTGCAGGCGGCAAAGGCGGGACGCAGCCTGGTGCCGGATGCCAGCACGATTGTCCGGCTGCTGGCGGCGCTGGCGCTTCTCGCAGCGCTCATCAGCCTGCACCCGCTGATCATCGGGCTTGAGGCGGTGAGCTGGTAGCGGCACCAGCTTTCAGCCACATCACCGCGGGTGGGCGCCTCAAAACAGCTCGCTGCGTACCCAGACGCTGACGCTGCCGCCATTGACCGGAAATTCGCCCCGGCCTTCGCCATCGGTTGTCACTTCGTCCTCGCGGTGGCCGAGAAAATCCCGAAATTTCTGGCCCGATTGATCCGGCCCCAGATCGAATGATTTCGAACTCTCCGGACCGTTGCTCATAACAACGACGCAGCCCGGTTGGTCGTCCGTGCCATGGCGGACAAAGCCGATGCAATCGGGGTCGTCGAACACATCGGTTTGCGGACCATTGGCAAAACGCTGCCGCGCCGTGACCAGCGCCGGAAGACATGCGATGGCCGGCATGTCGATTTCGTGATCTTCGCCGTCGCCACCCTTGTCGGTGTAATTTGCACCATAAAGATCAGGATAGAAAACGCACGGCAGGCCCTGCTCGCGCAGCAGGATGAGCGTATAGGCGATGGGTTTGAACCAGGGATCGACCGCAGCTTCCAGCGATTGCAGCGGCTGGGTATCGTGATTGTCGACCAGAGTGACCGCATGATCGGGCACTTCAGCTGCTAGCGAACCATCGAAAATTGTCCGCATGTCGAATTCGCCGCCCTCGCGTGCCGCATCGTGAAAGCGCTGGTGCAGGCCGACGTCAAACAGCATCAATTGCTGGTCAACCAGATCCAGATAGGCTTTCAGCGCCTCGGCGTCCGGATGCCAGTATTCCGCGACCACCAACAGGTTCGGGTCGACTTTTTCGCGCATATGGCCAATCCAGTCGCGGAAAAACCATGCCGGGATATGCTTGGCGGCATCGAGCCGGAAGCCGTTGACGGGCACCTGCTCGGCCAGCCATCGGCCCCAGAACTTCAATTCCTCATAGACAGCCATGTTGCGGAATTCGACGTCGGTTCCCATCAGGTAGTCATAATTGCCATTCTCCTGATCGACCTCGGTGTTCCATTCGCCGTCGCCATATTCGGTCACCAGCTTGAAGATCCCATCCTCGTCAGGGTCCTCGATATGGTCGACGCCACTGAAACAGCGCGCATCCCAGACAAATTGCGAGTATTTTCCGGCGCGCCCTGGAAAGGTGAAGCGGGTATAGGCCAAAGCGTCGAATTCCGTGTCGTCGATTTTTGTGCGGTCATCAGGATCGACACGGCGGACGCGGACGCGCTCCTTCTCGTCGGCGCCCATCTTGTGATTGAAGACAACATCGTGAATGACGCCGATCCCGGCATCCGTGAGCGCATGGGTGGCGCGCTCAAGCGCATTCCGGTCGCCATATTTTGTCGCCACCGTGCCCTTCTGGTCAAACTCGCCCAGATCAAACAGGTCGTAGGTGTCGTAACCGACTGAATAGCCGCCGGCGGCACCCTTGTAGGCAGGCGGCAGCCACACGTCGGTGATCCCCATTTCGGCCAGATCGCCGGCCTTTTCGGTGACCTCGTTCCACAGGCCTCCGCCGTCGGGACTGTACCAATGAAAGAACTGCAGAAGAGTGCGGCCGGCCATGTAACCCTCGAAGTGCTTGAGAAAGACCTGCTGCAACGGACGAGGTGGCAAATGGTTGCCTGGGAAAACAAATACTCCCATCAAGCCGGGGGCGCGGTACCCGGCATGCAGCGGCCCAAACCAGCAAACGGCGGTTCAGGCCGTTTTCGCCGCCTGCCACAGCGCTTCCATTTCGGCCAGCGTCGCGTCGTCGGGAGTCTTGCCGAGCTTGGCCAGGCCTTTTTCCACAAAAGCAAAGCGGGTGCGGAATTTGGTGTTGGTGGCGCGCAGCGCGTTCTCGGGGTCGGCCTTCAGGTGCCGCGCCAGATTGGCGACGGCAAAGATCACATCGCCGAGTTCCTGTGTCGCCTTTTCCGTCTCACCGCTGGCGATCTCGGCGCGCAGTTCGGCAATCTCTTCCTCGATCTTGTCGAGCACCGGGCCAGCCGCGCCCCAGTCAAAGCCGACCTGCGAGGCTGCCTGCTGAAGTTTGAGCGCTTCCATCAACGCGGGCAGGGCGCGCGGCACGGTGGTCAGTTGTCCGGGCGTCTCTGTCTCCGGCAGTCCGCGGGCGGCGCGGCGTTTCGCCCGTTCACGCTTTTCCTCGGCCTTGATCTCGGCCCATTGCGTCTTGACCTTATCGGGCGTGTCGGCCTCGGACCGCTCGAACACATGCGGATGCCGGCGGATCATCTTGCGGGTGATGGCCTCGACCACGTCTTCAAAGGAAAACAGCTTCTCTTCCTCGGCCATGCGGGCGTGAAACACCACCTGCAGCAACAGATCGCCCAGCTCGTCGCACAGGTCTTCGGGATCATTGCGCTCGATCGCGTCGGCGACTTCGTAGGCCTCCTCGATCGTGTAGGGCTTGATGGTGGAGAAATCCTGCTTGATGTCCCACGGGCACCCGGTATCGGGATGCCGCAGCGCCGCCATGATTTCGATGAGGCCGGAAATGTCGCGTGATGGTTTCATCAGATAATGATACCCGAGCCGTGCGACGCCCGCGACTGTTCAGCCCCGGGCGCCCATATTGTCCACAACTCAGTCACGGTGCGCCACTCAGTTCAAGGGAATGACGTTGTCATCCTTGCTCGACTGGTAGGCGTTGGACAGATCGGCATAGCGGGCGCGGATGCGTTGCGCCTGATCGAGCAGTGGCTGTGCCTGGTCATCGGGCAGCGAGGCGATGATGCCGAAGATGCCGCGGCCGTGCCAGAAGGCGTTGTCGTGATTGTAGCCGCCCGGCTCCAGACCGAAGACTTCCTTGAGCATCTTGAGGTCATGCGGAATGGAAAAGCTGTCACGCGAATCCTGATGGCTGAAGAAATAGAAGAAATTGTCAAAGCCTGCCCAGGCAATGGCCGACATGCACATGGTGCAGGGTTCATGGGTCGACAGGAAAATCATGTCCTTGGTGGATTCATTCCTTGAAATCGGGCTCTCATAAAAACATTTCAGAAGATGAACTTCGCCATGCCAGAGCGGATTTTCCATCTCGTTGTTGGTCTGCGCCATGACCAGCGAAAGGTCGGATTTGCGCATCAGCGCGCCGCCAAAAATCTTGTTGCCCCTGGCCACGCCTTGTTCGGTCATCGGCAAGATGTCTTGTTCCATCACGTCGAGCAATCTGCCCACCAGTTCCGCGTTTTCGGTGATCTCCATAAAAAATGTCCGTTTTTGTCGTCTTACCGCATGAGCCTGAAGCGTCGCGGTTACCCATTCTCCATAACCGGCTTTCCGAGGTAAAAGAATATCCAGTTCAGCCAAACGGCACATGTTTGTTCCTTCATTTGTTTCGTCATTATCCTGAAAATGGCTCCAACTCAGGAGTTTGACGGATATGGCGACGCAAACAGCGCAATTGACGACATTCCCCGCCTTCATGCGGGTCGACGCCCGCAAGGTAGCAATCTTCGGCAATGGCGCGGAAGCTGCAGCCAAGGCGCGGCTGCTTGCCAATACCTCGGCCGATATTTCCGTCTATGCCGACTCGCCGGAAGCCGAGCTGATCGACAGCCTGTCGCGGCTGGCAATCTCCCCGATCCGGCAGGCCTATGAGGCCGCACAGATGGATGGTTCAACACTTGTATTTGCCGCCACCGGTGACGCGGCGCAGGATCGCGCCATCGTCATGGCCGCACGCGAGCGTCGGATGCCGGCCAATGCCGTCGATCAGCCTGATTATTGCGATTTTCTGACTCCGGCGCTGGTCAACCGCGCACCAGTGGCGATTGCAATTGGAACCGAGGGCGCAGGCCCGGTTCTGGCGCAGATGATCCGCGCCCGCATCGACCAGATGCTGTCGCCATCGCTCGGAACGCTGGCGCGGCTTGCATCGGATTACCGTGTTGCCGTTGACCGGCTTTTGCCGCGTGGCGTAGCGCGGCGGGTGTTCTGGCGGCGGTTTTTCGAGGCTGATGTCGCCACCCATGTCGACAATGGTGATGTGTCGCTGGCGCGACGCGCCGCCACCCGTATGCTGCGCGGTCGTGAACCCGTGCCGGGCCATATCTGGCTGGTCGGCGCAGGCCCTGGCGCCGAGGATCTGCTGACGCTTCGCGCCCAGCGGGCCATGATGGAAGCCGATGCGATTGTCTATGACGCGCTGGTGCCGGAAACGGTTGTGGCGCTTGGCCGCCGTGATGCCGAGCGCTTTGCCGTCGGCAAACGCAAGGGTTGCCATTCCAAAAGCCAGAACGAGATCAATGATCTGCTGGTTCGTCTCGGCCGCGAAGGCAAGCGTGTGGTGCGGCTCAAATCCGGCGACCCGCTGATTTTCGGACGTGCAGGCGAAGAAATGGCAGCATTGCGGGACGCCGAAATCTCGTTCGAGATTGTCCCTGGCATCACTTCGGCATTTGCCGCTGCTGCAGATTTCGAACTGCCGCTGACCCTGCGCGGCGTGGCCTCGTCACTGGTGTTTACCACCGGCCATGATCTCACTGGCGCGGCACTGCCCGATTGGGCCCGACTGGCCGTCTCCGGCGCGACGCTCTGCGTTTATATGGGGCGCACTGTTGCAGCCAGTGTTGCCGCGCGGCTGATTGACGCCGGACTGCCGGCTGACATGACCGTGGCAATCGTCGAAAACGCCTCGCGTGGCGATCGTCGCCTGTTTCATGGCACGCTCGCCGATCTGCCCGCACTTGAAAGCCGCACCGAACTTGCCGGACCGGTGATGGTGGTGATCGGCGATGCCGTTGCAGGCGCCAATTTCGAGCATTCCACACCGATTGCAGCCGGACAGCACCATGGTGCCACCGCCGCCCAAACCCAAGCCGCCTGAGGAAACATCCATGAAAACCGCCCCGATCAAAACCAAGGTTCTCACCGCAAATCGTCTCACCGATGGCATTTCAGTCTGGCTCGGCGCCAATGGCGAATGGGTGTTTTCGCTGAAAGACGCCTACCTCGCCCGCCACGAGGAAGCCGTGGTCGCCATCACGGCAGCCGGTGACCAGGCGCTGGCCGACAATCGCGTGGTCGATGTCAATGTCATCGATATCGAGGAGACTCCAAGCGGGCCGCGTCCGTTCAGGCTGCGCGAACGCATCCGTGCAGACGGACCGACCATTGATTACGCGCCGGCGTCCGCCGTGCGCGCTTCCGTCGCCGCTTAAGGACTTTGTGATGTACCGCTACGATGAATTTGACCATGCCTTTGTGGCCGCACGTGTCGACCAGTTCCGCGATCAGGTCGAGCGCCGGATGTCCGGTGACATTACGGAAGATGCGTTCAAGCCCTTGCGGCTGATGAACGGCGTCTATCTGCAACTGCATGCCTATATGCTGCGTGTCGCCGTGCCCTATGGCACGCTCAATTCGCGGCAGATGCACAAGCTCGCCCACATCGCCCGCACCTATGACTGCGGCTATGGCCATTTCACCACGCGGCAGAACATTCAGTACAACTGGCCCTCATTGTCCGACATTCCGGCCATTCTCGAGGAACTGGCAAGCGTCGAGATGCATGCGATCCAGACCTCGGGCAATTGCATCCGCAATGTCACTGCTGATCATTTTGCCGGTGCGGCCGCGGACGAGGTTGCCGACCCGAGGCCCTATGCAGAGATCCTCAGGCAATGGTCATCGGTGCATCCGGAGTTCTCATTCCTGCCGCGCAAGTTCAAGATCGCGGTGACCGCAGCCGAGCGCGATCGGGCGGCAATTCAGACCCATGACATCGGCCTGCAGCTTAAAAAGGACGATCAGGGACGGCTCGGCTTCGCTGTCTGGATCGGTGGCGGGCAGGGGCGCACGCCTCTATTGGCCAAGAAGATCAAGGACTTCCTGCCGGAAGCTGATCTGTTATCTTATACCACTGCGATCATGCGGGTCTACAATCTGCACGGCCGCCGCGACAACAAATACAAGGCGCGGATCAAGATCCTGGTGCATGAAACCGGGGTGGAGAAACTGACCGCCGAGATCGACGCCGAGTGGGCGCATCTCAAGGATGGCGTGCTGAAGCTTCCTGATTCCGACATTGCTGCGATCAATGCCTATTTCGAGCGGCCGAAGCTTGCTCCCCGCGCCGAAGGCTGGGGCGAACTGGCCGCATGGAAGAAGTCCGATCCCGGATTTGCGGACTGGATCGGCCGCAATGTCGCGCCGCACCAGCATCCCGACTACGCCATGGTGACGATTTCACTCAAACCCATTGGCGGCATTCCAGGTGATGCGACAGCCGAGCAGATGGATTCGGTGGCGCGTCTGGCCGAGGAGTTCGGCCATGACGAAATCCGGGTGACGCACGAGCAAAATCTGGTGCTGCCGCATATAGCGCTCGCCGATCTCGAGCCCTTGTACAGGGCGCTTCTGGCAGACGGGCTGGCCACCGCCAATGCCGGCCTGATCACCGACATCATCGCCTGCCCGGGACTGGACTATTGCGCGCTTGCCAATGCCCGCTCGATTCCGGTGGCGCAGGAGATTTCCAACCGCTTCGCCGACCCCGTCCGGCAGGCTGACATCGGCGATCTCAAGATCAAGATTTCGGGTTGCATCAATGCCTGCGGACATCACCATGTCGGCCATATCGGAGTCCTGGGCGTTGAAAAGAAGGGCGAGGAACTCTACCAGATCTCGCTTGGCGGGTCCGCCGACGAGAATGCCTCGATCGGTCAGATTACCGGCCGCGGTTTCGGTCCTGACCAGATTACCGACGCCATAGAGACCATCGTCGAAACCTATCTCGCCCATCGATCCGGTGCAGATGAGCCGTTCATCGATTGCTACCGCCGCATTGGCGCTGCTCCCTTCAAAACAGCGCTGTATGGCGGCGAAGCCGAGGCGGCTTGAGACAGACCCGGAGACTGAGATGACTGTCATTTGGACACAGAACGGGATTGTTGAAAATGATCCCTGGCTTGCATCGGACAATGAGGAGGCGCCAAAGTTTCTATCGCTGACCGAAGCGCTGGAGCATGCCCAGGACAATGCACCGTTCGGTGTAGTGCTGCAGCCTGCCGAAGACGTGCGTGAACTGGCGCCGGTGCTTGACCGGTTGGCGATCATCGCGCTGACCTTTCCGGCGTTCGCTGATGGCCGGGCTTTTTCGCAGGCCATGCTGCTGAGGGAACGACTTGGATACAATGGCGAATTGCGCGCAGCCGGCACTGTGTTGCTGGATCAGGTTCCGTTGATGCTGCGAACCGGTTTTGACAGTTTCGAGGTCACCCATGCACCAACGATTGCCCGACTGATCGAGAAGCGGTTGCCGGGCATTGATCTGCATTATCAGCCGTCAGCGGACCAGACCGTCGCCGGACAAAGCTACAGCTGGCGCCGTACGGCCACATTGAACGGCTGAACGGGGAGCCCACCATGCATATTCATGTCACCGATCAAACTGGAACCCGCCACACGCTTGAAGCACTGGAAGGGTTCCGGGTGATGGAGATCATTCGAGACTGGGGTCTCGACATCAAGGCCGAATGCGGTGGCGCCTGCGCCTGCGCCACCTGCCATGTCCATGTCTCAGACGACTGGACCGACAGGCTCTACCCGATCGAGGCTGAAGAGGAAGACATGCTCGACCAGGCTTTTGACGTGCGCGACAACTCGCGGCTGTCTTGCCAGTTGTTGATGTCCGAGGAGCTGGACGGCCTCGAAGTGACCCTGGCACCGGGCACGGAAACCGGAGACCGCGCCGCGGCCTGAGGCCATTGTGCATGCCCTGTGACATTGCTTTGCGCGGATTGTGGAGGCAGATCAAGGCATCGATGTTCAGATACTGCTCGATAGAGAGACTCGGTCAACGCCGCTTTACAGTGCGTAATCAGACGTATTCAAGCCCAAATTTTCGATCACAATGTGCGCAGCAACCAGACGCGCTCCCTGACATCATGGCCCTTGAACCCGCCGGCCACACCATCCGTGGCCAAGGTTGAAATGTCGTATCGGTCGCCGTAGCGCTGGATGACTTCGTCGCTCGGGATGGAAAACGGTGGTCCGTCCAGTTGTGATTGGTCGTACTCGAAGGTGATCAGCAACTGCGGAGCATTTCCGGTGATATCGGCAATGTGCGGCGCGTAAGCCATGCGCATGTGTTCGGGCAGGGCGACAAGAGCCGCCCGGTCAAAGACGGCGTCGACAGCTCCGAGCACGGTCGCGGTAAGATCGAAAATATCGCCGACGAATATGTCGATGCTGTCCGCGCTGTAGTGTGTCAGCTTCCCCAGATCTGAAATGGCCGGTTCAACGCCAAGGTCTTCAAACAATTGCTCAATTGCTAGTTCGCTGAGTTCCGCGCCGGCAACCCGGTGGCCTTGGGAGAGCAGCCAGGCGATGTCGAGAGTCTTGCCGCACAGCGGAACAAAGATACGACCGTTTTCCGGCACCGCCAGAGCCGGAAAATGCGTGACCAGCAGCGGGTTGGGTTCTCTTTCATGAAAGCCGATGCGGCCGCTTTCCCAGCGGTCATGCCAAAAGCTGTGTTCCATCTTTGGTCCTCTCAGAAAAACAGCCGCCACAGGATCGGCAGCAGAATGGCTGTGGCCAGCGCGTTCAATCCCATGGCAAGGCCTGAGAAGGCACCGGCCAGCTCGTTGACCTGAAGTGCGCGCGCCGTGCCAATGCCGTGGCTGGCGGTGCCGAGCGCCAGTCCGCGGGCGCGCCAGTCCTTCACGCCGATCAGCGTAAGCAGCGGCGGGCCAAGGACCGCGCCCATGATGCCGGTCAGGATCACCAGCACAGCCGTCAGCGACGGCAACCCGCCCAGTTGCTCGGTGATGCCCATGGCGACAGGTGCGGTGACTGATTTCGGGGCCAGCGACATCAGCGTCTCACGGCTTGCGCCGAGAAGCCAGCCGAGGCCGACCGCCGTGCCGATGGCTGTGAGCGAGCCGCACAACAGGCTGGTGATCAGCGCCAGCGCCGAACGCCGCACCCGGTCAAACTGCCGGAAGAGTGGGATCGCCAGCGCCACGGTTGCGGGGCCGAGCAGGAAATGCACGAATTGCGCACCCTCAAAATAGGTCTCGTAAGTCGTGCCGCTCAGGGTCAACAGGCCGACAACGACGATCACAGCCGTCAGCACCGGATTGAGGAAGGGCTTGTGGCCGGAACGGTCGTAGAGCCACGTGCCAGCCTGGAACGCAGCAAGCGTCAACGTCAGGAACAGCAGCGGACTGGCGCTGAGATAGACCCAGACTTCCGAGATGTCAGCCATTGGGCGTGTCTCCGTCCTCAGCCGCACTGGCGCGGGCAAGCCGGCTCATCACCAGTCCGGTCACGGCGATGGTGGCCAGCGTCGAGCCGACCAGTGCCACCGAGATCGGCAGCCAATCCTGCCCGAGCAGACCAAAATGGGCCATCACCCCGACACCGGCCGGCACGAACAAAAGTGCGAGATTTTTCAGCAAGCTGTCGGCGACGGCGCCGATCTCTTCGGGCACCCCGCCCTTGATGGCGAGCAGGGCGAACAGGATCACCATGCCGGCGACCGGGCCGGGAACCGGCAACCCCAAGAACCGGGTGATCAGTTCGCCGGCCAACTGGCAGCTGAGAATGAGGGTGAGGGCTGTAAGCATGAGCGGCAACCTGTCAAACAAGAGACGTCGGGCAGGTGAGATAGTGTCAGATTCCCGGGTCTCACCCCAGCCTCTTTATGACAGTGCCCCGATGCCGGCTGCAAGCACGGCGTAGCGCCCGATCTTGCCGATCGAGACCAGCAGCAAAAACCGCCATAATGGCTCACGCATGATGCCTGCCACCAGTGTGAGCGGATCGCCGATGATCGGAACCCAGGCAAGCAGCAGCGACCAGTAGCCGAAGCGCTGGTACTGCTGTTGCGCGCGGGCCAGTTGCGCCTCTCCGGCCGGGAACCATTTCCGGTCGCGAAACCGCTCGACGCCGCGGCCGATCAGCCAGTTGAGGACAGATCCCAGGATATTGCCGAGGCTTGCCACGGCAATCAGCGCCACCACCGGCTGGCCGCCGGCCAGGATCAGACCGGTCAGGACGCTCTCGGATTGCGCAGGAACCAGCGTGGCTGCCAGAAAGGCAGCAAGAAACAGGCTGGCATAAGCGAGAAGGTCGATCATGTCGGGCGGGCCTTTGTCTGACGGGCGCGGCAATGCCGCGCCGGTCCTGCCTACAGCTCCGTGCCTATGAAGGGAACCCGATTGCCCTCATGTGATCCCGCCGGGTTCTATCCGCGCATACGCTCGAAAGCTGTCAAGGCTGGATCAATGGTGTCCCATGCATGGCCGCGAACGGCGTAGGTAAGCGCCTGCGGGTGGAACTGGCCGGGGTCATCAAGGCTGGTGGCTGGAACCGTAAACAGCTCCGGCATGGCGACAAAGGTCAGATAGGCCGGTGTCCCGCAGGTCGGGCAGAAGGCATGGACCTTCTCGTTGCCGCTGTCACCCGAGACTCGCCAGGTGCTGGCCTCACCCTTCACCGTCACATCGGCGCGGCTGGGAAAGGTGAGGTAGGAGCCATGCCCGGTGCCGCTTCGCTTCTGGCAATCGCGGCATTGGCAGTGGTTCTGAAAGATCGGCTCACTGCTGGTCTGATAACGGATCGCGCCGCAAGCGCATCCGCCGCTATAGGTCTTGTTCATGATCAGTCTCCTCTGGTCGGTGTTGAAAATCTGAACCCGGGAAAAGTGGCGCGATGCCAAGGCCGGACAGGGGGCGCGCAGTCACATCCGAGGCTCAGAGCGGATTGAGCGACGGTTCAGGGCAATCACTCGGGCATGCACGCCGGCATAGGCAGGCTTGTCGGCAAACAGCGCCATGTAATTTTCCCGCCAAAGCGTGTCGAGGATGGTCTCGGCCCTGCCATTGATGGCAGTCTGAAGCCCCTGGCGCGTCTTTGCCGTGTCATAGTCGCTGCAATAGGCAGGTGTTGACGGTTGTTGACGCCAGGAAGCTTCCAGCCTGCCGCCATCAACAGGATCAAGCCCGGTCTCATTGACCAGATCCATGACGATCTGCTTGCCCCGGGCGTCATCGCAAGCAACGGGGAGAGCCAGCCGGTTCGGGGCACCTTGGGGTCTTCCCAGTTCGGCAAGGGCGTGAAACATGATGCTGTTGAACGCCTTGAAGATCGGACGCCCGAGTTCACCTGAGACCCAAACACTTTCCGGTATACCGGCATCGATGTCCCCGATGCGGGGATCGCGTATATCGAGGTAATAATTGGCGGTGTCGATGATCACCACATCCTGGGCCACGCGAATTGGCGACCCGGACGCTGTGTCCGTTGCTGCTCCATTTTGTGACCAGGGTGCCGCCGATCTCGCCGATGCCGATGATCCCGATCTTCACGGCCTCAGCCCTCGATTTTCGGCTTAGCAAAGACGTCGATCGGCGTGCCGGTCTCCAGGTATGATTTGAGGCTCGACAGCACCACCGGCCAGCCCTTGGAGATACCGTTGGCCATGCCGCTTCCGGCTTCAAGCTCGTCATGACTGACGGTCAGACGGACCATAGTCTCATATTCGACGATCTCGAAGGTCACCCGGCTGTGAGCCCGCGGTTCGGAGGCCTGCGAAGCATTGGCCCAGCTGATGACGAGGCGTGACGGTGGAGAAGTTTCGATGACTTCGCCGACGAGTTCGACCGTGCGCTCATCATTGGCTCGGACATGTTCCCATCTCGATCCGGGCTTCCAGTCCGACACATTCTCGTGGCCCCAGTAGCGGCTTGCGATTTCGGGTCGGGTGATGGCCTCGAACACCTTTTCAGGCGTCGAACGGATGTAGGTCACATAGACAAAGCTGGTTTTCTCTTTACTCATGGTCACTCTCCTTCAAGTTCCTGTTTGAGATCGTGCAGCAGGCTCAGCCGCTGCTGTTCGAATTTGCGCACCCAGCGCTCGTAGACTTCATGCAGCGGCACCGGGTTGATGAAATGCAGCTTCTCCCGGCCGCGCTTGACCGTGCTCACCAGGTTGGCGTCCTCCAGCATCCCCAGATGCTGCGTCGCGGATTGCCGGGCCATGTCGAGGCCCTCACACAGCTCGCTCAGCGTCTGCCCGTTCTTCTCGCAAAGAAGGTCGAGCAGCAATCTGCGGGTCGGATCACCCAGCGCCTTGAATACCTTGTCCGTGTCGTTCGTCGGTTTTGTTGTCATAGCGGATAATATGCAGGTAAATACCTGCATGTCAAGTTGAGGAGTCCACCGAGGCAGAAGCCTTTTACCAGAGGCCTGAATCCACACAGGAAGACCTTGGCATACAGCCTGACGCCGTCCCAAAATTCACAATAATTTCATACGAATGGAAGGGTAGGGCATCGTTCATTTAATGGTATAAATAGCACGCTATGCAGTATAGCATAGCGTGCTATTTACTGTTATAAGGAGAAATGACATTCAATAAATCCCGCTCGGCCGGCGTTCTGGCCAATGAATTGGCGCGCCTCTACACAGCCGAGTTGCAAACACGAATTGCTCCCTACGGCCTGTCGCCGGCGCAGTTTCTTGTCCTGAGCGAATTGTGGAGCGAGGATGGACAGACCCAGCGTAACCTGACCGAGCGGCTTGGCGTTGAACAGGCAACGATGGCCAACACGCTGGCACGTATGCAGAGGGATCACCTGATCGAGCGAAAGCCGCATCCCGATGACGGGCGCTCGCAGCTTGTCTGCCTGACCGACGCGGCGCGTGCGCTTGAGGCGTCTGCCACTGCCGCAGCGGTGCAGGTCAACGATCGTGTGCTTGAGGGGCTGCCGCTGGCTGAACGGGAGTTGTTCTTGAGCATGCTGGGGCGTGTGGTCACAGGAATGCGGGGGCGGGATGCCATTTCGCCGCTGTAATCGCCTGCTCTTGCGTCATCAAAGGGTTTCCCAACGGGTTTAATCGGAGTAGGCACGCGATGTGCCTGTTTTCGGCGCGTGTTTCCTCCTTTTTTTGCCAACCGGGACCAATCATCATGGATAATATGCGCGGCATTTTGCTGATGGTTCTCGGAATGGTGGGATTCGCCGCCGAGGACATGTTCATCAAGCTGGCCGCATCGGGCTTGCCGGTGGGGCAGATATTGGTGGTTCTCGGATTTCTCGGCGCACTGGTCTTTGCCATCTATGCCCGTCTCGCTGGCACCAGCGTGTTTTCAAAAGGCTTTTTCCACCCGGCGGTGCTGCTGCGAAATCTCAGTGAAATGCTTGGCGGCCTGTGTTTTGTCACCGCATTGACGCTGATTCCGCTGGCGACGCTGACCACGATTTTGCAGGCGACGCCGCTGCTGGTCACCATGGGTGCGGCATTGATCCTGGGCGAGGCTGTAGGCTGGCGCCGCTGGACCGCCATTCTGGTCGGCTTTGGTGGCGTATTGCTGGTCATTCGTCCGGGGCTTGAAGGATTTGAACCGGAAGTGCTGTGGGCCGTGGCGGGCGTTATCGGCCTGGCGACGCGTGATCTGGCCAGCCGCAAGGTTCCTAAAGCCATATCCTCGCTGCAACTTGCTGCCTGGGGTTTCTTTGCCGTTGGCGTGTCGGGCGCCGTACTGCTGGCCATCACTGGCGGCGCCGAAATGCCGACACTGCGTGAAGGCAGCTATCTCACCGGCGCGCTGGTGGTTGGCGTGGGCGCCTATTGGGCGCTGACCGAGGCCACCCGCATTGGCGAGATCGGTGTGGTGACGCCGTTCCGCTATGTGCGGCTGGTATTTTCCACCATCATCGGCATTCTGGTGTTTGCCGAATTCCCGGATTTCTACACCCTCGTCGGCGCCTGCATCATCATCGCCACAGGGATCTACACCATCATGCGCGAACGCACGCGCCGCCGCCAGGAAGCCGCAAAAGCAAGGGTCTCCGCCGCCGCTCCGGGCGAAGCCATGCTGTAAGGGCAGGGCTCGCAGGAGCCCTGCGGCGGCTATTTTCCGTAGCGCGCTTTCAGGTGGGCGATGAAATGGGCCGGATTGAGCGCTTCGCCGGTGGCGTTGCGCAGGATCTCCGGCGTCGAGGCGGTTGACGCCTTTGACCAGATATTGTCACGCCGCCAGGCATTGACCTGATCGAAATCACCGACCGCAATCTGCTTATCGACGTCCGGATTGGTCTTCAGGATCGCCGCCCATTGCTGCGCAGCCATCAGCGCGCCCAGCGTATAGGACGGGAAATAGCCGAACGAGCCCGACGGCCAGTGCACGTCCTGCATCGGGCCGTTTTTCGGGTCGTCGAGTGTGGCGATGCCGAGCGAGGCCTGCATCCTGGCGTCCCAGGCCTCCGGAAGATCCTTGACCTCAAGCCGGCCCGACAGCAGATCCTGCTCGAGTTCATAGCGCAGGATCACATGCAGCGGGTAGGTGACTTCGTCGGCGTCGACCCGGATCTTGCCGCGGTTGACCTGGTGTACATGAGGCAGGATATCCTCCATGGTCCAGGATTCCTTCAGATGCGCGTCGACCAGCGGCAGCGCGAAACGCCAGAAGGCAGGATTGCGGCCGATCTGCTTTTCGACAAACAGGCTCTGGCTTTCATGGATCGACATGCCGCGCGCCTTGCCCGACGGCCAATGGCTCCATTGCTTTGGCAGGTTCTGCTCATATAGCCCGTGGCCTGTTTCGTGCAGAATGCCCATCAGCGCCGACAGGAACTCGTCGGTGCGATAGCGTGTCGTCATTCGCACGTCGCTCGGCACCCCGCCGCAGAACGGATGATCCGATACCGACAGGCTGCCGTGGTTCATGTCGAACCCGACGGCCTGCATCATTGCAAGCCCGAGCGCCTTCTGCCGCTCCACCGGATAATCACCCGACAGCGCCTTGAGCGGCCGCTTGGCGAGCTTTTCTTCCTGAACCGAGAGAGCCTCGGGCACGAAGTCCACCAGGAACGTCTTGAGTTCAGAGAATACCGGGTTGATGGCGGCAGTCCGGTTGCCGGGGTCAAATTGCTCCATCAGCGCATCATAGGGCTCAAGGCCAAGCACCTCGGCGCGCATCGCGGCTTCCTCGCGCATCATCGCGACGACGTCCGCAAGCGCCGGCTGGAAAACGTCCCAGTCGCCACCGGGCCGTGCCTTGCGCCACAATTGCTCCGACTTCATGCTGGTCCGCATTTTGCGCTCGACGAAATCCGAGGGCAGGCAGGTCATGTTGATGTAGCTGCGCTCAAGCTCGCCGATGGCAATTTTCTGTTCTGCGCTGAGGTCTTCGGCCTCGGCGGCATCCAGCCAGTCGCGCACCTGCGGATCAGTGGCCTGACGATGATACATGCCAGACAATGTCGCCATCGCTTCAGCGCGGCTCTCGCCACCGCCTGGCGCCATGTTGGTTGCTTCATCTGTTCCCAGAATGGACAGCGCATGGTCGAGCGCGCTCAGAGCGCGGCAATGTTCATCAAGCTTGGCAAAGGACATGCGGGGGAACTCCGGAGGATTGGGACTGTGATGCGAGATAGGACAACCGCTCATTGCTCGCAAGGGCAAAGCAGCGGCTGGGATGAAAGCAACCGCGCGGGCGCATGATTGAGCGTACCCCTCTGCAGCAAAACAAAGATCGCATAAGATGGATTATGGAACTACGAGGTATGAAACCGTTGATATGTCTGACATCGCCTCAGCCTTGAGAATCACAAGAAAATCATGGGCATGCATGCGTTTTCCACCACCATGCGCGAGATTGGCTGACCGATTGACCGATGGCAAGTGTGTGTGGGACGAGAATGTGATTAAGTCCATTGGAAATAACTACACCAGATGGATTGCCACCAGCTTGGCGCGAGACAGATGAGGACTTCATGCTTGAAGGATTGCGGATCATAGAAATCGAAGGCCTTGGCCCGGCGCCGTTCGCCTGCATGATGCTGGCCGATCTCGGCGCGGACGTCATCGTGGTTCATCGCAAGAACGGCCGTCCGGCGCCGGGTATGCCGGAACGCTCGCTGATCGATCGCGGCAAACGTTCGATCGAGCTGGATTTGAAATCGGCGGACGATGTGGCGACGCTTAAGGCGCTTGTGCGTCGGTCAGAGGCGCTGGTCGAAGGATTTCGGCCCGGTGTCATGGAACGGCTTGGCCTGGGACCGGACGATCTGTCCGCGATCAACCCCGACCTTGTTTATGGCCGCATGACCGGTTGGGGCCAGAGCGGACCGCGCGCGCAGACTGCCGGTCATGATCTCAATTATGCCTCGGTCTCCGGTGCTGCCTGGTACGCCAGCAATCCGGGCGAAACGCCATTTACGCCGCCAACGCTGGTCGGCGATATTGGTGGTGGTGCGCTGTACCTGGTGGCAGGTATTCTGGCTGGCGTGATGGCAGCACGTGCCGGGCGTGGCGGCACGGTGGTTGATGCGGCCATTGTCGATGGATCAGCGCATATGATGAACCTGTTGATGGCGCTGGCGCAAACTGGCGGTCTGTCGATGACGCGCGGCCAGAGCATGCTGGATGGTCCGCATTGGAGCCGCTGCTATGTCTGTGCGGATGCTGGCTATATCTCTGTACAATGTTTTGAGCCGAAATTTTATGCAGAATTTCTCTCGCGTCTCGGGCTCGGTGATGATCCCGTTTTTGCCTCGCAATTTGATGCGGCTGCATGGCCACGACAAACGGCACTGATGGCGGGGATCTTTGCCAAACAGCCGCGCGCCCATTGGGAAGCTCTGTTTGCCGGCTCGGATGCATGCGTGGCCCCTACCCTTAATCCGCTTGAATCCGCCCTTGAGCCACACATGGCGGCACGCGGTGTCTGGCAAGATGTCGATGGCGTGCTTCAGGCTGCACCGGCGCCGCGGTTTTCCACCCGGCAGCAGACCGGTCTACGCGTTATCCCGGCGCGCGGTGAACACACCGATACTGTTCGGGATTGGCTGGAAACGGACTGAACCCTGAAAGCGCTCACCTCGTTGAATTGGCGCCATTTGATCCAATTCAGCCATAAGTTTGAGGGCAGGCCGGTACACAGGGGCACTTTGACCCCTGCCCTTGTCGGCTGGAATGTGCGTTTTCTGGCATGAGTGTTGCCGCAGCACGGATGATCAGGCGTGGCGCTTGCCTTTAGACGCGCTATCCTGCTTTTGCCCGCGCCTTTGCAGCAGGATTGTCATCTCATTCACAGGCAGCGCCTTCGAATAGAGATATCCTTGTCCAAGTACGCACCCCCGTTCCACCAGCAGATCAGCTTGCGCCAGGGTTTCGATGCCTTCCGCAATCACGCGGATGCCCAGCCGCTTGGCGATATGGAGAATACCTTCGACAATGCCGGTGCCGACGTCCTCAGGACCCAGACGGTCAACAAAGGACTTGTCGATCTTGATGATATCGACAGGAACAGTAATCAGGTGGGTCAGCGATGCGAAACCGGTGCCAAAATCGTCGAGAGCGACCTTGAACCCTGCATTGCGAAGTTCGCCGATCTCATCTGCAACTCTGTGATCTCTTCCTCCGAGATAAACCGACTCTGTCACTTCCAGAATCACGTGATGAAGCGGAACATTTTCCAGTGCGAACGCGGTTTCGAAGATTTCCTGGAGGTCAGTGCCTCTGAAATCAGCGGCCGACAGGTTGATGCCGACATGTTGAAAGGGGATGCCCAGCCGGAGCCAGTTGCCCACATCGCTACTGATGCATTTGATCATGTTCCGCGTCAGGTTTGCCGCGACCTGGGCATCCTTGGTGGCCTCGTGAAATTGTGCCGCCGGGACGATTGTTCCGTCACTCAAGCGCATGCGCGCCAAGGCTTCAACGCCAACCACTTCCCCGGTATCGATGCGAACGATCGGTTGATACCAGGCTTCGATCCGGTCTTCTTTCAATGCCAGAGCGACATTCTTGATAGCTTCCGACCGCCTCGATATCGCAGACGCAATCCCTGCATCATAAAACGCAAAGCTCCCCCGGTTCACTTCCTTGGCATTGTAGAGAGCTATATCCGCATGATGATGGATATCGGCAACAGAACAGACTTGATCGGACCGGGCGATGCCGATTGTGGCAGTTGGCAGGATTGTGTGCCCCCCACACACCGCTGGCTGGCCGGTCCTGGCAACGATCTGTTTGACGATCTTCTCGATCTGCGTCCGGTCGTGTTTGTCGAGAAGAACCGCAAATTCGTCGCCTCCCAGGCGATAGGCCAGCGAGGGGGCGACTGCGCTTTGCAATCGTGACGCAACTGTCGAGATCAAGTCGTCACCGGCGGCATGTCCGAATGTGTCATTGACGGACTTGAGATTGTCGACGTCGACAAGGAGCAGCGACCAATCATCCGTCGGTCCATACGTCTTCACAGTCTCACCGAATTTTCCGCGGTTTGGCAGGCCTGTCATCGCATCGGTAAAGGCGAGGCGGCGATGCTCTTGCAATCGCTCGTGACACTCAAGTGCAATCATGCAGAGAGGCAGGCAGCCCACAACAATGTTCTGCTCCAGCTGAGTTGGTCCCCTGGGCTCGCGAAAATACAGTGCAAGTGTGCCAAGTACGGTTCCCTTGCTGCCAAAGATCGGACTGGAACAACAGGCTGGCAGCCCGAAGGACAAAGCCAGGTCCTTGTAGGATGCCCAGCGCGGATCGTTCTCGATGTCTGTGACATCGACACTATCCTGCAGAAATGCCGCCGTTCCGCAGGAGCCTACCGAGGGGCCGATGGAAAGATTGTCGAGCGCGGCCGAATATTGCTCCGGGAGACTTGGTGCGGCGCAGGGATGCAGCAGACCATTGTCATCGAGGGTCAGGATCGAGGCATAGCAGCCGGGCAACAGCAGTTCGACCTCGCGGCAGAGACGCGTCAACATCATGCCAAGTTCGTCGCCTTGCGCGACCATTTTGAGAATGGTGTTTTGCAGTCCGACCAGCATGCAAACCTCCTTGAGCGAAAGAAGCATTTAAGCCGGTCTACGTTGAAAACTGCTTAAAAAAGTGGATCCGATTACTTGGAAAGCGCAACATCAGGGCCAAAATATAACTGGTAACAATTGACTGGACTGCCGTATTTGCCGGTAATCACCTGCGGTTTAACCGACCGGATGACGTGGCAACCGGTGGTTTCACTCAATCATTCAGCTCAAATTCGATTGTCAGGCCGTCATAGGCCGGCTCGACCCGGTCCGGAGTTTCTGCGAGCACGGTATCGTAATCAAGTGGCACATGCATATGGGTCAGGATCGCCCGCTTCGGATTGAGCTTCTCGATCCACCACAATGCCTGATCAATCGACAGATGGCTCGGATGCGGTTTGTATTGCAACGAGTCGATGATCAGCACATCGAGATTCTGAAGCTTCTCGACGGTCGGGCGCGGAAAATCGCTGACATCGCAGCAATAGGCCAGATCGCCAATGCGGAACCCCAGAGACCGGATTGACCCATGCGCCTGATCCAGCGGCTGCACCTTGATTGTACCGCCTGCTCCGGTCACCCGGATTGGCTCATCCAGCGAGGTGATCAGGGTCGGCCTGGTGATCGGCGGGTATTCGCTGCCCGGCGGTGTTTCCAGAACATAGCCGAACCCGGCACGGATGCGGGCCATGGTCTCGGGGTCGGCATGGATCGGAATCCGCGTGCGCTGCGACAGCGCAAAGCTGCGCAGATCGTCAATTCCATGCACATGATCAGCGTGGGAATGCGTGTAGAGCACCGCATCGATGTTGCGCACCCGGCTTGCGAGCATCTGGGTGCGAAAATCCGGTCCGGTGTCGACCACAATGGTGGTTTCACCACCATCGGCTCCAATCTGCCGGATCAGAAGCGCTGCGCGACTGCGGCGGTTTTTCGGGTTGTCCGGATCGCAATTGCCCCAGTCGCCATTGACCCGCGGCACCCCCGGTGACGAAGCGCAGCCCAAAATGGTGAATTGCAAACGAACCAGACCGGTCACAGCGATGGCATCTTCGAAAAGCAGCGAAAAGCGTTCTCGGTCGTAATCTTGGCCATCTCCTCGTAGGAGACGCCTTTGACTTCGGCCAGAACTTCCGCCGTGTTGACCACGTAGGATGGCTCGTTGCGCTTGCCGCGCCAGCGTTTGGGCGCAAGGTATGGCGCATCGGTTTCAACCAGCAGACGGTCCATCGGCACGGTTTTGGCGATGTCGCGCAGCTCGGTAGATTTCGGAAACGTCAGGATGCCCGAGAAGGAAACGTATCCACCAAGCGCCACCCCGGTATCTGCCAGCGCTTGCCCTGCCGAAAAGCAATGCAGAATGAAAGGGAAGGCCCCCTTCCCTGTTTCTTCGGTCAGGATGGCGGCCATGTCTTCGTCGGCGCTGCGGCTGTGGATCACCAGCGGCAGTTGCGTGCGCCGTGCCGCTTCAATGTGACGCCTGAAACCGGTCTTCTGGTCCTCGGGCTTCTGTGTGTCATAGAAATAGTCCAGACCACATTCGCCGATCGCCACCACTTTTGCATTGGCTTCGGCCAGACGCACCAGATCATCTGCCGTCACATCGAGCTCTTCATCGGCATTGTTGGGATGGGTGCCGACAGAGCAGAAAACGCTCGGATAGCGTTCGGTCAGCGCCAGAAGTGTGTCGAGTTTCCTGACCCGGGTCGAGATTGTCACCATCTGCTTGACGCCCGCGGTGTGTGCGCGATCAACCAGTTGGTCGCGTTCGGCATCGAAATCGGCAAAATCGAGATGGCAATGGCTGTCGATCAACATTCGGCTCACGCCTCCTCAGGCGCGACATAGCGCGGGAAGATCGGCGTGGGCTTGTCGATCGGTGTGCCGGCTGCAAGCCGCCCGACCTCACCAAGGGCCTTGAAATCGCGCTTGTCAGCCGGTGCGGCGACCAGATCGAGCAGCTTGCCTGCAGATTCCGGCATGAACGGCAGCAACAGGATCGAAATCTGGCGCACGGTTTCCGCCGTGACATAGAGCACGGTTTCCATCCGCGCCGGATCGGTCTTTTTCAGCGCCCAGGGCTCATGACTGGCAAAATAGCGGTCGCCATCGGCGACGACGTCGATGATCGAGGCCAAGGCTTTGTGGATCTGGAAATTCGCCATATCGGCGCGCACGCTTGCAATCACCGTGTCTATGGTGCTCAAAAGCGCCCTGTCGTCGTCGGTCAAGGGACCGCAGGCTGGCATCTTGCCATCGCAGTTCTTGTTGATCATCGACAAGGACCGACTGGCGAGATTGCCAATGCCATTGGCGAGATCGGAATTGATCCGCGTGGCAATCGTTTCAGGGCTGTAGCTGCCATCCTGCCCGAACGGCACTTCGCGCATGAAGAAATACCGAACCTGATCAAGCCCGTAGGCCTCGATCAAGGCGAACGGATCGACGACATTGCCGATCGACTTCGACATCTTCTCGCCCTTGACCAGCAAGAAACCGTGCGCGAACACTTTTGCCGGAAGCTCCAGTCCGGCCGACATCAGGAAGGCCGGCCAATAGACGGCGTGGAAGCGGACAATGTCCTTGCCGATCATGTGGACAGCAGGCCAGTAGTTCCACTTGTCTGAAGCCTCGTCAGGGAAGCCGCAGGCCGTGATGTAGTTGGTCAGCGCGTCAACCCAGACATACATGACATGCTTGTCATTGCCCGGTACCGGAACGCCCCAGTCAAATGTCGTGCGCGAAATCGACAGGTCTCTCAGGCCGGTTTTGACGAAGCTTGCCACTTCATTGCGCCGTTCTGCCGGCGCCACGAAATCCGGGTTTTTCTCGAACAGTTCCAGCAGCTTGTCTTCATAGGCCGACAGCCGGAAATAATAGCTTTCTTCCTCCACCCATTCGACGGGTGAGCCAAGCGGTTCGCGGCGAACACCATCTTCACCAAGTGTGGTTTCAGCCTCGTCGAAATAGGCTTCCTGCCGCACGGAATACCAGCCGCCATAATTGCCCAGATAGATATCGCCATTGGCTTCCATCCGGCGCCACAATTCCTGCACGGAAAGCTTGTGACGCTCTTCGGTGGTGCGGATGAAATCATCATTGGAGCAGTTGAGCTGAACCAGCATGTCGCGGAACACGGCTGAGTTCTTGTCCGCGAGCTCAATGGGCTCGATGCCTTCCTTCTCGGCGGTCTGCTGCATCTTCTGGCCGTGTTCGTCGGTGCCCGAAAGAAAGAACACATCCTTGCCGTCCAGCCGCTGGAACCGCGCAACAACATCCGTTGCGATCGCCGTGTAGGCATGGCCGATATGCGGCACCCCGTTGGGATAGAAGATCGGTGTGGTGATGTAATAGCGTTCGGTGTTCATGGTCGCCTTCAGATGCAATGTCTTTACGAGGATCCGCATGCTGATCCGCATTTGTCGTCGTCATAAGCGATAATGCCGTCTGATGCCATGCCCCTGTGCGCTGTGATCTACCCGAAAAACAGCGAAAACACGTGCAGCACCGTCTGCTTGCGGTCGAGATTGTAAGCCGCAGCCGTGGCAAAATGCTCAACCAGCACGGTTGAAAGATTTGCCAGCCGGTCGGCTTCCGCCAAATCGCCAGATACGCCGGCCTGACTGGCCATGACCCGAACCCGGTCGACAGCCAGTTCGGTGAAGAAATGGTAGGCCACGTCGCGGTCTCGAGCGGCCAGCGTTTCGGCCAGCTTGTATATCGGCTCGCGGTTGTCGAGGCTGCCACGTTCGAGAATGTCGACGAAAGCCTCGGCAATGTCGACGCCGCCATAATTTCTCAGCATCAACGCCCGCGCCACACTGCCTTCGCTCAACTGGATGATCGAATCGGTTTCGCCAGGCGCGGCGCCAAGATGGCCAAGCGCAAGGTCCAGATCCGGCGCCGAAAGCGGCTGCAACCTGAGTGACAGGCAGCGCGAGCGGATGGTCGGCAAAAGCCGCCCCGGTGTATGCGACAACACCAGGAATAGGGCGCGCTTTGGCGGCTCTTCGAGGATCTTGAGAATGGCATTGGCGGCGTTGCGGTTGAGATCGTCAGCCGGATCTATGATGGCGATCCGCCAGTTTCCGGTTCCCGATGTCTGGCCAAAAAATTTGGACGAGCGGCGCACCTCGTCGACTGTGATGACGGATTTGACCTTGCCGGTCTTCTCGTCCACCGGACGGGCCAGATGCAGCACATTGTGGGAGGCGCCGCTGGCGATCTGACGGCCAACCGCATCATCGGGATCAGGGTCAGCAATATGTTCGGGGGCGGCGAGCGGATCGGGATAGGTCAGCACATGGTGGGCGAAGCGGTAGGCCAGTGTTGCCTTGCCGATCCCTTCCGCGCCTTCGATCAGAATCGCATGGTGCATCCGCCCGGACCGGTAAGCATTGGCCAGAAACGTCTGGGCAGGGTCATGGCCGAAAAGCGCCGTGTTGCGTTCAGGCGGTATGGCGCCCTCCAGCAAACCCGGTTGCGCATCTTTCATATCTTTCGATCCTGCGCCGGCGCGCCGGTCTCGCTGGTATCGAGCACGGGCTCAACAGCGGCCAGGATCGCAAGCGCCACTCCATCCTGCGATCGGCTGGCATCAATCAGTTTGCAGCGGTCCGGCTCTTTCTGGGTCAATTCAAGAAAAGCCTCGCGGCGTTTTTCGTGGGTCGACAGTTCCTCTTTTTCGAAACGGTCGGGGACTGCGTCCTTGTTCTCGCGCGCCTTGGCGCGGCGCAAACCGGTTTCGGCCGGCAAATCCAGCACCAGCGTCAGGTCGGGCGTCATGCCATTGATGGCAATACGTTCGAGATTGCGGATGAATTGCGGCTCGAGATTGCCTGTCACCCCCTGATAGACCCGGCTTGAATCCATAAACCGGTCGCAAAGAACGATGGTCCCCTGATCAACTGCAGGACGGATCACCTCTTCGACATGATCGCTGCGCGCGGCGGCAAACAGCATGGCCTCCATGCGAACGCCGAATTCTTCCGCCGCACCGGACAGCAGTACATGCCGCACGGCCTCTGCGCCGAGCGAACCGCCGGGTTCACGCGTGACCAGCACATCATGCCCGCGGCGGCGCAGCATATCGGCCAGCCGATGGATCTGGGTCGACTTGCCGACCCCCTCCCCGCCTTCAAAGGTTATGAAGCGCCCTGTGCTTTTCGTCACGTTCTGCTTTCCCGGCCATTTGACGCGCATTGAGCGCCCGAAGCCTGTTGATGAATCTCCCCGGCATAACCGGATCGTTCGTGTCTAGAGCATTTTGGTTTGGAAATGAACGCTTGCAAGGCCAGTTATAGCCAGAATTGCGCGAGTTCGAGCAGTGCGTCGAGCGCTTGTGTATGCAAGGGGCCCTTGTCAACAGCTTCGGTGACGTAGAGAGGTGTTTCCTGGGACAGCGTGTCGCCGATATAGACCTTCAGGACGCCCACTTCTGCTCCCGCTTCAAGAGGCGCGCGCAACGGCCAGCGATAGGTGATTCGCGCTGACAACCGGTCCGGATTGGTGATCGGCATGAAGATGTCGATACCGCCCTTTGCCTTCACAATCGCCTTGCCCACCCCGCCATAGACACTGAGTTCGCCAATGGTTTCATCCTTGGCAAACAGGGTTTTGCGTTCGAACGCACGGATGCCCCACTCCAGCATCTTGCGTGATTCCTCGGCGCGCTCCCGTTCACTGGCCATTCCGCCCATGGCCAAAAACAGCCGCCGCCCTTCGCGGTTGATCGACGCAACGATGCCGTAGCCGGATTCCTCCGTAAAACCGGTCTTCAACCCGTCGACGCCGATATCAAGCCGCAACAGCGGATTGCGATTGCGCTGCAATATCTTGTTCCAGGTGAAGTCTGTTTGCGAATAATAGCGGTAGAACTCCGGATAGGTCGACTGGATGTGACGGGCCAGCGTGACCAGATCCTTCATCGTGACTTTGGAGTCCGGATGCGGCAAACCGCTCGAATTGCCAAACACCGACCGGGTCAAGCCGATGTCGCGAGCGCGTTCCGTCATCAGCCGGGCGAAATTGTCTTCAGATCCGGCCATGCCTTCGGCGATGATGATGCAGCCATCATTGGCCGATTGCACAATCACACCTTGAATCAGGTCAACCAGGGGAATGGATGACTTGAGCTCGGCAAACATCGTCGAGGTGCGCGATGCCGCCCCCCCGGTCCTCCAGGCGTTTTCGGAGACCTGAAATGTGTCATCAAGGGTCAGCCGGCCGGTGTGAATGGCATTGAACACCACTTCCATGGTCATCAACTTGGCAAGGGAGGCTGGCGGCACCAGATCATTTTCATTCTTGGCGAACAGCACCGTGCCGGTATCAGCGTCGATCAGATAGGCCTGTTCAGCCCGCGTTTCAAAAAGCTGTGCCTGCACCGGCGCTGCTAACCCGCAGACCAGCAGCGTCAAGGCAACCAACAGGCGGGCAAGGACCAACCGTGACATTGAAGCCATCCATCGACGGAGAAATTCGTATTTGCGCCAAACTAGCAATCAAGCCGGATGGGATCAATGCCTTGAGAGAATTGAACAATGGCGTTGTCGAAGATGGCTCTGGTCAGGAGTGAGACTGGCATGACCAAAATGCCGGCGGCTACGGGAACTTTCAGCGCTGTTGTGCTGGCGTCCCGAGTACCACGTCAAACCGACGCTGCGATGCAACCACACGCCCGCCCCAAAATGCCATGCCGACATCGCGCAGATCTGTTGGCTGGTCGATTGCCGCCAGCGGGGTCTCGAACGAAGGTCGATCAATCAGCACCGGACCGATGGAGGGCAGTGCAAAACCGGTTGGAATATCCGAAACAGACCCGAATGCCATGCTCGCCACACCGGGCTGGAACGCGGTCGCAGCCCCGACAGCGGCCGGAGGCACCCTCCCCTGCGATCCTGCATTTACGCCAGGCAATGCCGAATCCACAGAGTTCATTGCCATCATAACGCCGGTTGCGATGACGCCGCCTGCAGGTGCGTCGGAACCGCCAGGCCGGTAGCTTGCCATCAGATAGCGCGTATCATCGCCCTCGACCGGCGCTCGTCCCACATATTCAACCCGGACTGCGGCTACGCCCTCCTGTTTCATATCAAGCAGTTCGGCCGCCTGACTGGACACGTCGACAATGCGCCCGTGCGCAAAGGGCCCCCGGTCATTGATCCGGATGACGACCGAATTACCGTTCTTTTTATTGGTAACACGCGCATAACTCGGCAGCGGAAATGTCGGATGCGCTCCTGACAAATGGAACTGGTCATAAATCTCGCCGTTGGCGGTCAACCGGCCATGAAAGTTGGGACCATACCAGGAGGCGAGGCCTGCCTTGTCGTAATTTTCGTCTTCCTTCGGCGTGTACCACTTGCCCCGAACCCGGTAAGGCTTGCCAACCATTGCGCGGCCGCCACCCTTCTTCGGACGTTTGGCCGTGCTCATGCGCGGGCTGGCGGCGACGCCATACTCCGTGACCGAAAACTTGGTTTTGGTATTGATGTGCGACGGCGAAGACTTCGACTTCGAGTTTGACGTCGAACCACACCCGGCGACGCCAAGCGCGAGAAGTGCGAGCACGGAAATACGGGCTGCAACGCGCAGCCCTGCCCCGGTCTGATAGATCAATTTGTGTCCCACATCGCTACTCGATACTCTGGCTGTCGCCAATGTGGCCTGGCAGTAAGTCCCCTGCAAAGCCGTCCCCTTCGATCAATGCGTCCGATGTCCTAATCGGAAGTTTAGATCGCCCGGCAAAATGGCAAAATTGCGTTGAGTGCCAACTTCATATGGCCAATGCGGTCAACATGGTCAACAAAACATGAAGACTGAGGGCTTTCTTCCATCAAACGCGCGGTATTCTAGCCATCGATGCGCGCCTTGCCACGACGGCCATCATCGCGGATCCAGTTCAGCGTTTGCTCGCCGGTCTTTTCGATTCGGAAACAGGTGGCTTTGCCGCCATACCAGGTCGGCCACTGCTGGCACAGATTTTCGCCTTTCACCCACCAGCGGCCATTTTCAGTCGGCGCCAGGAACTTTCCCAGGCCGAGCGATGTACCATCACCGGTGACAATTCCGGACCTCTTGTAGTTGAGCGGAAACTCGCCGCTGAAGGGCGTGGCCAGATAGACCAACTTGCCGTTGACAAAGCGCTTGAGCTCGGAGCCCGTCAACCATTCGGCGCTCAACGCTGCCGGAGCAAGAGCGACGGCCAGCAAGGCGCCAAGACCGAGTGATTTCATTTTGTGCGACATGACCACCTCCATGTGTATTGTCTGTGAAGCAATACGCAGGTGGAGGCATATTGGTTTCATTGCCGGCTCGTATTTCGTCTCCGCGTCGACATCCCAGCGGGAACAGGCCCCGGTTCGCGCCTTGCCCGGGCAGAGCAATTTCGCTGCCGCCCACCCTTCCCCTGCACCTGACAATACCCATCACCGGGTAATCGGTTAGCCGGCAGCTCAGCCAGACGTGGCTCAAACCATATCCAAAGGTACAGCCGCGGTTGCGTCTTGATAACCAAACCAGCTGACGCTTCATGTCGAAACCAGTTGACGCCACGCGCGATGCAGAGATAAAAGCGCGCCAACCGCATTGAGGCAACACGTTGCCAGAACCGTCAAGTCAGACGGGGATGGATTGATTTGGCCCCGATACCCCCGGAGGGGTGGCCGAGCGGTTTAAGGCACCGGTCTTGAAAACCGGCGTGCGGGAGACCGTACCGTGGGTTCGAATCCCACCCCCTCCGCCACAACCATTTGAATTATCTTATCAAAATCAGTTGACGGCTCTTCGGAGCTTTTGGAGTTGCCTGCAACATTGTCAACATGAGCTGCAACAATGCTGCGACTTCAGAACTGTTGCAGAATGGCTAATTCACTGTTGCAGGCGACCTGGAGAGTTTTCCATCCCCTTGCATCGCGGCGAGTGTGTTGTTTGAAGATTTTGCAGTTTTTGTCTGACGACGGACACGCCTGCAAGAGATGCGGCCATGCGTTTTCCGGTGATGATACGATGGTGCTGGCCGGGGCCTATGACGAGATCGATATTCCTGCGATCCGTCCTCATGTCACCCGGCATCGGCGTTTTTCCTGTCATTGCCCGCAATGCGGCACGACGACAAAAGCCACCGCACCTGCCGTGGCAACCGCAACGCCGTTCGGGCCAGGCATTCACGCGCTGGCGATCTACCTCAAGAGTTTCCATGCATTGTCTTACGAACGCCTGAGCGGTGTGTTCATGGATATCTTCGGCCTCCATGCGAGCGAGGGCGCGATCATGAACATGTTTGCCCGCTCCCGTCCGAGCTTCCAGGCCACAGCACAGGCCGCCAAGGCCAGCCTTCGAGCCGCCCGCGTTGTCGCCAGCGACGAAACCGGTGTGCGTATTGAGGGCACAAATGCCCAACACTGGGTTTTTCATTGCAAGGATGCCGTTGTCCACCAGCCCGATTACTCCCGTGCAGCACGGGTCGTTCACGAGACCATGGGCGGCCATGTCCCCGAGGTATGGATATCTGATCGGTATTCAGCCCAGCAATCTCACGGCCATCGACATCAAACCTGCCTTGCACATTTGGCGCGTGATACAGCCTTTGCGCTGGAACATGGCGAGGATGATCTCCCTCTTCGCTTCCAGCTTTGGTTTGGCCGTGTGTTTGATTTCGCCAGAGCCATAAGCACATTCGCTGCGTCTACCGTCGCAAGCAAGAAGCGCAAATTCGATAAACAGCTTGCCGGGCTTCTATGCGCCCCGACTTCATGCGACCTGGCCCAAAAGCTCCAGGCCAAGATCGGGCGGGCCCGCGATCAGCTGCTGACGTTTTGCGACTATCCCGGAGAAGTCGATGTCACCAACAACACATCTGAGCGAAAGCTCCGTCCATGGGTCATTCAGAGAAAGGTGACAAACGGATATCGCGCCATGTGGGCCGCCCAAGCCGAGGCGGATGTACGCACAACCGTCGATACCGCCCGCCTTAAAGGCGCAAATCCCTTCCAGGTTATCGCATCCGTCTTGGCGTAGGCCGACATCAAGGCCCGAAATCATAAATTCAGGGGTGGGTAATTACCTTCACGTCACCAAAGGGCAGTGGTCACAAGACCGATCCAAATCCAAGACCTGCATATGAATGAATCCAACCACGTTGTTCGTGCTGCCGCGGGCAGACCGGATCCTGACCGGACCTGTGCCGCAACGGCTGCGGTTGATCAGGTGCAAGCTTGGCGGTTGTTGGTCGCAAGATGGAAAATTCTGTCGATACCGGATGCCCGGCCCGGATCAACCGTCCGGAGACAGGATAGATCGTGGATATAGTCGGCTCTGCCGAAAAATGACGAACCAGATGCCATCGGCTTCGCCGGCAAAACGATCGCGGCTTGTCCGCGCTGCAAACGCGCATTTCAAAAAGCCGTCCAAAAATCACAGGTAATAGAACCCGTCATCGAAGCCGAGGAATTCGATGTTGGTCAGTGTGTCGGTGCCGTCACCGCTGCCGGCGCCGATCCACTCGACGGTGGTGACGTCGCCGACGGTGGTGATGTTGAAATCGCTCTGGTTGCCTGAGAAGAAGGCGTAGTCGTTCGGGTCGGTGCCGCCGTCTATGGTATCGTTACCGCGTCCTCCGGTCAGCAGATCGCGCCCGAGCCCGCCCTGGATGATGTCATCGCCGGAGCCGCCATTGATGGTGTCGCTGCCGGCCCGGCCGAGGATCGTATTGGGACCGGAATTGCCGGTGATGTCGTCGTCGTCAGACGTTGCGAAAATGTTTTCGATCCCGGTGAAGGTCGTCACCTGCGTGCCGTCGCCAAGTCGGGCATAGCCTGCTGAGCCACGAATGGTCAGACCCTCTCCATATCCGCTGAACGAAATCGTGTCGCTGCCAAGCCCGCCATGGAACTCGTCAACGCCGCCGCGGGTGTAGAAGATGTCGGAAAAACTGCCACCACGCGCTACTTCTTTTCTGCTTGTCCCCAAAAGGGCGAGGCTGTTGCGCGGGCCGATGACACTCGATATCTTTGAAATCGACACTGTGGACATTGCTAGTCGCCGTCTTCAATTCGGCTGTGCCGTTGTCAAGATCGACGCGCCATTTCGAGTTGCTGCCCGACAGGTCGAGGGTATCGAAACCTGCACCGCCATAATAGTCATCGATGCCACCGCCACCGATCAACATGTCGTCGCCACCGCCACCGTCGAGATCATTGCGGTAAGCCGTGCCTGTGATGGTGTCATTGCCGTTCGAGCCGATGACATTTTCAATGGAAGTGAGTGTCTCAGTGGTGAACCCCGAGAGGGTCGTCGCGGTTCCGGCACAAATTCCGAAAAGTGGACATCCCCTGGCAGGACTAGAATAAGATCGGAACATATCCGCAACATATTCATCTATTGGACCGCGCCACGGAGCATCAAACCCACTGACCCAAAAATCATGAATATCCTGTAGGCCCGGAAAAAAATATCGTTGGAGAGGCGTTGCGCGATGGTTCGACCGATCTGAATGAACAAGACAGCAACAGGGAGCAAGATTAGCGCTTCAAGCGCAATATCCCAGTTTAAAAAATCGGCCCAGACAAGCAGTAGCATCCGCCACGCCAACATAGCAGTAACTATGAGGATTATCGTGCCCCTGAGCGCCAGTCGTTCCGTGATGACAGTATGGAGATAAACAGAAAGAAATATCATTGCTCCGGCCCCCACGAGTCCCGAAAGCAGACCAGCGATCAGCGCAGCAGCGCCACTAAAGAAATTTTGTCTCGCCTTGACGAACGGAAGCACTCGCTTTTGCCAGGCTGCGCCCTCTGCAAGAAGAATTAGCAATAACAAAAACCCGACGGTGAACTGCAATGCAGCAGGTTCGAGGAGCCGAAACATAAGGACGCCGACGATCACCGCCGGTATTATAAAAAGTATCATCCGTCCAGCCAGACAATGATTGCCGTACTTCAAACCATCCGGCACGAGAACGACCTGAGACGCAAGATTGACGAGGCCGGCCAGAATAATTGCTTGGTGCGGTGGCATCACGAAAGACCCCATGAGGATCATTGGCAGAATTGCTCCGTAACCAAAAACGCCTTTGATAACGAATGCCAGCGCGTAGGCGGCCAATAATAGCGCCAACTGCCAAAACGACAGACCTTCGAATATAATCGCGCCAAACATGTTCATCGTCGAGACAGAGCAGATGGAATCGACAATCCTTCCACTGATTTACGATCCAGCCTTTGGCACGGCAAAAACAGGCAGAATTCCTTTGTCATAAAACCAACACCGCTAAACATACAGGCGAGCAATTTGAGACATTGATTTGCAGTATCCTTTTCCCGGGAGTGAAAGCGAGCGACCTTGGGAAATTAATATTTGAACCTTATTCAGATCGCTCGCTTCGCTTTATTCGTTGGCATCGTCCAATAGTATTTTTCTCTGTTGCCTCCTCTCACGAAGTATCGGAAGCAAAATTGAGGCAACAAGCGCCACCCACAGGACATTCGCGACATTCGATGAGAAAAGGACCATCGGGTCGCCCTGTGAAAGCCGCAAGGAGCGCATGAGATACTGTTCGAAAAGAGGACCAAGAATAATCCCGATGAGGATCGCGGTGACGTGATACCCCGTTTTGCGTGCGAGGAACCCGAGAATCCCAAACACCAGCGCCAGAACCATATCAAACTGGAACCCCCTGGGGGCGAAGGCACCTACTGTTGTAAACCCGATAATCATGGGTGCGAGAAAATAGGTCGGCACCAAAGTTACCCGGGCCATGTAGCGCGCCAATGGTACAACGAGCACGATCATGAACAGGTAGGCCACGAACATCGATATGAAGACGCCATAGGCCATTTCCGGTCGCTCGGTGAAAATCCTGGGCCCCAAAGTGATGCCCTGATACTGCAAAACGACCATCATGATTGCTGCTGTTGCTCCGCCAGGAACACCGATTGCCAAAAGTGGGACCAAGGTGCCCGAAGTGACACCGTTATTGGCGGCCTCCGGTGCAATGACGCCCTCCGGTACGCCGGTTCCAAACAGGCTGGGTGTCTTGGAAAACGCGCGCGCTTGCTGGTAAGCGACAAATGCAGCGATGCTTGCTCCGGCACCTGGCACAATTCCGATCACAAGACCGATTATGGAAGTCCAGACCATCAGCCATGAGTACCGGAAGGAGTCCCGGACATAAAACCAGGTTTCCGACCAAGGCGAATAACGCGCCTTCTGAACGCCATCTTTTGAAAGGATCGAATTGTTCTCGATCATGACGAACGCTTCGGAGATTGCGAAAAGGCCAATCAGGGCAGGTACAAGCGGGACACCATCATAGAGCTCGATGAACCCGAATGTCGCTCGAGGCGTGGAATAGATTTGGTCGGTGCCAATCGCCCCGATCATAAGTCCGAGAAAGCCTGCAAACAGTCCCTTCAACATGTCCTGCGCGGCAACTGTCGCAATCAGAACGATGCCGAACAGCATGATCACGACCATCTCAACACTATGGAGAACATAACCCACCTTCGCAAAGAAGGGTAGAAACGCGATGACAAGTGCTGTTCCGATTAGGCCTCCGACGACCGAGGCGACGAAGCAGAGGATCAGCGCATGCTGCGCTTCGCCCTTCTTTGACATTGGATAGCCATCAAGCGTCGTAGCCGCTGCTCCTCCTGTTCCTGGTATGTTTATGAGGATGGCCGGTATCCCGTTGCCCAGTTGGCTCGCGGAGTAAAGCGCCATCATGAAAATCAGCGAGACCTCCGGGTCCATGGCCAGCGTAAGCGGCAGCAGGATGATAATTGTATTGGCCGAACTGAATCCCGGTACCGCGCCGACGACGGTTCCGATCAGGACGGCAGGGATGATGATCCACCAATACGAGAAAGCTCGTAAGACAAGTTCGACGAAAAGTGCAGGGTCCCATGCCATGGGTCAGCTCTGAAACAGCATGGCGGCAACCCGTTCAAACGGACCGTGTGGAAAACGAGCCCCAACCAGCACGATGAACAGCAGGTACCCTCCGAGCGACATTCCAGTCGCTATAGCCAGAGCAATCTTTATCTTGCCTGGTCCAGCCAGCATGATCACCGTCGAGACAACGAAGATAAAAAGACTTATTGTGAAGCCAAGATAATTCATCGAATAGACGAAGCCACAGGTCAGCAATGCAAGCCCGATCCGTCTCATCAGGACGCCGGTGGTTTCTCCGAACAGGTCGCCGAAGGTGAGCGCGGCCAATCCGTTTCGGTATTCCCGAACGAAGCGTAGACCGAGAAGGACGCTGACGAGCACCAATGCGGTCATCAGACTGATGCCCAAGGACGACGCCTGCCAAGGCAACCCCCAGACCGTCGACACATAGTAGGCACCAAAACAGAGTCCCGCGACCGGGATGATCAGGTCTGCGCCAAGCGAAATTTCCTTTTCGTGAGCGTCAGATGAGAGGTTTGCCATCACGTTTCTCCTGCCCGGACTCTATTAACTGCATGAAGAAGGGCTGTTTTCTTCGTGCGTCTTGATATGAATGGGTATTCCGGACACTCAACCAAACGCCGCAAGCTTGCCGCCCGCCTCGGCACTCACCGGTTCTGCGGCAACCAACACAAAGAAAATGCGGCACGGCTCGGGGCCTCGATTTACCCAGTTGTGGACGGTGCCCCGTTGGACGAGAGCATCGCCGGCGGATAGCGTCACAACGACACCATCGTCCAGTTCCATGTCTATCGATCCGGACATCACCACAGCGTAGTCTACCGAGTCAGTTCGATGCAGACGGCCGGCCACGCCCGCCTGATACTCCACGACCCGAAAAACCGTTCCGTTGGGATCCGTCGTCCCAATCTCCCGCTTGGCTGCGTCGGACTGTCCGGCATTGTCCGACGGAAAGCGATCCGTCGTCCAAAGCACCGCGGACTTATGACCTGGACGCCGTGAAATCACCGTGTCGGACAGATCGTCGAACTTGACGATAGCCTTTCCGTTTTCATCGTGCCCTGTAACAACCCGCCTGATATTCAGTTCCATGGTTCAGTTCCCTTTGATGCACTCATGACTTAATGCCGGTCGCATCCCGGTCTGGCTGAGGATTTTCGATAGCAAAGCATCCGGTCTCAATTCGGTTGACGAAGGCACCGAATATCTTCGCCATCTTTGGCTCGACCGATCGCCATTCCCCGCGATCCCACTCTTCAAGCAGAGCATCGTCTGCACGATAGGATACGATGTCCTCATGCAATTCGGCTTTGGGCAGCAGCCCAGTGACCCGTCTTGCAGTCATCGGGGAATGGACCTTGTCGTTGCCGGCCAGAATGCATGCTGGGACCGCGAGTTGCCGGATTTGTTCCTCCGTCGCACCGATGACAGGCAGAGACGCGGCGCGAACAAATTCGGCTTGCCAGCGTTGCATCGTTGCGATGAAGTCCTCGGGTTTCATGGCCATCAGTTTTTCGCGGTTGCCTTCGCGACGTGAAATTGGCTCCAAGAAGTGCGGCGACGAACACACGGCCGCCATCCCGTTCTTTGCGACCTCAACCGGATCACCGTAATATTTTTTCGCGAGTTTGTCCGATGCATGCACGCCTCCGGTGACACGCCACAGAAGCAAACCCCGGACGGAGTCAGGATGGCGAAGGGCCAGCGTGATGGCCACGCGCGCACCGGACGAAGAGCCTCCGACATAAAAACTGTCTTCTTTCAGCTGATGCACCAGAGTCAGAAGATCCTCGGCCCAGACCACGTGCTCTGACTCGCCATCAATCGAGATCTCTGAAGCCCCGGTATTCCGGCGATCGTGCAAGAGAACCCGGCAGCCCGACTTGGCGATACTCTCGGCCAGGTTCACGAGTTCATCATGAGGGCGCCTTTCCCCTGGCATCAGCGCGACAATCGGGCCAGCATCACCGATAATGCGATAGTTGATCTCATTCCCCCTGACGGTCATCGCATTCATCGAGCCTCTCCCAGTCTTCTGAACGTCACACGCAACCAAGCCTGGGCCGCATTATTAAATTCATGCATTTAGGGCAGCCTCGGAAAAATCGTCCAGCGGCGACCAAACGCGCGCAGAAAGTCGAACCGCCGGATCGTTCGGTTTGCTGCCGATGGTTTCCAGAGCCTCGCGAAACCTCTTCCAGGTGACGCCGCCTTCTTCGGTATTCGGGTCCTGGCGTTTTCGTGTCCGAGCCTGGTGCCTGGTGAAGACTTTGTCGAAGGCCGGGCGTGCCTTCATTGTTTCGTACCAGATACTTACCTGAGGGTACTCGTTGGTCCACAAGCCTTCGCAGCCCAGAATCCAAAGCCGGTGCACATAGGGCAACAAGGCGGCATCAGCCAGAGAGTATTTCGAGCCAGCCAGGAAAGGTCCATGTTCAAGCGCAGCGCCGATATCCTTGACCATTGTTTCGAGGAATCCACATGCTCTACGCCCTTCATCCGAGGACAAGCCCAGCAATACCGAACGCTTTCGTTGCTCGCGCCGGATGGGTTCCGGGATGCCATCGAATGAATTCAGTCTCGCCTTCCCCACGTCGTTGAGGTCTCCGTTCGCGTCGCGGGCGATTTCGGAAAACGAAAGAAATGCAATCGCATCATGGTACTTGTCGTCAAGGTCCTTCATCAGAAGATCCATCCGCATCGCCTCAACGGGATTGTTCGGCGTAAGTGACGGTTCGGGAAAGCGTCGATCCAGGTATCTCATGATGACGCTGGACTCCACAAACACCATGCCCTCATGCAGGACGGTCGGGATCATGCCGTCCCGGTTGAGCTTAAAGTAGTCTTCTGACAGATTCTCGTGCTTCCAAACATTTACCTCTGTCTCTCGGACCTCTTGTCCCTTTTCCAGGGCAGTCAGGTGTACTTTGCAACAACAGGTGGAACCAGGACCTCCAAGTATCTCGATTGTCATTGGCAGAAATCCTTTGCAAAGTTGAGCGCAACGTCCCTTCCGGAACGAACTATCAAACGCGGTCACTGGCAGATAGAAAGCGGGTTGGGTGCGATCGCGCGAGCCGGCAGGACTGGCGCGATTGCTACTGTTTTACGGGTCGTTCCTCACCCGGCTGAAAGAAGACTCTTGTATCGGTTAGCCAGTCCGACAAGATTGTCGGCAAACTCCATGGTTTCTTCCTGGCCCGCAACATAGATCAACTCGCGCGGCACCCCTGTCGCCGCCACGGCGTCAGCATAGGCAGGGTCTGTTGCGGTTTTCTGGATCGCGGACTTCAAAATTTCAAAGCGGTCGGGATAATCCTCGATTGCCTTGGTATGAATTGCCCAGGACCGGCCGCTCTTGAGAGGCGGAATTTTACTTCCGAAAACGTCATTAACCAGTGGAGCGCTCGTGATGTCCGGAATGGGATTAACATTGTCGAAAATCCCAAGGATTGTCGCCTTGTCCGCGACGCTGAGGATCGTCGAAAGACCCATTGCGGCGCACGGGACTTCACCGGTGACAACCGCCATCGCGGTCGGTCCCCCGCCACCGTACGGAATCAAGTTGAACTCGGCTCCGGTGGCCTCGCCGAGTGCCAGCATCCCAATTGAAGATGTGTGCGGCAGGCGCGGCACCGCGATATTCATGGGCTCCTGTTGTGCCTTTTTCACAAGATCTTCCAGCGTCGCGATGCCGGAATCCGGCGTCGAGAAAATAGCCATCGGTTCAGACATTATCTGCTGGAAGAACGTGATGTCGCGACCGATCTGGATGTGTGGCGCCTGCAGTGTCAGGACAATGACTTCGGCGCCCATGAAAGAGACAATCAAGTTGTGACAATCAGGCTCGCGGTTGTTCATGTAGAATTCGTAGCCCACCTGCCCTGAGGCACCTGGGTAGAAGCCGAACTCAAAATTCGTATCGAGATGCGTCTTCAGAATTTCAGTGAACAACCGCGCGTCTCGGTCGGATCCGCCTCCCTCGCCGGTCGGCACCGTAATATTGATGTTTCGGCTAGGAAAAGTGTCAGACCGAGCGCCAGTCACACCCAGCGAAGTTGCAAAAGGAGCACAAAAGGCACTCCCGATAAACTCTCTCCTCGTCGGCTTCCTCAAAGTCATCTTGTTTCTCCTCCCTCATTTCGTAGCGGAAAGCTTGCCTTCACCGATATTCCAAGTCAAAGATATTATCTTCTTATAATATTCCAGGAGGGAATATGGGTTTTGCGATACTTCAGCTGCGTTCGTTCGTGACCACCGTTCGATCCGGATTTCATGTATCGAAGGCGGCTGAGCAGTTGAACACTTCTCAATCGGTCGTCAGCAAACATCTGAAATCCATAGAGGAAGCTTTGGGCAAAACGCTTTTTGCAAGATCGGGGAAACGCCTGACCGGGCTTACAACCGAAGGCGAGAAAATATTTCCGTTTGCCGAAAGAATTTTGCGCGATCACGAATCCATCCGTCGTATCAGCGTGGAAGCCGTCGAGACGAGACGGGAGACATTGTCGGTCGCAACCACTCCAACCATGGCGCGCTACTTTATTGCAGAGACAGTACAAGCCTTCACCAAATCCTACCCCGACGTCGACCTCTATGTGCGCGTCCTGAGTTCCGACAAGGTTGTCGAGGTGGTTCAGTCCATACAGTGCGATCTTGCGGTAGTGCCTGCGGGGATAATCCTGCCACCTGAGTTGAGAGTTACAGATCTTGAGTCTTGGTCGCGAATTCTGATCGGGTTACCGGATTGCCCGCTGTTCCAAATGCCCGAGCTGACCTTGGAGGCAATTTCAACAGTGCCGATTGTTTCCTTTGAAACACCGACCTTTTCAATGCGTGATGTCTTCGATCAGAAAGGCATTCTTCCTCGTATCGCAATTACGGCCTCTAATCCGGATGTCATGAAGGCATATTCGGCACTGGGCCTGGGTGTCTCAGTCGTTGCAAAACCCACATTTGACCCGGTTCGTGATGCACCCTTGGTCAGCAGAGATGTTGCTGACCTTTTTCCAGACGTCAAGATTATCGCGCTTGATCGAACAGACTGCTATCAAACCAGAGCTCACAACAATTTCCTGCAACAGCTCAAACATTCAGCAAACCTACGCCGCAATGTTTTCTCGGCGACCGAAAACGAGACCGGCGGCGGCTGAAGTGGTTCCACCATTTGTTGCCGCTGTCCCCTCACATTTCAGAAGCGGACGGACTCCTTCCGTGCCCTAAACGAGCCGGGCGGGAATGCGCCCCCATTTCGGTCATTGGCATAGCTCACATTTTTACGGAAAGAGGACATTGCTGGCGACGGCGCCAGAGGTCAATGTTTCAGAAGTTGGGACGTTCATCTCGGAGGCTATCTCGTCGAAAGGCAGGAAATCCACTAATCGCTGCATTTGCATCAGTGTTGCCGCTTCAAGGTCACAGAATGCTCGCTGCGTTTGCTCCAGAGGCGGCTCTCAATTGCGGTAAGCGGAGAACCCTGCGCTGACCGAAATCTGTTGATGCGGGATCAGAAATGGTGCCCTTGACGACTACTGGCAGAAGTTTTAGCCACCGATATGATCGTGCCCGATACACCTCCATTGGTTGCGACCCATGATCTGTTTTTCCGAATGAATTTGCCGTACACGGATCAAACCATGCTTTCGTAAGCTTCGGCCTCCGAGGCTGTGGCGTTTTCACGTCTCAGGCGTCGGGATGCCATGCCGGGTTCGGCACCCCAGACTGCAATCCAGCGGTAGAACACCGGCGTCAGAAAAAGCGTGAAAACGGTTGCAAATCCCAGTCCACCAACGATGACCCAGCCGACCGCGATCCGCGCCTCGGCACCCGCACCTGATGTCAGGATCAGCGGCAACCCGCCAAACACGGTCGACAACATGGTCATCATCACCGGCCTTATGCGCAGCCGCAACGCATCGCGGATCGCGCTGTCTATGTCCTGTCCCGCCTCGCGCAGCTGGTTCGCGAATTCGACAATCAGGATACCGTTCTTGGCCATCACCCCAATCAGCATGACCAGCCCGATCTGGCTGTAGTAGTTCAACGACCCGCCGCTGAGCGAAATCGCCATCAACGCAGCCGCAAGACCAAACGGCACCGTCAGCATGATGACGACGGCGCTGGCAATGCTCTCAAACTGCGCGGCCAGCACCAGGAACACAACCACGAAGGCCACGCCAAACACCATGTACATGCCTGCCTGACTGTCCGACAGCGACGCCGCCTCGCCTGTAAAGGTAACCCCCATGCCGCCGGGCAGTGTCTCCGCAGAAATCTCGTTCAGCCGTGTCATGGCATCGCCGAGATCGACACCCTGGCCGAGATTGGCCTGGACCGACACAGCCAGCGATCCGCCCTGGCGCTCGATTTGGGATTGGCTGACCACCGGCTCAAGCGTCGCGGCAGCCGACAGCGGGATATAGGCGCCATCAGGCAGACGCAGAAAGATGGATTCGAGGTCGGAAGGATCATTGATCGGAGGGCCACCCGGCACCACGTTGACGTCGATTTCTGTATCGTCCTTAAAAACGGTGACAGCCACTTTTCCCTGCACCATCGAGCTGATGGTTTGGGTGATTTCGGCTTCGCTCAGCCCGAACATGCCTGCCACAACGCCGTTCACCCGCACCTCGTACTGGGCCTGAACATTGTCGCTGGACAGTTGCGGATTGAGGAACATGCTGTCTTCAGCCATTGCCGCGACCAGCACATCAGCCGCATCAGTCATGGCGGTGACATCGGTGCCGGTCACCGCGAACTGCAGTCCCCTTCCCGCACCGCGTATGTTGAGACTGTTGGTCGAGCGCGCACTGACCTGAACCCCGGGGACCTTGGACAACTCACCGCTGAACTCGGCGATGATATCCTGTTGGCTCCGGTCGCGGTCATTCCAGTCGAGGAGCCGCACGATGATGAAGGCACTGGTGCCACCACCGACGCCGATGATGCTTTGCACCGCAGTCACCTCACCGCTTTCACGGTAAGGGGTCAGAATGTCCTCGACCATGGCAACTTGGCCATCGAGATATTCAGGCGTGGTGTCGGGAGCGCCACGCGCCTGCACCAGGAAAAAGCCGCGATCCTCGTTGGGCGTGATGGAAGAAGACAGGGTAGCCGCCGAGCCGGCAGCAATAATGGCAAAGCCGCACGCAACGGCAATCACGATCAGCGGCGCGCGAATGGCCCGATCCATCACGAAGTCGAACGCGCGGGACAGCCGGTCCGGCCCGGCTTTGCCCCTGCCCGGCCGGGATCGAGAAACGCAGCCATCACCGGCGCCAGCGTCAAGGCAGAAATCGATGACAGGGTAACAGCGAAGGCCAGAACGAAACCAAATTCACTGAACACGCCTCCTGCCTGACCGGGCAAGAACGAGATCGGAATAAAGACGGCAGCCAGCGTCGCTGTCGTCGAAATCACGGCAAAGAACACCTCGTTGGTGCCGGCGGCAGCGGCGGCGAAGGCCCCCATGCCCTGCTGGCGCTTTCGCACGATGTTCTCGATGACGACGATCGTGTCATCGACGACCATGCCCGTGGCCAGAACCAGCGCCAGCAGGCTGATGGTGTTGACCGAAAACCCAGTCAGCCAGATTGCCGCGACGGTGCCCACCAGGGCAACGGGAATTGTCACCGCAGGGATCAGTGTTGCACTGGCAGAGCGCAGGAATGCGAAAATCACGGCGACTACGATCACGGCCGCCAGACCGATGGATTTGACCACCTCATCGATTGACCCTTCGATGAACACGCCATCATCGGAGGTGATGACGATGTCCACCCCGTCGGGCAATTCCTTGCGCAGTTCTTCGACGGCAGCGCTCACCGCCTTGGAAATTTCTAGAGTGTTGCCGACCGATTGACGGCTGATATCCAGCCCGATGGCGGACTGGCCATTGACGCGGGCAAATACATCGCTGTCCTCAGGAACCAGCTGGACAAAGGCGATGTCTGAGACACGGGTGGTGACGTTGATCGGCACCTGGCCAACGCTGTCGGCAGTCACTTCGGCATTACCGACACGCAAGGCGATGGTTTGGGATGTTGCCTCAAGTGAGCCCAGCGGAGTGTCGTCACGCAACGCCAGCAGCGCGGTCGAAACATCGGAAACCGTCAGCCCGCGATTGAGCAGCGAGGGAATGTCGAGCGTAACGCGGAATTCATTGCCCCGGTTGCCGCGAACCGAAACCTCGGCAATGCCGTCGATAACCGAGAGCCGGTCATAGATCACCCCCTCGGCCAGGGTGGTCAGTTCGTCGAATGTGGCATCGCCCAGCACGGCCAGGCGAATGATCGCGTCGGCGTTGCTGTCACTCTTCGAGACCACCGGATTTTCGATATTATCGGGCAGTGCCCGCTGCGTTGATGACACGATCTCGCGCGCCTCGTTTGCGGCGATATCAACGTCGGTCCCTTCCGAAAGATCGATGGTGATCCGGCTTTCGCCAGTGCTGGAGCTCGATTCGATATAGGATACGCCATCAAGCGCACTCAGCGCATCCTCCAGAACCTGCGTTACTTCCTGGTCAACAGTGCCGGGAACGGCACCTTCATAGGTGGTGCGGATCGAAAGCACCGGCTGATCGACATCCGGCATCTCGCGCACATCCACCGAGACAAGCGCTGCCAGACCAGCAATCAGGATCAGCAGATTGATGACAACACCGAAAATCGGGCGGGCAACGAAAAGGTCAGCCACGCCTGACTTGCGGCCTTGCGGCTTTTCCCCGCTCATATAGGCTTCTCCGTCGAGATGGGCTGTTGCGGTTCGGCCTGACCAAGCTTCAGTTCAGAGCGCGCCGGCCCAGTATCCTGTTTGCTACCATCCGGATCGCCATCAGCGCCGTTTGCCGCTACAATGAGAGAGCCGGCCCGCAGTTTCTGCGCCCCCTCGGTTACCACCATCGCACCCGGGACAATGTCCGCTTCAATCCACACCTGGTCGTCACGGCGATACAGGATGGCGGCTGCCACCTGTTCGGCAACTCCGTTGTTATCAATCCAGACGCTCGATCCGCTGCGCGACCAGGTTATCGCGGTTGAAGGCAACACCGACAATGGCTCGCTCTCGTGGACAATGCGCACGGCAAAACTCATTCCCGGCCACAGCCGCGCGTCGGAATTGTCAATCCGCGCATGAACTGCAACGCTGCGTGTGACACTGTCGATGCGGCTGTCGAAGGATACGATCTCTCCTTCGAACACTTGACCGGTATAGGTCGGGGTACTTGTCAGGACCTTCTGGCCCTTTTCCAGCAGACCGACCGAGCGTTCAGGCAGTTCAAACACCACCAGCAAAGCCTCGGCATCGTCGATGGTCACAATGGAACTACCGGCAGACAAGGTGTCCCCGATCTCGACATCGCTCAAACCCAGCTTGCCTGAAATCGGGGCCTTGATGGTACGGTCATCCAATGCCACTCGGGCAAGGCCGAAATTCGCCTCGGCCAGCCGCTGCGCAACACGCGCTTCGGCAAGGGCAACATCGGTTATCGAAGAATTTCCGGATGCGAGCAGCCGCTCGTAGCGCAACACCTTGTCACGGGCCTGTTCAAGTTCGGCCTGGGCGATTTCGAGATTGTACATTTCGGTGCGGGCATCGAGTTGCACCAGCACGTCGCCGGCCGACACTTCCTTGTTGGCGGAAAGGTTGGTCTCGATCACATCGCACGAAACATTGGAAATCACGCTGGCACTGCGCACTGCGTCGGCGCTGCCAACCGCGCGCAAGATGTCTTCATAGGGCTGCATTTGCAGCGGGGTCAGAACCACCGTTGTCGTATTCGCACCACGTGGCCCGCCAGCGCGACCTGCCGGTGACGTACTCTTGTCGGCCCTGCCTTCCCGCTGTCCGCCTGCGGTCTGGGTTTCCGACGAAACTCCGAGAGATGCGGGAACGCCGAATGCAATGAAATATGCTCCGGCAAGTATCGCCGCCGAGACAATCAATGTGACAAGCCTGCGCATCTATAAATTCCTAATCTGTTCATCATCATCGCTGTGTGTGGTCTTGCGGCGCAAAGATATGTCGTGATCGAAATAATGGTGCCTGGGCGCCGCGGCAACGGGGAGAGCCAGCAGACCGACTACGTAGTCTGTCTTTGGTCACAACAGAGTGAGGCGAGGGCTTGAATGCCCTCGCCATGTCAACGTCAGCCGCGACGGTCGCCACGGCGCTCACCATCGCGGCCATGTCCCTTGCGGTCACCTCCGCGCCGGTCGCCACGGTCCAGCTTGCCGTCGTCATTGCGGTCCATCCGCTCGACAACATTGCCGAACTTCTCGTCCATTTCGGCCTGTGTCACCATGCCGTCACCATCTTCATCGAGACGCTGGAAGGCATCGACCATCTTGTTGCGTACCATCTGAAGATAGATCGTTTCGAATTCGGCGATCGAGATATTGCCATCACCCGAGGCATCAGCCTCGCTCACCAGTGCCGAGCGGAACGCATCGATTTCAGCCTGGGTGACAGCGCCGTCGCCGTCTGCGTCAACCTTCTGAAGGATCTGGTGCATCATCCCGCGACCGCCGCGTTTTCCGTGCTTGCCACCATGACCGCGGAAATCAACGTTCATGACCTTGGGTGCCTGCACTTCTGTGTCCATCGCGGTTTGTGCGCTGGCGACCGTGTAACCGGACACAACGGCCATGATTGCCACAAGGCCGACGGGGAGGAGTTTGGAGTTGTTCATGTCGTATCCTTTCGAGATTTCCATGAGGCGTGCATCGCCCTGGTGAAACAGACTTAGGGGCTATTGCGCCGAAAAGTGTGTCAGCGCCAATGCCGCTTTGTCGTCATTTGTCGCAAGGCATCTGGCTGATACATCTTGCGACAAATCAACCGCAAAACGGCCTGTTCGCTGGTTGATTGTCCCGGGGAAAAGAATGCTACTAAGGGAAATATGGACGCCGAGCGCGACCAAGGAGAGACCTCATGACAGACCCGATCGCACCGCAAATCCTGATCGTTGACGATGCCCGCGACATTCGCGAGCCGCTCGGTCAGTATCTGCGCAAACAGGGATTCCGGACACGGCTTGCGGCACATGCCAGCGAGGCGCGCGAAATCCTGGCGGAAGCTTCCATCCATCTGGTCGTGCTTGACATCATGATGCCCGGTGAGGACGGGTTGAGCCTGTGCCTGTGCCGGTGGCTGGTCGCGCACAACGGTCCGCCCGTATTGCTGTTGACCGCCATGGCGGACGAAACCGACCGCATCGTCGGCCTCGAACTGGGCGCTGACGATTACCTGATCAAACCCTTCAACCCGCGCGAACTGCTGGCGCGGGCACGGGCGGTTCTGCGCCGTGCACCGCCGGAAGCAGCGCCGCCTCCCAGCAGTAAGCGCCGGTTCGCTGACTGGACCCACGATCCGGACGTCATGAAACTTGCCCATGAAGACGGCCGGAGCATCGACCTGACCACCGCCGAAAACCGGCTTCTCGCCATTTTTCTCGATCAGCCGCGCACCGTGCTGACCCGCGCCACGCTGCTTGACCTGACCGCCGGGCGCGAAGCCAAAGCCTATGACCGCGCCATCGACAACCAGATCAGCCGATTGCGCCGAAAAGTCGAAGACGACCCGAAAAATCCGCGGCTGCTGGTGACCGAATGGGGCGGTGGATACCGGTTGGTTGCAAATGTGACCGAGGCAGGCTGATGAACCGTCTCAAACACCTGCTGCCGGATTCTCTTGCGGGCCGGCTCGTCTTCCTGCTGGCGATCGCCATTATTGCCGCCAACATCATCGCGCTCGCCGTGCTGGCGTTTCAGCAGCAGAGTTTCGATCAGCAGGCCCGGGAGGAACGCGAAATCGAACGTATCGCAGCACTGATTCCTGCGATGGAAGCAGTCAACGCCCAGCTTCGGCAGGTGATTGCACGGGATGCTTCAACACGCTTTGCCCGCGTCCGTGTGGAAGATGCCCCGTTACTGACCGAGACCGCGACAGGCACACGGTCCAGGTACATCGCATCCCAGCTCGCCGAAACCCTGGGCCGACAGGATGTGATCGTGGCAATCATCGACCGGCCGCTTCCGCCCGGTGCGGATCGCAACGGCGCCACCCATACAGATCAGGTGATTGCCATCACCATTCCGCTGAGCGCACGAAACGGGCAGCCCGAATGGCTCAATGTCGTCACCAACGGTGCACCGTCACGCGCCGGCCGCATCGACAGCAGACCATTCCTGACCGTGCTTTCCCTGTCGCTGCTTTCGGTGCTTGGCGTGGCAATCGTCCTCGCCCGCCACCTGACCCAGCCACTCAGCCAGCTATCGCAGGCAGCCGAGGCAGCAGGACGCGGCGACCGCACTGCGCGGGTGCCCGAAGAAGGAGCACGGGAAATGCGTCAAGCTGCGCGGGCGTTTAATGCAATGCAGGCAGAAATCTCGCAATTCGACGCCGAACGCATGCGGATGCTCGCCGCCGTCGGCCACGACCTGCGCACCCCGATGACCAGCCTGCGCATCCGTGCAGAGATGGTTGATGATGATGAGCTGCGCGATGCGATGGTCCGCACGCTTGAAGAGATGACAGTTATGGCCGACGGCCTTATCAGCTACGCAAGAGACGGTCAGGATGCCGAAGCGATGGCGCCGCTCGATCTCGCCCGCTTGCTCAGGCAGCTTTGCGAGGATCGCGGAGCGACCTGCAATGTCACTGAAAATGTCCAGATAACAGGCCGTCGCGTCAGCCTCGGCCGGGCTATTGGCAATCTTCTCGATAACGCCTTGCGGTACGGCGATGAGGCAAGGATGACGCTTGCACAAGACAAAAAGCACGCCATCGTCACCATCGAGGACAACGGTCCCGGCATTCCGCCCGACCGCCTGAACGAGATGTTCCAGCCCTTCACCCGCGGCGACGACAGCCGCAGCCTGGAGACAGGCGGTGCCGGTCTGGGTCTCTCTATCTCACGAACAATCATCGTCGCGCATGGCGGGCAAGTCACACTCGAAAACCGTGCTGACGGAGGACTACGTGCGACAGTGGCTTTGCCGTTGGCCAATCGGACATGATGCAGATGAGAGATTGACGAACGCCGGACGCTGATCTTGATCGATCATGTGAATCGCAAAATGTTCCATCAATCTGCAGCCCGCCAACATACGTTTTTTATGAACCTTTCTCGCTTCCATCAAAGCCCAACTTAGTTCTTCTAAATTATTCTACGATATCGTAAAATATCTTGGCGTTCGCGCCATCTGCTGATCCGGCTGAATCTACGTTCGAGCTCAAAAGAAACGCAGTCGGTGTCGGTGGTTTTGCCAAAATTTGACCGTTAACCGGCAGCATTCGGAAACGACACCAAACCACTTAGCGTTTGGTGCGAGGCTTATTGAAAAATGCGTTTATGCGTTCAAGCGCCTCGGGGCTGGTCTGGGTCAAGGCGGCAGCCAGAGATTCTGTGAAAAGCCCGCCAGCCGGCGGCATTTCGGCGATCTGGGTGAGGGCCAGAAGGATCATCCTGTTTGAAAGCGGAGCATTGGTTGCGACTTCCCTGGCGAATTCAAATGCATCTTCGCTCGATCGTCCCGGGGCAGACACTCTCTGACAAAGCCCTATGGCGTTGGCCTCGCGGCAATCGACTTCCCGGCCAGACAACATCAGCTCGATCAAGCGGCTCGTACCGATCAGGCGGCCTACCCTGACGGACGCTCCCCCGCCGACAAAGATGCCTCGGCGTCCTTCAGGCAGGCAGAACACCGCCTCTGGATCGGCAAACCGGACATGCGCGGCGGTGGCCAACTCCAATCCGGCGCCGATGACATACCCCTTGAGGGCGCAAACCACTGGGATTCGGCTATCAATGATAGCCTGGGTTGCCCTGTGCCAGTGAGATGAGATGTCCATTACCTGTTCGGGGGAGCGGCTCTTGTGCTCAGAGAGATCAAGTCCAGCGCTGAAATGATCGCCCTCTGCCTCGATCAATACAGCTTTCCAGGCAGGAGGAGGAGAGGCAAAAACCTTTCCGATGACGGTAATCATTTCTTCGTTCATCGCATTGCGTTTCTCAGGACGGCTCAATGTGATGACGCCAACCTCTCCCTTGGTTTCAATGCCGATCAGGGAAGAGTGGGGAAAGCTGGAATGGTTCACTTTTTCACACTTGTTTTTATCGCGGTTGATTCCGCGTGTTGAAGATATTGGAACTCAGGAACTTTTGAAAAGTTCGCGAGTCCCTGCTTGACAAGTCACCGAGCCTGTGGCCAATTTTACGCTACTGTAAAAGAAGGCGTGTTGTGATGCAAGATGTTGAAATTCCCTACGGTGCATATTGGTCGAGCCCTTTTGCGCGATGGCAGGGTGCTCTTGCCAACCATCACAGCCTGATACTGGCGGCTGAGGTGGCCAAACGGGAGCTCATGAAGCGCCGTATTGACGCTGCCGCAATAGAGTTTGGTGTTTTGGGAATGACTGTCCCGCAACGTGGCAGTTTCTACGGACTGCCATGGCTCATGGGAATGATCGGCGCGGAAGGCGTGGCCGGCCCCACGATCAGCCAGGCCTGTGCGACCGGTGCGCGAGTTCTTGCCGTCGGCAATGATGAAATAGCAGCCCAACGTTCGCAATGCGCTTTGGTGATTGCGGCAGATCGCGTGTCGAACGGGCCGCATATTGTGTATCCGCGGCCGGATGCGGCCGGTGGCGCGGGTGAGTACGAGAACTGGATCCTCGACAATTTCGGAGCGGACCCGTTCGCGGGGTGCGCCATGATACAGACGGCGGAGAATGTGGCCAACCGGTTTGGCATCTCGAAGGAAGAGCAGCATGAATTGGTACTCATGCGTTATGCGCAATATCAGGATGCTCTCAAGGATGACCGCGCATTTCAAAAGCGGTACATGACCTTGCCTTTTGAAGTGCCAGGGCGGAGCCGGAAAAAGGCCCCGGTCATTCTGGACGGGGACGAGGGCATTTATCCCACATCCGCAGAAAAGATGGCTGCGCTGTCGCCGGTTATCGAAGGCGGCACCGTCACATTTGCCGCACAAACTCATCCGGCCGATGGAAACGCGGCAATCCTTCTGACAACGCCGGAAAAGGCTATTGAGCTGTCTTCAGATGCCGGCATTAGGATCTCGATCATAGCATTTGGACAAAGTCGGGAGGAAAAGGGTTTCATGCCCTCTGCTCCGATTGGTGCCACCAGAGCCGCGCTTGAAGCTTCTGGCCTCGACATTGGGGATATCTCCGTCATCAAGTCCCACAACCCTTTTGCGGTCAATGACCTTGCGTTTGCCAAGGCATTTGGCATCGATGTTGGTTCAATGAACAACTACGGGTGCTCACTTGTTTGGGGTCACCCCCAGGCCCCGACCGGGATCCGTTCCATCGTTGAAATGATTGAAGAGCTTGTGATCAAGGGTGGCGGTTACGGACTGTTCCAGGGGTGTGCGGCCGGCGACAGCGCCATGGCGGTGATCCTCAAGGTGGAGGACCGGTCCCAATGACCCAGATGCCAGAAATCTTTCCATCTGTTGTCCACATGCTGGCGGAATCCGCTCGACTCCATCCGGAAAGGGAAGCCATCGTCTGCGATGACGAACGTCTCGATTACGCTCAGTATGCGGGGGCGGTGGCGCAGTTTGCCTCCGAGCTCATCGGGCACGGGGCCCAAGGTGGACGTGTAGCTATCATCATGCCGAACTCCGCGGATTTTGCGATTGCGCTTTTCGCAGGGCTGGCAGCAGGAGCGCAGACGTCGGCCTTGAATCCGCTTTACACCGAATACGAGCTTGGCGAGATACTGGAAGATTGCCGACCGGATGTGGTGCTCGCCGCTCCGGAGGTGATGGACAAGATTTCCAATATTGTGGAAAAACTCGGTTTGCGTCCGGCGATTGCAATCGGGCTCGGAGCAAGGCGACTGACAACCGCTTCCCGTGACATGGCGCCTGGCCTGCCCTTGCCGGACCCAGATTCACTGGGGATTCTGCAGTACACAGGAGGGACCACCGGCAAGCCCAAAGGTGTCGAAATTTCCCACCGCGCAACTGCGATGAACATCTCGCAGCGACAAATGCTTGTGCCGATTACCCGGGACGACCGCCTTCTGGTGATGACGCCGCTCTATCACGTCTATGCAAGTTCAATGGGTCTGTTTTCCGCCGCCTATGCCGCAGCTCCACTCGTTATCTTGCCCCGCTACACCACGGAAATCGCATTGCAGACAATCGGGCGCGAGGGCATCACCTTTTTTGCCGGCAGTCCGACCATTTATCACGGGCTGCTTGCGGATCCACGCATGACGACGACCGATTTTTCCCGACTGAGCCTCTGCTTTTCAGGAGCTTCGGCACTTCCTTCCGAAACTCTTGCAGAGTGGGAACGGCAGACCGGATCTGTCATCTGCGAGGCCTTTGGTCAGACCGAGACAGGTCCCGTTATTGCTGCAAACCCGCGAGACGGCCTGCGCAAAGCTGGTTCCGTCGGGTTGATTCTGCCGCAAACAGAGGTCGAGATCGTCGATGCTCAGGATGGAGAGACTGTTCTGCCCGCAGGAGAAATCGGCGAAATACGTGCACGCGGACCTCAGATGATGCGCGGTTATCGCAATCGTCCCGAAGAGACCGCACAGACGCTGCGCGATGGCTGGGTATACACCGGCGACATCGGCTTCCTTGATACAGATGGATATCTGAACATCAGGGACCGCAAGAAGGACATGGTCATTGTGAGCGGCTTCAATGTCTACCCACGGGAGATTGAAGAAGCCTTGTACGGGGTGTCAGGTGTGCTCGAGGCAGCGGTTATCGGTGTCCCTCACCCGCACAAGGGGGAAGTGCTCCACGCACAGATTGTTGCGCCCGGTCTCTCAACCCAGTCCGTCATGGAGCAGCTCGCACAGCGGCTGACCCGATACAAATTGCCAGCCAGTGTCGAGATCGTCGAGGCGCTTCCGAAGACGCCAATCGGCAAGGTCGACAAGGTTGCCTTGCGCGAAGCAGCGCAAGCAAACGGAAAATCTTAGAGCCTGAAAATGGGAAAGGACCCACGCATGAATACTTTTAAAGCAATGTTGTGTGCAGTTGCCGGAATGACTGTCCTGATGCCTGGAAGCGCTTCAGCAGAGACAGTTTTGCGGGTAGGAACGTTTCTTCCACCACAAGGCGTTTGGCACGGACCGCTCGAACACTTTATTGAAACCGTCAACGCCAAGGGTTCCGACATCAAACTCGAGCTTGTTGCGGACCCCTCATCGGTCAGCCCTTTTCAGCTCGGTGACGCCGTCTCCGGCGGCGTGGTCGACATCGCCTATCTCTCGGGCGCCTTCTATACCAATCTGGTCCCTGAGGCTGACGCCAACAAGCTGTTCAACATTCCGGTCGCCGAACTTCGCGAGAACGGTGCGATGGATGTTCTCGATCAGATCCACCGCCAAAAGATGGGCGCCGTGTTCCTCGGAAAACTCGGTGATGGAATCAAGTATCATATCTACACCGACAAGGAGAGCAGTGAACCGCGCTTTGAAGGCTGGAATATGAGAGGCACTCCCTTGTATCGGCCATTCATGGAATCTCTGGGTGTCAACGTCATCCAGATGCAGGGGTCTGAAGTCTATTCTGCGATGGAAGGAGGCGTTGTCGATGGCTACGCTTGGCCTTTGTGGGGCATCAAGGATCTTGGACTGCTCGAAGTCACGAAATATCGGGTTGAGCCCGGCTTTTACAATGCCGAAATCAGTGTTCTGTTCAATGAGAACAGCTGGAATGGTCTGAGCGAAGATCAGCAGAAGATGATGCAAGACGCCACGATCGAAACCGAGCAGTGGTTTATCGATTACCGCAACAAGATCGACGATGAACAGCGGAGCATCCAGGACGAAGCCGGGATTCAACCGGTGACGTTTTCGGAAGAAGACAGCAAGGCGTTTGTCACGGCGGCAGACAAGGCCGGATGGGACGTGGTCCTGAAAAACTCACCGGAAAATGGTGAGCGGATCAAGGAACTCACGTACCAGGATAACCAGTAAGCTCTCGCGATGATAAAACTGATCGACAGCGCCATGGGGCGCATCTGCGATGCCTTCGGGTTCGCCGCCAGCCTGGTGATTGCGTTTCTGGCGCTGTCGGTCGGTGCAGAGGTTGTTGTACGCAACCTCGGCCTTCCCGCTTTTGGCTGGACGCTGGAAATGTGTGAATATGGCCTGCTTCTGGTCAGCTTCCTGGGGGCGCCTTGGGTGCTTCGCCGTCACGACCACATAAGCGTCGATGTGCTTGTCCGTCATGTCTCGCCTCGCACTCGCCTTCGTATGCTGACCGTCGCCGACATGTTTGCAGCTTTGACCTGTGCCGTCCTGGCCTATTACGCGACCCAGGCCGCGCTGGATGCATATGCGAAGGGCTCACTTCTCTTCAAGTACCTGGTCGTGCCCCAGTGGATCGTGCTTTCGGTCCTTCCCTTGGGGATGAGCTTGCTGGTCATCGAGTTCCTTCTGCGTATCTACCGCCGCGGTTCGGAGACCGCCAACACAAATTCTGAGGTAGAAATCACATGAGCGGAATGGGTTGGGAAGTCATGCTCTCTCTGATGGGCGGTCTGCTGGTCGTCCTCATGGGAATTGGGGTGCCGGTAGCTTTCGCATTTCTCGCGCTTAATCTTGCAGGTGCGTATCTAATCCTAGGTGGTGAGTCAGGCCTGCGCCTGCTCGCGTTGAGCACCACCGAAGCCGTGACTTCATTTTCACTTGTGCCCATCCCGCTTTTCATCCTTATGGGCGAGATACTTCTCCATACCGGTTTGGCGACCCGAGCGATCCACGCAATCGAGCGCTTGATTGCCGGCGTTCCCGGTCGTCTGTCGCTGGTGGCTGTGGTCAGTGGAGGTGTTTTCGCCTCGTTGTCAGGATCCAGCATCGCCAACACTGCGGTCTTGGGCAGGGTGCTTCTGCCCGAAATGCTGCGTCTCGGCTATCACCCGCTTCTCAGCATCGGGCCCATTCTTGCCATCGGCGGGGTTGCCATGCTGATCCCGCCCTCAGCACTTGCAGTCCTTTTCGGAAGCCTTGCAGGGATCTCGATCTCAAAGCTTCTTCTCGCAGGCATTGTACCGGGCATCATACTGGCCGCACTCTTCTTCATTTTCATTGTTGCCGTGTCGCGCCTCCGGCCAGATCTGGCGCCTGCACAACCAGAAGAGACCGAACCGTTTCGCGCCCGGTGGCGTCCATTCCTGATTTACGTTTTGCCGTTGATGATCATCGTCATCGTCGTGGTTGGCAGTATCCTGAGCGGCATTGCGACTCCAACTGAATCCGCCGCACTGGGCAGCATCGCCACGGTTCTGGTCGCTGCCTGCTACCGCTCGTTAAGCTGGAAGGTTATCAGCAAGGCGCTGTCGGGCACCGCAGCAACCACCGCCACCATCTTTATCATCATCAGTGGTTCCATCGCATTCTCTCAGATTCTTTCGTTTTCCGGCACGACCAGACAGCTCGTGGCAGTCGTGACCTCAATGGATATTGAGATCGGAACGCTGGTACTTATGATGCTGCTGGTTGCATTGTTGCTGGGGATGTTGATGGACCAGATCAGCATCATGCTGATAACGCTGCCGTTCTTCATGCCCCTGATAAATCTCGGAGGTGTTGATCCGATATGGTTCGGCGTGATGATGCTGATTGCACTTGAGGTCGGGCTTATCACGCCACCCTTTGGGCTTCTCCTTTTCATCATGCAATCAGTTGCACCAGAGGGTGTGACAATGCGTCAGATCCTGAGCAGCATCACGCCTTACATCGGCATCGAGATTTTCGGACTGTTCTTGATCTTCGCCTTTCCCGCCCTTGCACTTTGGCTCCCAGGATTTATGTAATTTCATGCTCACAGTTCCCCAATCGCACCCCCTCTCCCCCATCGAAGAACGCTTTACACTGGAGTCGGGAAAGGTTCATCTGACCGGCACCCAGGCGCTGGTCCGTGTTCTGGTTGATCAGCGCCGCCGGGACATTGCTGCCGGAGTTCAAACCGGGGGTTTCGTTTCAGGCTATCGCGGCTCACCCCTTGGTGGCCTTGATCATCAGTTGTGGCGTTCGGCGAAGCTGCTTGAAGAACACAATATCGTCTTCGAGCCAGGTTTGAACGAGGACCTCGCCGCGACGGCTGTGTGGGGATCACAACTTACGGCTTTGAACGCTGACCGTACCGTTGAGGGTGTGATTGGTCTTTGGTACGGCAAGGGGCCCGGGCTCGACCGCTCGATGGATGCGCTCAAACATGGCAATTCGGCTGGTTCAAGCCGGTGGGGCGGGGTGCTTGCAATTGCCGGCGATGACCACGGCGCGTCTTCATCAACACTGGCGCACCAGTCTGATCACGGGTTCATTGCGGCACAGATGCCTGTCATCGCACCGGCAACGGTGGCGGAGATCTATCGCTTTGGTCTGCTCGGATATGCCCTGTCGAGATATTCCGGTCTCTGGGTCGGAATGACTGCACTGACCGAGGTGGTGGAAGGATCCGCTTCGGTCGATATCTCGCCCGGTGCCATATCCCTCCCGGAACTTGATGAACCCGGAAGCCTGCACATTCGTTGGCCGGACCCGCCTGCGGCGATGGAAGCTCGCCTCATTGGCGAAAGAATGCAGGCCGTGGCAAGATTTGCTGGAACCGGAGTGTTCGACCAGGTGGTTTGTCGAAGTGATCGTCCCTGGCTCGGGATAGTCGCTCCCGGCAAAGCCGCGCTCGACGTCGTTGACGCTTTGAGAATCCTGGGGCTGTCGCTCGATGAGGCCGCCAGTCTTGGAGTGAGCATCTACAAGCCTGGTCTCGTTTGGCCACTCGCCCAACCCGGGCTACGCGATTTTTCGGACGGCCATTCAACGTTGCTCGTTATCGAAGAGAAGCGTCCCGTGGTGGAGGACCAGATTGCACGTATTTTCTATGGCCAGACGTCCGCTCCCACCCTGATCGGGAAGCATGACGAGCAAGGCCGAAACCTTGTTCCGGAAACGGGGGTTCTGGATACAGCATTCCTGGCGAAGTTGCTCGGTGAACGGATTCTGGAGCAACGCCCGGACCTTGAGAAATTAAGGAACCGCGTTGCATCACTCCGGACTTCTCTGAGCTCAAGGCCGGCTCCAGCTGCGCCTGAAAGGCCACCTTACTTTTGTGCCGGTTGTCCTCACAATACCTCGACGAAAGTCCCCGACGGCAGCAAAGCCATGGCAGGCATCGGCTGTCATGGAATGGCCAGCTGGCTTCCTGACCGCCAGATAGAGTCCATGACCCACATGGGCGGTGAAGGAATGCACTGGATCGGGCAGCAACGGTTCACGACAGAGAAGCACCGCTTCCAGAATCTTGGAGATGGAACCTATGCTCATTCGGCATCGCTGAACATCAGGGCAGCCGTTGCTGCCGCCTCAAACATCACGTTCAAGCTACTCTACAATGATGCGGTGGCAATGACCGGCGGCCAGCCGGTTGAAGGCGGGCTGACGCCTCAGCAAATGGTCAGCCAGGTTGTGGCAGAAGGCGTCAAGAAGGTGGTTCTGGTCACCGATGATGTGGACCGCTATCGCGATCGCAACGGCTTGCCGCCTCAAGTTGAGGTGCTTGATCGCAGTGAAATGGATCGCGTCCAGCGCGAATTGAGGGAAATCGAAGGCGTCACGGTCCTTCTTTACGAGCAGACTTGTGCGACGGAGCTGCGCAGACGGCGCAAACGTGGAGAAGCCAAGCGTCCGGATCTCCGCGTGGTCATTGATGAGAGGGTTTGTGAGGGATGCGGTGATTGCCATACGCAATCGGGCTGCATTGCAATCGAGCCCCTTGAAACGGCTCTCGGTCGGAAGCGTCAGATCAACCAGTCCTCATGTAATCTGGATACTTCCTGCCTCAAGGGATTTTGCCCGAGTTTTGTGACTGTGAGCGGCGCGACTGGAACGAAGAAGAAGAAAGTTGCCTCTCCATCGTCCTCAAATTCGATCGAACTTGAGGAGCCGATGATCAAAGCTCCGACAGACCCATACAACATCATGCTTCCCGGAGTTGGGGGGACAGGCATTGTTACCATTTCGCAGATCCTTGCGATGGCAGCGCATCTTGAGGGCCTGAGCGCGACTTCGCTGGACATGGCGGGTCTCGCGCAGAAGAATGGCGCAGTGACAAGCCATGTTCGGATATCGCAAAACGAGCACTTCGCTGCCGCGAAGATCCCCGCAGAGAGCACCGATCTCCTGATCGCCACGGATTTGGTCGTGGCTGAGGCACCAGCGGTCCGGACAACACTTTCGCCCGCCCGAACACACATCATCGCCAATTCGGATGTCATGCCGACACTTTCCTTCGTTTTTGACGGCAATGCCGGGGCCAATGGCGGCGAGCGGATCGATCGGTTAAGAGCACTCGCGTTCGACCTGCGGGACATCCCTGCAGAAGGCATCGCTGTTGATCTGTTCGGGGATGGCATTGCCAAGAACATGATCATGCTGGGATATGCTTGGCAGTGTGGCCTGATCCCGCTGCAACGGCAGAGCATCGAACGCGCTATAGAACTCAACGGTGCCGCAGTGGCGATGAACAAGGAGGCGTTCGACGCCGGGCGCCGGCTCGCGTCCCCTGCCCAGGGGTCCAAACCGGTGGCAAAGCCGAAAGCTCTGCCGCAGCTTGATGAAACGGCAATGGTTGAGCAACTCACGTCCTATCAGGGCAGCCAATGGGCAAATCGTTTCAAGAAATCGCTCGAACCACTTCGTGTGTCCGAGAGCCAATCTGGTGGCGATGGCAGTCTCACATCGACCGCAGCGCGCTCGTTGCTGAAACTGATGACCTACAAGGATGAATACGAAGTGGCGCGGCTGCATTCCGATGGCCAATTGGACCGGCGACTGCAAAGCATGTTTGATGGCGATATGAATGTAACCTATCATCTGGCGCCACCATTTCTCTCACGGATAGATCCGGCGACAGGTCGGCCGCGAAAGATTGCGTTTGGATCGTGGATCCGTCCCTTGTTTTCCGGTCTTGCCAAGGCAAGATTCCTCCGCGGAACATTGCTGGATCCGTTTGGCTATGCGGCAGAGCGACGCGAAGAACGGGCTTTGATTTCCGAGTTCGAAACAATCATAAGTGACATGAGCAAGAAACTGGCTTCAGAAGATCTGGCGGTTGTGAAACGGGTTCTCGAATTGCCGCTTGAAATCAGAGGTTTTGGCCCCGTCAAGCAAGAAGCAATTTCAAAATACCGCAGCGAGTTGGTCCGATTGTCGGCTTCGGTTTCAAACGATGAAGCAAAGAATTTGATCGATGGGTAAGCAGCCTGCAGTCAAGATCCCGCGAACGAACAGAAAAAACTCGGCACGTCGCGAACTGATTGTGCGCCGAGCGGCAGAGCTGTTCGATGAAAGGGGCGTTACACACACGTCCATCGAGGAAATCGCCAGCGCCATTGGCGTTACAAGAGAGGCCATTTACTACTATTTTTCGGACAAGCTCGATATCCTTTTGGAGATCATCTACCCGGAAAGCGTGTCTCTTGACGCAGGTCTTCAGCGGATCATGGCGCTTGAGATCAGCGTCCGCGAGAAGCTTGTTCTGGCGATTGAAAACCACCTTCACCGGTTCAATCCCAACTATCTGGAGATGGTCCTGAGTGTTCGGCGGCTCGGGCGCCTGAAGGCTGATACCCGCGTGGTTCCGCTGCTCAACATATGGCGGCGATATCAGCGCAGCTGGATCGATCTTGTCGCAGACGGCCAGGAACGCGGGGAACTCCCCGAACATCTTGATCCGAAGGTTGTCGCTTATGCCCTGCTCGGCATGTGCAACTCTCCATCGACCTGGTTCAGACCAAGCGCCAATCTCTCGATTGACGATCTGGCTGCGACCTTCGTTGAGCTGATCCTCAATGGCGTGCTTCTGCGCGACCCGGCGGCAAAGGCAGAGGCCGCTCCACACAACGAATAGACACAAAATATTTCAATCCGGAGCACGGCCCCTTTCGGGTGCAGGTCTCAGGTTGAAGCCTTTATCCGAAAGGGAAACAAATGGATATCTCGGCTCATGTTGCCTTTGTAACAGGTGGTGGAAGCGGCCTTGGTGCCGCCACGGCGCGCTACCTTTCCAAGGCAGGTGCAATCGTTGCTGTCGTTGATAGGGACAAGAAGGCAGCCGAAGCGGTTGCAAGCGATTGTGGCGGACTGGCCGTCGTTGCCGATGTAACAGACCGGGCATCCGTGCAGAGCGCATTTGACACTGTTTGCCACGATCTCGGCAGCGCGCCGCGGATAGTTGTCAATTGTGCGGGCATCGGCAATGCCGCGAGAATCGTCGACAGGGACGGGAACCTTTCCCTCGATTTGTTCGAACGCATTATTCGTGTCAATCTGCTCGGCACATACACCGTTCTGAGTTTTGCGGCCCGCGCCATGGCCAAGTTGCCTACCCTGAACGAAGACGGAGAACGCGGCGTCATCATCAACACCGCGTCCGTTGCCTGGCAGGACGGGCAGATCGGCCAGACGGCCTATGCTGCTTCAAAAGGCGGTATCGCATCGCTGACGCTTCCAGCTGCACGCGAGCTGGCGCGGGATGGAATTCGTGTGGCGACCATTGCACCAGGGTTGTTTGAAACAGCCATGACTGAAGGTTTGCGTGACGACATCCGCGCCGCCCTTGCCAGCAACATTCCGTTTCCCCAACGCCTTGGCCACCCCGAAGAATATGCACGCGCTGTTGAATCGATCGTGTGCAACCCGATGATCAATGGCACAATCATTCGTCTTGATGGCGCGGTCCGTCTGACACCTCGCTGACCCGATCGACCTGGTTCGTTGCGCGATGTTTCGCCGGTTTGTAGTGTATTGTGCCACCGTAACATTTGCACGTGGACCTGATTAGCTGCGGAGAATGACCGTAGTCGTGCGCTAAGTTGACAGCATTGAAAGCACGGGCCAATGGCGGCGTGGGGAGGAACCGCTGGCCCCAGGAGCTTAATCGGACGCCTTGGACGAACCCTTTGGAGATTGATCAGCCCGCGTCGAATGACAGCTAGCACTATTCCTAACGCTAAATGCTGTCATTACGCTCCCGGCCCCAAACGAGCCGGCCGGGAATGCGCCCCAAAGCGGTCATTTACGCCGTGGGCGAGTACACCTTGAAGCCGAAATTGTATCGGCAGGATTTACGTCGTCTTCACGCCAAGAGCGGTATTGGGCACAAGAAGGCGGCAGGCCGACTTGGGAGACCTGCAAGCAGGCAACATGTCGACATACCATTGACTGTCCATTCGACTATGACTTGCACTTCAACATTCCCGACCCCACCCTAAAAAACACCGGGGAAGCTTGAGTTTCCAAATATCACAGCAATCGCCGTTGGCACCAAACAGGTCCGTGGGGCAGATCAATTCCCCTACGCTAGGCGACCGCCTTGCCCCGCTCAAGACTTTGTTCTGACAATACCCGGCTGGAATGTTTCGGGTGCTACCGTAAGGCAGCTTCGATGTTGCCTCCATCCACGGTGATGACATGAGCGGTCGTGCGCTCAGATTGCGCAAGTGCTAAAAATGCGTCGGCGACATGACGGGCTTCGACCTCGGCCTTTAGCAGATTGCCCGCCATGTAATCGGACGTGCAGACCCCCCTCGCCTCGGCGCGGGACTTGATGAAATCATCGGTCAACAGGCCGGAACGGATCCTGTCCGCGTTGACGCCGTTGACCCGGATGCCGGCCTCGCCAAGCTCCAGCGCCAGTTGCCGGACCAGGAAGAAGGTGGCAGCCTTGGGAAGCCCGTAGGCGCCAAATCCCTTGCCCGGATTGACCGCCTGCTTGGAAACGTTGAACAGCATCTGCCCGCCATGATCCTGTGCCAAAAACACCTTTGCCGCAGCCCGCGCCATGGTCAGGTGGGAAAAGAAATTGAGCTCGAAACTTGAGCGCAGTATCTCCTCGTCGAGATCCAGCAGCATGCCCTGGATGGCCGCGCCTGCGTTTGAGACCAACACATCGAGACCGCCGAAGCGCTGGACGATTTCACCGACCACCTGGTCTGCAGCGCCCTTCGCGGTGAGATCTGCAACAACCGCAAGACAGTTCGGCCCGATCGAAGCCGCGGCAGTCTTGCAGGCCTCGGCGTTGAAATCGATCAGCGCGATTGCCGCGCCTTCCCGGGCGAAGGCCTTTGCTGTGGCAAGCCCAATGGCGCCGGCACCGCCGGTCACGGCGACAATCTGTCCGGCAAACGGCTTTGCCGCGGCCTTTGACAGCTTGGCCTGTTCGAGCGACCAGTATTCCATATCAAACAGATCATCCGGCCCGATGGGGTGGAAGCCGCCGACCGCTTCGCCCTGGCTCATCACCTCGACGGTCTGCTCGGCGATATCGGCAGCCGCCGATGCCGCGGCCGCGTCTTTGCCGATGCCGGCAATGCCGACGCCTTCGATCCAGGCCACGCAAGGGTGCGGCTCAAGCATGACCTTGCCGCCGCCCACTCTTTTGAGTTGGGTATCGAAAACCGCCCGGTAGGCCTTTGCAAATTCCTCGACCCTTGCTTCGATGCCGGTGCGCCCCTTGGCGAAGTCATCCTTGCTCAGAACCAGCATGCGGCCCTTGGTGCGGATCACGTGATCCGGTGAGGCGGTGCCGCGTTGCGCCAGATCATCAAGATCGCTGCGATCGAGAAAGGCCTTGATTGCCTCACCGCACCTTATGTCCAACACCGCAGGGCGTGGCGCAGCATTGTGATGTGAACCACGCAGGCGTCCGACGGCACCGCGCAGGATCGGAAGGACAGAGGTCGCTGAAGCCGGATCGGCAATCGAGCGGTTCCGGTTGACTGTTCCTTCGAACCTTCGGCCATTGCTCCGGTTGGCAAGCCACTCCTCGACCATGTTGGTGTGCTCGATCACACGGTCGTAACTTTCTTTGGCCGTCGCGCCAAATGTGAAGTGCCCATGCTTGAGCAGGATCAACCCCTCGCAATCGGGATTGGCGTCAAACACTTCGGCTGCCTTTTTAGCCAGCGCAAAACCGGGCATGATGTAAGGCACAACCGCCAACCGGTCGCCAAAGATTTCGCGGATCGCCGTTTTGGCTTCGGGAAGGTTTGCCAGCACCAGAAAGGCCGTCGCATGGGTGTGATCAACAAATGTGTGCGGCAGAAAAGCATGCAGCAAAGCTTCCACCGACGGGTTGGGCGCACCCGAATCAATCAGGTTGGAGCGCTGCATGTTGACCATGTCCTCGTCGGACAGGGCGTCGAGCTTGCGCATCTCGAGCAACGGTTCCAGCCGCACGCCCGGCAAGCCTGGAGCTTCGAGAGTATCGAGATCCCAACCGCTGCCCTTGACGTGCAGCACCGGCTGGCTGATGCCAAACAGGTCGTCACGCTGGGTTTTAACCGAGGTGTTGCCGCCGCCGTGCATGACCAGATCCGAATCTGCGCCGATCAGCCTCGAGGAATAGACCCGAAGCGCCAAAGTCTGATCCGCCGGGAGGTTGCCCGCTGCGCGAACCCGCTCATTCGCTTCCTTGTCATTCCATCTGTTTTGACGCATTACCGACTCCTGCCTATGTGAACCAAGGCCATTTGACAAAAGTCACGCCTTATTGTCAAATGTATATATAGCAGCGATGGATTAAAATGGCCCAAAACCCGACGAGGCGCTCCACCAAACAAATCAGCGGCGAAGACATCGTCGTCGAAACCGCGTGGCTTTACTACCATGACGGGCTCAACCAGAGCGACATCGCCACCCGGCTGATGGTGTCGCGCGCAACTGTGGTCAATTACCTGCAGGAAGCGCGCGAGCGCGGATATATTCACACAAAATTGTCGCCTGAAGCGTTCACAACTCACCGCGCGGCGTTGAAACTGTGCGAGCGTTTCGACCTTAAGGCGGCCTATATCCTGCCCGATGGAACAGGCGGTCCGGATGATCACGCCAGCCGCATCACCCGCGGCGCGGCAGACTGGCTGCCAAGCCTGCTCGAACCTGGCGACCGCCTTGGCATCGCCTGGGGTAAAACCGTCTACGATGTTGCCGAACAGCTCGAGCAGACAACCATCCCCGATCTTACGGTGCTGCAGCTTGTCGGCTCAATGGCCACTCCATACGGTTTTTCCGCCGATGTCTGCTCGTCCAACATGGCGCGGAAATTTTCGGCCACCTGCATCAACCTGCATGTCCCGGCAATTCTCAGCAGCGCAAAGATCGCCGCCACATTGCGCGCGGAAACCCTGATTGCCCAACAGTTTGAAGCCGTTAGCAATTGCAACAAGACGCTGTTTGCGGTCGGTTCCTGTAATCCTGACAGCCACATCGTTTCAAGTGGTCTGGCGACACTGGACGAGCTCGACCAATACAAGGCGATGGGAGCGGTCGGGGTGCTGTGCGGGCGCTTCATCAACGCCGATGGCGATCCGGTGAGCGGCCCGCTGGACGATCGGATGATGGGGGTAGAGCTAGAAAAACTCCGTGATCGCGATGCCGGCATTCTGGTTTCAATCAGTGAAGACCGCGCCGGTCCGACTGTAGCTGCGCTCAAAGGAGGTTATGCCACCCATGTGGTGACCGATCAGCGTTCCGCCAACGCCATGATGAACCTCGCCTGACACCCCTCCCCGGTATGATGTGATTCGAAGTGTCGGCTAAATGCTGCACACCCGTTGATCCATTCGGGTGTCACCAGTTCATATCAACGGCAAGCCGTCGCGCCCAATCCTGCCGGTTTGAGCGCGACCTGCCTCAAGCCGCGTTGCGGCGTTCGGGGAAAAGCCCCAGCAACCCTTCACGTGACGCCTTGGCGACGCCCCGCTCGGTGATCAATCCGGTCACCAACCGCGCCGGCGTGACATCAAAGGCGGGATTACCCCCGGGCGTCCCATCGGGCGAAATCTGCACAGAGGTGACACTTCCGTCTTCAAGTTGCCCGAACACATGCGTGACCTCACGGCCATCGCGCTGCTCGATCGGAATTTCGCGCACGCCATCATTGACCTTCCAGTCAATGGTGCTGGAAGGCAACGCCACATAGAACGGCACGTTGTTATCATGTGCAGCCAGCGCCTTGAGATAAGTGCCGATCTTGTTGCAGACATCACCCAGAGCCGTGGTCCGGTCAGTGCCGACGATCACCATGTCGACTTCGCCGTGCTGCATCAGGTGTCCGCCGGCATTGTCGACGATCAGATGGTGCGGAATGCCGTGGCGGTTCATTTCCCAGCTGGTCAGCTGTGCGCCCTGGTTGCGCGGCCGTGTCTCATCGACCCAGACATGGATCGGGATGTCCGCCTCGACCGCATGGTACATCGGCGAGGTCGCCGTGCCCCAGTCCACGGTCGCAAGCCAACCGGCGTTGCAGTGGGTGAGAATGTTGACCGGTTCACCAGGCTTCTTGGTGGCAGCGACCTGCCGGATCAGCTCCAGACCGTGAACACCGATTAGCCGGTTGGTCTCGACATCTGCATCGCTGATCTCTTCTGCCTTGCGGAAAGCCGCCGCGGCACGCTCGCTCTTAGGCAGCGGCGACAGCACCTGCCTCATCTCGTCGAGTGCCCAGCGCAAATTGATCGCTGTCGGTCGGGTTTCGTGCAATTGCTCCCAGGCGGCATCCAGTGCTGTGTCGGAAGCATCGCGCTGCATCTCGACAGCAATGCCATAGGCCGCAGTTGCGCCGATCAGGGGCGCGCCTCGCACCCACATGTCACGGATCGCGGTGGCGAACTCATCGAGTGTATTGATCTCGACAACGTGGAATTCATGCGGCAGCCAGCGCTGGTCGATGATCTTGACCCGACCGGTCTCGCCGTCGAACCAGATCGACCGGTAATGTGTATCGCCAACCTTCATGCCAGTCCCTCGGTTTCAGCCTGTCGCGCCGCGGCGATCACCGCGTCCATGCCCGTCAGACGATTTCTGTTCATCACCAGCATTTGCCCGAGCTTCAGGCATTTCGCTTCGCATTTCGCCTTGAGATCCTCGTCCTCGATGGTGTCGAGTTCGGCGACGTGTGCCAGGCCCAGAATGCGGCGGTGCATCTCGATGCCGGCAAAGCCGAGCAGGTCGCGGAAAATCTCGCCGAGCAGCTGCTGGGCAGCGCTTTCCGAGGCATAAACCTGCCCCTGATCTTCATACAGCACCTTGGGATAGAGGATCCCGGTACGCTCGGTTCGCCACAGCAGCAGGAACTCGGCACAGAATACCGACCATGTCTCTTCGATCACCTCGAGGATCCAATTCTGGAATTCGTGGCATACATCAGCATCGGAAATATGCGCGGGCATTGCGTGATAAGCCATCAGGTAATTGCCGATCAGCATGCCGATGTCGAAGCCGAACGGGCCATAGAAAGCAAACTCGGGGTCAATGATGCGGGACTCAGTTTCCGTAACCATGATCGAACCGGCATGCAGATCGCCATGGCACATGGTTTCGCCGCGCGAGGTGAAGGCGCGTTTCATGTGCTGGACCTCCACCTTCAACGCTTCATCACGGCGCAGGTCTGCAACGATGCCATCGAGTTGCGGCGTGGTATGCCGGTTCATCTCCGCATCGTAATAGGGGTCGGTGAACACCAGAGTTTCGGTGATGTCACACAGTTCGACATTGCCGGCAAACAACGCCGCGTCAGCTTTCTTTTCGCCAGCCTTCATGGACAAATCCGACCCACGAAACGCGGTACGTGCAGCAAACTGTCCCAAGGTCCGGCCAAGGCCCGCAACCTTGCGCCCTTCCATGGTTTGCTGACGAAGGATGATATGCGGATACAGCCGCTCCATGATGATCAGCGCCTGGCTTTCATCAAAGTGCAAAATCCGGGGAACGCTGCCCGGATCCCGCGCCTCCTGGCGGATTAATGCATGGTATTCGAAGAATGCCCGTTTCAGCGGCAGAGGCCAGCTGTCACCCACCAGGCGCACATAAGGCAACGCCTGTTTGACAATGACGCTGCCGGCATCGCCTTCCACGATGAAAACCAGGTTAAGGTTGCCGTCGCCCACTTCCCGGACGGTCCAGGCATCGGCATTGCTGCCGACAGCCTGCTTCATGACATCGAGCGCACTCAGGCGCTGACCCAGCGTTTCCGGCGATAAAGCTTTGTAGTTGTTGCTCAAAACCATCCTCCAAAATGACAGCCCAAGCTGCGTATTGCCTTAACTTAGTGTCCGCCAAAAACAATTGTCAATAGGTGCTGACAAATGTCATATGTATTGTTTTCCATGATGTCCGATGCTTTTAAACCGTTGACGATCACCCTGCTTCACCGATGTACCCCTCATATGGGCATCAGTGCATACTTGGCTGGCAGGAAACCCATTCTAGCCAATGCAACGTGCCCATTGAGATCGAAGCTTTTGAAGGTTTGCTCACTTGGTTTCAGCGAACTGGCGAAGCTTGGAGAAGAAATCCCTCAGGATCGCATCTCGGTCGACATAACGCACATAACGCATGGCGTGACGGGAGGAATCAGTTTCCCATCCGATGGTGTCGGTGAGGATCGGAGTCGGAACGATGATGCTTGGCGTCCATTCAGGCTCCAGCAGCCAGGCCACTGCCGCCATGTCCCAGATTTCCTTGGACCAGCCGAAATGATCTGTTGAATATTCCTTGAAGCGCTGCGCCAGGAACGCACCGATCGCACCATACGGTTCGACTTCCTTTTCGATTTCCGGAACATTGCTGATCAGGTGTGACGTCACACCCATTGCCGGGACCAACACGACCGGAACACCGCAATCAAACAGAACCTGGGCACCGCCGATATCCTGCTTGAGGTTGAATTCCGCATTCTTCTTGAACGAGCGTGGCCAGTCGAGTGCGTTGCCGCCAAGCCAGATCACCACCACACGGTCGATGATATCGGGTGCCTTGAGAAGCGCCGAGGCGACATTGCTGATCGCTCCGATGGCAATGATGTAAAGCGGATCTTCCGGCGTCCCGGCGCGGGCCCGTTCGATCATATGATCAACGGCTGCGGCCTCGCGCGGCTTTTTCTCGAAGCCAACATATTCGGTCACGCCACGATAGACCAGACCATCAGCAGCCACATCAATGCGTTCGAGCAGGCGATGAATTTCGTCGTAGCTCATCTCCATGCCCTGGCCGGGCGAATCAGCACGAGCATTGAGGAATGGCGCCGCGTAGATCGCCTCGACATCGAACCGGTCGCGCGACAGCATCATCTGGACAACGGCGAACTGGTCGTCAATCTCGTTGTAGGTATCAGTATCAAGAACCACCCGCACCTTGCCTGTTGGCGGTGTCAGCAATGCCAGGCGTCGTTCGTTGTCCAGCGTCGTCATCAGTCTTCTCCTCAATGCTTCAAGAATGGGCGGCGCCATTGACCCGCTGAGCGCTGTCTCGGTCAAAAAGGTGCAGGCTCAGGGGATTGAACGAAACCTGAACCAACTCACCAAGCTTGTAGGTGGCGATCCGGTTGACCACCGCGCGAATGATCTTACCCGCGACCTCGACGATCAGCTCGGTTTGTGCACCGGTAATCTCGGTCTGGACAATTTTCGCCTGCGTTCCCGGCCCATCGCTGGAAACAGACAGATGTTCTGGGCGAATGCCGACGCTGAGCGCCATTCCCGATCGCGCCCCTGAGGCGGGAACCGTGACCTCCGGCCAGCCGCCGCTGATCTCGATGGTGGCGTTCTCGCCATCGATTGCCGTGCAGGTTCCGTCGATGATGTTCATCTCCGGCGTGCCAATGAAGCCGGCAACAAACAGGTTCTGGGGCTGTCTGTACAGTGACACCGGGTCGCCGATCTGTTCGATGCGCCCTTCCCGCAGCACAGCGACGCGGTCGGCCAATGTCATCGCCTCGATCTGGTCGTGGGTGACATAGACAGAAGTGCGGCGCATGGCCTGGTGGAACTGCTTGATCTCAGTGCGCATCTGCACCCGCAATTTTGCATCAAGATTGGACAGAGGTTCGTCGAATAGGAACACGGATGGTTCGCGCACCATGGCGCGACCCATGGCGACGCGTTGACGCTGACCACCTGAAAGTTGCCCAGGCCGACGGTCGAGAAGTGATTCGATGTCGAGCATTCGCGCGGCCTCGGCTACCCTGCGGCTGATCTCATCCTTGCTAATGCCGGAGAGCCGGAGATTGAGATTGATGTTGTCGCGGACGCTCATATGCGGATAAAGAGCATAGTTCTGGAACACCATGGCGATGTTGCGCGCTTTGGGATCCATCTCGTTTACGACTTGGCCGTTGATCAGAATTTCGCCCCCGGATATCTCCTCCAGCCCGGCAATCATCCTGAGGATTGTCGATTTTCCGCAACCCGAGGGGCCAACCAAAACGACAAACTCACCATCGCGGATGTCGAGATCAACACCGTGAACCACCGGATGCGAGCCATAGTCTTTACGCAGAGCACGAAGTTGTACGCCACCCATGTCCGATTACCTCCTCAAATCCTCAGTCGGCTAATCCGGTTACAATGCACAGCGTGACGCAACCATCGACTGACCGAACTGTCCTATCCTGCGATACAATTTTTACATTAGTCAAGGGTGGTGGCAAATGTATATTTTGCGTTGACAAAGGCTCCCCTTGCTGTCTAGCCTCTGTTACCCGAACGTTCATCTCCGATTTGGATGGCGCGTTCAACGGTGCAAACGGGAGGATCCAGAAATGCAGTTCAATATAATTCGACGCGGTGTGTGTGCAATTGCCGTTGCGGCCCTTGCAAGCGGCGGCTTTGTCTCCGCCGCCATGGCGCAATCAGTCACAGTGAATTTTCTTTCGGCGCAGAACGACGACGTGTTCCAGCCGGTGATCGACGCTTTCGAAGCGGCCAACCCGGACATCGACGTGGTCCACCAGACCGTACCTTTTGATGAGCTCAACACAGCGATTGAAACCCGTGTTGCGCGCGGAGACGGTACGATCGACATCTATGCAGCCGATACCCCGCGGATCCCGGCCTTCGCCTCTCGCGGCTATCTCCTCAACCTCGACGATACCAAGGACGAGATCACCGCAGCTGTACCGAGCGCGGTCGAACTGGAACTGGTCAGTCATCGCGGTTCGGTCTGGGCCTATCCAATGTGGACCTCGACCCAGTTGATGTATTTCAATCGCGATCTGCTGAAGGCTGCGAATCTGGATATGCCTGATGGCGGCACCTCGGCGCGCATGACCTGGGAACAGGTGACGGAAAATGCCAATGCGGCAAAGGATGCCGGTGCGGAATGGGGCATGATGTTCCAGCAGGTGGATCGGTACTACCAATTGCAAGCCCTGTTTGAATCATCAGGTGCGGGTAATGGTCTTACCGGCGACGATCTGCTTGAGCCGGACATGAACGGCGACAAGTGGGTGGAAACCGCACAATGGTATGCCGACATCTTTGAAAACGGCCTTGCGCCGCGTGGTGTCTCTCCCAGCCAGACGGACGATCTGTTCGCTCGCGGCAAGGTCGCTTATTATGTCGCCGGTCCGTGGGCCATTGCCGCCTTCAACGCTGCCGAAGGCCTTGATTACGGCGTTGCTCCGCACCCTTATTTCGAAGGTGGAAAGCAGGTTACACCGACCGGCGCTTGGGCTCTGGGCATCAATCCTCACGCTGACAATCTCGAGGCGGCGAAGAAATTTGCCGAATTCGTGACCCTGACAGCGGAAGGCTCGTTCCTGACGACCAAGAACTTCCCGTTGATTCCTGTCAATTCGGGTGGTTTTGAGAAATACGGCGTGGCCATTGGTGAGATGACCCCGAAGATTGGGCCGGCGCTGGACATCATGGCTCATGAAGGCATGGAAACGGCTGTCGCCCGCCCGCGCACAGTCGGATTCGTCGCCTTCGAAACCGAGATGAACCGCATGTTTTCCGATGTTCGCAATGGAGCGGATGTGAAACAGGCACTGGACGACACCCAATCGCGCCTCTCAGGTCTGCTGCCGCGCCAGCGTTGATCATTGAAGCCCCGGCCCGCACCTGAGAAAACCGGTGCGGGCCGGCATTGCGTAAAGCTGGCGATCTCGAGGAGACGCGTGTGACCCGTTCCAGAAAAATGATGATTCTGCTCATGTTTCTCGGTCCGACTCTGGCCGCCGTGATTGTGTTGCGTCTCTGGCCGGCATCCATGGCGATGCTGGAATCGCTTTATGCGCCGCGCGCTCAGACGATGAGCTTCGAGAATTACACCTACATTTTCGGTGACCCGCTGTTTCAAAAGAGCATCATGGTCACACTGATCTATTCAATCATTGTCAATCCGTTGCAGATCGCCATCGCGCTGGCGCTGGCGCTGCTGTTAAACGTCTCTATCCCGCTGATCGGCCTGTGGCGGACATTGATATTGCTGCCGGTCGCCATTCCGCAAAGTGTGTCGGCGGTGGTCTGGGGCATCGGACTGCGTCCCGACGGACCAGTCAACGGGCTGCTGGTCGCGCTCGGACTTGGCGAGCAACGCTTCCTGACCTCGCCCGATCAGGCTCTTGGCTCGATCATCCTGATCGTCAGCTGGATCGGCATCGGTTACTGGATGACCTTCTTGTTGGCCGGCTTGCAGGACATTCCCAAATCTCTTTATGAGGCAATTCGCATCGACGGTGCCAATCGCTGGCAGCAATTCCGCTATATCACGTTGCCGCAATTGCGTCGCACACTGACCTTCGTGCTGGTCGCCAACACAGTCTCAAATTTTCTGGTGTTTGCACCAGTCCAAATCCTGACCCAGGGTGGCCCGCAGGGCACCACCAATCTGATCATGAACGACATCTATACCCGCGGCTTTGTATGGGGCGACGCCAGCAGCGCATCGGCGGCAACGGTTGTCCTCGTCAGCCTGGTGCTGCTGGTCGTACTGATGCAATTCCGCCTGATGCGCGCACCAGAGGACAAAGCGGCATGACCATCCGACCCGGACGCCTTTTCAGAACCGCCTGCATCATACTGGTCTCGCTTCTGTTCTTCCTGCCGGTGTGGTGGGTTGCTGTCAGCGCATTGCGGCCGCAAGAGGAGATATTCAAATACCTCTCGCCGCTGAGCCCGTGGACATTGTGGCCGCGTGACGCAAGCCTGACCTACATGATCGAACTCTGGCAGGGCCCTTTCGCCACCGCGATCCTCAACTCGATCTACATCACCGTGGTGACGCTGGTGATTGGATTGCTGATTTCGGCGATGGCCGGGTTTGCGCTGGCAGTGATGAATTTCCGCTTTCGCGAAACCATCTTCTTCGTGATCGTTGTCAGCTTTCTGATCCCGTTTGACGCGATCGCGCTGCCGCTGTTCGGCATCCTCAACAAGGGTGGTCTTCAAAACACCTATACGGGCCTGATCCTGCCCGGTATCGGCAACGGGCTGGCCGTGTTCTTGTTTCGGCAGTTCTTCATGGGCATTCCCAAGGAAATCCGCGAAGCAGCACAGATCGACGGTATGGGCTGGTTCGGCATCTTCTGGCGGATCTATCTGCCGCTGTCGCGTCCGGCGATCATCAGCGCCGGGTTGATCCTGTTCGTGTTCCAGTGGCAGGCCTATCTCTGGCCTCTGATCATCGCTCCGGCGCCCGAATACAAGGTGGCGGCCATCGCCATCGCGCAGTTTGCTGACTTGTATGGTGTGAATTACAGCCTCATTTTTTCCGCAGCATTCTTTATCTCGTTGATACCGATGCTGGTTCTGGTTGTCTTCCAACGCTACTTCACCGCTTCTGTTGCCTCCTCATCGAGTAAAGGGTGATCACCTATGAATTTGTGAGGCCTGGCTCGGATTGTCTGAACAGATTCAGTGGAGTTTGCCTCGCTTCTGGTAGGGGTTTCATGCGGCCTTTCGGGTTAGGTTTAGTCGGGGTGCAACATCGTTTGGCGTCAAGTTTCCGAGCGATGCATATGGCCCGCGTCAGAGCAACGAATGTCGATCGACAAGAATTTGCAGCGAAGCTCTAAACTCGCAAGCTGACGCAATTCATTCAATACCATGACGCGTTTGAATTTGAAGTTTTCTGGCTGTAGTGGTGACGCTCCTGGTTGAGGCTGATGCGTGAGCAGAAACGAATTTCGGTAGACGTCTCATACGCCGGAACCGCAGCATCGCCCGCTCCCTTCTTCTTTACGGTTGGTGCGAACTCTGATCTGCGCCGTCAGAAGCGCGAGGACCTACAGCATATTCTGTTTTCTTTACTGCTTCTCGTCATCACGGGCGGTACGATCTGGATTATCGGCAATCTTAGCATGCGGATATAGGTCGTGCTCAAGGCTGGGCACGCCTGCTTTCAGGCGAGACCCGGAAGAACAGCCTTCGTCCCGACCATGATCATCTCCACAGCGATCGCCAACAGGATCATGCCCATAAGACGCGACATGATCACCCGCATCGTGTCGCTGAGGGCTTTGCCGAAAAAGGCCGCAAAAAAGAACACGACAAACAGCATTGCCAGAATGCCGCCGACGATCCCGCCGATGGCGATCAGGTCTTCAAATCCCTTGGCGTGTCCAGTGTAGATGATCAGCGTTGCGATGGTTCCCGGACCGACGATCATTGGAAACGTAATGGGATAGAAGGCAAGTCCGGACAGTTCCTGCATGTGGTCCTGCTCTTTTTCAGTACCATGATGCGAGGAAACGCTATTACCGTTCAACATCGTCCAGGCGATATGTGCCAGCACCACGCCACCGGCGATGCGAAACTGATCGACACTAATGCCGAAAAAATCAATGATCTGTTGGCCTGCGAAAAGAATTACCACGCACATGGCGGCAGAGAAAAGTGCAACTTTCGCAGCCAGCTCGCGCTGTTGAGTCACCGTAAAACCTGCCGTGAGCGCCAGAAACATCGGCAGGTTTACAAAAGGATTCATGATTGCAAAGAATGCCCCAAAGGCTTTCGTCAGTTCAGCGTAGTCCATGTCGGCTCCTTGCCTCATATTTTTTTCGGCCCTGGCTTGTCTTCCCCATCAGGCGCTCCCCGATTATGGGCCAAAAGGAGGAGGAATTTTTCCAGGGCAAGAGCTCATCACAATGGAAATGCCGATGAGCTGCTCTCAGTTGAAATCGGCAGAGTGTTGCCGATCGCGCAATGAGCAGCGGATCCCGTATAGCCTCTACGTCATACCAGATCGTTAGCAAACCACTTTGCTTCTGGGCTCGGCTGCGAACTGGCCGGTTTCCGGTTTGCAAGGCGGCAACGTCCAGCGAGCCTCCAACGCCGGTCTGCTCGACAAACGATCCCTCCCTATTCCTGGCTGTGACCAGCAAATGGGGGCTGTCTGACGTCAGCGCCCGTGGGACAGATTTGAGGATTTGAACAACGGAGGATTTCTGGTTCATCTTACCGATTGGGAGATCGAGATGAGACAGAAGCCTGAAACATCGAAGAACGCAGCTGACAAGCTGGTCAAGAACATCCGCCGCAAGACCCGCCAGACCTATTCAGCGGAGGAAAAAATCCGTATCGTTTTGGCGGGTTTGCGTGGAGAGGAAAGCATCTCGGTGCTGTGCCGCCGCGAAGGTATCGCCGAAAGCCTGTATTACAGCTGGTCGAAGGAGTTCCTGGAAGCAGGCAAGCGCCGGCTCTCGGGTGACACAGCACGGCAAGCGACGTCGCCGGAAGTAAAGGACCTTCGCTCTGAAGCCTTGGCGTTGAAGGAATGCGTCGCCGATCTGACCCTGGAGAACCGCCTGCTCAAAAAAAGCATGACAGGTGCTGGGGAGGACGAGGCATGAGATACCCTGCGACCGAGAAGCTTGAGATCATTCGCACGGTCGAAGGATCGCACCTGCCAACCAAGCAGACCCTCGATATGCTGGGCATACCGCGCACCACTTTTTACAGATGGTATGATCTTTACCTCGACGGTGGGGTTGTTGCCTTGGATGATCGGTCTCCACGGCCGAAGTCGGTCTGGAACCGTATCCCCCAAGACCGGCGTGATGACCTGATTGAGTTCGCGCTGGAACACGAGGCGCTGACGACCCGGGAGCTGGCAGTCAAATACACTGATGAGAAGCGGTATTTTGTCTCTGAATCATCGGCTTATCGTATCCTGAAGGAAGCCGATTTAATCACCGCACCGGCCTATGTGGTGATCAAGGCAGCCAATGAGTTCAAAGACAAAACTATCGCCATCAATGAGATGTGGCAGACCGACTTCACCTACTTCAAGATCATCGGGTGGGGCTGGTATTACCTCAGCACGATCCTGGACGATTACAGCCGCTACATCATCGCCTGGAAGCTTTGCACAAACATGCGGGCCGAGGACGTGACAGACACCATTGAACTGGCGCTTCAGGCATCGGGCTGCGACCAGGCCGTCGTGCGCCACAAACCGCGCCTGCTCAGCGATAACGGGTCATGTTACATCTCTGGCGATTTGGCTGAATGGCTGGAGGACAAGAAGATGGATCACGTTCGTGGAGCCCCGTTCCACCCGCAAACCCAGGGAAAGATCGAGCGATGGCATCAGACGATGAAGAACCGGGTCCTGCTGGAAAATTACTATCTGCCAGGCGATCTTGAACGCCAGATCGAGGCCTTCGTCGACTACTATAACAACAGGCGCTACCACGAGAGCTTGAAGAACGTCACACCCGCCGACGTCTACTTTGGGCGCGACAAAGCCATCTTGAGAGAAAGGAAAGAGATCAAGAAGCTGACAATCCGCCAACGTCGCTTGCACCATCAAAAACAAGCGGCATAATCAGTCACACAAACGAACCAGAGCCTCCAATACTCAAGCCGCTCTGATGTCCCATTTTATCTGACGACGGACAATGCTGATCGGCGGCGCCGGGATCGACAGCTATGATGGCGGGACGGGAAGTGACACAGTCAACTTCATTGGATCGGCTGGGTGGGATATAGATCTCGCCGCCGGAACCGCCACGACTCTGTCTGGAGGTACTACCGAGACGCTCACCTCGATAGAGAACGTCATCGGATCAGACGGAAACGACACGATCCGGGGCACCACCACTGCGAATGATCTCAATGGTGGTGGCGGCGATGATTTGCTGATTGGTGGCTACGGAATCGACGCTCACGACGGCGGTGCAGGCAGCGATACTGTTCGGTTCAGTGGCAATGTAGGGTGGACCGTTGACCTCGGCGCAGGAACGGCAAGCGTCGGCTCTATTGTTGAGTCCCTGACCAGCATCGAGAATGTCATCGGCTCGGCTGGTGGCGATCACATCACCGGTACGTCGGGTGCCAACCGCCTTATCGGGTCCAGCGGCGACGACATGCTGATCGGCGGCGCCGGGATCGACAGCTATGATGGCGGGACAGGCTCTGACACGGTTAGCTTCATCGGGGCGGCGGGCTGGATGATTGATCTGGATGCAGGAACCGCCACGACGCTCTCGGGCGGGACCACAGAGACGATCACCGCCATCGAAAACGTCATCGGCTCGGGCGGCAATGACACGATCCGGGGGACTGCATATTCAAATAGTCTTGATGGCGGCAACGGCGACGATATACTGATCGGCGGCGGCGGGGTGGATGATTTTTACGGTGGCGCGGGCTTTGACACAGTCGACCTGTCGGGCAGCAATTCGAAATGGAGGGTGGACCTTGCCAATGAGGAGGCCACACTGACCACGGCCTCGGGGACGAACTACTCTGTCGATTTCACCAGCATCGAAAATGTTATCGGGCCCCGTAACAGCGTAACCCTGCTTGGGACAACCGGAAACGAAGAAGCCAGCGGCGGAAATTTTGCCGATGTCTTCTATACACGCGGCGGTGTTGACGAGTTCCATGGCGGACTTGGCGATGACACCTTGTCATTCAGTGGTTATGGCGAGGGACTGACCATTCGCAGTTCATCCGGGTATGCCCGGCTCGGTGACGGTACCGAGGTGACGAACTTCACCGGGATGGAAAACATATTCGCGACGTCTTTCGACGATGATATTTCCGGTACAGCGGGCGCAAACAAGATCCTTGGCCGTTCAGGCGCCGACCGGATCAACGGCGGCTCCGGCGACGATGACATTCAAGGCGGCCTCGGGCGGGACTTGTTGACCGGAGGACGCGGCAACGACCGCATCGACGGCGGCAGCGATACCAACGATTATGCTTTCTTCAGCGGCAACCAGAACCAGTATAACATCTCCACTTCGGCTGACGGTGTAACCACTGTCGAATGGATCGGTCCCGGCAGCGGCGATGGCACTGACACGCTCACGGGCATCGAGTTCCTGGGCTTTGATGACGGGTTCTTCTATCTGTGAGGCTTGACCGTTCGGTGAACAGACTTTCCGGGGACAACATAACTACGTCGTTCGGACACGTCCGCGCTGGATGCAAATCAGCGAGACAGCCCCGGCGCAATACGCCGTGGGTATTTGGCCAAGCGATATTTGCAGTCAAGGACAACTCGGATGTTACGGTATGTGGTCAAGCAACCTGTCCTGAACGGACATGAACACCTTTTGAGCGCAGGATGAGCCCGTCAAGCAGGCGCAAACAGCACACGCAACTCGACCGGATACGGCTTGCCCATGACGGTCCTCCTTCCGTCGGCAGTGTGAATCACAGATCAAGAAGCCTGGGAATCCTGTACCTGAAAAGCTGCAACGTGATTTAAAGGGTGTCAGCGCGAAGTTGATGGTCGAGCCGCTGTCTGAATGATTTGAGGCAGCGGGGGTAGTGAGAGCCACGGCGACTGAAGTCACCGTGGCTGGTCATTTGTTGGCGCTATCGCAGATCGGCTGGCAACAGGGCTTCGGGCAGATTCTGGTAGCATACCGGACGCAGGAACCTGCGGATCGAGAGCGTGCCCACCGACGTCGCACCGAAATTGGTCGATGCCGGATAGGGTCCGCCATGCACCATTGCATCGGCCACCTCAACGCCTGTCGGGAAGCCATTGGCCAAGACCCGGCCTGCCTTGCGCTCGAGGATCGGCATCAGCGCCCGGCCCTGTTCGATGTCGCCGTCGTCCATATGAAGTGTGCAGGTAAGCTGGCCGGACAGGCTCTTGGCCACAGCAACCATCTCGTCAAAATCGGCAACGCGCACGACAAGACCAAGCGGTCCGAAGACTTCCTCGCCGAGCACTTCATTGTCGAGCCAGTCCTTGCCGGTGGTGGCGAAGAGATAAGGCGTGGCGTTGCGCAGGTCGCAGGTCGAGGTCAGCAGTTCCTGCACACCGCTGGCGGCAGCAACCCGGTCGCGGCCCGAGCGGTAGGCTTTTGCGATGCCATCGGTCAGCATGGTCTGTGCGCCGACTGATCCAAGCGCAGCCGTCGAAGCTTCGACAAAGGCGTCGGCTTCGGGGCTGTCAATGATGACTGAAATACCGGGATTGGTGCAAAACTGCCCTGCTCCCATACTAAGCGATCCGGCCCAGCCCTTGCCGATGGCTTCGCCGCGCGCCTTGACGGCCTGCGGCAGCAGGAACATCGGGTTGACCGACCCAAGTTCGCCAAAGAACGGGATCGGATCCGGGCGCTGGGCGCAGAGGTCGAACAAGGCGCGTCCGCCCCCCAGTGAACCGGTGAAGCCAACGGCCTTGATCAGCGGATGCTGAACCAGGCTTTGACCGGTTTCGCGGGTGCCGCCCTGGATCAGCGAAAAGATGCCCGGGTGCATGCCCAGCTTCCTGATTGCCGCATCGATGGCCTGGGCAACGATTTCACCGGTGCCGGGATGGGCGGAATGGCCCTTGACCACAACCGGGCAGCCTGCGGCCAGTGCTGCTGCGGTGTCGCCGCCAGCAGTCGAAAAGGCCAGCGGGAAATTCGAGGCGCCAAACACGGCAACCGGGCCGATCGGACGTTCGATCATGCGCAGGTCTGGACGTGGCAGGGGTGCGCGATCGGGCAATGCTTCATCATGGCGGCGATCCAGATAGTCGCCCTTTTCGATGTGGCTGGCAAACAGCCGCAACTGGCCGGTGGTGCGGCCGCGCTCGCCATTCAGGCGCGCTTCCGGCAATCCCGACTCCTGCGTGCCGATGACTGTGAGTTCAGCACCGCGGGCTTCGATTTCGTCAGCAATGGCATTGAGCAGCGCTGCACGTTCGGCGCGGGTCGAATAGCCAAAGCTCCAGAATGCTTCTTCCGCAGCCTTTGCCGCTGCGTCGACATGGGCGGGCGTGCCGACCGAGTATTCATGGGCGTCGCCATGCGCCGGTTCGGACGAGAACTTGGCGTCTCCATCAACCCAATCGCCAGCAATCAGATGTTTTCCGGTAATCATGTTTGGTATTCCCACTTGGTAATCTGGTTTCAGACGGTTCAGCCGAGCTGTCTATAAGCCTCATTCCAGGGCAATGACATCAAGATCGCCCGCAAGCTGCAACAGGCGGCTTCTGGCGGTCCGACATCGGCTTTAACGGGTGACGCACCATTTCGATGGCGATCACCCCTCCCTCCCTGAAAACCACTTTTGCGGCCCGAAGTCCACACTGCGGTTCTGATGAATGATCAAAGGCAGACATTTTTGCCTCTGCGCCAGTGCTGCAAGCATATCGTCCGCAATCGGGCATTCAATCTTGAAGCGTTTGTCCGAGCAGGGGCGACACTGGACAAGATGGCTTGCTCGTTGACCTGACTGCGTGGCGCAGTGGGCTAACAAATCACTCGATAAACGGTTCGACTGTCACCCGCTTGCCCATGAGAAATGCATCGGCAACATGGGTCAATGGCGCCAGATCCATATCGATGGCCGCGTCCCGCACCAGCTTGGCCATTTTGGCGTAAAGCCGCGGATACTCGCCGACCAGTTGATTGCCGTCCGTGGCAGTGTTTTGCTTGCGTCCGTCGATCGTCAGCGTGGCACCGCCTTCCGACAGCACCAGCCTGCCCTGGTCGGTCTCGATCTCGATGTTCCAGAACTGATCGCCTTGCTTGCGAAAATCGAATTCGGCGCTCACTTGCGCGCCATGCGGATGCGCGAATGTCATATTGGCGGCAATCGGTGTCTGGCAATTTTCCGGAACCAGCAGTTCCGACGACAAGACGTGGATCGGATCGGCGAGAATTTCCGTGACGATGGACAGCGCATTGCTGCCCGGATCAAACACCCCAAGCCCACCTGCCTGCCAGATCCAGGTCTGGCCGGGATGCCATTTGCGCACATCCTCTTTCCAGATCACCTCAAGACGCCGCAGGGTCTTGCCTGAGACCCAGTATTTGGCGGTGGCGACCATGGCGGCTTCGCGGGAATGCCAGGTCGCATAGATGGAGACGCCGGCTGTGCGGGCCATGGCTTCAAGCGCATGGCATTCCGACAGCGTCGCGCCGGGCGGTTTTTCCAGCATCACATGGCGTCCGGCGGCAATCGCGGCTTTGGCATATTCAAACCGCGGCACCGGCGGCATGCACAACGACACCACGCCGATATCGGGCCGGGCGTCGAGCATCTCTGCAAAATCATCGTATGCTTCGATGCCATCGACAGTGCCATGCCGGGAAACGGTCGCCGCCAACTCCCATTCCGGTGACGCGGTGATGGCCGGAACATGCTGGTCGCGGGCGATTTTGCCAATGCCGGCAAGGGCGATCTTGGTTGACATCAATGCGGGTCCTTTCCAAAGGGGAATCACGGAAGCCGATGGCCTGATCACTACGCCGTTTGGCGCAAAATCAACGTTGAGCAGCAGAGCGGTTGAATGACCTGGTTTTTGCGGCCATGAGCGCAGTAGCTGAACCGACCAGCGACCTCAGTTTGTATCAATGAAAACGCTGACGCTTGCTGCACGACCTTCGCCGTCCATCACCGTCAGCGTTGAGGCGCCGGCGCTGTCAGGCATCCAGTTCAGCACACGTCGGCGCGTCGGTTTTGGCAAGGGCTCGCCATTGGCAATCAGCCGGTAAGGAGCTGCGCCGCCCTGCAGCTTGATCACCAGCGGCCTTAACAACCCCGAACTGGTTGAACCCAACGCCACCCGAGCTCCCTGCGGCGGATAGACAATCCGCGGTGGCAACGACCCATCCGCAACGGTACTGACGGCCTGATCACGCGCCTTGTATTTCCTCAGCGCGAAGGGCAATTCGGCGTGGGATTGCGCGATCATTCCCGGCGGCGCTGCCGGGAACTTGACCTGGTCACGCCCGGTCCGGGCGAAGCCCTCGAACAGCAGAGGCGCGGCACTGGCAATGCCCGACAGGCCGGGAACAGGCGAGGCGTCGGCGCGCCCGACCCAGACGCCGAGCACATAGCGTCCGTCGAAGCCAACTGCCCATGCGTCGCGGTAGCCATAGGATGTGCCGGTCTTGTAGGCGATTGCGATGCGCGGCGCGCCCTGCGGCGCTCCGACGCCTGTCAAAATATCGGCAACGCGCCAACTTGCTTGCGGCTCCATCACCGGATGTTCGAACGGTGGCTTTAGTTCGACGACAGAGCCGTCGCGCAACACCCGTGCGGTGCCGTTGTTGACGAACGCGGTATAAAGCTGAACCAGATCGCGCAGGCTCACCCCTGCCCCGCCAAGACCGATCGCCAGCCCCGGCGCGCCGCCGGGTGGCAATTCCAGCTCTGTTCCGCCTCGCCGCAGCCGCGCCAGCAACCGTTGCGGTCCGACAGCTTCGAGAAGCCGCACCGCAGGTACATTGAGCGAATATTGCAGCGCCTGCCTTATGCTGACCTCGCCCATATAGTCGCGGTCGAAATTGCGCGGCCGGTAGCCGGCAAAATCCGCAGGCGTGTCATCAATCATCGTCTCGGGTGCAATCAGCGCGTCCTCGAATGCAAGGCCGTAGATAAAGGGCTTGAGCGTTGATCCGGGCGACCGCACGGCACGGGTCATGTCGATGGCGCCGGAGCGCTGGGCATCAAGATGGCCGGTCGACCCGATCGAGGCGAGAATGTCGCCGGTTCGGCCATCAGCCAGCACCATGGCCAGCGACTGCTTTGGCCCCAACCGGGCCGCAGTGTCCGTCGCCAGTTGTTCGAGCCGGTTCTGGATGCCTCCGTCGAGTGTCAAGCGGATCGTTCGTGCATCGGGTTGCATGCGCAGCGCCAGATCGGCGGTATGGGCAGCCAGATCCGGCATCTCCAGCCGCCGTGACGGCACCAGCGCCGCTGAAGCCCGGTCTATTTCACTGGCGGGAATCAGCCCGGCATCGCGCATGCGGGCGAGCACCCGGTCGCGCGCCAGCCTTGCCTGCTCGTGCTGCCGGTCCGGTCGCCGCGATTCAGGCGATTGCGGCAAGGCCACAAGCAGTGCCGACTGCGCCAAGGTGAGTTTCTTCGGTTCCCGACCAAACCAGGCAAGGCTCGCAGCCCTCACGCCCTCGAGGTTGCCGCCATAGGGCGCCAACGTCAGATAGAGAGCGAGAATCTCGTCCTTGTTCATGCGCCGTTCGATCTGCAGCGCCCGAACCGCCTGTCTGAGCTTGGCTTGTAGCGAGCGTTCGGCCCTTGGCTCAATCAGCCGCGCCAGCTGCATGGTGATGGTCGAACCGCCCGAAACAATCCGTCCATTGGACACCAATTGCCATGCAGCGCGCGCCAGCGCCACCGGATCGACGCCCCGATGCGAGCGGAAGCGGTGATCCTCATAGGCGATCAGCATCTTGATGTAATCCGGATCGATCTGGTCGAGCCTCACCGGCAAGCGCCAGACGTCACTGTCCGTGGTGTAGGCGCGCAGCAAGCCATTGTCGCGGTCAAGTACTTCGCGGGACACCTGTCCGGCAACCTCAAGCGGTGGCGGATAGGCCTGGTCGCCACGATCCAGTGCAAACAGCGCCAGCCCGGTGATCACAGCCAACAGCACTGCACCGGCCGCTGCCAGACGCCAGGAGCCGGTGCGGCGTGGTTTGCTCATGGCTGGCCGAGCACCTCCAGAACGCCGGTGGCGGTGCGGGCGGCGAGTTCGGGACGGTACATGTCCTCGACCACGGCGGCCGGCTGCGCGTAGATGCCGGGTGTGGTGGCGCGTACCACGTAGGCCGCGACAAAGTCACGGTTTGATGATCCGGTCCGGTCGAAGGCCGCCATGAAGCGGTCAGTGCGAAATTCCGCATGGCTGGCCGAGGTCTCACCCAGCCACGGGAAGTTGCCGAGTTCGGCACTGCCGACCAGACGCGGATTGTCGATTGCAAAGCCGGCCGGCAGCAGGTCGGTTACAATGACGCGCGATGGCCAGGCATTTATCTCCCGCATTTGCAGCACGACCAGAAAGCGCTCGTTCTGATTGACCGAGGAGATCGATGCCGGTTGGCCATCCAGCGTGTAATAGCTCCGATTGATCGAAAAGCCGTTGCCACCGGCGCTTAAGGGTTGTGCGGGGGCCGCGATGGTGGTCACCACCGCATCGACCGGATCAGGCCCCTGATTGACGATGGTTACAGGATTGGCGCCAATCTCTTCGCCGCTCATCCGCACATCATAGGCACCCGCATAGACACGGCCATTGACGTTGACGGATATTGACCGGTTGCCCTCGGTGATCGCCCGCGCCGCAAGCACCATCCAGGCGTCTTCCTGGGTGGAAGTCGAAGTCCGCGCCGATTTGGCGTCACTGACAAAACGGATCAACTCCGGCACAACGCCCGGCGTGGGCGTGGATTCTGCCGCAAGCGCCAGCATCGCCGCGCCATCACGAAGTGCTGATCCATAATCATTGCGCCCGCCGACCAGTCTGGCCGTCGACTGGGCATGCGTGAATGCCGAGCGGAAACTTTCCTCCGCCCGTTGTGGATCGCCGTAAAGCGACAGGGCCGCACCGATCTGGGCGCGGGCCAGTGGTTGAGCGAATTCATCGATCTGGCTGTCGGAATAATACCGCAAATCCGTAACCGCAGCCTTACGATTGCGCGCCAGCACATAGAGCGCATAGGCAATAGAACTGCCATCGGACCCAACATCGGTCGTGTAGGACAACGTATTTTGCAGGTTGTCGAGCGCCAGACGGCTGGCCACCGGCGGAACCGAGAAACCTTTTTCGGCGGCACGGGTGAGGAAGTCGGTAACATAGGCATCAAGCCACAGATCGCCCGAACCCGGCCCCCAGAGGCCGAAGCTGCCCGATGCCGACTGATAGGCGACAAGCCGGGTGATCGCGCCCTCGATCCGTTCACGAATGGCGTCGGCATCGTCACCGCCGCCACTTTCGCCAAGATCGCTCAAATACAGCAGCGGCAAGGCCCTGCTGGTGGTCTGCTCGGCGCAGCCATAGGGATAGCGGTCAAGCGCCATCAACAGCGAAGCCACGTCGAAGGCGGCGTTGCGGGTGACGCCGACGGTCACCGATGCACCGTCAAGCAGGCTATCGGCCAGCAATTCGCCGTCAATCCGAAGCGTTCCGCCATTGCCGGCAAGGCTGATGATCCGCTTTGTGGTCACTGGCATCGCAGCCGGTCGGACCATCACTATTTCTTCGCGGTCAAGTGCCAACCCGTCTGGGCCGGTCAGCGCGATGGTGATGGTGTCCGATCCGCTTGCAAGCCCCTCCAGAGGCATGACAAGGCTGCTACGGGCGCCGCTGCGCAGCGTGAAATCCTGTCGCATTCCATCGCCGCTGCTGACGCGCCCGGACGCGGTGAACAGTTCGAGCCCGTAGGTTCCGGCCGGGCCATCGGTATTGGCCAGTTCCACCAGGATTTGCGACCGGTCACCCGGCGCCAGGAACTGCGGCAGGCTGGCGGTGATGACCACCGGATCGCGCACAATGACGTCCTTGGTCGCGTGTCCGACCCCGCGGCTGCTCCAGGCAACCACATTGACCCGGACCGTGCCGTTAAACTGCGGCATGTCGAACGTCACGCTGGCATTTCCATCGGCATCGACCTGAACCGGGCCTTCGAAAAACGCCACCAGTTTTTCACGCGATGGACTGCCTTCCGAGCGCATCATCGGCCCGTCACCGCCCGAGCGCACCCGGCCGGTCACCCCGGCGGAGCCGTCGATAAGACGGCCATAGATATCGCGAATTTCGAGCCCCAGCGCACGCTGGCCAAAATACCAGTCTTCCGGGTTCGCCACTGTGTGGCGGGTCAGGTTGAGAATGCCGACATCGACAGCCGAAACGGTCACAAAGGCGGCCTCACCTGCGGGCAAACCGGCCAGCGTGACCGGAACCGTAAACTCCGTGCGCGGCTTGGTCTGTTCCGGCAGATCGAGCGTCACCGACAATTGCCGGTCGCCCGGATCGACACTGAGCCATTTCACCCCGATGGCGCGCATCGGCAGGCGCGATTCTTCATCTCCGGGCCGGTAGAGCGTGGCGGTCACATAGGCACCCGCGCCCCAGTCGTCGGTGACCGGCAATGCGATTGTGGCGCCATCTTCACCGACGGCTGCAGTGACCGTGGTGATCAACCGTTCAGACCCGACCGTGATCAGCGCCTGGCCGGCAAAGCGTGGCGAAATCCGCAATTGCGCCGTCTCGCCAACGCTGTAGCGGTCCTTGTCGAGTGCGATCTCAAGGCCGTCCGGTGTTTCCGTCGATTTGGCTTCTACATGCCAGCCGGCATCAAACAGCACGCTGGCTTCCGCGCCATCGGCGCTGGCGACGTCAAGCCGGTAGCGGCCCCAGTCGACATTGGCAGCAATGCTCGCTGCGGATTCGGCTGCAATATCAATGTCGCCATCGGCGATTTCAGTGGTGAAATCCACCACTTCGTAGTTCCACGAATTGCCCTGACGGTACCACTGATAATTCCGCTCGATGCGCACCAGCGACCATGTCGACCCGGGCATGGCGATGCGCGAACCCTGGGCGTCAATGGCAATCACCTGGAACGCGGCCTCGCTGCTTTCAGCCACCTGTCCGTCATCAAATTGCGGATTGATGCCGATACGCGGTCCGTCAGCGGCGACCTTGAGTTCGACTGTGCGTTCCACGGCGCGGCCGCCGCCTTCGGAAGCACGGATGGTCACATCGGCCTTGAGAAACTGCGTTGTGACCGGCAGTTGCCCCAGATCGATGTCGACGACCGACTCCCCTGATGGATCAAGCGGCGACAGCGTGTCGAGTTGAATGCGTGAATTTTCGAATTCCTCGTCGGCAAGCCCGAACTCATAGCCCTGGTAGGATGCAAGTGACCGGGTCCGGCTCAGCACGATCTCGCCTTCGGTGGACAGCCCGCCTGCGGGTGCACCGTAAAGATACCGGCCCTTCACCGCGATTTGAGCCGGCGCATCCGGGCTCACCACAGCATCGCCGGCATCCAGTTCAATCTCGATCCGGTCAGGCTGAAAATCTTCGACCAGGAACGAGACCTCGGCAATCGCCGGACGCTTCGGATCGGTGTGTAGAGCCGCCCGCCAGGCGCCCTGCATGGCATTTTCAGGAAGATCAATCGCCAGTGCGTGCCCGCCAAGAGTTGCTCCGTCCGAAACAACCCGGCGATCCTCGACCCCGTCGGGCCGCTGCACGATGACAGTCAGCGGCAGATTGGCCAGAGCTTCGGTCTTGCTGTCCCTGGCTAACGCCGCGAGATGAACGGTTTCACCCGCACGGTAGATGCCGCGCTCGGTCCATGCCATGACGTCGACGCCGCCGGGTGAAGCCCGGCCGGCCACGCCGCGATCGGAGAGGTCAAAGCCGCTGCGGGTCAGGTCGAGAAAGACAAAGTCGCCTTCCGGCCCCTTGGCCAGAAGCGCAGCAGGCGCCAGGCCGGATTGACCGCGGATCAAGCCGGGCTGGAAGGTGGCGCGGCCATCGGCATCGGTGACAGCTTCGCCCAGCACCTCGTTGTTGCGCGCAAGCAGCGTCAGCTTGACTGATCCAAGAGGTTCGGCTGAATCAAGCGAGCGCAGGAACACCGAGAGGCCGTCATCTCCTGCGAAAGTCGTCACCCCGATATCGGAAATCACGAACCACTGCGTAGCGCGGGAATCCCAGTGCTCGCTCTTGTCGCCCAGCGGCACGGCGGTCAGCACATAAACACCCGGTTCGCGTTCGGGCAACACTGTTTCAACCGGGATGCTGGTGATCACTTCGCGATTGGAGACGCTGGCAATATCGATTGCCCCTTCCCAGACTGCGGAGCCGACATCCTGCAAAATATTTTCTATCGCATAGCTGTCCAGCTGGTTGAGGAAATCCGAACCGCTGATGATCCGGGACAACGCCCGGTCGCCGACACGAAACAATTTCAGCTCCGCTGACGGCGCATTGATGGTGACAAGCGGAATGCCCAGCCGGGATTTGGCGGGAAGCACGAAATTGGAGCCGGTAAAGCGAGCTGCCGGCGACCGGTCGCGCACGTAAAGCGACAGCTCCACCGGCGCTTCGAGTGTTTCATCGACCGCTGACGGCAGTCCCTGACGCAACACCAGCCGGTAGCGCTGGCCATGCTCAAGCCCGTTGACACAGATCTGGCGGTCGTCGGTTTCAATGGCGACACCACTGGCGCCGTCGATGCTGACAAACCGGGAGTAATCCTGGCCTTTGACAAGATTTTCCGAAAACTGGACGCAGACGCGCGGCGTTTCACTGTCGGCGTCGACGGAATTGTCGACCACCCGAAAGCCGTAATTGGCCCGCAATTCGGCATAGGTGGAGCGCAATGCAGGCACTTCGCGCAGTTCAAGACTTGCCCGGTATGCCGAGATCGCCGGACGCCAGTTTCCGACGCCTTCAAATGCTTCCCCCAGTGCAGCAAGGGAATTAGCACGCGCCGAAACGGTCCGCGATGTCTTGTAGGCATTGATCGCCGCAGAAACGGCCACCGAGCGCAGGCTCTGGGTCAGTTTGGAATCCTGCGGCGCATAGGCGGACGCGGCTCTTGAAAGTTCAGCCCAGGTCGAGCTCTGCTCCGGATCGGCGGCCACGGCGATGGCGAAATTACGAACAGCGCCTTCCCTGTCGCCAGCGGCAATGGAGGCTTCGGCCAGGCGCAGAAGCATTGTCGCACGCTGGCCGGATGAGCTGTCGCGGGCGACGATGCGATCCCGGTAGGTCCGCGCCGCGTCAAGCAGAGACGCCGGCACAAAGGCAAGGTCCGGCGCTGCACCAAGATCAGTTTCGGCTGCACCGGTGACAACCCTGCCCGCCACCGCGCCTGTAAAGGAATTCAGCGTGTCGTAATCGGATTTAAGAAAGCACCACCCGGCCTTGACGTTGTAAGTGAAGGCTTTGCATTGCCGGTCACCCAGACAGATGGTCTCGCATTCCTCCAGTGCAATCCCCTGGACAGTCCGAAGATCATATCCGAAATAATCCGCATCCTGCGTGGTTTCGATGCGGCGAGAGCCCTCCTGGGCCATCACTGGCGCCGACAAACCAATGGCGCAGACGAGTAGCAAGATCCGGTGAATGGCAGACATGAAACCTCCCGAGCCCGACATCAGGCGGGCAATTTCAATTCTTCCTGCCCAGCGGCGCGCTCTTTGGCGGCGCGGCCAACCAGGCACTTGAATTTCAAAGCAAGACTAGGGCCGGAATGCGGCCATGGGCAAGGATTTTCGGCTCGGGCCCGCATGATTGCCGTAACAATGACCAAGCGCGGTCAAAAAAATGGCTCGGCATATTGCCGGACCTGATAAAAGTCAGGTAGGTTTGGTTATTCACAATGCTCTATGCGCTGTTGCGAGTCGTCGCATTGCATCTGTCTGTGAGGTCTTTATCGCGGCAACGCAACACGACCCTTTTACGGATGTCTGAAACATCCTATATGAGTCCTGGACACCTTATAAAACAAAGTTGACCGAGTAAAACATATGGCACTCCCTCATATCAAGACCGACATGAATGCGGAAGAACTCAATGTGCTGCTGACCCAGGCACGCAAGGCTAGTGATCTGCTCAAGTCGTTGAGCCATGAAACACGGCTGATGATTTTGTGCATTTTGGCCGAAGGCGAGAAATCCGTCTCCGAACTCGAGGAAATACTGGCAATGCCCCAAGCTGCGGTGTCGCAGCAATTGGCGCGTCTGCGTCTCGACGGCCTGGTCGACACGAGACGGGAAGGACGGATGATCTACTATTCGATCCTCAATCACGAAGTCTCATCGGTGATCGGTACGCTTTACACGCTGTTTTGCGCTCCTGTCCGCGACGGAGCTGATCAGCCAATGTGAAACGGCGTAACACCGCCGGCATCCATTTACATACGCGCTGTAACTCTTTGAATTGATGCATGGACCTTATCTTTCAAGTGCATCCATTTGAACGCGACATGCATCAGGCGCTCCCGACGATTTGAAATCAAAGACTCTGGACCAATAATAAACCCGATCGAGTTGCCCCGATCAGGTTCATGATCTCGTCTGCCATTGTATGGACCCGAATTTCGGGATCAGGCGACCGCGCGCGCCAATGCGCACTGCGACCACAACTCGCTCAAGGCCCCGGCAAGATGCTGGATGTCACCGTCGGAGTGCATCGGTGTCGGCGTGATGCGCAGGCGCTCAGTCTTGACCGGCACCGTTGGATAGTTGATCGGCTGCACATAGATCCCGTGCTGGTCCATCAGGACATCGGAAATCCACTTGCATTTCGAGGCATTGCCGACCAGCACCGGAACGATGTGGCTGGGATTGGGCATGTGCGGAATGCCACGGACGTCCAGCGCCCGGCGCACCTTCGCCACTGCGTCCTGATGCCTGCGGCGCTCTAGCTGGCTCGCCTTGAGGTGGCGGATCGAAGCTGCTGCACCGGCGGCAAGCGACGGCGGCAAGGCGGTGGTGAAAATGAAGCCCGACGCAAAGCTGCGGATGAAATCACACAGGGCGCGCGTACCGGTAATGTAACCACCCATGACGCCAAAGGCCTTGCCAAGCGTGCCCTCGATCACGGTCAGGCGATCCATGATACCTTCGCGTTCGGCAATGCCGCCGCCGCGCGGACCGTACATGCCAACGGCGTGGACTTCGTCGAGATAGGTCATGGCGCCAAATTCATCGGCCACGTCGCAAAGAGCACTGATAGGCGCGATGTCGCCATCCATCGAATAGACGCTTTCGAAAGCAACCATCTTGGGTGCTGCCGGATCGTCCAGCGCCATCAACCGGCGCAGGTCTTCGGGATCATTGTGCTTGAACACGCGTTTTTCGCAGCGCGAGTGGCGAATGCCTTCGATCATCGAGGCGTGATTGAGAGCATCGGAATAAACGATAATGCCAGGGATCTTGCTGGCCAGAGTGCCAAGTGCTGCCCAGTTGGACACATAGCCCGACGTAAAAATAAGGGCGTCTTCCTTGCCATGCAAATCGGCAAGTTCGTTCTCCAGAACCACATGATAGTGATTCGTGCCAGAAATATTGCGGGTCCCGCCAGCGCCGGCGCCGCAGCGCTTGATGGCTTCCTGCATCGCGCCTGTAACCAGCGGATTCTGGCCCATGCCAAGATAATCATTGGAACACCAGACCGTCACATCCTGTGTCGATCCATCAGCGCGATACCGCGTGGCCCGCGGGAATCCGCCTGAGTGGCGCTCTATATCGGCAAAAACCCGGTAATTGCCTGCTTCACGAAGGCCCCCCAGCTTTTCCTCGAAAAATGCTTCAAAATCCATGGCATTAACCCTATATGTCGCTTCCAACATGCAAAACATCAACCTGTCCGTCAACCCGAAAAACAGATTTTCGATTCTGGCATATGGTCGCACGACCTGCCGGACACTTGCCTTGTCCTATGTCAAATCGTCGTAGCGGTTTATGCGCTCCAGTCCGTTGATTGATCCACCAGCGGACCGGAGCGCCTATTCGGTCGAACTCAGAGATAGGTCGATCGTTCCAAAGGTGTGATTTCGTTGTCGAATGCCTTGAGTTCCTCTCGCTTGATATCGGCGAAAATCTTCTGCAATTCCGTCCCGAACAAGCGGCTGACGAAGTCAGACTGCTCGAAATCCTCGATGGCGTCATCCATGTCGTCGGACAATTGCGGCAGCGGCACATTATAGGCGTTGCCCTCCACCGCCGGTGGCGGCATGATTCCGTTCTCGATGCCTTCCAGCATTCCGCCCAGCACACCGGCCAGCACAAAATAGGGATTGGCGTCAGCACCGGACATCCGGTGCTCAAGCCGCCGCGCCTTGTCCTCTGAGGCAGGAACCCGGACCACGACCGAACGGTTGTTACGTCCCCAGGCAATCCGGGTTGGCGCATAGGAACCGGGCTGCAGACGGCGGTAGCCGTTGAAACCGGGTATATAGAGCAGCAGCGTATCCTTGAGCGTCGCCAACAGCCCTGCGGCTGCATGTTGAAGCAGAACGTCGCCTGCCTCTCCGGCGAAGATGTTGTCTCCGTTTGCATCGAGAACGCTGGCATGGACATGCATACCGTTGCCCGGCCATTCGAGAAACGGCTTGGCCATGAAGGTGGCGCGGAGTCCGAACTTGTGCGCGCATTCGGTGATCACCCGGCGCAACAGCACAGTGTCATCGGCGGCCGCCATTGCATCGTCGCGATGCTTGAGGTTGACCTCGAACTGGCCAGGTGCGGCTTCCTTGATGATTGTGTCTATCGGCAAACCCTGGGCCACCGCGGCTGCGCGAATTTCGGCAAACAGGTCACTCTGGCCGCGCAATTCGGACAGCGAATACATTTGCTGCTGTTCGGGGCCTGGTCCGAGATCCTTGCCCATGCGGCCGGACCGCTGGAACACCGCCGGGTCAACCAGATAGAACTCAAGCTCAAACGCGGTCACCGGCCGCAGGCCTTTGGCCGTGAACCGGTCGACAATGCCTTGCAGCACATGCCGGGGATCGTATGTGCAGGGCTCGCCGGTTTCGGTATACATCGACATCAGCACTTGGGCAGAGGGGCGCGGCGCCCAGGGTGCCACGTTGATTCTCCCGGGAATTGCACGGCAATAGCCATCGGTATCGCCGGTCTCGATATGAATGCCGGTTGATTCGACCTCCCTGCCCCAAATATCCAGCCCGAAGATCGACAGCGGCATGTTGATGCCCGGACTGCCGGCCTTGTTCAATGCTTCGGTCGGGCCCCATTTTCCGCGCATCACGCCGTTGATGTCCGGGATCAGGAAATCAACCGATTCGATGTCGGGATTTTCGGCAAGAAATTGTGCCGCCTCATCATTATTGGGAAGAATTGCGGGTTCGTTTTCCGTTCTGGCGCTCTCGCGCATAATGTCACCATGCCCCTTCAGGACTTTTGTTTGCCGCCGTGCTGCGCCAACCACGTTCAATCAGACGCGTAACGGATGCAGTACCACTTTGAAGCAATGCATTGTAGGTTGCCGTTCAAATGAATTCATTCGAACGGCGGATGCAGTCGCCGGATGTCGCGGTGCTTGTCCGCGTCGAAAAATTGTGCACACACTCAAATAAAGGTCAAACTGATTTCCTAGAGACCTATCTCACAATTCAATCAGGAAAAAAACAATGCGCGTCAATGTGTCTTCTCACGATCTCAAGGTTTCCGATCACAAACACCACCTTCACCCGTTCACGGACCACGGAGCTTTGGGCATTGACGAACGTCGGGTCATCTCGCGTGCAGACGGCGTCTGGCTGTGGGACACGGATGGCAACCGCATGCTTGATGGAATGGCCGGATTGTGGTGCGTCAATGTCGGCCATGGCCGCCAGGAGATCGTCGAGGCTGTCCGCTCCCAGATGAGCGAATTGTCCTATTACAACACCTTCTTCAAGACCACGCACCCGCCGGTGATCGAACTGTCGGAATTGCTGGCTGGTATCGCGCCCGACCACATCAACATGGTGCTTTATTCCGGCTCCGGTTCGGAAGCCAACGACACGAATTTGCGCCTGGTACGCACCTATTGGGCGCTGCAGGGCCAGCCATCCAAGAAGGTGGTGATCAGCCGCAAGAACGCCTATCACGGCTCCACCATGGCCGGCGCCTCGCTTGGCGGGATGGGCGCCATGCACAGCCAGGGCGGCCTGCCGATACCGGATATTCATCACATCGCCCAGCCCTACTGGTTCGGCGAAGGCATGATGACCGACATGAGCGAAGACGAGTTCGGCATCTGGGCGGCACGTGAACTCGAGCGCGCCATCGAGGAAATCGGCGAAGAGAATGTTGCCGCCTTCATCGCCGAGCCGATCCAGGGCGCCGGCGGCGTCATCGTCCCGCCCGCCACCTACTGGCCCGAGGTCAAGCGCATCCTTGAAAGCCGCGACATCCTGTTCATCGCCGACGAAGTGATCTGCGGTTTCGGACGTACAGGCGAATGGTTTGGTTCCGGCTTCTATGACATGAAGCCTGACCTGATGACGATCGCCAAGGGCCTCACATCCGGCTATCTGCCGATGGGTGGCGTGCTGGTATCCGACGAGATCGCCGAAGTCCTGCACCGAGACGGCGTCGAATTCTTCCATGGCTACACCTATGCCGGCCACCCGGCCTGCTGCGCGGCGGCCATCGCCAATATCAACATCATCAAGCGGGAAGGTCTGATCGAGCGCGTTCGCGACCATATCGGACCCTATTTCCAGCAGCGCTGGAAGGCGCTGGAGGAACATCCGCTGGTCGGCCAGGCCCGCGGCGTCGGCATGTTCGGGGCGCTGGAATTGGTGCCTGACGAGAACGACCTGAAGAAGCGCTTCGGCAATGTCGGCAAGGTCGGAACCATCACCCGCGATCATTCCTTCGCCAATGGACTGGTAATGCGCGCGGTGAGCGATTCACTAATCATCTCGCCGCCGCTGACCATCACCGAAGAAGAGGTCGATCACCTGATCGCTACCGCCAAAAAGACACTCGACGAAGCCTGGGACGACATCCGCAAGCAGGGTCTTGCCTGATACGGGAATGAGCCGAATTTATCCTTTACGCTTAAGCTTAACGCCGGGTTATCAAGCCCGGCGTTGGTGTTTGCGCTATGATCTTGTCATCTGCGAAGGAGATCATCGTGCGCACCACTCAACCCAGCCCCCTGGCAGCAAACAGATATCAGCGGAACGGCCTGCTGGACATGTTGCGCTTCGCCGCCGCGTTGATGTTGGTGATCTATCACTTCCTGTATCGCGGTGCTCGCGAGGGCGGTTACCTGGATCATTCCTTTGGCGCCGCCGGCGATTCAGTCGCGCTTGGCTATCTGGGCGTCAATCTGTTCTTCATGATCTCCGGATTTGTGATCATCTGGTCGGCAACAGGGCGTGACTGGTACGGATTTTCCATAAGCCGTCTGGCGCGGCTTTACCCCGCCCACCTGGCGGCGATGACAGTCACGTTTCTGGCGATGACATGGTGGGCCGAAGCGCCCTTCACCACCAATGCGTTGCAATGGCTAGCCAATCTGACCATGGTGGCGCCGATCTTCGGGGCTTCGTTCATGGATGGGGCATACTGGTCGATCGTCATTGAATTGATCTTTTACGCCTGGGTGGTCATCGGGTTGTTCACCGGGGTATTGCCACGCCATACCGACGTGGCGGTAGCCGTCTGGTTGGCGCTGGTCGTCGCCAACAACATGATCATCGGGTCGCGCCCGATCGAGCTGATGTTCCTGACCGAATACGGAGCCTATTTTGCCCTTGGCGCCATGGTCTGGCGGATATCTTCATTGGGCGGCAGCCGATTGCGCCTGTTCCTGGCCGGGCTGGCGCTGGTCATGACCTTCCACACTGCCGAGGTACAGCGGCTCGATGTCATTGCCCGGCTTGACGAAGCCTCTACGGCACTGACGGTGGCTTTGGCAAATGCCGGCATCGTCATCCTGTTTGTGCTGGCGGCGACACTGGGCCGCCATGTCAAAGCCGGACCCTGGGCTCTCGCGCTGGGCGGCATCAGCTATCCACTTTACCTGGTTCACCAGAATGCCGGCTACATCCTGATCAACGTCAGTGCGCCGGCAGTCGGCAAATGGGCGGCGTTTGCACTCGCGATTGCAATGTCACTGACTGTAAGCTGGTGGATTTACCGCCACGTCGAGCCAACTGGACGCCGGATCATTCGCGGGCTGTTTTCCCCCGCTGCACGTTTCCTGCCCCGCACCATGACGCAATACCCCGCGCCGGCCGAATAGCGGCTGCAAGAAGACGGGGCAAAAAGAAGGGGCGGCCAATGCAGCCGCCCCCGTTTTCTTGATTCCAAGGTGCCAAACCTGGCTTACTTGGCCAGTTGGTCGTCAATTCCCTTGACGTAGAAGTTCATACCGGAAAGCTCACCGTCTTCGGCGACAACGCCATCAGCAAGCCATTCGGTACCGTCCTGCTTGGTGATCGGGCCGGTGAAGGGGTGGAATTCACCGGATGTGATCTTGGCCTGGGTTTCTTCAGCCATGGCTTTCACGTCGTCAGGCATGTTGGTGTAAGCCGCCATCACGACGTGGCCTTCGGCCATTCCGCCCCAAGTCCGCGACTGCTCCCAGGTGCCATCAAGCACGGCCTGGATGCGTTCGAGATAATAGGGGCCCCATTCGTCAACGATGGCCGTCAACTGGGTTTCCTTGCCGAAGTTGTACATGTCGGATGCCTGTCCGAATGCATGCGCGCCACGTTCGGCGGCCACCTGCATTGGTGCCGTGGAATCAGTGTGCTGGGTCAGGATATCGGCACCCTGATCGAGCAATGCCTTGGCAGCATCGGCTTCCTTGCCTGGGTCAAACCAGGTATTGGACCAGATTACCTTCAGCTTGAAATCGGGATTGACCGACTGCGCGCCGAGCATGAAAGAGTTGATACCCTGAATAACTTCGGGGATCGGGAACGAGGCAATGTAGCCTGCAGTGCCGACTTCGGACACTTTCGCCGCGATCTGGCCGAGGACATAGCGGCCCTGATAGAAGCGGGAATCATAGGTCGCAACATTGGGGTGTTCGGTCTTATAGCCGGTTGCGTGCTCGAACTTGATCTCCGGAAAGTCCTTGGCGACCTTGTTGGTCTGATCCATGTAGCCGAAGGACGTGGTGAAGATGATGTTGCAGCCCGAACGGGCGAAACGTTCAATGGCGCGTTCGGCGTCTGCACCTTCAGGCACGCTTTCGAGATAAGCGGTCTCGACCTTGTCGCCAAGCTTTTCCTCGACAAACTGGCGGCCCTGATCGTGCTGATAGGACCAGCCGAAATCGCCTACTGGTCCGACGTAAATGAAGCAGGCCTTGACCTTGTCCATGGCTTCGGCATTTGCCGGAGCAGAGAAGCCGGCGAGCGCAGTGGCCGCGGCGAGGAGAAAAAACGTCTTCTTCATTGAGTTCACCCTGTCTGGTTGGTTGTTGGTATCGTGCCGGAGATCTTTGTCTATCTTTCCGGTACAAAGGGTTTGCCGAGCGATGCCGGCGTGTTGATCAGCGTCATCCTCCGATTCAGCGATATGATAACCAGTACCGCAATCGTGGCGAGGTAGGGAAGAGCTGAAAGGAATTGTGATGGGATTCCAAGGCCCAGTGCCTGTGCATGCAACTGCCCGATCGAGACTGCGCCGAACAGATAGGCGCCGGCCAGCACCCGGCTCGGCCGCCAGGATGCAAAGACGACAAGCGCCAGGGCAATCCAGCCACGCCCCGCGGTCATGTTCTCAACCCATTGCGGCGTATAGACGATCGACAGATGGGCACCGGCAAGACCGGCGCAGGCGCCTCCGAACATCACTGCAAGATAGCGTGTGCGCACCACATTGACGCCCAGCGCATGAGCGGATGAGTGGTTGTCGCCGATGGCGCGCAGCCTCAGACCTGCCCGGCTTCTGAACAAAAACCAGTTTACGCCCACCACGGCAAGGATCGAGGTGTAGAAGATAGGATCCTGATCAAACAGCAACCGGCCGATGAACGGGATGTCGGACAGAAGCGGAATGGCAATAGATTCAAGTTTCAGCCCCGGCAGACCGATGAAGGACTCGCCGATCATGCCGGACAGGCCCAGCCCGAGGATGGTCAAGGCAAGCCCTGTGGCCACCTGATTGGCAACCAGCGTCAGAGTGAGGAAACCAAAAAGCGTAGAAAACAGCATGCCCGCGATCAAGCCGCCAAGAGCGCCCAGCCCGGCCGATCCGGTAATCTGGGCCACAGCGAAGGCTACAACCGCGCCCATGATCATCATGCCTTCGACGCCGAGATTGAGAACGCCTGAGCGTTCGACAACCAGTTCGCCGATGGCCGCCAGCAGCAGCGGTGTGGCCGCCGTCATGATCGTCAAAATAATAGCCTGGGTCATGTCCATCAGGCGGCACTCCCTTTGCGTGCCGAGCTGAACACCAGCCGGATGCGGTAATGGATCAGCGTGTCGCAGCCCAGAACGAAGAACAACAACAATCCCTGAAACAGCCGCGTCACCTTGTCGGTGATGCCGATCGAGATTTGCGCCGCTTCTCCGCCGAGATAGGTCAAGGCCAACACCAGGCCGGCAGCGACAATGCCGAGCGGGTTGAGCCGGCCCAGGAAGGCCACGATGATGGCGGTAAAGCCATAGCCAGGAGAAATCACCGGACGCAATTGACCGATGGCCCCGGAGACCTCGGAAATGCCGGCAAGCCCGGCCAGCGCGCCGGACAGCAGGAAAGCGAAATAGACCATCTTCTTGTCGGAAAACCCGGCAAACCGCCCTGCCCGCGCCGATTGTCCCAGCACGGTGATTTCAAAACCCTTCAGTGTGCGGCGCATGACGAACCACAGCACCACCGCCGCAATCAGCGCAAAGCCAAAGCCCCAATGGGTCTTGCCCGACTCGATAATGCGCGGCAGCACTGCGGACACATCAAAATTGCGGGTTTCGGGGAAGTTGAAGCCTTCCGGGTTGCGCCACGGCCCGCGCACGGTCCAGTCGAGTAAAAGCTCTGCCACATAGACCAGCATCAAGCTGGTCAGGATCTCGTTGGTATTAAGCCGTGCCTTGAGGAAGGCCGGGATCGCCGCATAGGCCGCGCCGCCAATCATGCCCATGATCATCATCAATGGCAGCACCAGCGGCGAATGCCATCCATGAAACACCACCGGCAGCACCGAGCCGGCCATCGCCCCGATAATGAACTGGCCTTCAGCGCCGATGTTCCAGTTGTTCGACCGGTAGCAGACCGACAGGCCGACCGCGATCAGGATCAGCGGCGCCGCCTTGATCGCCAGCTCGTGCAGCGACCAGGTTTCGGTCAGCGGCTCGATGAAGAAGCTATAGAGCGCCTGGATGGGGTCCTTGCCGAGCGCCACAAACAGGATGACGCCGGCAATCAGCGTCAGGCCGAAGGCAATGAACGGAGACAGGATCGAAAACAGCGATGATATGCCGTCACGTTTTTTCAGTTCAATGCGCATGGAGAGCCTCCGCGTGGGCTTGGCCGGTTCCATCGTGAAAACCGCCCATCAACAGGCCGATGCGTTCACGGGTCATGGTTGCCGCAGGTTCGGGAACGGAGAGCTGGCCTTCATTGATGACGGCGATACGGCTTGCAATCTCAAAGACTTCATCCAGATCCTGGCTGATCACAACCACGGCCGAACCGCTTTTTGCGAGATCGATCAGGGCTTGCCTGATCCGGCTCGCCGCGCCTGCGTCTACGCCCCATGTCGGCTGGTTGACGACCAGCACCACCGGCTGGCGGTCAAGTTCGCGCCCGACGATGAATTTCTGCAGGTTGCCGCCCGACAGCGAGCCCGCCATCGGGTCCTCGCCCGATTTGCGCACATCCATGATCTTGGAAATCCGTTTGGCGGCAGTGGCAACCGCGCCGGTGTTGATCAGTCCCAGCAGGCCGCCCGACAAGAACGCCGAACGGTCAGAAGCATGGCGCGACAGCACCAGGTTCGAGGTCAAGGGCATGTCGGTGACCGCCGCATGACCGTGGCGCTCCTCGGGCACAAATCCGCATCCCAGCAATCGCCGTCCGGTGATGCCCATCCGCCCGACCGCCTTGCCGCAGATCCGGATCGATCCGGCATCCTTGACCGTGTCCTCGCCTGACAGCACGTCGAACAACTCGCTCTGGCCATTGCCGGCCACACCGGCGATAGCCACCACTTCGCCCGCATGCACAGAGAGGTCGATGTCGCGCAAGGCGACGGCGAAGGGCGAACGCGACGGCGCACTCAGCTTGCTGATTTCGATCAGCAACTCGCCCGGCTCGCCCAATCCGGCACCGGAAATCTGAGCGACTTCGCCACCAACCATCATCTGCGCCAGCGACGACGGGGTTTCCAGCCGTGGGTCGCAGGCTCCGGTGATCTTGCCGTGGCGCAGCACCGTGGCGCGATCGCAAATCCGCTGGACCTCTTCGAGACGGTGGCTGATATAGAGCACCGACCGGCCTTCGGCCTTCAGTTTGGCCAGTGTTTCAAACAGCTTGTCGGCTTCCTGCGGGGTCAGAACCGAGGTTGGTTCGTCAAGAATGATCAGTTCAGGGTTTTGCAGCAGCGCGCGGACGATCTCGATGCGCTGGCGTTCGCCGACCGAGAGATCGGCCACATGAGCCGATGGATCGAGCGGCAGGCCATATTCCAGCGACAGCCGCCGCGCCTCTTCGGAAATCTTGTCGATCGGGATATTGCCATCGAGCGCCAGAGCAATGTTTTCGGCAACAGTCAGGGCTTCAAACAGCGAAAAATGCTGGAACACCATTCCGACGCCGGTGGCGCGGGCTTCGGCCGGGCTGCCGATCTTGACCGGCTTGCCCTTCCACAGGATTTCGCCCTCGCTTGGATCGAGCACCCCGAACAACATCTTGACCAATGTTGATTTGCCGGCGCCATTTTCGCCGAGCAATGCGTGAACTTCTCCGGGAGCGATTTTCAGGTCGATGCTATCGCACGCCCGCAAACTACCGAAGATCTTGGTCAGCCCTCTTGTTTCCAAAAGCGGCGTTTCGCTGTGTTGGTCTGGCACGTCACCCCCTGATATCCGTGATTTCCGCAGCCGCCCTATTGAAGGGCGTTACTCCCGAAAGCACATGACACAAGCTTCACTATCTTGCCTTGAAATTCAAGGGATCGTTTGGCTCGTACCGCTCGGACTCATGTCGCATAAAACGCAATATTTGTGCGCTGCACAAGGGGACGCGGACCGAAAATAACAAGTAATTTCATAATGCGGTGCATTTCCATCTTTCGACAAAGACGACAACCGTCGGCGTTTATCAAAATAATATTGATAGTGTTTCCTCTGACGCAAACCCGATTCGGCCTGTGAAGACCACAGGGGCGTCATCAGTCTGACGACCGGTGCCCCAATCCGGGAAACATCTGCATGATTCCGCCGATGACAAACAGGTAACCGCCAGTCAGCATCACCGCCCACATCAGCCAGTCCGGACTGTCGAAATGCAGCAGCAGCGCACAGGCCGACAGCACCGACCAGATCCCGAATATGGTCAGGTTGATCGGTCGCAATCGCGCGACGCGCACCGGATGCAGAAAATTGATCGGCAAGAACGTCATCACCACGGCTGCCAGCACGATCAGGAAGGCCACGGTTTGGGATGCGCCGATGACGAACAGGGTGAACACTAGCATGTTCCAGGCCACCGGGAAGCCGGAGAAGAAATTCTCATCGGTCTTCATGCCCATGTCTGCATAATAGATGGCGCTCGACACCACGATCAAACCCGCGGCGACAAAGGACAAGGGCTCGCCGATCATGCCGCTCTGGTAGAGCGCGAAAGCCGGAATCAGCACATAGGTGACATAGTCGATCACATTGTCGAGCATCACGCCCGACCAGTTCGGCAGCACTTCCTTGACATTGAGCTTGCGCGCAATCGGCCCGTCAATGCCGTCAATCAGCATGGCGACCGCCAGCCACCACCACAGATCGACGAACCGCCCTTCAGCGGCCGCAACCAGTGCCAGGAACGCCATGAAGGACCCGCTGGCCGTCAGGATATGGACGGAAAACGCCCGAATTTCCGCGTAGGGAACGCGACGGTATTTGAATGGAAGCTTCATGCCGCCAACTCCCTTTCCACGCTAACTCAGTTGGGACCGCTCCAGTCCAGTTTGCAAATTTCGGCCGATCGGCCGGCAAAATTCCAATTGCGGCCAAAGGCGCGCAGTTTGGACTTTTCCGATTTGGCGACGATGATCTCCGGCGCAATCCAGTATTCGGAATTGGTGATCACCGTGTCCTCGCCATGGTTTTTGCCCGGAATCGGTGAAACCACACCATCAATGATCTTGGGAATCTTGAAGACACGTTTTTTGTCCTCAACTTCGTAAGTGATCGGTTGCTGTTGAACGCCGAGGAAATTGCCGACCAGAATAGACAACAGCGCCGTTGTTCCACCGGCCTTGCCGGTGAAAATCTTGGTGAACGCCTTGGTGGCATAGATAGAGGCCCGCTTGTCGACAAAAAGCCCTGCCGTCCAGTTGCCACGGCTCATATAGCCCGGAATCTCCATGATCAGCCCGAGATTGAGTCCGGAAAGGTCCGTGTCGCCATAATAGCCGTTGTCGACCCGAAAGCCGGCCCAGGTCTGGCAATAGCCTTCGGTTGGCGGATGCTGGCCAAGCGAAATCACGCAAGGGCAAAACACGGTGCAATTGCACGACAGCACCAATTCGCCCTTCAAAGCCCATTCAACATCAGCCATGCAGACCTTCTCCCGAAATCAATTCAACGCCCCCCAAACGAGCGCGGATCCCCAAAGGATCACTATCGCCCCGCCGGTGCGCGTTGTCACCCGGCCCGCGCCGGTTTTTTCCACGAAAGTAAACACCGTGAGCGCTGCCATCCAGACCACATTCATGCTGCCGACTGCAAGCATGATCAGCATCAATGCCCAACAACATCCCAGGCACCACAGCCCCTGCTCCATACCAAGCCGGAATACGCCGCTTACACTGGTTTTCCAGCGGGCAAACAAAGTGGTGAACGGATTGCGGCACTTGGTCAGGCAGGCTTGCTTGATCGCGCTGAACTGGTAGGCGCCGGCGCCGATCAGGATCAGCCCGGCGATCACGCCGCCGACCGGTCCGGTGGCCGTGGCGCCTGTGATGGAGCTGATCAGCATCTGCACAAGCGTGAACACAATGGCTGCCAGTGCCCATACCAACAGATATCCGCCAGCCAGAACTGCAGGATGTACCACCGGTTCGCCGCGTGCGGCACCGGTATCGGCAATTTCGGCGTAGGTGCGGATCATCGGCGCTGCCGTCGGCAACATCATTGCCGCTGCCATCGCAAACCACATCATGAAAAGAGCCGACGCCACTGACAGCACTGAACCGCTGGCAAGCAAAAAACCCGAATCGCCCGAAAGGCAGAGATCGGCGATTCTTGCGGCAAATGAACCCGGATCCACCGGCAAGAACCGGGAAATGATCGACATGCCCGGCCCCAGCGGCTGCGGTGAGCCCTCGATCAATGCGATGGAACCGGCCATGGACAGCAGAAACCACCAGGCAATGGCAGCGGTGACCAGAACCATGGCCAGCACAGGCCAAACCGGTTTTCGCGCCAGAGTGGCGATCACGCGTCCCGACCGATCCAACTGGTCAAATTGGCCGTCGAGCGGATCTTTGTTGCCACGAGGCGTGAACATGCGCCAATTGATCCCATGGAGTTCGTTGGTCAGGCGATGTAAAGGATGAAAAGCCCGATAGGCAATCGGCAACTGACTGAAAGGCCGAACAAATGCACAAGCTCTATGATGTCGCGGTTGTTGGCGGCGGCCTTGCCGGATCGGTTGCGGCGCTGGCTGCGGCCGCTGAAGGCTGGAAGGTGGCATTCATTGCCCCACCACCGCCGCGTCAGGACGGACGCACCACTGCCTTGTTGTCGGAATCAATTGATCTGCTGATCCACCTCGGCATCTGGGACAAGGTGCTCCCGGTTTCGGCGCCGTTGCGCACCATGCGGATTCTTGATGGCACGGCACGGCTGTTGCGCGCGCCGCCGGTGTCCTTTCGCTCCAGCGAAATCGATCTTGATGCCTTTGGCTACAACATTCCCAACCAGCCGCTGTTTGACTGCCTTCAGGCGGCAACGTTAGCGTCTGAGTTGATTGAACGTTTTGAAAGCCCGCTCGTTTCGGCCGTTCAATCCGATGCGAACATTGGTCTGGCGCTCGCCGACGGAACGCAAGTGACGGCACTGACCGCGCTTGCTGCCGACGGTCGCGGCTCCAAACTGCGCGAATCGATCGGCATAAGCGTGAAAACCTGGTCCTACCCGCAGACAGCGCTGGTTCTGAACTTCTCCCACAGCATACCGCATGCAGACACTTCGACCGAGTTCCACACCGAACAAGGTCCATTCACCCAGGTGCCGCTGCCGGGCAACCGGTCGAGCCTCGTGTGGGCGGTCGATCCCGGCGAAGTAGAGGCTATTCTCGCCCTGCCCCGCGCGGCGCTGAACCGGGAGGTCGAAACCCGGATGCGCTCGATCCTCGGCGCGGTCGAAGTCGAAGGCGAGGTTCAGGCCTGGCCGTTGTCGAGCCTGATCGCCGAACGCTTTGGCGCAGGCCGGACCATGCTGGTGGGCGAGACCGGACATGCGTTCCCGCCGATCGGGGCGCAAGGTCTCAATCTCGGTCTGCGCGACATCATGCAGGCGATTGGATCACTCAACGAGGCCGGCGGGCCGGATCAGTCGCCCAAGGCGGTCAACGCATTCAACCGCCAGCGCCGGCTTGACGTTACCAGCCGCACCGCTGGCGTCGATCTGCTCAACCGGGCCCTGCTAAGCTCGTTCCTGCCGCTGCAGGCGCTGCGCGCTGGTGGACTGGCTGCTCTGTCTGCGATTCCGCCACTCAGGCTGCTGGCCATGCGCGAAGGCATGACGCCGGGGTGGCGCAAGGACCGGCATGATGGCGGCGCATCGGCGTCAGGGAAACAGGTCGGGCGGTAAGGTCCCGCTGGTAATCAGCCAAAGCAACACCGACACGGTTCCAACGCTGCTTACGGTGGTGACCAGCACCGTGGCCGAGGCGCGTTCGACCCAGACAGAATATTGCTGGGCGATGACGAACACATTGGTCGCCGTTGGCAGTGACGCCAGCAAGACCCCGGTGTAAACCCAGACCGGTTCAAAATTCCCGACCGCGCTCAATCCGAGATACATCATCACCGGGTGGGCGATCAGCTTCATCGGCACGATGTAGCCAAGTTCAACCGGCACCCGCTTGAGCGGCCTCAGCGCCAGCGTCACCCCCATGGCAAACAGCGCGCAGGGGGCTGCGGCCTGAGCCAGATAATCGATCATGCGGCCAACCGGCAGTGGCGGAACAAATTCCAGCCAGGCCGCACCGACACCAATGGCAGTGGCCAGAATGAAGGGATGGAAGGCGATCTTGCGCACCACTTCCAGCACCAGGCCTCCCGGAGTACGGCGGTCTCCGCCGGCCAGGGCCATCATCATCGGCGCGATGGTAAAATGCATGATGTTTTCAAAACAGAAGATCAGCGCCACAGGCACCGCCGCCGGTTCGCCGAAGGCCAGAATGGCAATGCCCGGGCCCATGTAGCCGATATTGCCGTAAGCGCCCGCCAACCCCTGAACAGTGGCCTCGCCAATCGGCGCGCGCCGCAGCAGGATGCTGGCCGCAAAGACCAGTGCGAACACCGTATAGGTCACCACCATGCTGGTTAGCACATAGTCCCAGCGCGCCAACTGTTCGATAGGCGTGCGTGACAACAACTTAAAAAACAATGCCGGCAGCGAAACATAGATGATGAAAGTGTTGAGCCACCCCATCGCCTCGTGCGGCTGCTTGGTAATCCGCGCAGCGATGTAGCCCAGCAGGATGAGGCCGAAAAAGGGGAGCACAAGTCCAGTGATTTCAGCCATGGTTCACGCCCGTAATAGCTGTTAAAACAACGCTTCAGCCTTCGGACGGCGTAGGTTCCCGGCGCGCCGCCGTCAAGGATAAACAGTTGAAAATCTCGTCAAACTTCCCATCTTGTGAAGCTAAAGGAAGCAAGACATGACACTCAGACACGCAAAATTCCGCATCGGTCAGGTCGTCAAGCACCGGATTTTCCCGTTCCGTGGTGTCATATTCGATGTTGATCCGGTTTTCGCCAACACCGAGGAATGGTGGAACGCCATCCCCGAAAACGTCCGGCCGCGCAAAGACCAGCCGTTTTACCATCTGCTGGCCGAAAGCGAAGACACCGAATATGTGGCCTATGTCTCGGAGCAAAATCTGCTGGCCGATGACAATGAGACGCCGGTGCGCCATCCCCAAGTCGCCGAATTCTTCGACGCCAATGTCGACGGCATCTACCGACCCCGCGAACGCGTCAGCCATTGATCCGCTAACCCGGGCGGTTGTCGACCTCTTGCCGACCCCGCACTCACGCTCGGAGCGTTCGAACGGTTGCTAAACGAAAAAAGCCCGGATGCGGTGATGCATCCGGGCTTTTTTGTCAGAGGCGTGGCGCAATCATTTGGTTTTGGCTGCTGCCTGTGCGTCTTCGAGCTTCTTGCGGGCCTCATCGGCCTTCTTGGTCATTTCTTCCTGCAACAGGCGCTGACGCTCCTGCAATTCGGACTGGGCGATCGGCGCACCATCCCAAACCTGGGTAAAGCCTTCAAGCGAGATCTTCAGCGGGTTCGGCGTGCGCTGGTAGTTGACCGAGGTCAGAACCAGTTCGCCACCCTTCTTGTAGGATGCGATCATGGCGTCGGTGAGCAGGATTTCCGCAACACAGGTTTCAGGCATGCAGATTGCATACTCGACGCGCTGGGCCTGTCCGCCATCCACCTGCAGGGCGACGCCCGGCTGGATCAGACGTGCGGTCGGAACCGTAATCTGAAGGATCTTGCGGTTGACCTTGCCTGTCACTTCGATCAGGCCGATCGCCGTAAGCAACTGACCTGTCGGTGCAGTGACAATGTTCTGCACGACACAGACGTCGTTATCTTCCTGCTTGGTGCAGGTCTTGTACCAACCCTGGTTCGGGCCCTGCGCAAATGCGGTTGCCGGCATGAATGCGGCGGCGATACCGGCCGACATGATGGCTGCGAAAACGGTCTTTGTGGTAACGTTCATTTGCGTCCGACTCTCCTGAATTGCGGCCCCCGGGGCGGCGGTCTTTTCGCGCGGTTTACGCGCCCTCAAGTGTATGCCGCGCCTTCTCGGTTGAAAATGCGGCGACAGCAAGGCTTGGCTCGTGTCCCTGTTAGCGCGTGAAGGCGCCAATTTCCAGCCCGCGGGCAGGCTTGAGGTCAAAAAAACCGCCATTCTGCTGGTGCGAGGTGGTTTGGCTGGCGAGCGACGTATATCTTCTGGCGGGGATTCGGCCGTTTTTATCTGCGACATGGCCATGCATCATCCCCTGGAGGATCGACTATGAGAAGAATGCTGGCGACGATAATGGTGATTGCTGGCGGGCTGGTAAGCGTCGTGCCGAACGCGGTTGCCGAACCCGTCCATGGTATCGCCATGCACGGCGCACCGGCATTGCCAGCCGATTTCAGCCATCTGCCCTACGTTAATCCCGATGCACCCAAAGGCGGCAAGGTGACCTATGGCGTCGTTGGCACTTTCGACAGTGTCCGGCCGTTCATCGTCAGGAGCATGCGCACCCATGCTCGCGGTGTTGTCGATCCGGAGTTCGGCAATCTGATCTATGAAACGCTGATGCAGCGCTCGCAGGACGAACCCTTCACGCTTTACGGATTGCTTGCCGAGTCAGTCGAATGGGATGAAGACCGCAGTTTCATCCAGTACAACATCAATCCCGCCGCGCGCTGGTCTGATGGCAAGCCGGTGACGGCAGATGACGTCATCTTCACCATGGAACTGTTCAAGGCCAAGGGCCGCCCGCCTTACAGCACGCGTCTCAATCGGGTGAGCAAAATGGAGAAGATCAGTGATCTGTCGGTGCGGTTCGCCTTCAACGAGGAGTCCAACCGCGAGTTCCCGCTGATCCTGTCGCTCTCGCCGGTGCTGCCCAAACATGCCACCGATCCCGAGACCTTCGACCAGTCGACCCTTGAACCCGGCATCGGCTCAGGCCCTTATCTGATCAGCGACATCAAGCCCGGAGAGCGCATCAGTTTTTCCCGCCGCGAGGATTACTGGGCAAAGGACCTGCCGATCAAACGCGGGACCGACAATTACGATGACATCGTCGTCGAGTACTTCCTGTCCGAGACGGCCCAGTTCGAGGCCTTCAAGAAGGGCGTTTTCGACGTCTATCCCGACGGCAGCGCCACCAACTGGACGCGCGCCTATGATTTTCCCGCGGTCACTGACGGCGAGGTCGTTCGCAAGGAATATGACAGCAAGACGCCGTCGGGCATGTACGGCTTCGTCTTCAACACCCGCAGGCCAATGTTCCAGGATGTGCGTGTACGTCGGGCTTTTACCCTGCTGTTTGATTTTGAATGGGCCAACCGCAGTCTATATAACAACAGCTACACGCGCACCCACTCGTTCTGGGACGGATCGGACCTGTCGAGCTATGGAAAGCCCGCCGATCAACGCGAACGCGAGATCCTGGCCCCCTTCCCTGATGCCGTCTCCGCCGATATTCTTGACGGCACCTGGACATTGCCGGTGACCGATGGCTCGGCAAGTGACCGCAAGGTGCAGCGCGCAGCGCTGACGCTGCTGCAGGAAGCCGGGTTCCAGATCAAGGGCGGCAAGCTTCTGGGGGCAGACGGCACGCCGTTTGCCTTTGATCTGATGACCCAGAATGAAGGCCAGGAGAAACTGGCGGTGGCCTATCAGCGCTCATTGGCAGCGCTTGGCATCGCCATGTCGATCCGCACCGTCGATGACGCGCAATACCAGCAGCGCTCGCAGACCTTCGACTACGACATGATCGTCAAATCCTACACTTCGTCGCTGTCACCGGGCGCAGAGCAGCTCACCCGCTGGGGATCGGCATCGCGCGACCGTGAGGGCTCTTTCAATTTCGCCGGGGTTGCCAGCCCGGCCGTTGACGCGACCATCGACGCGATGCTCAATGCCCGCACGGCCGATGATTTCCGTTCCTCGGTGCGCGCCTTTGATCGCGTGTTGATGTCCGGGCACTATGTGATCCCGGCCTTTCATCTCGGCAAGGCACGGGTGGCCCATCGCAGCCGCATTGCCGCGCCCGAAGGTGATCCGCCGCTTTACGGCTACTATCTGCCGGCCTGGTGGGATACATCAGCCAAACCCTGAGCCGCGAAAACGTTACAAAGACTGAAAAGGCATACCCATGACCACTCCCTCGCTGACCATCGACGTCGTCTCAGATGTCATGTGCCCTTGGTGCTACATCGGCAAGCGCCGGCTCGAAACCGCACTGGCAGACGTCGCGGGCGAGATCAATGTCGAGGTCCGCTGGCGGCCCTACCAGCTTGATGCGACCTTGCCCAAATCAGGCAAGGACCGGCAGCAATATCTCGAAGACAAGTTTGGTGGCGCCGAAGGTGCGACACAGGCCTACGCCGCCATACGAACCGCAGGCGCAGACGAGAACATCCCGTTTGCCTTCGACAAGATTCCGGTCTCGGCCAACACGCTGGACGCACACAGGCTGATCCGCTGGGCCAGCTCGCTCGGGCTTGAAGCGCAGGACAAGATGGTCGAGGTGCTGTTCAAGGCGTACTTCGAAGAGGGAAAGAACATTGGCGACGACGCGGTTCTGATCGAAGCCGGCGAGCAGGTCGGGCTTGAAAAGGAAGTTGTGGAACGGTTGCTGGCAGGTGACGCCGACCGCGACACCATCACCGCTGAAATCGACCAGGCGCGGCAAATGGGCGTCACCGGCGTGCCCTGCTTCCTTATCGACATGAAATACGCCGTGGTCGGCGCTCAATCGGCCCCGGCTCTGGCCGACGCCATGCGCAAGGTCGTGCTTGAAAAGAGCAAACAGGAGCCGGACGCGTCCGCGTAAGAGGTCTGGCCTTCCCTATCTTGCTCGCAGGTGGTTCCGAATCAAAGAGGCCGGGCGACCTGTGTGCGTCCAATTTGACGTGCAACGCTCCCGAACCGTTGATCATGACATGGAATCGTTTGAGCGCTGAGATATCGTGCTTTGGCAAGCAGCGTGCGGCGACGCGGTGTGAGCGCCGTTCGCAGTGGGCGACACAGCCCAGGGTGCGAAAGAACAAGCTCACACAATGGCCTGTCGGCCTGACGCTGCGATCATTGGAGTACCCCAACCGCCTCGTCTGGATGGATTTCCATCAACCGGTTCATTCAAAGGTGAACGGCTCTATCGGCTCATCCAGTAGCGAATGTTCAAAACCGCGAATATCACCATCACTTCAAGACGGCCCAATGTCATGGTGGCAATGGCAGCGAGCTTGGCCATGACCGGCAAGGCCGCGACTTGCGGCCAGACCTGGTTTTCCGGATCGGTCACATATGACGGCGGAACAAGGGCTTCATAGACCGGGCCGGAATTGGCAAAAAACGCGACCGCCATGGTGATGCCGGCTTCAAAATTGGTAGCAGTCAACGTAAAAGCCATGGCCGCCATGGCGATGACCAGCAGCGACAGCGCGAAATAGGTCCATATCGCCCGCATGCTTGGCTCATCGATGATTTGCGAGCCAAACCGCAGGTTGATGACGCTGCTGGGGTAGATCAGCTGATTGAGTTCGCGCCATGAATGAGCCGCCATGGCGCCGATCCGGTAGATCTTGAAGCCGCCTGTGGTGGAATAGATCCCTCCCCCGACCAGGACAATCACCAGGACGATGATGTCGGGCCACAGCGCGATCACGCCAGGCCGGCTCTCAATGCCGCTGGTGGCAATCAGCGAGCTCGCAGCCATCAGGCTTTCGGCAACAATCGGCCCCAGCGCAGCCCCGCCTGACACCGCCGAAAGCCGGGCGGCGAAAAGGGTGGCGATGATGAGAACGCCGGCGCTGATGATGATGACTTCCGTACTGCCGATGAAAAAATGTTTTGGCGACCGCAGCAAGCGCCTGCGCCAGAACACACTGACCGTGCCGAGCAACAATCCGCCGCTCAGCACCAGCTGCGCCATCGGCCCGGCATGGTTTTCAAGCGCCCCTTCGAAAGGAAGGAACCCCCCGGTGGCAATCGCCATCATCGACAGCATCATGGCGTAGGGCCCGGTGACGCCCGCCAGCGTCAGCGCGACAAAAACGATGAAGGTCATGAGCATGTACTGTCCCAAAACCTGGCGAAAATCATCAAGATCAACCGTCATTTCGCTCGATTGACTGGTGATGATGCGGCGGTCGCCTGCAGGAAGTCCGCCAAACCCACCCGGCGCCAGCACGTGAATGATCGAAACCAGCGTGAGAAACCCGCCGTACCACTCAATCGAAGCGCGCCAGAACAATATGGCACGGGGCGTCGTTTCGCGGATCAGCAGTGACGAACCGGATGTGGTGAACGCCGCGACTGCCTCGAACCAGGCATCAACCCAGCCCAGACCCACGAGGGTCTTGAAAGACACCGCAGCAATCAGCGGAAGCAACACCCAGACGGCGACAAGCGCCAGGTACCCCGTCGCTCGCCCCAGTCTGCGTTCAAACCCGGAGATGGCGCCCAGCACCATCAGGGCTGCGAAAACACCCAGTGCGCCGACCAGCAGCATCGACAAGGCAAGATCGCGCATGCCATCGGCGATGGCAAACAACACGGCCGGAACGATGAGTGCGAACAGCCCCACGACAGAAACGGCCAGGACGTGCAACAAGCCAAGCATCGGCTCAGAAAAACTCCAGGCTCACTCGGAACATCTGCTCGACATGGCGAACCGATTCGAGCGCCGCAAACATCACCACGCGGTCCTTGGCCTTGATCTTGAGCGATCCATCGGGACGCAACACCTGCTTGTCGCGGTAGATGGCGCCGATCCGCACGCCGTCGGGCAGATCCAGGTTGCGCAGCGGCTTTCCGACCAGCGGCGATGTCTCCAGCGCTTCGGCCTCGATGACTTCTGCCGAGCCCTTCTGAACCGAATAGACCGCACGGATACGGCCGCGCCGAACATGCTGCAGAATGCGGGAAATCGTCACCGCCCGCGGGTTGATATGGGCGTCGATGCCGAGCGTCTTGGTGAAGGACTGGTAGGACGGGTTGTTGATCAGCGTCAGATTGGCCTTGCAGCCAAGCCGCTTGGCCATCACCGAGGACAGGATATTGACCTGGTCGTCATTGGTCAGCGCCACCATCAGGTCAGCGTTCTGAATGTCGGCCTCGATCAGGATGTTCTGATCAAGCGAAGAGCCGTTGAGCACGACGGTTCGCGACAGCGAGTCCGCGATGACCACGGCACGGTCGCGGTCCGCCTCGATGATCTTCACCTTGGTCTTGGGCTGGCGTTCCTCGATCGCTGCGGCGACATAATAGCCGATATTGCCGCCGCCGGAGATGACAATGCGGCCTGCCTCCTGCTCCTCGTGGCCGAACAGGCCGAGGGTGCGGCGGACATGGTCCTTGTCACACACGACATAGGCAAGGTCGCCGGTTTCCAGCTGGTCGGAGGAATGCGGCACGAACAGTTTCTCATGACGCCAGACGCCCACCACGGTGGCGAGAAGATCCGGAAACAGTTCACTGAGCTGCAGCAGCGGCGTATTGACCACCGGGCAGTCTTCAAGACATTCGATGGCGACCATCGCCACCTTGTCATCAGCAAATCGGACAGCATCGGTGGCGCCCGGCAACGCAATGCGCCGCAGCACCATCTGGCCAACCTCGACCTCCGGTGAAATGATCACGTCAATGGGCATGTGATCGCGGGAAAACAGGTCAGCCCAATGCGGTTTGAGATAGGACTGTGCCCGGATGCGGGCGATTTTGGTCGGCACATTGAAAATCGAGTGTGCCACCTGGCACGCCACCATGTTGATCTCGTCATAGAGCGTGACAGCAATGATCATGTCGGCCTGATCGGCACCAGCCTGGGCCAGAACGTCGGGATGGGCACCGTGGCCGACATAGCTGCGCACATCCAGCGTGTCACGGATGGCCTGCACAAGTGTGGCCGACGTATCGATGACCGACACATCATTGTCTTCAGCGGCCAGCCGCTCGGCAATGCCGTAGCCTACTCGTCCAGCACCACAAATGATGACCTTCATTGCCGACCTCTCAAAAGCCTGTTCAAAGCCGCGACTTTGGCGGCTTGGCGCAGCTTATACGCCAAGCGATTTCAATTTGCGATGCAGCGCAGACCGCTCCATACCCACAAATTCGGCAGTTCTGGAAATATTTCCGCCAAAACGGTTGATCTGGGCGATCAGATAGTCGCGCTCGAACATTTCGCGCGCCTCGCGCAGCGGCAGGGTCATGATGTGGTTGGAGCCCGCTGCAGAGGTCTTGGGCAGCATGTCGGAGACGTCATCGGGCAACATGTCGGCGCTGATGACCGTCTCGGGCCCATCGGACCGGGCAAGTATCATCAGCCGTTCCATGTAGTTGCGCAATTGCCTTATATTGCCTGGCCAGGTGTGGGCCTGGATCACGGCCAAGGCATCATCGCCAATGCGGCGGTTTCTGATGCCGGCCTGTTCCGAGACCAGCCGCATGAAGGTGTCGACCAGAAACGGAATGTCCTCGCGCCGCTCGCTCAGCGAGGGAACCTTGACCGGAACCACGGCCAGCCGGTGATAAAGGTCTTCGCGGAATTCTCCGGATGCGATGAGTTCCTCGAGATTGCGCGCCGTTGAGGAAATGATCCGCACATCCACCTTGACCCGCTTGGTGCCGCCAACCCGTTCAAATTGCTGGTCGACCAGCACCCGCAGGATCTTGCTCTGGGTGCCGCGCGGCATGTCGGCAACTTCATCGAGATACAAAATGCCGCCATGCGCTTCCTCAAGCGCGCCGACCTTGCGTTCATGGCTGGCCGCAGCCTCGGTGCCGAACAGAGCGACTTCCATGCGTTCGGGTGTGATCGCAGCGGCATTGAGCACCACAAATGGCCCGCCGGACCGGGTGGATTTGCGGTGAATCAGCCGCGCAACCAGTTCCTTGCCCGATCCCGACGGCCCGAGAATCATCACCCGGCTGTTGGTGGGGGCGATCTTGTCGATGCTCTGCTTGAGCTGGGAGACGGCAATCGAGGTGCCGATCAGCTCGACCGGATCGCCCGAGCGCTTCTTCAGTTCGGTGACCTCCCGCTTGAGCTTGGATGTTTCGATCGCCCTTTCGGCGACCAGCAGCAACCGGTCAGCCTTGAACGGCTTTTCGATGAAATCATAGGCTCCGCGCCTGATCGCCGAGACTGCGGTTTCAATGTTGCCGTGACCGGAAATCATCACCACGGGAAGTTCGGGATAGCGCGCCTTGATCTCGTCGAGCAGCGCCAGACCGTCAAGGCGGCTGCCCTGCAGCCAGATATCGAGGAAAATCAGACGTGGGACACGGTCATTGATCGCCGCAAGCGCGGAATCGCTGTCGCCCGCGGTACGGGTTTCATGGCCCTCGTCGTCCAGAATACCGGCAACGATCTCGCGAATGTCGGCTTCGTCATCAACGACCAGAATATCAGACGCCATCTGCCGGTTCCTTTGCTTTGTCTTCTTCTTCGTCGTCGGTATGAACGGGCGCGTCCACCGGAAGGCGGACGGTAATCATGGCGCCCTTGCCTCCGTCAATATCAGCAGGCGCATCGCGCAACTGAATCGCGCCGCCATGATCATCGATAATCTTCTTGACGATAGCGAGACCGAGGCCGGTGCCCTTATCGCGCATCGTCATATAGGGTTCGAGCAATCGGTGCCGGTTCTCTCCCGGCAGCCCGCGGCCATTGTCGATGATATCAACGATGTATTCGCGGCCGTCATCGGAACGGTTTGCCCGGACGATGATGGTCTTTCCTGTACGCTCTGCATCGTCTGCAACCGCATCAATGGCTTCCGTCGCATTCTTGATCAAATTTGCAAACGCCTGTCCGAGCATGCGGGCATCGAAATCACCTTCCATCGGGGTTTCGGGAAACTCATTGATGAACTGAATATCATTGCGGCTGACTTCACGCAAAAACGCCGCGTCCTTTAGAATGTCACGCAAATCACCGCGCGCCTTGGACGGTTTGGGCATGCGCGCGAAGGAGGAGAACTCGTCAACCATGCGACCGATGTCCTCGACCTGGCGGATGATCGTGTCGGTGCATTGATCAAAAATGGCCCGGTCATCATCAGGGATCTGCCGGCCATATCGGCGGCGAATGCGTTCGGCTGACAACTGGATCGGAGTCAGCGGGTTCTTGATCTCGTGGGCGATGCGCCGGGCAACATCGGCCCAGGCGGTAGACCGCTGCGCGATCACAAGATCGGTGATGTCATCGAGTGTGACGACAAAAGACTCCAGCCGGTCGTGGGTTTGCTCCCGCGTGACCTTGACGTTGAGGGTTCGTTCCTTGCCATTCCGGTTCAACGTAACCTGCCCCGTGGCATCGGTCCATGGGCGCATCGCCGCCTCGGCCATCACGGTTTCGAATTCCGGAGCTAATTCCGCAAAGCTGCGGCCGGTCACGTCGGCGTCGGCGTCGGCGTCGCCGAGGATCCCGCGGGCCGAGCGGTTGGCAATTGTCACCGCGCCCTGATGATCGACGCCGACGACGCCTGCCGAAACTCCCGACAGCACGGCTTCAGTAAAGCGCCTTCGGTTGTCGATCTGGTCTTTCGCCGACAGGATCTCATCACGCTGGGTGCGGATCTGCACAATCATGTTGTTGAAGGTCTGCGCCAGGGACCCGACGTCGCCATCTGACGCGTGCACCGGCACCACCACGTCAAGATTACCGCTGGCTACATCGTCGGAAGCGCTGATCAGGATCCGGATCGGACGCACCAGACGGTCGGCAACGGCGATCGCTGTCCAGATTGCTGCCAGCAACACGATCAGCGCGAAACCGATATAGAGGATGCCGAACGCCAGTTGCAGGGATACCCGCCCTTGCTCAAGCGTCTGATATTCCTTTGTGGCTTCCTCCATCAGGCGCATCGAGCGCATCACTTCGGGATCAACCACGCGGACGGTGTACAAGAGCGTGCCGCTGATCTGCTGCAACGGTATCAGCGCACCAACCAGATTGGTGACACCGGGCGGAATAAGAGTTGGCTGACCCTTGATGGCGTCCTTTAGCGCCTGCTCGGGCACAGCCGGTAGCGGGCGTTCGGTTTCGATGTCAGCCTGCAGGATGACGCTGCCATCCTCGCGGACCAGAAATGCACCCAGGAGACCACGGCCCGTCGCCTGCCGGGTGACGAACTGGGTAAAGCCAACCCGGTCAAGGCTGTAAAGCGAACGCGCATTATCGAGATCGTTGGCCATGGAGACCGTCTGACCCTGCAAAAACCGTGCGTTTTCCAGAACATAGGCTTCCGCCACCGACAGCGATGAGTTGACGATCGACTTGGTGCGCATTGAAAACCACCGGTCGAGTCCGACATCGAGGGTGATTGATGCGACGATGGCAACGATAATGGCGGGAACGATTGCGACGATGGAAAACAGGGCGACGATGCGGATATGAAGCTTTGCCGCCGCCTTGCCCCGCCGCCGGGCTTTCAACAACGCGTAGATTTCCAGACAAACCAGTGTCACCAGTCCGATGACGAAGATCAGGTTGATCACCACGGCACTGTAAACAACCTGGTCGACCGGATCGATCGGGGTCAGTCCCAACAGGATGGAAAACGAGATCAATGCACTCAGGAAAGCGGAAGCGACCAGCGCTATCCCTGGCAGCGTAAACAGATTGCGGCGCTGCGAGGCCTCGTATCCGGCTTTCGGCCCTTGGGCCAGGGCTGGCTGGGTGTCCGACAAGTCCGATCCTGTGTCGATCGCCATCTTTTCCCTGCGCTCCAATTTTGCCGAGACGTTATCGTTGCGAACATGCAACATAATGTGGCGAAATTGCAACATTCAGGCGAGATGTGTCAAGCGCCGCGACAGACAGGCACTCCTGTCACGTCAGACGGGGCGACCGATAGACCGTTACACCGAGTTCGCGGATTTTCTTGCGCAGCGTGTTGCGGTTCAGACCGAGTAGATCGGCGGCCTTGATCTGATTGCCGCGGGTTGCCGTCAGCGCTGCAAGAATCAGCGGATACTCAACTTCTTCAAGCACCCTCTGATACAATCCCGGGGGCGGCAGGCCTTCGCCAAATTCGGCGAAATAGCGGCGCATGTTTTCTTCAACCGACTCGGCAACGGTCGTCGCACCCATGGATGCAGCCCCTTGCGGCGTGGCCGGTTCGGGTGATTCAATCCTGAGTTCGTTGTCGATGATTTCGCGGGTGATGACGTCCTGCGGATACAGCGCCATGACACGCCGGACGACATTTTCAAGCTCGCGGACATTGCCCGGCCATGGATAGGCTTTGAGCAGTTCCAGCGCTTCACCGTCAAACCGTTTGGCATCGAGCCCTTCGCCGACCGCGTGGCGAACGAAATGGCGCACCAGATCCGGCACATCCTCCGCCCGGTCCCTGAGCGCCGGCAAGCGCAAAGGCACCACATTGAGACGGTAATAAAGATCCTCGCGAAACAGGCCCTGGTTGATCAGGATCTTGAGATCCTTGTTGGTGGCAGCGACAATGCGGACGTCGGTCTTGATCGGCATACGCCCGCCAACGGTGGTGTATTCGCCCTGCTGAAGCACTCTGAGGAGCCGGGTCTGGGCATCCATCGGCATATCACCGATCTCATCGAGAAACAGAGTTCCGCCTTCGGCCTGCTCGAACCGCCCGGTGGATTTGTTTTGCGCGCCCGTAAACGCGCCCTTTTCATGCCCGAAGAGTTCAGATTCAATCAGGTCGCGCGGGATCGCTGCCATGTTGATGGCGACAAACGGGCCGTTGCGGCGCTTGCCGTAATCATGCAGCGCGCGGGCCACCAGTTCCTTGCCTGTTCCCGATTCACCGGTGATCATCAAGGTCAGGTCGGTCTGCATCAGCCGCGCCAGCACCCGGTAGATTTCCTGCATTGCCGTGGAGCGCCCCACCAGTGGCATGCCTTCGGTGGTTTCCTCAGGCTGGACCGAGAGCTTGCGCGGTTCCGACAGCGCCCTGCCGATGATGTTGATCATCTCGGTCAGATCGAAGGGCTTTGGCAAATAGTCATAAGCGCCGCCTTCAGACGCCTTGATCGCTGTCATGAAGGTGTTTTGGGCACTCATCACCAGCACAGGCAAATCCGGACGTGACCGGCGAATACGTGGCAGCATGTCGAAGGCATTCTCATCCGGCATGATCACATCAGTGATCACCAAATCGCCGTCGCCCGCAGAGATCCAGCGCCACAGCGTGGCGGCGTTGGAGGTGATGCGTACGTCATAGCCGGCCCGGGTCAGGGCCTGGTTGAGCACGGTCCGGATCGCCGCGTCATCGTCAGCGACTAGTATGGTGGCTTTGCCCATCGGTTCAGTCCTTTTGGCCGGACGCGCTGCCCTTGACTGACGGCAGCGGCTTGATTGGCCGGCCGTCGGGCGAGACCGGCATCAGAATTCGGAAGGTGGTTTTGCGGCTTTGGCTGTCACATTCAACGATGCCGCCATGACCACCGACAAGCTTGGCGACGAGCGCCAACCCCAGCCCAGAGCCATTTGTCTTGGTGGTGATGAAGGGGTCAAACAGATGCGGCACCAGGTCGGCCGGCACGCCTGGCCCGTTATCCTGCACGCAAAATTCCAGCGGAAGTGAAACCTTTTCCCGGGTGCCGGCAACCGACAGCTTGATGCCGGGGCGATAGGCGGTGGTCAGAACGATTTCGCCATTTGGATCATCGCCGACTGATTCAGCCGCGTTCTTGACCAGGTTCAGGAATACCTGAACCAGCTGATCGCGGTTGGCATAAACCGACGGCAGTGACGGATCGTAGAGTTCGGAGAACTTGATCTTACGGGCAAACCCGGCCTTGGCCACCGCCTTGACGTGATCAAGTACAGAATGGATGTTGACCGGCACCCGGTCCACCGGGCGTTCATCCGAGAAGATCTCCATGCGGTCGACCAGCGACACAATGCGGTCAGTTTCATCGCGGATCAACCGGGTCAGGGCGCGGTCCTCGTCGCCCACCGACATTTCCAGCAATTGCGCAGCACCTCGAATACCCGACAGCGGGTTCTTGATTTCATGGGCCAGCATCGAGGCCAGACCGGTGACCGAGCGCGCAGCGGCACGATGGGTCAGCTGGCGGTCGATCTTGTCGGCCATCGAGCGTTCCTGAAACACCACCACGACATTGCCCGGAAGGCCGGCAACCGGGGCGACATAGAGATCGACCAGTTTGTCGCTGCCCAGCCGCGGCGAACTCAGGTCGACGCGGTATTCATTGACCGCCGCCCGGCGCTCACGCACCTGGTCGATGAGCTCCAACAGCGGGCTGCCGAACGGAATGACCGAATCGATCGTGTGCCGGGCGAGATGCGCCGCGCTGGCAGCGAAAAAAGCTTCTGCCTCCCAGTTGGCAAAGCAGACGATGCTGTCGCCATCGACCATGATCACCGGGTGCTGGATCGCGTTGAGCACCATGATGGCGGTGTCCGCATCCGCGCCACCGATCTGAGCCGCCAGTTTTTCGCTCATGCCGCATTCTCCAATACCGAAGCTGAAGCGACGCCGCCGTCCAAAGCTTCGGCAAACCAGGTCCAGACCTGGTCGGCGTTGCGCGAGGTCATCATCGCGGTTTTGAGCGCCGCCGGCGTCTCCGGCGCCAGCGTCTCGAGATACCAGCCTATGTGTTTGCGGGCATGGCGGACGCCGACATCTTCCCCGTAATGGTCGACCATCAACCGGTAGTGCTCCAGCGCCACCGCATTGCGGGCCTCTCCGTGCGCAGGCACCGCATCGGAACCGGCCAGTTCACCGCAAATCCACGGCTGGCCGCGTGAGGCGCGGCCGACCATCACCGCGTCGGCGCCCGAGCGGCGCAGACACTCGGCAATATCGGCACGGCTGGTGACGTCACCATTGGCAATCAGCGGGACGGTGATGGCCTCGCGGACGCGGGCGATGGCATCCCAATTGGCAATGCCTTCGTAAAACTGCATGCGGGTACGGCCATGCACAGTGATCATCTGCACGCCAGCTGCCTCGGCGCGGGCAGCTATCAGCGCCGCATTGTGATTTTCATCATCCCAGCCAAGCCGCATTTTCAAAGTCACCGGCACCGACACCGCCTTTACCGTCGCCTCGATCAGGTCAAGCGCATGATCGGGATCGCGCATCAATGCGGATCCGGAATAGCCGCCCGTGACCTTCTTGGCAGGGCACCCCATGTTGATGTCGATCATCGCAGCGCCTTCTGCCTCGGCGATCCGCGCCGCCTCGCCCATCCACCAGGCTTCGCGTCCGGCGAGTTGAACCACATGCGGGTCAATACCGTCACCGCGCAAGCGCACCTGTGATTCGCGCCGCTCCGTGACAAGCTCGCGGCTTGCCACCATCTCTGTGAACACCAGCCCGGCGCCGTGTTTCCAGGCCAACTGCCTGAACGGCAAGTCGGAAATGCCCGACAGCGGCGCCAGGAACACCCGGTTTCGCGCCGTGACCGGTCCGATCTTCAGCGGCTCACTCAAAATGGCTTCGATTTTTTGCATGCGTATCGTGCAACCTTTTTTGTTGCCGCTTTTTTAGCCAATCATTGTGGGATTGCCAAGTCGAATTCACTCGACTGCCGAGAAATATTCAAAAGAGCTTTTTTCCGGTTAACGCAAGCTCTAAACAGGCAGGCAATCGTGTTTCGGGAATTGAATGCACATGAACAATACATCTGAGTTCGGGCTGGTCATCGTCGCGGCCGGCCGTGGCGAACGCGCCGGTCAATCTGCGGACGGGCCAAAGCAATACCGCCTGATTGGCGGGCAGCCGGTGATTGCCGGAACTCTGGCGAGATTTCTGGCACATCCGGGCTGCGGAGACGTCGTGGTGGTCATTCATCCCGATGACGAAGCGCTCTACACCAAGGCTGTCTCCGGACTTTCCGGCGCAGACCGGGTCCGCACGGTGGCTGGCGGCGCCACCCGGCAGGCCTCGGTCCGTGCAGGGCTTGAAGCGCTGTCCGGCGCAGCGCCGCCTTATGTGCTGATCCATGACGCCGTGCGGCCATTTGTGAGCCACGCCAACATTGATGGCGTGCTTAAAGCGCTCCAGGCGGGACATAGCGCCGCCCTGCCCGCTGTCGCGGTCTCCGACACGCTCAAGCGCGGCGACGCATCCGGCAATGTTGTCGGTACCGTGCCGCGTGAAGGACTGTTCGGCGCGCAGACGCCCCAGGGTTTCGATTACGCAGCCATTTCAACAGCCCATGCCCGGGCCGACGCCGCTTCTGATACGGACTTCACCGATGATTGCGCCATTGCCGAGTGGGCGGGCCTCAGCGTGCGGCTGACGCCGGGCAGTCCGTCCAATATCAAACTTACCACAGCCGAGGATATCGCCATGGCCGACGAGAAGCTTGCACCGGCACGGTTGCCTGATGTGCGCACCGGAAACGGCTACGATGTGCACCGGCTGGTTCCGGGCAGCTTTGTCACCCTGTGCGGGGTGGATATCCCGCATGACCAGCGTCTGGACGGGCATTCCGATGCCGATGTCGGCCTGCACGCACTGACCGACGCACTGCTGGCAACTTGTGCTGCGGGCGATATCGGCGATCATTTCCCACCCTCCGACCCGCAGTGGCGTGGCACAGCCTCGCACATCTTTCTAAGTCATGCCGCAGACATCGTGCGAAAGGCCGGTGGCGTGATCATGAATGTGGATGTCACGCTGATCGCCGAAGAACCGAAGATCGGCCCGCACAGGCAGGTCATGCGGGAGGCGCTGGCCGGGATACTCGGAATCTCGGTTGAGCGCTGTTCGGTCAAGGCCACCACCAATGAAACCATCGGTTTTGCCGGCCGCCGCGAGGGCATCGCCGCTATTGCCACTGCCACGGTGGTGTTTGGAGACTATTCATGAGCGAGGCCGAGATGCTTGCCGGGTTGCGCGCCGACTGCCGCGGACTGGCGCAGGAAATCATCGACACTTTCCCCGTACCTGGCGGACTGGTTGCCACCGCTGAGTCTTGCACCGGCGGACTGATTGCCGGCGCGATTACCGATATCGCCGGATCATCGGCAGTGCTGGACCGCGGTTTCGTGACCTACTCCAATGAAGCCAAGCAGGACATGCTCGGGGTCAAACCCGCCACGCTTGCCGCTTTCGGAGCGGTGTCACCGCAAGTGGCGACCGAAATGGTGCTTGGCGCCCGCCGCCGTTCGCGGGCTGACTTCGCCGTGTCTGTGACCGGCGTGGCGGGACCGGGCGGCGGATCGCCGCACAAGCCTGTCGGGCTGGTCTGGATGGGACTGTCGGGACCGGGTGATCTGACCAGCGTTGTCGAACTGCGCTGGGATCCGTCCTGGAGCCGCGACATGATCCGCGCCGCAACGGTGCGGGCCGCACTTGAGGCATTGATCGGCCGGGCGACGCTGCTGTCAGTCTCTCAGGACACGCCTGCTTCGCCGTAAATTTCCCGGGCGCGTTTTTCAAACGCCTCGGCGAACATGCGGAAGGCACGGTCGAACATGGCGCCCATCAGTGCGCCGAGCATCCGGCTCTTGAACTCGTAGTCGATGAAGAACCGGACCTCGCAACCGCCGTTCTCCTGAGCCAGAAAAGTCCATTTGTTGTCGAGATATTTGAACGGGCCATCGAGGTATTTGACATCGATAGCCAGATCATCGGGCTTGAGCAGCACCTGACTGGTGAAGGTTTCGCGGATCTTCTTGTAGCCCACTGTCATGTCGGCAATCAGCAGGGTCTTGCCGTCGCGTTCCTTGCGCGAGCGAACGCTCAGCGCCTCGCACAGCGGCAGGAACTCGGGGTATCGCTCGACATCGGCAACCAGATCAAACATCTGGCGCGGCGAATGCGGAACCGGGCGTGTCGTTTCGTATGTTGGCATCGTCGTATTATGCGTTCACCGCAGCTGCCAGCTTGGCTTCGCGATTGGCCTTGAGCCTGGCGAAATCATCGCCGGCATGGTGCGAGGAACGGGTCAGCGGGCTGGACGACACCATCAGGAAGCCCTTGGTGTAGGCGATCTTCTCGTAGCTCTTGAAGTCCTCGGGCGTGACAAAATCCATCACCTCATGATGCTTGCGGGTCGGCTGCAGATATTGGCCGATGGTCATGAAATCGACCTCCGCAGAGCGCAGATCATCCATCAGTTGCAGCACTTCGTTGCGCTCTTCGCCCAGCCCCACCATGATACCTGACTTGGTGAACATTGTCGGGTCGAGCTCCTTGACCCGCTGCAATAAACGCAATGAATGGAAATAGCGCGCGCCCGGACGAACGGTGAGATAGTTGCCCGGCACGGTTTCGAGATTGTGGTTGAAGACGTCGGGCTTGGCCGCAACGACGCGTTCGAGCGCGCCGGGCTTGCGCAGGAAATCCGGTGTCAGAATTTCAATCGTCGTCTCGGGCGACATAGCGCGGATGGCCCAGATGACTTTTTCGAAATGCTCGGCGCCGCCATCGTCAAGATCGTCGCGGTCGACCGAAGTGATGACCACGTGCATCAGCCCCATCTGCTTGACCGCCTTGGCGACATTTTCCGGCTCGTTCATATCAAGCGCATTAGGCTTGCCGGTCATGACGTTGCAGAAGGCGCAGGCGCGGGTGCAGATCTCGCCCATGATCATGAAGGTGGCGTGCTTCTTGTCCCAGCACTCGCCAATATTGGGGCAACCGGCCTCCTCGCAAACCGTGACGAGATTGTTCTCTTTCACGATGGCGCGGGTTTCCTGATAGCCCTTGGAGGTGGGTGCGCGGACGCGGATCCATTCCGGCTTGCGCTTGACCTCGGTGTCGGGGCGCGCCTGCTTTTCCGGGTGCCTGACACGCTTGGCGACAGAGGCGGTGGCGACAGGCTTTGTGACGTCGAGGATCGTGACCATCAAAAGGTCCCTTTATATGCGTTGTGAATCAGCTGCTCTTGGAGCGACCGAAGACCCAGAGTATCAGGACGGCGCCGGCGATGGCGACGACCAGATTTCCGGCAAATCCGTAGTAGTTGATGTTGAGCACACCGGCGAGCGCGCTGCCGACAAAAGAGCCGGCGATGCCGACAAGTATGTTGGTCAACAGTCCATGTTCGCGGTTCATGGCGCGTTCGGCGACATAGCCGGCAATCAGACCGACCAGCAGCAGGCCGAAAAAGCCGAGCCCCGGCATGGCCAGGAACCCCATCTGATATTCCATCATCATCGTTTGTCTCCGTTGGCCGCGTCACCAAGGGCGCGCATGATCAACCAGAATGTAAGACCGAGCATCAGCCCCATCAATGCCAGGATGGCAGAAAGCGCAAGAATTCCGGCCACTCCCTCAAGCCGAACCGATCCGAACTCGACCGCACCGCGGCCGCGAATGGCCGCCAGACCGGCCAAGGCACCCAGAGCAGCGCCGCCGATCACCGGCAGCACCACAGCCTTTGGCAAGCGGCTTATGCCGCTCACGCGTTGAGTGCCCGTCCGTAGGCATCGAGCACGCTTTCCTTGAGCGTTTCCGAGATCGTCGGATGCGGGAAGATGGTATGCATCAGGTCTTCCTCGGTGGTTTCGAGATTCATCGCCACGACAAAGCCCTGGATCAGCTCGGTGACTTCCGCACCGACCAGATGGGCGCCCAAAAGCTCGCCGGTCTTCTTGTCGAAGATGGTCTTGACCATGCCCTGGTCTTCGCCGAGCGCAATGGCCTTGCCGTTGGCGACAAAGGGGAAGCGGCCGACGCGGATGTCGAGGCCCTGTTCCTTGGCTTTGGCTTCGGTGAGACCGACGGAGGCCACCTGTGGATTGCAATAGGTGCAGCCGGGAATTTTCAGCTTGTCCATCGGGTGGACGTTGGGCAGACCGGCAATCTTCTCGACGCAGATGACGGCTTCATGCTCGGCCTTGTGCGCCAGCATCGGCGGACCTGCGACATCGCCGATGGCGTAGACGCCGGGCACATTGGTCTTGCCGTAGCCATCGATGACGATGCAGCCACGATCGGTCTTGACGCCGAGCGTTTCGAGGCCGAGATTTTCGATGTTGCCCTGAACGCCGACAGCCGAGATCATCCGGTCTGCAGTAATTTTCTCGACCTTGCCGTCCTTGAGTTCGACATGGGCGGTGACCGAGTCAGCGCCCTTTTCGACCTTGGTGACCTTGGCTTCGAGCATGATCTTCATGCCCTGCTTATCGAACTGCTTCTTGGCGAAAGCGGAAATCTCCGCGTCCTCGACCGGCATCACGGTTTTCATGACTTCGACCACGGTCACATCGACACCCATGGTGCGGTAGAACGAGGCGAACTCGATACCGATGGCGCCGGAGCCCATGACCAGCAACGATTTCGGCATTTTTTCGGGCTTCATCGCCTCGAAATAGGTCCAGATCAGCTTGCCATCGGGCTCGATGCCGGGCAGAGCGCGGGGCCGCGCGCCGGTGGCGACGATAATGTGCTTGGCGGTGTAAGTGCCCTCGCCCAGCGTGTTCTTGGGGATCGGGCCCTGCGGCTCGACGATCTTCTTGGTGGTCTTGGCAACGACAATCTCGCCGGGCTTGGTGAGTTTCGCCTCGCCCCAGATGACGTCGACCTTGTTCTTCTTCATCAGAAAGCCGACGCCGCCATTCATCCGCTCGGCAATACCGCGCGAGCGCTTGACGATGGCTTCGATATCCGGCGTCACTGTGCCTTCGAGCTTGAGGCCATAGTTCTTGGCGTGTTCTGAGAGATGCAGTACTTCCGCCGAGCGCAGCAGCGCCTTGGTCGGGATACAGCCCCAGTTGGAGCAGATGCCGGCCAGATGTTCGCGCTCGACCACGGCGGTCTTGAGGCCCAACTGGGCGGCGCGGATGGCTGCGATGTAGCCGCCGGGGCCGGAGCCAATGATGATCACGTCGTAATTGTTTGACACGCCTCGTCTCCTCTAAATCAGGGCGGACGGACCCACGTCCGCCCTGCCGTCAGTTCAGGGCGTGTCAGGACAATTTCAGCCCGCCAGCATCCCGTAGATTTCGTCCTTGAGCTTCAGGCGTTCTTTCCGCATTTCTTCCATGTGGAAATCGTCCGTCGGCTCTACATCGGTTTCGGCGCGGTGGATGGCCCGGTTGGCGTCGTGATAGGCATCAAAGAGTTTGGCGAAATGGGCATCGCTCTGTTTCATTTCATGCATTTTCGCGACGTGCTCGGGAAATTCCTCCGCCAACTCGTGGGGTGTATTTGACATCAATCATCTCCTCGTTGTTTTGGTGATGACTGCAGTCTATCCGCCCTTGGTCCCTGTTCTCCTTGACCCTGGTCAATTGTTCTAAAATCAGTGCCCCAACAAAAGCCGGGCCACCGGCACCAAACCGCGGCCAATTGCACGCGTGTTCCCTGCATCCAGATGTACGCCATCGATGGACGAGCACTGAGCCACAGATCCTGCATCGAAGAAGCCCGCGCCGGTATCGTCGGCCAGATCGGCATAGAACGATGCCAGCATCGCCGATTGGGCGACACCGCCCTCGAACATCGCGGCAAAATCCGGGTCAGCGGTTTGAACCAGCGGCGGCGGTGAGACCACCAGAACCTGCGGCGGTTCCTGATCCGTCACCGGCCAGGCATGCAGCCGAACCAGATCGAGCAAACGCCGCATGCCCTTGGATGAGGCATGCGCCGTACCGGCGACAACCGGCTTCATGTCATTCGACCCGAGCATGATGATCACCAGATCGAGCGGCGCATGGGTATGAAGCACAGTCGGTAACGTGCGAGCGCCATTGCGATCGCAATCGCCGGTGTGATCATCAAACACCGTGGTCCGGCCATTGAGCCCATCGGCCACCACATGAACGCCCTCACCCAGTGAAGCAGCCAGCACGGACGACCAGCGATCCCCGAGCGCATGCCGGGACCGGGCTTCCGGATCATAGCCCCACGTCAACGAGTCGCCATAGCAGAGAACGGTTTTCATCATTCCACCTTTCGACGGCAGATTATCGCCGCCGGCCCTGCGTCAGCCGCCAAGCTTGCGAAGCCCCAGCGCCACGAACAGGAACAGCACACCGTTGGACACAAGCTCGATTCCGAGCAACAGGCCAAGAATTGTCGTTGCCGAGGACGGAAGGCCGGCAAGGATCATCACGCCAAGCACCACCGAAATCAGGCCTGAGGCCAGAACCCAGACCCAGCCACTGGCGGGCTTCAACGCGAAAGCTAGCATGGTCTTGGCAACACCGGTCAACAGGAACAACACCGCCACCAGCAATGTCAGCGGGACGCTGCCTGCCAACGGATCGGCGACCAGCACGAAGCCGACGATGAGCGAGAGCACACCGAGCCCGAGCGACCACATGAAGCCCGGCCAGTCGCGGACGCGAAAGGCATGAACCACCTGGATGACGCCTTGCATCAGAAAGATCCAGCCAGCCAGAACGACCGCGAGAATGGTGGCCCCGAACGGATTGAGCAGCGCCATGAAGCCGCCGACGATGCACAGCACCGCCAGAACCGCCATCCAGGTCCAGGTCCTGCCGAAACTCTCGTTCACACCATTGTCAGCCATACGCGTTCTCCAGTGTTGATCGTCGAGTCTCTCAGACCAGCATGCCCATCGGGCTTTGAATGTAGCCCTTGAAGGCTGCGAGCAATTGGGCACCAAGCGCGCCATCGACGGCGCGGTGATCTGTCGACAGGGTGACGCTCATCACCGTGGCGATTGCCAGTGCGCCATCCTTGACCACTGGGCGCTGTTCGCCCGCACCCACGGCCAGAATGGTCGCATGCGGCGGGTTGATCACGGCGGCAAAGTCCTTGACGCCCATCATGCCCATGTTGGACACCGAGGAGGTGCCACCCTGATATTCTTCAGGTTTGAGCTTGCGGTCCTTGGCGCGCTTGCCAAGATCCTTCATCTCGTTGGAGATGGCAGACAGGGTCTTTTGTTCAGCCGAGCGGATGATCGGAGTGATCAGGCCGCCGGGGATCGAGACTGCAACGCCAACATCGGAATGCTTGTGCATCACCATGTTCTCGTCGGTCCAGGAGACATTGGCATCAGGCACATCACGCAAGGCCAGTGCCAGCGCCTTGATCACCATGTCGTTGACCGAAAGCTTGTAGACCGGCTTGTCGTCCTTGATCGGAGCAGCCTTGTTGAGCTGGGCGCGCAATGCCAGCAGCGCATCGAGCTCGCAATCGACGGTGACGTAGAAATGCGGGATGGTCTGCTTGGATTCCTGCAGGCGACGGGCAATGGTCTTGCGCATGCCGTCATGCTTGACCAACTCGTAGGAGCCTTCGGCGAAGTTCTTGAGGACTGCGTCGTCCGACATGCCCTTGGCGGCGGCAACTGGTGCGGCAGCGGCTGCTGCCTGCGGTGCAGCGGCAGCCTTGCCTGTGCCAGCGGCCATCGCCGCTTCGACATCGGCCTTGATCACGCGGCCATGCGGGCCGGAACCCGAAATCGCAGAGACATCGAGCCCGGCATCCTTGGCGATGCGGCGCGCCAGCGGCGAAGAAAACGTGCGTTCGCCCGAAGCAGAAACCGGTGCCGGAGGGGCAGCGGGCGCTGCGGGATTGACGTCGCGGATCGGCAGGTTGTCAGGCGTCGGGGCAGATTCCGTCTTGGCGGCTTCGGCCTTGGGCGCCTCGGCAGGTGCTGCGGCGGGCGCAGCAGCAGCTTCGCCACCGCCCTTGGCAGCATCCTCGACGCTTTCACCTTCGGCGGCGAGAATGGCGATCAGGTCATTGACCTTGACGCCCTCGGTGCCGGCAGCAACGACAAGCTTGGCAACGGTGCCTTCATCGATGGATTCGACTTCCATCGTCGCCTTGTCGGTCTCTATTTCGCAGAGAACGTCACCGGAGGAGACCTTGTCACCTTCCTTGACCATCCATTTGGCGAGGTTTCCCTCTTCCATGGTCGGCGACAGGGCGGGCATTGTGATGTTGATGGGCATCTTTCAGTCCTCCCTTTAAAGCCTGTAGGTGACGGCTTTGACCGCCTCGACAACCTCGGCGACATTCGGCAACGCCAGTTTCTCGAGATTTGCGGCGTAGGGCATCGGAACGTCCTTGCCGGCAATGGTGATGATCGGCGCATCAAGGTAATCGAACGCCTGCTGCTGCACCCGCGTGGCGATCTCGGTGCCGACGGAATTCTGCGGATAGCCTTCCTCGACGGTGACCAGACGGCCGGTCTTCTTGACACTTTCGATCACTGTCGGAAGGTCCATCGGACGGATGGTGCGCAGGTCGATGAGTTCGACATCGATGCCGAGTGCGGAAAGTTCTTCGACTGCCTTGACCGCATAATTCATGCCGATGCCGAAGGAGACGATGGTGACATCCTTGCCGGACTTGTGAACGCGGGCCTTGCCGATCGGCAGGACGAAATCATCCATCTTCGGCACATCGAAGGTGTGGCCGTAAAGGATCTCGTTTTCGAGGAAGATCACCGGGTTGGGGTCGCGGATGGCGGCCTTGAGCAAGCCCTTGGCGTCGGCTGCCGAGTAAGGCATGACAACCTTGAGCCCGGGAATGGCACTGTACCAGGCGGCATAGCACTGCGAGTGCTGGGCACCGACGCGGGAGGCAGCACCATTGGCGCCGCGGAACACGATCGGCGCACCCATCTGGCCGCCGGACATGTAGAGGGTCTTGGCGGCGGAGTTGATGATCTGGTCGATCGCCTGCATGGCGAAGTTGAAGGTCATGAACTCGACGATCGGCCGGAGACCGGCCATGGCCGCACCAACGCCGACGCCGGTAAAGCCGTGCTCGGTGATCGGGGTGTCGACGACGCGGCGTGCGCCGAATTCGGCCAACAGGCCCTGGGAGATCTTGTAGGCGCCCTGGTACTCGGCAACCTCTTCGCCCATCAGGAAGACATCCTCATTGGCGCGCATTTCCTCGGCCATGGCGTCGCGAAGCGCTTCACGCACGGTGGTCGGGACCATTTCGGTTCCTGCCGGGATATCCGGATCGGACGCGATGGCATTTTCAACCGGTGCCTTGGGCGCAGCTGGCACAGGGGCGGCGGCATCAGCCTTGGGCTCTTCCGCGGCAGGAGCCGGAGCGGCTTCCGCAGCTTTGGCAGAGCCGATGTCGGAGGCGCTTTCGCCCTCTTCCAGGATCACGGCAATAACCGCGTTGACCTTGACGTTTTCGGTCCCGGCAGGAACGACGATCTTGCCGAGCACGCCCTCATCGATGGCTTCCACTTCCATGGTTGCCTTGTCGGTTTCAATTTCGGCCAGCACATCACCGGAGGTGACCTTGTCGCCTTCGTTCTTGAGCCATTTGGACAGCGTGCCTTCTTCCATGGTCGGGGAAAGCGCGGGCATCAGGATATCAATCGGCATGGTGGTTCCCTCCCCTTAAAGCAGAATGTCGGTGTAGAGCTCGGACGGATCCGGCTCCGGACTGTTCTGGGCGAAGTCTGCTGCATCCGCCACCACATCGCGCACCTTCTTGTCGATGGACTTGAGGTCATCCTCGGACGCGTGCTTGAGTTCGAGGATGCGCGCCTTGACCTGTTCGATCGGGTCGTGCTCGGAGCGCATCTTCTGGACTTCGTCCTTGGTGCGGTATTTCGCCGGGTCGGACATGGAGTGACCACGATAACGATAGGTCAGCATTTCGAGAATGATCGGCCCCTTGCCCGAGCGGCAGTGAGCAACGGCCTCAACGGCTGCGGCGTGCACGGCGCGCACATCCATGCCATCAACCTGATGGCCGGGAATGCCGAAGGAATTGCCGCGCAGCGAGAAGTTCGACTGCGCCGAAGACCGCGCCGTGGATGTGCCCATGGCGTAACGGTTATTTTCGACGATGTAGATCACCGGCAGTTTCCACAGAGCCGCCATGTTGAAGCTCTCATAGACCTGACCCTGGTTGGCCGCGCCATCGCCGAAATAGGCGACCGAGACATTGTCATTGCCGCGATACTTGTTGGCGAAGCCAAGCCCGGTGCCCAGCGACACCTGACCGCCGACGATGCCGTGGCCGCCGTAGAAATTCTTTTCCTTGGAGAACATGTGCATGGAGCCGCCCTTGCCATGCGAATAGCCGTCACGGCGTCCTGTGAGCTCGGCCATAACGCCGCGAGCTTCCATGCCGCAAGCCAGCATGTGGCCGTGATCGCGGTAGCCGGTGATGACCTGATCGCCATCCTTGAGCGCCGACTGCATGCCGACGACAACAGCTTCCTGACCGATGTAGAGATGGCAGAAGCCGCCGATGAAGCCCATGCCATACAACTGGCCGGCCTTCTCTTCGAAACGGCGGATCATCAGCATGTCGCTGTAAGCCTTGATCTCGGCTGCTTTGTCGAAATCGGTAATTCCGCCGTTCAGCCCGCTTTTCTCGGCAGGCTTCTTGCGGGATGCGGCTGTGGCAGTTTTACGGGGTGCCATGTCATCCTCCCAGTGGTCATGTTGCATAGACCATATGGAAAATGACATCTGTCAGCAAGGGTATAAACGCATGGCTGGTATGATTGTTATGTCTTTGTAATTGCTAATTATTTCAACAATTAACTGAATTTCGGTTAATTAGTGGCGCCGGTGAAATACACAACTTCATCCTCGCGGGCCACGTTCAACAGCAGCCGCGCCCGTTCGTCGAGCATGTCGGCTTCCACCGCGCCATCGCTCAACAACATGACCTTGCGTTCGAGATGTTGCCTGCGTTCGGTCAGGCTTGCAAGCCGTTCGGTCAATTCGACACGCCTGATCTCCAGTGCTTCAGCCGAGTCGAGACCGAAGGCGCCATGCCATGAATGGAAACCGAAATAGGCGAAACATCCAATTGAAAGCGCCGGGATTACCCAACGGATCCATGATCGTTTCTTTTTGAACTGTGTCCGCATTCGAAAAACGCCTTACCCCTGCGAGGGGGCAAAGATGGCAGACCATGCTTAATATAGCGTTAGCCGATTGTGCGGGATGGTGCGTTGCACACGAAAAAGCCCGCGCCGATGCGCGGGCTTGATGTGACCTGGTGCAGGGGAACCGGATTGAACCGGTCGCGGGCGGCTTATCCGCGCAGGACGGAAGTCCCGGCATAGGCTGCTTCGACGCCGAGTTCTTCCTCGATGCGGATCAGCTGGTTGTATTTCGCCAGACGGTCCGACCGCGACAGGGAACCGGTCTTGATCTGTCCGCAATTGGTGGCGACTGCCAGATCAGCGATGGTTGAATCCTCGGTTTCGCCCGAGCGATGGCTCATCACGGCGGTGTAACCGGCCTTGTGCGCAGTCTCGACCGCATCCAGCGTTTCCGACAGCGTGCCGATCTGGTTGACCTTGACCAGGATCGAATTGGCGACGCCCATCTTGATGCCGTCGCGCAGCCGCGCGGAGTTGGTGACAAACAGATCATCGCCGACCAGCTGGCACTTGTCGCCAATCATTTCGGTCAGCGTTTTCCAACCGTCCCAGTCATCTTCTGCCATGCCGTCTTCAATCGAGATGATCGGGTATTTGGCAGCGAGTTCTGCGTAATAGGCAGCCATTTCCGCGCTATCGAGAATACGTCCCTCGCCTGCCAGATCGTATTTGCCGTCCTTGAAGAACTCGGTCGAGGCCGGATCGAGGGCGAGATAGATATCTTCGCCTGGACGATAGCCTGCCTTTTCGATGGATTTCATGATCAGGTCGAGCGCCTCGGGAGCACTCTTCAGATCGGGTGCGAAACCGCCCTCGTCGCCGACATTGGTGTTGTAGCCGCCGGCTGCGAGTTCCTTTTTCAATGTGTGGAACACTTCAGAGCCCATGCGGACTGCGTCGCTGAGCGTGTCGGCGCCGACCGGCATGATCATGAATTCCTGGAAGTCGATCGGATTGTCGGCGTGTGCCCCGCCATTGATGATGTTCATCATCGGCACCGGCAGCAACCGCGCATTGGCACCGCCGACATAGCGGTAAAGCGGCAGGCCGCTGGCCTGGGCGGACGCGCGGGCGGCTGCGAGCGACACGCCGAGAATGGCGTTGGCGCCGAGCTTGCTCTTGTTGGCGGTGCCATCGAGCGCGATCATCGCCTTGTCGAGCGCGATCTGGCCTTCGGCATCCATGCCGCAGATGTTGTCGCGCAGATCACCATTGACCGCAGCGACGGCCTTTTGCACGCCCTTGCCAAGATAGCGGCTGCCACCATCGCGCAGTTCAACGGCTTCATGAGCTCCGGTCGAGGCACCTGAGGGAACCATGGCGCGGCCCATGGAGCCGTCCTCGAGATGAACGTCAACCTCAACCGTCGGGTTTCCGCGGCTGTCGAGGATTTCCCGTCCGACAATATCGATAATGGCGGTCATGGTCTGGTTCCTTCCAATTTGTGGCGATGGCTCAAGTGGCGTTGCGCCGTCTTACCGCACTACGGCGAAAAATCAATTGTATCCGGCGAAGCACCCGGCGAACAGGCAATGATTGGTGTGGCGACCAGACTTCACGCGATGCCGGAACACCCGCGCCCTGTTGCCGACATCTCCCGGCCTTGTCGCGCCAACACTGGCTCAACAGCCTGTACCTGATTTATGAGCCGTTAGAATTGCAGTCATTTTGTTAACCCCGGCTTCACAGATCGGTAACCGCTCCGCTCTACATTTACGCAGATGGCGGGGGCAATGGCGCAACGCATGATGCGACAGATCCCGATGAAATTGATCCATGATCTTCAGATCTGACGAAGCGGAATTCCAACATGAAACTGAATATCGGTCGCAGTCTCGTAGCATTCGCAATCGTGATTTGCATCGGCCTCATCGGCTTGATCGCAGTCAACAGATACATCCTGTCGGAACTGAAAGTGAATGGCCCGACCTACCAGCAGATTGTCCAGGGCAAGGACCTGATCGCCGACACGCTTCCGCCACCGCTCTATCTGGTGGAAGCCTACATGCTGACCAACGAGATGACGGTTCATCCGACAATCCTGGACCTCAACACATCTAAGCTTGAAGCCCTCAAGAAGACCTATGACGAGCGCAAGGCCCATTGGCTGAAAACCGCTCTGGACCAGACACTTGCAGCAAAATTGCAGGAAGATGTCCTCGCCAGCGGGGATGCCTTCTGGGCCATCGTCTATGACCGGTTTCTTCCCGCCAGCATGGCTGGAGACAACGATGCTGCGACTATCGCGCTGGGTGATCTTCACACCGTCTTTCAAACCCATTCGGAAGCGGTGCATGCGTTCGCCCAGCTTGCCGCTTCGTCCCTCGCCGCGACTGAAACCAAAGCCCGCTCCACCGATTTGTGGTTTTCCAACCTGACCTTGCTTGCAGGCGCGGTTTCAATCCTGATTTTCCTGGCCGGTCTTTCGCTGTTCCGCAAACGGGCCATCGTGCCGCTCACCGACATGAAAAACTACATGTGGGTTCTGGCCAATGGGGACTATTCCGTTGCAGTGCCGCATGCCTCCCGCAAGGACGAAATCGGTCAAATGGCGCAGTCGGTCGCCCATTTCCGCCAAACCGCCATCGAACGGATTGCCGCGAAAGATCAACTCGAAAACGAGGAGGCCGACCGGCAGCGCCTGGAAGCCAATGCTGCTGAAACCAAGGCCGCCGCGGACCAGGATCGGGTTCGGGTGATTGAGGCGCTGACCACGGGGCTGGAGCACCTTTCGGCCGGAAACCTGGGCTACCGCATTCACGAGACATTTGCCCCGGATTACGAAAAACTGCGCACGGTGTTCAATGTTTCCATCGGTTCCCTCGGTCAAACCATCCAGGAAATATCCCTGACAACCGATTCGGTTCGTCTCGCATCCGCGGAAATTGGCGCTGCAGCCGACAATCTGTCGCAGCGTACCGAGCAACAGGCAGCCTCGCTGGAGGAAACAGCAGCGGCGCTGGATGAAATCACCTCGGCGGTGAAAAGCTCCGCACTGCGCGCCGAAGAAGCCAGCGACATGGTCGGACAGGCCAAAACCGGCGCCGAAGACTCGGGCAAGGTGGTTCAGACCGCGATTTCGGCGATGGAGAAGATCGCAGATTCGTCGAAGCGGATCAGCCAGATCATCTCGGTGATTGACGACATCGCCTTCCAGACCAATTTGCTGGCGCTCAATGCCGGCGTCGAAGCCGCGCGTGCCGGCGATGCCGGCCGGGGATTTGCGGTCGTGGCCCAGGAGGTGCGCGAACTGGCCCAGCGCTCGGCCAGTGCCGCCAAGGAAATCAAGACCCTGATCCACACTTCCTCGACGCAGGTTGGCACCGGGGTATCACTGGTCAATGAGACCGGCTCGGCGCTCGGAAAAATCGAGACCCAGGTGGTCCAGATCAATGATCTGATCCGGGCGATTGTTACCGGTGCACGCGAACAATCGGCGTCGCTTGCCGAAATCAACGCCGCCATCAATCAGATGGACCAGGTCACCCAGCAAAACGCCGCCATGGTCGAGCAAACCAACGCAGCCACGCAAGGCCTTTCCGGCGAGGCGGTCAAGCTCGACAGCCTGGTGGCGCGGTTTGATACCGGAGCCGCCTCCCGGGAAACGCGACTGCAGAATCAGGCACCTGTGGCTGCAAGCCCGTCGTCGCGCCCTGCACAGTCGCCGGCGCGTGCGCTGGGGGCCAAGGTGGCGTCGGCCTTCGGTCTGGGCACCACCTCGGCAGCCGCCAGACAAGACGAGAAATGGGACGGTTTCTGAACCCACCGAATTTCATAGGGTAACGCAACTCAGACCGCCGGGGATAAGACGGCGGTCTTTTTTCATGATCGCTGTCGTTGGCAGTGAAAAAATCGGGTTAAGCCGGTTTAACGCTTGGCCACCGCGTCGAACGCCATCAGGGTTTCGAGCAATCGTGGCAGATCCTTGAGCGGGATCATGTTGGGGCCGTCCGACGAGGTGGAATTGTCGGGATCCTCGTGGGTCTCGATAAAGACGCCTGCGACACCGACGGCGACAGCGGCGCGGGCGAGCGTTTCGACGAAACGGCGTTCGCCGCCCGAAGTGGCGCCCTGCCCGCCGGGCTGCTGCACCGAATGGGTGGCGTCGAAAATCACCGGGGCGCCGGTGTCGGCCATGATCGGCAGCGCCCGCATATCGCTGACAAGCGTGTTGTAGCCGAACGAGGCGCCGCGCTCGGTCAGCAGCACGTTTGGATTGCCCGAGCCGGTGATCTTGGCAAGCACGTTCTTCATGTCCCAAGGCGCGAGAAACTGGCCCTTCTTGACGTTGATGACCTTGCCGGTGTTGGCGGCAGCGACGAGCAGGTCTGTCTGGCGTGACAGGAAAGCAGGGATCTGCAGCACATCGACATGCGGGGCGACGATGGCGCATTGTTCCTCAGAGTGGATGTCGGTCAGCACCGGCAGGCCGAGTTCTTTGCGCAGATCGTCAAACACCGGCAGCGCTGCATCGATGCCCGCGCCGCGGGTGCTGGTCAGCGAGGTGCGGTTGGCCTTGTCGTAGCTGGATTTATAGACCAGCCCGAGCCCGAGCTTGCCGCACAGTTCCTTGAGCGCGCCAGCCATGTCGAAGGCATGACCGCGGGATTCGAACTGGCAGGGGCCGGCAATCAGGGTCAGCGGCAGATTGTTGCCGAAGACGGCATTGCCGACGGTGACTTCAGTGTTGGGCTTGATGCTCATCGGCTTTGCTCGAAACAGTAATAGGCGCCCTGTCCCGGCGCCGGATTGACGATCAGGCGGGAGCCGAACTCGCGCGCGGCAACGCCATTTGCGTGCAGCAGTTCGGTGAGCGCGACCAGATCAGCGACCCTGAACACCACGGCGCGCCCCAGCAACCCGCGTTCGGCAGAGCCATCGAGGACGCCGAAATGGGATTCCATACCGGCCTTGTTGAAGACGGTGACGGTGGTGCTTTCGAGCTCAACCGACATGCCGAAGGAATTGGCGTCGACCTCGCGGTTGCAGGCCAGTTCCTGAATGAAATACTGGAAATCGGTCGGATTGGGCTCCGACAGGATGATTTCGCAGACCCCGGTGACGCCATTGGCGTGGGCGGTCAGCGCCGAACGGTCGGCGGCTGGCATGTTGACGCGTTCGACGGCGAAGCCGAAGAAATCCGGCGTGCGCAGATCGGCGGCAAACGCCAGCTTGAAGCTGGCGTCCTGCCTGGAACCGTCGGGAAATGCCATGGCCCTCGAGAATTCGAGCAGGTCGCCGCCCGACATGCCCAGCGCGCGAAAGCGGTCATGATCGGCATCGGCATCGCTGGAGCCAACCACGAAGGCGCTGAAGCCGTTGTCGCCACGGCGGAACCGGTAGGCCTGGTCGCGGGCGACAAACACGTTGCCGCGGCGCGCAGCCTCTTCGCAGTCCTCGCGCGAGGCAATGGCCAGCGGTTCAAGATAGGTTCCGTCGTCAAAGAACACGCAGGCATTTTCGGTGCCGAAGGGGTGAAGTGCTTCGGCGGCCACGGTGAAGCCGAGAGCAGCGTGGCGGGCGCGCGCAGTCTCGAGATCCTCGACCGGCAGTACAAGATGATCGAGGGGACGGCGGGTGCGCGGTGATGGCATCGTCGGTTTACTCCATTTGGGTTTCCCTTATCAGCAAGCTTGGACCCGGTGCAACTGTTGGAACGCCAGCAAAGCCACCACCCTTGCGGGAATCACGCCCAGACGCTATTTGAAGGACCTGTTGGAACGGGAGTTGATCTTGACGGAGCTGTTTGCCGCCGCGCTGAAGCGCAGCCGTGTCGCGATATCACTGATGCTGGTGGCGCTGACGCTTTCGGCTTGCGCATCCTCGGGATCAACCGAGGCGGTGCTCAGTCCGGTGGCGCCGACAACTGAAAAATATGCGGCGATCGTGGTCGACGTAAAGAGCGGCAAGATGCTTTACGGCGCCAATGCCAACGAGCTTCGCTATCCGGCCTCGCTGACCAAGATGATGACGCTGTTCCTGATGTTCGAAGCCATGGATGCGGGCCGCGTCAACCGTGACGACCTGATCCCGATTTCCAAGAATGCCTCGCGGCGCCCGCCCTCGAAACTCGGCCTGAAGCCCGGCCAGACGATTCCGGTCGACACGGCAATCCGGGTGCTGGTGGTCAAATCCGCCAATGACGTGGCCACCGCAGTGGCCGAATTTCTGGGTGGCTCGGAAGCCCGCTTCGCCGAGATGATGACCGCCAAGGCGCGGACGCTGGGCATGAGCCGCACGACATTCAAGAATGCCTCGGGCCTGCCTGACTCGGACCAGGTGACGACGGCCACCGACATGGCGCGGCTGTCGATCGCGCTTCGGCGGACCTTTCCGCACTACTACTCCTATTTCAACCAGCGCGAAGTGACGGTGGCAGGACGCACCATCAAGGGCCACAACAAGGCGATGGACATGATCCCCGGCGCCGACGGGCTGAAAACCGGCTACACCCGCGCCTCGGGCTTCAACCTCGCCACCTCGGTGACACGCAGCGGCAAATCGGTGGTCGGCGTGGTGATGGGTGAAAACACCTCGGCGATCCGCAACGCGCGGATGGCGCAGCTGATGTCGACCTATGTGAAAAAAGCCAAATAGGCTTCGCCTGTCAACGGCTTGCGCGGCATGGCCACTCGAAGCCAAGGCCTATACCTGATCACGGGCCTTCGCAGGTGATGCCAACTGGCGGATCGTCCTCTATCTGCACAAAACCGATCTGGACCGGCATGGTGTCGTGATCGCCACGCAGCAACCGGATTGCCGCGACCCGCCGGGTCGCCTGCTGATCCATCAGATCGATGCGGAAGACCTCGCCATCATCAAAATTCTGGGCCTTGGACACCACCTCGCCCGGAAAACCGGCCTCGGTGGTCAATTCCCGGTCGCCCATGGCAATCCGCACCGACAGCACATTGGGCACTGGACCGGCGCCGAGCACGATCTCGATGCTGGAATCAAATTTCAAATCGGTGCAGGTGATCGACACGGTGGCATGGGCCGGACTTGCGAGCGGCACAGCCAGAGCCACGGCTGCAAGAGATGTCAGAAACGCATTTCGAAGTCGCATGGTTTGGTCCTCCTCAGGCGCAATGGTTTGTCTGTTCCGGCTGGCCTGATGATGACCAATGCCGCCGGGATGACGGGCGCGCCACGCTGATCAAGTGTCTCAAACTTCCGATTTCGCGGCAAGAGCGATCCATCGAACGCTCATTGGCTGTCGGGCGGCACGGGGTTCGATCCGGTTTTCCAACGCGAAATGCACCCGCGCGGTGCGCCGCCGGGGTATCAGATCAGGCAGGTATCCGGAGGGCCGCACGCGGGCTTTGCCTTACGGAATGAGGGGTAGAAGGGGTGGCGCAGCGCGCGCACGGCCCGAACTTCGCCGGATGATGTCCGCATCCGACAGGCGGCGCCTTGCACCCTCGGGAGTTCATCCCCGCCCGGATTGCTCCGGCCGCGATCTGGACCGACCGCGGGAGTGGTTCTCGACGTTCCGGCACGGACGCTGAAGGCCATCCGGCCCTCATGTCCGCCACAGGCCCGGACCGGTGTCGGCGCTCCTTAGCCGCCAGTTGGCTGGCACGGAACGAAACCCGGCCCGGTGGCTGGCTTTGCACGGTCACTTGCGACCGCCCGCCAGCGGAACCCCGATGGCCTCCGCCTCCTCCCGACAGTCACCGCACGTTACGGCAAGGTTCGAAAGGCATTCCTCCCGCCTGGTCCAACACGTTCGCGATCCATCCGGCAGCGGGAGCGACATGAGTGTGGCATGGGGTGGAAGGGTGGGGAAAAAATGGCGGAGGATTTTTGTTAGTGGACACCGATCTTCGTCATCCTCGGCCACCGAGCCGAGGATCCATTCCGTAATGCTTCCACGCGTCAACTGTTTGGATAGATCACTGAATGGATCCCAGGGTCGGGGCCCTGGGATGACGAATTGAGAGATCTTGCCAGAGACAGAGGGCGTCGCTTGAAAGCCGAAATGCTCCCCTCACCTGAAAAATCCATGACTTGGAGTTGCGCACCAGTATCATGATTTTTTTCCTCTCCCACCAGGGGACAGGGGAAAGCGCGTCACACCACCGGTCTCGCTCCGAGTTCATCCTCGGCCTCGGTGGAGAGCAGGTCGGCGCCGGGTTCGGCCTGGCGTTCGTCGTCGACTTTTTTCAGCACCGCCTCGTCAACACCGGTGTCGGTGACTTCGTCATTGGCCTGGTCTCTGGGTGCGGGACTTGACGGCGGTGTCGGAGGCAAGGCGGATTTGGGTTCGGGGGACGGTGTCTTGCCGGGTGCGGGTTTGGTGCCGGGCTTCTGTTTTGGCTGTTCGGCGGTGGGGACCGAATCGCCGGCGTCGAAGCGCAGGCGGTAGATTGGTTCGGGCAGCGCGAAGCCGGCGACTTCGAGCGCTGTCTTGACGGTGCGGATCGCCTCGGAGCGGGCCTTGACGAAATCAGTCTCGGTCTGGTTGATCCAGCCGGAGACGCCAATCAAGACGTTGGAATCACCGATTTTTTCGATCCAGGCGCCGGGCTCTGGCTTGGTGAGCACGAAGCCGAGGCCGACAAGGGTCTGCTGGCAGATGGCGAGAGCCTCCTGCAGTGTGCTGTCAGCGTCGACGCCGAGCTCGAAGGAGAAGCGGCGTTCGGGGTTGCGCGAGTAGTTGACGATTGTTGCCTTGAACACGGTGGCGTTGGGGATGCGGATGTGGTTGCCGTCGATGTCCATCAGGATGGTGGCGCGCGAGGTCAGGCGAATGACAAACCCCTCCATGCCCTCGAGCGCGATGAAATCACGCGGCTGGAACGGCTGGCGGATCGAAAGCAGGATCGAGGCGATGTAGTTTTCCACCGTGTCCTTGACGGCGAAACCGATGGCCAGACCGATGATGCCGACGGCGCCCAAAATGGTGCCGAGCACAGCCGTTGCGCCCAAAATATCGAGAGCCACGACGGCGCCGAGCATCAGGAAGGCCAGCCAGACAGTCTGGCGCAGCAGATCGGCGATAAAAGCGTTGGGGGTGAGCCAGCCCCAGGGTTGCTTGCGGGTGGTGATGAACCAGCCCAGCAGGCCGATCAGCAGCCAGACCATTGCTGCGACCAGCACCAGCGGCAGGTAATCTAGTGTCTGCTGCATCCGGGTTTCGAAACGGCCGATCACCGGCTTGAGGCGTTCGGTGACGGCGGTCTGTTCGGTCAGGCGGTTCTCGATGGCGACCACACCGGCAACACGGCTGACAAGATCTTCTGCCTTCTGGGCCAATGCCGCTTCTTCGACCTGGCCGCTGAGTCGGACGACTCCGGAGGTGACCGAGACGCCAAGGTGGCCGAGTCCGTCGATTTCGCGAAAGATGGTCTGGATACGGTTGCGGATCTGGGCATCGGCGGTGACCGCATCGCCGATCTCGATGACCGGGCCTGCCGGCTCCTTGGTCTCCTGCGCGAAAGCTGGGCTGGCAAGACCGAGCGCGAGGGCGAGAGCCATGATGGGTACGAGGAGGCGGGGGAAACAGCTGACATGCCGCATGGTGGCGTTCCTGATCTTGTTACTGCTGGTCTGGCGGCATACGGCATCAATAGCCGACCAGACCTGCTGCGGACCAAACTAGCCCGAACCGGCACCGGCAGCCAACCGTTTTGGGGAAATGCGCGCGTGCGGGTGTTCAAAGACGAATTTTGCGCGTCTTGCGGGACGGAACCGGCCGGGTGCGCTATGTCCTTTCCATCAAGCAAAAACAGTTTGTGACAAGACCGCGCCGAACAGCGAAAAACGTAGCAGATTCAAGGAGCGCAAATGCACGCTCCACTTAGGTGACAGGGCATGAAGCGGGACAATAGAGGATGAGTGCAGAGAGCGCCGAATGAGCACCAACATGACCAGGACCCGGCGGTGGACGAGGATTGCCTTGCTGGTGGCGTTTTACGGCTGCCTGATCGCTGGCGGACGCTGGCTGGGAATGGCAATCGAAAACAGCCTGCAGGTGGCGTCGATCACGCAAGCGGGCATGCCCTATCTCGGTGCGATCGCTGCCATTCTGGTTGCCTATGTTGTTCTGACTGCGATTCCGTTCGTGCCGGGAACCGAAATCGGCGTGGCGCTGCTGATGGTGTTCGGCGCGCCGATTGCGATTTTTGTCTATCTTGCGACCATCACAGCCCTGACGCTGGCGTTTACGGTGGGGCGGCTGGTGCCGGAACGCCGGCTTGCTGGATGGCTCAATCGCCACGGCTTTGTCCGCGCGGCGACACTGATCGAAGCGTTTGAGCGGCTGGGACCAAACGGCCGTGACCGCTACCTGACACAGCACGCACCGCGGTGGCTCAAGCCTTGGCTTGTCGACCACCGGATGATCACCTTCATCGTGCTTATCAACCTGCCCGGCAACACGTTGCTTGGCGGCGGCGGCGGCATTGCGCTGGTCACCGGGCTGAGTAAGCTGATGTCGGTTCCGCAGTTTTTTCTGGGCGTCTGCCTGGCGGTGGCCCCGGTGCCGATTGCGGTGATGGCGACGAGCTGGTTTGGCAGCTGACGCCTTCGCGTGAATATTTAACTTAAACCCGCATTGGTTGCAATTCAGTCGACCGAGACAATCGCCGATTTCTGGCAATATGAGCCAATTTGTCGCAGTCTGTAGGGCCATATGGCCGTTGCAGCACCGTTGCTGTGCAAGAAATTATTTTGGGGGAAAGACATGCGTGGAATCGGATTCAGCTTTTTTATTATCGGCGTACTTTGCGTAACACTTGGGATGATTTGGGGAATTCAAATGGCAATCTCGGGCGACCACATGCTGGCGCCCGCCCATGCCCACCTCAATCTGGTCGGCTGGGTCACCATGGCGCTGTTCGGGCTGTACTACACCTTGACGCCATCAGCTGCGGCGACGGGGCTGGCGAAAATTCACCTGGGATTGGCGGTCGCCGGCGTCGTGGTGATGGTTCCCGGCATCGCCATGGTGCTCAAGGGCGGTGGCGACGGGATTGCGGCGGCGGGATCGATGCTGACAGCAGCCTCGATGCTGGTGTTCCTTTACACGGTCTTCAAGCACGGTCTCGGCAAACAGGCCTGATATCACTGCGCGCCAGTGTTCGACTGAAGCTGGCGTGCCTGCCCTACCCGAACATCCAGCCGATGAAGAACCGTATAGAGGCTCCAGCCGGACCGAAATGAATCAGGCGGATCTGGCCATCACGCGCCAGAGGGCCATTGTTGCTTCGATCACAGCCAAACCGGCAATGAGAACCAGAAGCGGCGTCGCTCCGACTTCCACAATCATCCATCCTGCAATCAGCGGGAACCCGAATATTCCAACGAAATAGCTGAGCGCGAACACCTGAAGTGTCTGCGCACTCAGGTCGTCCCTGGCATCGTTGGCGGTCATGGCGACAAGAATCGGATAGGACACGCCGTAACCGACCCCAAACAGAACCGCGACGAGCAGATAAAGCGGCAGACTTGCGCCGCTGAAGATGAAAATCACGATACTCAGTGACATGACATACTGAAGCAGCGAAATTGTCAGGTAGGGAGTTTTGCCACCCTTAAAGCGGGCAAGGATCAGTCTGAGCACCACCACGGTAATGGTGTAGGTCAAAAAGAAATCGGCATAATCGAGGCCCCGCGTGTCCGCAAACACGGTCTGAAAATTATTCAGACCTGCGAAGATGCTTGCGCCAAGACAGACCATGGTCACCGGCAAAAGCGCGGGCGACTTCAAAACGCCCTGTAACGCGGCAATGGTGATCCGCGACGGAGCCTCGGCGCGGGGGCTGATCGCGTGGGCCTTGATCGGAGCATCCAGCAGTAAAAACAGGACAGCACTGACGATGCACAGTGTTGCAGTCACATAAAAAGCATCACGCACGGAGTATCCCGAACTCTCAAGAGCAGATGCGAGGACCGGGGAAAGCCCAAAGCCGGCCATCACGAAAACCGAAAGCAGGGTGAAAAACCGGACCCTCTCATCGGCACGGACGAGACGTGTCAAAACGATCGGGCAGAGCGAATAGGTCAATCCCCAGCCAGCCCCCAGCAACAGGCTCGCGATAACCAAACCGGAGCCCACCCGGTCAAGGGAGCCGAACAGAAAAAGCGACGCGGAAATGGCGATGCAGGCCACCGCCAAAGTGCGAAGCCGCCCGAACAAATCGGACAGGTGGCCCGAATAATAAACCGTCACCAGCGTGGAGATTGTCGTCACCAGGAGCATCGACCCGACAATTTTCTCATTTGCTCCGAAGCTATCAAACAGCCGCGGCAGCATGAATGTCAGGCCATAGGCTCCAGACTGCAGGAAAACTGCAGAAAAAAACAGAAGGAATACAAAAAAACGTGACATATCAGGCGCCTAGAGTCGCGAGGAAGCCCTGGCGTAGTAACAGGCGGCAGGTGGCTTTGAAAGCAACTTCGGCGCTGCGGATTGTTGGACGCTGACGCGCGCAGATGTTCGCCGCGGACAGAACCAATCGCAGTTTCTGGAACCGGCGTCCGGGCGCGACAACGCAACAGGCCATACCGCAGACCGCAGCAGGCCTCAATGCGGTCCTCTGACAGATTCGGACCGTTTAAGGAAACTTGATCCTAGACCAGCCGAGATTGCTCGAGTGCGGCATGGATGAAGCTGGCGAACAGCGGATGCGGTTCCAGCGGCCTCGACTTGAGCTCGGGGTGATACTGCACGCCGATGAACCAGGGATGGACGTCCTGCGGATATTCGATGGTTTCGGGCAGCAGGCCGTCAGGCGAGATGCCTGAAAACACCAGACCGGCGGCTTCAAGCTGTTCCCTGAAGGCGATGTTGACCTCGTAGCGGTGACGATGCCGCTCGGAGACTTCGCTTGAACCATAGATGCCGGCAATCAGCGAGCCGGACTTGAGCGGATGCGGATAGGCGCCGAGCCGCATGGTGCCTCCGAGATCGCCATTGGCGGCGCGGGTCTCGAGCTGGTTGCCCTTGAGCCATTCGGTCATGATGCCGACGACATGAGTGCCGTTCTTGCGGTCGAATTCGGACGACATGGCGTCTTCGATGCCGGCCAGATTGCGCGCTGCATCGAGCACCGCCATCTGCATGCCGTAACAAATGCCGAAATAGGGAACCTTGCGTTCGCGGGCGAATTTCGCCGCAGCGATCTTGCCTTCCGCGCCGCGTTCGCCAAAGCCGCCGGGCACCAGAATGCCGTGGACCTTTTCAAGCCAGGGCGACGGGTCTTCCTTCTCGAATATCTCGGATTCGATCCATTCGAGATTGACCTTGACCCGGTTGGCGATGCCGCCGTGATAGAGCGCCTCGATCAGGGATTTGTAGGCGTCTTTCAGACCGGTGTATTTGCCGACGATGGCGATGGTGACTTCGCCTTCGGGGTTGTGAATGCGCTCGGAGACGGTTTCCCAGGCGCCCATGCGCGGTGCCGGCGCCGGGTCGATGCCGAAGGCTGCCAGCACCTCGGTGTCGAGGCCTTCCTTGTGGTAGGCGATCGGAACATCGTAGATCGAGGGCACATCTAGCGCCTGGATGACGGCGGAGGCGCGCACATTGCAGAACTGCGACAGCTTGCGGCGCTCTTCAGCCGGGATTTCGCGATCGGCGCGGACCAGCAGGATGTCGGGCGCGATGCCCATGGCCTGCAGTTCCTTGACCGAATGCTGGGTCGGCTTAGTCTTGAGCTCACCGGCTGCGGCAATCCAAGGCATCAGCGTGAGGTGGACATAGACGGCGTTGCCGCGCGGCAGGTCGTTGCCAAGCTGGCGGATCGCCTCGATGAAGGGCATCGCCTCGATGTCGCCGACGGTACCGCCGATTTCGCAGAGCACGAAATCATAGTCCTCGTTGCCCTCGAGCACGAAGTTCTTGATCTCGTTGGTAACGTGCGGAATCACCTGAACGGTTGCGCCGAGATAATCGCCGCGCCGTTCCTTGTCGATGATGTCCTTGTAGATGCGGCCGGTGGTGATGTTGTCGGACTTGACCGCCGAGCGCCCGGTGAAGCGCTCGTAATGGCCCAGATCCAGATCGGTCTCGGCGCCGTCGTCGGTGACAAACACCTCGCCGTGCTGGGTCGGACTCATGGTGCCCGGATCGACATTGAGATAGGGGTCGAGTTTGCGCAGCCGCACCCGGTAACCACGGGCCTGCAGGACTGCACCAAGGGCGGCTGAGGCAATGCCCTTGCCAAGCGAGGAGACCACGCCGCCGGTTATGAAAACATATCGCGCCATGGGGTTGAACCGATACCTTTAGAATACTGATTCCGCCACCCCAAAATTCCGGTGGCGCATATTAGTGGTGCATAACAATAGGTCTGCCATGAAAACCACATGAAAAAACCGGCGGAGGCGTTAACGCGCCATCCGCCGGTCAAGCTGTCTTGCGGCCTTACTGGCCGGAAGGAATGTCGGAGCCGGGAACCGCTGGGGCCGCCGGAATGTCGGTGCCTGTTGCCGGGGTCTGCGCAGGCGTTGCCGCTCCGCCAAGCTGGTCAAGCACGCCGGAACCGGAACCATCGGTCTGAACCGGGATGCGGTCGAGAATGTCGGTGGGGCTCGAGCCGTAGCGGGCCAGCATGCCCAGCGCCAGCGATGTGACGAAGAAGGCCGCGGCCAGAATGCCGGTTGTGCGGGTCAGCGCGTTGGCAGCGCCGCGGGCCGACATCAGGCCGGAACCGCCGCCGATGCCGAGGCCTCCGCCTTCCGAGCGCTGAATCAGCACGATGCCGACAAGCGCCAGCACGATCATGAGATGAATGACAATCAAAACGGTTTGCATCGTGTTCTTTCCTGCCCATCAAGGGCGCAATCTTCTGAGCGTTTGGCGGCTCTTTACACGAGGCCAGCCAGCTTTCCAAGTCCCGTCTCGGCGGAACCACCGCTGTGGAGCGGTCAAATTCAGTATCCGGTCAGCCAATCAGGCTGCGGCAAGCCTTACAGATGGCGAGGAAGTCGACAGCTTTCAAGCTGGCGCCGCCAATCAAGGCACCATCGACATCGGCGATGGCGAGCAGCTCGGCAGCATTGCCGGGCTTGACCGAACCGCCATAGAGCAGCCGCATGGCCGCCCCCTCGCCCGCAAACCGGGTTTTCATTTCGGTGCGGATAAAGCCATGCGCCTCAGCGATATCGGCGACAGTCGGCGTCAGACCGGTGCCGATGGCCCAGACCGGCTCATAGGCAATGACCGTGTCGGCTGCGGTGGCACCATCGGGCACGGAGCCTGCGAGCTGGCTGCCAAGAACGTTGAGCGTGTCGCCGGATTTGCGCTGGCTTTCCGTCTCGCCGATGCAGATGATTCGCACCAGACCGGCTGACTTGGCGGCTTCGGCCTTGGCGCGTACCGTTTCGTTGCTTTCGCCATGCAGGATGCGGCGCTCGGAATGGCCGACCAGTACATAATCCGCCAGGCAATCGGCGATCATGTCGGCCGAAATGTCGCCGGTGAAGGCGCCGCTTTGTTCGGTGTGACAATCCTGGGCGCCGATGGCGAGCGAAGTCTCATCGGCAATCGCGGTGGCAACATAAAGCAATGTCGCGGGCGGGCAGATCAGCGCGTCGATCTGGTCAGAGATATCGGGGCCGAGACCGTCGGCAATCGCCTTGATCTGGTCCAGATTTTCACGGGTTCCGTTCATCTTCCAGTTGCCGGCCACAAGCGGGCGGATGTCAGGTGTCATCAAAAATCTCCGATCCGGTGTCTTGAAGCGGACTTAGCAGACCGGGGGTGATTTGCAAACGGCAGGGGTATGATGGGCAGTTGAGACGGCGTTGCGGGTATTGGCAATTCACGGTTGCCAATTGAAGGTATTGCATTCAACACTGACGCTCATGCCGTTCAATTTTTGGAAGGATGCCTGATGCGCGCCGACCCTGAATCTCCACGTCTGGCCGTCCTGATCGACGCCGATAATACATCGGCCAAGATAGCTGACGGCCTTTTCGAGGAAATATCGAAGATGGGAGAAGCCAGCGTGCGCCGCATTTACGGCGATTTCTCCCATACCCGCTCGAAAGGCTGGACAGAAATCCTCGCAAAACACGCAATCATTCCACAACAGCAATTCGCCTATACAACAGGCAAGAACGCCTCCGATATCACCTTGGTGATTGATGCCATGGACCTTCTGCACAGCGGCCGGTTCGATGGTTTCTGCCTGGTGTCATCCGATAGCGATTTTACCCGACTGGCGGCTCGCATCCGCGAACAGGGCGTGGATGTGTTCGGCTTTGGCGAACAAAAGACACCGGAGAGTTTCCGACAAGCCTGTCGCCGGTTTGTTTACACCGAAAACCTCTTGCCCTCCGCCGCAGCCAACGAGCCTGACGCAACAAAGCTCGCCAGCCCCTTGCAACCGCCGAGTGCCGCCACGCGAATTCTGAAAAAAGTCATCATGCAGATGGACAGCGAGGATGGCTGGGTACCACTCGGCGCAGTCGGCAGTCAGCTTGCCAATCTGTCTTCCGATTTTGATCCGCGCACCTATGGCTTCCGCAAATTGAGTGACCTGGTCCGGAAAACCAATGCTTTCGATCTTGATCATCCCGAGGGCGCCAGCATGCGCATCCGGATAAAGGGCACAAAAGCTGCCGCACGCAGCTAACTCAAGCATGAATTCAGAGGGTTACATCGGCCTTCGCTGCGTATGCGAAACATCGACACAACTGCGCCAGATCAACATCCCGTTTCGGCAGCAGCCCCGGCACGAGCCATAGTACGTCAAGTCGTACCCGGCGCGAAGACTATCGGCTGGGGGATATCGGCCTGAAAAAGGCCTGAGGTTCCATAAAATCCGGAAATGCTATAGATTTCTTGTAATTACCCACCCCTGAATTCGTGATTTCCGGTTCTTCTACCGGCCTATGCCAGGACGGATGCGATGACCTGGAAGGGGTTTGCGCCTTTGAGGCGTGCGGTATCGACTGTCGTGCGTATGTTCGCTTCGGCTTGGGCGGCCCACATGGCGCGATATCCGTTTGTCACCTTTCGCTGAATGACCCATGGACGGAGCTTTCGCTCAGATGTGTTGTTGGTGACATCGACTTCTCCGGGATAGTCGCAAAACGTCAGCAGCTGATCGCGGGCCCGCCCGATCTTGGCCTGGAGCTTTTGGGCCAGGTCGCATGAAGTCGGGGCGCATAGAAGCCCGGCAAGCTGTTTATCGAATTTGCGCTTCTTGCTTGCGACGGTAGACGCAGCGAATGTGCTTATGGCTCTGGCGAAATCAAACACACGGCCAAACCAAAGCTGGAAGCGAAGAGGGAGATCATCCTCGCCATGTTCCAGCGCAAAGGCTGTATCACGCGCCAAATGTGCAAGGCAGGTTTGATGTCGATGGCCGTGAGATTGCTGGGCTGAATACCGATCAGATATCCATACCTCGGGGACATGGCCGCCCATGGTCTCGTGAACGACCCGTGCTGCACGGGAGTAATCGGGCTGGTGGACAACGGCATCCTTGCAATGAAAAACCCAGTGTTGGGCATTTGTGCCCTCAATACGCACACCGGTTTCGTCGCTGGCGACAACGCGGGCGGCTCGAAGGCTGGCCTTGGCGGCCTGTGCTGTGGCCTGGAAGCTCGGACGGGAGCGGGCAAACATGTTCATGATCGCGCCCTCGCTCGCATGGAGGCCGAAGATATCCATGAACACACCGCTCAGGCGTTCGTAAGACAATGCATGGAAACTCTTGAGGTAGATCGCCAGCGCGTGAATGCCTGGCCCGAACGGCGTTGCGGTTGCCACGGCAGGTGCGGTGGCTTTTGTCGTCGTGCCGCATTGCGGGCAATGACAGGAAAAACGCCGATGCCGGGTGACATGAGGACGGATCGCAGGAATATCGATCTCGTCATAGGCCCCGGCCAGCACCATCGTATCATCACCGGAAAACGCATGGCCGCATCTCTTGCAGGCGGTCGGTTCATGATCGCGAAACATGTCGGCAAAATCCGCCAGCACCCTATTGTGGGGTTCATGCCCGGGCTTGGCTCCACCCGGTCGTGAGTTGACGCGTTTCTCTTTCTTGTCCGTAGAGGGCGGCTTGGAAGACGTCCGAGAATCCTTGGCAGGCCGTTGGAGCCGAAGCACCATCTCGATCAATTCGTCCTTGCTCAGCTGCTGCAAATCAGTCCGATCCATATCATCATGGATTCAGACATTGTGGTGCATGGCAAGGGGGTGGGTAATTACGATTTCTTTGTCAGTCTTGAAAAAGTACTGGTTGGCCGCTCGGGCCGTCCTGAATTGAAAAAGTGGATCAGGAACCCATCGCCATGCCCGTCAAAGAACGACCAGCCATTTTTCGCGCATTGGGCCGGCAGGATCCGCCACCAGACATACTCTGCAATGCGAAGACCTACAGTCTGCTCGAAGTATACAAACACGACAGCTGGGCTGCCACTGCGGCCTATGGTGCTGAAGACGGATCCAGGATTGTCTGCAAATTCAACCGCGCGTCACCGGTTTTGATACTGCCCATGGGATGGCTTGGCCGCATTCTTGCGCGGCGGGAAAACTGGTTCTACCGCAAGCTTGCCGATGTCGAAGGTGTACCGGAGATCGCAGAGGTCCGTGGAGCGGCAGGAGAATTGCTGCCGAATGTTTCGGCGCATGTGTTTGTCGAAGGCAAGCCGTTCCAGCACCCTGGTGAAGCCGACGATCAGTTTTTTGATCGGCTGACCACACTGGTTGCCGCGCTGCATCAACGCGACATTGCCTATGTCGATTTGCACAAGAAGGAAAACGTCATTGTCGATCTGCAAGGCCGCCCGCACCTTGTCGATTTCCAGGTGTCTTTTTCACTTGGCCGGAGGTGGCCCGCGAACGGGGCGATTGCGCGGTATCTGCTAGATGCCCTGACCTCGATAGACCGATACAACCTGAACAAACACATCATACGGGGCGAACATGGAAATGTATCGCCTGAAGAGTTGGCGCGACTGCTGCCGCCGCCAAGAATCCTGCGCTGGCATCGTCAAATCGCGGTGCCGTTAAGAACGCTGAGGCGCGCATTTCTTGTCAAAATCGGAATTCGGTCCGGAAAGGGGATGGCCACTTCGGAACTGAACCCCGAAATTGCGTTCAGAACCGATAAGCCGGAGACTGACTGACCGGATTCGGAAAACGGTCGTGATGTGAAAAATATATGGTTCGGCTGGTGTGAAGCGAGAAGCGGCGGGGGCCGGAGATGGCTGGTTGGGACATTCGCTGCACTGCACACTATGGTGACAAAGGGCGGGGAGCGGACTATCGCTGCAGTTGCGAGCCCGTTGGTGGTAGTTTCAAAAGCGGACCTACAAAAGGCAACGAATTCGACCCGAGGCCGCTTGCATGGCGCATATCCGGCGCAAGCATCGTCGATGCGCACAGGTCCCAGGGTTCGGCGATCGCCGAAGAAGCCATCAGGCGCATCGCTGCGCTCTACGGCATAGAGAAAGAAGGACGGGGCCAGTTGCCAGCAGATCGTGCCAGCATCCGACAGGAGAAAGCCAAACCGCTTCTCGACGGTTATGGGGATCTCGCGGTTTCTGCTGGCATGGGCCTAGGCTTTAAACACAATCACCAAGCATGATATTGTAGTAGGATGACACTGCACCAACAATACAAAGGCGTTCGGCCTCCAAACCGGCATCGGTCTTGGGGTATTGAGTTTTTGAGCAAAGATCCATTAGCTTTAAGTGTTTGCTCATGGCGTGGCGCATGCAGACCACTTGCGGGGTCGTGATTGCAAACGCGGTGGGGGCAAATAAGAGGCCAAGAGTTATTGTCACGGCGATAGTTGAAATAAATAAACGCATGGTTTTTTTCCTATACTTAATTGAAATCATTGGGAACTGGCTCGGACAAAACCAAAGGGTCATAAGACTTCGCTTTTGGAGAGAACACGGGCGCTACATAGATCTCGGCCAAAATATTGGCCACACAATCTACGGGCAAACCAAATTGGTGGTCCGAGAGCCCGAATTCGAAAAGCTCTTCATCGGTAAGCCCGTACGCGAAATCGCCTTCCCCCAGCCAGATCTTCAGGGTGCATGCTCTTTCGACGAACTCGGCTCTACTTTCCAGAGGGCCATGATACGAATCGGTTCCAGCCTCGACTCTGACCGCCGAAGCTATGAGAACGCAAACTGCGAAAGCTAGTTTTTTCATTCGGCTCTCCATTTCGACAATTGTATCCCGACTGGATTCATTGTCCGGGAGAGCAACAACCCTACACGGAAAGCAAGAACGGGCCAAACATTGCCCCAACCCGGGACCTGCCAGAATCGGTGCTGACACAGACACCCTTCCAAGGCGGCTTTGGGCCGATAACTTCAAAGATGAATTGGTAACTTTGGGCCGAATTGACGCTCGACAACTTAGCTCAGTTTGCGCGCAGATCGGAAAGGTAAATCCGCACCGCTTCCTGCACGTGCCGGAAGCGGTCGCCGCCCAGATGCTTGCCGCCAAACCATCGCGTCACCACGATGATATGGTCGCGCAATCCTTCTCGCTCCAGCATCCGCAAGATCACCATGCCCGCACCTGCCTCGCCATCATCGTTCTTCAATGGGGCATCGGCACGCAGCAGGGCCCATGTATTATGTGACGCCTTGGCGAATTTCTTCTTGCGGCAAAGCGCCTTGATAAAGGCTTTGGCCTCCGCCTCGGATGCGCAGGGTCCACCCGAGACTGCATATTTCGACCCGCGGTCACTTATGATGTTATCGAGAATACGCATCGCTCAGACTTAGAAGCCTCCAATGCCGGCGGCAAGGCGTCTGTGGCACATCAGTTGGTATCTTTGCATCTTCCCGCGAAGGGGCCGCCCAATGGCTCGTTCGGTCCAACTCGACCGTCGCTACGATTTTATCGCAATTACAGACCAACGGCAGAATGAGCGACAAACGGAACTGTTCTGCCGCTCGGGCGAACGGCGGCTTCGGGCCGATCGCTTTCCGGGACGTCGGTCCGCATGCTGCTTTCAAGCCACATGTTCAGCATGACTGTTGGACTCAGATATCTGCGTCCACGACTTCGGCGGAACTCCAGAATTCGACAGCCGCATTGAACTCTGCCGCGTAAAACGCTGAGGCCTCGGGTCCCGAAGGGTCGCCGTCGAAACGCCCAACGCACCGCGCGCAATCAAAAAAGCCCGGCGCGGGCAATCCACCCCGTGCCCTGCTGACTACGAGCGCTGCGATCAACGGGTGGGCGGCAGCGGCATCCTCCTCCATCAGGCATTCCAGTGCGACCGTGAGCTGGTGGATCGTGTTTGGCGGCGAAAGGTCCAACGCCCTGGCGAGAGCTTGATAGGTGATCGGAGTCGCCCGCCCGACAATTTGGCAGAGATGAGTCCGGATGCGTAGCGCCAACACATTGACTGTGCCCGTGGTGGTGCCAGCAGTAAAACCAACAGATCGCAATTATTTGTTCCAATTTGCACTAACTTGCGACGTCTCTTCAAAACAGTCAAATTCGGGAAGCGGACTAGCGTCAAGGCTCTCTGCAAACGTCTGTTTCGGCCCGGAAGCTGTGCGTAGTCGAATTCCCGTCGCCACCACCTCACCTATTCAGCACCCTCACTCTTCATTTCCCCGCAGCTTTGGTCTAAAGGGTCGGTGGAGAGGTTTGCGAGGTTGGCTTTTGGCTGGCGCGCGGCCGTAATGACAATGCTGCGGGAGCTTTGATGCTTGATATTTTGCGCAAGGGCGCCCAGGGCTGGGTTGCCAAATTTCTTCTGGTTCTTCTGGTCGCCTCGTTCGGCGTGTGGGGCATATCCGGTTCGATCCTGAATGCCGGTAGCGATGCGGTGATCACGGTGGGCGACACGGTGGTGAGCCCCAACGAGTTCCGGCTTGCCTATGATCGTCAGGTCGCAGTTGTCGGCCGACAGATCGGCCAGCGGCTGACCACCGAGCAGGCGCGCGCCTTTGGTGTCGAGAATCAGGTCTATTCGCAGCTGATCGCCGGCGCCCTGCTCGATGAACAGGCACGCAAGATGAATCTGGGACTGTCGGACGAGCGGCTGGCGTCACTGATTGCCGAAGACCCGGCGTTTCACGATTTCAACGGCCGCTTTGACCGCAACAATTTTCAAAGCGTGCTGCGTTCGGTCGGGATGAGCGAAGAAGACTATCTGAAGAACCGCAGCCAGGTGGCTGTCCGGACCCAGATCGTCGAAGCCATTTCCGACGGATTCAAGGCCCCCGATACCATGATCAAGGTTTTGGCGCAGTATGAGGCCGAAAGCCGCGACGTGAATTATCTGTTGCTGACCAAGGCCAATATCGACCCGATTGCCACACCGGACGATGCGGTGCTGAAAAGCTGGTTTGAAGACAACAAGGCCAAATATGCGGCGCCCGAATTCCGCAAGATCAATTATGTACGGCTGCTGAGCGAGGATATTTCCGACCCGGCGGCAATCACCGCCGAGGCGGCAAAGGCCGACTACGAAGCCCGCAAGGACCGTTATACCACGGCCGAAACCCGGACCATAGACCAGCTGGTGTTTGCCGACCGTGCGGCGGCCGATGCGGCGGCAGCGGAACTGGCGTCGGGCAAGAGCTTTGACGAACTGGTGACAGCCCAAAACCGCAGTGCTGCGGATGTGCGGATCGGATCGTTCAGCAAGGCCAGCCTTCCGGATCAATCAATGGCCGACGCGGTCTATGCCGTGACGGAAGCCGGTGGGACCACGCCGGTGATTGACGGCCAGTTTGGCCCGGTGATTCTGAGAGTTGCCGAAATCACCCCGGAAACGTCGAAGAGTTTTGCCGAGGTCGAAGCCGAAATCCGCCAGGAGCTTGCGCTGGCAGAAGCTTCACAGGTGCTGCTTGATGTGCACGATGCCTATGAAGACGCCCGCGCCGGCGGCATGACGCTTGCCGAAGCCGCCGCCCAGCAAAAGCTCACCCCGGTGACGATCGAGGCGGTTGACCGCAGCGGTCAGACTCCCGATGGCAAAGTGTTGAGCGATATCCCTGAATCCAATGCACTGCTGCAGGCAGCGTTCGAAGCCGGTATCGAGGTGGAAACACCGCCGCTCAACATCGGCTCCGACGGCTTCGTCTGGTTCGAAGTGGCCGACATCACCGAAGCCCGCGACCGGACACTCGATGAAGTGCGCGAGCAGGCAGTCGCCGACTGGACTGCGGAGAAAACCATCGAAGCCCTGGGCGTCAAGGCGACCGAGCTGAAGGAGCGCGTGGCCAAGGGCGCTGAGCTGTCCGCGATCGCAGAAGAGCTGTCCGTGGCGGTGGAGACCAAATACGGGCTCAACCGGCGCGGCGCTGATGCGGTGTTTGGCGATGCGGCTGTGGCCTCTGCCTTCTCCGGTCCGTCCGGTCTTGTCGAAGTGGCCAAGGATGCTTCGGGCGAAAACCAGATCCTGCTCAAGGTGACCTCGGTCAATGTTGCTGCGGCGACCACGGCCGGTTCGGTGTCGGATCAGCAACGGGCCCAGGTTTCGCAGCAGATGGCCGACGATATTCTCGACCAGATGGTGGCGCGGCTGCAGGCCGATTACGGCGTGTCGATCAACCGCGAATTGGCTGACCTGGCGCTGGCGTTTTAAGGATCTGACAGGTAACGGAGCCGATCACCATGGCTGATCTCAAGTCATTCATCGCCAAAGTGGCCAATGCCGAACCGCTGAACCGGGATGAGGCCCGCGCCGCCTTTGGCGTGATGATGTCGGGTGACGCCACACCGTCGCAAATCGGCGGCTTCCTGATGGCGCTCAGGGTGCGCGGCGAAAGCGTCGACGAGATTTATGGCGCCGTCAGCGTGATGCGCGACAAGATGCTGCCGGTCAAGGCGCCGGCAGACGCCATCGACATTGTCGGCACAGGCGGCGACGCGTCGGGCACCTACAATGTCTCGACCACAGCAGCGTTCATTGTCGCCGGCACGGGCGTCAAGGTTGCCAAACACGGCAACCGGGCGCTGTCGTCGAAGTCAGGCACGGCGGATGCACTGTCTGCGCTGGGGATCTCGCTGGAGCTTGATCCGAAAGGCATTGCTGCCTGCATCGATCAGGCCGGTGTCGGCTTCATGTTTGCACCGGCGCATCATTCGGCGATGCGCCATGTCGGCCCAAGCCGGGTCGAGCTTGGCACCCGCACGATTTTCAACCTTCTAGGACCGCTCTCCAATCCGGCCGGCGTCAAGAAGCAGTTGCTCGGGGTGTTCTCGCCCTACTGGCTCGACCCGTTGGCGCAGGTGTTGCGCGATCTCGGATCGGAGGCCGTCTGGGTGGTGCATGGCGACGGGCTCGACGAGATGACCACGACGGGTGTGACCCAGGTGGTGGCCCTGGAAAACGGCAAGATTCGCAATTTTGAAATGACGCCGGAAGACCTGGGCTTGGCACGGGTTTCGCTCGACCTGCTCAAGGGCGGTGATGGCGTGCACAATGCGGCGGCGCTGAAACGGCTGCTCGAGGGCGAAATCAGCGCCTACCGCGACATCTCTGTGCTCAACGCCGCCGGAGCGCTGGTGGTGGCGGGCAAGGCCGAGACGATGCCCGAAGCGATCAGCATGGCCGTCGCCTCCATCGACAGCGGCGCAGCGCTTGGAACTCTCGACAAGCTGATCAGCGTGTCGCATGCCCATGCGCCTGCGCCAAAGGCGGGATGAGGCGATGAGCGATATCCTGACCCGGATCGAAGCCTACAAGCGCGACGAGATTGCCGCCGCCAAGACGGCTAACCCGCTGGCTGAGCTCAAGGCGGGGGCGCGCGACATGGAAGCCCCACGCGGCTTTGTTGCAGCGCTTGAGGCCAAGCACCGTGCCGGCGGCTTTGCACTTATTGCCGAGATCAAGAAGGCCAGCCCATCCAAAGGCCTGATCCGTGCTGATTTCGATCCGCCGTCGCTGGCCAAGGCCTATGCGGCCGGAGGTGCAGCGTGTCTGTCAGTGCTGACCGACGCTCCGTCGTTTCAGGGCGCACCGGAGTTCTTGACGGCTGCCCGCGACGCCTGCGCCCTGCCCGCGCTGCGCAAGGATTTCATGTTCGACCCCTACCAGGTGCACGAGGCGCGTGCCTGGGGCGCCGACGCGATCCTGATCATCATGGCCTGCCTGAGCGATGACGACGCAAGGCGGCTCGAAGATGAAGCCCACGGGCTTGGCATGGCGGCGCTGATCGAGGTGCATGACGAGGCAGAGATGGAGCGGGCATTGAAGCTCGGCAGCCGGCTGATTGGCGTCAACAACCGCAATTTGCGCACTTTCGAGGTATCGCTGACGGTCTCCGAGCGGCTGGCGGCGATGGTGCCTGACGACCGCATTCTGGTGGGCGAAAGCGGCATCGGTTCGTTTGCCGACTGCGAACGGCTGTCCAGAAGCGGGATTTCGACATTTCTGGTCGGAGAAAGCCTGATGCGCCAGCAAGACGTTGCAGCGGCGACGACGGCCTTGCTCACCGGCAGCACCACGGAAGCGGCACACTGAGATGGCGGATGATAGCGGTCCACGGCTGACACATCTGGCGGAAGACGGATCGGCGACCATGGTCGATGTCGGCGACAAGGCCGACACGGTGCGGGTTGCCGAGGCCGAGGGCTTTGTGCGGATGAAGCCCGAGACGCTGGCGCTTATTCTTGCCGGCGACATGAAAAAGGGTGACGTCATCGGGGCGGCCAGAATTGCCGGGATCATGGCGGCCAAGCAGACCGCCAACCTCATTCCGCTGTGCCATCCGCTGGCGTTGACCAAGGTGAGCGTCGACATAAAGGCCGATGAGGCCCTGCCCGGCTTGCGGGTTCAGGCGCTGGCCAAGCTCACCGGCAAGACCGGTGTCGAGATGGAAGCGCTGACCGCCGTGTCGGTGACCTGCCTGACGATATATGACATGGCCAAGGCGGTTGACCGGGGCATGGAGATCGGCAGCATCCGGGTGCTGGCCAAATCCGGCGGCAAATCCGGCGACTGGACTGCGCAGACGAAGGGATAGTTCCAATGGCATTGATGCCGGTTGACGAAGCGCTCGCTCGGATACTCGAGACTGCGGCGCCTGCAAGCGAACCGGAGATGCTGCCGCTGGCAGAGGCATCCGGGCGGGTGCTTGCCCGTGACCTCAAGGCGTTGCGGACCCACCCTCCCTTCGCTGCCTCCGCCATGGACGGTTATGCAGTGCGGGCCAGCGAGGCGAGCGCCGGAGCCATTCTGACGTTGCAGGGCGAATCTGCTGCCGGTCATGGATTTGACGGCGCATTGGCCCCGGGATCTGTGATTCGCATCTTTACCGGCGCGCCGGTGCCCGAAGGCCCGGACGCCATCGTCATTCAGGAACATGCCGAAAGGCTCGAGGACGGATCCGTCCGGATCAACGAGGCGCCGGTCGCGGGCCGTTTCATCCGCGATGCAGGCAATGATTTCGAGACCGGCAAGATCGGCCTTGCAGCCGGACGGCTGCTCGATGCCGGCGCCATCACCTTTGCCGCAGCGATGAACCACGCATCGTTGCCTGTGACGCGCAAACCCCGGGTCGCCATTCTCGCCACCGGTGACGAATTGCGCCTGCCCGGCCAGGCGCTCGGCCCGGATCAGATCATCGCATCCAACACCTTTGGCGTCGCAGCCCTGGCGCGTGAGGCCGGGGCTGACATCATTGATCTGGGCATTGCGGCTGACCGCATGGAGGCGCTTGATTCGGCAATTGATTCGGCACTGGCGCAGGGCGCGGACGTGCTGGTGACCATTGGCGGTGCTTCGGTGGGCGATCATGACCTGGTACAAAAGGCGCTGACCGGGCGCGGCATGGCACTGGATTTCTGGCGTATCGCCATGCGCCCCGGCAAGCCGCTGATGTCGGGCAATCTCGGCCCTATGCGGGTGCTGGGCTTGCCTGGCAATCCGGCCTCAAGCCTGGTGTGCGCGCATCTGTTTCTCGAGCCGCTGGTGACCAGGCTTGGCGGCCGTCCGGATCCGGACCGGATGAAAAAAGCCATACTGACCAAGGACATGCCGGAGAATGACCAGCGTCAGGACTATATCCGAAGTGACCTTGCCACCGGACCGAATGGACAATTGACCGCAACTCCGGCGGCTCACCAGGATTCATCGCTGATCAAGGTGTTCGCAGACGCACGCTGCCTGATTATAAGGCCGCCTTTCGCATTACCTGCAAAAGCCGGTTCTACTTGCGACGTGCTCGTTTTGCGCCCCTGATGTTCTTTCATTGTTTCTTTAGCCCTTGCGGAACACATATGGAACATGCTAGCTGAGTTCTGGTTTTGTTTCACGCTCGACCAGCGAGCCGGCCACCGGGGTAAATCGACAATGTTGACGCGCAAACAGCACGAGCTTCTTCTCTTCATTCACGAACGGATGAAAGAAAGCGGCATCCCGCCTTCGTTCGACGAAATGAAGGATGCACTCAACCTGGCGTCCAAATCCGGCATTCACCGGCTGATCACGGCGCTGGAAGAACGCGGCTTCATCCGCCGGCTGCCAAACCGGGCGCGCGCGCTTGAGGTGATCAAACTGCCCGACAGCTACCAGGCCAATCTGCAGCCCCGGCGCGGCTTCTCGCCCAGCGTCATCGAGGGCAGCCTTGGCAAGACGCCGGAGCCAACCCGCCGCGCCACGGCCGCCAATGACGAGGCCTCGCAGGTGGCCGAAGTGCCGATGATGGGCCGGATTGCTGCCGGTGTTCCGATTTCGGCGATCCAGAACATCACCCACACCATCACCGTGCCGGTGGAGATGATCGGACCCGGTGATCACTACGCGCTCGAGGTCAAAGGCGATTCGATGATCGAGGCCGGGATTTTCGACGGCGACACCGTGGTGATCCGCAACGTGTCGACCGCAAGCCCCGGTGACATTGTCGTGGCCCTGGTCGATGACGAGGAAGCCACGCTGAAGCGGTTCCGCCGCAAGGGCGCCTCGATTGCGCTTGAAGCGGCCAACCCGGCCTATGAGACCCGCATTTTCGGTCCCGACCGGATCAAGGTGCAGGGCAAGCTTGTCGGCCTGATCCGGCGCTATCACTGACCCGATCTGCAAGCATGTGGCTGACCGGGCGATCCGGTCGGCCTGACGCCTTCAAGTTGTTGTGACGTCGCAACGGACACGGGTGAAGCGCAACTGGCCGATGCTATTGCATGTCGGCATCGCAAGACCGCTGCGCGCTCTCGCGCGACCCGCGGTGACTCCCCTTCAATCAGGCAGATCATAGCTTCGGGTTCGCCAGTCGTAATAGCGCTGGATCGTCCAGGGGCGGACGATACCTTGCAGCGCCGTCCTGATCCTGAATTCCGGCCTTTTCATTGTTTTCCCGACCCTGCCTCCACCCGACAGATCTTCTGACTGATCCTCTGCCGCGGCTGATGGCCTGGCCAGAATGGTGAGCGTCATAGCCCCGCTGCGGCGCAGGCTGCGCGAGGTGACGAGCACCGCGCCCGAGCGGCAGGTCCGCATATGGACAGGTATTGCCACCACCACGACGTCCGCCCGGTCGCAAGCTGCGCCGATCAGTGCCGCCTGATTGATGGCGATCAGCCTTGCCTGGTGATGCATGGCGGCGCAGATACCACGCCCGGCGCAATGGAACCGAGACGGGGCGCCTACGGCTGCGGCCAGCAAGCCATCGAGCAGTTTGACCTTTTCAACATCGTCAGCTGCGGCTTGAGGATAGTTCGCCGGCGGCAAATGCGGCGGCGACCGCAAGGCAGCCTGCCATTGCTCAAACACGAAAGCCGAAGGGCGCGCGGCATTGCTGGCCAAGGTCTCCGGCCCGACCAGCGCGACCAGCTTCCCATCCTCGCTGATCAGGATATCGGGACCCGGCCGTGCGAGCGGCGGCAGCGCCAAGGCGATACCCAGAGCGATCAAGACCGCACCCGACAGATGCAGCCAGCTTCTGAGAAACACAAGAAAGACAAGCCCGGCACCGGCAGTGGCGGTGGCGGCGAGCGGGATCTGGCCGACGGTGATATTGCCGCCAAGACTGTCGACATAATTGGCCATCGCGATGACACCTTCGATGCCACGTCCCATGAGTTGCAGCGGCATGGCATCAAGGCCGAACGGCATCAGCAACATCGCGGCCAGCCCCGCAGGCATCACCACCAAGGTCACCAGCGGCATTGCCAGCAGATTGGCCAGAAGCCCATGGCCGGCTACCCGGTGAAAATGGTGCGCGGAAAACAGCCCGGTGGCCACTCCCGCGACCAGCGAGGTGATGGCCAGGCCCAGCATGAGTCTGGCCAGAGCAACGAACCAGCGAACAGGCATCGACCCGCCAAGCAAGCCGGGCGCAGAGACCGGCCGGTCGCGGGCGCGGCCTGCAAAGACGGCATAGGCCGCTATCAGCGCGGCGGTGGCTGCAAATGACATCTGAAATCCTGGACCGACCACTGCGGACGGCGTCAGCACGATGATGACAATTGCCGAAAGGGCGACATTGCGCATGGTCAGCGCGCTGCGATCAGCCAGCACGGCAATCAGCATGACGGCCAGCATCACCCAGGCGCGCTGTGTCGCGACGCTGCCGCCGGAAATCAGCAGATAGGCCGTGGCCGTCAGCAGCGCGCCGATGGCTGCGATCTTCTTGACCGGGAACGCTTCAACCAGCGTTGGAAACAGCGCCAGGCCTTTTCTCAGTCCGATGTAGAGCGTGCCGGCGGCGAGCGCCATGTGCAGGCCGGAGATCGCCAGAATATGGGCCAGACCCGTGGCCCTGAGCGCATCCTGTGTCGCCTTGGAAATGCCGCGCCGGTCCGAGACAGCAAGGGCTGCCGCGACCCCGCCCGGATCGCCCGGCAGCACGGTGCGAATCCGCATCGAAATCTGTTCGCGTACCGTTCTCAACCGAAGCTTGAGGAGGTGCACCAGACCGGTTTGCCGCAGCGTCGGTGCGGCGGTCTCTGGTGTGCTGTAAAAAAAACCATGCGCCCCGATCCCGTCGACAAAGGCCTTGAATGCAAAATCATAACCGCCCGGCATCACCGGACCGGAGGGCGAGGACAGGCGCGCCCGGCCGGAAATCAAGGCTCCGACCGGCACCGGCTGGTGCGGTGCGCGCGCGACAACCCGGACCCGCGCCGGCGGACGGCGGATTTCCGGATCCGCTGTCGAAACCAGATCGATCAAATACCAGACCCTGCCCTGACCATCGAATTCACGTGCGTCAACCCGTCCGTCAATCCGGGTTGTCACATCCGAATCGAGCAGAACAGCGCCGCGCTGCTGCTCGATGCCCGCAGCAAGGGCACCGGCTAACAATGCCGCCAAAAATGTTGCGCAACGGGCTGCAGCAATGTGGTTTTGCCGCGACAGCGCTGCCAACAACAGCGCAATCAGCATCCCTGCCCCCACAATGAACAGGTCGGGATCAGTGGGGCTCATATAGAATAACCCGGCACCACCGCCCATGGCCACCGGCAGGAACAGAAACGCCAGTCCGCAATCGCGCTCACGGCTGGCAGCCTGCGAAAGTGCACCCCGGAGCCGCTGCGGGGCCGCCCTGACCGCCGAGCGTCCCAACGGGGTCAGGCGATGCGGCTCTGGCAGGGATACAAGCGCAGGGGCGGCATCGGCACGCATCTGCGCGGGGCGGAGCGGCCTGTCAGCCCCATCCATGTGGTGGTTCAGCCCCATGCGTGTTGCCTGCTTCATGCACGCCTCGCTTGAAGCATTCAAGACTACACCCGGCGCCTGAGTAAATGCCACCCTAAATGGCAGCAACGGCTGCGCACGCCTTGCGCCCGGCGCCGCCGGCCTGTTGGATTTCACAAGATTTTTCGCGCATTTCCAATATCTTATCGCAGCGCGCTAAAAGTCGATCCCAAGCATCATATTTCAATTTTGCGATGTGGAAATTAGCCTTCCGCATAGCTTGGCAGGGTGAGGGAAATCATATAGCTAACCCATGACGGTCATCCAAGGTCGCGGCTATGCGCTGCGGACCTGCATTTGTGGAAGGACATGCCATGGCAGACAGACAAGCAAAACTCAGTGTGGACGGCAAAGAGGTCGACCTAACGGTCAAGACCGGGACCATCGGTCCTGATGTCATCGATATCGGCACGCTTTACAAGAATACCGGAGCGTTCACCTATGATCCGGGCTTCACCTCCACGGCTTCGTGTGAGTCCAAGATCACCTATATCGATGGTGATGAAGGGGTGTTGTTGCATCGCGGCTACCCGATCGAACAACTGGCTGAGCACGGAGATTTTCTCGAGGTCTGCTATCTGCTGCTTTATGGCGAACTGCCGACGGCGACGCAGAAGACTGATTTCGACTACCGGGTGACGCGCCACACCATGGTGCATGAGCAGATGAGCCGGTTCTTCACCGGATTCCGCCGCGACGCCCACCCGATGGCCGTCATGTGCGGCTGCGTTGGCGCGCTGTCAGCGTTCTATCACGATTCAACCGACATCACCGATCCGCATCAGCGCATGGTCGCTTCGATGCGCATGATCGCCAAGATGCCGACGATCGCGGCGATGGCCTACAAGTACCATATCGGCCAGCCGTTCGTGTACCCGACCAACAATCTCGATTATGCCTCGAACTTCCTGCGCATGTGCTTTGCAGTGCCGTGTGAAGATTACGAGGTCAATCCGGTGTTGGCCCGCGCCATGGACCGCATCTTCATCCTGCATGCCGATCACGAACAGAACGCCTCGACCTCGACCGTGCGTCTTGCCGGATCGTCCGGCGCAAATCCGTTTGCCTGCATTGCAGCCGGCATTGCCTGCCTCTGGGGTCCTGCGCATGGCGGCGCCAACGAAGCCGCGCTCAACATGCTCGCGGAAATCGGCAGCGTCGACAAAATCCCTGAATTCGTCGCCCGGGCCAAGGACAAGAACGATCCTTTCCGGCTGATGGGCTTTGGTCACCGGGTCTACAAGAACTACGACCCGCGCGCCAAGATCATGCAGAAGACCTGCCATGAAGTGCTCAGCGAGCTCGGCATCAAGGACGATCCGCTGCTCGAAGTGGCGATGGAACTCGAGCGGATTGCGCTGACCGATCCCTACTTCATCGAGAAGAAGCTCTATCCGAACATCGACTTCTATTCGGGCATCACGCTGAAGGCACTGGGGTTCCCGACCACCATGTTCACCGTGCTGTTCGCTCTCGCCCGCACCGTCGGCTGGATTGCCCAGTGGAGCGAAATGATCGAAGATCCGGGCCAGCGCATCGGCCGTCCCCGCCAGCTCTATATCGGCGAACCGTCGCGCGATTATATACCGGTGTCCAAACGCTGAAGCGATTTGGCTTCAACTTCGAAAAAGGCGCCTTCGGGCGCCTTTTTTCATGCCCGAGCCTCAGTCCGCTGATCAGCGGCCGATGACTGAAAGCAATGTTTTGGCAGCGAGTTCCGAGGCGGGTTGGCCGGTTCGCATGCGTGACCAGATCAGGTCAAAATCCTCAAGCGCGGCGGCGCGATAGAGTGTGTCCCCGGCCAGTTGATCGGCCATGATCGCCAGACGTGCGGCGCGCACCTGATTGTCGTAAAACTCGGAAATGACGACGTGCCCGGCAATCAGGTTGGGAAGCGCACCGGTCCATGTGGTGATCTTGTTGAACAGCATACGGGCGATCGGATCGAGTTTGTAGCAGGACATGTGCGGGACACCGGTCAAGGCCAGTTCCAGCAGAACCGTGCCGGAGGCCGCAATCGCAACATCAGCCCGGCCAAAGGCCTGCCACTTGGCTGTGTCGCCGGTGACTATCTTGCAAGCGACATCCCAATCCAGAACCTCGTCGCGGATCTGGCGTTCGACGTGGGCGCCGGCGGGAAGCACGAAGGTCATCTCCGGATTGATCTCGGCAAGCAGTCTTGCCGCCTCGCCAAACGCCGGTGCAAGCCGCTTGACCTCGCTGCGGCGCGAACCCGGCAGGATCAGGCACATCGGCGGCTCATCTTGCGCTCTGCTCTGCCGCCGGGCCACCTGAGCCTCATGCGCGGCAACCAGGCCCGGATCATCCATCAAGCGGTGCCCGACATAGGTCAGCGGTGGCCCGCCAAGCTGCGCGACAATTTCCGGCTCGAACGGGAAGATCGACAGCACGTGATCCACATAGGCGGTCATTGCTGCCGCCCGCTCCGGCTTCCAGGCCCAGACGGTGGGACAAACGTAATTGATGATCTTGAGGTCCGGCAAAGCCTGGCGAACTTTTCGAGCAACGCGATGCGAAAAATCCGGACTGTCGATGATCACCAGGCAGTCGGGCCTCGATGCGATGATCGCGTCGGCTGTCTGGCGGATCCGCCGGATCAGTTTCGGCAATCTTGCGATGACCGCGGTAAATCCCATGATCGACAATTCGCTGTAATCAAACAGCGATGTCAGGCCCTGGGCTATCAGTCGCGGACCGCCAACGCCAACCAACTCCGGCTGCTGACCTGTTTCGGCGGCTATGGCACGGATCAGATCCGCGCCGAGAATATCGCCGGATGGTTCGCCGGCAACAACAGCCAGTTTCAGCGTTGCCATCAGCCTTGTCCTTCCGCACCCGGTATTATGCCGATTACGAACAGGCCCAACCTGTCCGCCTCGGCAACCACAGTCTCGCGCTCGAGTACCAGCGCCCGTCCCGCTTCGACCGCGATCCCGGCGAGTCCGGCTGCATGGGCGTTGGTCACCGTGTCTGGACCGATGGACGGCAGATCGGCACGCTCATCCTGGCCTGGCTTGCACAGTTTGACCAGAACCCCACCACGTCCGGCTGAGAGCCGCTTGTCGACGCGCAGACCTGCCACGCGCTCCAGCATGGCATCAGTCCCCTCAAGCCCTTCCAGGGCAACCACACGGCCGCGCACGGACACCGCCCCCTGCCCGACATCCAGCCGGCCAAGCGCCAGCGCCGCCTCGGACGCGGCGGCGATATCCTTCAGATCGTTCTTGTCCGGACGCACCAGTCCAAGCGGGCCGACCTGCCCCAGCAATCCTGGCGCCACCTGTTGCGCGCCCAAAACCTTGACGCCTTCATTTTCCAGAACCTTGATGGCAAAGCGCAGCAGCTTGTCGTCGCCTCCTGAAGCAAGCAGCCGCAACGAGGCCGGAGACGCCAGCAGAGATCGCCAGGTCGGGCGGACGTCCGACATTTTGGGCCGACGGCCGATGCCGCCCGCAAGCACGATGGAGCCTATCGCCTCGCGGCGCACCAGTTTTGAAAAAGCCGAAAGATCGGCGATGCTGATCTGAAAATGGTCAAAGCCGGACCAATCCTGGTCAGACTCACCCTTGATCCCGAAAATATAGGGGTCATGACCCAACTGCCGTGCTGCCTTGGCGATCAGGACAGGAAACTGGCCCTTTCCCGCAAGGATTGCCAGCCGGCCTGAGATTTCAAGCGCACCCGTTGCAGCGGTCACCGGCGTCAGCCTCGCTTACCCCGCGCCGGAGATGACAGCGCACGTTCGCTTTCGGCGTCGATAAAGCCGATGATATCCATTACGGCTGCATTGTTGTCTGGCTGTTCGCGTACCCGGGCAATGTTTTCCCGGATCGGTGTTGCCGGATCAAAAATCATCTTGAAGGTCCGGCGAACCGCGTGAATGGCCGGTCGGTCAAAGCCGGAGCGCTGCATGCCGATGATGTTGAGGCCCATCAGCACACCCGGATTGCCGTTGAGCATGCCATAGGGAATGACATCGTTGCTGACCGCTGCCAGACCGCCGATAAAGGCATGGTGGCCGATACGGGTGAACTGGTGCACGGCTGCACCGCCGCCCATGATGACGCGGTCACCGATGGTGACGTGGCCGGCCAGCAAGACATTGTTGGACAGGATGACATTATCGCCGACGTGGCAATCATGCGCCACGTGCGAATAGGCCAGAAACATCGAGTTGTCGCCGACCGTGGTCTGGCCGCCAAAATCCGGCATGCCGGGGTGCATGGTGACACCCTCACGGATCGTGCAGGACCGGCCGATGATCAATTCTGTGTCTTCACCCTTGTAGTGGATGTTCTGCGGCGCGCAGCCGAGCACAGCATTGGGGAAGACAACGGTGCCATCGCCGATGGTGGTGTTGCCGTCGATGACGACATGGCTCATCAGCCGGACATTGTCGCCGAGTTTGACTTTGGAACCAATATGACAAAACGGGCCGATTTCGACATTCGATCCGATTTCGGCACCCGCTTCAACAATGGAAGACGGGTGGATGCGGGCCGGATGCAGACCGGCTTGCGCTGTGATTGTCATTCGGTCTCGCTTTCTGCCGGAGCAAGCATCGCTCCGATGTCAGCTTCGGCGACTTTGACGCCCTCGACCATTGCCTCGCAATGGAAGCGCCAGATGTTGCCGCGCTGCTTGGTTTTGGTCACATGATATTCAAGCCGGTCGCCAGGAATGACCGGCTTGCGAAATTTGGCGTTGTCGATGGTCATGAAGTAGACAATCTTGTCGTTGCCGCCCACCGCCTTGGCGCAAATCGCCCCTGCGGTCTGGGCCATGCCTTCGATGATCAAAACGCCGGGCATGATCGGATTGCCGGGAAAATGCCCGGTGAAATGCGGTTCGCTGGCCGTCACATTCTTGATACCGATGGCCGAATTGTCGGCATCGATGTCGATGATCCGGTCGACCAGCAAAAACGGATAGCGATGCGGCAGCAGGCGCATGATTTCACGAATACCGGCGGATTCGAGTGTCGTCGTCTCAGCTTGTGTCATTTGCCATCTCCGCGCTTGTCTGTGTCTGTCTTGCCGGGCCTGCCAAACGCGCGCTCGTTGGCAGCCGCCGCATCACGCAGAAACCCCATCAGCGGCCGGGCAGGAACGCCGCCCCAGCGAACGCCGGCAGGCACGTCGCCTGCCACGCCACTGAAGGCCGCAATCTGTGCGCCATCGCCGATGCTGATATGCCCGTTGATGGCCGATGCCCCGCCGATCATCACGCCATTGCCGATGGTGGCGCTTCCGGCGATCCCGACCTGGGATACAATGACACAATGCTGTCCTATGCGGACATTGTGCCCAATTTGAACCAGATTGTCGATTTTTGTGCCTTCGCCAATGACCGTGTCGTCGAGCGCGCCGCGATCCACCGACGTGTTGGCACCGATCTCGACGTGGTCCTGAATGATCACCCTGCCGATTTGCGGGATCTTGACCAGGCCGCGAGGTCCGGGGACATAGCCGAAGCCATCCTGACCAATGCGGGCGCCGGGATGTATGATGACATTGTTGCCGATCAAGGCGTGCTGCACAGTTGCAGCGTGCCCAATATGGCAATTGCGGCCAATGCGCGTATCCGGACCGATGGCCGCACCTGCTGAAATGACCGTGCCTGCGCCGACTTCTGCCCGGGCGCCAATGACGGCACCGGCTTCAACAATGGAACCCTGTTCCAATTTTGCCGAAGGGTCGACTTTGGCAAATTCGGAAATTCCGACGACAGTGGTCAGTTGCACCGGCCGCACGGCGGCGGGCGTCAATGCGGCGCCAGCCAGCGCAAAGGCAAGTTGCGGCTTGGCTGTGACCAATGCTGCGACGCCGTCGGGGACATAGCTGACCAGCTTGCTGGTGACGAACACGGCCGCAGCCACGGACTTCTTCAAATCCGGCAAGGCTACCCGAGACCCGGCAAAAGCCACTTCGGCACCGCTTGCGCGCGACAGAGGCGCTACGCCGACGACCTGCCGATCGCCGAACGCCGGATTCGCCAATTCAGCTCCGCAAAGACCGGAGAGGTCTGAAAGCGAAATGCCTTCATGCGGAGGGAAAAAACGAACTGTGTCCATAAGGAAACCAAAGCGAGGGACCGGGTGGCCAAGCCGCCACCCGTGTCAAATCAGAAGCGCGTTGAGGCGCCAAAGCCGAATTTCTTGACCTCGTCAAAGTTCTGCTTGACGACCGGTTCGGCGTAATAGACCCGCAACGGACCGAACGGCGAAGCCCAGGTGATACCGGCACCGACCGAAGCGCGCCAGTCCATGCTGTTTCCGAACAATTTCTGGGTATTGCCACCAACCGTGAAATCGCCAGCTGCAATGTCATTGCCATACAACGTCGCAGCATCGGCAAAGACATTGAAGCGAAGGCCAAGATCGCGCGAAACCAACGGCATTGGGGCCGAAACTTCGACGGTTCCGTTGAAATAGGTCGTACCACCGGCCGAGCCGACATAGGTATTGCTAACGGTATCAAACACGCGCGGGCCGACGCCACGGGTGTCGAACCCACGGATGGTTTCCTGCCCGATAAACATATGGTCGAACACGTTCAGGCTGTTACCAGTCGATACCACGTGCCCGGCACCAGCGGTCACCTGGCCGATCAGATCGGCAGATTCGGACAGCATGTGGAAGTAGCTCGCCTTGGCCGTGGTCTTGAGATAATCGGCATCCCCACCCAAACCAGCATATTCCTGCGTCAGACGTGCCGAGATGCCTTCGCGTGGCAACGTCCGGTCATCCAGCGTGCTGTAAGCCAGAGTGTAGGACAGCGCAGCAACGTCATAGCCGCCATTGGCGATGTTGCGGGTAATCACGCTCGCCTCCGGATTGGAAGCAATGGTCGAAATGCCGCTGTATGAAGTCTGCGTAAACTTGAAGCCGGTCTGGAAATACAGGTTTTCAGTGATCGGCGCACCGATGCGCAGATTGATACCCTGTGTCTCCTCTTCAAAGCCGCTGTAGCTTGAATCGATTTTCTTGAAAACATCGAAGCCGGCAGCCAGGCGATAGCCAAGGAAATAAGGCTCGGTGAAGGACAGGCTGTATTCACGCGTGTCGGTGCCGCCGCCTACGGAAGCGCGGATGTACTGGCCACGACCGAGGAAGTTGCGCTCGGTGATGTCGACAGTTGCGGTAAATCCATCGGTATTGGAATAACCACCACCAACGCCAAATTCGCCGGTTGCCTGATCCTTCACATCGACAATCAGAACCACGCGGTCAGGCTGCGAGCCCGGCTGGGTGGAGATATCGACAGAGGAAAAGAACTTGAGGTCTTCAAGACGCTTCTTGGCGCGACGCACCAGAACCTGGTTAAAGGCATCGCCTTCAGACAGATCAAATTCACGACGGATGACATAGTCGCGTGTGCGGGTGTTGCCGCGAATTTCAATCCGCTCGACATAAGCGCGTGTGCCTTCGTCAACCAGATAGACCACCGAGATGGTGCGATTGTTGAAATCGCGATCGCCGCGTGGCGTGATCTGCGCAAAGGGATAGCCCTGGGTGGCGACGCGATCGGAAATCGCCATGATCGTGTCTTCGACATCCTTGGCGCTGTAGACCGAACCGCTGCGGGTTTCGATCAGGCCTTTCAGGGAGTCGGAATCAATGCCCGGCACGGTGCTTTCGATGCTGACATCGCCAAACACGTAGCGCTCGCCTTCTTCAACCGTGATGGTGACAACATATTCATTGTTGGCTTCATCAAGCTCGGCAAAGGAAGAGATGACGCGGAAATCAGCGTAACCGCGATTGTAATAGAACCGGCGCATCAACTCTTCGTCGGCGCGCAGCTTGTCTTCGTCGTAAACGTCCTTGCGGGACAGGAATGACAGCATGCCCGAGCGCTTGGTGGTGATGACGTCAGCCAGACGGCCATCGCCGAAAGCCTGGTTTCCGACAAAATTGATCGAAGAAATCTTGGTGCGATCACCTTCGTTGATTTCAAACGCGATATTGACGCGGCCGCCATCAACAGGGACCAGACGCGTGGTCACCACGGCGTCGCTGCGACCGATGGCCGAATAGGCATCCTTGATCGCCTGAACGTCAGCCTGCAGCAGAAGATCGTTGTAAGCACCAAGCTGGCGGCTTTGCACGACCTGCGAGAGCGCAACGTCCTTGAGCTTCTTGTTGCCGTTGAACACCACCTGATTGATGATCTGGTTCTCGGAGACAGTCACGATCAGGGTCGAGCCGGACACGCTGATCTGAACATCGGAAAACAAGCCCGTGGCGAACAACCGCTTCACCGATTCGTCGATGTCATTGTTGTTGAAGCTGGAACCTGGAGAGATCGTCAGATTGCCGCGGACGGTCGATGCGTCAACACGGGAATTCCCCCGAACATCAATGCGGCTGATGACAGACGCCTCTGCAATTGTAACTCCGGCAAGCGTCGCAACGCCTGCACCTGTCACGACGATCCCCGCGGTCAGCGCTACCGCCGACACTGCGTTCAAAAGGTTTGAACCGGCCTTCATTGATCTTATTACCTTTTTTTACTCGAATACCCCAAACGGAGGCACGCATCGTGAGTCATGACTTGCGCCCGTTTTACCCGCTTTTATTATACAAGCAAGGGACGGAGTTAAATTCTGTTTACTTCCTTCTCAACCGTGGCGCTTTCGCCACGTTTGATCGAATACAGGGTTAACAGTCAGTTAGCACGGCTACCCCAGTGATTTCAACCGATCAACATGGTGACATCGTTCCATGTTGCAAAAAGCATGAGCGCCAACACCAGCGTCAAGCCGACCCGGTAGGCCCATTCCTGCGCCACTTCGCCCGGCGGGCGGCCACGCACGGCCTCGATGGCGTAAAACATCAGGTGTCCGCCATCCAGCATCGGAATCGGCATCAGATTGAGCAAACCGATGGAGACGGAAAGCACCGCAGCCAGCTGGATCAGCGCAGCCAAACCAAGCGTCGACATGTCCTTGGAATATTTTGCGACCCGAATCGGTCCACCCAGCTGATCGGCCTTTTCACGACCGGTGATGATATTGCCGATGTAATCCACGGTGCGGGTGACGATGTACCAGCTCTGGGCAGCCCCCTCGCCGACCGCTTCGAGCGGACCATATTCGCGGAGCCTGAAATTGCCGGCATCATTGTTGGTCACCACACCGATTCGGCCGACTTCCATCTTGTTGCCGAAAGGGTCGGAGATTTCGGTTCGGGCCGGCGTCAGTGTCAGGTCGATCAGCGCGCCCTGACGGTCCATGGTGACCGTGATCGGAACTTCGGGACGGACGCTGACATAGCGCTGCACGTCGTCGAAAATCTCGATCTGCACGCCGTCAATGGCAACAAAGCGGTCGCCCGGCAATATGCCGGCAGCTTCGGCAGCGCTTGCGGGCTGGACCTGGGCAACGATGGGATCGGCGATCATGCGGCCATTGGTGCAGAACATCACGGCGAAGATGGCAATGGCCAGAATGAAATTGGCGATCGGACCGGCTGCGACCGTGGCGGCGCGGCGCCACAACGAGGCTCCGGGGAATGATCCGGGAACCGCGGCTTCGCCCTGGGTCTGCGCATCAGCGCCCGATGGCATGCTGGCGGCATTTTCGTCGCCGAGGAACTTGACGTATCCGCCCAACGGGATCAGCGAAAGCTTCCAGCGTGTGCCGTGACGGTCGTTGCGGCCAAATAGTTCCGGTCCGAAGCCGATGGAAAAGACCTGGGCCTTGATGCCGCACCAGCGGCCGACCAGATAGTGGCCCAGCTCATGGAAGAAGACGACAATGGTCAGCACCAGCAAAAACGGCGGCAAGGCGCTCAGCACGTTTCCAACCGAGGTTGTCAAATATTCCATGAAGTGAAGTCCTTTCATGACGCAAGCACACTCGCGTCAGCTTCGTTCGAAGCGGTTTTGGCCGCTGGTCCGCGTTGCTATAACCCGAGCAACCTTGCCGCAAGCTCGTCCGCCACGCCGGCATGATCGGAAAGCGGCAGCAGATTTCCCAACAAGAAGGCCGCAAATGCGGCAAAGACAAGACCATCGACCCGATCCATGACACCGCCATGACCGGGAATGAGCTGGCTGGAATCTTTTGCGCCAAAACGGCGTTTGACCCAGGATTCAAACAGGTCTCCGGCCTCAGATGCGACCGACAGAACCAGAGCCACCACTGGAATCATCCAGCCGCCGCCATGACGGATGGCCAGTGCGACGCCAACCCCTGCGCCAACGCCCGCGGCAGCCCCGAAAATGGCGCCCGACCAGGTTTTTCCGGGCGATATGCGCGGCGCCAGCTTGGGACCACCCAGGGCCCGGCCGCAAAAATAGGCCAGAATGTCGGTGGCCCAGACAATGGCAAGGACAAACAGCATGGCAAACAGGCCAAACAGCCCCTCGCCGCGAATCTCCGCCAGCGCCAGACCGGAAAACCCTGCATAAAGCACCGCGACCGCCGACCAGGGGCCTGCGCCACGCTTGATTCCGGCAAACGCCGCGCCGCCTGCGCCGATAAAGATCGCGGCCAGCGCCATCACCGGCAAGGAGGTGAGCACAAACACGGCGGTGGCCAGAATGGCAAGCCAACCAATTGCATTGGCCAGCGGGGCCTTGACCGGCGCGTTGGCCATCGTGGAAAATTCATAATGCATGAGCACCATGATCAGGACAGCGAGGAATGTGAACCAGATGCCGCCGATCCAGGTCGCGGCCAGCACCAGCACACCAAGCACAACGCCTGACATGATCCGAAGCCGCAGTTCGCGCGACATCAGGATCCGACCGCCATGTTTGGCGTCGGCACCGCGCCGAAACGACGGTCCCGGCGATTGAATTCGGCGAGCGCATCGTGAAATGCGTTGCGGTCAAAATCCGGCCACAGACAGGGCATGAAGACAAACTCCGAATAGGCCGCCTGCCACAGCAGGAAATTGGAAAGCCGCTGTTCGCCACTGGTGCGGATCACCAGATCCGGATCAGGAACTCCAGCGGTATCGACGAAGGCCGACAGGGTCATCTCGTCAATGGTCGCGTCATCCAGTTGACCGGCCTTTACCGCTGCCACAATCTGGCGGGTGGCACGCACCAATTCGTCACGGGCACCGTAATTGAAGGCGATCACCAGTGTTACGCCTGTGTTGTCGCGGGTCCGATCCTCTGCTTCGTTGAGCAATGCGCGGATATCAGGCTCTATAGTCTGGCGACAGCCGATGACGCGCACAATGACGTTTTCACGGTGCAGCTCGGCTAGATCCCTGCGAATGAAGAACCGCAGGATGCCCATGAGGTCAGAGACCTCTTCCTTCGGCCGGTTCCAGTTCTCGGAGGAAAAGGCAAACAGGGTCAGATACTGGACTCCGGCCTCGGCGGCGGTGCGCACCGCCTCGCGAACGCGCTCGACGCCGGCGCGATGGCCGGCTGTGCGCGGCAGGCCGCGCGCATTGGCCCAACGGCCGTTGCCGTCCATGATGATGGCGACATGCCGAGGCGTGTTGATGGGGACTGCGGATTGCATTGCTTTGGCCATTTCCCGACTAGTAGCGTGAGTCGTGCCTAAACCTGCATGATTTCCTTTTCCTTTTCGACCAGCAAGTGGTCAATTTCGCCGATCTTCTCGTCGGTCATCTTCTGGACCTGGTCGGACTCGCGGCGGCTGTCGTCCTGGCTGATGTCGCCGTCCTTTTCCGCCTTCTTGAGCGCGTCCATGCCGTCGCGGCGAACATTGCGAACAGCGATGCGGGCATTTTCCGCATAGGTATGGGACACCTTGACCAGTTGCTTGCGGCGCTCTTCGTTGAGTTCGGGCAAGGGAATGCGAAGGTTTTGTCCGTCGACAATCGGGTTGAGCCCCAGATTGGCTTCGCGGATACCGCGGTCGACTGCGCCGACCATCTGCTTGTCCCAGACCGAGACGCCGAGCATACGCGGTTCCGGCACGGTGACGTTGGCCACCTGATTGAGCGGTACACGTGAACCATAGGCTTCAACCATCACCGGATCGAGCACGTTGGGCGACGCACGGCCGGTCCGCAAGGAGGCCAGATCACTCTTGAAAGCGGTAATGGCGCCTTCCATGCGACGTTTCAGTTCTTTCAAGTCAGCACCTTCACTCATCCCAAGTCCTCCTTGCAGGAACCCCTGCTTCTCTAATGCAGCGCGGTCGCCCGCGTTCTAATGATCGCGAACGATGGTCGCGCGGCCTTCTCCAACCATAATCTTGGCAAATTCGCCTTTTTCGTGGATGGAGAAGACAATGATCGGAATAGAATTTTCACGCGCCAAGGCTACGGCGGCGACGTCCATGACGGCAAGCCCCTTGTTGAGCACTTCGTCATGGGTGATTGTGTCATAGCGGGTGGCTTCGGGGAACTTCTTCGGGTCGGCGGAATAGATGCCATCGACCTGAGTTCCCTTGAGTATGGCTTCGGCGCCCATTTCGGCTGCCCGCAAGGCCGCAGCGGAATCTGTGGTGAAAAACGGATTTCCGGTGCCGCCGGCAAAAATCACCACCCTGCCCCGCTTGAGATGGTTGAGGGCCGCGCGTTGCGAGAAATTCTGGCAGATATCAGGCATCGACACCGCTGAGACCACTTCGGTGTCAACGCCGAGCTTGCGCAGTGACGTGGCCAGCGCGAGCGCATTGATCACGGTTGCCAGCATGCCCATGTGGTCGCCGGTCACCCGGTCACCACCCTTTGACGCGACGGCGACGCCGCGGAAAATATTGCCGCCACCAACCACGACACCAACTTCGACGCCCATGGCGTGAACCTCGGAGATATCGGCGGCAATGCGGTCGACCACTGCAACATCAATGCCGAAACCCTGGCTACCCATCAGGGCTTCGCCCGAGGCTTTGAGGAGAACGCGCTTAAAGAGGGGCTTTGATGTCATGGAATGGTCCGGATCTGATGTGTCAGGTCCGGATACACGAAGGGCACCGCGTTGTCACGCGATGCCCTTGTGCTTTTTCAACAATGCGGCGTCTGGCGCCCAGTGTCAGCCCTTTACAGCGGCAGCCACCTCGGCGGCGAAGTCGCTGGTTTCCTTCTCGATGCCTTCACCGAGCTGGAAGCGGACGAATCCGGCGATTTCAACAGGGGCACCAGCTTCGGCAGCGGCAGCCTTGACTGCCTCACCGACGGTCAGGTCGGGGTTCATCACGAAAGACTGCGAGAGAAGGGCTACTTCCTCGAAGAACTTCCGCATACGGCCTTCGACCATCTTCTCGATGATGGCTTCCGGCTTGCCCGATTCGCGCGCCTGCTCGATGAACACATTGCGTTCACGGTCGGCGATGGCGGCATCGACGTCATCGGAGGTCAATGCCAGCGGGTTGGTGGCGGCGATGTGCATGGCGACCTGACGGCCAATGGCGTTCAAAGCCTCGGCGTTGCCGGTCGACTTGACGGCGACGATGACACCGAGCTTGCCAAGACCGTCGGCAACCGCGTTGTGCACATAGGTGGCAACCACACCGTCATCGACAGACAGCTTGGCCGAACGGCGGAAGCTCATGTTCTCGCCGATATGACCGATGGCGTCCTTGACGGTGTCGGTGACCGACTTGCCGGTGGACGGTACGGTTGCAGCGGCAACAGCAGCGTCGGACCCATCGGTGGTCAAAGCAACAGTCGCGATCGAGCGGGCCAGATCCTGGAAGCCGTCATTGCGGGCGACAAAATCGGTCTCGGAGTTAACTTCGACGACGACAGCTGACTTGCCTTCAGACGCAACCGCGATCAGGCCTTCAGCGGCAGTGCGGCCCGACTTCTTGTCGGCCTTGGCAATGCCCTTGGCACGGAGCCAGTCGACTGCGGCTTCCATGTCGCCAGCGTTTTCGGCCAGCGCCTTCTTGCAGTCCATCATGCCGGCGCCGGTCTTGTCGCGCAGCTCTTTCACCATTGCAGCGGTAATGCTCATAACAGCCTCTTCATTCTTTGGGCGTCCGGTCCGGCCTTTGACGGCACTTCAGACCCGGAATCGCCTGGCGGCATATCAACCATGCCATTGAAATGTGACAGCCCGGCAAAGCACGATGGCTTGGCCGGGCCGGTTTTGTCCGAAACCCGGAATTAAGCCTTGGCGGCTTCTTCTGCAGGTGCAGCTTCCGCAGGCGCAGCTTCAACGGCTGCGGCAGGTGCGGCTTCAGCAGGTGCAGCTTCGGCTGCTGTCGGAGCTGCAGCTTCAGGGGCTGCGGCGAGCGCTGGCTCGACCGGTGCTTCCATGGCGCCGAGATCGACACCGGATGAACCCTGCTGACGGGCGATGCCGTCGATGCAGGCGCGGCTGATCAGGTCGCAATAAAGCGAAATGGCGCGGCTGGCGTCATCATTGCCCGGGATCGGGTAATCGACAACATCGGGATCGCAGTTCGAATCGATGATCGCAACGACCGGAATGCCAAGACGCTTGGCTTCCTGGATGGCAATGCCTTCCTTGTTGGTGTCGATGACGAACATCAGGTCGGGGGTGCCGCCCATGTCACGGATACCGCCAAGTGCGCGGTTGAGTTTTTCACGTTCGCGCTCGAGGTTGAGGCGTTCCTTCTTGGTGAAGCCGGTGGCTTCGGAAGCAAGGATCTCGTCGAGCTTGCGCAGACGCTGGATCGAATGTGAAATGGTCTTCCAGTTGGTCAGCATGCCGCCGAGCCAACGGGCGTTGACGTAATACTGAGCCGAACGGGATGCTGCATCGGCAACAATCTCGGAAGCCTGACGCTTGGTGCCGACGAACAGCACGCGGCCGCCCTTGGACACGGTGTCGGACACAAGCTTGAGAGCCTGGTTCATCATCGGCACGGTCTGGCCGAGATCGAGAATGTGAAGATTGCTGCGCGCACCAAAGATGTACGGCTTCATTTTCGGGTTCCAGCGGTGAGTCTGGTGTCCGAAGTGTACGCCTGCTTCAAGCAGCTGGCGCATGGTAAATTCCGGCAATGCCATGCCTATTACTCCTATTTCCGGTTGAACCTCCGCAGGGCGTGAGCGCTAAGCGCCACCGGCGGACCAATCCGGATTTCTCCCGGATCAACCCATGCCCCACGTGTGGAATAGGGTTCGCTTACAGGCAACCAGGCGGTATTGCAAGCGACAAGAGCTGGAAAGGCCGGAAACAGCCGCTTCCATTTGGTTCCCGGCTCCCAGCGCGCAGCCCGTCGGAAGCGCCGCGTGCCGTCCGGTAGGTGATCCTGTCGTTCATGCAGCCTTGGCACCCCCGGAATTCAGTTGTGTGGCGGGTAATATCCACCGTTGTTGATGCACCATGTCATGCCCGGCGCGGGTGAGGCCAAATCAGGCACGTTAAAGCTGCCTTCACCGTTGCTCCGACTGTCGCCGCCATATGCGTTAGACAAAAGCGTCCAAAGCTTTTCATTTTCCATCGCAATGAAGGCGCGGCCATCCGCAGGGACAGCCAACGACGTCAAACAGCCATCCCCCGAACCCAATTGCATTTGGGCGAGGTAATAATGTGAATCGTCACCGGCATACCCGTTCTCCAATGCCTTGCACCACGTGATGCTGTCTTGATATGGGAGCGTCGCGGCGGTTTGGATTTCCCAGCCCTCCATGCAATAGCCAGTAACGAACGCCACGATTTCACCAGGCATTCTATCATCGGATCGGTTGCTGCCTGACCCTCTTGGAGGAATAATACCAGATTCGACAACGCACCATCGCATCGAGCCACTGTCACGAAGATCGGGCAGGACAAACGGGTTGCCGTCATTGAACATGTTGAGCGCTCCGTTATTTCCGAGTGATCGACCATTAGCTTCAATCGTGCCCCGCGGGCAAAAACGGTTCGCCATCAATACAATCTCGCCCAAATATTCTTCTGCCTGTGCTTCGGATGGAGCAAAGCCGGCAAGGCCGGACCCGTTTGCCAGTGCCGCAATCACCAGAATTCCCAGCCCGCGCGCCAGTTCTCCTAACCGTCCCAAATCAAAAATATACATCGAAAAAGCCTTTTCGCTTTGCAGCAGAAGTCTCCACGCAAGCTGATTTTGACACGGGAAACACGCAAGGACGCTAACAGACAGCTGATCAGCGACCTAACGCTAAGATTTGCCAATTCCGGCACCGACCATAGCGTGTCAGCGACAGGAATCTGTCCGGCTGCCCGGCAAATCAGGTACGCGCGCCGTGGGAACCGCACGAAAAGAGGTAACGGCACGCGATAGGTCGGCTGCCGAATGTCTCTGCCGCAATTGCTTGCGGCTTTGGCCAACCACATTGCGCATACAGCGTTTTTCCAGGATGGTGCTAATGTCCTAATCCAATTGTTCTTATTGGCTTCAGCGGAGGAACCGGCGATCGACAGGCACCACCCGACTGCCGCGAAACCCAGCATGCATCAAGCCGAAACGTATGTTCTCATACCGATTAACGCTACCATCCATTTTCACTGACCCAAGGACTGTCCACCATGACCCGCTCGCGCCTCACCGCCACCCTGTATGCCGGTCTGCTCGCTTCCGGCCTCTGCGCAAGCATTGCCGCTGCCGCACCTGCCGGAGCCGATACAAGATGTGAGCCGCAGATCATCTGCTATGCAACTTGCGTTTATGGCAAAACCAATGGCTTCGCCGATGAAAGGGTAAGGAGCCATGAGCGGAGGGAATACAAGCAAGCGGCGAAGAAGGCGGACGAAATCTGCGCCGCACAATGCAGCGACGAACCCGGGGGGCGGACCGCAGAGGTTCGTCAGGCATGCGCAGACGAATCCTACAGGGCACTTCTGCGAGGCGAAATCAGGCTCGTCGACTAGAGTTGGCAGAGCATGGAATCGGTCGATGCAATCGTGAAAGCCGCTCCGACCGTGTCTGTCACGCCCCTACTGGCACGGTCCATTGCGCGATGTCGTCGCGCTCGCCGATCAGCGCCAATCCGTGGGCAATCGAGATCAGCTCGCCGCCGGTCTCGATGCGGCTGGCGTCAAAGCGTTCGGTGAAGATGCGGCGCACGGCGGGCACGAACGAGGTGCCGCCGGTCAAAAAGATCTTGTCGACATCGGCAGGTGCGGTGTTGGTCTTAGCGAGCACATCATCAAGGGCTGCGGTGATGCGGCTGAGATCACCGGCGATCCAGCTTTCGAAATCGCTGCGCCTGACCGATTTCTCTCCGGCTTTGCCGAGCGGCGCAAAGCGGAATTCAGCCTCTTCCTGCCCGGACAAGGCCATCTTGGTTGCGGAAATTGCCTGGTTGAGCGCGTAGCCCTCATCATGTTCGATCAGGTCGATGAACAGTTCCAGCTTGTCGGGCTCCACCGCCTGGCGCACCAGGTTCTTGAGATCGGCATATTCCTTGGTGGTCTTGAAGATCGACAGCTGGTTCCAGCGCGAGAAACTCGAATAATAGCTGCCCGGCACATCGAGCTTCTTGCCAAAACTCGAAAACTGGCTGCCCTTGCCGATTTCGGGCGCGATCAGATGATCGATCATCCGCGCGTCAAACTGGTCGCCGGCAACACCGACACCGGAATGGCCGATGGGAACGGCACTGATCCGCCCTGCCCGGGTCTCGAAGCGGATCAGCGAAAAGTCGCTGGTGCCGCCGCCGAAATCGGCAACCAGAACGGTGGCGTCATGGTTCAGGTTCTGAGCGAAATAGAAGGCCGCGGCGACCGGCTCGTAGACATAATGCAGCTCCGGAAAGCCCAGCCGGGTCAGCGCCTCGGTGTAGCGCTGCATGGCCAGATCGGCATCGGGCCGCGAACCGGCGAAATGCACCGGCCGGCCGGTGACGACGCGCTTGACCGGCTGCGGCCAGTTGTCACCGGCATAGCTCTCGAGCCGCTTGAGGAAGACTTCCATCAAATCCTCGAACTTGAAACGGCGGCCATGCACCATGGTGCCCTGAAACAGCGCCGAGGCGGCAAAGGTCTTGATCGACTGCAGGAAGCGGCATTCGCCCGGATTGTCGATGAAGGCGCGAATGGCGGCCTGGCCGGCTTCGACCTGCAGCGCGCTGGCGCCGAGCTTCGGATCCTTGATGAAAGACAGCGCCGTGCGCATGGTGTCGCTCTGCCCGGCATCCGAGTTGAAGCGGACCGATGCAGTGTCGGTGCCTGTGTCCAGCTGAGCCAGAACAGTGTTGGTCGTGCCGAAATCTAGCCCGAGCGCATTGGCCATGGCTGCGGCTCCATCATGTCTTGCAGTTGAGGTGGAAACGGTGCGCCGGTGGCGGTTGCCGCTGAAGAGCGGGCCTGATGCCACACTCAGGCTGCGCCGTCCACCCGCAGGCTGCAGCTTGTGCTGTGTGTGTACGTGACTTAATGCCGTCAATCGCCGAAACAGGTCACCGATCCGCACGCCGCATCTGACACGCGCCCGCCGCACTACTGCGAGGCGTATCGCGGGTGTTCCAGCGCCTCGAAACAGTCGGTGAGTTTTATCCGGAAAAACCCGCATAGGCGCTCTGGTAATCGCTGAGCAGTTTCTTGCGGGCAGCCGTCACCGGACAGGTCGGCAGCAGCACGATGTCGGTTTGCGACAGGGCCTCCGCTTCCTCGCCAGTCAGCGGCAGGACCGTCCTGTAGGGATCGCCGCCAATCGACACGCCTTTCGCCGGGGTGCGCCCCATCACCGCGGCGATCGGATTGGCGAAATCGCGCAGGTCAATCACCTCGTAATGGCGGTCCAGCCGTGCCTCGCGCTCACGGATGGCTTCGATCACCTCGTCCATGGTCTTGAGCACGGTGACCTGAAACCGGTGATCGAAATAGAGCCAGTAGGTCGGCAAGATATTGAACCGGGCGTAGCCCTCATAGGTATCACGACCCTCGGCCATCACCGGACGCGCCTTCTCGGCCGCCTCTACGGTCAAAACCTTGGCACTGAAACTCATGCTCGGCGGCAGGTTTTCGGTCTCGATCGAGGCGTCCCTGACCGATGTGGCCGCGGCCCGCGCAGTCGAATGCAGCATCTTGGTGACCGTCGGCAGCGATACCAGCGCGATCAGCACGATCAGGGGCGAGAGTTGCGCCCGCCTTTGTGGCGCGGTGGCGAGAAACAGCACCAGCAGGAACGGCCAGACAGAGACAAAGGCTGCGCCGCCAAAATTCTGCGATTCAAACAGCGCATCGGCGATGATCAGCGCCAGCAGCCAGAGCCAGTCCTGATCAAGCCGGTTGGGTGACGGTGTGAGGGGATGATCGCTGTCGAATACTGCCAACAGGTTTGAACCGCCCCAATAACGGCAGGCAAACAGATAGGCCGAAAGCAGCGTGGCGGCGAAGATGACATCGAACCTGGCGCTGACGGTGGTGACCAGATTGGACAGCAAGACCATCTCATTGTTGGCAAACAGCCGCATGACCGATTGCAGATAGGCCGACACACTGCCGCTCAGCAGTTCCAGACCGGCCACCAGCCCCAGGCAGATGGCAGCAATGATCATCGATGTGGCAACGCCAATCCTGTGTGAGACCACAGCCATGGCGAGGATCAGTCCGGCCACCGCAAAGCCATTCATCTTGATGAAGGCCAGGGTGAGCAACAGCGCCGAGATCAAGCCGATCAGCGTCGGGTGCGAGCGGACGAAAAACAGTGTGGCGACGAGCAGATAGAGCAAAACCGCACTGTGCCGGTTGTAATAGGCAAAGCCTTCAACACCGGGAAACGCGTTCCAGGACATGATGTTGAGCGGCAGGATCGAAAACAGCAGAAAAGGCAGCAGCAGGGCAAAGGCTCCAACGGGCCCACGCTCGAGCGCAAACCAGCAGATGACTGCGAACATCGGAACCGTGATCAGCATCCTGCACCACTGGATGGTCAGCGCCACATTGCCATGCGGAAACAGGCTGCTGAGCAGGTCGAACAGGAGGTAATTGAGCGGTCCGACCGGGGCATGAATATCGGTGTAGATTTGCTGCCCGACGGACAGACGGTAAGCCCCGTCAATATAGTTATAGGTGTCCAGAAGCTCTCCCCCCAGAGGCAACTCCAAAAAAAACTCCGGCACAGTCCGATCAGCACGACAACAGTTGCAAGTGTTGCATATAGCAGACGCGCCGGACGCCCCAGATATTCCCGCTTCATACTTTACCGCCCCCCTTCACTGCTCTGTCATGCCCGGATCAAAGGGCAAATTGCTGTGCATTGGCTTCATTTTCATTAAAAATGAAAGCTTTCAGGCGTTTACCAGCCGACGGCGGCGACCGAAGCGCACCAGTCTCAGTCGTTTTCGGACGGTGCCTCGTTTTTCAGCCGCGAAATGGTGCTGCGGCTGACACCGAGCATGCGGCCGATCGCGGCTGCCGATTTTCCCACCCGGAGCAGCGACAGTGCCTTGTATTTTTGCTGGTCAGAGAGTTTTTGCGGGCGACCGGCGGAGAGGCCGGGCACTACATTTATCAGCCCGAGAAGCGGGCGTTCCAAAGTGCGGCACGCTTGTTATCGCGCAGGTCATACTCCCTGATCGCTTTTTCAAGCTCGGGGATTTCGGCTGTTTCCCGGTCTTCGCCAAGCTCGGTCAGGCGCATTGAGTACCAGGCGGTAATTCCACCTTCGGGCGAGGTCGTGAACCGCGGAAAAGCGGGGTCGCCGGATTTTCCAGCCTGCCAATTGTCTGGCAATGCCGGGTCAAGCGCCAGTGCCCGCGCCAGGCCGATCACATCCGCGATCCCCTCAGACACGGCATCCGTGGCCTGTTGCAGGGTCTTGAAGCCACCGGTGACCATTAAGGGGATTTTAGTCAGCGGGCGGGCGCGTCTGGCGAAATCGACAAAATAGGGACCGCCACCCGCGCTGTCGGAAGCGGATCTGGCGCCGGGGAAATAGGTGCCGCCGCTGATGTCGATGAGATCAATGCCGGTCTGGTCGAGCGCCGCGACGACTTTCAGCGCATCTTCGGCTTCAAGCCCGCCCTGCAACTGATCGGATGAATTCAGTTTCACCGCCAAGGGAAATAGCGGCCCGACTGCGCTGCGCACCGCGTCTATGGATTCGAGCAGCAGTCGCATGCGGTTGGCGATGGATCCGCCATAGTCATCGTCGCGGTGATTGAACAGCGGCGACAGGAACTGGCTGAGCAGAAAGCCATGGGCTGCGTGGATCTGGACGCCGCCAAAGCCGAGATTTTTGGCAAGGCTCGCGGTGCGTGCGAATTCGGCCGGCAGGCTGCGCACCTCGTCAAGCGTCAGTGCGGCGCAGGTCAGACCCGGAAGATCAAGCGCGCTTGGACCCTTGGGTGTGCTGATCGGCGGATGCGCCATGGCGCCGGCTTGGCCAAGCTGCAGCCAGAGCCCGGTGCCGTTGGCGCTTCCCCGTTGGGCAAGGGCCTTGAACGTGGCAGCATCCGAGCTCGCATCGAGCACCAGATTGCCGGGCTTTTCGGCAAAATGAGGATCACCCTGAACCTCACCGATGATCGAGACGGCAACGCCACCCTCGGCCCAGCGTTCATAAAGCCGGAATTGGGCTTCGGTCGGGTTTCCACGCCCGTCGCCAAGCGAATCCGACATCGCCGATTTGACGATCCGGTTCTTCAGGACAGTGCCGCAGGGCAATTCGAGAGGCTGAAAAAGCAGGCTGTCTCGCGGCAGTGCCATCAGAAATCCTTGAATGCCGCCCTACTCCTTGCAAGGCTCCGGTTCATACATGTCGAGCTGGGCCAACTGGCCTTCGAGCACGAAGTCGCCATAGTCCATGGTCAGATCACGGGTGACGCCGTTGTCATAGAGCTTGAAGGCAATGGAGTAGACCGGAAGCTCATCACCACCGGTGTTTTCCTCGAAATAGGCCATCGACACCGGCCAGAAGGAATCGTCGGCGAGGTCGCCAGCCTGCTTGGCTTCGGTGTCGCCGCTCTCGACCGGCTGCTTTTCACCAACAATGGTGGTGGTGAGCATCGCCCTGTCGCCTTCGTCAGACCCGTCATAGATGCGCGATTCATAAAACCGCTCGCCATCACGGGCCTTCTTGAGCATTTCAATCATGTGCTCGGTCGGAAAGCGCGCAGTGGCTATGTCGAGCGCCAATTTGTCAGGCTGCTCAAGCGTGACCGCCAATCCGTCGCCAGCAACCTCAGCCGAGCCGCGAACCTCGTGATCAAGCTGCTGATCGACAAACGACCGGGTGACGAACCGGAAGGTGTGATTGCGGACATCCTCGAACGTGGTGGTCTGCTGGTCGGTGATGCGCGACGAATCTGCCGTGGCAATCTCGGTGACAAAACGGAAGCTGACGGTGTAGCCGTCGCAGGCCGAACCGCCGAATTCATAGACCATACGGCCGACCATGCCGGAAATCCCCGATCGCTCGGATGCCTCCTTGAGCGATAGGTCATAGACCGCGCGGTGGGTGGCGAGGCCTCCCGGGCCGGCCTGGGCCGAGGTGATCGCCGGCGTGGCTGCCACAATGGCAAGCGACGCGATAACAAACATGCGCATCAGGTTTTCTCCTGTCGAATCCTAAGCTGATGTTATATGACCAGACGCGGCCAAGCGAGGCGGAACTTGCAAGATCAGGCAAAACGCTGGCGCAGCCTTAACAGAGACAGATATGGAGCCCTTCATGACCGATAGCGTTGAGTCCCGCCTGGCCGCCCGCAACATCGTGCTTCCAGAAGCGGCAGCACCGGCTGCCAACTACCTGCCCTATGTCATCAGCGGCTCGCTTCTGTTTATTTCAGGCCAGTTGCCGACGGAAAACGGCGCGATGTACGCGACGGGATTGCTGGGCCGCGATGTTGACGTTGCCAAGGGCCAACGCGCCGCGGAACTCTGCGCCATCAACATTCTGGCCCAGGCCAAGGCTGCACTGGGCGGTGATCTCGAGCGCATTGTCCGGGTGGTCAAGCTTGGCGGCTTCGTTGCCTCCGAGTCCTCCTTCACCGAGCAGCACCTGGTGATCAACGGCGCGTCGAACCTGATTGCCGAGGTGCTTGGGGATGCAGGCAAACATGCCCGCGCCGCTGTCGGCACTGCCAGCCTGCCGCTTAATGCAGCGGTTGAAGTCGACGCCATAATCGAGATCCGGTAATCCCAATGACACACAAAGACCTTGGCTGGCTGACCGCCCGCCCGATCGCCCATCGCGGCTATCACGACATGAACCAGAGCATCTGGGAGAACACCGCAACCGCGTTTTCCCGTGCGATTGCAGCCAATTACGCGATCGAGTGCGACATTCACATTGCCACCGATGGCGTGCCGGTGGTGTTTCACGATGATGATCTGGAGCGATTGTGCGGGTTATCGGGCGATGTCCGGGAACGAACGTCGCAGGAACTGGCGCAATTGCGGGTTGGCGGAACGACGGACGGAGTGTTGTCGCTGCCAAAACTGTTCAAGCTGGTTGCTGGCCAGGTGCCGCTCGTTATCGAGCTCAAGGGCCGGCCCGGCGATGATGAAGGCTTTGCCGATGCGGTGGTCGAGTGCCTGGAAAAATATGACGGGCCGGTGGCGTTGATGAGCTTCGACCACGCTCTGCTGCGCGACCTCAAAGCCTGCGGCGCCACCTGCCCGCTGGGACTGACCGCCGAGGGGGTCAAGCCGGAAAAATTCTTCGAGCATGAGGAGGCGATGCAGATGGGGCTGGATTTCATTTCCTACTGTGTGCATCACCTGCCCAACAGCTATGTCGAAGGCCTCCGCAAACAGGGCGTTCCGGTGATCACCTGGACGGTGCGCGATGCCGAGGCGCGAGCACTGACCAAAGCCCATGCCGACCAGATGACATTCGAGGGCTTTGATCCGGACACGGTGGCGGACGCCTGACCTTGTCAAACGGCGTTGGCAACTTACGTTGGAAGACAGGCCGGACCACAGGCATGGGCCCTGTCCGGAACGGAGTTGCATGAGCACTGAGACCCCAGAACACACACTGTCGACCATCGAAGGCATGGCATCGGTCAAGGCTAAGGAGTGGAGCCGGCTTGGCGGTGCATCGCGCGGCTCGCGGTCTCCATCAAGCGGCTCGCAAACGGAATCAACAGGTTCTGATACTGAATCCGGGCTTGTCTATAACCCCTTTGTCAGTCACGCTTTTTTATCATCGTTGGAGGACTCAGGGTCGGTCTCGGCCGAGGTCGGCTGGTTGCCGCGCCACATCGTGCTGCGCGGCCCGGACGGAGCGCTTGAAGGCGCGATGCCAGCCTATATCAAGAGCCATTCGATGGGCGAATATGTGTTTGATCACGCTTGGGCCGATGCGTTCGAGCGCGCCGGCGGGCGCTATTATCCGAAGCTGCAATGCTCGGCGCCGTTCACGCCGGCTACCGGGCCGCGGTTAATGGTGCGGCAGGGTCCTGGCGATGAAGCGCGCAGACGGGCGCTGGCTGCTGGCGGACGCTCGCTGTGCACGCAACTGGGGCTGTCCTCGGTGCATGCGACCTTCGTGCCCGAAGCCGAGATCCCGGCATTCGAGGCCGAGGGCTATCTGCACCGAACGGACCAGCAGTTTCATTTCCGCAATCCGGGCTACAAAACCTATGACGATTTCCTCGACACGCTGGCGTCGCGCAAGCGCAAGCAGCTGAAGAAAGAGCGCAAGGCAGCACTTGAAAACGGCATCACGATTGAATGGCTGACCGGCAGTGACCTGACCGAAAGCGTCTGGGATACATTTTATGAATTCTACATCGACACCGGCGGGCGCAAATGGGGGCGGCCCTATCTGACGCGCGAGTTCTTCTCGATGCTCGGCGCGCGCATGGCTGACGATGTGCTTTTGGTGATGGCGCGGCGCGAGGGCAGGTTCATTGCCGGCGCGATCAATTTCATCGGCGGAGATTGCATCTATGGCCGTCACTGGGGTTGCGTCGAGGATCACCCGTTCCTGCATTTCGAAGTCTGCTATCATCAGGCGATCGATTTCGCCATCGCCAAGGGTCTCGCCCGGGTCGAGGCCGGGGCACAGGGTGAACACAAGCTGGCGCGCGGCTATCTGCCAGCCACCACCCATTCGGCCCATTACATCGAGCATCCAGGGCTACGGCGCGCTGTTGCCGACTATCTCGAGCGCGAACGCCGCGATGTCGAACATATCGGCCAGATGCTGAGCGAGCACGGGCCGTTTCGCAAAGGCGGCACGGAGCCGGACGCCGGTCAGGATTGATCAAGGCCCGGCGCTTTACCTTGCGCTTGCCCCTTGCGTTTGGCCCCTGCGCTTGACCCCGGCCCTGCGCCGGATACAACCATGTGAAGACGAACAACCGGAGACCGCCCGATGACCGCGCCCAGCTATGACGACAGCAATGTGTTTGCGAAGATCCTGCGTGGCGAAATGCCCGCCGAACGGCTCTATGAGGACGAGCATACGCTGGTGATCATGGACATCATGCCGCGTGGCGACGGCCATTGCCTGGTGATCCCCAAAGCCGCGTCGCGCAACATTCTCGATGTCGATCTCGACAGTCTCGCGGCCGTTATGGCAACAACACAGCGGATGGCGCGCGCAGTGATCAAGGCTTTTGGCGCCGATGGCGTGACGATCCAGCAATTCAACGAAAGCGCCGGCGGCCAGGTGGTGTTTCACCTGCATGTGCATGTCATTCCGCGCTTTGACGGCGTGGCGATGAAACCGCACACTGGCACCATGGAAGACATGGGCGTGATCAAGGCCACTGCTGAAAAGATCCGCGCCGCACTCTGACCCGTATTTCAGGGATTGATTGATCCGGCGGGACAATTGTGAGGAGACAATCTAAGCTGAAGACCAGCTACGGGGCTGTCGTAGCCCCATGTAGGGGCTGATAACCGCACTCGACCGGACGCGGTAGTTCATTGCTGTGCATAAAGCGGCAAGCAACAGGACCTTCCGGTCTGCAAGAAATACGCGCAACCGGATCAGAATTCCGGACATCCAGTGGACTACCCACTGCGAATCAGAGATTAAGCTGTGTTAGTTTTGATCGATGATTTGTTGATTTGTTGATTTGGTTCTTTTCCAACCTGGTGTTGCAAGCATGCTTAAAGGCCGCATAAACGCGTTGCGAAAATCCTACAACAAAAATGCTCGAAAGATTTATCGGCTTTGTACCGCGCCAAATACACCTGCTGAGAGATTGACTGAGTTTTTGCCAATTCTAGACAAAATTTGCGCAACGGCTTGGGTGCTTTGTGTCGAACTTTCGAAAACAACGGCTAACCCTGTCTTGCTCCGGGAGGCGGTGCGGCTGGATCGCGCCTGGGATGATTTGCGCGCATTGGTTGAAGCCGCCATCCTGCGCAGAACGGCGAAAGCCGCTTAACTGCCTCCCCAACGCCGCCTCACGCAGCGAGCTTTTGCCGTTCTCCGGTCTCTTCCTGATTCCGGCAAAATCCCGCGACCTCGAAGCATCAGATCCGGGCCAGTAGTTCGGCCTTCTTGGTCTGATATTCTGCATCGGTAAGAATGCCTCTGTGGTGAAGTGCGGCCAGTCGTTCGATCTTGGCGAAGATATCGGTCTCGTCAGTGTCCTTCGGTGTGACAGGCACTGACGGCGGGACCGTGGTCGAGTGAAGCGATGCCGGTTCGTGTTCTGACGGTTCGGGCGGTGCTGTCAGGGTTTCGCTTCTCTGCTCGCTGGCAGATGTGTTGAGCAGCGCTTCGGACAGGGATGGCGAGGTGTGGTGGTTGCCGGTGCCATCGTTCCGGCGAGTGGCGTTGACCTGCCGCAGCTCCGACAGTTTGACGACGCCATGCTGCGAGGTGAAGCGCAAGGACTGATCGCCTGATTGCTGCTGCGAAAAGCCGCCGATACGATGATCGGCGGTGTCGTAGATTCTGACATTGCCATCACCTGAATCAATGGCGAGCCGCGACGTGTCGGGGAACCAGGCGTAGCGCATCTGGTTCTGCGACCCGGTGGAGGCAGCCTGGCCAAGACCCTCGGGCCACCAATTGCCGGCGGAGAAGCCGGAGACGAACAGACTGACACCGGCACGATCAGAGCCTTGCGACTGTGTTTGGGTGGATGAACTTGACGGCACCTGCAACGGTGCTGACTGGCGCATCATTTGTGCCACATCGTTGCAGATGGCGTCGACCTTGGCTTTCAGCCCATTGTTGAACATGTCGCCGACCATGGTCATGCCGCCTGACGACCATTGCCCCATGCCGCCAAGTTCAGGGTGATTGAACTGGGCCTGGGTGCCCTGCCCGGCGATCAACGCCATCAGCAGATGCTCGACTGCATCCGGACCGACCCCGTGACGGCTGGCGATCTCGGCAAGGGCCTGGCGGGTCTCTGGGGTCAAGTCTGCCACGGGATGGTGTCTCCTGTCTGGGTCAGTGCGGGTACCAGCCGTGCTGGCCGCAAGCAATTATAAGATATCGCCACTGATGTGTTGTCCAGCATTGATGGCGGCACGCTTGCGATCAGGCAGGTCAAACTACACTGGTGAGCGCCTTGTCCGGAAACTGAGTCCATTCAGGGCTTTGCATTGATACGCAAATGTTGAACGCAAAGCGGCTGAACCGGCGCAGGAGGTTGGGGTCATCCCGGCGCATGAAATACAGTCTTTGTCTGGCGCCTTGGTTTTGCGGCATTTTCCGCGCATCAGAGCGGGCAACAGCAGATTCTTTTACGAGGCCCTCATGCAAGCCGCTCTTATCATCATGACCATTCTTGGCTGCGACGACACCGCGACGCAATGCCATCATGTCGAAATGCTTCAGGAACGCTGGGCGACGATCCAGGCCTGCGACGCCGTGTCGGAAGCCAAACTCAGGACCTTTTCAAATCTCGACTATCCGGTGGTCGTTGCTGTTTGCCAGACCCCCGGCGACGCCGGGCTGGAGGAGGTGGCCAACGAACCTGCCGGAGCCGAGACCGATGTTGTTGCCAGCAGGGTGCCGGCTGATTCGGCTCCCTGGGTTCCCAGTGCCGATATTCCTCCGCCGGTCGCAATGAGGCCCATGTTCGATATCCCGACGCCAAAGGCCGACATTCCTGCCCCGGTCACGTCTTTCAACCAGAACCAACCCACGGATGCCGCAGCGGCTGATGATCCGGGTCTGGCAGCCAGGTTGCTGCAGCGATTTACGGCTGTGCTGCCCGATTCCGGAACACTCAAGACACTGGCTTCCGAACCGATACATGTCGTCACCGACAGCTATTCCTGGGTGGCTCGGCGGTTCGACAAATAGAACCGCTGAGCGACGCCCATCGGGCGGCGCTCAGCCGAGCAGCAACTGGCCGCCGATCAACAATCCGAGCGCCACGGTGATGCCGACCCAGATGCGCTTGCCGCTGACCAGAAAAGCCGCAAAGCCCACCAATGTCGCGATCAGCCGCAACGCCAGCGGAACATTGTTCAGCTCTCCTGTCGGATAGACAATCAGCTTGGCGATGACAGCCGCAAGCAGCGCCGTGGCGACCGCGCGAACCCAGGTCAACGCGGCGGAATCCTGCTTCAATCGATTGCCGACCAGCACACCGAGCCAGCGCCAGATATCGGTCGCCAGCCAGCCGGTGATGGCGATGAAGACGTAGGGCCACCACCAGGTGTCAAAAGCCTCGTAGCCGCTCATGATCCCGCTCCGCGCCTCCAGAAACGGTCAGCGAAGAATGCCAGGGTACCGCCAATGACTCCGGCATAGAGAATGTCGAATTCAGGTGCGACGAGATGGAACACCGGTCCGAGCGCCAGGCCGAGGATCATGGCGATGTGCCCTGCCCGATCCCGAGTCGATGCCCAGATCGAAGTCAGGAAATAGACCGGCGTGAGAAAAAACAGCGCACCGGCCAGCATCGGCGGCAGATTGGCGACCGTGGAATAGATCACCGCCACCAGTATGATGTTGGCGGTGGTGACGGTGATGGCGAAGCCTGCGAAAAACGCCACACGATGGTCACGCGGCACATCCCGGATGCGCTCCATGGTGAACACATAGGCCGTGATCGCGACAAAATGCGACAGGAACAGCAGCAGCCAGGTCGGGGTCTTTTCGGTGCGAATTTCCGGGATCAATGCCGCGACCATCGGCATCATCCGGATCGAAGACAGCGAGACAGTGATGAAGGCGGCGGGCAGCGAAGCGCCGGCAAGGATGGACCCCACGAGCAGCACATTGGCAGGCAAAGCCCAGACCAGCCCGGTCATGAACACGGTCTGGCCAAAGGGAATCCCGGCCTCGGCAGCAAAGCCGCAAAACCCGACAAAGGCGCTCATCAGAATGATGGCCGGCAGCGAGACGATACCGCGCGCGCCTTTCAAAAACCAATGGACGCCGCGGGGGCCGGACGAAGTGCTCATGCTCTTGTGTTAGAGATTTTGTGTGCCGCCGCAACCTGTTTTTGACGCACCCGATGAGATCCCTGCAGCCGAAGCGCGTCGCGTCCCGACAGCGTTCCAAACGCAAGACACCCCGGCGCGAACCGGGGTGTCTGATCTTCTGAAAAACCGCTCGCGGCCTATTTCTTGCGCGGAACCTTGGGAACGGCGCTCGACGGCTTTTTCGGTGCGGGCTTTTCCGCAACGTCTGCCTTGGCCTCAGCCGCACTTGCTGATTCCGGCTGCGATTTAGGGGGTTTGGGACCCTTGCCCGCCGGTAGCTTGCGCGTCGTGGTCTTTGCCGCAGCGGTCTTGGCCTTGGCCGGTGCGCGCTTCTTGGCGGGCACCTTTTCCTTCTTTGGCTTGACAGGCACTTCTGCCGGAATAGCCTCGAGGATCAGGCCGTTTTTGCCATCGGCCTTCTCGCCAACGGTGACCTTGACCGTGCCGCCATGCTTGAGCTTGCCGAACAGCAGTTCATTGGCGAGCTCCTTCTTGATGTGCTCCTGGATCACCCGGCCAAGCGGCCGCGCGCCCATTCGCTCGTCGTAACCCTTCTCTGCAAGCCAGGCGATCGCATCTTCTCCAAGGTCGAAGGTGACATTGCGTTCGGCCAGCTGGGCTTCGAGCTGCATGACAAACTTCTGCACGACCATGTGCACGACCTTGGCCGGCAGCGCGCCAAAGGCGATGATGGAGTCGAGACGGTTGCGGAACTCCGGCGTGAACAGCCGGTTGATCGCTTCCATGTCGTCGCCTTCACGCTTGGACGAACCAAAGCCGATCGCCGATTTGGCAGCATCTGCCGCGCCCGCATTTGTGGTCATGATCAGTATGACATTGCGGAAATCGATCTTCTTGCCGTTGTGATCGGTGAGCGAGCCGTGATCCATGACCTGCAACAGGATGTTGAACAGGTCGGGATGGGCCTTTTCGATCTCGTCGAGCAGCAGCACACAGTAAGGATGCTGGTCGACGCCATCGGTGAGAAGGCCGCCCTGGTCAAAGCCGACATAGCCCGGAGGCGCGCCGATGAGACGCGAGACCGTGTGTCGCTCCATGTATTCCGACATGTCGAAGCGCAGCAGCTCGACCCCGAGCGAAGCAGCGAGTTGCTTGGCGACTTCGGTCTTGCCGACGCCGGTTGGGCCGGAGAACAGGTAGGAGCCGATCGGCTTGTCGGGTTCGCGCAGTCCGGCGCGGGCCAGACGGATTGCCGCCGTCAATGCTTCGATTGCTGCATCCTGGCCGTAAACCACCGAGCGCAGTTCCTTGTCGAGATTGGCCAGAACCGTAGTGTCGTCTTTCGACACGGTCTTGGCCGGTATCCGCGCCATGGTGGCGACGGTGTTTTCGATCTCGATGTCGGTCAGTATCTTCTTGCGCTGTTTTTCAGGCAGCAGCATCTGCGCCGCACCCGATTCATCAATCACGTCGATCGCCTTGTCGGGCAATTTCCGGTCAGTGATATAGCGCGCCGAGAGTTCGACCGCTGCCTTGATCGCCTCGTCCGTATAACCGACCTTGTGGTACTCCTCATAATAGGGTTTTAGGCCCTTGAGGATCTCGATCGCATCGGGAATCGTCGGCTCGGCAACGTCGATCTTCTGGAAACGACGCACCAGGGCCCGGTCCTTTTCGAAGAACTGGCGATATTCCTTGTAGGTGGTGGAGCCGATGCAGCGGATCGCACCCGACGACAGAGCCGGCTTGAGCAGGTTGGACGCGTCCATTGCCCCGCCGGATGTGGCGCCAGCACCGATGACGGTGTGGATTTCGTCGATGAACAGCACTGCGCCTGGCAGATCCTCGAGTTCCTTGACCACCTGCTTGAGGCGCTCCTCGAAATCGCCGCGATAGCGCGTGCCGGCCAGGAGTGAACCCATGTCGAGCGAATAGATCACCGCATCAGCCAGCACATCGGGCACATCGCCTTCGACGATGCGCTTGGCCAGGCCTTCGGCAATCGCAGTCTTGCCAACGCCGGGATCACCCACATAGAGCGGGTTGTTCTTGGAGCGGCGGCAGAGGATCTGGATGGTCCGGTTGACCTCCTCGACGCGACCGATCAACGGATCGATCTTGCCGGTCTTGGCTTTTTCATTGAGGTTGACACAATAGGCGGTCAGGGCATCCTGACCCTTCTTCTTGGCGCCCTCTTCGCCGCCGGTGTCCGGCTTGACGGAATCCGGCTCCGGCTCTTCCGAGCCACGCACCGGACGCGCTTCTTCGGCGCCTGGACGCTTGGCGATGCCGTGGGAGATGAAATTGACCGCGTCGTAGCGGGTCATTTCCTGCTCCTGAAGGAAATAGGCAGCATGGCTTTCGCGTTCGGCGAAAATCGCCACGAGCACATTTGCGCCGGTGACTTCCTCGCGGCCGGAGGACTGGACGTGAATCACCGCGCGCTGGATGACGCGCTGAAATCCGGATGTCGGCTTGGAATCCTCGTCATAGCCTGTGATCAGGTTGCCAAGTTCCTTGTCGACATAGTCGCTGACCGTGCGACGCAACTGGTCGAGATCAACATTACAGGCGCCCATGACGGCCGCCGCATCGGGGTCCTCGATCAAGGCAAGCAGCAAATGCTCAAGCGTAGCATATTCATGATGCCGCTCGTTGGCATAGGTCAGCGCCTGATGGATCGCCTTTTCGAGACTGTTTGAAAAGCTAGGCAATTTCAGGTCCTCATTTCTTTTCCATCACGCATTGCAGCGGATGATGATTATCGCGGGCGCAATCCATGACCTGGGTCACTTTGGTTTCAGCCACCTCGTAGGTGAAGACGCCGCACTCACCGACCCCGTGATTGTGTACATGCAACATGATTCGTGTGGCCTGTTCGCGGTCCTTTTGAAAAAAACGCTCAAGCACATGAATCACAAACTCCATCGGAGTGTAATCGTCATTGAGCAGCAAAACCCGGTAGAGACTTGGTTTTTTGACTTGCGGTTTTGTACGGGTGATGACGGAGATGCCCCTGTCGGGCCCTCCGTTTCCGGTTTTCTTGTCCGCCTGCATGCGAGTCCGGTTCGTGCTGTCTTTCACTTAGCCAACTTCCTGTGAGTTCCAACCGGCGCAGCGTCACAACGAAGCGCCAGACATTGTCCTTAACTTAGTCTTTCCTGCGCGGATTTTAAGCCCCCTTGTCGAGGGATGAAACAGAATTCCGTTCGCAGCCCCAAACATCAAAAAACCCGGCTGCATTTCCTGCAACCGGGTTTCCATCATTTCACACATCCGCCGCGTTGGGCAGACGCAGTCTTATCTTCAGGCGCTGACCTTGGCGGCAGCGGCTTCGAAAGGCTTGTAGGCCTGCTTGGCGAGGTCTGCATAGAGTTCGCTCATCTTGGTAGCCTGGGCAACAAACGTCTCGTAGGAAGACTTGGCGAAGTCGGTCTGAATTTCGATGGCCTTGTCGAGGCTCTTGGCCGAAACTAGCTTCTCGACGACGGCTGCGTTGTCTTCATAGGACTTCTTGGAATAATCGGTGGCTTCAGCAGCGATCTGCTGGAAACCCTTGGTCATCGAGGAAGCCGCAGTCAGCATGCTGTCCATGGCTTCTTTATTCATTTTCGATGTCGCATCAAAGTTCATCATGTCGCGGTTCCTGTCGTTGGGGAGAATGATTATTGATACTTATGTGCACTGCAGCATTTTGTCAAGAGTCTTGTGCGCTGCACCAAATAAATTCGCCGCCGCCGTACAGTGCACAATGTCCCATGCACCGGAACAGAACGGTTTTTACCAAATCGGGACAGGTCACCGGCCAATTTTTGGAAAGGAATCATTCATCATAAACGGATTGGTAAGAACGTGTGGCTAAGATTGGACACAATGACTGATCAGGGAGGGCGGCAGTCAGAAATCCTTACACCCGTCTGTTCAAGAGTGAGTTGTCGTGTCCCAGAGTAACTCCAATACCCCCGGCAGGTTTGTCCCGATTGTCGCAAAAGCGCTCAGCTTGCTGGTCGTGATCGGCATTGCCATGGCAGTGGGATCAGCACCCGCATCGGCAAATTCCAAATATGCAGGCATCGTTGTCGATGCCAAGACCGGAAAAACGCTGTACGAAAATGACGCCGACGAGCTGCGTTATCCGGCATCACTGACCAAGATGATGACCCTGTACCTGACATTTGAAGCGTTGGATCGCGGCGCGATCAATCTGAACACAAGGGTCAAGTTTTCTGCCAATGCAGCCAAAGAGCCGCCAACCAAACTTGGCGTCGGCACGGGAAATTCCATTACGGTTGAACAGGTGATCTATTCGCTGGTGACCAAATCTGCAAACGACGCAGCAACCGCGATGGGTGAATATCTGGGTGGGTCGGAGAAGAAATTCGCTTCGATGATGACTGCCAAGGCACGGTCGCTCGGCATGTCGCGGACCACATTCCGCAACGCCCACGGACTTCCGAACTCCGAACAGGTCACCACCGCCCGGGACATGGCCAAACTCGGCATTGCGCTGCGCGAGCATTTTCCGCGCCACTATAAGTATTTCTCCACCCGATCGTTCAAATTCGGCAAGACCAGCATGGGCAACCACAACCGGTTGCTGGGTGTCGTGCGCGGTGTCGACGGCATCAAGACCGGCTACACCCGCGCTTCGGGCTTCAACCTGGTCTCCTCGGTTGTTGATCGCGACCGTTCGATCGTTGCCGTGGTGATGGGTGGACGCACCGGCGCGAGCCGCAATGCCCAGATGAAAGACCTTATCTCGCGGTATTTGCTGAAGGCCTCGACTTCCGGAAACGGTGACCTCATCGCCAAGCGCGGTTCGTCCAATTTCGGTATCGCCGCCGCCGTGGCAGCTCTCGAGCTCCCCAAGATCGGACCTGTTCCCGAACGCCGGCACGAATCGGGTCAGCGTCTGGCCCTGGCTTACGCCGACACCACGCCGGCACAGGTTCTCGGGCGTGACGCGCTGGTCAAGTCGTTGAAAGCCCAGAAAATCGCCATTCCGCAGCCCGCACCGGCCTACATTCCGCCAATGCCGGTTGAGACTGCTTATGCACAGTCGGTCGATCCGGTGACGACTGCTTCCACCGCTCCCAGAGAGGGCTGGATGATACAGATCGGTGCAATGCCGGACAAGAATGCTGCGGTAGACCTGCTGAACCGCGCCAAGGGTCTTGGCGGCCAGGCACTCTCATCAGCAGAGCCGTTCACCATGGCCTTCGCCAAAGACAACCAACAGCTCTACCGCGCCCGTTTCGGCGGCTTTGACGGCCAGACATCGGCCACAAATGCCTGCAAGGCGCTGAAGAAGAAGGGTTTTGCCTGCTGGGCAACAGCCAAGTGACCCGCAGCATTTGTTCAATGCTGCGGCCGGATCGTTCGGGTCCGGAACCATCCACGTTTTTGTATTGCGTATTCGGGGAATTCAGTCATGTCGATTCAACAGGACAGCTTTGGCTTCACTAATCCGGCCAGCAAGAAAGGCCGAGCCTCCCGCATCGGGATGCATCCGCTTCATGAGGCGGCGATGCGCCTCGCGGATCTCGGTTTCACTCGCCCCCGCAGCAAGACCAAGGACCTCGTAGGCCTCCTTATGTGTCATGGCGCCCGGGCTTGGCGGAGTGCCCAGCCCCGCACCCTCATCCATGTCAAAGCCGGCACGCCAGTCGGGCGCGCGGCGGTCAAGATACGCCTCCAATAGCGCCAGGCTTTCCGGATCGCCGATCAGTTCAGCGTGCAACTGCATGAGGTCCGCCTCATCCAGAGCGTTGAGCTCGCGTCCTTCATAGGATCCGGCCAGAACCAGTCCGTTCATTTCGCCGGTGTCGAGGTCCAGCTCCATTTCGAGCGCGGCAGAGCGGACATAGGACTGGCCTCCGGGCTGGCGTGTGGCGCGCGCCGCACTTCGGGCGCGGGCAAACATGGCGGCAGCAAAGGCCAGCAAGGGCACACCAAGGCTGGCCCGCCCGACAAGTGTCATGACAACGCCCAGACCGGCTGTAGCCACCGGAAGCGCGTAACGCAAGGTGGTGGCAAGGGCCGAGGGCTTGACACTCATCAGTCCGGCGGCCACCGCCAGCAAAATCAGAACTCCGCCAAAGAATATTGCGATCGCACTCATTAGCGCTTGGCCCCTCCCTGTGGTTTGTCCTTGGGCGGCCCCATCTGCTCAAGCAGCAACCGCGCCGCCGAGCCGCCGGATTTTTCAAGCGCCGGACGTCCGCCGGTGGCATAGGCAGCGACGGCCCGCAGCAGCGCTGCAAGTTCGGAGGCGGCGTTCTGGTCGAAGCGGACATAGGCGCCACCGGTCACGCGGGCGATCTCGCGAAAGCCGATTGCCGCAGCCGGATCATGGCCCTCGTGAAACATGAAACAGGGAACTTTTCGCAACGCCAGCTCGCCGGCAACCACGGCCAGCTTGTCGATGCTTTCCTCCATGGCGTCGCCGATAAAGACCAGCGCGCTCACAGGGTTTTTGGTCGCCTCGTCGGCCACATGCCGCAAAATCCGGCCAATCTGGGTCTGGCCGCCCCGGCAATCGATGCGGGTCATCAGGTCCGCCAGCTGGCGGGTGTCGTTCACCCACCGCGAGGCACGGCATTCGCCCAGGCCCCTGAAATAGACCAGTTGGACCTTGAGCCCACCGGTCTTGCCCACGGCGTCAAACATTTCGGCCTGCAATTTGCAGGCGCTGTCCCAGGTCGGCTGGCGGCTCATGGTGGCATCAAGCGCAAAGGCCAGCCGTCCGGATCCGGCATTGCCTGGAACAATCGCCTTGGCCGCGGACAGGAATTCGGCAATCTGCGACCGGGAGGACACGGGCGTGCCCTCCGGTACAGAAGCAGCCCCGGGCTTGATTACCTGCTTGTCGGATCCGGTCTTGTCTTTGGCCATGGCTGAAGTATTCTACCGTTTGACTGACCACCGCCACCACAGGGGTGCTGCAGCAGTGCCTGTGGGAGGAGCATACATTAAACAATGTGGCGCTTTATCGAGCAAACACAAGGGCGTGTGCAATCGCGCCGCGTTACAACAGCCCGAGACCGGCCAGTTCGCGCCGAAGCTCGGCCGGCATATCGCTCGCATCCGAGCTGCCGAAATCCGGCGGCGCGTCGTCCGGATCAAGATAACGCCAGCCCTGGAACGGACGCCGCGGCGCCCATGAGGTCTCGTGCAGGACCGGCTCGAGAACCAGATGACAGCGCGAAATCCCGTCGACATCGACAAAGGGGCGGACATCGAGAAAGCGTTGCCTGGCCTGGATGTTGCCCTTGATCACCCAGTAGAGCGACCCGCCATCGATGAGCTCAGCCGCCCGCTTCGGGACCATCCGGGTGGTATGGAACTGTTCCGGTTTCTGTCCGGCAGCAGCCATCATCGCCAGACGGCGCTGAACTGAATCGCGTTGATCTTCGACGCTTTCGGCGCCGACGCAGAGTTTGAGCATGTGAAGAGCCATGTCTGGATACATTGGGCTTGAGGCTACCGGGGTCAACCCGCAGATGTGCGAAACCCGCAACAGTCCACAGGCGCGGCCCGGCGCCGCCATGCAGGACGCGGCGTTGGCCGGGCGCATCGATGGCTGATGGGATACCGGCGGTCCGGTGATCAGGGTTTGAACAACCGCATCGGTTTGCTCAGTTCTCGCTGGATGATGCCCTTTGCTTCCAGATCCAGCTGGGCGGCCTTGAGCCACCAACCGGCCTTTTCTCCGCCCGGAAACAAATCCTGCGGAAGTTTCGGAAGCAGCAGCGCCTTGGCCTCGGCAACCGAGATGCCGGGCTTTGCCGATGGCAAGACCGCCAGCAGCGCGTCCCGCATGGCTTCAAACTTGGCACGGTCAACCCGGTACACCCGGCCGGGTGAGGTAAAATTCTCGATTTCGATCTTGTCTTCAGCCGCGCTTGTCACTTTGTCCTCCCTCAAACCCGGTTACCGGTGCCTTGGCCGGAGGATTTCAGCACTCCACGACATTGACCGCAAGTCCGCCGGTGGAGGTTTCCTTGTAGCGCTCGTTCATATCGAGGCCGGTCTGGCGCATGGTCTCGATGCAGGCGTCAAGCGGCACGAAATGCTGGCCGTCGCCCTTCATCGCCAGCGAAGCCGCTGTGACGGCCTTGACCGCACCCAGCGCATTGCGCTCGATGCAGGGCACCTGGACCAGTCCGCCGACAGGATCACAGGTCATGCCAAGATGATGCTCCAGCGCGATTTCAGCTGCGTTTTCAATTTGTTCCGGAGTGCCTCCCATGACCGCAGCAAGGCCTGCCGCCGACATTGCTGCAGCCGAGCCGACCTCGCCCTGGCAGCCGACCTCGGCGCCCGAGATCGAGGCATTGTGCTTGATGATGCCGCCGACCGCGGCGGCTGTCAGCAGATAGTCGCGAACCGAGTCCTGATCGGCGCCATCGTGAAATTTCAACACATAGCGGATGGTGGCGGGAATGACGCCGGCAGCGCCATTGGTCGGTGCGGTGACAACCCGGCCGCCGGAAGCATTCTCCTCGTTGACCGCCATGGCAAAGACGCTCAGCCAGTCATTGGCGAGCAGCGGGTTGCGCCGGTTCTGCTGCCATTCCTCCTGCAGTTTCTCATAAATAACCCGGGCCCGACGACGGACCTTGAGGCCGCCCGGCATGATGCCCTCACCTGCCAGGCCGCGGTCGATGCAACTGTTCATGGCGCTCCAGATCCGGTCCAGCCCGGCGTCGAGCTCTTCCCCCGACATGTGGGTTTCCTCATTGGCCCGCTTCATCTGGGCGATAGAGAGCCCGGACCGTGCGGCCATCTCGAGCATCTGTCTGGCGTTGCCGAAAGGATAGGGCACGGCCTTGTCGATCACGGCCTTCTTGGTGCTTTTGAGCGCCTCAAGCTCGGTGTCGGTGACGACAAAACCGCCGCCGACCGAATAATAGACCCGCCGCAGCAACATCGCGCCGTCGCGGTCAAAGGCCGTGAATGCCATGCCGTTGGCATGACCGGGCAATGGCTGCTTCTTGTCAAAGACCAGATCCGTGGCCGGATCGAAATGATAGGTCGGGTGGCCGGGTGGGTTGATCTGGCGGCTTTTCTCGACGCCGGAGATGATGTCATCCATGCGGTCTGGATCGACCTGATCGGGCAGTTCCCCGGTGAGGCCGAGTATCACGGCCCTGCCCGTTCCATGACCTATGCCGGTGAACGCCAGCGAGCCATGCAGGCTGACCTTGATACTTTCGACCTGAGCGCCGGCCGGACGCGGCCAGTCGGGACCGGCAACCTCGTCGAGAAAACGCACAGCAGCCGACATCGGCCCCATGGTGTGGGAGCTCGACGGTCCGACGCCGATCTTGAAGACATCAAAAACAGATAAAAACATGGCTTGCGGCGGCTCCTGTGATCACCGCCACATTACATGCGCGGCCTGTGAACAGCCGTCAATCCACCGACGTCCGGTGCCGCTCAAACGACAGCCGCAGCCGCCCATTCCCAAGGCTGTCGGGTGGACAAAGAAAAGCAGCGCCGACCGAATTGGTCAGGCGCTGCCTAGGATCGTCAAACTTTAGTTCAGATGCCGCCGAAAAGGTAGGCCAGTGCGAGAAGTCCAGAAAAGCCGATAACTGCACGGGCTGTAATGCCCCAGCAGGATTTGTGTACGGTGTCTTCCATGAGTACTCCGGTTGAAGTGCCAAAATTTCGGGCCGCGTCATCCATTTTGGATTCGCTCAGCGCAGGAGGGGCGGTTTAACGAATTGGTAGCTTTTCGCAACTGCAAAAAAGGCGATTTCGGGGCCAGTTTTACACATCAGTCATGCCGTTTTTGCATGGGTGCATGCAAAATCAAAGACTTAAGCGAAATCACCTGAAAACCGTCATGCCAAACCACCCACAGTTCGACCACATGAATGAAAGAATGGTTACCGTGGATGGCGTCAACATGGGCTTTGCCATGCGCGGCGCGTCGTGCCAAAACCACTAAATGACAAATTTGGATTATGTGGCGATTGCCTGGTTCGTACTGGTTTGGGTCGGATTCTCCTTCGTCACCAACAATCATCTTCCGCATGGGCGGGTCAGTCTGACCACGGCAATGAACCAGCACCGCAAACGCTGGATCCATGTTGCGGCACGACGCGACCTCAGAATGATCGACACCGCCATCATGGCGGGCCTGCAGAATGGCACCGCCTTTTTCGCCTCAACCACCATTCTCGCCATCGGTGGATGTTTCGCGCTGCTTGGCGCAACCGAGGAGGTGCTCCGGGTTGCCGATGACTTGCCAATTCCGCTGGTCGCCGACCGGGCGCTGTTCGAACTCAAGGTATTTGGCCTGATCGCGATCTTCGCCTATTCCTTTTTCAAATTCGGATGGTCCTACCGGCTGTTCAACTATTCCTCGATCCTGTTCGGCGCGATTCCGATGAAAGACGACCTGCCCGATGACTGCATCGAGCTCGACGCCGCCGCCAACCGCGCCGCCTCGCTCAACATTCTGGGCGGCAAGCATTTCAATGCCGGTCTGCGCGCGATATTCCTGTCGATCGGATATCTCGGCTGGTTCGCCGGTCCGTGGGTTCTGATGGGATCGACGACGCTTGTCATCCTGGTGCTGCTGCGGCGGCAATTTTTCTCAAACGCGCGCTCCGCGATCATCAAAGGCACCCCCCTCCCGTGAAATCCCAATCTTCTCATGCGCCGGCGTCTCATGGCCCGGCCGCCTTGCGCACCGCCATCCTCGATCTGCTTTCCGCACTGGAACCGGGAAAAACCATCAGCCCCTTCGACGCCGCCCGCGCGCTGGTCGGCTCGGATGAGCAGAAGTGGAGCCGTCTGATGAAGCCGATGCGTTCGGTGGCAATCGACATGGCCAAGGCCGGCGAAATCGAAATCCGGCGCAAGGGCAAGGCCGTGGACCCGACCAGCTTCCGCGGAGTCTACAGGCTCGCCCTGCCCACAGCCCAGGTCTCCGGCGACGCATGAGCCAGACCTCGACGTTGCGTGCGCCGACCCGGCTGGATCTGGCGCTGATGACCCTGACCGCGCTGATCTGGGCCTCGGGCTTCATCGCCATTCGGGTCGCGGTGCCTGAAACCGGACCGTTCTGGCTGGCGACGATCCGGGTTGGCGTCGGCTTTCTTGTTCTTTTGCCCTATGCGATCTGGCGCGGCATGGTGTGGCCACAAAGCGCCAATCAATGGGCTCTGATCATCGGCATGGCGGTGCTCAATGTTGTCATCCCGTTCGTGATGATTGCCTGGGCCGGCAAGACAGTCAGCGCCGGCGTACTGGCGCTCCTGATGGGCACCGGGCCATTCATGGCGCTGGTTGGCAGCCATTTCATGACCGATGACGACCGCTTGTCGATTCGGAAGCTGGTTGCGGTGCTGCTGGGCTTTACCGGCATTTTGGTGTTGGTGGGGCCCGGCGTTGTCTCGGGGCTGGCGGGCTTTCCATTGCTGGGCATTCTGGCGGCCGTCGGTGCGTCGGTCTGTTATGTGACCGCGGGACTTTTGATCCGACGGATTGTCATGCCGCCGGTGCGCCTAGCCTGTCTGGCGCTGGGGATCGGCACGGCTGCATTATTGCCGCTGGCCCTGCTCATCGACGGCCCACTCGCGTCGGGTCTTTCCACCCCGGCGCTGGCGTCGCTGATTTATCTCGGTGTGTTTCCGACCGGCATCGCCTATATCATGCGTTTCACGCTGATCCGGGCGATCGGCTATTCCCGGTTTTCGCTGTCGATCAATATGGTTCCGGTCTTCGGCGTGGCGCTGGGCGTAGTCATCCTGGACGAACCATTGTCGCTGTCGCTGGTCATTGCGCTGGCGCTGGTGCTGGCGGGATTACTCGTAGCCAGCACCGGAAAGAAAGCTGCGCCGGTGGCCGAGGCCAACCTAAATCCGTAGCCGAAAATGCATCACCGTACCGTTCTCAAAGATGATCGGCTCCGCGTCATGCTTTTGCTAACATCCCGTGGTGAGTCGGCGGCATGAACACACGGTCACGTCCTGGGAGACACGCTTGAACGACACAGCCAACACAGCTTCGCCACAAAAACCGGGACAACGAATCGAAGTGCTGGACCTGGCGCGCGGCCTGGCGCTGCTGGCCATGGCCAGCTACCATTTCTCCTGGGACATTGAGCAATTCGGCTATCTCGATCCGGGCACAACCACGCACGGCCTGTTCAAGGTCTACGCCCGCTCTATCGCCGGCAGTTTTCTGTTTCTGGCCGGCGTCAGCCTGATGCTGGCCCACGGCTCAGGCATCAGGCCAAAGTCATTCCTGAAACGGCTCGGCATCGTCGCCGGCTCCGCGGCGCTGATCACCATCGTGACGCTGTTTGCCACACCGGACACCTTCATCTATTTTGGCATTCTGCACGCGATTGCCGCATCAAGCGTGATTGGCTTGGCCTTCCTGCGATTGCCGGCTCTGCTCACGGTTCTGGCGGGTATCGCCTGCATCGCCTTGCCGATGTTTTACCGGGACGACATCTTCAACGTGGTCTGGCTGCACTGGGCGGGATTGTCGACGATTCCGCCGCGTTCCAATGACTACGTGCCTCTGATGCCGTGGCTGGGGCCGTTTCTGATTGGCATGGGAGCCGCCAAGGTCGCCGTCGCCACGGGGTTGACCGGGCGATTGGCCGCACTCAGTACCGGGGACAACCGGCTCTCCCGCGCGACGCAGTTCTTCGGTCGTCATAGTCTGGCCTTTTATCTGCTGCACCAACCATTGCTGCTCGCATTGGTCTGGACCGTAGCGCAAATGGCGCCGCCCAAGCAGATAGATCCGCTGCCCGGGTTCATTGCCGAATGCGAGGCGAGTTGCGTCGGTGAAAACGATGCGGAATTCTGTACCCGGTTTTGTGTGTGCGTGACGGACGAGTTGCTCTCCAGAGGGATGTTCAACGCATTCATGGCAGGTGAAATCACGCCGGAATCAGACGACCGCATTCCAGCCATCGCGGATCAATGCACGGTATCGTCGGGCCAGGTGGTAACGCCGGACTAGAAAATAGGAAACGGGCAACAGCCCGCATAAAGCAAAGGACGCGATCTCATGAACGCCTACCGGGCGAGACCCAATTTCATTCCCTGGCCGCCGCTGCTGCTTGTCGGACTGACCTTGACCGCCATCCTGTTGAACATGATTTCGCCGCTCGCCCTGGAATTCACCGGCGTGAGACCAGCAGGAATCGCGCTGATCGGGCTGGCGCTGAGCATCGACCTGTGGGCGATGAGCACGCTGCATCAAAGCCACACCACCATCTTGCCCAACCGCCGATCGAGCCATCTGGTCACCCAGGGCCCATTCCGCTTCAGCCGCAACCCGATCTATGTCGCCAACCTTGTGCTGCTTGTCGGCATGGGCTGTGTGTCGATGAACGGCTGGTTTGCCTTGCTGGCGCCAGTGGACGCGCTGCTGACGCATTTCCTCGCGGTCAGGCGGGAAGAAAACCATCTGCTTGCCAATTTCGGATTTCAGTACGAAACCTATTGCCGCAAGGTCCGCCGCTGGGTTTGACGGGCAATGCTCCTATCACAAGGGGCGCTCACCGGCAGTTGTCTTGCGATATCTGTTAGGCGAGACATCAAACTGTTTACAAAACTCGCGATGGAAATGCGATGCGTCTGAAAAGCCCGCGTCCAGTGCAATCTGAGTGACAGTATCGGTGGTATGGATGAGCCTCCAGGCACCGTAACGCAGTCGAACAAAACGATAATAACGTGAGGGAGGTTGGCCGAGGCTAGCCTGGAACCGCCTGGCAAGCTGTCGTTCGCTCATGCCGGATTGCTGCGCGAGTTCGGCCATGGAGATCGGCACATTCAAAGTCTGCTCCATGATATTGATGCAACGCCGGACCACCGCATCCAGAATGTTTTGCGTGTCAGTGACGAATTGCGGCTGCGGGAAAGACGCGTCGCGCTGGCGATTCAAAATCATGTGTCGCAGGCTTTGCTGAGCAAGTTCGGCTCCGCAATGGCGTGAAACAAGATACAGAGCCAAATCTGATGCTCCAGTTGAGCCTGCGCAGGAAATCCGGTTTCCGGCATCCAGGAATATGCGATCCGATACGGTTCTTATTCCCGGAAACTGGTCACGAAACTCCTCATGCACGTTCCAATGCACGCAGGCTGTCCGGCCTTCCATCAAGCCGGCACGTGCAATGTTGAAGGTGCCGGTACACAGGCCGATCAGCGTGGTTCCGGCGGCGTCTGCAGCCTGCAGATAGGCATCAAGCCATTGAGGCTGCTGACGTAGTCGGTAATCGTTGCCGCCGGCTACGGCAATATAGTCAACCGTGGAGGGATCAGGCAGCACCTGATCCGGCGTAACCGCCAAACCGCAACTGGCGCGAACCGCGTCATGCCCAACGATAGACCAGCCGCATTCAATCTGCCGGCTGCGTCCGCCGGCATCCGCTGCCAACCGCAGGGCGTCCACAAAACCCGAAAAGGCATTCAAGGTGAAGTTGTTGAGCGGGAGAAGCGCAACCCGAAACTTCTGCCGGTCACCGCCCCTGGCTTTCCCGTTATGTGCCGCCGTTCTCTCCATCTTTCACCACGGTCCGATTTTGATATGTCTGAAAAATACAATTTTGCGACTGTTTTATCCTATTTCTATCAGCCGACCCTGTCTACCTTTGTGAATGGGAACAACAAAAATGGGATACCGAAAAATGACTATACGCGCATTTTCCTTTGCCACTCTGGTCGCTGGATCCATAGCAATTGGCTTTCCGGCTGTCGCTCAAGAGCATTCGTTCAAGGTCAGCATTCCTGGAAATGAAGAATCGATTGCCTATCAATCGGTAGAGCGTTTCCGTGAAGTCCTCGCCAAACAGACCGACGCCAGTGTCGACGTTCAGATATTTGCTAACAGCGCACTTGGTGATCAGGAGAGTTCTCTGGAAGCTATGCAGACCGGCTTGCTGGACATGGCTACCGTGGAAACACCCATTACGAACATCCTGCCTGAGCTGGGGGCCACTGCGCTTCCCTATATCTTTTCGGGTCGTGACCATGTGAAGGCCGCAGTCGACGGCGATGCCGGCAAGAAGATTGAAGAGATGCTGCTGGCCAAGGGTCTGCGCGTTGTTGCATTTCTCGAAGGCGGATTTCGCCAGATCACCAATGGCGTACGCCCGATTGTTACCCCGGACGACCTGAAGGGCGTCAAGATGCGCACGCCCGGCAGTGCGTTGCGGATCAAGATATTCAACCATTACGGCGCAAACGCCTCGCCCTTGCCGTTCAGTGAATTGTACTCGGCGCTGCAAACCGGCGTTTTCGATGGCCAGGAAAATCCGGTGATCTGGGTGAAGTCCCAGCGTTTCTATGAAGTGCAGGACTATCTGTCCCTGACCAACCATCTTTACACCATCACCTATCTGCTGATCAGCGAAGACAAGTTCCAGGCCTTGTCTGCCGAACAACAAGAAGCGGTGATGCAGGCAGGCGATGCGGCTGAAGCATACTCGGTCGAGTTGGGCACCAAGGCCGATGACGAGATTGTCACCTTCCTCAAGGACAAGGGCATGAATGTGAACGAGGCTGACATCCCGGCCTTCACCCAGGCCTCGACGGCGATCTGGACCGAATGGGCGTCAGAGCAACCTGCGGACGCACAAGAACTGATTGATCTTATCGCCGCTGCACGGCCTTAAGAAACAGGAGGAAGCGCCGTGATCATCAACAAGATACTTGAAGCCATGATCGCGGCGCTCCTTGTCGCCGCGGTCGGGGTTGCCTTCGTCGCGGTGATCTACCGCTATGTCCTTGACTCCGCCTTGAGCTGGAGCTTCGAAGTCTCACTGGCTCTGCTGACCTACATCACCTTCCTGGGGGGCTATCTGGCGCTGCGCCGGAACGCCCATCTGAAAGTCGATCTGCTGGTCCGTCGCCTGCCCTTCTGGGCACGCGGAGTGTTGTTTTTGTTCAATCAAGCCGTGATCGCAACAATTGGCTGGATCATGGCGTGGCATGGGGGACGGCAGGTGCTTCGTTTTGCGGACCAGACGACCAACGTGCTGGAGATATCCACGGCCTGGTATTACATCGCCATCCCGATCGCGGGTGGATTGATCTGCCTTGACGCCCTCTGGAACGCCGTGCGCGGCCTGCTGCGCCTGACGCGCGGGCAAGAACCGGTCGACTCCGCGCCCGACGCTCTGTCAGCAGAAATTTGAGGCGCGGCCATGACCCTACTCCTGACACTCTGTGTTCTTCTCGGCCTCATCGGACTTGGCGTTCCGATTGCCTTCGCTCTCGTGTCGATTGCCATTGGCATCTTCTGGCTAGCTGATGTTGACCAGCTGATCGTGGCGCAAAGGCTCTATCGCGGCGTTCAGAGTTTCCCGCTTCTGGCTGTGCCGCTGTTTATCCTGGCCGGGCAAATCATGACCCGCAGTGGAATTTCCGGCCATCTGGTTGAATTTGCGAAAACGCTTGTCGGCCAGATGCGCGGGGGCCTGGCTGCCGTCAATGTTGTCACCTCCATGTTTTTTGCCGGCATGAGCGGCACCTCGATGTCGGATACCGCTGCTGTTGGCGGCATGCTGATCGATCCGATGGTCAAGCGCGGATACAGCCGCGCCTTTACCGGCGCGGTCACCGCTGCCTCGTCCACGATCGGCATTATCATCCCTCCGAGCGTTCCAATGGTAATCCTTGGTGCCTATCTTGGCATCTCAACCGGTGCGCTGTTTGCTGCAGGTCTGATCTCAGGCGTTTTGCTTGGGTTGTCACTGATCCTGGTGGCGTGGCTGATTTCAATCCGTGAAGGCTACCCGGTCGAAGCACCATTTTCCGCAAAGCGCGCCGTTGTTGCCTTTGCCCACGCCCTGCCTGCCCTGTTGATGCCGGCGATTATTCTTGGCGGCATTCTCGGCGGCGTGTTTACAGCTACCGAAGCATCCGCCGTGGCGGTGGTCTACGGCACGGCGGTCGGTGTCTTTTACTACAGGACCCTGACGCCGAGAATGCTTTACCAGACCCTTTGCGAAGCAGCGGTCCTCAGCGGCGCGGTCATGCTGGTCACCGCGGCTGCACATGTAATGGGTTACGCCTTTACCTATGAACAACTGGCACAGAGCATCCTCAGCCCGCTGGCGGAAATGGATCTTTCGCCTGTGATGTTCCTGATCCTGCTCAGCGCCGTCATGATTGTAGCTGGAACGTTCCTGGACGGGATCGCGATGATCTTCATCATCGTTCCGCTGTTCTTCCCAGCCATCAATCTCCTGGGAATAGACCCTGTCCATTTTGGCATGGTCGTTGTGCTTTGCTGGGGTATTGGCCAACAGACACCCCCTGTCGGTGCGGCACTGTTCATCACCAGCGTTATCGCCAAGGTGGACATGCTGTCGCTGACGCGCGCCAACCTCCCCTTCATTGCCGTGATGGTGCTTGTTCTGCTGGCAGTCATCCTGTTTCCCGACGCGCTCGTCCTCTGGCTGCCGCGCGCATTGGGCCTCTGAAACTGAAACTAATGAAAGAAGATACCGTCCATGATGACCCCCAACCGTTTCATCGATGTCATTTACACCCATACCGATGGTGAAGAGACATGCATAATCCCGGGCGCCATTCCTTATCCTTACGGTCTCAGCATCGTTGAGAAACGGGATTTCATACGTCAGAATTACGACACGGTTCGCACAGGATTGCTCAGAGAACCAAGAGGCCATCATGACATGGTGGGTGTGTTCGTGACGCCTCCCTCAAGTGCAGACTTTGATGCCGGCATGCTGTGGTGCGACGGTGACGACTTCATGGAAATGTGCGGTCATGGCACAATCGCGCTTTCCATGGCGATGGTTTCGCATGGCATGGTTCATGACGACGGCGGAGATGTGGTCAAGATCCGTTTTGAAACACCGGCAGGTCCGGTGACGTCGGAAGTGGGGCGTGAAAACGGGCAGATCGCCTGGACCCGCTTCCAGAATGTACCTGCATTCGTGCTGGCGCAAGACGTGCCAATCGACCTGCCGGGGGTTGAAGGCGTTGTGGCAGACATCGCATTTGGAGGAAACTTCTTTGCGGTGGTGAAATGGCCCTATGCGGACAAGCCTATCGGGCCCGACAATGGCCGGATGCTCTCTGATCTGGGCGTCATGGTGAAGGATCAGATCAATGCGAAAATGGACGTGCAACACCCCACGAAACCACACATTCGCGGATTGAACTTCACGACATTCTGGCAAGAACCGGACCATGCCGATAGCCTCTACCGCAACGTGCACGTCTTCAGCGATGGCAAGCTGGACCGTTCGCCGGGTGGCACAGGAACATCAATGATGATGGCGACCTTCGAGGCGCGCGGGAAGATCGGATTGGGTCAGAAGATATTTTCCGAGGGACTGCTTGGCATCGGCCGCTTCGAGGGCGAGCTGATTGGTGAAACAATGCTCGGCAGCCAGCGGGCAGTTATTCCGACAGTCAAGGGAACTGCCAAGGTGACCGGCTACGCAAAATGGTTGCTGGACGACACCGACCCCATCGGTCGCGGATTTGTGGTGAGATAACCAGCAACCCGAGAAGCAGTCTCAAAGCAGCAGCAAGCGGGGTCTATCGCCCGCTTGCGAGAGGCTAACGTACATCGCCATTACATGTCGCGTTCAAAAGAAACAATTTGAGCGCGACATGCATGAAGTTAGCAAAGCCGAATGCGGCGGGATCAGGTGTTGACGCCGATTTCGGCGAGGCGCGTCAGGCAGGATTCCTCGATATTGTCGAGTTCCAGCAGGGTTTCCTCGATGTCCTTGCGCTTCTGGCGCAAATCCTCACGTTTTTCCTCGATCTTGCGCATCAGAAGCCGCAATTGGCCGGCCTCTCCGGGCGGGTCCTTGTAGACCTGAATGATCTCGCGGATTTCAGCGATAGTGAAACCGATGCGCCGCCCCCGCAGGATCTCCTGGATCAAGCGGCGGTCAGTCGAGCGAAACAGCCGGGTTCTGCCGCGGCGCTCAGGCTGGACCAGACCCTCGTCCTCATAATACCGCAAAGTCCGGGTCGAAATGCCGAACTCGCGGGTCAATTCGGTGATGGTATAGTACTTATCCAATGTGGATCATTCCTGAAAATCGCCATGAGTATTACGCTTACGTATAAGTCAATATTTGCGCCATGACCACCATGCAGGCCGAGAAATCAGGTCATCGACAACCACCAGCCGGCCAATCCGAGGAACGCGAAAAAACCGACAACGTCGGTGACGGTGGTGACGAACACTGCCGAGGCGATCGCCGGGTCGGCGCCGACCTTGTCCAGCAGCAGCGGCAACAGGATGCCGGCAAGCGCTGCGGCCAGCATGTTGACCACCATGGCGGCAGCGATGATGCCGCCTAGTCCGGGGCTTGCAAACCAGCCGCCGGCGACGACGCCGATGATCACCGCAAACAGGATGCCGTTGATGAGACCGACAGCGGCCTCGCGCCGGATGATGCGGCCGGCATTGTAGATATCGAGATCCCTCGTCGCCAGCGCGCGCACGGTCACCGTCATGGTCTGGGTGCCGGCATTGCCGCCCATGGAGGCGACGATCGGCATCAGCACGGCGAGCGCCACCATCTGCTCGATGGTGGCGTCAAACAGGCTGATGACGCCGGAGGCAAGGATGGCGGTGCCGAGATTGATCAGCAGCCAGCTGAACCGCGAGCGCACCGTCGACAGGATGCTATCGGAGAGTTCTTCGTCACCGACACCGCCGAGGCGCTTGATGTCTTCATCGGCCTCCTGATGGATCACGTCGACCACGTCATCGATGGTCAGCACACCAACAAGCCGCTCGTTTTCATCGACCACGGCTGCAGACAGAAGGTCATACTGCTCAAACAGTTGCGCTGCTTCTTCCTGATCCATTTCGGCATCAATGCGATAGCGTGATTCCTCCATCACGTCCTCGATGCGGACCTGGCGCTTGGTGCGCAGTATCCGGTCGAGATCGACGGAGCCGAGCAGCTTGAAGGTCGGATCGATGACAAAAATCTGGCTGAAACTTTCCGGCAGATCTTCCTCGTCGCGCATGTAGTCAATGGTCTGGCCGACCGTCCAGAACGGCGGCACGGCCACGAACTCGGTCTGCATGCGGCGGCCGGCAGTATCTTCAGGGTAATCCAGCGAGCGGCGCAGACGCACCCGTTCGGTGAACGGCAGTGCCGCCAGAATTTCCTTCTGGTCTTCCTCGTCGAGGTCTTCGAGAATATAAACCGCGTCATCGGAATCGAGCTCGCCCAGCGCTTCGGCAATCCGGGCATTGGGCAGCGCTTCGATGATCTGCAGCCGGATGGCTTCGTCGACCTCGGTCAGCGAGGCGAAATCGAAATCATTTCCGAGCAGCGCAACCAGTGCGTGGCGTTGCTGGACATTGATCGATTCCAGCAGGTCACCGAGTTCGGACTCATGCAGGCGCATCACATGTTCGCGCAGGAACAGGATGTCGCGGTCGGCGATCGCCGCGCCGATGGCGGTCAGATAATCCTGCCGGATCGAGCCGTCCTCGCCGTAAATTTCGTCATGCTCCATCACATCCGGCGTCGCGGGTGACGCAGGAGGCGGTGTGATGTTTTCGTCGCGGTCAGCGGGGTCGGTCATGGGCCATGGCTCGCGGGCGGATCGTGTCAGCCGCTTGCGGCCAACAGGTTACAGGGGTGGAAGGCGTCACGCATCATAAGGGCTCAGGCAGATGCACACCAACCGTCGTTGGGGCATATTCGCACAGGAATGTCTGTTTAATTCAACCCTGCACAGAAGGACAGACGTATTTGACGTGTTGAGATGCTTCCGGCTTGAAAGCGCCCGTCGGTCAAAATGTCGAGGATGCCCGATACCGATGCAGGCAGGCCCACTCATGGGGAACCGTACCGTTCAGGGGCCACGGTCCGGATCAGATATCAGGGAGTTGAAGCGCTGCGAGAACGAACGCGAAAGCGGCCTTTTTTGCGTCTGCTGCGCGGCACTGTGACCAAATCGCAACTGAACCCAAATATATTCAAACATTCTGATCTATATGATGGAACCATGATCGGCATCGCTTGAACGGCAACAATGACTGCTTTAGTCAATTGAACAAGAGGTTCGCTTGGGGGTTGATTCCAGGCATTGGTGACATGGGGAATTTATTCCCTACTGAGGAGTCCAAGATGAAAAAAACTATTCGCCATCTTACCGCAACCGTTGCGCCTTTGGCGATGCTTATTGGAGCATCGTTTCCGGCTGCAGGTTGGGCAGGGACACTTGACGGCGACGAAGTCCTGATCGGAACATCCGGGGATGGCATTGTCTATGTCGACACAACCGAGAACGTTGTCGAACCCGGCATGAAGGCCATCACCTTTACTTCGACGCGGGTGCCCGGATCAAACCCGCCCGTGTACGTTGCGCCGTTTGAGAATATTACCCTGGACTATACTGACGGCACTAATCCCGCCGATCCATTGGGCAAATGGACACGCGGTGAGATCAGCAACTGCCTGATGGCCAGCAACACCAATTATTGCGACTCGGAATCAGGGTCCGGCAAGCGCATCAAGGCCTATCTCTACGGCCCCAATCCGTTGGATATGCGGATGAGCACTACCCCGAGCACGGCTTATCCGCAGGTGGATTACTTCACCTTCGGCAAGATCTCGAACTTTGCGCCGGCCCGGATTACCGGTTTCTCGATCGAGGTTCTCGATGCCGACGGCAACACGATGACCGGAACCGACGCCGAGAAGGTGTTGTTCAATCTCGACGCGACACAGGTAGGCCTTGGTGCTCGCCTGGTTGACGGCCTGTTTGGCGAGGGCGGACAGGAAGGCGAAGAAGGAGGCGTCGGTTTCTTCGATGCTCCGGACGGCACTCCCGGAGATACCGGACGCGCCGGCTTCAGCCTGGTCCAGAGCACTGATGTGCTCGACTTCGGCGGCGCAGCCGATCTGATCAGCAACGACGTTCACACGACGTTCTTCGGCAATGCGATGATATACGATGCCGCCGTACCGGACGGCATTTTCTGGGACGAGACGCCTGCAATCGATACTGATGAGAGCACCCTGCTCACCTGGTACCATACTGGCGATAAAACTTGGTATTATGGCAATCTCGGCACAGCAGCCACCCCGGAACTCGATGCCAAGCTCGCCGCCATTGCGGTCGATCTCGGCGTGGCTGTCGCTGACCTCGGCTACACAGCCGGCGGCGACGCAGTTCCAGCCGCAATCATTGCCGCGATGGAAGGTGACGATCTGTTCGCAATCGACAAGATCGAAGACCTGCGCAATGCCAACCTGAACTACACGATCACGGTCGGCAACGTCGAAGATGGCCAGTTCATCATCCGCATCGCGCCGCGCTTCGCCCCGGTCGTCGAGCTCGCCGGCACCCCGTACCAGTTTGCCGTGGCTGGAGCGCTTGACGCCTCCAATATTCCATACCTTGCAGCTGACCCTGGATATCAGGCGATGATCACCCAGGTGATGGCTCTTCCCACACTCGCTGAACAACAGAGCGCGATTGAAGAGTTGGGCTACAGCTTTCTTCGCACCTACATGGCGACAGGCCTGACGACAGGTCGGGAGCAGGTCTCCACGCTCAACACCCTCGGTCGGATCGGGGACGGACCCCAGGGTTCAACATGGTCCATGACTGACACCATTAGCGGCTTCCTGTCGGGCAACGGCACCGTCTCCAGCTTCGACCGGACAACCAACAATATCGGCTTTGATGTGACCAGCGGCTCGCTTTGGGCTGGCATCGAGTCAGAGGTGTCCAGCGACTTTTCATTGGGCGGCATGTTTGGTGGCTTCCAGTCCGATGGAACCATTGATGCTGGACGCGGCTCCCTGGACAGCAAGGGCTTTGGAACGGGTCTTTTCGCACGGGGCAACAATGTTTGGGGCCACCTGAACTTCCAGGCGATGGCCGGTTACCAGAATCTGGACTTCACCAGTTCGCGCAATGTCATTCCGGCAGGCTTGACTGCTCGAGGCGAGACAGATGCTGACCTGTGGTTTGGCGCAATAACCGCCGACTGGATGACCAAATACGGCGACTTTGAAGTCGGACCTACCGCTTCGTTGGAATATTACAATCTTTCAACCAAAGGCTTCACCGAAACTGGCGCCGGTATCTGGAACCTGACCATCGGTGAGCAGGACGACAATGTCACTATCGGGCGGATCGGATTGAAAGCCAACTATCGGATCGTCACAAGTTCCTGGGACATCGGCACCTCCGGCCATGTGGCCTATGCGGAACAATGGGGTAGCGATGCCGTCAATTCTGCGAAGTTTGCCGGATTGCCGCAGATGAACCTGGCGGTTGATGGTCTGGACTCAAGCAGTGTGGACTTCGGTGTTGGCTTCAAAGCCTCGCCTGCGTCGCATGACAACCTGCAGTTTGGGGTTTCCTATCGTGGTACGGTTGCGAGCAATGACACCAGCAACAGTGTTCAGGTGTTTGCGAGAATGAAATTCTGAGATTGAAATTCGCCCCTGGCAAAAGCCAGCGGGCACCAATCCAAACAGCCCAACAGACAGACCCGGCCAGAAATGGCCGGGTTTTTTCTGACTAAACCTCTCATGTGCCAGCGAACGAAGTCTGCAATAGCCTGAAGCTTACGCGAAACTTGCGCAAACACGATCCAGCTCTGCTGGGTCGTGGACATTGTTACCCGAATCGCTGAACCTACTGAGAGAGATTAAGTATTTTCAGTATTGCACAGTGTGATTTGAGTTTTCCAAACAACTCCTATCGGGACACGCACATGAGACATGCTCTTCGACTGGCCAAAATGCAGCAAATCCACAGCGACAAGGAGCCGGAGATTATCCGTCTTGTTACGGATCCGGCCACTTCCACTTATCAAAAACAGATGATCTATGGATGTCTGAACAAGATGTGCCGGATGTCGGCCAGCCTGTTCGGTGATCTTTCGAGCAAACCGGGCAATTACGATCTGATTGAACAGGCGGCAGAGCTCGACAAGGCGCTCTTGGATTTGCGCAGCTTCGTGGGAAGTCACATCTCAATCAGACTGCTCAAGGCAGCCTGAGCAAAAGGCCTGACACCGAGCACCCATCCGCTGCCGTTGTGCCGGCAGGGACAGGCGCTCCGCAGTCAAAACCAGTTCCCACCATCGTGATCGCCAGCCTCAGCGCAAGCGCCAGGCCTGGGTCCTGCCCAGGATCCGCTTTGAGGCAAACATGTGCAGCAACCGTGCGCCGGCATTGGTGTAGAAGATCATCATCCCCATCGCCGCCGCAGGTGCGATGTCGCCGGCATCGTCCATGTTCAGAACCGCAACTGACGCCAGCGCGGTGTGGGTGGAATAGATGAACACCACCGCCGACACTGTCGTCATCGCATTGACGAACATGTAGATCGAGATGTCGAGGATCGCCGGCATGCAGACCGGCACGGTGACGCGCGTGAACAAGCGGTAGAACGGCTGGCGCAGTGAACTGGCGACCGGCTCGAACTCTGCATCGATCTGTTTGAGTGCCGTCAGTGCAGTCAGGTGACCGACTGTGTAAAAATGCGTGACGGTGGAGACCACCAGAATGATCATGGTGCCGTAGATGAAATTCAACGGGTTGTCGGGATTGTTGAAGAAGAAGATATAGGCCAGCCCCAACACCATTCCCGGCACCGCCATCGGCAGCATGGCGAGAAACTGGAACAGCCCGCGCCCTGTTTTAAAGCCGTCGATCTTTTCGACCATATAGGCACCGGTGAAGACGATGACCGTTCCGAACACTGCCGTCAGGCAGGCCAGCTTGATCGAGTTGTAATAGGCCGACCAGCCTCCGCCATCCATCTTGTCGAAGGCGTAGTTGTTGAGACTGAGGCTGAGATTGTAGGGCCAGAACTTGATCAGCGCCGCATATTGGCAGATGGCGATGATGCCGACGATGTAGACCGCCATCAATGTGCACCAGGCCAGACACACCGCATCGAACTTGCGGTTGGGTTTGGGTTGATAGGGCACCGAGCGGGCCGACAGCAGCGAGACCTGTTTCTTCTGTACCTGGCGGTCAACGTAAAACGCCAGAACCGCCGGGATCAGCAGGATGACAGAGACCACAGCGCCCATTTCGAAATTCTGCTGACCGATCACCTGTTTGTAGATGTCGATGGCCAGCACATTGTATTGTCCGCCAATCACCTTGGGCAGGCCGAAATCGGTAATGACCAGGGTGAAGGTGACAAAGGCGGCGGAGATCAGGCCATAGCGCGCGCCCGGGATGGTCACGGTCCAGAAGGTGCGCCATTTGCTGGCGCGCAGGCTTTCGGCGGCTTCATACTGGCGCTGATCGGCGATCGACAGCGCCGTGGTGATGATGATCATCGCATGCGGGAAGGTGAAGAACACCGATCCGATGACGATGCCCAGAGGGCCATAGATGCTTTGCCCCATCAGCAGCGAATTGAGCATTCCCTGATTGCCGAACAGATAGATCAGCGCGATGCCGGGCAAAAGTGACGGCACCAGGATCGGCATCATGGCGACAAGCTTGAAGAACCCCTTGAACCGCATGCAACTGCGGTTGAGCGCATAGGCAAACCAAAAGGCAAATACCACGGTCAATATGGTGCTGACGACGGCGATGAACACCGAATTTTCGATCGAGGAAAACAGCGCCGGATTGGAGAAATACTCGACATAATTCTGCGGGCCGACGGATTGCACCGGTCGCAGATTGATCCGCCGGAAAGTGTTGCTGTCGTATTCGCGCCATTCAGTCGTGTTCTGCAGATCCAGACCGACCAGATAAGGTGCATCCGAAGTGGTGCCGCGAAGCCGGTATTTTACCGGGCTGCGGAAGCTGAAGTCCGGGAAGAAATCCGTGACCGTCAGCCGCCCGTCCGAATTGGACGCGAGATCATCAGCCGACTTCAACCCCAATTGCTCGTTGAGGGCCTCGGCGGTGACGGGCGCGCCAAACACGCCGGCCTCGTCGCTGACCTGAAACTCGTAGCGGTCGAGCTCGAATCCATAGGTGACAAAACTCTTCGACAGCATGGTGTAGAGCGGCAAGGCCAAAGCCACGATCAGATAAAGCGCGATCACCCCCATGAACAGGCGCTTGATGACACCGTCGCGATCAAGCTTCAGCTTGATAGCGGCTCCTGCAGGCAGGGTCACATCGGTCATGTTCATTCCCCCCGGGGGAATACGAGGACACGTTCGGCGGGCAGTTCGACCACCAGATCGGTGCCGGTCTTCATGTCCAGACGGCGCACGGCGTTGATCGAGAAATTCGCGATCAACGGAGCGTCACCCAGCACCGGGCTGCGCAGATGGCTGCGCCAGAAGGAACCCAGAAACTCCATATCGGTGATGGTGACAGGCAACATGTTGAGACCGCCCTCACCCATCACTTCCGTGCTGTGCGGCACAACGTCTTCCGGACGGACGGCGATGGTCACGGCGGCTCCCTCGGCAATGCCGGTTGCTTCAGTCGACAAATCAAGATTGCCGAGCGCAACTTTCGAGCCCTTCATAACCGAAGCCACCTTGTTGGTCTCGCCAATGAAATCTGCCACGAACAGCGTCGCCGGGTGGCGGTAGATATCGGTCGGTGTACCGATCTGCTCGACCGTGCCGTGGTTCATGACAACAATGCGATCGGCCATCGACAGCGCTTCTTCCTGATCATGGGTCACCATGATGGTGGTGACGCCGAGCTTGCGCTGCAGATCCTTGATCTCGTGGCGCAAATACACCCGAACCTTGGCGTCAAGCGCCGACAGCGGTTCATCCAGCAGCAACAGGCCGGGTTTGATGGCAAGGGCGCGGGCAAGCGCGATCCGCTGTTGCTGGCCGCCGGAGAGTTGCGCGGGATATTTGTCAGCCTGTTCAGGCAGTCCGACAAGTGTCAGCAATTCAGCGACACGCGCGGTAATTTCGGCTTTTGGACGTCCGGTATTCTCAAGCCCGAAGGCGATGTTGCGAGCGACTGTCAGATTTGGAAACAGAGCGTAGGACTGGAACACGATGCCATAGTCACGCCGTGACGGCGGCAGGCTCGAAATGTCGACGCCCGCCTGGCGGATTTCGCCGCGTGTCTGCGGATCGAGCCCCGCAACCGCACGCAGCAAAGTGGTTTTGCCACAACCTGAAGGTCCGAGAAAACAGATGAACTCGCCGGCCTGGATATCGAGATCGATATTCTTGAGCGCCAGAAAATCTCCAAAGGCCTTCCACAGACCCTTGATTTGCAAATAGGAAACGGGATCGGCGGTAGCGGTTTGCGCCACGCCTGTTTGGTCAGACATCATCATCATCTTCCAGATGGAGAACATGGAGAGACGCAGCGCACCGCACTGCGTCTCCGAGCTCGCTAACCGGAAGGGTCAGCCTTTGGGTTCAGACTTTGTATCGTAGCGCTTTGTCCACTCTTCCAGAATGGCAGAGCGGTTGTTCGCAGCCCATTCAAAGTCGTTATCGATCATCGCGTCGGTGATGCCCTCGGGGAAATATTCCACCGGCTTGGCAATGCCCGGAATTGCAACAACGGCGTAGCCGACATTGTACATTTCCATGGCCTTGGGCGTGATCGACCAATCGAGAAGTGTCTTGGCGGCTTCTTCATTGGCGGTGCCTGCAATCAGCGCAGAGGCTTCCATGTCCCAACCGATGCCTTCGCTCGGAACGATGATCTCGATCGGAGCGCCTTCAGCCTTGGACTTGGCGCCGCGGAAGGCAAAAGACACGCCGATTACGGTTTCGCCGGAGGCTGCCATCTTGCACGGCTTCGAGCCCGAATGGGTGTAGGCGGCAATGTTGTTGTGCAGCCCGTCCATAAATGCCCAGCCCTCATCTTCACCGAAGATCTGCAGCCAGGAGGAGACGTCCAGGAAGCCGGTGCCTGAGGACGCCGGATTTGGCATCACAACATGACCGGCATATTCCGGCTTGGTGAGATCCATCCAGCTGGTTGGCGCTGTCAAGCCAAGCTTGTCACCTTCAACCGTATTGAAGCAGACCGAGGCGACCCAGGCGTCCATGCCAACCCAGGACGGCGGGTTGTCGCCATCACGGAATTTTGGATCAAGCTTGTCGAGGCCGGCAGGCGCATAAGGCTCCAGCATGCCTTCTGTCTTGAGCACCAGAAGTGACGTGGCGGCAAGACCCCAGACCATGTCGGCCTGCGGATTGTTCTTTTCGGCCAGCAGCTTGGCGGTGATAACTCCAGTTGAATCGCGAACCCAATTGACCTTGATGTCAGGGTGTTCCTGATTGAAGGTTTCAGCGTAACGGGCCAGGTCTTCCGCCTCGACAGCGGTGTAAACGGTCAACTCAGTTTCGGCGAGTGCCATGGTGGTGCACAGCGCCGAGATTGCGGCAGTGAGATACAAGCGGTTCATTATAGTCATTTTATTCCCCTTTTTTATGAACTTGCAGCGTTGTTTTTGTTCCAGTTTTTGCTTTGATAAATTCCTCCGACAGGTCCCTATCTGGCTTGTTATTTTTCCAGTCTAGTCCATCTCGGACTACAGGAATAGATTTTTAAGGACCAATCCGGATTGGAGTGTGAGAACCGGCGATCAATAAGTAAAATCTATTTAATTTATGATTGCATCGATTCTTCCCTGAAAAATATTCATGTTCCGGCACAGTTGCACACGGTCTCTCGCGACAGGCGCAGCGGTGATCATTGCCGCTACCAGTCGCCCTGTCCCACCCTGTTACGGATATGCTGTCTGGTCAGCCAAAGATCACTCCACGCGTCTGGGCTCTCAATCTGGGGTCATGCGATTTGACATAGACCGGCTTGCCGGAAACCACTTCTGCGCACCGTTCCAGTGTTTCATACTCCAACCGTTGCATGGCTTCCTTCGTATAAAAAGTCAGGTGCGGGGACATGATCACCTGATCAAGCTCGAACAGCCGGCTCAGCGGGTGACCGGAACGCTTCAAAGGCTCGTTGGCAAAGACATCAAGCCCCGCCCCGGCGATCCACCCTGCCTCCAGTGCCCGCAGCAATGCCGCCTCATCGACAAGTGCGCCGCGTGAGGTGTTGATCAGATAGGCGGTTGGCTTCATCGCATTGAGCTCCGCCTCGCCGATCAGCCCCCGGGTGGTCTCGTTAAGGGTGCAGTGAAGCGATACAAAATCGCTTTCCGAAAGCAGTTGCTGCAGATCATCCCGTTTTGAGGCGCCCGCTGCCTGAATTCTGGCTTCTGACATATCCGGATTGTAGGCAATGACATTGGCCCGGAAGCCGGCCCCGGCCATCCGGGCGACGCTTCTGCCAATTTTGCCAAGTCCGACAATGCCAACGGTTTTGCCGGCAATATCGGAGCCCAGCCAGCGCTGTTCGGGCCAAGCCCAGCCATCGCGTTGCATCACCCGTCCCAGCGGCTGCAGCTTCTTGGCCAGGGCAATCATCAGCGCGAATGCACCTTCGGCGACGGTTTCCTCGGCATATTCCGGGATATTGACCACGGGAACACCGCGTTCGATGGCGGCAGGGATATCGATTGCATCAATGCCCACGCCGTATTTGACGATGCCCTTCAACCGGGGTGCCGAATCCAGAATGCGCCGGGTGATCGGCGTGTAGCACATCAAAACGAGATCGGCGTCACGCACCGCGTCCGCCAGTTCCGCCTCGCTCACCCCGTCGGGCAGCAGGACCAGATCATGGCCCTCATCACGCAGTGTGGCATCCACATGTGGCAGTTGCAGTTCACTGTCGGTCCTGACGATTTTCATCCGCTATGCCACTTCTGCCAGAATTGCCGTCTCGACAATATCCAGCGCCCGGTCCAGATCCTGCCGAGCAATCGTCAGCGGCGGCGACAGCGTCAGCACACAGCCGGCGCTGATCTTGAAACTCAACCCAGCCTCAAGGCAGCGGTAATAAATTCGCTCGGCGCGGTCACGCCCTTCGGCCCGCGTCTTCCGGTCGTCGACGATCTCGACCCCGAACATCAGGCCCCTGCCCCTAACATCCCCAACGAACGGACTTTTCGGCGCAAACTCCCTGAGCCGGTTCAGGGCGTAGGCGCCGAGTTCGGCGGAGCGCTCGACCAGACCCTCATCCTCGATGATCTGGATGGTGGTCAAGGCGGCGCGGGCCGTCACCGGGTTTTTCTCATGGGTGTAGTGGCCGATGGCGAAATCGCCGCAGACGTCGAGATCATGGCGCGCCACCACCGCGGCGATGGGCAGAATGCCACCGCCCAACGCCTTGCCCATCGTGACAATATCGGGAATGACCTCGTCATGCTCGAAGGCGAACATGCGCCCGGTCTTGCCGAGCCCGGTGGGAATTTCGTCCATGATCAAAAGCGCGCCGTGGCGGTTGCAGGCTTCGCGCACCGATTTCCAGAACCCCGGCGGCGGCACGGTGGGAACCGCACGCATCGGTTCGGCAATCACAGCGGCAACATCGCCCTCGCGGCCCAGCACGTAGTCGACCATCCCGGCGCAGGCCAGCCCGCATGTCTCGGGGCCGGCATGATTGTAGGGGCAGCGGTAGCAGGCAAAGGGGGCGACATGTTCGGTGCCGGCCATCAGCGGCCCGGCGATATGACTGCGAAAGGTCGCCTCGCCGCCAACGCTGGCAGCGCCCATGCCTGCGCCGTGAAACGCATCCCAGAAGGACACGGTCTTGAAGCGTCCGGTGGCGGCGCGGGCGATCTTGAGTGCAACCTCGTTGGCGTCGGACCCGCCGGTGGTGAACAGCACCTTGTTCAGGTCACCGGGTGCGATTTGCCCGAGCTTTTCGGCCAAGTCCACGGCGGGCTCATTGGTGAACCGGCGCGGCGCAAAGGACAGCTGATCGAGCTGGTCCTTGATGGCGGCAATCAGCCGTGGATGGGCGTAACCAATGTGGTGCACCGAGTTGCCGTGAAAATCCATGTAGCGCCGGCCAGCCGTATCCTCAATCCAGATACCTTCCGCCTTTGCGATGGTCGAGACACAAGGGCTCGACAGGCTTTGATGCAGAAAGGCGTCGGCGTCACGTTTCAACAGATCGCGCGTCGCAGTGTCGGGGTGCTTTGCGGCCCATGCGCGCCGGGCAGCCGATGTGTTGGATTCGCCTTCGGTGTGGGTGATCTTCATCGCGGGCCCTTCAGGTGAAACCGCGACCCGAAAGCCGCGTGAATGCAGTCGATATTGTTACATTAAGCGCCTGTATGATCGAATCCGGATGACGCTCCAGCTTGTTGTTTTTGAATCACAATCCTGCCGCCGACACGGCGAACGAACCATGCTTCATCGCGGCCAGGGCAACGAGTACGTCTTGACGTTGGTGAAGAACTTCATCGCCTCCAGCACGCCCTCCTTGACTGCATTGCCGCTGTCCTTGATCCCGCCGAAGGGTGACATTTCAATGCGGTATCCCGGCTGCTCCCAGATGTTGACGGTGCCTACCTCCAGCCCATTGACGAAGGCAATCGCCCTGTTGAGATCATTGGTGCAAACGCCCGAGGACAGGCCGAACTGGGTGCTGTTGGAGATCGCCATCACCTCGATGTCATTGTCGGGTACGCGAACGATCGGAATGATCGGGCCGAATGTTTCTTCCATCACCAGTTCCGACCCGTGCGGCACATGGTCGACGACTATGGGTGGCAGCAACGCGCCCTGACGGCCCGGGTGATAGAGGACCTTGGCGCCTTGGGCCTCGGCATCATGGACCCGGTTTTCAAAAGTCTCCGCCGCCTTGGCGTGAACCACACAGCCCAATTGTGTCTCGGGATCCATCGGATCACCAAAGCGCAGTTTTTTGGCTTTCTCCAGCACCAACGGCACAAACCGGTCGGCGACGCTTTCCTGCACCAATATGCGCTTGACCGCCGTGCAGCGCTGGCCGGAATTTCCTGTAGCTCCGGCAACCGCGATAGTTGCCGCTTTTTCCAGATCAGCATCAGAGAGGTCGTTGAGAATGATCAACGGGTCGTTACCGCCAAGTTCCAAAGCACAGCGTTTGTAGCCGGCCTTGGAGGCAATCATCTTGCCCACCGGCACGCCGCCGGTGAAGGTGATGATGTCGATATCGGGGTTGGTGATCATCTCGTCACCGATATCCTTCGGCCAACCGGTCACCACCTGGAACATCTCGTGCGGCAGTCCGGCCTCATAAAGGATGTCAGCCAGAGCGATTGCCGTCAGCGGTGTCAGTTCGGTCGGCTTGCAGACCACGCAGTTGTTGGTTGCGATCGCCGGGGCGATCTTGTGGCTGACCATGTTGAGCGGATGGTTGAACGGCGTGATCGCCGATATTGCTCCGACCGGTTCACGCAGAGTGAAGATCTTGCGTTCCTTGCCCTGGGGGGTGAGATCGCAGGAAAAGATCTGACCATCATCCAGAATGGCCATTTGTCCGGCCAGACTGAACACGTCATAGGCGCGCCCGGTCTCATAGAGCGCATGCTGCCAGCAGATTCCGAGCTCCAGCACCAGCCAGTAAGCCAGCTCTTCCCGGCGCTCCCTGATCAGCTCGGCTGTGCGAAACAGGATCTGCTGACGCTCGTACCGCGACAGTTTTGGCTTGTAGGCGGCGGCGATCGAGAAAGCGCGCCGGGCATGCTCGGCCTGCCCGGCGGGAACCGTGCCGATCATCTCATCAGTATAGGGGTAGTGAACCTCGACCACCGCATCGGTGAAAACCTTCTCGCCACCGATGCGCATGCCTTCATGGCGGATTTCCCGCTTGCGGGTGCGCGGATCATAGACTGGGGCACTGGCGTTCATGGGATGGTCCTTTCAGAGCGCTGCCGCAGTGGTGGCGTAGAAGAAGGCATCGAAATTGCGCAAGACCGGCTGGCTTGGCAGATCGATGACGCGATTGACGATGAAAGGCACTTCCTGTTCGGTCAAACCGCCATGGCTCCGCAGCGGTTCGTTGAGCGCTGCGAGATCGTGGCGGTGGGCTGATGTGCCGATGGTGACATTTTCGCCGGAGACCAGAACAATGTCGCCGATCCGGTCGCCGGGCAGTTCAAACCGTTCAACTGCCTCTTCCCTTGTCAGCACATGGGTGATGCCGTCGATGGCTTTCAGCCTGGCAATGATATCGGCCTGATCGGCGCCCTTTGGCAAATAGGCCGTGGCGAACGACCCGAGTGCGCCGTGGTGAACCACATAGGGGTCGGTGATCGGCAAGATCAGCCGGGCCGCGGCCTCGCCGAGCCATGTGTCGAGCAAATCCTGAACATAGATCACGGCGGGTGAGCCATCGGCCAGGTGCTTGGGCTTCATGCCGTGATCCGCAGTGACCACAATGGCAGCTCCCATGGCGTCGAGCTGGGTGAGATATTTGTCGAACATCTTGTAGAAGCTCTGCGCTTCGGGCTGTTCAGGGGCGTATTTGTGCTGAACATAGTCGGTGGTGGTGAGATACATCACGTCCGGCTTCCATTCAGCCATCAGCTTGACGCCGGCGGCAAAGACAAACTCCGAAAGCTCAGCCGAATAGACTTCCGGCTGCGGCATGCCAAGCCATTTGGAGGCTGCTTCCTGGCCATGCTCGGCAGTGGTTGAGGTGTCGGACTTCTCGGCGGAGAAACATTTGGCGCGGTCGTCATCAAACTTCAGCCCGGCGCCGAGCAGGGCGCGGAGCTTGTCCTTGGCGGTGACAATGGCAACCCGGGCACCGGCATTGTAGAATTGCGAGAAAACGGTCGGCGCGCGCAGGAAGCGCACATCGTTCATCATTACCTCTTCGCCGGTTTCGGGCTCGTAGAGATAGTTGCCGCAGATGCCGTGAACGATCGGCGGGCGACCGGTTGCAATCGACAGATTATTGGGATTGGTGAAGCTCGGGATGACCGAGTGGGCCAGCCGGTCGGTGCCGGTCTCGCGCATCCGCTTCAAGGTCGGCATCAGGCCTGCCTTGATCGCCTGTGTCAGATATTCCGGCTCGCAGCCATCGAGGCAAATCGCAATGGCCGTCACTTTCGGCCAGGGGTAGACTCGGTCATTTGCCGTAACGGGAGCATGGGTGGGGTTTGTCATTTCGGGTCCTTCAATTGGATCGTCTGAATATTTGAGAACATGTGCCGGTTCAGGCGCCGAGCTTGGCGCGTTCGGCAATGGCAGCGGCTGGTGGAGCGGCGGAAGCAACGTTCATTTCCGCAAGCGACTCCGCGGCGGCACTGACCACGCGTCGCATGATGTGTTCATCCATCCGGCCAATGCAGCCGACACGGAAGCTTTCCACCACGGTGAGTTTGCCAGGATAGATGATGAAGCCCTTTTGCTTCATCAATTCATAGAATGTCGTAAAGACGAAATTCGGATCTTCCGGACAGAAAAACGTGACAATGATTGGGGATAGCCAGCGATCTTTGAGCAATGTTTCAAAGCCCAGTTCACGCATTCCGCCGACCATGACATCACGGTTGCGAATGTAGCGTTCGCCCCTGCCTGCCACGCCGCCTTCGGCTGCATGGATCCTCAACGCCTCGAGAAACGCCGCTACCACATGGGTCGGCGGCGTATAGCGCCACTGGCCGGTCTTGACCATATTGGCCCATTGCGCATGAACATCGAGCACCAGCGAATGGCTGTTGCCCTTGCAGGCTTCAAGTTCAGCCTTGCGGGCAATGACAAAGCCAAAACCGGGCACGCCTTCAATACACTTGTTGGCCGAGGACACCATTGCCTCATAGCGGATCGTGTTGACATCAAGATCAATGGCGCCAAAAGCGCTCATTGAATCGACCAGCAGCTTGCGGCCACGGGCATAGGTGGCCTTGGAGATTTCGGCGATCGGATTGAGGATACCCGACGAAGTTTCACAGTGAATGGCGATGACATGGGTGATGGCCGGATCGGCATCGAGTGCTGCGGCAACTTCGTCACCGCGCGGCGGCATGTAGTCGCCCTTGTCGATCAGCGTAAAGGCACGACCGAGATAGCGCATGGTTTCGGCGGCGCGAAGCCCATAGGCGCCGTTGGCCAGCACCAGCACCTTGCCATCACGTGGAACGAAGGTTCCAAGCAGCGCCTCGACGCAAAAACTGCCCGAGCCCTGCATCGGCACGCAGGCAAACTCATCCCTGGTGTCGCCCGCCAACGCCACCAGTTGATCACACAGCGACTTGGTCATGGCGCGAAAATCGCCATCCCAGGAGCCCCAGTCACGCAGCATCATCTCTTTGACGCTGTAGGCAGTGGTCAATGGGCCAGGCGTAAGAAGGAAAGGTTCTCCCATCACGGGATCGGCGAAAGCTTCTGATTGCACGATCGACATCGGATTTCCTTGCTGTCAGAGTTTCGGTCTTGACCCAAGGTTTCCCATCCGACGTAATATATGTAAAATCGTTATTTTGTATTCCTTGATAAGTTTTTCTTTGATTTTTGCACTGTCAGGCCGGCTGCGCCAATCGGCTTTGCAGCAGTTGGCCGCTCTCGGTCAGGATCGGATACGCAACGGTGACAAGAAGTGAATTGATCTCCTTCAGCGCGCGGACAGTTTCAAGATGGATGTTGGAGGTGTTGATGCTGTCCGAATGGCCTTCGCGAAGACGGGCAAGATGCCGGTCATGGCTGTCGCGCTCGAGCTGCCGCATCGTTTCCTTTTCCTTGACCAGCTCGCGGGCGCTTTCGGTGTCGCCGGAGACGAGCACGTTGAGCGCAAGCTGAAAATTGGTTTCGACGCGGGCATGAAGATTGCACATTTCGGCCCAGCCTTCCGGTGAAAAATGCAGATTTGTCTGAGACCGCTCCTTGGCCAGAGCCAGAAGGCTCTTGGCGATGATATCGCCGATATGCTCGAGATTGATCGAGAAATCGGTTAGTTCGACCCCCTGCCGGATTTCCCGATCCGAGAGTTTGCCGCGGTTTACCTCGGCAATGAAAAGCTTGATGTCGGTGTGCATGCGATTGACCTGATCGTCGATCTTGCGAACGCGCTCGATCTGCTCAAGATTGCCTCCATCCATCAATTCCATCACCGGCCGGTACATGGCGCACACGGTTTCTCCCATGCGCAGGAGTTCGCGCTTGGCGCTGGCCAGGGCAACGCTGGGCAAAAGTGCCGGACCGCGCTGAAGCATGCTGGCAATCGCATCGGTCGCCACCGGATCAATTTCCGCGACTGGAACAGGAAGCAGCACCGCTGTGAGCCTTTCCATCGGCCGAACCAGCGGAATCGCAATCAACACCAGAGCCAGGTTGAAGGCCAAGTGAAAATTGACAAGTTGCACTGCTTCGGTGCCGCCGAGATAACCCATCGGCACATCGATGACCTGCAGGGCAGCGAGACCCAGTAGCGCCGCCGTGCCTCGGAAGATCAGGTTACCCAGCGGGATTCGGCGCGCCTCGATCTCCATGCCGCGGGTCAGCCAGACTGCGATCACACCACCGCCGACATTGGCGCCGAGCACCATCGGCAGCGCCACCTCAAGCGGCAGAAGATCGCTGGCCGCGAAGGTTACAAACAGCAGCACCGTGGCCACCGAGGAATGCACCACCCAGGCGATGACGGCAGCAACCACGAATGCGGTCAGCGGATCACCCTTCAGATAGCCGATCAGGCCGGGCAATGCGGCGCTGTCACGCAACGGTTCTGTGGCCTCGCCAACCATTTTCAGCGACAGCAGGATGAAAGCGATACCCAGCACGATGCGCCCGGACTGGCGGACCGTGCGGGCCTCGAACTTCAAAAACATCGTGGCGCCGACGAGCAGCAGAATCGGGATAAGCCCGCTAAGATTGAACGACAGGATCTTGACGACCAGCGCGGACCCGAGATCGGCGCCCAGAAGTGCTGCAATCCCGGAACTGACGGTAAGAATGCCACTGGTTGCGAATCCTGCGGCCAGAACGCCCACGGCCGTGGAGCTTTGCAACACGATGGCGAGGATTGTCCCTGCGGCAGCCATCTGCATGTTGCCGCCACGCGCATCGCGCAATGCCGATTTCAACCGGGTACCGTGCGCCCGCTCCACGCCGGTCCGCACCATGCGGACGGCCCAGAGCAAAAGCATGATAGCGCCGGCAAGATGCATCAGGAATGCGACTGGTAACATTATGACCTCATGGATTCATTTGCTGAAGGCAATCGGCAATTGAGCACCCTTGCCTTCCATAAAACAAATCGTTAGTTTTGATGGTTATATAACTTGAAGCTATCTTATACGGTTCCTTATGCGCTACGTCCAGTTACGTGCCTTTCACTTCGTCGCGATTTGCGGCGGCTTTTCGCGTGCAGCAGAAGAGCTGTTTCTGACACAGCCGGCAATTTCCGACCAGGTTCGCAAGCTGGAAGAAGAATATGACATCCTTTTGTTCAACCGCCACAAGAAACAGGTCACGCTGACGCCAGCAGGCGAGCGGTTGCTGGACATCACCCGTCGGTTTTTCGAAAATGAAAATCAGGCGCGTGAGCTCCTGTCGGAAAGCCGCGTGATGCGTGCTGGAACCTTGCGGATCATTGCCGACAGCGCTGTGCATGTGCTTAAAATCGTCGCCGAGTTCCAGAGGAAATATCCTGGCGTCGGCGTGACTATCCGGGGCGGCAATTCGGAAAGCGTGATTGAAAACCTGTTCAGCTATGAGGCGGATATCGGCGTTCTTGGTGAAATACCCCAGAGCCGCGAGTTCGAAACAATCCTGCTGAATGCCACACCGATTACCGCATTCGTTGCCGCCGGCCATCCGCTTTCTGCCAAAAAGTTCCTCAGCTTCAAGGATTTGACGGATCTTCCTTTGGTGATGCGAGAGCGCGGCTCCCGAACCCGCAAGAAGTTCGAAGAGCAAGCAGCACTGGCCGGGTTTGAATACACCGCCTCCATCGTCGCCGAAGGCCGTGAAGCCGTGCGCGAGATTGTCGCTTCCGGTGTCGGCGTAGGCTTCGTGTCGGTGGCCGAATTTGGCGAAGATCCACGGCTGGTCCGCATCCCGCTGGAGAGCAATGAAAACATGGTTATGGAGGAAACGCTGATCTGCCTGCGCGAGCGGCGCGGCGGCAAGCTGGTCAGCGCGTTTCTGGAAATTGCCCAGGACCTCGCCAAACCAGCCTGAGCTCGCTCAAACCGCCGGTTTGAGATGTAGCCGCGCTGCAAACACGTCTCCCGCCAGATCAATTGCATAGCTACCTTCGGTGAGATAGGCGCGATCAATTGGCTGGTCCGGCTCTTCAATCCGGCACAGCGCCACGGGGCGATCGAGCGTATGACCATGGGCCGCTGACATGACCTTGCCGACCGGCTCACCATTGCGCAGCAGCAACTCGCCGCCCCACAATTGCGGTGCCGGATCATCGAGACTGACCTGCACGATTTTCTGATGCAAGCCGCCCGCCGCGCGGGCTGCCACCAGTGCTTCCCTGCCGATGAAGCCATCGGGCTTGTCGTAGTCGACGGCAAAGCCGAGACCGGCCTCCAGCGGAGTGATGTCCGGGGTCAGTTCCCTGCCCCAGGCCCGGTAACCCTTTTCGATGCGAAGGCCCTCAAGCGCGTAGTAACCGACGTCGATCAGCCCCATGTCGGTGCTGTGCAAGGCTTCGTAGACGCCGACAGTGAATTCGACCGGAACGAACAACTCCCAGCCCAGTTCCCCGACATAGCTCATCCGGTTGGCGAGCACCGTGGCGTAACCAAGGTCGATTTCCCGCACGGTGGCGAAGGCAAAGGTATCTTCTGACAGATCGGCGCTGCTGAGTTTCTGCAATAGCTCCCGCGATTTTGGCCCCATCACCGCCAGAACTGACCAGGCATTGGTGACATCGGAAATCCAGACATCGGCGTCGTCCGGGGTGTTCTTGCGGATCCAGTCGGCATCATGGACGGTTTGCGCCGAGCCGGTGACCACCATGAATTTCTGCTCGGCAAGGCGGAATACGGTGAGATCGCTTTCATAGCCGCCGCGTGGGTTCAACAGCCCGGTGTAGACCGAGGAACCTATCGGGCGATCAAGGTCTGCAGCGCAGATGCGATTCAGAACGGCAAGCGCGTCGCGTCCTTCGACCATCAGCTTGGAAAACGAACTCAGGTCGAACATCGCAACATTGTTGCGCACGGCATGATGCTCTGTGGCCACAGCCTCGTGCCAGTTCTGGCGCCCGAAGGAATAGTCGATACGGGCCACCTCGCCTTCGGGAGCAAAATAGTTGACGCGTTCCCAGCCCATTTTCGAGCCCCAGACTGCTCCCTTGGCGGCAAAAATCGAGTACAGCGGCGAGCGGCGGAAAGGCCGGGCCGATTCCAGTTCCAGATTGGGCCAGGGCATGGCGTAGTGCAGGCCGAGGGTTTCCTTGACCCGGTCATGCAGAAAGGTCGGGTTGTTGTTGAAGCCGGCAAAACGGCGGATGTCGACCGGCCACAAGTCCATCGTCGGCGCGCCGTTTGCGATCCACTCGGCCAACGCCTTGCCGGCGCCGCCAGCGCTGGCAATGCCCATCGAGTTGAAGCCGGCCCCGACATAGAAGTTTTTCAACTCCGGCGCTTCCCCCAGCAGGAAATTGTTGTCCGGGGTAAAGCTCTCCGGTCCATTGTAGAATTTCTTCACTTCGGCACGGTCCAGGGCCGGGACCCGAACCAGCGCGTTCTCCATGAGAATTTCGAACTGATCCCAGTCGTCTTCGAGCAACTGGAAAGCAAAGTCATCGGGAATTCCATCCATCCCCCAGGGCTTGGCTGAGGGTTCAAAACCGCCCATCGCCAGACCACCGACCTCTTCCTTGAAGTAGATGAAGCCGTCAGGGTCGCGCATCACCGGCAGGTCGGGATGGACGCCGTCGACCTTGCCGGTGACGATGTACATGTGTTCGGCTGAGTGCATCGGCACGGAAACGCCGCACATCAGTCCAATCTTGCGGGCCCATTGCCCGGCGCAGTTGACGACAATCTCCGCGGTGATTGCCCCCTGTTCGGTTTCAACGCCGATGACGCGGCCTTTTTCGGTGGTGATCCCCGTCACCCGAATGCCTTCAAATACTTGGGCGCCGCCCATCCGGGCGCCCTTGGCCAGAGACTGTGTGAGATCGGTCGGATTGGCCTTGCCGTCGCCGGGCAACCAGATGCCGCCCTCGAGATCGTCAGTTGCCATTGGCGGCCACATCGACCCGGCCTCCTCCGCCGTCAGCAATTCCACCTCAACGCCCTGCGACCGGGCCGAGGCAACGGTGCGCTTCAACTGGATCATCCGTTCCTTCGTGCGTGCCACCGACAGCGATCCGCATTGCTTCCAGCCGGTTTCAAGTCCGGTCTCAGCGCTCAATTCGGCATAGAGTTTTGTCGAATACTGGATCAGCGAGGTCATCACCGAATGGCTGCGCAATTGCCCGACCAATCCGGCAGCATGCCAGGTCGTGCCCGACGACAATTGACCCTGCTCGAGCAGCACCACGTCGGTGATGCCGAGTTTTGCCAGATGATAGGCGACGGATGTGCCAATCACCCCGCCTCCAATGATAACGACGCGGGCATGGCTGGGCAGATTGGTGCTGGTCATAGCTTTGGGTACTCCCTCAAGTTTTGACAAGGCTACCCAGATTTGGCAATATTTGGAAAATATTTTAATTTATTGGCATATCAGTTTTGCTGTTGGCGGACTGCGCCGGAAAGAAATGAGCATGTCGGAACTTCCCTTCAGGCGTCATGCGTTGATCCTGCAACATCTTGAGCAGCATGAAGGCGCGCGCACCACCGAGCTTGCTGCGCTGCTTGACGTGACGCGAGAAACCATCCGCACGGATCTGGCGCACCTCTCGGACCGCAATCTGTTGCAACTGGTGCGCGGCGGTGCGGTGGCGATCGGGGCGCGCGAACCCGAGCTTGCGGAGCGTTTGTCGGCAAACCCGCTAGGCAAGGCGTTGATTGCAGCCGAAGCCGCCGCGATGGTTCCCGATGGTGCACGTGTAATCCTCGATTCCGGCTCGACGACCTTGGAGATCGCCAAGCGGCTACGTGGCCGCTCCGGGCTGAGAATCTGGACCAATGATATCGCCATCGCCTTTGAACTGATGCAGGTGGCGGAGGTGACGCTGCTCGGCGGACGGCTCGATGCCACCGAGCGCACGCTCGGTGGTCAAGACGCGATCGAGATGGTGCAAGGATATGCCACCGACCTGGCCTTTGTCAGCCTTGGCGGGCTCAGCGCATCGCATGGGCTGACCGATTTCGACCGTACCGGTCTGGCGCTTCGCCAGTCGATGATCCATGCCGCAACAGACGCCTATTATCTGGCAGATCAGACGAAATTCGGGCGCAATGCGCCACTTCGGTGGAAGCCGATGGCGCAGACCCGCGCCGTGATTTGCGACATCGCGCCGGACACCGGCATCGCGCAACGTCTGAATGAGTATGAGCTTGGCTTGATCCTGCCACGCCAGATGTGATCAGCAGCTTTTGCAGCGGCGGGCAAAACCGAATTTGATGGCTCACACTCATCGACAGTGATCGACTGGTCAATCATGTCCGGGCTTTGATTTCGGATGGTGGCCTCACGCTGGCTGCATCCATCGCCAAAAAACCTTTTTCGAACCAATCATCCATTTAGGGAATATCAAGATCCAGAGCTGATTACTCTGCCAGCCTTTCCAAGCGTTACGGACTATCTCCCGCTGGACGATTGCTAGGCGACTATGCAATGACAAGTGCAAACCAAACGGTATTGGAGACCTAGATGTCCGACAAAGGTAAACCCACTTCGCTGCGTTCCCAGCTCTGGTTTGACAACCCGGAAAACCGTGAAATGACGGCGCTCTATGTCGAACGCTATGTCAATTACGGCCTGACGCGCGATGAGTTGCAGTCGGGCAAGCCGATCATCGCCATCGCCCAGACCGGATCTGACCTGTCGCCGTGCAACCGGCACCACATCGAGCTTGCCAAGCGGATCCGCGATGGCATCATTGCCAATGGCGGCGTGCCGCTGGAAGTACCGGTGCATCCGATCCAGGAAACCGGCAAACGTCCGACAGCGATGCTCGATCGCAACCTGGCCTATCTGGGGCTGGTGGAATCGCTCTACGGCTATCCGCTCGACGGCGTGGTGCTGACCATCGGTTGCGACAAGACAACCCCTGCGCTGCTGATGGCGGCGGCGACGGTGAACATTCCGGCCATCGCCTTTTCCGTTGGACCGATGCTGAACGGCTATTTCCGCGGCGAGCGTACCGGATCGGGCACAGTTGTCTGGAAAGCGCGCGAACTCCACGCCGAAGGCAAGATCGATGACGAGCAGTTTGCCGAACTGGTGACATCCTCGGCGCCATCGGTTGGCTATTGCAACACTATGGGAACGGCTTCGACAATGAATTCGCTGGCGGAAGCGCTGGGTATGCAGTTGCCGGGCTCAGCCGCAATCCCCGCGCCCTACCGCGAACGCGGCCAGATGGCCTATGCCACCGGCAAACGCATCGTCGACATGGTGCACGAAGACCTCAAGCCATCCGACATCATGACCCGCGAGGCATTCGAAAATGTCATCGTGGTGAACTCCGCAATTGGCGGCTCGACCAATGCGCCAATTCACGTTGTCGCCGTCGCCAAGCATATCGGCGTCAGCGTCACAAATGACGATTGGCAGGCGCTCGGGCACCGGGTTCCATTGCTTACCAATCTGCAGCCGGCCGGCGAATATCTGGGTGAAGACTTTCACCGGGCCGGCGGCGTTCCCGCCGTTGTGGCAGAGCTGATGCGCGCCAATTTGCTGCCGCATCCGGGCGCACTCACCGTCAATGGCCGCAGCATCGGTGACAATTGCAAGGATCGCGAAAGCGAGAATGCCGATGTCATCCGACCGATCTCGAACGCGCTCGTCAATGAAGCCGGGTTCCTGAATCTGAAGGGCAATCTGTTTGACAGCGCGATCATGAAAACCTCGGTGATTTCCGACGCCTTCAGACAGCGCTATCTGTCAAATGCGGAGGACATGGAGGCTTTTGAAGGCTCTGCCATCGTGTTCGACGGGCCGGAGCACTATAACAAGATGATTGATGACCCGAGCCTTTCGATTGATGAAAATTCGATCCTGGTCATGCGCGGCACCGGTCCGCTGGGCTATCCCGGCGGCGCCGAAGTGGTCAACATGCGGCCGCCAAGCTATCTGCTGAAACAGGGCATCACTGCCCTGCCCTGCATCGGCGACGGGCGCCAATCAGGCACCTCGGCTTCGCCGTCGATTCTCAATGCATCGCCTGAAGCCGCCGCCGGTGGCGGGCTGGCGCTGCTGCGCAATGGCGACAGGATCCGCATCGATCTGCGCACCTTCCGGGTTGATGCGCTTGTGCCCCAGGACGAGTGGGAACAACGCGGGCGCGACCTCAAGGAGGCCGGCGGCTATCCGATTCCTGAAAGCCAGACGCCGTGGCAGAAATATTTCCGCGAACTGGCCGAACCGTTCTCGGAAGGCATGGTGCTGCGCGGCGCAGACGAATTCCAGGGTGTCGCCCAGAAACACAGTCCGCGCGACAACCACTGAGCCGGGAAGGAAACTCGAAAATGCTTGAGACCCTGGATCAGCAAGGCGTCTTTGTCGGACGCGCCTGGCTAGATGCTGCAGGCGGGCCCGCGGTGGTGACACTCCGTGACGGCATGCTGGTCGACATCACCAGTCGCGCCGCGCCGATGGTTCGCGATATTTGTGAGATGGACGATCCGGCTGGTCACGTCCGGTCTGCTGATGGCACAATCATCTGCGCGGTTTCCGAGCTAGGAAGCCGGGCAGATGTCACGATGCTTGCGCCCTGCGATCTGCAATCCATCAAGGCCTGTGGCGTGACCTTTGCCGAATCCATGGTCGAACGGGTGATCGAGGAACGCGCTGCGGGAGATCCTGCCAAGGCGACCGCGTTGCGCGCCCGCATTGGCGCAGAAATCGGCGCCAGCCTCAGTGATGTGGTGCCAGGTTCGGAAAAAGCAGTGCTGGCCAAGCAGGCGCTGATTCGCGAGGGTCTGTGGTCGCAATATCTCGAGGTCGGAATCGGCCCCTACGCCGAGGTGTTCACCAAATCCCAGCCGATGTCAGCTGTCGGCAGCGGTGCGCTGGTCGGCATTCACCCCGAATCGCGCTGGAACAACCCGGAACCGGAAATCGTGCTGGCGGTCAGTTCGACCGGCCGGATTGTTGGCGCAGCGCTTGGCAACGACGTCAATCTGCGCGATTTCGAAGGTCTGTCGGCGCTGCTGCTCGGCAAGGCCAAGGACAACAATGCTGCCTGCGCCATCGGACCGATGATTCGGCTGTTTGACAACAGTTTCGATCTCGACGACGTCCGCAGCGCCGAGCTGGACCTGACGGTGACGGGAACCGACGGCTATGTGCTGTCAGGCCATTCGAGCATGCGCAAGATCAGCCGCGCCCCCAGCGACCTGGTCGCGCAGACTACCGGACGCCACCATCAGTATCCGGACGGCTTCATGCTGTTTCTCGGGACACTGTTTGCGCCGGTGCAGGACCGTGGCGAAAAGGGCATGGGGTTCACCCATCATCTGGGCGACACGGTGGAAATCTCCAACGCCAAGCTCGGCGTGCTGAAAAACGTGGTGCAGCATTCAACCGACTGTCCGGAATGGACCTTTGGCTCCAGCCATTTGATGCGCAATCTGGCGCAACGCGGGTTGCTGTAAAGGTCGTAAGAGCTAATTTGCAGCTCTGCCGCCCTATCTCAGGCCCCTCGATTCAGGCGCAGCACACCGTCATGATGAACCACTTGTTCCTGATTGAAAATACAGGTTTTACGGCCGCCTTCGCGGCAAGTCGTTTTTGTGACGAATGCGCTTGTGCTGCCCAAATCCATTTGCTACATGCAGCGCGCCGACAGGTTTCGGCTCTACCACGTGCGGTCGTGGCGGAATTGGTAGACGCGCAGCGTTGAGGTCGCTGTGGGGTTAAACCCGTGGAAGTTCGAGTCTTCTCGACCGCACCATCAAACACCCGCTTCGGCGGGTTTTTTTGTGTCTTTAATCCGCATGCTGAGCCATTACCGGATCTGCCCGACAGTCGTGCATCCCAGGCCGATTACGTCTTATGTCGATGTGATCAGTATATGGGTCCGGCAAATCCCTTCCATTTTGGCGCCATCGGATCTAGACCAATCCAATGAACCAACGCGACACACTCGAGACACGGTTTTTCCCGCGAGACGGCAGTGCGCCGGTGAGATGGCGGATATCGGAAGGGCTGACGCCCTACCCCGACGCCGTGGCGCTGATGGAGGCTGAAGCCGAGAAGATCGCAGCCAGCCAGGCTGATGAACTCGTCTGGCTTGTCGAGCATCCGCCGCTCTACACCGCCGGTACCAGCGCCAAGGCGGAAGATCTGGTCGCTCCGGACCGTTTTGAAGTGCACCAGACCGGTCGCGGCGGCGAATACACCTATCATGGCCCCGGCCAGCGCGTGGCCTATGTGATGCTTGATCTCAAGCGCCGCCGGCAGGATGTGCGCGCCTTCGTTTCAGCCATGGAGGCGGTAATCATTGCGACGCTGGCAAGCATGAATGTCACGGGCGAACGGCGCGAAGACCGGGTTGGTGTGTGGGTGCGCCGGCCCGACAAGCCGCGGCTTGCCGACGGCGGCATGGCCGAGGACAAGATCGCGGCAATCGGCATTCGTCTGCGCAAATGGGTGAGCTTTCACGGGCTGGCATTGAACGTCGATCCGGATCTCGACCATTTCTCCGGCATCGTGCCCTGCGGTGTGCGGTTGCACGGGGTCACAAGTCTGGTTGATTTGGGCCTGCCCATTCCGATGCACGAAGCCGACATCAGGCTGCGCGATGCGTTTGAGACGACATTCGGAGCAACTCGGGACGACAGCCCGAATTCCCCCCAATAGCCTGCCCTGACGAATCAGACGGCCCCATACGAATTCTGACAACGCCATGCGCAGGACAAAGTTCTGGCTGAAGGGTGAGCGGGGTAGCCTCAGACCTCGATTTGGTCTGCGGCTTGCCTTCGGACGCCGCAATGACGTAAACTTAGCATCTACGAAAATCCCTGGCCCGCAGACAAAGCGGGCGGCGCTCTGGACTGAGTGTGCACAATCACCGATAGTAACGGTGCAGGAACAGAGACCTTGGCCGAGATTCGACAGGTCCTGCCTTCTCCCGAAGTAAAACATTACCCGGGGACGCCGCTCAAATCGTGGCTGCGGAAGGTCATTATGTGCAGCATGCTGATGCATGCCGCACGACGGTTGCAAAACTCCTTGGGTCAAAACCGATTCGAGGGCAGAGTTTTGCGGCAATTGCTGGAACGACAACAGAGTCCTTTACGCCTCCTTATTGAGGCGCGGCGCTGTGGGTTTCACACGAACGATACGATCCAGGCTTTGGCTGGTCCCGGACGGGATTGGCTGCCGCGCGCCTGATGGCGCAATTCGGCTTGTGATCGGCAAATCAAAGGAATGAACGACATGAATGTAATGACAGCGGAAATCTATGATGACGGCGACACCCTCGGCGGCAGAATTACACGCGCGCGCGACCTGTCCTCGCTGACTCTGGAAGATACCGCATCCAATATCGGCGTGACCGTCGAGACCCTGGCCGAATGGGAATCGGATCGCTCCGAACCACGCGCCAACAAGATCATGACCCTTGCCGGTGTGCTTGGCGTTTCGCCAGCCTGGCTGATCAGCGGCACCGGAGATGCGCCGCAACCCGCAGGCATTTCCATTGCAGTTGCCGAAATGTCGGGCGAAATCAATCGGCTCAGAGAACTTGCCACGCAAATCACCTCGAGTGTCGAAATGCTTGAAAGCCGTCTGTTGACATTGATACAGGCCGCAAACGACTGATCCATGCCTCGTTCAAATGGATCCATTTGAACAGCAAGTCATGTGCACGAATTCAAATTGTTACAGCGCCGCGCATTCAAATGAATGTGCGGCGTTGAAATTAGCTCAAAATCAGGGTTGAGCCGCGACTGCCGCTCTGGCAGGTATGGTTCGAATGACAAACACCATCCGGGAGCATTGCAATGGACGTTCGCGCAGCCGTAGCCTTCGAAGCGGGAAAACCGCTTGAAATCACCACCGTTCAGCTGGACGGACCGCGCGCGGGCGAGGTGCTTGTCGAAATCAAGGCCACCGGTATTTGCCATACCGACGAATTCACGCTGTCAGGCGCCGATCCGGAAGGCATTTTCCCGGCTATTCTCGGCCATGAAGGTGCCGGTGTGGTGGTTGATGTCGGCCCCGGCGTGACATCGCTGAAGAAAGGCGATCACGTCATTCCGCTCTACACGCCGGAATGCCGCGAATGCGAATACTGCCTCAATCCGAAGACCAATCTGTGCCAGGCGATCCGCACCACACAAGGCGCAGGCCTGATGCCGGACGGCACATCGCGGTTCTCGCTCAATGGCAAGCCGATATTCCACTACATGGGCACCTCGACATTCGCCAATTTCACCGTGCTGCCTGAAATCGCGCTGGCCAAGATCAACCCGGACGCGCCTTTCGACAAGGTCTGCTATATCGGCTGCGGTGTGACCACCGGTATTGGTGCGGTGATCAACACCGCCAAGGTGGAAATCGGCTCCAAGGCCATCGTCTTCGGTCTTGGCGGCATTGGTCTCAACGTGCTGCAGGGCCTGCGTCTTGCCGGCGCAGACATGATCGTTGGTGTCGACCTCAACCCGTCCAAGGTCGAGATGGCGAAGCGCTTCGGCATGACCCATTTTGTCAATCCGAACGATGTCGAAGGCGACCTGGTGCCTTATCTCGTCGATCTGACCAAGGGCGGCGCAGACTACACCTTTGACGCCACCGGCAATGTCGGCGTGATGCGTACAGCACTGGAATGCGCCCACAAAGGCTGGGGCGAAAGCATCATTATCGGTGTCGCCGGCGCCGGTCAGGAAATCTCCACCCGGCCCTTCCAGCTTGTCACCGGCCGCTCTTGGCGCGGCACGGCCTTCGGTGGTGCACGCGGACGCACCGATGTGCCAAAGATCGTCGAGTGGTATATGGAAGGCAAGATCGAGATCGATCCGATGATCACCCATACCATGGGGCTTGAGGGAATCAACGAGGCCTTCGACCTGATGCACAAGGGCGAAAGCATCCGCAGCGTTGTGGTTTACTGATATTTTGGCGAGGGCCTCCAGTGCGGAGACCCTGCCCCAACCGGGCGGCACAAGCATGAAAATCATTTCGGAAGCCAAATCCCACGGCGGCTGTCAGGGCGTCTATTCGACGCAATCGGACGCCTGCGGCGGCGACATGACCTTCGCCGTGTTCAGGCCTCTGGTGGCCAAGGAACAGCTGTGTCCGGTGGTCTGGTTCCTGTCGGGCCTCACCTGCACCCATGCCAATGTGATGGACAAGGGCGAGTACCGCCGGATGGCTGCCGAACTCGGCCTGATCATCGTTTGCCCTGATACCAGTCCACGCGGCGACCATGTGCCAGATGAGCCGGACAACTGGCAATTCGGCAAGGGCGCAGGATTTTACCTTGATGCGACGCAAGCGCCCTGGTCGCAGCACTACCGGATGGAAAGCCATATCCTTGACGAGTTGTCGGGACTGGTGGCGGCTCATTTCGCCGCCGACATGGGACGGCAGGGCATCATGGGCCACTCCATGGGTGGCCATGGCGCACTGACATTCGCCCTCAAGCATCCGGACCGGTTCAAGAGCTGCTCCGCCTTCGCGCCGATCGTCCAGCCGTCCACGGCTGACTGGTCACGCCCGGCGCTGGAAAAATATCTTGGTGCGGATGAGACGCTTTGGCGGCGACATGACGCAACGTTGTTGATCGAGGACGGCGCACGGTTTCCGGAGTTTCTGGTGGACCAGGGAACCGCTGACGGCTTTCTGGAGAACGGTCTGCGGCCTTGGCTACTGGAAGAAGCATGCCAGAAGGCTGATATCGGCCTTAGCCTGCGGATGCAGGAGGGTTATGATCACTCCTACTACTTCATCTCGACATTCATGGACGACCACCTCGCTTGGCATGCCGAGCGGCTGAAGTGATCTCGACCAGTTCCGTGTCACTGATTTACGTCCCGGTCGCGCCCAGCCTGCTCTACTGACTGTCAGGATCACTGCACTCGTTCTCGAGCGTGATGATGCAGGGTTCGCCATCGCTTTCTGCAGGCAATGATTCCGCCGCGGTAACGGGCATTTGCGGCCCGATGGCTGATACGGAGGGAGCGGCGGTCTGGGCTGGCACAGGCTCCTCGGCAGCCGGTTCGGCTGTCAGCAGCGGCTTTGAAATGTCGAGCGTCGGGCCGGCATCCGGATCCAGATCGAAATCCATCGTGGTCGGTGTGACGGTTCCATTGAGCAACGGATCAGCGGATAGAAACTCGATGTCGGTGAGGTTTTCAGGTTTCAGCATCGGGCTGGCGACCACGCGTTTGGTGCCGGTGACCGGATGCGGCGTGGTGCCGGACAGCCCAAGCATCGCCCGGATATCCTGCACCAGCCTGCTGACAAGGACAGTTTCGGCACGCTGCCCGTTTCGACGCGCAGACGTGGTCCGCAAGGCGCTTGTGCGTAGTACCTGTCCAGTGTTCGCATCCACAAGCACCAGATTGAGACTGGCTGCCCTGATGGAGCTGTCAAAGAAATTTATCAGGCCGGTCTCGGCACCGTAATCAAGCACGAACACCCGCAGGGTCGAGGTCTGGCCGATATCGGAGGTGGCGCGCCCGGCAGTAGCCTCAAGCCGTTGCTGCAGCCGTTGGGCAAAGTCCAGATCCCTGATGTTCTCGGCTGTGACCTGCACTTCGGTGACTGTGTAGGGCCGGGTCGGGTCAATCGGCTTGGGCCGGCCGGCGCATGCGGCCAGAACCACGGTTAATCCGAAGACGGCCAAAACCCTGAACAGCTGCGCCGTTAAATACTCTTTTTGACCCACGCCACTGCTCCCGAACAGGTAAATCCTGCAGGGGTAAAATCGCATTTTATGGTTAGCGCTTGGTTAAGAGGCTTCGTTCCTGGACAAATAGGAAGCGCCGAAGCCAATCGGATGTCGCACCCGTGCCGACAGGTTCAGGCCTTGCAGGCTGACAGGATCTGCGCTGCTGCTTGAAAATCGATCAGCCGTGTGGCGCGGCGCGCGGCGGCTTCATAATCCTCGCCCCACTGGGCGATATTGAAGTCCTCATCGACATGGGCAGCATCCCAGATCTCCGATGGTTCCGCCCTACCCTCGGCCAGCGCCAGAGCCAGCACCAGCGATCCGGTGATGGTGGTGATGGTGTGGAGCGCTGTGAGTTCCAGCGGGGTGGCATAGCGGCGCAACAGCACCGCAATGGCGCGGATGGCGTCAGCCGGCTGCTCGACATGGATGATGCCCTCGGCCAGAACCAGCCGTGCTCCCATGCTGGCTGCCCAATCGAGATGCGGGTCCCAGTGCTTTGCTTCACGCGCCACCAGCGCTTCCGGCCCGTCAGCACGGTAGCACAGCAGATCGGAACCGGCGTAGCGCAGGATGTCCTCGAACACCTCTTCCTCGGCGGTGGACACAGCATCGATCGCGGTGTTGATCATCCGCGTCAGCGGCATGGTTGCGGGATCGATCTTGTCGGTCTGCGCTTCCCATTCCGCAGCCAGGGCTGCAGCCAGATCTGCATAGGCAACACCAAGTTCCTGGCGGGACGGCGTGCGCACCGGTTTTCCGTCGAGCGCTACAACAAAACCGCCTTCAGCGCCGGGAATGACATTCGCCTGCTTGTAAAACCGCTTGGGCAAGACTTTTTTCAGGCCGGCCTGGGCTTCCCGGACCGGATCGGAGGGCTTGGCGTCTCCAAGATCAAGATCGCTCAAAATGTCGGACATGATCCGCGTCTCCTGTCGTCAGATAAGGGTGGCAATTTCGTCGGCGGTGGTGACCACGTGGTGCGCGCCGGATGCCGTAAGCGCGTCCACCGGGCCATACCCCCAGGAGACGCCAACGGCGCGCGCGCCGGCATTGACCGCCATCTGCATGTCATAGACCGCATCGCCGATCACCGTCGTCTGCCCCGGTTCGATCCCGGCTGCCGCACAGCACTCCAGCACCATGGCCGGATGCGGTTTGGAGGGGCAATCATCGGCGGTGCGGGTGACAAAGAAAGACTGGGTCAAATCGTGATGGGCCAAGATGGCGTCGAGACCGCGGCGGGATTTGCCGGTGACCACGCCAAGGATCACGTCATCGCGCGCAGCAAGCGCTGCAATCAACGGCAGCAAGCCCTCATAGGCCGGTTCAAGCAGCCCGCCGCTTTGGCGGTAAAGCATGAAGTGTTCTTTGTAACGCGCCGTCATCGCGGTGATTTCCGGATCGACGATGCGGTTGAGCATCTGCCCTATGGCAATATCCAGCGTCAGCCCAATGATCGATTTTGTCAGCTCCAGACCGGGCCTGGCCTGTTCAAAATCCTCAAACGTGCGTTCCATGCAGGCATGGATGACTGCGGCACTGTCAACAATGGTGCCGTCGCAATCAAACAAGGCGAGCTTCATTCGTCGGGCTCCCCGCCGGTCGCCTCTTCAAAGCCGAGCAGATTCCAGCTCTGCACCATGTGCGGCGGCAGCGGCGCGGTGACCGAGAGCCGGCCGCCATCGGGATGCGGTACCGAAATATGCCGCGCCAGCAGATGCAGACGCTTCTGGATGCCGCCGGGGAATTCCCAGTTGGGATCGAACTGGTAATATTTCGGATCGCCGATGATTGGATGGCCCATATGCAGAGCATGAATGCGCAGCTGGTGGGTGCGGCCGGTATAGGGTTCGAACTCGAGCCAGGCGAGGTTCTGCGCGGCCTTGTCGATGATCTTGTAGTAGGACACCGCATGATCGGCACCCTGCTCGCCATGTTTGGCAACCCGCATCCGGTCGCCATCATCGGTGGCTTCCTTGATCAGCCAGGTGGAGATCTTGCCTTCCTTTTCGCGCGGCACGCCGCGGACAAGCGCCCAGTAGGTTTTCTTGGTGGTGCGCTCGCGGAATGCAGCGGTCAGCGACTGCGCCGCACTGCGGCTACGAGCCACCACCAGAACGCCGGCAGTGTCGCGGTCGAGCCGGTGCACCAGTCTGGGCTTCTCGCCCTTCTTGTTGCGCCATGCCTCAAGCATTTCGTCAACATTGCGGGTCACGCCGGAGCCGCCCTGCACGGCGAGACCGGCGGGCTTGTTGAACACAAGCACCTTGTCATCTTCATGCAACAGCATCTGACGCAGCACGTCGTCGTCACCACGGTTCTTGATAGTGTTGGACGTCAGCGGGCCGGTGGGCTTCTCGTCGACATCCATCGGCGGCACCCGCACGGTCTCGCCTGAATGCACCCTGCGGTCGGTCTTGACCCGGCCACCGTCGACGCGGATCTGCCCGGACCTGAGCAGCTTTTGCAGCTGCGCAAAACCGAGACCCGGAAAATGTGTCTTGAACCAGCGATCGAGCCGCATGCCCGATTCTTCAGGATCAACCTGTATGAGCTGTACGCCCGCCATATCGATTATCTCTTTAACTTGCGTGATTACAGCTGGCGCGCCAGCCAAAGCCCGCCAAACAACGCCAAGATGGAAACTGTGACGCTGGCAATCACATAGGCTGCCGCCGCCGTCAACGCACCGCGCTCGTAAAGCGACACTGCATCAAGCGAAAAGGCAGAAAAGGTGGTAAAACCACCCAAAAAGCCGGTTGCCAGCAGCAGTCGCAGGTCCGCATCGCCCGATGAACGACGCGCAAGCCAGGCGATCAGCAAGCCCATGGCCAGCGAACCGACGATGTTGACCACCATAGTTCCCCACGGAAACCCCGGCCCAGACAGACGCATCACCGCCATCCCGGAGAGATGGCGTGACACAGCACCAAAGCCGCCGCCGAGAAAAACAAGCACCAGAGCGTTCATGGCGCCTGCTTAGCTCAAAACCGTGGCGCAATAAAGCTTTGGCCGAAGCGATCCGCAGATTTCGCCAGTTACGTCCAAGAAAGCCTCATATCTGCGTGCCTCAGGCTCTTGCCGCCAGCGCCACATCATCGGCAAACTCGCCGACAAAGCTGTCGAGTGCCGCCCAGTCGGTGAATTCATGATCCTGACTGGTATCTACCGGGCCGCCTTCGGCGGCTGCAATCTGACGCATCAACATGCGTTTGAAGAAATCATACTCGAGAAATTTCAGCGCACCGGCGGCGTGATGGATCCGGTTCATGTGAAATCCGGTCTTCTTTTCCAGTTTGGCGGGATAACTTTCCGCCTCGGCACGGTCTTCGGCATCCTTGCTGTAAATGCCGAGCGTGACGGAAATCAAGGCGGTCGGCACATCAGCCAGCGCAGCCTTCCAATCGATCAGAAATCGCACCACCGAGTCCGGATAGCGTCCAACGTGGATCGGCGCGCACAACAACACACCATCAAAGCGGCCCGGAATTGCGAAGCCGGGCTCGCGAAGATCGGCCAGCACCACACCTTGGCCCGCTTTCTCAAGCTGAGCTGCGGCATGCTCGGCAATCTTGCGGGATTGGCCCTCAATGGTGGCGTAAAGAACCAGAACAGTCACGGCGCGTCCTCCTTGATCATCTCAAGGTCACTATGCCTCTGACTGCGAGGTACTCGCCTTGACAGAGGTCAAGCCGCCGATCGATTCACCTGATGGCGGCCGCGCGCGCGATCGCCAGAAGATCTGAACCAAGCAATGCGGGTGATGCCCTGGCGGCGAAGGCATCATCCACCAGACGACAGATGAGTTGGTTGACCGGCGCAGTGCGGTCATGTGTCTCTGCCAGCGAGACGACCGCTCCGTTGAGAAACCGTGTTTCAGGCTCCCTGCCCGCTCTGAGGTCATCCCAGGAGGAGGATCGCGCCGTGTCATCCATCTTCAGTTGCTGGCGAGCGGCAATTCGAAACAACCATGTCGGCAGCCGCAAGACTTTCGGGATCAACCGCGGATTTGTGCGTGTCGCGCCAATCGCCCTGATGCCTGCTGCATCAAGCGCCTGCAACAACTCATCCATGGCCATGGCCAGCACGGTGCGGTAACCCGGATCGTCAAATTGCTGGCGCAGGGGCAGCCCGCTCAACACATTAAGCCCGTTGTTGAGGTTCAAAAGCAGCTTGCCCCATTGCACGGCTTCCAAATCCTGATGGACGTCCAGCTTCAATCCGGAGCCCTTCGCCAGAACTGCAAGTTTGCCGGAAGCCGCCGAGGGTCCGACCAGAACCTTGCCCTCCATCGCGCAGTGCACGGCATTGGGGGACAGCCGGACAACATTGAACGGCACCGTTCCGGCGACAATCTCATGGTCCGGCAAGATAGTATTGAGCACATCGACATTGCCGACGCCATTTTGCAGGCTGATAACGGTGGCGCCGGGTTTGAGGCAGACCGAGAGTTCGCGTGCCGCCGCCTCGGTGTCGCCGGATTTGGTACAGAACAGGATGATATCGCAATCAGCGAGGCACTCTGCGCCGCCAAACCGGTACTGTACCGGCTTCAGCTCAGCCTTGAAGCCGTCATAGCGGGTCAGCGCCAACCCGCGCGCGATTGAGTCCAGCGTGCGTCCCCGTGCGGCGAAGGCAACTGGTGCGCCACTGTGGGCCAGCATGCCGCCGACATAGAGCCCGATGGCACCGGCGCCCATGATGCCGATGTTCGGAACTGAACCCTCGCCTGCGCTGCTCATGCCGTCCTACCCCTTGCCGCCGCGCTCTTTTCGCAGCCGTGACCAGAAATCCAGCCGCTTGCGGATGTCGCGTTCAAAGCCGCGTTCGGGCGGATCGTAGAAGGTCTTGCGGCCCATGGCTTCAGGGAAATAGTCCTGTCCGGAAAAGGCGTCAGGCTGGTCGTGGTCGTAGCGGTAGCCCTCGTTGTAGCCCTCGGCCTTCATCAGCTTGGTAGGCGCGTTGAGGATGTGCTTGGGCGGCAACAACGAGCCGCCCTCCTTGGCGGCCCGCATGGCCGCTTTATAGGCGGTATAGACCGCGTTGGATTTGGGCGCCGTGGCGAGATAGACGCAGGCCTGCGCCAACGCCAGCTCACCCTCGGGTGAACCGAGAAAGTCGTAGGCCTCCTTGGCGGCATTGGCGATCACCAGCGCCTGGGGATCAGCCATGGCGATTTCTTCTGACGCCATACGAACCAGTCTCCGGCACAGGAACAGCGGATCCTCACCGGCGTCGAGCATGCGGCAGAGATAGTAGAGCGCCGCGTCGGGATCGGAGCCGCGGATCGATTTGTGCAGGGCGGAAATCAGATTGTAGTGCCCGTCCTGGCCCTTGTCATAGACCGGGGCGCGGCGCTGGACGATCTTGACCAGGGCTTCGGTGTCGAAGATTTCACCTTCGCGGGCGCCACGCCAGACTTCTTCGGCCAACGTCAGCACCGCGCGGCCATCGCCATCGGCCATTCGCAGCAGGCTCTGTCGGGCATTCTCATCGAGCGGCAGCGGATTGCCGGTGTCATCCTCGGCGCGCACGAGCAGGCTTTCGAGGCTTTCCTCATCATGCGACTTGAAGGTCAGCACCCGGGCGCGCGACAAAAGCGCGGCGTTGAGTTCAAACGACGGATTCTCGGTGGTGGCACCCACCAGCACGATGGTGCCGTCCTCCATCACCGGCAGGAAACTGTCCTGCTGTGCCCGGTTGAAGCGGTGGATCTCGTCAACGAACAGCAAGGTCTGACGGCCACCCATGCGCCGGGCACGGGCAGTTTCAAAGACTTTTTTGAGATCGGCAACGCCGGAGAAGATCGCCGAAATCTGATCGAAGGCCAGATCGGTCTCGCCTGCCAGCAACCGCGCAACGGTGGTCTTGCCGGTGCCCGGAGGTCCCCAGAATATCATCGAGCCGAGACTGCCCGAGGCGATCATGCGGGTGATCGCACCGTCCTCGCCCGTCAGATGCGGCTGGCCGGCAACCTCGGCCAGCGTTGCGGGCCGCAACCGGTCGGCAAGCGGACGGCGCCCGCTATTGGCTGCGTCAGGAGTGGCGAACAGATCACTCATCCCTTCACCGGATAATCTGACGAATGCGCTGACCGCCACGGATGATTTCGAACCGCCAGAAACTGGCACCATCGGCCAGTATCTGCTCCAGAATATCGACATTGGCGATATCGACGCCATTGATCACGGCTATCAGGTCGCCGGGGCGAACTCCATATCGGCGGGCCAGAGTTTTGGCCGGCACATCGGTGACGATGACGCCGTCAACCGATGCCGGAAGGCGCAGTTTCTCGGCAATACGCGGCGTGATGTTGGAGACGATGGCGCCCGAAAACGGGTTCTGGCCCCGCAGTGTGCGACGGGCGCGCGGATCATCCGCGGGTGGCGCCTGAAGCGTGATCTGCACGGTCTTGCGCCCCTTGCGGCTCAACACCTCCAGTTCTGCCAAAGCACCGACGCCGGTGGTGGCAAGACGGTAGCCAAGCGCATCGGGATGCTCGATCGGCTGGCCGTTGAAGCCGACGATGATGTCTCCGGCGCGCAGGCCGGACTTGCCTGCCGGACCATCGTCGGCAACATCCGAGACCAGCGCACCGGTGGCGCGATCAAGTCCAAGCGCTTCGGCGATGTCGGGTGTAACGCTTTCGAAGGTGGCACCAATGTAAGGCCGCTCGAACACGTCGCCGCCGGATTCGGCAGTCTGTGCCACCGCCCGCACCAGATTTGCCGGAATGGCAAAGCCAATCCCGTTGGAGCCGCCAGACCGGCTGAAAATGGCAGTGTTGATGCCGATCAGATCGCCATTCATGTCAATCAGCGCACCGCCGGAATTGCCGGGATTGATCGCTGCGTCGGTTTGAATGAAAAAGCCGAAATCCGATATGCCGACACGGTTGCGCGCCAGAGCCGAGACAATGCCGCTGGTCACGGTCTGGCCGACACCAAAGGGATTGCCGATGGCGAGCACGATGTCTCCGACCTCGATGGCGTCGGTGTCGCCGAATTCGATCGCCGGAAACGGGCCATCGCCTTCAATCTGCAGGATGGCAAGATCGAAGCGCTCATCCTTGAGCAGCACCCGGCTGTTGAACTCGCGACCGTCGGTCAGCGCCACCCGGATGTCGTCGGCATCCTTGATGACATGATTGTTGGTGACCACGATGCCGCGGCTTTCGATAATGACGCCCGAGCCGAGTGAGGACTGGCGTTCGGTGCGATTGGGCATCTGCTGGCCAAAAAACCGCTCAAAAAACGGATCACCGGCAAACGGCGAGGCGTTGCGCTGGACCTTGCGGTCGGCATAGACATTGACCACTGCCGGTGCGGTGGCTTTGACCAGCGGCGAGAAGGACTGCATCATGTCGGCTTGCGACCGCGGCGGCTCCCGGCGTAGCGCGAGCTGCGGTGTCGATTTTTGTGCCGCCGAACCGGCCGCCTTGTCGCTGTTCCCGCCCAGTACGTCGCGGAAAATCTTTCCAATTGCGTCGCTTACCGATTCTTCGGTTTTGGTCTGGGCAATGGCCGGCGCAAGATTGAAAGTTGTCAGCGCGACAATCGACAGCAGAGCAAGCAGGAGTGCGCGATGGCGCGAGCGATCTGGAATCATGACGGGGAATCCTCAGTGATTTGGGCAGTATGACCTTTATGACCCCGTAAAGTCATTATGAGTTTGACCGCTTGATGGCAAGAACGGCAGATACTGGCCTACCGGGCGATACAGGCTCCGTTCGCAGCCTGTTTTCCGGCCTGCAGTTACATTGATCACCTCATCTACACGAAAATGTGGTCGTGCAGCTCCTTTGCGGCGCTGCTCAATTGTATATCATGGAACAGTGTTCAAGCACGCGCCGGTAGCGCCGGTCCGTCTATCCCAGGAGCTATCAGGCCATGCGTCGTTACCGCCCTACCGCCATCCCCGGATCAGAGATCACGCCCGAGAGCAGCTATTTCGGCAGGCGCGACATCCTGCGCATGGCCGCTGCCGGCGGTTTTGCGCTGGCCGCGCCGTCACTGGCATTGAGCGCCTCCCAAACCGAACTGCAGTTCACGCCCGGCGGTTATGATCCGAAAGAAGAGATCACACCGGAAGCCGACGCAACCAGCTACAACAATTTTTATGAATTCGGCACAGGCAAGGCCGACCCTGCCGCCAATTCCGGCGATTTCAAGCCACGCCCGTGGAGCATCAAGGTCGACGGATTGGTCAACAAACCGGCCGAATTCGATCTCGACGCGCTGATGGCGCTTGGTCTGGAGGAGCGGATTTACCGGATGCGCTGCGTCGAGGCCTGGTCGATGGTGATCCCCTGGATCGGCGTATCCCTCGCCAGCCTGATTGAAAAGGTCGAGCCGCAGGGCAGCGCCAAATATGTCGCATTCGAAACTGTTGTCCGGCCTGCAGAAATGCCTGGCCAGAGCGGCATATTCCAACCGCTCAACTGGCCCTATGTCGAAGGTCTTCGGCTTGACGAGGCGCGGCACCCGCTGACCATTCTGTCGATGGGGATGTATGGCAAGACCCTGCCCAACCAGAACGGTGCGCCGGTTCGGCTGGTGACGCCATGGAAATACGGGTTCAAAGGCATCAAGTCCATTGTCCGCATCACCCTGACGGAGGAGCAACCGGCATCGACCTGGAACCAGATCGCTCCAGGCGAATATGGGTTTTATGCCAACGTCAATCCGGCAGTCGATCATCCGCGCTGGAGCCAGGCAACGGAAAACCGTGTCGGTGGCGGCGGTTTCTTCGGCTCGAACGACCGGCCGACGCTGCCGTTCAACGGCTATGGCGATGAGGTCGCCAGCCTCTATGCCGGCATGGATCTGAAAGCAAATTTCTGATCATGCCCCTGCCCGCTCTGCCAAAACGGTTTCATGCCGCATCGATATGGGCGCTCTACGGGCTCGGGCTGTTGCCTGCGGCATGGACCTTCTATCTTGGCGCAACAGGGCAGTTGATTGGCAATCCGGTCAAGATCTTCGAGCACCTGCTGGGCGAATTGGCCTTGCGGTTCCTGATCCTGACGCTGGCGATCTCGCCGCTAAGAGATCTCGCAGGCATCAACTGGGTGCGCTATCGCCGCGCGCTCGGGCTGCTGGCGTTCTATTATGTGGCGATGCATTTCCTCGCCTATATGGTGCTCGACAAACGGCTGGCGTTCAGTGTGATTGTCGAGGACATTTACAAACGCTGGTTCATCACCATCGGCATGGCGGCATTCGTGGCTCTGATCCCGCTGGCGCTGACGTCGAACCGCTGGTCTGTCCGCAAGCTTGGACCAGGCTGGGTCAAGCTGCACCGGCTGATCTATCCGATTGCGGCAGCGGGCGCGCTGCATTTTTGCCTGGCGGTGAAAGTGATAGGACCAGAACAGTTGATCTATTCCGGGCTGGTCGGCGTGCTGCTTGGCTGGCGTTTGCTACGCCCACGCTACATGGACTGGAAGCGTTCGACGCGTCAGAACAAGACCGGGTTTACGGCATCAAGGGCGCAACCCGAGTGAACGGCTGAATTGCTGGCCTCCCGATAGCAGCCCCCGGCATCAATCCACCAATCTCCGCACACGTCAAAACAGCGAAAAGCCGGGCGCGTGAAGCACCCGGCTTTTCAATATTTGCCAATTGGCTAAATCGGAAGCGCTTACGCTGCTTCGTCTTCGGCAGCAACTTCCATGGCAACGCGAGCGCGGTCCTTGGAACCCTTGGCATCCGGATCACGATCAACGAATTCAACAACGGCCATCGGCGCGTTGTCGCCGGTGCGGTAACCGGCCTTCATGATGCGAATGTAGCCGCCGTGACGGGTGGCGTAACGTGTGGCGATCGTGTCGAACAGCTTGCGAACAACTTCGTTGTCGCGGATCTGCGAGATCGCCTGACGGCGAGCATGCAGATCGCCGCGCTTGCCGAGTGTGACAAGCTTTTCAACGATCGGGCGGATTTCCTTGGCTTTCGGCAAGGTCGTCACGATTTGCTCATGTTCGATGAGCGAAGCCGCCATATTGGCGAACATCGCCTTACGGTGACTTGAAGTGCGGTTCAGCTTGCGACCTGCATTTCCATGGCGCATGGCTAGTCTCCTTCACATGCAGGCGCACGCCTGCCGTTTGACGGTTTAATATTGGTCTTCGTAACGCTTGGCGAGATCTTCGATGTTTTCCGGCGGCCAGGATGGAACTTCCATACCCAGATGCAGGCCCATGGAAGCCAAGACTTCCTTGATCTCGTTGAGTGATTTGCGGCCAAAGTTCGGAGTCCGGAGCATTTCGGCTTCGGTCTTCTGAATGAGGTCGCCGATATAGACGATGTTGTCGTTCTTCAGGCAGTTTGCCGAGCGGACCGAAAGTTCCAACTCGTCGACCTTCTTGAGAAGCGACGGATTGAAAGCGAGTTCGGCGACCGTTTCCTCGTGAACTTCCTTCTGCGGCTCGTCGAAGTTGACGAACACACCGAGCTGGTCCTGAAGGATGCGAGCTGCATAGGCAACGGCATCTTCACCGCTCACCGAACCATCTGTTTCGATGTTCAGCGTCAGCTTGTCGTAATCGAGAACCTGTCCTTCACGGGTGTTTTCCACCTTGTAGGAGCACTTCTTGACCGGCGAATAGAGGCTGTCGACCGGAATCAGGCCGATAGGCGCATCTTCGGCACGATTGCGGTCAGCAGGCACATAGCCCTTGCCGTTGTTGACGGTGAACTCCATACGGATTTCAGCGCCTTCATCAAGCGTGCACAACACGTGTTCCGGGTTGAGGATCTCGATGTCGCCTACGGTCTGAATGTCGCCAGCCTTGACCACACCCGGGCCCTGCTTGCGAACGACCATGCGCTTTGCTTCGTCGCCTTCCATGCGGATGGCGATTTCCTTGATGTTCAGGATGATGTCTGTGACATCTTCACGAACGCCCGGGATCGAAGAGAATTCATGCAGCACGCCGTCGATCTGCACCGCGGTGACGGCAGCGCCACGCAGTGAGGACAAAAGAACGCGACGCAGGGCATTGCCCAAAGTCAGGCCGAAGCCACGCTCAAGCGGTTCTGCAACCACGGTCGCCTTTGTGCGATCAGAGATGTTGAACTCGACCTTGCTCGGCTTGATCAATTCCTGCCAGTTTTTCTGAATCATATCTGCTGCCTTCCTGTTGCCGCACCATCCAATCGTGACGGCCAAGTGAGAAGAGGATCAGACGGGCGCAAGCGAAGCCTGACCCGTCGAAAAATTTGGAACGTATACTAGACGCGGCGCTTCTTGCGCGGGCGGCAACCGTTGTGCGGGATCGGAGTCACATCACGGATGGAAGTGATGGTGAAACCGGCAGCCTGCAGAGCGCGAAGTGCCGATTCACGACCTGAACCAGGTCCGCAAACTTCAACTTCCAGCGTCTTCATGCCGTGATCCTGCGCCTTTTTGGCAGCATCTTCAGCAGCCATCTGGGCTGCGAACGGGGTCGACTTACGCGAACCCTTGAAACCCTTTGCACCGGCTGACGACCAGGAGATCGTGTTGCCCTGCGCATCGGTGATGGTGATCATGGTGTTGTTGAATGTCGAGCTGACATGGGCAACGCCCGACGAGATGTTCTTGCGTTCGCGCCGTTTGACGCGTGCAACTTCCTTGGCCATTATTTATCCTTTCGAGATATCAGCACCGCCGTAGCACCAGCGGCTCCACCGGAATTCACCAGACCCGAGACGAAAACTTCAAAACGCCGGTCATCAGACCAAACGCTCCAAGGCAGTCGCCGCCGGGTCAGGCAGATTCCACTAATTACTTCTTCTTGCCGGCAATCGCACGTGCAGGACCCTTGCGGGTACGTGCATTGGTGTGGGTCCGCTGACCGCGCACTGGCAAGCCGCGACGATGGCGAAGACCGCGATAGCAGCCCAGGTCCATCAGACGCTTGATGTTCATCGAATTCTCGCGGCGCAGATCGCCTTCAACCTGATAGTCACGGTCAATGGTCTCACGAATCTGCAGGACTTCGGAATCAGTCAACTGATTGACACGGCGATCCAGAGGAATGCCGGCCTTTTCGACGATTTCGGATGCAAACTTCTGCCCGATACCGTGAATGTAGGTCAGCGCGATCACTACGCGCTTGTTTGTCGGAATATTTACGCCTGCTATGCGGGCCATGTGCTTCTCCATGTAGGCCGGTCGAGCCGGCGGGTTATCGTTGACCCGCGTCCGGTGGAGGCCGGCCCTTGCGGGGTAGTCCAGTCCAAACTCCGCTCAGCCATCTGGCAGAATGAAGCATATTTTCAAGCTCGGTCCCGGCGCACTTAAAAGCGACCAGAGCCGAATCCCTGAATTTCAAGGGAATCGCACCGATCGCTTGCATGTGGCGAGTTGAACGGCTCATAGCGGAACATCAAGGCTTTCGTCAACCTTTACCGCGATCTTATTTTCTGCACCTGGCAGATAAAAAGGCCGGATCTCTAAGTGGAGAACCGGCCTTTTTGAATTTCTTGTGCGATCAAAGCGACGCCAAAACGGTATCGATCTCTTCGGTGACCGCTTCAATCGACGCCATGCCATCGACAGTGCGCAACATGCCCTTGGCATAATAATAGCCGGTCAATGGCGCGGTCTTCTTGTAATATTCGCGCAGGCGTTCTTCGAACACCTCGGCGTTGTCATCCTTGCGCACCGGCTGTCCTGCCGCTGCAGCTTCCTCAGCACGCTTGATTATACGTCCGACAAGCGCCTTGTCATCAACAACAAGCTCAATCACCGTATCCAGCTTCAAACCCTTGCTGTTGAGCATGACCTCAACCGCATCGGCTTGAACGAGCGTGCGTGGATATCCGTCAAGAATGAATCCACGGACGCAATCCGGTTCATCAATGCGGTCTGAAACAATCGCATTGACGATATCGTCGGACACCAGTTCGCCGGCGTCCATGACAGCCTTGGCGCGTTTACCGACTTCAGTTCCGGCTGTGACAGCTGCCCGCAACATATCGCCCGTAGACAATTGCGGAATGGAATACTTCTCAACCAGACGCTGGGCTTGAGTCCCCTTCCCCGCGCCTGGTGGTCCCAAAAGTATAAGCCTCATCTTCCCTTCTTGCCTCCCCGAAGTTTCGACTTCTTGATCAACCCTTCATATTGCTGGGCGATCAGATGTCCCTGAACCTGCGCTACCGTATCGAGCGTCACCGAGACGACGATCAAAAGCGATGTCCCCCCCAGATAGAACGGAACGCCGGTCTGCGCGATTAGAAATTCGGGTAAGAGACAAACAAAAATCAGGTACATGGCGCCAATCAAAGTGATTCGCGTCAGCACATAGTCGATATATTCGGCCGTACGCTCACCCGGGCGGATGCCGGGGATGAACCCGCCATGACGCTTCAGGTTGTCAGCGGTGTCCTTCGGATTGAACACGATGGCCGTGTAGAAGAACGCGAAGAAGCCGATCATCAGGGCGTAAAGAGCCATATAGGCAGGCTGGCCATGCCCCAGGGATGCAAGCAATGTCGTTGCCCATCCCGGCAGATTGCCGCCGGTGTTGGCAAAGCCCGCCAGCGTGGCCGGCAGCAGCAACAGGGACGACGCAAAGATCGGAGGAATCACGCCGGCGGTATTGAGCTTGAGCGGCAGGTGCGAGGTGTCGCCCTGGAACATCCGCGAGCCTACCTGGCGCTTTGGATACTGGATCAGCAATTGCCGCTGGGCACGTTCGATGAACACGATAAACGCGATCACGGAAATGGCGACAACGATGATGGCAATGATCAGGCCTGTCGACAGGGCGCCGGTGCGACCCAGTTCCAGCGTACCGGCCACTGCCGTCGGCAGAGCCGCAACGATGCCCGAGAAGATGATCAGCGAAATGCCGTTGCCGATGCCGCGCGCGGTGATCTGCTCGCCGAGCCACATCAGGAACATGGTGCCGCCAACAAGAGTGATCACGGTCGCAATCCGGAAGAACCAGCCCGGATCGGTGACGATGCCGTTGCCTGATTCGAGGCCGACGGCGATGCCATAGGCCTGAACCGTGCCAAGCAGGACGGTGCCGTAACGGGTGTACTGGTTGATGACCTTGCGGCCCTGCTCGCCCTCTTTCTTGAGTTGCTCAAGCGTGGGAACGACAGACGTCATCAACTGAATGATAATGGAAGCCGAAATATAGGGCATGATGCCGAGGGCGAAAATCGCCATGCGCTCAACGGCGCCGCCTGCAAACATGTTGAACAGGCCAAGAATGCCGCCCGACTGGCCCTCAAACGCTTGCGCGAAGGCCGCGGGGTTGATCCCGGGAAGCGGAATATAGGTTCCAAGCCGGTACACAAGCAGTGCGCCGAGAGTAAACCAGATCCGCTTCTTCAGATCTTCCGCCTTGGAAAAAGCCGAAAAATTCAAATTGGAAGCGAGTTGTTCGGCTGCAGATGCCATTGCGTTCTCCGCGCGGCCCATCCGGCGCCTGATGAACCCGATCATCTCCGGAGGGTCTGAGTTGGTGTCACCGGACGGTGCGGCCAGGCCGGATTAAATGTGCCTGGCGCCTGTCCTGCCGACGCAACCTAAAGCGTCGACCGATCCCATATGGGACGAAAACCGCCCGATGTGAAGCACCGGGCGGTTATTATTTACTTATTCTTCAGCAGCTGCTGCAGGCGCAGGCGCCGGTGCGAGCAACTTGATCTTGCCGCCAGCCTTTTCGACCTTCTCGGCAGCCGCGCTTGATACGCCGGCAACTTCGAGGTTGAGCTTGGCCTTCAGGTCGCCGTCGGAGAGGACGCGAACGCCATCCTTGAGGCGACGGATCACGCCAGCAGCCTTCAACGCAGCAGCATCAATCATGCTCTTGCCGTCAAGCTTGCCAGCATCGATGGCAGTCTGAATACGACCGACCGACACGGTGTTGAAATCGGACGAGAAGATGTTGTTGAAGCCACGCTTTGGAAGGCGCCGGTAGATTGGCATCTGGCCGCCTTCAAAACCGTTGATGGCAACGCCTGAACGGGACTTCTGTCCCTTGACGCCACGTCCGCCGGTCTTGCCGCTACCCGAACCAATACCGCGACCTACGCGCTTGCGGTTCTTGTTGGCACCTTGATTATCGGTGATCTCATTGAGTTTCATGACAGTTCACTCCCACTCACTGCTCGTCGACGACGCGAACGAGGTGGCTGACCGAACGGATCATGCCACGAACGGACGGAGTGTCCTCGAGGGTCCGGCGGCGGTGCATCTTGTTGAGGCCCAAACCGATCAGCGTCTGACGCTGAACGTTGGGGCGGCGAATCGGGCTGCCGATCTGTTCGACGGTGACCGTCTTGCCCGTTTTATTGTCAGCCATGGTGTTGGCTCCCTAATAGGAATAAAGGCAGACGCCCGATTACTCTTCGGCGCCCGTGGTAACACCACGGCGTTCCTGGAGCGTGGAATACTTCATGCCGCGCTGAGAAGCGATGTCCTTTGGGTGGACCTGATTCTTGAGCGCGTCAAAAGTGGCACGGACCATGTTGTACGGGTTGGATGATCCCGTCGACTTAGCCACAACGTCCTGCATGCCGAGCGTTTCGAACACTGCACGCATTGGACCACCGGCGATGATACCCGTACCAGGCTTGGCTGCACGAAGCAGAACCTTGCCGGCACCGTGACGGCCATGCACATCGTGGTGCAGGGTCCGGCCGGAGCGCAGCGGCACGAAAATCAGATCGCGCTTGGCAGACTCAGTCGCCTTGCGGATAGCTTCCGGCACTTCACGCGCCTTGCCGTGACCGAAGCCAACGCGGCCCTTCTGATCTCCAACAACCACCAGGGCTGCGAAACCAAAACGACGACCGCCTTTGACGACCTTGGCAACACGGTTGATGTGTACGAGTTTGTCAACGAATTCGCTGTCGCGCTCATCGTCTCTACCGCGGTTGTCGCGGCGACCTTCCTTGGCCATGTTCCTTTTCCTTATTCTTTTCCGGAATCAATCGGCTGGTTCGAATTAGAAGCTCAGACCGCCTTCGCGAGCAGCTTCTGCGAGGGCCTTGATACGGCCGTGATAGATGAAGGCACCGCGGTCGAATACCACATCCTTGACGCCTGCCTCTGTTGCACGTTCGGCAATCAGCTTGCCAACCGCTGCAGCGGCAGATGTATCAGCGCCGGTCTTGAGATCGCCCCGAAGGCCGGTATCAAGCGTTGATGCTGCGGCAAGCGTAAGGCCAGCTGCGTCATCAATGATCTGCGCGTAGATGTTCTTCGACGAGCGATGAACCGACAGGCGCGGACGGCCATTGGCCACCGCTTTAAGCTGGCGACGGACACGATCGGACCGACGCGTAAGGGATTGTTTCCTGTTAGCCATTTCGCGTCTTCCTTACTTCTTCTTGCCTTCTTTGCGGACAATCCGCTCTTCAGCATATTTGACGCCCTTGCCCTTGTAAGGCTCAGGTTTGCGGTACGCGCGGATCTCTGCAGCCACCTGGCCAAGCACTTGCTTGTTGATGCCGGTGATGACGATTTCCGTCGGCTTGGGGCAAGCGATGTCGACGCCTTCTGGCGGGTGATAAACGACATCATGGCTGAAACCAAGTGCCAGCTGCAGGTTACGTCCCTGCATGGCAGCGCGGTAACCCACGCCGTTGATTTCAAGCTTGCGCACGTAGCCGTCCTTCACCCCGGTGAGGATGTTGGAAACCATGGTGCGCGACATGCCCCACTTGGAGCGGGCGTCCTTGGAATTATCCACTGGCATGACGACAACAGCATTGTCCTCAAGCTTGACAGTGACTTCGTCGTTGGCGACGAAAGACAATTCACCTTTAGGACCCTTGACGACCACTTTCTGGCCTTCAATCGTCGCGGTGACACCGGCCGGAACCGGGACGGGCTTTTTACCGATACGAGACATTGTTCAACCTGTCTGTTAGAGTTTGAGATCCTGCCTGATCAGAAGATCGAGCAGAGAACCTCACCACCAACATTGTGCTCGCGCGCAACGTGATCGGCCAAAACGCCCTTCGGAGTCGAAAGGATTGTGATACCGAGGCCGTTGGCGACCTGAGGAATGGACTTAACGGAGACGTATACACGCCGGCCGGGCTTGGAAACACGAGCGATCTCACGGATCACGGGCGCGCCTTCATGATACTTGAGCTCGATGCTCAGTTCAGCCTTGCCATTGTCGTATGCCACTTCGGTGTATCCGCGAATGTAGCCTTCGGCTTCCAGCACGTCGAGCACGCGAGCGCGCAACTTCGAAGCAGGAGTCGAAACCGACGATTTGCGGCGAGCAATACCGTTACGAATGCGGGTGAGCATATCACCCAGAGGATCTGTCATTGCCATATTGCGCGCTCCTTACCAGCTCGACTTGACCAGGCCGGGCACCTTGGCCATCGACCCGAGTTCACGCAATGCGATACGCGACATGCCCAACTTGCGATAATAGGCGCGCGGGCGGCCGGTAACCTGGCACCGATTGCGAACGCGAACTTTGGCCCCATTGCGCGGCATTTCAGCCAGCTTCAGGGTTGCACGAAAGCGCTCCTCGATCGGAAGCTCCTGGTTATGCGTGATCGCATTGAGAGCGGCGCGCTTTTCAGCATCGCGCTCGACCTGCTTGCGACGACGTTTGTTTTTTTCGATTGAGCTGACTTTCGCCATATCAGATATCCTTTTCCACGAATGCCGTTACGATTACTTCGGAAACGGGAAGTTGAACTCTGTCAGCAGAGCCCGCGCTTCGTCGTCCGTTTTCGCCGTCGTGCAAACGATGACGTCCATGCCCCAGATCTGATCAACCTTGTCGTAGTTGACCTCCGGAAACACGATGTGCTCCTTGATGCCCATGGCGAAGTTGCCACGGCCGTCAAAGCTCTTCGGGTTCAGGCCGCGAAAGTCACGAACGCGCGGAAGCGCAATCGTCACCAGGCGATCCATGAACTCATACATACGGGCTCCGCGCAGCGTGACCTTGGCGCCAATCGGCATCAGTTCACGAAGTTTGAAACCGGCGATCGAATTACGGGCGCGAGTGATGACAGGCTTCTGGCCTGCAATCGCCGCGAGATCCTCAGCCGCAATCGCGGGCTTTTTGGAATCGGCGGTGGCTTCGCCAACACCCATATTGATCACGATCTTGTCCATACGCGGGATCTGCATCACGTTCGCGTAAGCGAACTGCTCTTGCATGGCGGTGCGGATACGCTCGTTGTAGTCCGTCTTGAGCCGTGGCTCATATTTTGCTTCAGCCATCGATGACCACTCCCGAACGCTTAGCCACACGGACCTTCTTATCGCCTTCTACGCGAAACCCGACCCGGGTCGGCTTGCCGTCCTTGGGATCAGCAAATGCGATGTTGGAGATATGAAGCGAGGCTTCCTTGTTGATAATGCCGGCTTCCTGGGTCTGTGTCTGGCGCTGATGGCGCTTGACCATGTTCAGACCTCGGACAACCGCCCGGTCTTCCTTAGGCATGACAGCCAGGACTTCGCCAGTGCGGCCTTTGTCCTTGCCGGTAAGAACGACGACCTTGTCGCCTTTGCGGATCTTTTGCATCGGTTCGTTCCTTACAGCACTTCAGGAGCCAGAGAGATAATCTTCATGTGGCTCTTGGCGCGCAATTCGCGCGGAACCGGTCCGAAGATGCGGGTGCCGATCGGCTCTTTCTTGTTGTCGATCAGGACGGCTGCGTTCCGGTCGAACCGGATCACGCTTCCATCGGCGCGGCGAATGTCTTTGGCAGTACGTACGACTACCGCCTTCATTACATCACCCTTCTTGACGCGGCCACGCGGAATGGCTTCCTTGATCGAGACGACAATGATGTCGCCGATGGAAGCATATTTCCGCTTTGAACCGCCCAGAACCTTGATGCACATGACACGACGAGCGCCGGAATTATCCGCGACGTCGAGGTTTGTTTGCATCTGAATCATATCAGGCCGCCTTCTTGTTGTTACCGGCACGGTTGGGCACAAAGGCCCCCTATACCAGCTTATGAATCAATTCTATCTTGCGCGGGAAGATTTATGTCAGGGTGGTTTCCCTCAAGGGACCTTCCGTGCGCTGAAAGCAGAAGAACGCCCGTTACCGGGGCGTTCTTGCGCCAATGCCTGTGTCATACAGGATTCGCGGCAAGGTGCAAGAGCTCCCTGCCGCAAAAGCCGTTCAATCAGGCTTCTGTCGCTGAAACAACTGTCCAGCGCTTGTCCTTGGAGATCGGCGCACATTCCTGAATGGCAACCTCATCACCTACCTTGTACTGATTGGTTTCGTCATGCGCCTTGTAATTCTTGGTGCGACGAACAATCTTCCGCATGACCGGATGCGCGAAACGGCGTTCCACCCGGACAACCACGGTCTTCTCGTTCTTGTCACTGACAACAGTGCCCTGCAGAATGCGTTTTGGCATTTTATTCGTCCTTAGGCTTTGGCTACGGCCGCCTTCTGGCGGGCAATAGTCTTGATGCGAGCGATATCGCGGCGGACTTCAAGAACGCGCGATGTCTTTTCGAGCTGGCCGGTAGCGCCCTGGAAGCGCAGGTTGAACTGCTCTTTTTTCAGCTTGGCTAGCTCATCATTGATTTGGTCGACGCTCAAGGCGCGAACATCTGCGGCTTTCATGGTGCGTCTCCTTAATCTGCGATGCGCTGTACGAAGCGCGTCTTGACCGAGAGCTTGGCAGCGCCGAGGCGCAAAGCTTCACGGGCGAGCTCTTCGCTGACACCGTCAATTTCAAACATGATACGGCCGGGCTTGACCTTTGCAGCCCAGTAATCGACCGAACCCTTGCCCTTACCCATGCGGACTTCCGTCGGCTTGGATGTGACCGGCACGTCAGGGAAGATGCGGATCCATACACGGCCTGCACGCTTCATGTGACGCGTGATAGCCCGACGGGCAGCTTCGATCTGACGCGCATTCACACGGTCAGGCTCTTGTGCTTTCAAGCCATAGGCCCCGAAATTCAAGTCAGAGCCGCCCTTGGCGACGCCCTTGATGCGGCCCTTGAATTGCTTGCGGTACTTAGTACGCTTTGGCTGCAACATTGTCTAATTCTCCGAATTGTCTGCCAGGGGCAAAATCAGGCGTGTTCGCGCCGGCGATTGCCGCCAGAAGCGTCGCCTTCAGTGGCTCGGCGTTCAGACGCCATTGGATCATGCTCAAGAATTTCGCCCTTGAAGATCCAGACCTTGACGCCGCAAATTCCATAAGCAGTCTTTGCTTCAGCCGTGCCGTAATCGATATCGGCGCGCAGCGTGTGAAGCGGAACCCGACCCTCACGGTACCATTCCGTCCGCGCGATTTCCGCGCCGCCGAGACGACCGCCGCAAGTGATCTTGATGCCTTCGGCACCCAGACGCATGGCCGACTGAACCGAACGCTTCATGGCGCGACGGAACGCGATACGACGCTCCAGCTGCTGTGCGATCGACTGCGCAACCAACACTGCATCAACTTCCGGCTTGCGGACTTCGATGATGTTGAGGTGCGTTTCAGACTGGGTCATTTCCGACAGCTTGCGACGCAGCTTTTCAATGTCTGCGCCCTTCTTGCCGATGATCAGGCCGGGACGGGCAGCATGGATGCTGACGCGGCACTTCTTGTGCGGACGCTCGATGACGACCTTGGAAATACCGGCCTGCTTGAGCTCCTTGAGGAGATAGGCGCGGATCTTCAGGTCTTCATGCAACAGCTTGCCATATTCGGCATTGTCGGCGAACCAACGGCTGTCCCAGGTACGGTTGATGCCAAGGCGAAAACCGATTGGATTGATTTTTTGACCCATTACGCGGCCTCCCCTTTGGCTTCCATCTCGCGCACGACGATGGTCAAATGAGCGAACGGCTTTTCAATGCGTGACGAACGACCGCGACCACGGGCATGAAAGCGCTTCATGACGATAGACTTGCCGACGAATGCCTCGGCAACGAACAGCGAGTCCACATCGAGATCATGGTTGTTCTCGGCGTTTGCGATCGCTGATTCAAGGGTCTTCTTGACGGTCGAGGCGATGCGCTTGCGCGAAAACTCAAGTTCTGCCAGCGCTTTATCAACCTTCTTGCCACGGATCAAGGCCGCAACCAGATTGAGCTTCTGCGGGCTGACGCGAAGGGTGCGGGCTACTGCCTGCGCCTCGTTGTCCTTGAGCCGGCGTTCGGTTTTTGCCTTGCTCATAGTTACTTCCTCTTAGCTTTCTTGTCGGCGCCGTGGCCATAATAGGTCCGCGTCGGAGAATATTCGCCAAGCTTCTGACCAACCATGTCCTCGGACACGTTGACCGGAATGTGCTTGCTTCCGTTGTAGACGCCGAATGTCAGGCCGACGAACTGCGGCATGATGGTGGAGCGGCGGCTCCAGGTCTTGATCACTTCATTGCGGCCGCCTTCGCGAACCTTCTCAGCTTTCTTGAGAAGATAGCCGTCAACAAACGGACCTTTCCATACTGAACGAGCCATTGGAGACTTCCTCTCTTATTTCTTACGCTGATGGCGCGAGCGCATGATGAACTTGTCGGTCGACTTGTTCGAACGTGTGCGCTTGCCCTTGGTTGGCTTGCCCCATGGGCTGACCGGGTGACGACCGCCTGAAGTGCGGCCTTCGCCGCCGCCGTGCGGGTGATCGACCGGGTTCATTGCAACGCCGCGAACATGCGGACGCTTGCCCCTCCAGCGCGAACGACCGGCCTTGCCGTCGTTGATGTTGCTGTGATCCGGGTTGGACACGGCACCGACGGTCGCAAGGCATGTGCCCTGAACCAGACGCTGTTCACCGGAGTTGAGCCGCAGGATCGCCATGCCCTGGTCACGACCGACCAGCTGAGCGTATCCACCAGCGGAGCGAGCAATCTGACCGCCCTTGGCCGGCTTCATCTCGATGTTGTGGATGATCGTGCCAACCGGCATGAACTGAAGCGGCATGCAATTGCCAGGCTTCACGTCAACAGCCTTGTCGGACGAGATCACCTTGTCGCCAGCAGTCAAACGCTGCGGCGCCAGGATGTAGGACTTTTCGCCATCCGCATATGTAATGAGCGCAATGAAGGCGGTCCGGTTCGGATCGTATTCCATGCGTTCCACGGTGGCTTCAACGTCGAACTTGCGACGCTTGAAATCAACCATGCGGTAGGTGCGCTTGTGACCACCACCGATCGACTGGGCTGTAACCCGGCCGGCGTTGTTGCGGCCACCCTTGCTGTGCAGGCCGTGGGTCAAGGACTTGACCGGCTTGCCGCGATGAAGACCCGAACGATCAACGATGACCAGCTGACGCTGGCTCGGGGTCGTCGGATTGTAACTTTTCAGTGCCATTTTCCTGTTCCCTTTTGGGGGCTTGTTCCCGCGCGGACCTTACAGACCGGTGGAGACGTCGATCGACTGACCTTCGGCAAGCGTCACATACGCCTTCTTAACATCAGACTGGCGGCCGGCGATTCCGCGGAAGCGCTTGGTCTTACCCTTGCGCAGCAGCGTGTTGACCGCAGTAACCTTGACCCCGAAGAGCGCTTCAACTGCAGCCTTGATTTCAGGCTTGGAAGCGCGCCGCGCGACATTGAAGACAACCTGGTTCTGTTCGGAAACCATGGTGGACTTTTCGGTGATCGCCGGAGAGACGATCACATCATAATGGCGAATATCCGTCATTTGAAGCGCTCCTCCAGAGCAGCGACAGCATCCTTGGACAAGACAAGCTTGCCGCGACGCAGAATGTCGTAGACGTTGATGCCCTGCACCGGAAGCACATCCACATTCGGAATGTTCTTGGCGGCAAGACGGAAGTTCTGATCAAGCTCGGCACCGCCGATGAACAAAACGTTGGTCAGGCCCATCTTCGACAGCGAACCGGTCAGCGCCTTGGTCTTGACCTCGGCAGCCGTCAGGCTGTCGACGATGATGATGTCGGACGACTTGGCCTTGGAAGAAAGCGCGTGACGCAGAGCCAGAGCGCGGACCTTCTTGGTCAGATCGTGAGCGTGGCTGCGAACAACCGGGCCATGAGCCCGACCGCCGCCACGAAACTGCGGCGCACTTGCCGCATGGTGACGAGCGCGGCCTGTGCCCTTCTGCTTGTACATCCGGGCGCCTGTGCGGGCGATTTCCGAGCGGCCGAGGGTCTTGTGACCGCCCTGCTGCTTCTTGGAAAGCTGCCAGCGCACCATGCGCTGGATCAAATCCTGGCGCGGGTCGAGGCCGAAGATCGCGTCGGAAAGCGAAATCTTTCCTGCGTCCTTGCCCTCAAGTGTGGTGACGGTGAGATCCATTATTCGGCTCCCTCATTCGATACGGTTGCTGCCACGCGAAGCGCTGCAGGAAGAGGCGCATCAGCCGGGATGCCGGACTTGACTGCGTCGCGAACGACAATCCAGGTGCCCTTGGAGCCCGGAACCGCGCCCTTGATAAGGATCAGTCCACGATCGACATCGGTCGAGACGATTTCAAGGTTCTGGGTCGTCACGCGGGTATTACCCATGTGACCAGCCATCTTCTTGCCCTTCCAGACCTTGCCCGGATCCTGGTTGGAACCGGTCGAGCCGTGCGAACGGTGCGAAACCGACACGCCGTGGGTGGCGCGAAGACCACCAAAACCGTGACGCTTCATAGCGCCGGCAAAGCCCTTACCCTGGGTGACACCGGAGACATCAACCAGCTGCCCGGCAATGAAATGCCCTGCAGTGATCTCTGACCCGACATCGATCAAATTGTCCGAGCTCACACGGAACTCGACCACTTTGGCCTTGGGCTCGACATTTGCGATGGCAAAGTTGCCGCGCATAGCCTTGGATGTATTCTTGACCTTGGCAACGCCGGCACCGAGCTGAACAGCAGTGTAGCCATTCTTCTCTTCCGTACGCTGGGCCACCACCTGGCAGTTTTCCAACCGCAAGACGGTTACGGGCACATGATCGCCGGCGTCATTGTAGACCCGGGTCATTCCCAACTTTTGTGCAATCACACCTGAACGCATCGGTTCATTCCTCTTGAGATGAGCCTGTCGGGGGCCTGCCCCTTCATGCCTCGTTCCCTGTCTTCAAGGCTATGGGCCTTAAAGCTTGATTTCCACATCAACACCCGCGGCGAGATCCAGCTTCATCAGCGCATCTACGGTTTGCGGTGTCGGATCAACAATATCAAGAAGACGCTTATGTGTGCGCATCTCGAACTGCTCGCGGCTCTTCTTGTCGATGTGTGGCGACCGGTTGACCGTGAATTTTTCGATCCGGGTCGGCAGCGGCACCGGGCCACGTACGCTTGCTCCGGTCCGCTTTGCCGTCGACACGATTTCACGCGTGGAGGCGTCGAGGATCCGGTGGTCAAACGCCTTGAGGCGGATGCGGATGTTCTGGCCGTTCATTCGACTTGTCCTTGCTTGTGTGAGAACCGCATGGTCCGGATCAATCCGAACCATGCGCCCTAACCCAGTTTGTTACTCGATGATCGTAGCGACGATGCCGGCGCCGACGGTGCGGCCGCCTTCGCGGATAGCGAAGCGCAGCTTTTCTTCCATCGCGATCGGCACGATCAGTGCAACTTCAGCCGAGATGTTGTCGCCCGGCATCACCATTTCGGTGCCTTCCGGCAGTGTCACAATGCCCGTCACGTCGGTCGTGCGGAAATAGAACTGCGGACGGTAGTTGGTAAAGAACGGCGTATGACGGCCACCCTCTTCCTTGGTCAGAATGTAGGCTTCTGCCGTGAACTTGGTGTGCGGCTTGACCGAACCCGGCTTGCACAGGATCTGGCCACGCTCGACGTCTTCACGGCCAACGCCGCGAAGCAGTGCGCCGATGTTGTCGCCAGCCTGGCCCTGATCGAGCAGCTTGCGGAACATTTCAACGCCGGTGCAGACCGTCTTCTGGGTGTCGCGGATGCCGACGATTTCGACTTCTTCGCCAACCTTGACAACGCCACGCTCAACACGACCCGTGACAACCGTGCCGCGACCCGAGATCGAGAAAACGTCTTCGATCGGCATCAGGAACGGCATGTTGATCGGACGCTCAGGCGTCGGGATGTATTCGTCAACAGCGGCCATCAGCGCGCGGATGGCGTCTTCGCCCTGTGCCTTGTCGCCATCATTGAGTGCGACAAGCGCCGAACCCTTGATGATCGGAATATCGTCGCCCGGGAAATCGTAGGACGACAGAAGTTCGCGAACTTCCATTTCGACGAGCTCGAGAAGCTCTTCGTCGTCAACCTGGTCGACCTTGTTCAAAAACACCACCAGCGAAGGCACGCCAACCTGACGGGCCAGCAGGATGTGCTCGCGGGTCTGGGGCATCGGGCCGTCGGCAGCGGAAACGACTAGAATGCCGCCGTCCATCTGTGCTGCGCCGGTGATCATGTTCTTGACATAGTCGGCGTGGCCTGGGCAGTCGACATGGGCGTAGTGACGGGCCTCGGTCTCATACTCGACGTGAGCCGTCGAAATGGTGATGCCACGGGCTTTTTCTTCAGGTGCGGCGTCGATCTGGTCGTAGGCCTTGAATTCACCGAAATACTTGGTGATCGCAGCTGTCAGCGATGTCTTGCCGTGGTCAACGTGACCAATCGTGCCGATGTTCACATGCGGCTTATTGCGCTCGAACTTACCCTTTGCCATCTTTGGCTCTCCATTCTCATTCAGCCCGCTAGGGGCAAATTACAGTTTCGGTGTCCGGTCCGGACCGGCGTCGTTGGACGCGGGCCCGGCAATCCGGCAAATTATGCGTATTTCGCCTGAATCTCCTGGGAGACGTTCGACGGCACTGGTGCGTAATGATCAAAAGTCATCGTGTACTGTGCCCGGCCCTGAGACATGGAGCGCAGTGTATCGACATATTTGAACATGTTGGCCAGCGGAACGTGCGCATCGATCACCACGGCAATTCCGCGCATTTCCTGACCCTGAATCTGCCCACGACGGGAGTTCAGGTCGCCGATCACGTCACCGACGTAATCTTCAGGCGTCACAACTTCAACAGCCATGATTGGCTCGAGCAGCTGAGGACCCATGAACTTCGAATTCTCGCGGAAGCAGGCGCGACCGGCGATTTCGAAGGCGAGGACGCTGGAGTCAACATCATGGTAAGCGCCGTCGATCAGCGTTGCCTTGATGCCCAGCATCGGGAAGCCGGCAAGCGGTCCGGAATTCATCACGCTGTTGATGCCCTTCTGGACACCCGGGATGTATTCCTTGGGAACCGAACCACCAACGACCTTGGTTTCGAAGATGAACTCGTCGTTCTCGTCGTTTGGCTCGAACCGGATCTTGACGCGAGCAAACTGACCCGAACCACCCGACTGCTTCTTGTGAGTGTAATCGGCTTCGTAGGACTTCGTGATCGATTCACGGTAGGCAACCTGCGGCGCGCCGACATTGGCTTCGACCTTAAATTCGCGACGCATACGGTCAACGAGAATGTCGAGGTGCAATTCGCCCATACCGGCAATGATCGTCTGTCCGGATTCTTCGTCGGTCTTGACGCGGAACGAAGGATCCTCGGCAGCCAGACGGTTGAGCGCGAGGCCCATCTTTTCCTGGTCGCCCTTGGTCTTCGGCTCGATCGCGATCTGGATCACCGGCTCAGGGAATTCCATGCGCTCAAGAATGACCTGGTTGAGCGGATCACACAAAGTGTCACCGGTCGTGGTTTCCTTGAGGCCTGCAAGCGCAACGATGTCGCCGGCAAAGGCTTCTTCGATGTCTTCACGGGAGTTCGAGTGCATCTGCAGCATACGACCGACGCGCTCGCGCTTTTCCTTGACGGTGTTCTGAACCGACGTGCCCTTTTCGAGCTTGCCGGAATAGATGCGGGCAAAAGTCAACGAACCAACGAAGGGGTCGTTCATGACCTTGAAGGCCAGCATCGACAGCGGAGCTTCGTCCGTTGCTGAACGTGTTGTTTCCTGCTCGGTCTTGACGTCGATGCCTTCGATGGCAGGAACGTCAGCCGGGCTTGGCAGATATTCGACAACTGCGTCGAGCAGCGGCTGGACGCCCTTGTTCTTGAAGGCAGAACCGCAGAACATCGGGAAGAACTGCACAGCAATCGTGCCCTTGCGGACCAGTGCGCGGATCTCGTCATTGTCAGGCATTTCGCCTTCCAGGTAACGTTCCATGGCAGCTTCGTCAGCTTCCACTGCAGTTTCGATCAGCAGCTCGCGATATTCAGCAGCACGTTCCTTGAGATCGTCCGGGATCTCAACGATGTCCCACTGAGCGCCGAGCGATTCATCACGCCAGACAAGTGCGTTCATTTCGACCAGGTCGACAACGCCCTTGAATTCTGTCTCAGCGCCGATTGGCAGCTGCATGACAACGGCGGTAGCACCAAGACGGGACTTGATCATCGAAACCGAACGGTAGAAGTCGGCTCCGGTCTTGTCCATCTTGTTGCAGAAGATCATCCGCGGGACATTGTACTTGTCGGCCTGACGCCAGACAGTCTCTGTCTGCGGCTCAACACCGGCGTTGGCGTCGAGCAGCGCAATGGCGCCGTCGAGCACACGCAGCGAACGTTCTACCTCAATGGTGAAGTCAACGTGGCCTGGGGTGTCGATGATGTTGAAACGGCACATCTTGCCGGTACGGCCCTTCCAGTAGGTGGTGGTCGCAGCGGAAGTAATGGTGATACCACGCTCCTGCTCCTGCTCCATCCAGTCCATGGTGGCTGCACCGTCATGCACTTCGCCGATTTTGTGCGACTTGCCGGTGTAATAGAGTACCCGTTCGGTGGTCGTGGTTTTACCGGCGTCGATATGCGCCATGATTCCGAAGTTGCGGTAGTCTTCAATTGCGTATTCGCGGGCCATCTTGAATGCCTTTCGAGAACAGTTCGTGATTACCAGCGGTAATGCGAGAATGCACGGTTAGCGTCGGCCATCTTGTGGGTGTCTTCCCGCTTTTTGACTGCGCTGCCACGACCGTTGGCCGCATCCATGAGTTCGCCCGACAGGCGCTCAATCATGGTGGTTTCGTTGCGCTTGCGCGCAGCGGCAATCAACCAGCGAATGGCAAGAGCCTGACGGCGCTCGGGACGCACATCGACTGGCACCTGATAGGTAGCACCACCAACGCGGCGTGAGCGAACTTCCACATGCGGCGCGACATTGTCGAGCGCAGTATGGAACTGAACAACGGGCTCCTGCTTGGAACGCGCCTCAACCTGGTCAAGCGCACCATAGACGATCTGCTCGGCAACAGACTTTTTGCCGTGCATCATAATGGCGTTCATGAACTTGGTGATGATCAGATCGCCGAATTTCGGATCCGGGTTGATCTCACGCTTTTCTGCACTGTGACGTCGTGACATGCTTTTCGTCTTTCAACTGATGGGTCGAAACGGCCCGCCGCATCTCATGATGCGACCGGCCGACACAATTATTACTTCGGACGCTTGGCGCCGTATTTCGAACGGCGCTGCTTGCGGTTCTTGACGCCCTGTGTGTCGAGGACACCGCGAATGACGTGATAACGCACGCCGGGCAAATCCTTTACGCGGCCGCCGCGGATCATGACCACGGAGTGTTCCTGCAGGTTATGACCCTCACCCGGGATATAACCAATCACTTCAAAGCCGTTGGTCAAACGGATCTTGGCGACCTTACGAAGAGCCGAGTTAGGCTTCTTCGGAGTCGTTGTGTACACACGTGTGCAAACGCCGCGCTTCTGCGGATTCTGCTCCAGCGCGGGAACCTTGTTGCGCTTGACCGGCGCCTGGCGCGGCTTGCGGATCAGCTGGTTTACAGTTGGCATGTAACCATCCCTCTAGAACTCATGTTTCGCCCTCTCAGGCACCATGCACGTAAACCGAATGCGCAAAACAAGGGCCGGATCCGGTTTTCCCGGAAAGGCCCAAAAAAGCAGAGGACACCAGAAGCGTCATGCGTGCAGCATTATAAGTTCACTGTGCAGTCAGAGCCATTGTTTGAGGCAAATTTCAGGACGTGTCGTCCCGAAGAAATGCGCCTCACATCTGTCTCGGTGATCGGTAACTACTGATTTCGCCCCATGCAGTCAAGGCCATTGATGAATTATTCGCTCCTGACCGGGGGGGGGCACCAGGAATGCACGCCTGGCGCGACAGGTTATTGCGTCGCGCCAGGCTTATTGGGTGTTTAATTGCCCTCCCCGGAATATCCGGCGATTGAGGGAGCGAATCGAAGCCAATATCTGTCGCCGGCAGCCTCGCGGACAGGGGACACGCGACTCACCAGACCGCTTGCAGAGAATCAGGCTTTTCGCACAAGTCCTATAATAAACAGCAGAATCACCGCGCCGATGGTGGCGTGAATGATCGATCCGAGGATGCCGCCGCCGATAGATATGCCGACCATCGGCAGCACCAGGCCCGCAACAAATGCACCGACGATACCGACAATGATGTTGCCAACCAGGCCGAAGCCAAACCCTTTCATGATCACGCCGGCGAGCCAGCCGGCAACGGCGCCAATCAAAAGAAAAATCAAAAGCCCTTGGATGCCCATATGTAGTCCTCCCACGGTTCCAACAGATTGATGGATGGCACGGAGAAAGCTCCCTGCCCCGCAATCAGACAACCACGAAGCCGTCCCGACGGCAAGCGTCACCGTGGATTGGTGGTGGGCTCACCTCAAACACCAACTGATATTATCGCCGCCTGCTCGGGAGCTGCCAAATTTGGGGGACGTTACCGGGCAATGCGTTGCCTTCGCGCATGCAACATGGGAGGACAAGACATCCAGTCCCGGAGCAGAAAGGACAGTACGATGATCTCGGACAATGACAACGACCACAGCGACGAAGAAACACCTGCGATCTTCATCATCATCGGCCAGATCTGCAAACAGATGGGTGGCGAGAAAAAGCCGGTCCATGTCATGCTTGCCGCTCCCGACGAGGACACTGCCGTACGGCTCTGCCTGGATGCGCTGTCATCCAAGGGATATGCCGAGGCCGACCTCGATCAGATCGGCGTCATGGGTGGTATGCCCGGTGACGAACCGCATGCCTCTGCCTATCAGGGCGCGCTGGAAGGCGAAGTCGCCGTCATCGCTTTCGACTGATATTTCCGTTTCGCCACTGAATTGGCTGGTTACTTACTCGGGACGCCCCGTGCGGGTCACGATTTTGTGCGCATTTTACGGAAAAGATGATTTCGTCCTGTGGCAGCGACATGTTTGCATGGGGCGTCATGAGATTGAGGGCGACCGTATGTCTGTGAAAGCATCGCACGGAACCCTGCACTTGTTCAGTCGTTGACGTTATGAATTTCAACAGTCGAGGGAGACCTAATAACAATGGCGATCTACAGAAAACTCAGATTCGCAGCCGCCGCTACAACGGCAATTTTGCTGGCAACGAGCGTTTCGGCACGAGCCGAAGACGGCTGGGTGATCAAGAGCAGCGCTGTTTCAGTGGAAAAAACCGCTGACAAGCTGGTAGCGGCCGTGGAAAAGGCCGGTGCCAAGGTATTCGCCCGCGTCGACCACGCAGCAGGCGCCAAAAGCATCGATGCCGAACTGGCTGACATGACAATGGTTATGTTCGGCAATCCGAAAATCGGCACGCCAATTTTGCAAGCAGAACCGCGTGCCGGGCTCGATCTGCCGAATCGCGTTTTGATCTGGGATGATGAAGGTCAGACCAAGATCGGTTATCTGGATCCAGCAGACCTCAAGGCGCGCTACAAGATCACGGGTGCAGATAAGGCCTTTGATGTGATGACTGGCGCTCTTGGCAAATTGACCGACGCGGCATCACAATAATATCCGATAGCTGCTTTCGAAACGCAAAAGGCCGCCCCGAAGGGCGGCCTTTTTTAATGAGTGAACGCTTGGGCTTATTCGGCCGGCGTCGGCTCTTCTTCCGATGTCATCTTGGTCAGCATAGGTGCCGCCGATTCCGCACCAGATGTCTTGCGGCGTTCGTCCAGGATCAAATCGTCGCGCGCAGTGGCGATACGACGGATCAGGGTCATGGTGCCGCCGGTACCCGCAGGCACCAGACGTCCGACGATAACGTTTTCCTTGAGACCCTGCAGCGTGTCGACCTTGCCCGCAACTGCGGCTTCGGTCAGCACCTTGGTGGTTTCCTGGAACGACGCAGCCGAGATGAACGAAGGCGTCTGCAGCGATGCCTTGGTGATCCCGAGCAGAACCGGCACGCCGTAGGCTGGCTTCTTGCCATCTTCGACAAGACGATCATTAGCGTTATCAAGCTCGATCTGGTCGACATTGTCGCCAACGATGTAGACGGAATCGCCTGCATCAGTGACTTCGACCTTCTGCAGCATCTGACGAACAATCACTTCGATGTGCTTGTCGTTGATCAGAACGCCCTGCAAACGGTAGACTTCCTGGATCTCGTTGACGAGGTAGGACGCAAGTGCCTCCACGCCCTTAATTGCCAGAATGTCATGCGGCGCAGGATTGCCGTCGAGGATGTAGTCTCCCTTTTCGATGTAGTCGCCATCCTGAAGGTGGAAAGGCTTGCCCTTCGGAATCAGGTACTCGACCGGTTCCATGCCATCTTCAGCCGGCTCGATCAGGATGCGGCGCTTGTTCTTGTAATCGCGGCCAAAGCGGATTGTGCCATCGACTTCTGCGATGATGGCATGATCCTTCGGACGGCGAGCTTCGAACAATTCCGCCACCCGCGGCAGACCGCCGGTGATGTCCTTGGTCTTGGCGCTTTCGAGCGGCACACGGGCGAGAACATCGCCCTGGCTGACCTTGGCGCCGGGTTCGACCGACAAGATCGCGTCAACCGACAGCTGGAACCGGGCTTCGCCACCGCGAGCCAGTTTGGCGACTTCGCCATCCTTACCCTTGATCACGACGGAAGGCTTGAGATCGATACCGCGCGGCGTCGAGCGCCAGTCAATAACCTGACGCTTGGTGATGCCGGTTGCTTCGTCTGTGGCTTCGAGAACCGAGATGCCGTCGACGACATCTTCAAATTCCACGGTGCCTTCGACTTCCGTCAACATCGGACGCGTATACGGATCCCATTCGGCCAGACGCTGACCGCGCTTGACCGCATCGCCGTCGTCCACATAGATCCTCGATCCATAAGCAACACGCTGCGAAGACCGCTCGGTGCCACCTTCATCAAGAATCTGAACCGCCATGCTGCGACCCATGGCAATCAGGTTGCCATCGGAGTTGCGCAACATGTTGCGGTTCTTGATGCGAACCGTACCCTCGTAAGAGGCTTCCAGGAACGATTGGTCGACCACGGTGGCGGCGCCGCCAAGGTGGAAGGTACGCATGGTAAGCTGCGTGCCCGGCTCACCGATCGACTGCGCGGCGATAACGCCGACAGCTTCACCGATGTTGACAGGCGTACCGCGTGCAAGGTCACGTCCGTAGCAGGTTCCGCAAATTCCGGTCTGGATTTCGCAGGTCAGCGGCGAACGAATGCGGATAGACTGGATGCCGACAGCTTCGATATCTACCACTTGCGCTTCATCAATCGTCGAGCCGGCCTTGACCATAAGCTCACCGGTCAGCGGATGATTGATGTCATCAAGCGTGGTGCGGCCAAGGATACGCTGACCGATCGAGGCAACAACCTGTCCGGCGTCGACGATTGCTGTCATCGTCAGGCCTTCGGTGGTGCCGCAATCGACGTGGGTAACGATGCAATCCTGTGCAACATCAACCAGACGACGTGTCAGGTAACCGGAGTTCGCGGTCTTCAGCGCGGTGTCGGCAAGGCCCTTACGTGCGCCGTGCGTCGAGTTGAAGTACTCGTTCACGGTCAGGCCTTCCTTAAAGTTCGAGATGATCGGCGTCTCGATGATTTCGCCCGACGGCTTGGCCATGAGGCCACGCATGCCGCCCAACTGACGCATCTGGCTCGGAGAACCACGCGCGCCGGAATGGCTCATCATGTAGATCGAGTTCATCTGCTTCTGCCGGCCATTCTCATGGAACTCGACAGACTTAATGCGCGCCATCATTTCGTCAGCCACCTTTTCGGTAGCCTTGCCCCAGGCGTCAACGACCTTGTTGTACTTTTCGCCCTGGGTGATGAGGCCTTCATTGTACTGCTGCTCGTATTCCTTGACCAAGGTGTCGGTGTCGCCGACGATTTTCGCCTTGGTTTCCGGAATGACCATGTCGTCCTTGCCGAACGAAATGCCGGCGCGGCAGGCATGACCGAAGCCGAGCTGCATGATGCGGTCACAGAAGATGACCGTGTCTTTCTGACCGCAGTGACGATAGACCGTGTCGATCATCTTGGAGATGTTCTTCTTGGTCATTTCCTGGTTGCAGGTCTCGAACGGCACATTGACGTTCTTGGGCAGAAGCTCGCTGATGATCATGCGACCTGGTGTGGTCTCATAAATCTTCGAAACCGGCTTGCCTTCGGCATCAATTGTCTTGAACCGGCCCCTGATCTTGGTGTGCAGGGTGACGATCTTGCTTTCGAGTGCGTGGTGCAGTTCGCCCATGTCGGAGAATGCCATGCCCTGGCCCGGCTCGTTTTCAGCGACAATCGAGAGATAGTACAGTCCCAGAACCATGTCCTGTGACGGCACGATGATCGGTGCGCCGTTGGCAGGGTGCAGGATGTTGTTGGTCGACATCATCAGCACGCGGGCTTCGAGCTGAGCTTCCAGGGACAACGGTACGTGGACCGCCATCTGGTCACCGTCGAAGTCGGCGTTAAAGGCCGTGCAGACGAGCGGATGCAGCTGGATAGCCTTGCCTTCAACCAGAATCGGTTCGAAGGCCTGGATGCCCAGACGGTGAAGCGTCGGCGCGCGGTTGAGCAGCACCGGATGCTCGCGGATGACCTCATCGAGGATATCCCAGACTTCCGGCTTTTCCTTCTCGACCAGCTTCTTGGCCTGCTTGACGGTGGACGAATAGCCCTTGGCGTCAAGACGGGCATAGATGAACGGCTTGAACAGTTCGAGCGCCATCTTCTTGGGCAGGCCGCACTGGTGCAGCTTGAGTTCCGGACCGGTCACGATGACCGAACGGCCGGAATAGTCGACGCGCTTGCCGAGCAGGTTCTGCCGGAAACGGCCCTGCTTGCCCTTGAGCATGTCGGACAGCGACTTCAGCGGACGCTTGTTGGCACCGGTGATGGTGCGGCCACGGCGGCCGTTGTCGAACAGAGCATCAACGGCTTCCTGCAGCATCCGCTTTTCGTTGCGGATGATGATGCCAGGTGCGCGCAGTTCGATCAGACGCTTGAGACGGTTGTTGCGGTTGATGACCCGGCGATAGAGATCGTTCAGATCGGACGTCGCGAAACGGCCGCCATCCAGCGGCACCAGCGGACGCAGGTCGGGCGGGATCACCGGAACGATCTTCATGATCATCCATTCCGGGCGGTTGCCGGAATCAATAAAGCTCTCAACGATTTTGAGGCGCTTCATCAGCTTCTTCGACTTGAGTTCCGAGGTCGTGGTGGCAAGCTCGGTGCGTAGTTCACCGGCAATGCGCTCAAGATCCATCGAAGCAAGCAGTTCGAAAATGGCTTCCGCGCCGATCATGGCGGTGAAGCTGTCTTCACCGAACTCGTCGACGGCGATCATGTAGTCTTCCTCAGAGAGAAGCGAGTTCTCCTTGAGCGACGTCAGGCCTGGCTCGGTGACGATGTAGTTCTCGAAATACAGGACGCGCTCGATATCCTTGAGCGTCATGTCGAGCAGCGTGCCGATGCGCGACGGCAGCGACTTCAGGAACCAGATGTGGGCAACGGGGGCAGCCAGCTCGATATGGCCCATGCGCTCACGGCGCACGCGCGACAGCGTGACTTCGACGCCACACTTTTCGCAGATGACGCCCTTGTACTTCATGCGCTTGTACTTGCCGCACAGGCATTCATAGTCCTTGATCGGACCAAAGATACGCGCGCAGAAAAGACCGTCGCGTTCAGGTTTGAACGTACGATAGTTGATCGTCTCCGGCTTTTTGATTTCGCCGAAGGACCAGGAAAGAATCTTTTCCGGGCTGGCGATCGAAATCCGGATGGAATCGAACGTCTGCGCCGGTACGGCGTTGTTGAAAAGATTCATGACCTCATGGTTCATGCTGTCTCCTTTTAGGGCTGTTCGCCCTTAGCTTGCGACGGCGCCGGCAGACACCCGGCAACAGGCCATCGCCTGAAATTCGTTTAGTCCGCGTCAAACGCGGGCGTAATCTCCCTCCCGCTGATCGCGGGAAGGAGTATGGCGCGAGGAACTCGTGTCCCTCGCGCCTTCCAGGCTTTATTCGGCCGCGTCGGGAAGTTCTTCCCGGTCCGCATTGTCCTCGACCTTGGCCGATTCCAGCTCGACATTCAGTCCAAGCGACCGCATTTCCTTGATGAGAACGTTGAAGCTCTCCGGAATGCCGGCTTCGAAGGTGTCGTCGCCGCGCACGATGGCCTCGTAGACCTTGGTCCGTCCGGCCACGTCGTCCGACTTCACCGTCAGCATTTCCTGCAGGGTGTAGGCGGCACCATAGGCTTCCAGAGCCCAGACCTCCATTTCCCCGAAACGCTGACCGCCGAACTGCGCCTTGCCGCCCAGCGGCTGCTGGGTCACGAGCGAGTAAGGTCCGATCGAACGAGCATGGATCTTGTCGTCGACCAAGTGGTTCAGTTTGAGCATATAGATGTAGCCCACTGTAACCGGACGGTCGAAGGTTTCACCGGTACGCCCGTCATAGACCGTCGACTGACCCGACACATCGAGACCTGCCTGAGCAAGCATGATGTTGATGTCGGCTTCAACCGCACCGTCAAACACCGGTGTGGCAATCGATACGCCGCGGCGGGTCTGCTCTGCCAACAGCACAATCGACGGATCGTCGTATTGCTGGATCGGCTCGCCCTTCGGACCTGTACCAATCACACTGTCGATGGTGTCACGCAGCGGCTGGATATCTCCACCTGCATTGTAAGCATCGAGCATGGCGCCGATCTTCTTGCCCATTCCTGCGCAAGCCCATCCGAGATGGGTTTCAAGGATCTGTCCGACGTTCATGCGCGACGGCACACCCAACGGGTTGAGCACGATGTCGACATGGGTTCCGTCTTCGAGGAACGGCATGTCTTCGCAAGGCAGAATGCGGGAAACCACACCCTTGTTGCCGTGACGGCCAGCCATCTTGTCGCCGGGCTGAAGCTTGCGCTTCACAGCCACAAAGACCTTGACCATTTTCATGACGCCCGGCGGAAGTTCGTCGCCGCGCTGGACCTTTTCGACCTTGTCCATGAAGCGGCTCTCGAGCAGCTTCTTGGAATCGTCGTACTGGCCACGCAGAGCTTCGATTTCGCCCTGCAGCTTTTCGTCTTCGACAGCGAATGTCCACCACTGGGAGCGGGGATATTCGCCAATCGTGTCGGCGTTGACTTCGGAGCCCTTCTTGAAGCCCTTCGGTCCGGCGATTGCCGGCTTGCCCGCCAGCATGTCCGACAAGCGGCCATAGACGTTGCGGTCAAGAATGGCCTGTTCGTCGTCACGGTCCTTGGCCAAACGCTCGATTTCCTCGCGTTCGATCGCCATGGCGCGTTCGTCCTTTTCAACGCCGTGGCGGTTGAAAACGCGGACTTCGACGATTGTACCGTAGGTTCCGGGCGGCATCCGCATGGACGTGTCACGGACGTCAGAGGCCTTTTCACCAAAGATGGCGCGCAGAAGCTTCTCTTCCGGCGTCATCGGGCTTTCGCCCTTCGGTGTGATCTTGCCGACAAGAATGTCGCCCGGAGCCACTTCGGCGCCGATATAGACAATGCCGGCCTCATCGAGGTTCCGAAGCGCTTCTTCCGAGACGTTCGGAATGTCGCGGGTGATTTCTTCCGGTCCAAGCTTGGTGTCGCGCGCCATCACTTCGAACTCGTCGATGTGGATGGAGGTGAACACGTCATCGGACACGATGCGCTCGGAGAGAAGGATCGAATCCTCGTAGTTGTAGCCGTTCCAGGGCATGAACGCGACGAGCACGTTGCGGCCCAGCGCCAGATCGCCCAGATCGGTCGACGGACCATCGGCGATGATGTCACCCTTGTTCAAAATGTCACCCACGGTGACCAGCGGACGCTGGTTGATGCAGGTGTTCTGGTTTGAACGCTGGAACTTCTGCAGCCGATAGATGTCAACGCCCGAACTTGCAGCGTCGATATTTTCGGTAGCGCGGATAACGATACGCGTCGCGTCAACCTGGTCGACAACACCACCACGACGGGCAGCGATGGCAGCACCGGAGTCACGGGCCACGATCGGCTCCATGCCGGTGCCGACAAACGGCGCCTCGGCACGAACCAACGGAACCGCCTGACGCTGCATGTTCGATCCCATCAACGCACGGTTGGCGTCATCGTTCTCGAGGAACGGGATCAAGGCAGCAGCAACCGACACCAACTGACGTGGCGACACGTCCATCAGGTCGATATTGTCGCGCGGGGTCATCATCACGTCGCCGGAATGGCGGCAGACAACGAACTCGTTGACCAGATGGCCATCTTCACCGACGTCGGCATTGGCCTGCGCAACAAAATATTTCGCTTCTTCCATCGCCGACAGATAGACCACTTCCTTGGTGACCAGGCCGTCCTTGATCTTGCGATAAGGGCTTTCGATGAAGCCGTACTTGTTGACGCGCGCAAATGTGGCGAGCGAGTTGATCAGACCGATGTTCGGGCCTTCCGGCGTTTCAATCGGGCAGATACGGCCATAGTGTGTCGGGTGCACGTCGCGGACTTCGAAGCCTGCGCGTTCACGGGTCAGACCGCCGGGTCCAAGCGCCGACAGACGGCGCTTGTGGGTAATCTCGGAGAGCGGATTGACCTGGTCCATGAACTGCGACAGCTGCGAGGAGCCGAAGAACTCTCGCACGGCAGCAGCTGCCGGCTTGGCGTTGATCAGATCCTGCGGCATCACGGTGTCGATCTCGATGGACGACATGCGCTCCTTGATGGCGCGCTCCATGCGCAGCAGACCAAGACGGTACTGATTTTCCATCAGCTCGCCGACAGAACGAACCCGGCGGTTGCCGAGGTTGTCGATGTCGTCGATTTCACCCTTGCCATCGCGCAGCGAGACAAGTGTCTTGACCACGGCAAGGATGTCATCCTTGCGCAGAACCCGAACCGTGTCTTCAGCGTCCAGATCGAGACGCATGTTCATCTTGACGCGGCCAACTGCGGACAGATCGTAGCGTTCTGAATCGAAGAACAGCGAATTGAACATGGCTTCGGCCGAATCGATGGTCGGCGGCTCACCGGGACGCATGACGCGGTAGATGTCGAACAGCGCTTCCTGGCGATTGGTGTTCTTGTCTGCATGAAGCGTGTTGCGGATATAGGCACCGATGTTGATGTGATCGATATCAAGGATCTTGATATCGTCATACCCGGCTTCGATCAGATCGATCAGGTTGCCCTTGCGCTCGCCGGTCTTGGCGTCGACCACGAATTCAAGCTCGTCACCGGCTTCAAGATAGACTTCGCCGGTTTCCGGATTGACGATATCTTCAGCCAGATAGGCTCCAACCATGTCATCGTCGGTCGCCTTGATCGACTTGAGGCCCTTCTCGGTCAACTGCTTGAGCAGGCGCGGAGTGAGCTTCTTGCCGGATTCGACCACCACTTCGCCGGTGTCGGCGTCGATGATGTCGGCCATGGCCTTCTGACCCTTGAGGGTCTCGGGCTGGAACGGAATCCGCCAGCCTTCGCCATCCCGCGAATAGATCGAATGGGTGTAGAAGGTCGACAGAATTTCTTCGGCATCCATGCCAAGCGCCAGAAGCAGCGACGAGGCCGGAATCTTGCGGCGACGGTCGATACGGGCGTGGACAATGTCCTTGGCGTCGAATTCGATGTCGAGCCAGGAACCACGGTAAGGGATGACGCGTGCGGCAAACAGCAGCTTGCCCGACGAATGGCTCTTGCCCTTGTCGTGATCGAAGAACACACCAGGCGAACGATGCATCTGGGAAACGATGACGCGCTCGGTGCCGTTGACGACAAAGGTACCATTGTTGGTCATGAGCGGCATATCGCCCATGTAGACATTCTGTTCCTTGATGTCCTTGACCGACTTGGCGCCCGTATCCTCGTCGATATCAAACACGATAAGACGCAGCGTCACTTTGAGCGGCGCTGCGTAGGTCAGATCGCGCTGACGGCATTCTTCCACGTCGAACTTGGGATTTTCAAACTCGTAAGAAACGAATTCGAGCATCGCACTGCCGGAAAAATCGGAAATCGGGAAAACCGATTTAAAAACCGCCTGCAGTCCTTCGTCAGAACGGCCACCGAGCGGCTCGTCCACCATCAGGAACTGGTCATAAGAAGCCTTCTGAACCTCGATGAGGTTCGGCATCTCCGCCACTTCCGGGATTTTTCCGTAAACTTTGCGTACGCGCCTACGACCGTTGAAAGAAAGGGTCTGAGCCATCGTCGCTCCTTGTCAATTTGCATCCGGGCCTGCAACAGACGATCGCCGCTGGCCAAGCGACTCCGTCATATAAATGAATTCGTTCAATCTCGTCTCATTTCCCAGAGCGGCGCGGCCGGAGTGCCTTGCAGTCTGGTTCAAGACTATTCTTTTGAAGAACCCATTACCCAAAAGCCGTTTTTCGGGCTTTTGGGTAATCCGTTCATCGCCAGATACATCCGGGGGAGAGGAAACCTCACCCCCCGGACGCAATGTCGTCTTACTTGACGGTGACTTTGGCGCCAGCGTCTTCAAGCTTCTTCTTGATGTCTTCAGCTTCACCCTTGGAAATGGCTTCCTTGACTGCCTTAGGAGCAGCTTCGACCAGATCCTTGGCTTCCTTGAGGCCAAGACCTGTGATCGAACGGACTTCCTTGATGACGTTGATCTTGTTGGCGCCGATGTCGGCGAGGATCACGTCAAATTCAGTCTGTTCTTCAGCGGCTTCAGCAGGAGCAGCAGACGCAGCAGCGGCAGCAGCCGGTGCAGCGGCGGACACGCCCCATGTTTCTTCAAGCATCTTCGAAAGCTCAGCAGCTTCCATGACGGTCAGGGCGGAAAGTTCTTCCACGATTTTGGCGAGATCAGCCATTTTCATATTCCTTGTATTCGGTTCGAACCGGTTTTGACTTGTTAAGCGAAGGTCTGCCTATGCAGCCTCGTCCTTGCGGGCATATGCGCCGATGACACGCGCGACGGAACCCGCCGGTGCGTTGACGATCTGGGCAATGCGCGTTGCCGGTGTGACAATCATGCCAACCAGTTTTGCGCGCAGCTCGTCGAGCGATGGGAGCGTGGCCAAAGCCTTGATCCCGTCGGCGTCGAGCATTGTTGACCCCATCGCGCCACCAAGAATGACCAGCTTTTCGCTGACCTTGGTGAACTCGACGGCGATTTTCGGAGCTGTCACAGGATCATCACAATATGCGATGAGCGTCTGACCCGTGAAGAGATCTGCGACCCCTTCTGACTCCGTGCCCTGAAGAGCGATTTTGGCAAGGCGGTTCTTCGCGACCTTGACCGTGCCTCCGGCTGTGCGCATGCGCGACCGGAGGTCGTTCATTTGCGCAACCGTCAGACCGGCGTAGTGGGCTACGACAACCGAACCTGCGTTTGTGAAAACGCCGTTCAGTTCCGCGACGAATTCGCGTTTTTCCGCTCTATCCACTGCGTTTCTCCAGTTGGCAGATGATGCACGCACCACCTGCCGGGTTTGCCTTTGCCGCCAGGGATTCTCAACGAACCCACAAGCGACGCTTGAGGATCCTGTCCCCTCGCGCCGAAACCGACAAGCGGATGCGACACAAGGCAAGCGAGGTTCGAACCGCTGAGAGTTTTCACTCTTCAAATCGGATCTTACCCGTCTCATGCAGGCTACCAAATTAAGGTGAACCGGTTAGGGCGCACCACCTGCAGTCTCGGACAGGGAGCCCGGGGATTGCGCCCCGGACCTTTTCGGCCCGAAGGCCGAAAACTGAAGAGGGCCGGACAACTTGTCCGATCCTCCTAAACTTTTCAGTCGGCGCTGAGCGACGACATATCGATCTTGACGCCAGGGCCCATGGTCGATGAAATCGCCATGCGCTTGAGGTAGTTGCCCTTGGCGCCTGTTGGCTTTGCCTTGATGACCGCATCGGCAAAAGCACGAATGTTTTCTTCGATCTGCTCGGGGCCGAAAGAAGCCTTGCCGATACCGGCATGGATGATACCAGCCTTTTCGACGCGGAACTCGACAGCGCCACCCTTGGAAGCATTGACCGCACCGGTCACATCCATGGTCACGGTGCCAACCTTCGGGTTGGGCATCATGCCGCGCGGGCCGAGAACCTTGCCGAGACGACCGACAAGCGGCATCATATCCGGCGTGGCAATGCAGCGATCAAAGTCGATCGTGCCAGCCTGAACGATGTCCACCAGCTCTTCAGCACCGACAATGTCAGCACCAGCTGCGCGGGCTTCATCAGCCTTTTCGCCACGGGCGAAAACGGCGACGCGAACGGTACGTCCGCTTCCGTTTGGCAGGCTGACGACACCGCGAACCATCTGGTCAGCGTGACGCGGATCGACGCCGAGGTTCATCGAGATTTCAATGGTCTCGTCGAACTTGGCAATCGCCCGTTCCTTGATCATCGAAACGGCTTCGCCGAGCGGGTAGTATTTGTTGCGGTCAACACCTTCATTGACCTTTTGCATGCGCTTTGCAGTCTTGGTCATGGTCTTATCCCGTCACTTCCAGGCCCATGGAGCGGGCAGAGCCCTCAACCATAGCCATCGCGCCTTCGATGTCGGCAGCGTTCAGATCCTTCATCTTGGCTTCGGCGATCGCACGGACCTGGTCACGCGTGACCGAACCGGCAACTTCCTTGCCCGGCAACTTCGAACCGGACTTGAGCTTTGCTTCCTTTTTGAGGAAGTAGCTCACCGGGGGCTTCTTCATCGCAAAATTGAAGGACTTGTCCTGGTAGTAAGTGATGACGACCGGAATCGGCATCCCTTTTTCCATTTCCTGGGTAGCAGCATTGAATCCCTTACAGAATTCCATGATGTTGATGCCACGCTGACCAAGTGCCGGACCAATCGGGGGCGACGGAGTCGCCGAACCGGCCGGTACCTGCAGCTTGAGTTGGCCTGCAACTTTCTTAGCCATATTCTCTCTGCCTCTCGTTATGGCGCCGCTTGAAGCGTCGCCTTAGTGCCGGACAAGTCCGGCGGCTGCGGTTGCGTGGTGCGGTTCGAAAGGCCGGCTACAGCCCCCTCGCCTTCCACGCGGTAACATCACCGGCAATCCGGCAATGCAAAACCCGTCCGCATCCTCTTGACAAAGACGCGAGCCGGGCAATTCGTATCAGACCTTCTCGACCTGACTGTATTCGAGCTCGACCGGGGTCGCACGACCAAAGATGGATACCTCTACCTTGAGACGCGACCGCTCTTCGTCGACTTCCTGAACCGTACCGTTGAACGAGGCGAATGGTCCATCGGACACTCGCACCTGTTCGCCGATCTCGAAAGCGATCGACGGCTTTGGCCGCTCGACGCCTTCCTGGACCTGAGTAAGGATGCGCTCAGCCTCGGAATCCGGAATCGGCAACGGACGGGAGTCACTGCCGAGAAAGCCGGTTACCTTCGGTGTGTTCTTGATCAGATGAAAGGCTTCATCGGTCAAATCGGCGCGAACCATCACATAGCCGGGGAAGAACTTGCGTTCCGCATCAACCTTGCGGCCACGGCGAATCTCAACAACCTTCTCGACGGGCACCAAGATCTTCTCGAACAGATGGCTCAAGCCCTTCTGGCGCGCCTGCTCCTCGATCGATTCGGCGACCTTCTTTTCGAAGTTCGAATAGGCGTGGACAATGTACCAGCGTGCAGTCATCTTATTCCCCGCCTCAAGCGCCGATGTTCAGGATAAGCGAAATCGCCCAACCCAAGATTTGGTCGGCCGTAAAAAAGAAAATGGAGGCCAACACCACCATAACGAGGACCATGATCGTCGAGATCGAGGTCTCGCGGCGCGACGGCCACTTCACTTTCGCAGTTTCAGCCCGAACCTGCTGGAGGAATGTAAACGGATTTGTTTTGGATGCCATTGTCTGCCCACGCTTATACGGCGCGTAAAGCCGGTCTCCCAGCTCCACGCACCGCGTGTCTGTTAACGTCCTACATAAAGCCCGATTCTTGAAATCACAAGAGGTAATCGGTCTTTTTTCGATATCTACCGGTCAACTGGCCCGAAGATTGCCCTCAGTCCAGACGTCCGGGCCAAATGTCCGGCCCATTCGAATATTTACCAACACCGGCTGGCAGGGGCAGCAGGACTCGAACCTGCGACCTACGGTTTTGGAGACCGTCGCTCTACCAACTGAGCTATACCCCTAGGCCGGTGGCGGCTCTGATAGCGTCAAAAGCACGGGCAATGCAACAAAGAAGTGACGGCAATCGCTTCGACAGCTTCTTTTTCTGCCTCGGGATCGGTTTTGGCGCCGTATCAACCCGGATCTGACTGCGGTGCAACCGGTATCTACAGCCTGCTTCTGCCCGGTCGCTGACCGATTCCCACCCTGCCATCTCTGGCCGCCCGCGGCTCTCCAGAGCCCGGCAGTAGTCATGCTGCGCTTTCCAGCGCCGCGATGTCGGCGCCGGTGACGGCATCAACATTGCGGCCTATCTTTTCGACCTCCCAGTCCCACCAGCCAACCGCCATCAACCGCTGCACAATTTCCGGCGAAAATCGCATGCGGATGATTTGTCCCGGATTACCGGCAATGATCGCATAGTCGGGTACATCGCGCGTGACGACGGTGCGGGCTGCGATGATAACACCATTGCCGATCCGGACACCCGGCATCACCACCGATTCGAATCCGAGCCAGACATCATGTCCAATTTCCGTGTCGCGATGATTGCCGACAGTCGAGGCATAGCTGCCGATCAGATCCCGGTTGAATACCGCGAAGGGAAAAGTCGAAAATCCGTCCATGGCGTGATTGGCAGAGCTGGTGATAATACGCGCGCCGTGGGCAACCTGACAGTATTTGCCAATTGTCAGGCGTTCGGGCGCACCGGGATAGAGATAGGGCGCAATCGAGGCGGCATAGTCCGTGAGCGTTTCAAATCCCGAATAATAGCTGAAATCGCCAATGGAGAAATTGGGGTGGTCGACGACCTGGTTGAGATGGACGGTGCCCGTGTGGGGCGAACCGTCAGGCAGGACAATCGGATGCCGCAAGGCGGCGTCAAGAAAAGGACGAGGCATGGATCTGCTCTTTCAATCTGAATGATGATTTTCCGGATTTTCAGAACAGGGACTTGTTCACCGTCGCCTCCATGGTTTTGACGTGTAGCCAGCGATGTCGATGTGCTCCGCCGGCAGAATTTCCGTTTTAAGCCCGGACATGAGGCTTTTCAACCCGGTCAGCCGGAGGATTTTCGCAGCGCGCATTCCTTGTTGAGCCCGGTTCCCGGCGCGTTTTCAAAGGTGCATTTTTGTGTCGGCGGATTGCCGCACTGTGCTTTCAGCGACTTGTGAAACCGGCGCATTTTTTCGTGGCGTTGATCCTGTAGCCCGGACCGCCCTTGCAACCGCACCCGGTACATGGCGGACGCTCGGGGCAGCCCGCAGCATGGCTCGCCGCCACCGGCGACAGCAGGCTCGATCAATGCGACAGTAACCGCGACCCGCCCCATGAAACGCAAGCTGTCCCCATTTCAATATCAACTGCGGGTATGCACCCTGCCCGCGCCCTAGCCAAGCTGCAGGCAGCATCACTGGATGCACGGCAGCGCCACGCGCCATGTCGGTGTTGCCAGGCCAGGGCGGGCTCACTCACAAAACAAAAACGCGGGCCCGAAGACCCGCGTTGTGCAGTGCTCTCAATGCCGTCGGCAGCTTTCGCCATCGACGTCCGATCATCGATTACTCGATGATCGTAGCGACGATGCCGGCGCCGACGGTGCGGCCGCCTTCGCGGATAGCGAAGCGCAGCTTTTCTTCCATCGCGATCGGCACGATCAGTGCAACTTCAGCCGAGATGTTGTCGCCCGGCATCACCATTTCGGTGCCTTCCGGCAGTGTCACAATGCCCGTCACGTCGGTCGTGCGGAAATAGAACTGCGGACGGTAGTTGGTAAAGAACGGCGTATGACGGCCACCCTCTTCCTTGGTCAGAATGTAGGCTTCTGCCGTGAACTTGGTGTGCGGCTTGACCGAACCCGGCTTGCACAGGATCTGGCCACGCTCGACGTCTTCACGACCAACGCCGCGAAGCAGTGCGCCGATGTTGTCGCCAGCCTGGCCCTGATCGAGCAGCTTGCGGAACATTTCAACGCCGGTGCAGACCGTCTTCTGGGTGTCGCGGATGCCGACGATTTCGACTTCTTCGCCAACCTTGACAACGCCGCGCTCAACACGACCGGTGACAACCGTGCCACGACCCGAGATCGAGAACACGTCTTCGATCGGCATCAAGAACGGCATGTTGATCGGACGCTCAGGCGTCGGGATGTATTCGTCAACAGCGGCCATCAGCGCGCGGATGGCGTCTTCGCCGATTGTCTTGTCGCCATCGTTGAGCGCGACAAGCGCCGAACCCTTGATGATCGGAATATCGTCGCCCGGGAAATCGTAGGACGACAGAAGTTCGCGGACTTCCATTTCGACGAGCTCGAGAAGCTCTTCGTCGTCAACCTGGTCGACCTTGTTCAAAAACACCACCAGCGAAGGCACGCCAACCTGACGGGCCAGCAGGATGTGCTCGCGGGTCTGGGGCATCGGGCCGTCGGCAGCCGACACAACCAGGATCGCGCCGTCCATCTGCGCAGCACCGGTGATCATGTTCTTGACATAGTCGGCGTGGCCTGGGCAGTCGACATGGGCGTAGTGACGGGCCTCGGTCTCATACTCGACATGGGCCGTCGAAATGGTGATGCCGCGGGCCTTTTCTTCCGGTGCCGCGTCAATCTGGTCATAGGCCTTGTACTCACCAAAGAACTTGGTGATCGCAGCTGTCAACGACGTCTTGCCGTGGTCAACGTGACCAATCGTGCCGATGTTCACATGCGGCTTGTTACGCTCGAACTTACCCTTTGCCATCGTCCTGTATCCTGTAATTCTGTTGGCAGACTGTGGATCCGGAGGTTTTGAACCCGGACCCGCGAGAAGTTAACGCGACATAAGGGTTTCGTTCTGGTTTCGCAAGCCCAAATCGCGATGCCGGAAATGCAACAAACCCGCGTAAATGGCTGCAAAAAGTCTCATTCGCCACACCAGACCATGGCCAAAAATCCGGGTCGCCAGAAGAATGCGCCAGCGATTCGCCCTGCAGGCAACATACCCCCCTGCGGCACGTGATTGCTTGTTTGTTTGGACTGATCCATCTTAAGGGAAATTCAGCACGGTGGCCGAAAAATCGGGAGCCCGCGTCACACTAAATCGTTTTTTGATTAGCATTTTGAATGCCGTAAACGGCTTGCAATCATATGTTTTCACCACACAAGAAATTGAGTTTTGGAAGGGATGCCCACCTGGCTGACCGCCCTGATATTCGTTTTGTTTGTCCTGTTTCCAATCGGCATTTTGTTTTTGGGACTGAAGCAGATTATGAAAGTCCACCGTTTCCGGAAAACGCGATCCGGGTGAACGGTACGGTCGTCGACATGAAAGAGACGACCAGCCGAGACGAAGACACCATCACGACCACCTATCAACCGATATTCGAATTTACCGGGCCCAATGGCGAATTGCTACGTGGCGACACATTGCTTGCGGCCGCGAATTACAATTTCGAGCGCGGCAGCCAGCACACCATTCTAGTGAATTTTAAGCGAGCCTGGCACAGTTCACATGCCCGGCACCTGGCCCTATATCATCGGAACGGCGATGGTGGTGGTTGGCGGAATTATGGCCTATTTCGGCAGCGGCGCCTTGTCCGTATCGGGATAAATCGGCAGCAAAAAATCCCGTGATGGCGCACCACCGCTTGCTGACGCGCGTGGATCGTCAATCATTTAAAAGGAAGAGTTGACGTGCCGATTCCCAGGTCGCGTCAGTCAGTTGCTTCGCATGTATCCAGACATTGGCTGAGGACTGCCCGCCCCTCTGAACCTGGGCAGGTATCGTCATAGGCATCCTCTTCCGTAATATAGACCCCGGGGTTTTTCACAGGATGGCGCGCGTCAGGCGCCTTCTGTGCACCGGAACTCTGCGGATTCAGCGCTTGCCACTGCTTCTCCTCGTCGGCGGCGCACTGCAGAATTGCTGCGTCATTCGCATCAAAGCACTTCTGTTCGCACTGCCGCTGGTCCGCCTGGTCTTGCGCCGCTGTCGCCGAAACGACAAAGACGGTACAAGCGAGGCTTGCCAGCAGGCGCAGGGCAAAGCCGCAATCAACAATTTGTTTGATCATCGGGGCCTGGCTTTCTGATGGTTCGGATGTGGACGGGCAGCCCTTGCTTAACAGTCCGCAGGGCTCCCCAAAACAGACAGCGCGACATTGATCAGGAAGTGACAGTACTGGGCAATCCACGATCTAATCACCGACCAACCGTAGCACGTCTATGCGAGACCATTGAAAGAATTTGGAAATTCACGGAAATTCTGGAGCGGGTAGAGGGAATCGAACCCTCGTATTCAGCTTGGAAGGCTGCTGCTCTACCATTGAGCTATACCCGCATTCACGACCCCGCGACGGTGGTGGAGGAAGTTGGATTTGAACCAACGTAGGCGAAGCCAACGGATTTACAGTCCGTCCCCTTTAACCACTCGGGCATTCCTCCGGTCCAACCGTCAGGGTCATGCATCCAAGATGGACAACCCGAAAACCATCGGGCTTCGCTCGCCAGGTGATTGGTTAGAAACACCAAGCTTGCGGTCGGCGTTATGACGGCGCATGGTTCCCGTGTCAACAAGCTTTGCCACAAAAACAACCGGTTCCGGCCAGCTTCTTCACCAAGGCTCACACGGCCGATCTTTTCGACCTGTCGCCACTTGCGATGTTCCGCTGCCTCGCAGCCTGCTGCGCCATGTTGCACCCCGGACCAATAAGGGTATAAAGCGCGCCATGAGCAAAGATGATGATGCCGGCGCGGCCGGTTCCAACCGCGATACCCATTATGCCAAGCTGCGCCGCACCCATCGCGACGCAAAGCGGGATCAACAGGGGCTGCCGCCAGTCCAACCGGGGAGCAAGCGCGACCTGCCTGCCCGCAAGGGATCACTGTATGGCGAGAAGGTGGCGCCCGATACGGTGTATCTGTACGGGCTGCACACGGTGCGCGCCGCACTCGACAACCCGGCACGCCGCATCACCTCGTTCAAGGCAACCCGCAACGCGCTGATGCGGCTGGAAATCGCCGAGGATGCCGTGTTGCCGTTTCCACTGGAAATGGTCAGCCCGCAGGAAATCGACCGGTTACTCGGCGATGACGCCGTGCACCAGGGCGCGCTGCTGGAAGCTGCCCCGCTCAAGCCACGGCCATTGACCGATCTCGGTGAGGCGCGGCTTCTGGTGATTCTCGACCAGGTGACCGATCCGCACAATGTCGGCGCCATCATGCGCTCCGCGGTGGCGTTTGGCGCCGGCGCGATTGTCACCACGCAACGCCACAGCCCGCAGGAATCCGGCGTGCTGGCAAAGGCTGCTTCAGGTGCGTTGGAAATGATCGATCATATCGAGGTTCGCAACCTGGCTGCCGCGATCGAGGAGATCAAGGCGCAGGGCTTTGTCACCATCGGGCTTGATTCGGATGGCCCGGCACCGATTGAAACCGGACTGTCGGGCGGCAAGATCGCGCTGGTGCTTGGCGCCGAGGGCAAGGGCCTGCGACAGAAAACCCGTGAAACGGTTGATGCACTGGTCCGTCTCGACATGCCTGGCGCGATCAAATCGCTCAACGTCTCCAACGCCACCGCGATTGCGCTCTATGCCGCGCAGCAGTTTTTGAACAAGGACGGCGCCGCCTGAAACCACTCGGAAGCGGCCTGACTGGCCGGTTTCGCACCAATTTCCGTCCCCGGTTTGGGGACGGAATCAGATTGAGATCCGTGATCACGCGGATTTTGCTTTACAGACGCGGTGGATATGCTATCCGCATCCCCGCTGCCCTTGTAGCTCAGTTGGTAGAGCACCTGATTTGTAATCAGGGGGTCACGGGTTCGAATCCTGTCGGGGGCACCATTTTTCTTAATGATTACAAATGCTTACATGCATTGTAATTGCCCTATACGAACTTTTTTCGGTTCGTATTACGCACTTCCACCCTTTTGCTACAATTTTAAGCCTGTCTAAAAATTCGGCATTTCCACCTATGCGCGATTTTTGATCGAACATTTCGCACAGTTCACGAATTTTATCGCGGGCTCGAATAAGGGCTCTGCATAATCACTTGGCGCTAACACCACCGACAATTGGGTATTCTGGAATTCTTCGCATCGCTAGCCAACGATGCGGTCGACAGTCCGGTTAAAATCGGTGTTGTCGCTGGCTAGCCCAATTCAAATTTTCTTGGACCGCAATTACTGCACACCATCAACCATTCTGAGAATCCTTACTGCCCTCACTGGTTGACTCCCCTCCAAGACTCGCGGATGGATTTAAACGTTCACAGATCGGCACCTAATTCATGAATCGCTTAGCAATCATTCTTACAATCGTCCTCATCGCTGCAGGATGCGCCAAACGACCCGACGCGATCGTGCCGACATCCATTTCGAGCGATATTTATACGGCTTTGGACTGCAAGCAGATAGGAGACGAGCTCGCCCGCGAAACGCAGACCTTAACTACGCTTTCGCGCGCCCAGAACGATGCGGCTACGGGAGATGCTTTCAGCGTGTTCGTAATTGGCGTGCCGCTCGCCAGCGCGGCAGGCGGCAACAAGGAAGGGCTCATCGCCGTATCAAAGGGCAAAGTGCAGGCGCTGGAAGGCGCGAAGCTGCGCAAGAGTTGCTGAACTGCGGCGACCTTTGCGGCACGGCCATCACTTATGCCTATGCCAAGAACGCCTCGCCCGAGCAGATTGCCAAAGTTTCCGGCGGTTTGCGGTTTGACGAAAATGTAAGTTGGGCTGCAACTTAAGATGCGCGACATTTACCTCTACAGGTAAGCATGAAACCTTAAGGCGACATTGAAAATCTAAGGGGGGAGGATTCGGTGCAACTCAGATCGATACGGATAGAAAAATTCAAGCGGATCGAATCTATCGATTTGCCTCTTGCAGACCTAAACATACTTGTGGGCTCCAACGGGAGCGGGAAGTCGTCAATACTTCAGGCGCTACATCTTGCATCATGCCTCATGCGCCAAGCTGATCGAATTCGAGCTAGTACAACGGTGATGGTGCGGGTCAGTGATCTCGACTATCTTCCTTCAGATCAATATTGGCGCCTAGGCCACGGCGCTGACTGGGGCAACAGATCAAACAGCCCCTCTACTAAGGTGTTTTTTGAGTTCCGGGATCACGAGGGAGCGCCAATAACAGCTCAGTGCGAAATGCGATCGGCAAGAAACGCTGGCATCTCGGTCCAAGGAGAACTTCCCGAAACGTTGCGAACCCAGTTCCGTGGTGCTGACAACTTTTTCAGCGGATTTATTCCCGGGATATCTGGCATTCCGAACGTCGAGCAAAAGAACTCTAAGAGGGTTGTTTTGAAGGCGTGTTCGTTTGGTGATTCAAACGTCTATCTTCGCAACGCATTGGATCTTCTGTCTGCTGACGAATTGATCCAAATCGAAACTTGGCTGGAGCCGCTCCTAGGTGAAATCAAGTTGAAGGTAAAATTCGATCAGACGGAAGATTTCGATATTCACGCGGAGGCAGAAATTGGCGGCCTATCAATTCCGCTCGAGTTGCTCGGAACCGGATATCTGCAACTAATACAAATATTCTGTTACATTTTGCTTTTTAAACCCAAGATACTTCTGGTTGATGAACCAGATATCCATCTGCACCCGAGTGTGCAGGAAAAACTTGCTGTAAGCCTCCTGCAAATTGCTCGCATCCAGGGCATCAAGATAATCATGACTACACACTCTCCGTTTATTGTGAGAGGTGCGCCGGCAGGAACAAACGTCGTGTGGCTAGCAGATGGCCAGAAAAAGACTGACGAACGATCCGTTGTCGAACTCGCGTTGGGCTGGGGCGCCTTTGGCAAAAAGGTAATTGTAGTCAGCGAAGACGCGAAGAATGACCTGCTGAAAAAGCTCATTCGCCAGTGGCCCGAGATCGAACAGGCGGTGACGGTACTCCCAGGGAGGGGATATAAGCACTTGTTGACCAAGGCTGAGGCAGAAGAACTCAGAGCTTCCCTAGGTGGTAAATTTAAGGTGCTAGTGCATCGAGATCGCGACTCCCTCACCGATGCCGAAGTCACTCAGTTGAAAGATTCATATGCCAGCGATGGTATCCGGCTGTGGGTGACGGATCAGTCGGATATCGAAGCTGAATTCTGTGATCCAGGATTCCTATCTTCGTTGACAGGTGAGCCAATCCACACGTGTGAAACTTGGCTGTCCGAAATCCTGACCCAAAATCAAGCCCCGATTGGAGATCAGTTCAGTAATCAACGTGCGGCGCATAATCAAGAGCTGCATAAGGCTGGAGGTAGCCCAACCAATGATGACGTGTGGGCTGTATTTCAAGAGCGATCTTTGAAAGGCGCCAAGGGAAAATATGTTTTTGGGCAGTTGAAGAACAAGGTTCCGGCAAATGGGTTTTCAGACTCTACAGTCGATTTGCAGACGGACTATCCAGAACGCGCGGCAAGCCTCAAAGCTAACTTGAAAGACCTGATTGCCTAATCGTACATTCAGGAAACGAGTTTTCGGCTGTTCCGGTCGCTGACCCAAATCCCCTAGGCATCCCGAAAACGCCTCCTTGAAGCGCCTGGCGCTGCGCGGCCTCGGCTTGGCGTCCGGTGCAGACACAGACGATTGATCGCGTTCAGGTTGCGACATATGCAAGAAACGAATTACGAACCGGGGGTGATCGACCCTGAGAGACGCTGAGAGGAAAATGGCCCCAATAGTGCGTAAAATCCGCAGCAGAGGTGGGTTGCCGCGCAATTTGTAATCAGGGGGTCACGGGTTCGAATCCTGTCGGGGGCACCATTCTTTTTACATGATATTGTTGGGGTCGGGTTTGATGGTGCTTTGACACACCTTCTCATCGATCTCGTCGCTGTCGATGATGCAGGCGGTGCTTGCGAATTCGACCGCCCTCCCCCTCCGCCGTCAATTTCAGTTATATCATTGACGTAACAGTACTAAATCGAAGAATCGAAAGTCTGCGCCTTCTGCCGGACTACTGATCATTCTCTGAAGAATGTTCAGTGTCTTGCGCTGATTTGAAATGGGTCATCTCGCACGCGGTGACTGTACCGTTTCAAGCACTCGATTCGATCATCTCATCCCAGATATTATAAACTCTCTTTCGGCCGGCGATTTGAACAGCTGCAGGAAATGAGAACCGGGAATGTCTGGAAAACTCGGGGTAATTCAGTGTGCTGTCGGATCTTCCGCATCCCCTGAGCGTCCTTCGCACGCCCAATCGGATGCGCGGTGCTGTAGGATCGCGATGACACAATGCGCTTTCGAGGCAGCCTGGTGCCGCTTGGCCTCATTTGACCCTGACACCCGGGCGATGCGGCGTCAGGCCAGAAGCGGCCCCTTCTGGTCCATATAGGTCGGATCAAACTGTGCAAAAACAGCCAGCCGATCATAATCGTCGAAAGTGACGAAGCCTTCGCGAAATGTCACCATTCCAGCTTCGCGCAACTGGCGCAGGACCCGGTTGACGTGCACCGCACTGAGGCCCAGCGCGTCGGCCAGATGGTATTGCGTCAGCGGACAGGCGTAGCCTGCCTTGCTGCCCAGTCCGACCAGCGAAAGCCTGCGGCCAAGCTCCAGCAGGAAATGCGTCATGCGTTCGGCCGAGTTGCGGCGCCCCAGATTCACCAGATGCTCCACCACCATCGCCTCGTCCCTTGAGGCGGCCCAAAGGACGGCAGCAGCCAGCCGGGGCGTTCGCGCAAACGCATCAAGAAGGTCAGACGCCAGAACTTCCGTCACCTCAATGTCGCTGACGGGCTCGATGCTGTGATCGGATACGTGCAGCAATACGCTGCGCAGCCCGAGGAAATCGCCCGGGATCTGAAAATCGACGATCTGTCGTTGCCCGTCCTGCAGGAGCTTGTAGGAGCAGGCCCACCCCGAGGCGAGAATATAGGCAGCCTGATCCGATTGCCCCTGATGGACAAGATCGCGGCCGGCGACGAACGTGCGGCGGCGCTCGTGCAGCGTATCCAGCACGGAAAGTTCGGTCTCCGACAGCGCTACGAAAGCGCCAAGCTTGCGGACAAGTGGAGTATCTTCGATCGTCAGCCCCTTTTTCTGGAACCCGGCGAACTCCTCGACAAGGAGATCTCACTGGAAACTGATGTCTATCAGCTCAACCCATCAAATTCTATGGAAGTTTGGCCTCAACACGCACACCATCCCCAGCGGCGCACGCGCCGGAAAGGAATCGCCTTATGACAGACGACCAAACGCAATCAGGAATGGCCGCACTTTCAATTTGCGAGGCCCTGCTTCTTGCACTCAATGACGCAAAAATCTTGCCCGAGGATGAGATTATCGGCGTTTTGGGGGATGCAGCATCCGCACATGAGAGTGCTGGAGGCTCGGATGCCGATGTCGAAATGAACAAGGGCGCTGCCGCGCTTATCCGGAAGATCATCGCTGGCGGAAATTCGGTCCGGAGACGATAGAATTGGCCGGGCTGTCAGCAGCGATCTGTCTGTATGGTTGGTACCTGCCGGAGATGACATTTCGGCAGAGGCCATAGTCTGTGCTGGCGCATCGTGAGCCCATCCATCAACAATGACGGACCCTCATCCTAACCTGCATCAGTCCGGAGTGTTTTTGGACGTGGTAGTTCCCTAATCTGAATAACATGACAGATTCAGTATCAACATGCCTGTCAATTCATTCCCGCGGAAACGCCGCGGGCAATCGAACTGCTACGGCAGACTGACCGCGCCCGACAGCAACAGCTGCACTCATGGGCCTTTTGCAGGTGCTTCCAACCCATGGTCGTCACCCGCAAAACAATAAAATTAGAAAGATACCCATATATGAAACGCATTCTTTTCGCTGCTGCAGTGGCAGCACTCGCGTCCCCTACAGCGGCTTTGGCACAGGAAAACTGCGGCGAAGTCACGATCACCCAGATGAACTGGGATTCAGCCGCCATCGTGACAGCGGTCTCGAAATTCCTGATGGAACAGGGCTATGGCTGTGACGTGACGGCGGTCCCGTCCGACACCACGCCGGCCATGACTTCGCTGTCTGAAAACAACGAGCCAGACATTGTAACCGAGCTGTGGGAAAATTCCGCTGGCGATGCTTACAAGAAGTTGAAGGCTGACGGCAAAATCGTCGAGCTCGGCAACGTCCTTGATCCCGGCGGCGTCGAGGGCTGGTGGCTGCCGACCTATCTGGTCGAGGAGCATCCAGAACTTGCGACAATCGATGGCGTGATGGCCAATCCTGAACTCGTCGGCGGCATGTTCAACAACTGCCCCGATGGCTGGGGCTGCCGCATTGTCAACGACAATTTGATCCGTGCCTACGATCTGGAAGGCAAGGGCTTCGAGATCTTCAATCATGGTTCCGGCGAAACGCTGGCAACCTCGATGGCTGCTGCCTTTGAGAGCAAGGAAGCTTGGTTCGGCTATTATTGGGGCCCAACGACGCCGCTCGGCAAGTTCGACATGACCAGCATTGATATGGGTGAATACAACGAGGAAGCGTTTCTGGCTAGCCAGAACGCCGATGCGCCCGACCCCAAGCCATCCGCATTTCCGGCAGCGTCTGTGCTGACGATTGTGACCAAGGACTTCATGGCATCCCATCCTGATATCGCCAAGCTGATGAGCAACGTGACTTTCCAGACGGATACGATGAGCCAGTTGCTGGCCTGGAAGGAAGAGAAAAACGCATCCAATGAGGAAGCGGCTGTGTATTTCCTCAAGAACAATCCGGATGCGTGGAGCGGCTGGATCAATGATTCCGCCAAGGAAAAACTGGCCGTACTGCTGAAGTAACGGGTTCCGGCTGGCACGTCTCGTGCCAGCCTTCGCCTGAATGATTTGCCAACAGAGAGGGCCAGGCTGACATCAGCCGGCCCTTTCATTGATCAATAAAATTGAAAACGGTGGCCCGCTATGGGGCCACTGTTTTATGTCCGGATGAGGGATGAATGGCGACTTACGATTTCGTTTTCAACGCGCTGGGACTGCGCAACTGGTGCGGCGACAGCGGTGATGATGCCGGCGGCATGACCTCCATGGCGCAACTGCTGGCCGAGACTTCGGGCAACGAGGGTGTCGTATCGCCATGGGAAACACCATTTCCTTCCATGGACGCACTGCATGAAGCATGCACCTCGTTTCCGCGATCGCGCGAACTGACCAGCGGCCTGGAAGAAGGCTTTCTTTCGGTCAAGGACAGTCTGAAAATGGTTGTCGACCCGCTGACCCAGCCCCTGAGCTGGGCGCTGAATGAATCGCTTTGGGTGATGCAATCGGTGCCATGGTTCATCATGATCCCGCTGTTGATGCTGATTTCCTGGGTGGTCGGCCGGCAGCTGAAACTGGTCGCGCTGGTCGCCATCTGTTTCGGGTTCCTCGGCTTTGTTGATTATTATGTCTACACAATGCAGACGCTGGCGATCATCTTCGTCTGTGCGTTGACCTGCGTGTTGCTGGGGGTTCCCATCGGGATTGCGATGTCGCGCAGCGACCGCGTCCAGCGCGTCATGATCCCGATTCTGGACATGCTCCAGACCCTGCCGCCTTTTGTCTATCTGATCCCGTTGATCTTCCTGTTCTCGGTCACCGAGCCGAAGCTCTATGGCATCGCCATCATTCTCTACGCCATCGTGCCTGTGGTCAGGCTGACTGATCTCGGCATCAGGCTGGTAGACCCGGACGTGATCGAAGCGGCAGACGCCTTTGGCATGACCAAGCAGCAAAAACTGTTCAACGTGCAAATCCCGCTGGCGCTTCCCAACATCATGGCCGGCGTCAACCAGACCATCATGATGAGCCTGGCAATGGTGGTGATCGCATCGCTGGTGTCGGCCCCTGGTCTGGGTGTGCTGGTGCTGCGCGGCATCCGGTCGCTGGAGCTTGGCGTCGGCCTGCTCTCGGGTCTTGGCATTGTGCTTCTGGCGATCATTCTCGATCGCGTCACCAAGGCGGCACTGGCCCGCATCAATGTAAGTCAGTCGAGATAGGCGGTCACAGATATGAACGATATAGAAATCAAGATCTCGATCCGCAATCTCTACAAGATTTTCGGAGACAATCCCGAAGCGGCTCTGCAAATGGTCAATGACGGCATGAGCAAGACGGAACTGCTCGAAAAACACAATCATGTGCTAGGCCTCAACGACATCAATGTCGATATGCGCGCCGGGGCAACGACCGTCATCATGGGGCTGTCCGGCTCGGGCAAATCGACGCTCATCCGGCATCTCAACCGGCTCATCGAGCCGACAGCGGGCGAGGTGTGGGTCGCAGGCGAGAACATCATGGAGTATGGCGAAAGCCAATTGCGGCATCTGCGTCAGCACAAGATGTCCATGGTTTTCCAGAAATTCGCGCTGTTGCCGCACCGCACGGTGTTGCAAAATGCCGGCCTGGCGCCTTCCATCGAAGGGCAGAGCGAACGCAAATACGCCGATGAGGCGCGCAAATGGCTCGACCGTGTCGGACTGCAGGGACAAGCCGACCAGTATCCTCATCAGCTCTCGGGCGGAATGCAGCAGCGGGTGGGCATTGCGCGCGCGCTGACCAGCAATTCGGACATCATGCTGATGGATGAGGCGTTTTCAGCACTTGACCCGCTGATCCGCACCGACATGCAGAATCTGTTGAACGATTTGCAGGCCGAGCTGCAGAAGACCGTGGTGTTCATCACCCACGATCTGGACGAGGCACTGAAACTGGCGGACCACCTGGTCATCCTCAAGGACGGCTTTGTTGTCCAACAGGGCGAACCGCAGCACATTTTGCTGCATCCGGCCGATCCCTACATCGAGGATTTCGTCAGCGACATCAACCGCGCGCGGGTGCTGCGGGTCCGTTCCGTCATGCTCGCGACACCACACGCGCCGGGCGAACGAGCGGGCGAGATCGATCATGACGACACGCTGGAATCCGTGATTGCACGGTCCGAAGGCGACACCGCCCTGAGCTATCGCGTGATGAAGAACGGCAAGCCGGTTGGTGTCCTGGACATGCGTAAGCTGGTCCGCGCACTGGTGCCGTCAGAACAATCTGACACTCCGGAGAGTGCTCGACTTAGCGGTTGACCGGGCAGCCCGCTTGCGGGAAAGCCCATTGCCCGGAGATTTTCGGGCGGGAGTTGAATTGGCATGACCGAATTCGACGCATGGCCGCAATGAAAGTGAATGTCGCAGCGACCCAGCTTTCCTTTCTGAAAACACTTGCAGTCCACGGCGCATGAGCTCAGGCGCGCTAACGCCTGAGCAAGTAGTTCGCTGACGGCGCATCATCTCGCGCTCATTGAGAGAGCTTGCGCCTGCCAGGCAAGGTCAAGGGCGTCCATGTCGCCATCACTGCTAAGCACGGGGAAAAAGAAGCTCCAGGACCGAATGGTCCTCAACAGCCGTGCGAGACAAGGCTTTAGAAAGACCGTCCGCACAATCAGAACTATCTGCAGATCCATGACCTCACACTGCGCATCGACGCGATCGACCTTATCGAATGGTAGAAGAAACAAAACCGCAATTATCTTTGTGGCGTCCTTGAAACCTCAGCAATGCAGCTGCGCATTGTATCGCGCTACCAGCAGCCCCACCTTAACAACATGACCACATCAGCGGCGCCAACATTCGAGCATCAAATAGCGATCACACCGGGCGATATCGACGGCATGGGGCATGTTAACAATGCTGTGTATCTTCGATGGGTGCAGGAGGCCGTTGTCGGATATTGGCAACACATCTCCCCCCTTGATGCTCAGGAGGAACTTCTCTGGGTGGCTCTCAAACATGAGATCGTCTATCGAATGCCGCTATATCTAAATGATCAAGTGTATGCCCTGGTCACGGCGACTGGAACGCGCGGGTCTCGGGCGTCATTTTCAACAGACTTCCGGCGCGGTGAAGATGTGGTCGCCGAAGTGCGCAGTTCGTGGTGTTGTGTCAATGCGATTACCCGACGACCACAAAGGATCGCTCACGACATTGCTCGACGGTTTTTGCCAAGCTGAACTGTTTCGTCCGTATTGATAATGATGGAGCTACTGCACGCGAACTTTCCCCTACCAGGTTTTGGGTTATTTCCAGGCAGAAGCGATTTGCCCTGGCAGGGCAGAGCTTGTGCAGGATGCTCGCCAAGAATGGTCGCAGCAGGCTGACAGTTTCGCTGGCCCATCTCAGATTTCGACAGCTTCAGAGATCGTCAATGCCAAGGGGAGCAGGTTCACAACAACCTCCCGTCTGGCAGACCTCACTCGGCGATCAGCAATTCGACGCCGCGGCGTTCGAATTCCTTGGCGTCTGAATCGGATATTCCGTCATCGGTAATGAAGGAATTTACCAGTTCGAGCGCGCCGAGACGGGTGAACGAAGTGCGGTTGATCTTGGTCGAATCCGCCACGAGATAGATGTGGCTTGCCGCCTTGATCATGGCTTCTTTCAACTGAAGATCAGCGAAACTCGGATAGGTCAGACCCGCGTCCAGCGCCACGCCGGCCGTTGCAAGAAACAGTTTTCCGGCAAAAATGCCGCGAAAATACTCAACCGATTTGTCACCGGACAGCGACAGGGTCGGCGCTTTGAACTGCCCGCCGGGCATATGCACGGCGAAGCCCGGAACTGTTCCAAGGATAACTGCGATGTTGAGCGCATTGGTGATGACGGTAAGGTTCTTGCGCGTGCCGAGGCGTGTGGCAATCTCGGTCGTTGTCGTGCCTGCATCAAGGATCAGGGTTTCGCCATCAGCAACAAGGCTGGCGCCATACGCGCCAATCTTGCGTTTCTTGTCCATATTGACCTGATGGTGAAGAACAAAACCCGGCATCTGTCCGCGCATGGCGTTGAGAAAGGCGCCGCCATGTTCGCGGGTAATGTGGCCTTCCTTTTCCAGACGTTCGAGATCCTGGCGTATGGTGGCTTCCGACACCTGGAAGGCAGCAGACAGATCACGGACGCGGGCAGAACCCTCCTCCTCAATCCACTCAAGGATACGGCGACGGCGTGGCTCGGACAGCAGGCCGGCCATGTTTCCGTTGCGTTCGGTATCCGGTTGTTCCTGCAAGCCGTAACTCCTTGACCCCGGTCATTCGTTTCGAATGACCGCATGACGACCTCACTTAGTTTCAAACACCTGCAAGAGCAACAACTCAGCCAAACTTCGCACAATCCGCGCCCTACTTGTTCAGGGCAACCTCCTGGGCAAGCGCCACCCTCGCCTGCAGACGGCTTTGCGCTTGGTCGATGACCACGGCTGCAATAATGACAAGGCCTTTGACGACCATCTGCCAGAACGAGGATACCCCCATCATGACGAGGCCATCGGACAGAATACCGATCACGAAAGCGCCGATGATCGTGCCGGCAATCCGTCCGCGCCCCCCGGACATCGACGTTCCGCCCAGAACCGCGGCGGCGATGGCGTTAAGCTCGAAAAACTCACCCGTGGCCGGATGAGCGGCGCGAAGCTGTGACGCAATGATAAGGCCGACGATCGCAGCCATCAGGCCGGCAAACATGTAGACAAACATCTTTACCCGGTTGACCCGGACGCCGGACAGGGCGGCACCCCGCTCATTGCCGCCTGTGGCATAGATCTGCCGTCCAAGCGGCGTCCGGCTGGCAATGTAGGATGCGCCAAGTGCAACCACGATCAGCATCCAGATCATCACCGGCAGGCCAAGGAAGTTGCCGGTGCCGATCAGCGGGAACGTGTCCGATCCATATTCAGGATTGCCGTTGAGGTTGGGGAACGTACGTCCGCCCGAAAAAAGCAGTGCCGCACCACGGGCGACGTAAAGCATGCCGAGCGTGGCTATGAACGGCGCCACATTGAGCCTGGTTATCAAGATGCCGTTGATCCAGCCGACGAACACACCGGCGAGGCAGACGATCGCGGCAATCTCAAAAGTGTTGAACTGGATCGACCATCCAAGCCCGACATCGATGCCGTTCAATACCAGCCAGCCTGCCACCATGCTGGTCAACCCGACCACCGAGCCGACAGAAAGATCAATACCGCCGGTGATGATGACGAAGGTCATCCCGATTGCCAGGAAGGCGTTAATCGCCACATGCTTCGATACGAGTATGGCGTTGGCAGTGCTGAGGAAATTCGGCGCCATGACCGAAAAGAACGCCAACACCAGCAGCAGCGCCACGAAAGTGCGCGCCTTGAGCAACAGCAAAAGCCAATTGGTGTTGGATCCCGATTTCACTGCGACGCTATCACTCTTCACACTCATGACACCAAGTCCTTGTTCTTGCTTCTGGCATTGGCCGGAGTGGCGGCGGCGATCACTTCGGCAGCATTTGCATTCCTGCCGAACTCACCGCTGATGCGACCATCAGCCATAACGATGATCCGGTCAGAGAGCGCCAGAACCTCCTCGAGGTCTGAGGTCACGAAAATGATCCCGATCCCTTCGGCTGCCAGATCCCGCATCTTGTGATAGATTTCGGCCTTCGCCCCAATATCGATCCCGCGGGAGGGTTCATCCATCAACAGCACCTTCGGCCCGGTCATCAGCGCCTTGCCGATGACGACCTTTTGCTGATTGCCCCCCGACAGGGATGAGATCGGATTGTCGGGGCTGGCGACCTTCACCGTCATCCGCTTGATGAATTCGACAGCGCGGGCCGCTTCTTTTCGCAGGCTGAGGTGAAAGCCGGTGGTGAACTGGGGAAGAGAAGACAGGGTTATGTTCTCGCGAACCGACATGATCTGTATCAGCCCGTCGCGCTTGCGGTCCTCCGGCACCAGCGCGATGCCGCGCGCAATCCGTCCCGAGACGTGTTTCTCGCGCATTTCCTTGCCATCGACAAAAAAGTGCCCCCTGGATTCAGGGTGCTGCGCCATGATGCATTCAAGAAATTCGGAGCGTCCGGCGCCCATCAATCCGTAGAGGCCGAGAATTTCGCCGGCACGAACGGACAGCGATACATGATCGACCATGAAGCCGCCGCCCATCTTGGGCAGTGCAATGTCTTCTGCACGGAAGACTTCCTCGCCGAATTCATGGCCAAGGGATTGCGAGAAATCTTTTGATTTTCCACCAATCATGGCCTGCACGATCCAGGGAATATCGACCCCCTGCATCGAACGTGAACCGGTGATCTCACCATCACGCAAAACGGTGATGTAATCCCCCACCCGGATAAGCTCCTCAAGCCGGTGCGAGATGTAGACAATTCCAACGCCCTGGGCTTTCAGCTCATCGATGATGCGAAACAGAACCTCGACTTCCGCGGCCGATAGCGCGGATGTCGGCTCGTCGAGGATCAGGATTTTCGCGTTCTGCGCCAGAGCCTTGGCAATCTCGACCACCTGTTGCTGCCCGATCCTGAGATGCCCCAGCGTCGTATTCGGATCGATGTCCTGCTCCAGCCGATGCATCAGAACGTGTGTGCGGTCCTCAACGGCGGCGCGGTCGATATCCACTCCAAACCGCACAGGCTCCCTGGCCATGAACACGTTTTCACTGACACTCATATCCGGGAACAGGTTGAGCTCCTGAAAGACGATGCCGATGCCGTTGGCCACTGCGTCATCCTTGGTGCGGAACTCCACGGGGCGGCCATCTACTTTTATTTGCCCCCCGGTCAAGGTTTCGACGCCGGCGATGACCTTCATCAGGGTTGACTTGCCGGCTCCATTTTCGCCCACGAGTACGTTGACCGCGCCCATGCGTATGTCGAAATCCACGTTCTTGAGCGCCACAGTGCCGGGATAGACCTTGGTGGCGCCTCGGATGGTCAGTCCGATGGGGTGACCGTCGTCGATCAGCTGAGCCAGTGTCATGGCTTCACATCCACACTGATCGGGGTCACGACAATCGCCTCGTCTGCCTTCTTGAGAGGAACCACGCCTGTGAACGTCATCGAACGGCCGATCAGGTCGCCTTCGGGCAACTGCAGCATAGCCGAGATGCGATCGTTGAGCGCGCGACCAAGCTTGGCGAATTCTATCTGGTCACGAAAGTCGTCGAAATTGTAAAATGGCGCGATGTCGCGCAATGCGTTTCCACGGATCACAGGACCGAGCTGTACGGTCAGATCTGCTGCGCCATCACCATCAATGTCCAGATCGGCCACACGGGCGCGCGTGTCGAGTTTGGCCGAGACGATGACACCCGTGTCCGCTACTGCAAAGTTCCATGCAGCCCCAGCACCCGAGCCGCGATTTCCGTGCGCTTGCCCGGCAATATCAAGCCCCTTGGCGAGAGCGGTTTTCAGGGCAGCAAAGTCCAGCGCCTTGTCACGTACATAGGGCAGGAGTTGTGTTTCGAAGGTATCGGCGATGCGTTGCTCGGTTCGCACTCTATCGCCGCCGGCACCGGCAGATACAGCCTTTTCACCCTCGGGCAGGTTCTTGACCAGCTTGCAACCGGAAAGGCTGAATATGGCAACGGCACAAAGTGCCAGGATCGTTTTGCGGGTCATGATGCTCTCTGCCGTAATGATTGAAATGCAGCACAGAACACGGCGGGCCGGCTCCTTGCCATTTCATATCCGGCCCCAGGGCCGGCAGTCGCATAAACCAAAACCGGAGCGCGGATGCCCGCGCCCCGATCGGACTATGCAGCGCCTTAGTTGGAGAGAGCAAATGTCTCGAGCTTGGAAGCGTTGTCGCCATTGATCAGCACGCAATCCATCAGCTGCTTTTCATCAAGGCCGGTCGAGCCGGTCTTGATGTACTGGTCTGCCTGCGAGACAGCCAGCTGCGCTTGCTGATAGGCCGGCTGCAGCACAGTGGCCTTGATGCCACCAGCCATGATCGAGTCCCGCACATCGTTCGAGCCGTCAAAGCCCACAACGATCACGTCGTTCTTGCCGGCTGCTTCAAGTGCTGCGCGTGCCCCCATCGCCATGGTGTCGTTGCCGGAAATGACGCCCTTGATACCAGGATTTGCCTGGAGCATCGATTCCATCACGGTGTAGGCTTCGGTCTGCGACCAGTTGGCCGTCTGCCGTGCAACCGACTTCAGGTCCGGATACTGGTCGATGACGTCGTGGTAGCCCTGGCTGCGGATACCGGCATTGGTGTCGGACTCCTTGCCAACGAGCTCGGCATATTCGCCTTCTTCGCCCATAAGCTTGACGAACTCTTCGGCGCCGAGCTGGGCACCCTGATAGTTGTTCGACACGATCTGCGAGACCGCAACGCCAGTGGCGGTGATTTCGCGGTCGATGAGGAATGACGGGATACCGGCATCCTTGGCCTTCTGCACGGCTGCGACCGATGCGTCAGCGCCGGCGTTGTCGAGGATGATCGCGACCACTCCGGCTGCAATGGCGCTGTCAAACAGTTCAGACTGCTTGTTGGCGTCATCATCGTGCACCAGAACCATGGTGTCGTAGCCCAGCTCCTTGGCCTTGGCGTCAGCGCCATCGGCCTCGGCCTTGAAGAACGGGTTGTCATGGCTTGGCGTGATGATGGCGATGGTGGCCGCCGAAGCAGCAAAACCGGATGCAGCGCCAAACACGCTTACAGCCATGGCGGTGATAAGCAGACGTCTCTTGATATTCATGATGTAACCTCCCTTGAAAATCACACCCCCTCCGGGCGCAACTTCTGGGCGGGAATTCGGCATTAATTTTTGTTTGTTGTCAATATCTATTTCGTTTGCTGCGTTTTTTGTGATGACTTCGGGGCATTCGAAACCCGTCGAAATCGTGCCAATCGGAAATATATTCAACATTTTCAGCACAATAAGGTAATTTCTGCCAATATTGATGGAATATAACCATACCCAGGAGCTCTGAAGGGATGAATCCCAAATTTACCAGCTTGCTTCAAAACGAGCTATTCGATAACATTCGAAACCATACGAAAGCCAACGATCTCGTGTGTCGATGATGATCGCGCCGGCATTGTGGTAACGGGAGGACCAGATGATACGGACTGTAAACCGCAGGATTTCGCTTGGCGTTGTGATTGGAAGCCGCGCCTTCTTCAGTCCAGCTCCATGTATTGATGCACGCACGCAGGTGTTGGCGCAACTGGAAAAGCTGGGTGTCGATGCTGTCATCCTGCCGGTTGAGGCGACCGATAACGGCGCCGTTCAATCGATCCCCGACGCCAAGCTCTATGCCGAGCACTTCAAGAAGCATCGGGACAACATCGATGGTTTGGTGATCTGCCTGCCCAATTTCGGTGACGAGATTGCCATTGCGGAACTGATCAACCGCACCAAACTCGATGTGCCGATCCTGCTTCAGGCTTCCAATGACGAGTTGGACAAGGTGGATGTGCATTCCCGCCGGGATGCCTTTTGCGGCAAGCTCTCGGTTGCCAACAATTTCTGGCAATATGGCGTTCCATTCACGGAAACGACCAACCACACCTGCGATATCGATGGCGATGAATTCCTCGGCGATCTGGACCGTTTCTCCCGTGTTTGCCGCACAGTCTATGGCTTGAGGAATGCCCGGGTCGGCGCGATTGGCGCGCGGACCGCGCCGTTCCAGACAATGCGGTTTTCAGAGAAACTGCTGCAGCAATCCGGCATTACCGTGATTACGGCAGATCTGTCCGAACTCATCGGGGCTGCTGAAGCCATCAAGGACAGCGACAATGATCTGGTGTCCGGCCTTGAACGGATTCGTAATTATGGCCGTATTCCCAAACATATCCGCGAAGCCCAGGTGCTCAAGCAGGCGAAATGGACATTGGCCGTCAACCGCTGGATCAATGAGAACGAATGCGATGCATCGGCGATCCAGTGCTGGCGTTCGCTTCAGGACAATTTCGGCTGTGCCACCTGCCTGACCATGTCGATGATGGGCGAGGATTTGGCGCCGTCGGCCTGTGAAGTCGATGTGATGGGGGCGGTCTCGATGTATGCGCTGACGCTGGCCTCCAGCGCGCCGGCCGCCATTTTGGACTGGAACAACAACTACGCCGACCATGTCGACAAGTGTGTCTGCACCCATTGCGGCAACTTCCCCAAAACCTTCCTGGGCACGACACCGGAAATCGGCGAACTCGATGTGCTCGGCGAAGTCATTGGCCGCGAGAAGTGCTTTGGCGCGGTCAAAGGCAAGGTGCAGGCAGGAGACATGACCTATTTCCGGCTCTCATCAGATGACCGCAACGGCATGCTCAAGGCCTATCTGGGCGAAGGCGAGTTTACCGACGATCCCTTCGGCATGGACGGCGGCATTGCCGTCACCAAGGTTGAACGGTTACGCGAGTTGATGCGGTTTGTCAGCCAGAATGGCTTCGAGCACCACGTGGCCATGGTGCGAGGTCACTATGCCGATGTCGTCAACGAAGCGATCACCCGGTATCTCGGCTGGCCCACCTATCACCACAACGGCACGCCCGAGCCTGAACTTTTCTTTCCGAACCGCAAGTGAGACAGGCGTATGACCCGCGCACTGAAAACCGATAATTCTGACGCTCTCATCCGTGACAAGGCGCTGTGGATGCGGCAGCAGGCCATGAAGATGGTCTACGCCAAGCAGCTTGGTCACCTTGGCGGCGATTTCTCAGCAATTGACGTGCTGGCCACGCTGTACTTCGGCGTGCTTCGGTACGACCCTGCACGGCCGGATTGGTCGGAGCGGGACCGTTTCGTGATGTCGAAGGGGCATGCGACTGGAGCGCTCTACACCGCACTGGCTGCCGCAGGGTATTATCCGCAGGATTGGCTCGACACCTATATGGGCCACCACTCAAAACTCAACGGTCACCCGAACCGTCAATATCTGCCGGGTGTCGAGACCAACACGGGACCGCTTGGTCACGGTTTTCCGGTCGCGTTGGGGATTGCCATTTCCGGCCAGATTACCGGAGCGGACTATCGCACCTACGTGCTCACCGGAGACGGAGAACAGCAAGAAGGGTCGAACTGGGAAGCGGCCATGACCGCAGGCAACCGCAAGGTGAAGAACCTGACGCTGATCATCGACCGCAACCGCCTGCAACAGGGCGCACGGACCGAAGACACCAACGGGCTCGACCCGCTTGACGACAAATATCGCGCCTTTGGTTGGCATGTCGTCGAGATTGATGGCCATGACTACGGCCAGTTGCTCGACACGCTTAGCGCGCCGGTGGGCAACCGAGAGAAGCCGCTTTGCGTGATTGCCAATACGGTGAAGGGCAAGGGTGTCTCATTCATGGAAGATCAGGCGAAATGGCACCATGGTGTGCCCAACGCCGAACAATTCGCGCAAGCAATGAAGGAACTGGTCTAATGGCTGTCGCTGCAGCAACCACCGCCCCGGGGTTCGATTGCCGCAAGGCCTGGGCCGAGACCCTTGAAGAGCTCGCGTCGGCTGATGACCGGATTGTCGTTGTGGTCAATGACTCGGTCGGATCGTCCAATCTCGGCGGATTTCAGGAGAAGTTCCCCGGTCGCACCATCAATGTCGGCATTGCCGAGCAGAACATGGTCGGCATTGCCGCCGGTCTGGCCAATGGCGGGCGGATTCCATTTGTTTCGGCCGCGTCGTGTTTTCTGACTGCGCGGGCCATGGAACAGCTCAAGGCGGATGTCGCCTATGCCGGCTTCAACGTCAAACTTGTCGGCCAGTCATCCGGCATCGCCTATGGCGAACTGGGCGCCACACACCACTCGATCGAGGATTTTGCCTGGTTGCGGGCGCTTGGTCCGATTACCGTGGTTGCGCCCTGCGACGCATGGGAAACCGCTGAAGCAGTCAAATGGGCTGCGGCGCATGAGGGACCGGTTTATCTGCGGCTGTCACGGATGAAGGTCCCCACACTGGATTTGCCAGACCGTACCTTCACACCCGGCAAGGCGGAATTGCAGAGATCTGGTTCCGACGTAACAATCATGGCCAATGGCACGACAGTTCACCTTGCCCTGCAAGCCTCGGACACACTGTCTGAGGAAGGCATCTCCGCCCGCGTTCTCAACATGCACACGATTTCACCGCTCGATACCGACGCGGTCACGGCGGCAGCGAAAGAAACCGGCGCGATCGTGACCGTGGAGGAAGCGCTTGATCGCGGCGGGCTCGGCGGTGCCGTTGCGGAATGCACCTCGGCGACCCATCCTGTGCCCGTCCAGCGCGTAGGCTTCCCGGGCTTCATGCCGACCGGATCCATCGCCAGCCTGTTTGAGGAATTCGGCTTGAGCCGGGAAGGCATTGCCAGCGCCGCCCGCATCGCCATTCGCCGCAAGGGAGCCTGATTCATGCTTGTCTTGGCGATCGATCAGGGAACCACAAACACCAAGGCTCTGATCGTCGACGAGTCCGGACATATACATGCACGGGCTTCGTCCCCGTCGAGCACTCAATATCCGCATCCTGGATGGGCGGAGCAGTCCGCCACAGGAATATGGGATGATACACGTTCCGTGATCGGCGCGGTTGTGGCGCAGATGAATGGCCGCAGCATTGATGCCATCGCGATTTCGAACCAGCGCGAAACCATCGTGGCGTGGGATGCGGAAACCGGCAAACCGGTCGGCCCGGCGATCTTATGGCAATGCCGGCGCACAGCGCCCGAATGTGCTTCACTGATATCGGCAGGGCACAACAAAGCCGTGGAAGCTGCGACCGGGCTTGGCATCAATCCGATGTTTCCCGCGTCTAAACTGGCCTGGATACTCAAGAACCGGCAGGAAGCGAGAGAGCTGCTTTCGCAAGGTCGGCTGCGCGCCGGGACGGTCGACAGCTGGCTGTTATGGAAACTGACGGACGGAGCCGTGTTCGCGACAGACCATTCCAACGCGTCGCGCACGCAACTGTTCGACACGGAGAGACTGGAATGGAGCAGCGAACTGGCGGAGATATTCGGGACACCGACATCCTGCCTGCCTGAACCCCGGCCTTCGGACAGCCGGTTCGGTGAGACGGCCGCTGGAGTGACCAGTCTTCCATCAGGCACCCCCATCATGACGATGCTTGGGGACAGCCATGCAGCACTTTACGGTCACGGCGTCCGCCGTCCCGGCACCGTCAAGGCCACATATGGCACCGGCTCTTCACTGATGACGTTGACCCCGCAACGGGTGTCCTCGAGCCACGGGCTTTCAGGCACCATCGCCTGGACCGACAAATCCGGCACCGCTTATGCCCTTGAAGGGAATATACTGGTGTCGGCACAAGCCGCCGCCTTTATCGCAGGCCTTCTGGGGATCGGTGATGCGGGGCAGCTTTCCGATCTGGCGCAAACGGTGGACACAGCAGACGGGGTTACCTTCGTGCCTGCCCTCTCCGGACTTGGCGCACCGCATTGGAACGATCACGCGACAGGCACAGTGGCTGGCATGACCCATGGCACCACACCGGCGCATGTCGCCCGCGCAACCTTCGAAGCAATTGCCATGCAGATCGCTGACGTCTTCGAAGCGATGCAGTCGGATGTGGGCATGCGGCTTTCAGGCCTGCGGACTGACGGGGGGGCCTCGTCAAATGCGTTCTTGATGCAACTGCAATCGGACCTGCTTCAGTGCTCGGTTGAAAGCGCCGTGGTTGAGGAAGTCAGTGCGCTTGGCGCCGCCGCAATGGCTTTCCGCGCATTGGGAAAAGAATGGCTGCCCGACACACGCAGCAAACGCTATGAGCCCTGGATGACGCCGGAAGCAGCCGCTGCCATCCGCGCGACATGGCAGGACGCCATACGGCGCGCCTGCGACTAGCTTTCTATCCTTATAATCCATTCCGGTTTCAGACGCAGGATTGTTTCATTTCACGGCGCCCAAACAGCTGGTTTTCAGCGATGTGTCGCTGTATCGCGCTTCGAGTGAACCAGTTTATGCAGGCCAAAATGGGCTTTTCGTCCCGTTGCCATCCTGCGGCGCTTGCAGGTGAGCAAACGCCTAAGACACCACCCGAGCGCCCGGTGCAATGGTCGGTGGAGCCGCTTTCAGCCTATCGCGGGCAAACCCGGCTGCGGCTTTGTATTTCGCCATGAACTCGGCCCGTTCGGCCTTCGGGATCACGTCATCGATATCGTCGAACTCGCCGCTACAGCGGTCGTTGACCATGTTCAGCAGACCGAACGGCCCGGCCCCGCGGTTGCGCAAAATCAGCGCCGAGATCGGTTCGCACAGGTCCGCGTTGTAGGCGGAGAGAGCGTCTTTGCCGACGCCATGAGCAAGGAATTTTGCGCCCAGAATGCGCGCATCGATGATTGCCTGGCTGGCGCCGTTCGAGCCGGTTGGATACATGGCGTGCGCCGCGTCTCCCATCAGGGCAACCGGCCCGTCCACCCATGTCGGAATCGGGTCACGGTCGATCATCGGGTTTTCAAAGGCGATATCGGCGCCACGGATCAAAGCCGGAACATCCAGCCAGTCATAGGTCCAGTCCTCGAAATGATGGATGAAGTCCCCAATCTCGACGGGTCGGTACCAGCCCATGGTTTCATGGGCTGAAGGATCATCATGGGTGACCTCGGCGATCCAATTGACCAGGGCCAGCCCGGTTTGAGGATCGGGACGCGAGATCGGATAGATCACCATCCGGTGCTTGTGGGTTCCCAGCCCGACGAAGGACGAACCGGTCCGGACCGGCCTGGCAAGGGACGTGCCGCGCCACATCATGGCACCACCCCAGTGAATCGGCGGTTGCGCGGGATGCATCTGCGCCCGGATGGCGGAATGGATTCCGTCCGCCCCGATCAGCAGCGCGCCGGTTTCATGCCGCTCGCCCGATTTCGTCTCAACGGTCACCGTCACGCCGCCGTCCGGGTTGGTGGCGTAGCCGGTGGCACGACTGCCAAGCCGAACGGCATCTTTTCCGCCCAACTGGACAAAGCGCCGATACAGCGCCATGTGAAACTCGCCTCTGTGCAGGGCGTATTGCGGCCAGTCATAACCGGCCAGCAGGCCACGTGGCTCGGAATAGATTTCCTGCCCCTTCATCCCGACCAGCGCCCATTCCTTGGCCTGAACCCCGAGGGCATCCAGGTCTTCTGCTGTGACACCAAGGTCGAAAAGTTCGCGAACGGCGTTGGGTTGCAGATTGATACCAACCCCTAAAGGCTTGAGTTCGTTGACGGCTTCCAGCACAACACAGTCAACGCCAATCTGGTGCAATGTCAGCGCAAGCGCCAGCCCGCCGATGCCGCCACCGGCGATGATCACCCTGCTATCCGCCATATTGAAAGGCTCCATCCGCTTGTTCTTGCGCGCCGGTGCGCGTGATCGCACTACCATCGTGGGCAGAACTGACAGTTTCAGATTGAACGCCGACGAAAGAATTGCAAGTCGGGCAAGGCGGGGTCAGACGCACGGTCCGAGCGCTGAAGCCATTATGCACGGGCGTCGTGACTGTACCGGCGAACGCCGATATCACAGCCCGTTCTCCGCTTTCCAGTCCCGCTTGATCTTCTTGGCCAGACTCCATTTGTGAACCTCGGTCGGGCCGTCATAGATCCGGAACGCGCGAATTTCACGGAACACCTGTTCGACGATCGTATCGGCTGACACGCCCTGCCCGCCCATGCACTGCACACAGCGGTCGGCCACGCGCATCAGCGCCTCGGAGACGGCGACCTTGGCCATCGAGCTTTCTGCGCCGCCCTGCGCGCCACTATCGAGCACATCGGCGCACCAGTAGATCATCAGCTCTGCCTGTTTGAGATCCATGAGATTCTCGGCCAGCATGAAGCCGACACCTTCATGATCAATCAACGCTTTGCCGAAGGCCATGCGGCGGTTGGCATAATTGGTGGCGATCTCGTGGGCGCGCACGCAGGCGCCAAGCCAACGCATACAATGGCTCAGACGCGCGGGCGCCAGACGGACCTGAGCATATTTGAACCCTTCACCCGATTCGCCCAGCATCTGATCTGCCGGAATGCGCAGATTGTCGATGGTGATCACCGCATGGCCACCGGGCATCGAACTGTCGATGGTGTCCATCACCCGTTCGATGCGGATCGCGGAATCAGGCAGATCGACAAGGAACATGCAGGCACCGTCATCGGATTTCGCCATGATAATGCCCATGCCGGCGCCGTCTGCGCCGGTGATGAAGGTCTTGCGGCCATTCACGACCCAATGATTGCCGTCCATCTTGCAGGTGGTCTGCATCATAGACGGGTCCGAGCCGGCACCGCCATCCTCTGCGGGCTCAGTCATGAAGAAGGCGGAACGCATGCTGCCGTCGACCATCCGCGGCAGAAACCGCTCTTTCAGCTCCGGCGAAGCGACTTTGCCCAAAAGATACATGTTGCCCTCGTCAGGCGCACAGGTGTGGCAGGCCAGCGGCCCCAGGATCGACAGGCCCGATCGCATCAGCACGGCGGCGGTTTCGGTTTGGGTCAGGTGATCGCCATCGTCAAGGATATGCGGGGTCATCACGCCGGCAGTGCGCGCCAGCGCTTTCATCTCATCGGCCAGTTCCTCCGACGGCCCATGAGCTCCACAGCGCGGATCGCGTTCATAGAGCGCGACGGTTTCACGGACAAAAGCCTCGACCTTGTCGGCAATGGCGAGCGCGCGGGCCGGAACCCCTTCTCTTTGCAACAGTTTGCTCATATCGGATCAATCCTGATTCTGGCTGCCGGTTGATTTTGCTGACCGGCGGGCGGTGGCGCTGAAGGGATACCAGCCGCAAATCTTCGATACAACGTGTGTCGCGCCTGTACAGACGCGGGCCCCGCTACATTTTCCAGACATGCAATCTGGTTTTTCTGCCATCGGACACATCAATTATCCGGTCTGGCTGGTGATCAGGCACGGAAAAACTATTGCTGACGAAAAGCGTGCCTGGCCGCATTTCCTTGCGTGCCTTGCGGTACATCTCCGGCATCGGCACCGGCGACAAAAAGCAGTAGACCAGATCGTAGGCACCCAGATCCTCCTGCCAGATGTTGCGGTATCTGATCGCGGCATTGGCCGGTGCGAGCACTGCAACCCGGAGCTTTGACAGCAGATAGACAAGCGGCGCTGTCTCCACCCCGGTCACGACGAGATCCGGGAGGGCGCGGGCGAGAAACACCACGCCGCCGCCCGAGCCGCTGCCAAGGTCGATAAAAGACTTTGCACCAGCCCCCTTTGCCAGTGTCTGAATGGCGGTCCAGGTTTTGGTGTTGGTCAGATACAAAGGTACCTGCCCCGTTGCACTGTTCCAGAACACCAGCGCACACAGCACGAAGCCGGTCAGGTAGAGCCAGGCCGGGATCACATTCGAATAGACAAGCGCAAAAGGCAGCAGCAGCTGGATCGGAATCCAGTAGACCGACAGGCCGAGCACCCGCCCGGCAAGCGATGCGGTCACCCCGACCAGCAGAAGCGACACAATGGCGTTGCCGGTGAGAAATTCGCGCGCCAGAAACAGGCAACCAAGGCCCAGCAGCTGCGCCACAATCACCTTGATCCACGGGACGATGTGCCGGACCACAAAATTCATGCAAGCTCCTGCCAAACCGTGCCGCAGCCCATCATTTCACCATTCGCATTCGCATCTGATCGTTTCCGGTTCCAATGCCTTGTTGCCGCTGGTTCAGCCTCTGTCAAACGACAGTCCTCAGTCTGCACAGGAAGCTGTCCGCAGACCTCATTTGACCGACTGGCATCAGAGCAGATGGCGGATCGCGTTGGCATAATAGGCAACCAGCGGCTTGTCCCTGGCATTGATCACAAGCTGACCGTCCTCGGTCTCGCTGACAATCCGGCGCAACAGCAGCATGCGCAGTCCAACCGTGATCTCATAGTCCCGGTCCTGCCTAGGCACATGCACATGCACGCCGTTGCCGACGAGACGGTCAATCAATGCACCGATGCGGATCTTGAGTTCGAGACGATCCACCGGAGCCGCAGCCGCGTCGATCAGCGCCAATGATACCAGCGAGACCGGCAGCACCGGGATGAGCGCTCCGATCGACTGCATCAATTGATGGGCCAGCGTTTCGGTCAAACGGTCACGCTTGGCTTCAGTGAGCGCCGACCATTTGCTGATGCCATGGGCAGCGAGAAATGTGTCAACCGATACCGGATCGCCAAAGGACACGCTGGCGTAGCCAAAGCGATGCCACTTGCCCGACAGCCGCAGCCGCAGGTTCCGGAACAGAAAGGCAGAGGTTTTTGCGGTTTTCTGCCAGCTCGACAGCGGCGGCCCGTCGCGGTCTGCTTCAAACACCAGCGAACGGTCTTCAAGCACCCGGTCGTAATTGAGGCCGACCGGGATGAACACCGTGTCATGGGCAACGTGATCATGGGCAGACACGATATAGGAGATCAGGCCGATGCGCGGCGGACGCAACAGCCCGTCGCGCGACAGGCCACCTTCCGGGAAGACAGCCTGGGTGACGCCGGCCTCGGTCGCCATCCGCACATAGGTGGCAAGGACTTTGCGATAGAGCGGATTGCGGGCGTTGCGCCGGATGAAATAGGCGCCCATGAAACGGATCAGAGTCTGCAGCACCGGCAGCCGCGCCCATTCGCCTACGGCATAGGATAACGCTGTCGAGGACGAGGCGAGATAGGTGACCAGCACATAATCCATGTTGGAGCGGTGGTTCATGACAAACACCACCGAGGAATCCGGCGCAACCTTGGCCAGAGCATCGGTGTTGGTGTAACCAAGCCGCACCCGGTAGAGTGCGGTGGCCAACCAGCGTGCCAGCCGCGTACCGATGCGGAAATAGGCATAGGCATTGAACATCGGAACGATTTCGCGCGCATAGCGGGAGGCTCTTGCGATCACCACCTGGATCGGAGTTCCGGTCTCCCGAGATAAGGCTGCAACGGCTTCAACCACATGCGGGTCATTGCTGACCCGGTCAATCAGCACTTCCCTGCGTGTGGTTCCGAATGACCTGATCTTGAGCTGAAGCCGGGTGTTGAGTTCTTCAATCGCCTGATTGACCCGCCGCCGGAAAAACCAGCGCACCGCAGGCGACAACAACCGGTCGGTAATGGCGATCGCAGCAAGAACCGATGCAATGATGATCACCCAGAACGGCACTTCGATGGTTTGTGACATGGCCCCTCCGCCCCAAGGCCAACACACTAGTGGTTCGCAAAGCCATGTCCAGCAAAGCTCTTCACCCCAACGCATGACGACGCGGCGCTTGGATGCTATTGGAATCGTCCATAGACTGAGTCCGGACGTGCTGTTTGGTGCGCTTGAAACCCGTCTACCTGACCTCACTGTGTGGCGGCGCTCGCGGCCCGGAGCCGATTAGCAATGAACTACTTTTTTCAAGATCGTCTGAATGCCGGACTTTTGGCCATTGCGCTGGCGGGACTTGTCAGCGGACTTGTCCTCAGCCTCACCGGATTTCCGACGGCGGCGGAGTTTGTCTGGACTGCCGGCGTGATCCCGGTTCTGGTGGCCCTGGTTGTCGATATTGCGCGAAGCCTGCGGCGCGGCGAAGTCGGTCTTGATATTGTCGCAGTGCTGTCAATGTCGGCGGCGCTATTGTTCGGCGAGACCCTGGCAGCATCGGTGGTGGCGTTGATGTATTCAGGCGGAACCTCGCTTGAAAGTTTCGCGGAGGGCCGTGCCAGGCTTGAGATGAGAGATCTTCTGTCGCGTGTGCCCCGCACGGCGACGCGGCACCACAATGGAGCGCTCGAAGAGGTTGACCTGGACACGATCGTGCCCGGAGATCTGTTGCTGATCCGCCAGGGTGATGTGGCGCCGGTCGATGGCACAGTTGCCAGCGAACGGGCGATGCTCGACCAATCAGCGCTGACTGGGGAATCGATGCCGGTCGGACTGGAACGCGACAGCGAGGTGATGAGCGGATCCACAAATGCAGGCGAAGCCTTTGATCTGATGGCCAGCCGCCCGGCCAAAGACAGCACATATGCCGGAATTGTCCGGCTGGTGGAGACTGCGCAGAAATCCAAGGCACCGATGGCCCGGCTTGCCGATCGCTATTCGCTGGTGTTCCTGGCGGTCACGGTTTCCCTGGCTTCTGCAGCCTGGTGGTTTACCGGAGACCCGGTCCGCGCGGTTGCTGTTCTGGTTGTCGCCACCCCCTGCCCGCTCATCATCGCTGTTCCGGTGGCGCTGGTGGCAGGGCTGTCGCGGGCTGCGCATTTCGGTGTGCTGATCAAGGGCGCCAAACCGCTCGAGGCGATGGCGCAGATCCGGACGCTGATCCTCGACAAGACCGGCACGCTGACCGACGGGCGTCCGCAGATTGTCACGATAGAGAACCACGGCACGCTCAGTGACGATGAAATCCTCTATTTCGCCGCCGCTCTGGATCAGGCGTCAAAGCATCCCATTGCACAGGCGCTTGTCGCCGCGGCAAAGGCTCGCGGAATGCAGCTTCCGGTCCCGCAGGAACCGGACGAAACTGCCGGAGAGGGTGTTTCAGGCAGCATTGACGGTCGTGCGGTTATTGTTGGTGGCACCGGTTTTGTTGCTGCGCGGGCGGGCGCTTCCGGCTCATCCGAAGCCTTGGCTGAACCGGGCGCCGTCATCGTGGCTCTTGCCGTAGACGGAAAGCCGGCGGGCCATCTGGTGATGGCGGATGCGCTCAGGTCCGGCATGGCGGAGCTTCTGTCGAGTTTGCGCCGCGAAGGCATCAACCGCATTCTGCTGGCGACCGGCGACCGGCGCGCCGTCGCCGAAGCCGTGACCGAAGGGCTGGGCCTTGACGCGGTCCGGTCGGACCTCACCCCGGACCAGAAAGTGCTGCTGGTTCTCACCGAACGCAAAAACGGCCCGGTGATGATGGTCGGCGACGGCGTCAATGATGCCCCCGCACTTGCCGCAGCCGATATCGGCGTCGCCATGGGCGCCCGTGGTGCCGCGGCTTCCGCCGAAGCTGCCGACGTCGTGTTGCTGGTCGACAATCTCGATCGGTTGTTGCCCGGGTTCAAGGTGGCACGTGGATCGCGCCAGATAGCGGTGCAAAGCGTCATCGCCGGGATAGGTCTATCGATCGCCGGGATGATTGCCGCGGCGCTCGGCCATATCACCCCCGTGCAAGGCGCCATCCTTCAAGAAGTAATTGATGTGGCCGTCATTTTGAATGCGCTCAGGGCCTTGCGGATCAAGGCCTGAACCATGCCGGACTGGCGATGGCGCGACGGCGGACATTGTTGCCATTGCCCGACCCACACCCCTTGCGTCCGGACCGCTCAATTGCCATTGTCATGCAAGGAGCGGGAGTAACCTCATCACATGACACGGAAATTCAGTTTCATCGCCTCATCCGCGCCGGATGCTCAGGCGGCCGCCAAACACCTTGCGGCGCTTTATGGCAATGTCCGCGAGGACGAGTCCGATGTGATTGTGGCGCTGGGCGGCGACGGCTTCATGCTACAGACCCTGCACAGCCAAATGAACAGCGGACGCATGGTCTATGGGATGAACCGGGGCTCTGTCGGCTTTCTGATGAACGTCTACACCGACGAAGATCTGGTCGGCCGCGTCGATGCAGCGGTGGAAAACATCATCCGTCCGCTCGAAATGATTGCCACGGACGTGTCCGGCAAGACCCACCGGGCGCTGGCGATCAACGAAGTCTCGCTGCTCCGGCAAAGCTACCAGGCGGCAAAATTGCAGCTGTCGGTCGATGGCCAGGTGCGGCTGGAGGAACTGATCTGCGACGGCATCATGGTGGCGACCCCTGCCGGATCAACTGCCTATAATCTGTCGGCGCACGGCCCTATCCTGCCGCTTGATGCCCAGCTTCTGGCACTCACGCCAGTCAGCGCCTTCAGGCCACGGCGCTGGCGTGGCGCATTGTTGCCGAGCAAGGTGACCGTCACGATTGATGTGCTCGAATCCGACAAGCGCCCGGTGAATGCCGTGGCCGACCACAACGAAGTCAAATCAGTGACCCAGGTCCGGGTGGCCGAATCTCTCGATGACACCACCCGCATCCTCACTGATTCAAGCCATTCATGGAATGAACGCATTCTGGCCGAACAATTCCTTCCTTGAATTTTCAATCCTGGAGAATTGGACTGATGACCTACCCTGCCCCTAAAATTCTGCTTGTGCTGGCCGGCCTGATTCCGGCGATGATGTCTGCCGGATTTGCACAGGATGCCTCCATGCTGGCGGAGACGGTTCCCGACCGTGTCCTGTTCGTCACCAGCGGCGGATTCTGGCAGGATCAGGACGAACCGGAGACTGAGGAAGCCGCTCCTGAAACGAGTGCTGAAGCCGGCCAAACTGCCGCAGAACCGGAAACGGTCACTCCACCTGCGGCGCGCGGCTATTACCGCCTGATCGCCATTCGCGGCGAAGACAACAAGTCGCTGGTCTATCTTCAACAGATCGCGCTGACCCCACAGGGGCCTGAATCGACCTTGACCATAGGCCTCGACGAGATCAATGCGCTCGGCGGTTATGTCACCGATATCAGACCGGAAGATTCGACCGGAGCGGCCAGCCAACCCGGCTTTGCTGCCTATATCTACCTCAAGACCGATCCCAAGGTGATCGAACCGGATACATGGTCCGTCTACATCGATGAACTCGGCGATATCCGGGTCGAGCAATCAAGCAATTAGACATAGAAACGGGGGCCAAAGCCCCCGTTGCCGACCTGAAATCAGGTCTATTTGATGAGTTTCACGGTGTCGGCCGCATGCTTGGTATTCTGCATGTGCCAGCTGAGCTCGACCTTGCTGCCGGCCTTCAGGCCCGGGTCCTTGAAGCCGCTTGGCAACGAAAAGGCAGTGCCGTCATTCAACGTCAGCGTCAGCTGTTTTGCGTCAAAGGACTTGACGACTCCGGAGGTCATCGTACCGGCTGCAAAAGCAGCAAATGAAGACAGAAGAATTGCACCGGCAGTCAGGGTGGCGAGAACAACACGCATTAATGTCACTCCATGTATATCCGGCAGGGCGGGCTCGTTCTTGAGAGATTGGCCTTGCGCGGATCAACCGAAGCCGTCTGGTCAGGTCGCGTCGTGGATCAGGATCGGTTCCCGCTCCACCGGCTTGATCCGGCTTCGGATGTGAATCTAGGCTTCCTGAAGACAGGGTGCCAATTACAGATATTTAATGTTGCGCGGCACCATATCGCCCAATTTCGGCCATGCGGTTAGGCAGCACATCGGAAGCAATCGGCTCACACAGATCGTTGCGCAAATGCTCACTCGAAATGCCCAAGGACGCAGATCAGTCGATGTCTGCCACGTCTGTTGCGCCGCCGTAGACGCGCTGGGCGAGTGCTGCTTCCATGAACTGGTCAAGATCGCCGTCAAGCACGCCTTGCGGATTGGTACTCTCGGTACCGGTCCGCAAATCCTTGACCAGCTGGTAGGGCTGCAGAACATAGGAGCGGATCTGGTGGCCCCAACCGATTTCGGTCTTTGAGGCAGCCTCTTCGCTGGCTGCATCTTCGCGCTTTTTCAGTTCCGCCTCATAGATCCGCGCCCGGAGCATGTCCCAAGCCTGTGCACGGTTCTTGTGCTGCGAACGTTCCTGCTGGCACTGAACCACGATTCCGGTCGGAACGTGGGTGATGCGGACGGCGGAATCGGTGGTGTTGACGTGCTGTCCGCCGGCGCCTGAGGCACGGTAGGTGTCGATGCGGCAATCGCTTTCATTGATGTCGACATCAATGGTGTCATCGATTACCGGATAGGTCCAGATGCTGGAAAACGAGGTGTGGCGGCGGGCCTGACTGTCATAGGGCGAGATCCGAACCAGCCGGTGAACGCCGGATTCGGTCTTGAGCCAGCCATAGGCGTTGCTGCCCTTGACCAGCAGCGTCGCCGACTTGATGCCGGCTTCTTCGCCATCATGGATTTCCAGCAGTTCGACCTTCATGCCGTGTTGTTCTGCCCAGCGGGTGTACATTCGCAACAGCATGTTGGCCCAGTCCTGGCTCTCGGTGCCGCCGGCGCCCGAATGCACTTCCAGATAGGTGTCGTTGCTGTCGGCCTCGCCGGACAACAAGGATTCAATCTGTTGCCTTGTGACTTCGGTTCTGAGCAGTTTAAGCGCGGCTTCGGCTTCACCGATGATGCCGGCATCGCCCTCTTCTTCGCCCATCTCGATCAGCTCGAGATTGTCGGAAAGCTGGGCTTCCAGACGATTGAGACCGTTGATCGCATCATCGAGATGCTGGCGCTCGCGCATCAGCTTCTGGGCTTCCTGGGCATCGTCCCAGATCGACGGATCTTCAGCCTTGGCGTTCAGCCATTGCAGGCGTTTCTGGGCAGGTTCCCAGTCAAAGATGCCTCCTCAGCAGGCTTATGGCCTGCTTGATTTCGTCGACAACGACTTGGGTTTCTGCGCGCATGAGAGTCCGGTTCCGTCAGTTTTCAGGCAAGGTCTCTTGCCAAAGCGGGCGGACCATAAGGTCCAGCCCGATTGATGTAAAGCCGTCAAAGGAAGTGATTATCAAACCACTTCAAGTCTCTAGTACAACCCGCCTGCGCCTGTAACCACGGCTTGGTTGGCTTGCGGCGAAATCGTGGTAATGGCTTCGCCCGTCGCATAATCCTCGAGCCCGATGACCGAATAGACATCGGATGGACCAGTGCCGGGTTTGAACGCTTCCATGATCACATCGCCTTCGCCCGACATTGCCTGCATTCCGGTCTTGCGGTTGATGGCTATCAGCTTCATGCCTTGCGGCACGCGGAAATCGACAGGCCGGGTGCCCTCGAGTGCGGCGAGCATGAACTCGTTGAACACGGGAGCAGCCAATGCGCCGCCGGTCGAGCCGCGTCCCATCGGGGTCGGATTGTCGAAACCGATGAACACACCTGCCACCAGATCGGCGGTATAGCCCATGAACCAGGCGTCTTTTTCCTCATTGGTGGTCCCAGTCTTGCCCGCTGTCGGGCGACCAAGATTGACCTTGCTTGCGGCTGTGCCGCGGGTCACAACACCTTCCATCATCGAAGTGATCTGGTAGGCCGTCATCGGGTCAAGCACCTGTTCGCGGGTATCGACGACTTCCGGTTCGGCCTGCGACAGCCACGCCGTGGCCACACATGCGTCGCAGCTGCGCTCCTCATGCTTGAAGATGGTCTTGCCGTAGCGATCCTGAATGCGGTCGATCAGCGACGGCTTGATCTGCTTTCCGCCATTGGCGAGCACTGAATAGGCCGAAGCCATGCGCATCACGGTTGTTTCGCCCGAACCCAGCGACATCGCAAGCACCGGCAACATGTCATCATAGACACCAAAACGCTCGGCATATTCAGCCACCAGATTCATGCCCATGTCCCTGGCAAGCCGGACAGTCATCAGGTTGCGCGAACGCTCGATCCCGAGACGCAAGGTCGATGGTCCGGCCGAACCGCCACCATAGTTCTTGGGTTTCCAGATCTCTCCGCCCGAAACAATCTCGATCGGCGCATCCAGCACCACGGACGCGGGCGTATATCCATTGTCGAGTGCTGCGGCGTAGACGAACGGCTTGAAGGCAGATCCCGGCTGGCGCTTGGCCTGGGTAGCGCGGTTGAACTCGGACTGGGCGTAGGAGAACCCGCCAACCATCGCAAGCACGCGGCCGGTATGGGGATCCATGGCCACCAGCGCGCCCTGAACCTTTGGCGGCTGCCGCAGCCGCAGGCGCTGTTCGCCTTCCTTTTCGAAGGACTCAACATAAACCACGTCGCCCGGATTGAGCACGTCCGACGCCTTTTTGACGTTGCGAGCCTTTTCGCCTGGGATATTGACCCGGAAAGCCCACTTCATGTCGTCGGCCAGAATTGATCCCGTCAGACGTTCAGAACCGACTGTCCCGGAGACTTCCCGGCCCGGACGCAGTCCAACGTCAACAACATCGTCAGTTGCGGACAGAACCACAGCCAGTTGCCATTCGGGAACATCGCGCAAGGGATCGATTTCACTCAGCAACGTGCCCCAGTCGCCGGAGACCTCAATCTTCTTGACCGGCCCTCGGAAACCCCGGCGCTCGTCATAACTCGTCAGGCCTTTTTGCAGCGCCTTGCGCGCCAGTGCCTGAAGCTTCGGATCAAGGGTCGTGCGGACCGAAAGGCCGCCTTCGTAGAGCGCATCATTGCCGTAGCGATCAATCAGTTCGCGGCGAACCTCTTCGGCGAAGTACTCGGATGCAAACAGATAGGAACCAGTCTTGCGTGGTGTCACGCCGAGCGGTTGCTGCTTTGCGTCGGCGCCGTCAGCGGCGCTGACATAGCCATTTTCGACCATCCGGTCGACAACCCAGTTACGGCGTTCGATCGAGCGTTCAGGATGCCGGAAGGGATGATAGTTGGATGGTGCCTTCGGCAAGGCCGCCAGATAGGCGGTCTCGGCGATGGTCAGTTCATTGACCGACTTGTTGAAATAGGTCAGCGCTGCGCCGGCAATACCATAGGCGTTGAGACCGAAGAAGATTTCATTGAGATAGAGTTCGAGGATGCGGTCCTTCGAATAGGCCTGCTCGATGCGGAACGACAGAATCGCTTCCTTGATCTTGCGCTCGTAGGTCTGGTCGGCGGTGAGAAGGAAGTTCTTGGCAACCTGCTGAGTGATCGTCGACGCACCCTGGCGCGCGCCGGTGCGGATGTTGTTGACGACTGCGCGGGCCAAACCAATCGGGTCGACACCAGGGTGCGAATAGAAATTCTTGTCCTCGGCAGACAGAAATGCAGCTTTCACCCGGTCAGGAATCGCCTGAATTGGAAGAAACAAGCGGCGCTCATGCGCGTATTCGGCCATCAGTTCGCCCGAGGCCGCATGCACACGCGTGGTCACCGGCGGTTCGTAGCTGTTGAGGACTTCGTAGTCCGGCAAATCCTTGGAGACATCTCCAATATACCAGGCAACGCCGGCCGCAACGATCAGGAACAGCACGGCTCCAATCCCGAAGAGATATCCAATCAGTCGTATCATCAGTCCGCTACCGTTTGTTTTTTGTTGACCTGAAGGCCCGCGCCAAAATCTTGGCCAACCAATCCATGCACCCGGTTAGCCCGGACATTGTGAGTAAAATAGGGCCTAGTCCCGGATTTGCTCCGGCACAAGCCCTTGTCCCGCAAGCAGATGCGATACTGTCACACTGCCGCAACACCCTGGAGCCGATATAGGCGTTATCTGCCATCATTGCCGGTTCGCCAAGATCGTTTTGCGGTAATTTTCAACAGACTGCGCCAGCAAGCGTGCGGTGTTGTGCCGCCATTCGTCGTCAGTCAGCAATTTTTCGTCTTCATGATTGGACAGATAGCCCAGCTCAACCAGTACCGAGGGGACATCAGGCGCCTGCAGAACCCGGAAACCGGCGTGACGCAGCGGATTGTTGATCAGCTTGACCTGCCCCTCAAAGGAATTGACCACCTGCCGAGCCAGACCGGCCGAGAAAACCCGGGTTTCGGTGCGGGCGAGATCGACGAGAATCGCCGCAACCGCTTCGGGCGCGTCCTGCAGATTGGCGCCGACGATGACGTCATCTCGATTTTCCTGATCGGCCAGAGACTGCGCCAGCGCATCGGAAGCCTTGTCTGACAAGGTATAAACCGTTGCGCCGCGCAAGGAGCGGATCGAGATCGAATCGGCGTGCAGCGAAATCAACAGGTCAGCTTCCTCATGGCGAGCCTTCCTTACCCGGGCCGAAAGCGACAGAAACGAATCGTCGGTCCTGGTCATCGCCACGCGGACGCCATCGACATCCTCGAGAGCTTCCTTGAAGGCCTCGGCAAAGGCCAGCGTGACATTTTTCTCAGTCGAACCCGCTGGCCCTTCGGCGCCACCGTCGATTCCGCCATGCCCGGCATCGATGACTATCATCAGGTCATCGTCTGCCGGACCGGAAGACTTCTCGGCAGCCGTTTTTTGGTCGACATCCGCCCAGACCGAGCCTGCAACTTCCGCGGAAAACGCCGCATCGTCAATGGCAACGGCATCAAACACCATGCGGTGGATGACTACGGAAACGTCGTCGGTGGTTTCAACAAGATACATCCGGGCCGGTGCGGTGAATTCGAACACCATGCGCGCCCGGCCCTCCCCCGAAACGCCATGTCGAACAGCAGAAACCAGTCCGCGCGGTTTCAGCGAGTCTTCGGGAAAAGCCAGCACCGTGTCCGGTAGGTCGAGAACGGCACGATAGGGATCCTGCAGATAGTGTATTTGGAATTCCGGTTGCCGCTCGAAATCGAGAACAAGCCGGACCCGGCTCTCGTCACCGGCCATGCGTGCCGCAATGGCAATATGCCGGCTGGCATTGGCAGTGTCCGGCTCGGCCTGCGCCAACGCCGGCGAGATAATGAGCGCAGCCAGGACATAAGCCGCAAAAGCCGCGCAGCGCCCCGCACCCACTCGGGCCCCGAAGTCTTGATCCCGCCAGGTCTTTGCCAAAAACTGCATTCGATTGCCAATCTCTCCAACGTGCATGGGGGCTGCAATTTGCCAGGGCACCATGCGCTCCACCCCGGAGGGCGGGGCCATGGCCTGATTCGGATTTTTCTGCCCGACAGCAGCTTCGCTCAATACGGTTAACCGTTCGTTTACCATGTTGATCAGGGCCAAACCTTACTCAACGACACTTTTGACCAGCCCAGCAAGTTGGGCAAATGTAATGGAGGTGTTTTCAGCTTGCCAGATGGCGGTTCTCCCCATAGAAGCTTGGTTAGGAAAGTGTATTGACGGGATAGAACTGTCACCCTTCCGGCCGCCGCCCGTATCGGGCCTACGGCGCCAGGAGTGCGGATCGTCCGTCGTCTATTGAAGTACCTTTCCCCGGAGCGGACGGCTCACAGTTTCCATCTCGGAAACCCAATCTGTTTGTTCCTGCAAGGCAATATGGCTGAAAATACGGCAAGGCGTCTCTGCTTTCGACCGGAACAAGGCCAGGACATTGATTAAACCGGCGGGCGAGGATTCCTGCCACAACCTCCGCGGCGCATTTGCCGCATGCCCCAACTGGGGCTTTCATCGGTCCGCAAGGACTATACGCAAATGAATTCCGGCTGGCTCTTATGGTGCAAATGCGGATCTCCCCAAGTGTGAACAGGCCCCGGGCGTTATACGCCCCGGTGACGTCCCTGTTGAGCACCGCCCCATGCCGAGCCCCGGAATATCTTTCATCCGGCGCACTTCCAGTCGACTTGCTCCTGCCCCGCCTTTCGAGGCGGCGGAGCACACCGTCGAAGTCGCGCCGAGGAGCTCATACTAAATGTCAGAAAAAATGCTTATCGACGCTTCCCATCCCGAGGAGACACGCGTCGTTGTCGTTCGTGGAAACCGCATAGAAGAATTCGATTTCGAATCGGAACACAAAAAACAGATTCGTGGAAATATCTACCTGGCAAAGGTCACACGCGTGGAGCCATCGCTCCAGGCAGCCTTTGTCGATTATGGCGGCAATCGCCACGGCTTCCTGGCTTTCTCGGAAATTCACCCGGACTATTACCAGATCCCGCTGGCCGATCGCCAGGCGCTGCTTCAGGCTGACGCCGAAGACGCGGCCAATGATCCAGACTTTGAAAGCGTCGACGAAGCCGACAACGGACCCAGCAAAACAAAGTCCAGGTCAAAATCAAAGGCAAAGCCGGCTGAGGCCGAAGCTGTTGATGGCGAAGACGCCAAGACAAGCAAGTCGCGTCCACGCCGCAGCCGCCGGGGCAAGAAGACCGGCGACGAGGTCAAGGCCGAAGATGCAGACGCCGGCGAGGCCGTAGCGGAACCTGCAGATGATGCCGCCGAAACGGTGACTGCCGACACTCCGGCTGCAACTGAAGAAACATCCGCTGCAAGCAGCGATGATTCCGCAGATTCAAACGCTGACGCTGGCGAAGACAACACCGACAACGATGACAAGCCGACCCAAATGTCGGCAGATGTCGAAGCCGATGAAATCTCCGAGCCGGCACCGCGCCGCAAGCGCAGAAACGGCGGCAGCGACAACGGCAATGACGACAGTGACGAGGATTCGGTTGAATCCGTCGGCTCCGAAGACGCGATGGAAGAAGTCCCGACGCGGTCGCAGCGCAAGCCGCGCAAGCAGTACCGCATTCAGGAAGTCATCAAGCGCCGCCAGATCCTGCTGGTTCAGGTGGTCAAGGAAGAACGCGGCAACAAGGGCGCAGCGCTCACCACCTATCTGTCGCTGGCAGGCCGTTATTCGGTGCTGATGCCGAACACCGCCCGTGGCGGCGGTATCTCGCGCAAGATCACCAACCTGCCCGATCGCAAGCGTCTCAAGGAAATCGCCCGCGAACTGGAAGTGCCGAAGGGCATGGGCGTCATCCTGCGCACCGCCGGCGCCAACCGCACCAAGGTCGAGGTCAAGCGCGACTTCGAATACCTCATGCGGTTGTGGGAGAACGTACGCAACCTGACGCTGAAGTCGACGGCGCCAAGCCTCGTCTACGAGGAAGGCAGCCTGATCAAGCGGTCGATCCGTGACCTTTACAACAAGGACATCTCGGAAATCGTCGTCTCCGGCGAGGAAGGCTACCGCGAAGCCAAGGACTTCATGAAGATGCTGATGCCGAGCCACGCCAAGGTGGTTCAGCCCTATCGCGACCTGCATCCGATTTTCTCACGCTCGGGCATCGAAACCCAGCTTGACCGCATGCTGCAGCCGCAGGTGACACTGAAGTCCGGCGGCTACATCATCATCAACCAGACCGAAGCGCTGGTCGCCATCGACGTCAACTCCGGTCGTTCGACCCGCGAGCACTCGATCGAAGACACGGCGTTGCAAACCAACCTGGAAGCAGCCGACGAAGTCGCACGGCAACTCAGACTGCGCGACCTGGCCGGGCTTATCGTCATCGACTTCATCGACATGGAAGAAAACCGCAACAACCGCGCGGTTGAAAAGCGGATGAAGGATTGCCTGAAAAACGATCGCGCCCGCATCCAGGTCGGCCGGATCTCGCATTTCGGCCTTCTGGAAATGTCACGTCAGCGGATCAGGGCGTCAGTGCTGGAAAGCACCATGCAGATCTGCCCGACATGCGGTGGCAATGGCCATATCCGGTCGGAGTCTTCGGTGGCACTGCACGTGCTGCGCGGCGTCGAGGAATATCTGCTCAAGAACACCACGCACGATATCATCGTGCGCACCACGGCAGACACCGCGCTCTACATGCTCAATCACAAGCGCGACACGGTTGTCGATCTGGAAAATCGTTTCGGCGTTTCGATCAGCTTCTCGGCAGATGAAGCAGTCGGGGCCAACCACTTCGCCATCGATCGCGGCGCGGCGGTGGAATCGCCAGTCAATATCGAGCACATCACCGTCAACACGCCTGCCTATCCGGAGGATGATGACGATCCGGAGATTGTCGAGGAAACTCCTGAAGACAGCGCAGAGACCGAAGAGACATTAGAGGTCGTTCAGGCTGAGAGCAATCCCGAGCGCGAAGACGGCCAAGGCAAGAAGCGCCGCAGACGGCGTCGGCGCGGCGGTCGCAAGCCTGATGGCGAAAACGGCAATGGCGACGAGCAGACTGCCTCATCAGATGACAGCTCTGACGCCAGCGATAACGAGAATGACGATGCGTCCTCTGACGATGAAACCTCAGCCTCCGACGGCGACAGCGACGATCAGCATCGTGGCAAGCGCCGCCGGCGCGGCAAGCGCGGCGGACGCCGCAACCGCGAAGAGGACGCAACCGAGTCAACGGAAAACAATGGCGAAGCCGCACAGCCGGTTGCAGCAGAAGCCTCAACAGGTGATGGCGATGCCGTGACCGCTGAGGTTCCCGAAGCCGCTGTTGCAGCCGAGGCTGCGCCTGCAGTTGCTGCAGCCGAGCCTGAAGCTGAACCGGCAAAACCTGCCAAGCCCGCTCGGCGCCCGCGCCGCACCAAGGCGCAGATCGCCGCGGACAAGGCTGCGGAAGCCGAAGCTGCTTCAGCTCCTGTCGAACCGGCTCCAAGCACTGAGGAAGTCAGCGTCCCTGTCGAGGCAACGGAAGTGGTTGCTGAAACCGCTGCACCCGAGGAAGCCAAACAGTCCGAAGCGCCTGAAGCGGTTGTCGATATCGCTGCAGCCGCCACAGCGCCGGTGGTGACGTCGTCCACCGCGCCTGACGAAGCCAAGAAGCCCAAAAAGGGCGGCTGGTGGCAGAAGCGCGGTTTCTTTTGATCGCCTCTGAAACAGAATGACAAAAAACCGGCGGGTGACCGCCGGTTTTTTATGTCCGAAATCCTGAAGTAGATGGCTTTCCGGCCGTGGCAGCAAAGCGCTGTAAACAACTGATTATGTTGATTGCGACAGCGGCACGACGCGTCTCAGCGTTTGCCGAGCCAGTGTTCTATCCGGTCGAGCGCGGTGGTCATGTCAGCGTGACTGCCGGCATAGGAAAACCGCATGAACCGTGCACCGTCTACAGGATCGAAATCCCTGCCCGGCGTTGCCGCGACATGAATGTCGGCCAGCATCTGGTGGGCAAAGGCCATGGAATCGTTGGTATGTCCCGACACATCCACCCAGGCGTAAAACGCGCCGTCCATCGGCGCTGCAAACGGCAAGGCAAGTTCCGGCAGACGCTTGGCCAGCAATGATCGGTTTATCTGGTAGCCGGCGCGCACTGCTTCCATCTCGGCGATGCCAGCCAAAGCGGCCTCTGCCGCTATCTGCGACAATTCCGGCGGGCTGATATAAAGGCTTTGGGCCAGGCATTCGACCGGCCGCACCAGATCTTCGGGCAGCACCATCCAGCCGATGCGCCAGCCGGTCATGCAGAAATATTTCGAGAATGAATTGATCACCACGGCGTTATCGGAGACCGACAGGGCGGTTGTCTCCTCGCCACTCCAGGTCAGGCCATGATAGATTTCATCAGAAATGAAGGCCACGCCGCGCTCGGCGCACCAGGCATCGAGATCTGTGATGGCCTGTCTTGAATGCACCGCGCCGGTGGGATTGGCCGGGCTGGCAATCAGCACGCCTGCTACCCGGGCGCCGGCTTCGCGTTCGGCGGCCTCGATGGCTGCGGGCGTCAGCGCGTGTCCGGTGTCCGCCCCGACCGCGATCTCGACAACCTTGAGACCCAAGGCGGACAGGATGTTGCGGTAGGCAGGGTAACCGGGCCGCGTGATGACCACCAGATCGCCGGGATTGAAGAGCTGCAGGAAAGCCAGATTGAACGCCGCCGAGGAACCGGTTGTCACGGCGACGCGGCGCGGATCAAGCTCAATGCCATATTGGCTCTGGTAACGGGTGGCGATCGCCTGACGCAAGCTCTTGAGGCCAAGCGCATCGGTGTATCCCAAACGCCCGGCTTCGAGCGCACGAGCGGCGGCAGTCAGCGCAAGTTGAGGCGCGGGATGCGCCGGCTGGCCCACCGCCATGGAAATGACGTCATTGCCTAAGCTTTTGAGCCGCGTTGCTTCGGCCAGAACGTCCATGGCGTGAAACGGCTCGACCGACGGTTTACGCTGAATTGTCAAAACCAAACTCCCTGATTGAACCAAGCGGCGCTAGGCCACAAGACTGGCCGCAATACTACGGCTAGCCTGCTGCAACACCTTCAAAATCTACTGATCGCATCGGATGCGAACGATGTCAGCGGCGCATGGCCGCACAAATGCCCGATTGTCGTGGCCTTCACAAGAGCGAGAGCCTAGTGTCTTGTCTGGCTCATACGATTGATTTTCCAGACTTAGCCACTACCTTTCATATCAATGACGAGGACATCAGCAGACATGGTGAAAATCCGAGCTACACCAAAAGGGATAGTCCGCCGGACCATTGGCACGTTGACGGCCGCACTGCTTTGTTGCGCGCAGGTCTTGCCAGCCAGTGCCCAGAGCAATGTCGCAGTTGTGCGCGACGCGGAAATCGAGACCCTGCTCAAGGACTACGCCACACCGGTGCTCAATGCCGCAGGTCTGAATGCAAGCCGGGTCGAGATTGTTCTGGTCAATGATCCGGGTTTCAACGCGTTCGTTGATGGCCAACGCATCTTCGTCAACACCGGCGCTCTCACCGCAGCAGCCGTACCCAACGAGATCATCGGAGTCATCGCACATGAGGCCGGCCATCTGGAAGGCGGTCATCAACAAAGGCTGCGCGAGCAGATTGCCACGGCCCGCACTCTGGCTATTGTCGGCAGCCTGCTCGGTGCCGGCGCCATCGCCGCTGGCAGCATCGCAGGAAGTTCCGGAGGCGCGCAGGCCGGTGGCGCGTTGATTACTGCCGCACCGGGACTGGCGCAGCGAAACCTGTTGAGCTACCGGCGTTCTGAGGAAATGAATGCCGACCAGGCGGCCGCGCGCTACCTCGACGCCACCAAGCAATCCATCCGCGGCATGCTGACAACCTTCGAACGCTTTTCCCAAAGCCTGTCGCTGTCGGGCATCCAGGTGGACCAGTACCAGATCAGCCATCCGCTGCCGCGTGAACGCATCGCGTTGCTGGAGGAACTTGCGCGCAAGAGCAAATATTTTGACGCGCAGGATCCGAAAAGACTGAATGAACGGCACCAGTTGATGCGGGCCAAGATTGCCGCCTATTCGGGTGGAGCCGCTGCCGTTGCCCGATTGTTTTCCAAGGACCGGGGTTCTCTGGCCGCGCGCTATGGCGACGCAATCGCCACCGACCTTTCCGGCAATTCAGCGGCGTCGCTGAAAAAACTGGATGCCTTGATCAAGGAACAACCCAAGAATCCGTATTTTCATGAGTTCCGCGGCGAAGTCCTGATCAAGCTGCGAAAAAGCGACGAAGCGATCGATGCGTTCGCCAAGGCAGCCAAGCTCGATGCTGCCCGATCGCCGTTGATCCGGGCGCGGCTGGGATTTGCGCTCGTGGCTTCAGGCAAGCCGGCCAATATGGGCCGCGCCATTGAAGAATTGCGCGCATCGCTGCAGGGTGAACCTGAAAACTATGATGCCTACAGGCATCTCTCCCAAGCCTATGGCCAGACAGGCGATATCGCGAACGCCGAACTGATAATGGCGGAGGGCAATTTTCGCGCCGGCAATTTGAGAGAAGCCAAGGTATTCGCAGCCCGCGCCTTGCAGAAGCTGCCAAAAGGTTCGACCAGCGCGCGCCGGGCCAACGACATCTTAACCATCGGGAAATAGAACATCCTGCAGAGCAAAACCCGCCCGCCAAGGGCAGGCAAGAGGAGCAACCGACATGACATTTCATCCCCGCAAAGGCCTGCTGGCCGCCCTTCTCATCGGCATGTCAACGGCATTGCCGCTGCCTGCTGCTGCCCTTGACGACAGCCAGAAAAAGGAATTTGGCGCTTTCATCCACGAGTATTTGCTAGCCAACCCGGAAATCATCGAAGAGATGAGCCAGGCGCTGGAAATCAAGAAGGAAGCTGAAAGCCGGGTCATGGCCCAGGCCGCGATCAGCAGCAACGAGGACGCAATTTTCCGCGCGCCGGAAGACATCGTACTGGGCAACCCCGATGGCGACGTTACCGTGGTCGAGTTCTACGATTACAATTGCAGTTTTTGCAAACGCGCCATGAACGACATGGTGGGTCTCCTGGAAAAGGACCCGAATGTCCGTTTCGTGCTGAAAGAATTTCCGATCCTGGGCCCGGATTCGCTCGCCGCGCACCGGGTCGCCATGTCGTTTCGCAAGCTCGCACCGGAGCATTATCGTGACTTCCACGTCGCGCTGCTGGGTGGTGATGTCCGCGCCACCGAAGCACATGCCATTGAAGTCGCCACCGGGTTCGGCGTTGACGCAGCGGCTTTGAAAGCCGGTATGGACGATCCGGCAATTGATCAGTCAATCAAGCAAACCTATGAACTCGCCAACGCTCTTGGCATTTCAGGTACGCCTTCATTCATCATCGGCGACGAAGCCGTTTTTGGCGCCGTTGGCGAGGAAACGCTGCAAGCCAAGATCACCAATATGCGCCAGTGTGAAAGCACGGTTTGCTAGCAGACGCGCAGACTGGTTCGAGCAGGGATCAGACCCAATCGCTTGTGGACAATCGACCAGGTCGGGAGAAAGCCGCCCACGCCGATTGGCAAGCAGTGTATGACTGAAGGTCAAACCCTCCCGGCGCGCGGGGTTAAGGTCTATTCACAGCCCGGCGCTCACCGAAGACTTGTCAGGTGGCAGTGCGGGGCTGTAAAGGGACGGACAATTGGCGTGGCGGCTCAACGACCGCCTGCAACAACAAGACAGAGGCAATAATCCGATGGCAACACGAAAACCGTCGATTGACCAGGATCTGATCCGGGATCTCGCAAATATCCTCAACGAGACCGATCTGACCGAGATCGAGATTGAACAGGATGACCTGCGTGTCAGGGTGAGCCGTGCGGGATCGCCTCAGATGATCCATGCGCCGATCGCGCAGCAGCAAGTGCCGGCACCGGTGGCGCAGGCCCCGGCCGCACCGTCAGCGGAAACAGTTGCCGCAGCCGCTGCAAAATCCGCCAACACGGTGACCGCGCCGATGGTCGGCACTGTCTACATGTCGCCTGCGCCCGGATCGAAGGCTTTCGTGGAGATCGGCCAGATGGTCAAGGAAGGTCAGACAATCCTGATCATCGAAGCCATGAAGACGATGAACCAGATACCCTCGCCGCGGTCCGGCAAGGTCGTCAACATCATGGTCGCTGACGGTGACCCGGTGGAATTCGCCGAACCGATGATTGAGATCGAGTAAGTGAGTCAGGCCATGTTCTCCAAGGTTCTCATTGCAAATCGTGGCGAAATCGCACTCAGGGTGTTGCGGGCCTGCAAGGAGCTCGGCATCAAGACCGTCGCGGTGCATTCAACCGCCGACCAGGACGCCATGCATGTGCGCCTGGCCGACGAGAGCGTTTGCATCGGCCCACCGCCATCACGCGACAGCTATCTCAACATTCACCAGATCGTTGCGGCCTGCGAAATCACCGGTGCCGACGCGGTGCATCCGGGCTATGGCTTTTTGTCCGAAAACGCCAAGTTCGCCGATATTCTCGATGCGCATGGCATCACCTTCATAGGCCCGACCGCAGACCATATCCGCCTCATGGGCGACAAGATCACCGCCAAGAAAACCGCTGTATCGCTAGGCATTCCTTGTGTCCCGGGCTCTGATGGCGAGGTGTTCGACGTCGAGCAGGCTATCAAGGTTGCCGAGGAAACCGGTTACCCGGTGCTGATCAAGGCAACCGCTGGCGGTGGCGGCAAGGGCATGAAAGTGGCCAACAATGCCGAAGAACTGTCGGAAGCCCTGACAACGGCGCGATCCGAAGCTCTGGCAAATTTCGGCAATGATGCCGTTTACATGGAAAAATATCTGGGCAGGCCGCGTCACATCGAGGTTCAGGTTCTTGGTGATGGCGAGGGCAATGCGGTCCATCTTGGTGAACGGGATTGTTCATTGCAACGGCGACACCAGAAGGTCTGGGAAGAGGCCAATTCACCTTCGCTGAACGAAAATCAGCGGATGGAAATTGGCGAGATCTGCGCGGTAGCAATGCGTAAGCTGAAATATCGCGGCGCCGGCACCATCGAGTTTCTCTATGAGAACGGCGAATTCTTTTTCATCGAGATGAACACCCGCTTGCAGGTGGAACACACGATCACAGAGGCGATCACCGGCATCGATCTGGTCAACGAGCAGATCCGCATCGCTTCGGGCGGCGGACTTTCGATGACCCAGGAAGACATCCGGTTTCATGGTCACGCCATCGAATGCCGTATCAACGCCGAAGATCCGAACACGTTTGTCCCCTCACCCGGCACAATCACCCATTACCACCCGCCCGGCGGCCTTGGCGTCAGGGTCGATTCCGGCGTCTATCAGGGCTACAAGATACCGCCCTATTACGACAGCCTGATCGGCAAGCTGATCGTACACGGGCGAACCCGGGTGGAATGCATGATGCGGCTGCGACGGGCGCTCGACGAGTTCGTCGTCGATGGCATCAATACCACGATCCCGTTGTTTCGCGATCTTCTTGCCAATCCGGACATCGCAAATGGTGACTATGACATTCACTGGCTGGAAAAGTTTCTTGCGGCCAAAGCAGGAAAATAGGCTTCTCCTGACAATCGTTCAGGGAGCCTGAGCTTTGCAGCGCGGCGCGCACCTCCAGATCACACCTGACCTGTTGCTGCGCGCCTATGCCTCGGGCCTGTTTCCGATGGCCGATTCGGCTGATGATCCGGAGATCTTCTGGGTCGAACCGGAAATCCGCGGCGTGGTGCCGCTCGACAACTTCCACATTCCCAAGCGCCTGGCCCGGACTGTGCGGCAACAACCCTTCGAGATACGGGTCAACACCGCTTTTGACGAAGTAGTCGCTGCCTGTGCAGAGAGTGTTGAAAACCGGCCCTCCACCTGGATCAACGCAACGATCACGGGGCTTTACAGCAGCCTTCACCAACTGGGTCACGCCCATTCGGTCGAGGCCTGGAGTGACGGGAAACTGGTGGGTGGGCTTTACGGCGTCTCGCTGCGACGGGCATTTTTCGGCGAAAGCATGTTCAGCCGCGCTACTGACGCCTCGAAAATCTGCCTGGTGCATCTTGTCGAACGTTTGAGTGAGCGCGGATTCGTGCTTCTCGACACCCAGTTCACCACCGACCATCTCAAACGCTTCGGTGCAGTCGACATTCCGCGCCAGGACTACGCCGAACTGCTGGCGGAGGCGCTCGACGGGCCAGATCTGCCGTTTTCCGACCCACTTTGATTCCCCACAGATCAACCTCGTCCGAAGCGGAACCTTAACGGACCGAGCGCGTTGGAGTTGCGAAGGGTACTTGACCTTACAGGAGATCTCCACGTGACATTGACACGACTTTTGCTTGCCTCAACCGCCATAAGCCTTGTTGGTATCGGCTTTTCCCACGCTGCACCGTACAGCCAGTCCCGCGTGCTTGACGCACCGAAATCGGCATTCAGCAGTTCTGTGACCAGAGTGCAGTTGAGCGTCGGCGACGCAGCAGCAGCTTTGACCGCAGCACAGACACGCTTGGCCGAAGCAGAAGCTTCGGGTGGCGATGTGGCAGCCGCGCAGGCGGACGTCGCTGCGGCGCAGGCCGAGCTTGGAGCAGCCAGCGCCGCCGCTGAAGCTGCCCCTCCTGCCCCGGAAGCTGAAATCCCCGTACCCGAAGCTCCCGCCGCGTCGGAAGCAGCCGAGACTGCGCCAGAAGCGGCCCCGGCTGAAGCAGCCCCCGAACCTGCAGCAGTGGCTGAACCGGCTGTCGAAGAGGCCCCCGCACCAGAGCCTGCAGAAGAAGCGCTCGCGCCCAAGGTAGAAGAACCGGCTGAAGAGCCGGCGAAGGAAGTGGCTCCCGTTGAAGCAGCACCGGAGGTGACGCCCGCCCCGGCTGCAGAGGCGGCACCTGAAGCCGCTGTCGAGGAAACCGCACCTGAAGTAGCTGCCCCAGAAGCGGAAGCCGCACCTGAAGTACAGGTCGAGGTGCCCGTGGAAGCAGTTCCCGCTGCACCTGAAGCACCGGCCGAAGCGGCTCCCGCTGCGCCAGAAGCAGTCACGCCGGCACCGGCACCGACCGAAGCAGCCCCCGAAACAGAGGCGGCGACCGAGAAGCCTGTTCCCACTCCGGAAACCAAACCTGCAGCGTCCGAGGAAGTTCCTGCACCGGATGCAGCACCGACGCCGGCTGCAAAACCCGCAGCGTCGGAGGAAGTCCCTGCACCGGATGCAGCACCAACTCCGAAAGCAAAACCCGCCACGACTGAGGAAGGTCCTGCCCCGGAAGCAGCACCGACTCCAGCTGCAAAACCTGCAGCCCCTGCGGCGGAAACCGCACCAGCCGAAGCTGCTGAGGAATCAAAACCCGCAACACAGGGTGATGGCCAGCAGACCGACGGCGCTGCCGCGCCTGTGCCGGAAACCGACGGCGCTGCCGCGCCTGTGCCGGAAGAGGTGCTGAACCTGCCGGTGCAAGATGGCGCTCCGGTGCTCGACAGCGCCAAGGAAAAACCTGTGAAGGGCGACAAGCCGTCCACTGCGCCTGCTGCATCCAACGAGCCTGCTCCACCACCGCCTGCATCAGACGAAGAAGCCCAGGCACCGGCACTGAGAAGCGCTCCTGCGCCGGAAGCGATGTCAGAGCGTGGCGAGCGCGTCAAAGAGCGGCCTGCGCGTGAAGCCCAGACAGATGTGACCATCATCAACCAGATCGACAACCGCACCCTTATTGAAGTCGACAACCGCACCATCATCGAGCATGACGAGCGCGACCGGCTCCGTGCGGGCAGCGAGGAAGTCTATTATGAACAGCTGCGCGGCGGACGGGTGCGTGAAGTCATTGTCCGTCCAAATGGCGTGCAACTGGTGACCATTACCAACCGCTGGGGCGATGTGGTGCAGCGCAGCCGGGTTATGCCGGACGGACGGGAATACGTGTTGTTCTTCTCCAACGCCAATAGCGATGGTTCGCGTGAAGCCTTTGTCGATCCGGGTCGCGCGCTGCCACCGCTGCGGCTGTCTATTCCGATCAACGAATACATCCTTGATTCAACCGACGCTGAACCATCGGCCTATCTGGAGTTCCTGATGGAGCCACCGGTCGAACAGGTCGAGCGCCTGTACACGGTGGAAGAGGTAACCCGGTCTGCCCGGCTGCGTGACAAGGTTCGCCGGATCGACCTTGATTCGCTGACCTTCGAATTTGGCAAGGCGACCATCGCCGAAGACCAGATCCAGCGGCTCTCCGATGTTGCCGACGCCATGACCGATATACTCGGAAACAACCCGGCCGAGACCTTCCTGATCGAAGGCCACACCGATGCTGTTGGCAAGGATGAAGCGAACCTGGTGCTGTCAGACCGTCGCGCAGAAACCATCGCGGTAGCACTGAGCGACGTGTTCGGAATTCCGCCGGAAAACATGGTGACGCAGGGTTATGGCGAACGCTATCTCAAAGTGAGCACCGAAGCGCCTGAACGGTTGAACCGAAGGGTTACCATTCGCCGGATCACCCCGCTGGTCACGCCTGTCGCATCACGTTGATGCGGCGGCAGGTCAACTTGCCCCGACTATGAAACAAAACACCGCGCGTTCGATCGAACGCGCGGTGTTTTCAATTTGACTATGGGATTTGCCGTGGCGGCGGCCTGATCGATCTCAGTTGCCTGAGGGAGCAGGAACCTCGGAGACCTGTTTGCATTCTTTCAGCCAGACGTCATAGACCGCATGATCGACCGCATTGAGACCGGGCGAATCAGCAAACATCCATCCAGTGAACAGGCGCCGGATCTTGCGATCGAGAGTTATTTCGTCAACTTCGACAAAGGTTGTGGTTTTCGGCGCTTCGGTCTCGTCACGGCTGTTGCACACGCGCGGGGTCACCTGAAGCGCGCCAAATTGCACAGTCTCGTTGACATAGACGTCGAACGTGGTGATTCGACCGGTGATCTTGTCGATTGCGGAAAACACCGCCACGGGATTTTCGATGACTGCCGCTGCAGCCGGAACTGCCGCGCCGGTGAAAATCGAGACGGCGACAAGAATCGGGCTTACGTTCCTGGCAAAAATGTTGGCTTGGTATGTCATCTGCTTCACTCGTCACAAGGCCCGACCCGGACCGGTCCCGGCATGTTTCGGATCTCGATACTAACCCGCTGCCGTCAAAGAAGCCTTAACCATGAATTGTGGCATGGTCGCGCCAAAGACGTGGCAGCTTGTCAGGATTTTGGTGTCCAGGCGTCATAGTCGCCGGTCACATGCGGACGGGCGCCCTGATTGAGGATGGAACCCTTGGGTCGGTAAGCGCGGCCGGTGCCTGTCAGGTTCGGCTGATGCGCCTTTTCCCAGGTTTTCGCTGCATAGTCCTCGGACGCAGGCGACACATCAGTGCGGTGATGCATCCAGCCGTGCCAGCCTGGCGGTATGGTGGAGGCTTCGGATGGACCGTTGTAGATCACCCAGCGGCGGGTCCGGCCTTCGGAGTCCGAGCCGCCTTCATAATAGACATTACCCAGCGCATCTTCGCCGACACGATTGCCATGTCGCCAAGTATGGTACCTGGTTCCCAGGGTTTGCCCGTTCCACCAGGTGAATATCTGAAGCAGTAGCGTCTTCATGAAAGCCTCTCGTCCGTGGCCCGGCGGCGATGAGTATTCAGCCGCGTCCTGTCCCGCCTTATGGCCCGCTGGATCAATATTGTCCAGTACCGGGCAGCCTGTGCTCAGGCCAAATTCATCTTGAAACCGACATGGCTGGCGACGAATCCGAGCCGTTCATAGAACCGGTGCGCGTCAATCCGATCAGCGTTGGACATCAGTTGAACCATTGTCGCGCCCTCGGCCCTGGCCTGCGCGATGGCATGGGTCATCATCACCTGGCCGATCCCGTTGCCACGCATATCACTGCGGGTATGCACCGCCTTGATTATGAAGCTTGATGCGCCCTTGCCGGTCAGCGCGACAATCAGCGTTGTTTGGAACGTGCCGACAATCTCGCCGGCACGGACTGCAACATAGAGTGTGTCATTGGGACTGGCCGCAATCCGGTCGAAAGCCGTGAGGTACAGCGGAAAATCGGCAGGATCGGCGCTGTCGCCGTGCCCGACCAGCGTTTCCTGGGCCAACATGGCCGCTATTGCGGCAACATCCCGGCGCATTGCTATCCGGATTTCAACCCCGGTCACGTCATCAGACTTTCGGTTGCGACAGGGTGGCGACGGAGAACAAGACGCTGAACTGCTCGCACCAGATGACAGCCGAACCCCAGTCATTGATATCGGTTCCATCAGGGATGACATAGCTCTGGTCGCCCTTGTTGCCCTTGAGCGGCCCCAGAGACAGCCATTGGCTGGCGTTCACATCGGCAGATTTTTTCGGATCGGGATCCTTGACCAGCCAGACCTCGAGATCCGGGCCGTTGGTAACCTGGAACTCGGTAAAACGCAGCAATGCGCCGCCACCGTCGGCCACCAGAATTTTGGCTGACCCGGAGCCACGATGCGCACCATCGGCATTTCGAAACTCACCTGACCGCGCTTCGCTGAGGACAAAGCCCGAAGGCAATTGCTCATTGACCACACGGTCAATGAATGAAGGCGAAAAAACATACCAGAAAGCATTCCCGGCGATAAATCCGACAATGAAAACCGGGATGGCAATTTTGTAAAATCGTATCATTCACCCAACCTGAACATTGGCATTTGCGGGGGTGTTTCTAACATGGCTTACGTCGAGTGTCGTAAGGTAAGGTTGCAGATACCACCCCCAGAAATAGTACATTACAATTGACGTTCCGACAGGGCGCGCAGCAAGCAGGTTTGCAAGCATCAGCCACCGCTTGCCTACACGGAGAGTTGCTTGGTCAGGATCATTGCCGGAATGCCGGATTCTCCCTTGCCGCAATTGTCGGTGTGTCCGGTCTCGGCCAGCTCATGCGCCTTGTAAAAGCCGATCGCCGGTTCGTTGCCGGGGTCGACCTCGACACTGAGGCTTTTCGCATCGGGAAAACAGGTCTCGATCTCGGCGAACAGATCGCGGCCAATGCCCAATCCCTGACATTCGGGCCGAACATAAAGCTGGTGCAATGACACCACTTTGGTTCCGGGCGCATAGCTGGCAAAGGCGATGCCGCCGATCAGCTTGCCGTCATCTGCCACCAGATATTCACCGCCCGGCTTGTCTAGATTGGCCTGGATGGCCGCTTCGGAATGCCACTCGGCGATGATCTCCTCGACCTTGGCAGCCCCATAAAACGGCGCATAGGTCGCCCTCCAGGTATCCACGAGCACATTGCGGATGGCATCAATGTCTCGGGCAGAGGCGGATCGGACAAAAAACATTGGCAGTTTCCTCAAATTGTCACGGCGAGACGACCGTCGTCAGCGGTTCGGCGAAGCAGGCCGGTTTCATATGGAGATCAATCAGCGGTCAAGTGAACGCACACCCTCCGGCAGATGGTGCGTAAAGCCTGCCGCGACAAGGGTGCCGAAGGCAGTTCGCACCGCAGGCGGAATTGTTTGGCTGGCCTGAAAACCATTTTCGGCATAGGCGGCCATGCGCCAGACATCCCCGACCATTTCGGAAATCAAAGCCTCGAATGGGTGGTGATCGGTCGGTTGCGCCGCCAGATCATGCGCGGGCGCGGTGATCATTGACGTTGCCTCGGGCCAGGCGACCGCCAGCGTGGCGCTGACCCGGCGCCGTGTCTGCGGCTTCGTCACCCAGATCACCCGCCCGGCAGCTGCAAGCATGGCGCGGACGAAACTGATGTTCTCGGCGATATTGGTGGATTCCTGTTCAAGGCTGATGGCCGCAGTGGGCACGCCGAGTGCGATGGCGCGTTCAGCGAAGGCCTGCGCTTCCGAGTTCGCATACAAGCCGCGGGTCCAGTTGCCCGAGGCTCCGGTAAACACAATCTTCGGCGCCAACCCACTCAGAAACAGTTCGGTGCAGCGGTCAGCCACCCGCAAGTCGTAACTGCCAAGTCCTATGATCGCGTCGGCGGCTTCGAGCGGCGTCCCGGTGTCGTGATAATCCCAGAGAATTTGGGCATTCCGCATCACCAGGGCGTCGCTGATGGCCATCGGTGCTGTCAGTCCTCGATGCCGAGCTTGGTCTTGACCAGTTCCTGCACGGCTTTCGGATTGGCCTTGCCGCCGGTGGCCTTCATCACCTGACCGACGAACCAGCCAGCCAGGGCCGGTTTGGCCACGACCTTGGCCACCTGATCGGGGTTGGCGGCGATGATTTCATCGACAGCCTTTTCGATGGCGCCGGTGTCGGTGACCTGCTTCATGCCCCTGGCTTCGACGATCTCGGCCGGGTTGCCGCCCTCGTTAAAGACGATCTCGAACAGGTCCTTGGCGATCTTGCCGGAAATGGTGTCGTCCTTGATCAGATCCAGAATGCCGCCAAGCTGAGCGGGCGAAACCGGAGTCTCTTCAATGCCTTTGCCGGCTTTGTTCAAGCCGCCCAGCAAGTCGTTGATGACCCAGTTGGCGGCGGTCTTGCCGTCACGCCCGGCGGCCAGTTCCTCGTAATAATCGGCAATCGCCTTTTCCGAGACCAGGATTGAAGCGTCGTAGACCGACAGGCCCATGTCACGCACCAGGCGCGCCTTCTTGTCGTCAGGCAATTCAGGCAGATCCGCCTTCAACGCGGCGACATAGGCATCGTCGAATTCCAGCGGCAGCAGATCGGGATCGGGGAAATAGCGATAGTCATGCGCATCTTCCTTCGACCGCATCGAGCGGGTTTCGCCCTTGCCGGGATCAAACAGCCGGGTTTCCTGGTCGATGGTGCCGCCGTCTTCGATGATGGCGATCTGGCGGCGGGCTTCGTAGTCGATGGCCTGACCGATGAATCGGATCGAGTTGACGTTCTTGATCTCGCAGCGGGTGCCGAAATCGCCGCCGGGCTTACGCACCGAGACATTGACGTCGGCACGCATCGAGCCTTCGTCCATGTTGCCGTCGCAGGTGCCGAGATAGCGCAGGATCGACCTGAGTTTGGTGACATAGGCCTTGGCCTCGTCAGCCGAGCGCATGTCGGGTTTCGAGACGATCTCCATCAGCGCCACGCCGGAGCGGTTGAGATCGACATAGGACATGGTCGGGTGCTGGTCGTGCATCGACTTGCCGGCGTCCTGCTCCAGATGCAGCCGCTCGATGCCGATCTCGATGTCCTCGAAATTGCCCTTGCGGTCCGGACCGACCGAGATGATGATTTCGCCCTCGCCGACAATCGGATCCTTGAACTGCGAAATCTGATAGCCCTGCGGCAGATCGGGATAGAAATAGTTCTTGCGGTCAAACACCGAACGGTTGTTGATCTGCGCTTTCAGGCCAAGCCCGGTGCGCACGGCCTGAGCGACGCATTCCTCGTTGATCACAGGCAGCATGCCTGGCATTGCCGCGTCAACCAGACTGACATTGGAATTGGCGGCATTGCCGAATTCCGTCGAGGCGCCCGAGAACAGCTTGGAATTGCTGGTCACCTGAGCGTGAACTTCGAGACCAATGACAATCTCCCAATCGCCGGTGGCGCCAGCAACAAAGCGCTTGGGTTCAGGGGTGCGGGTATCAACGAGGGTCATGGCAGGCTCATTATTCTGGAAATTTCGATACCCCGTCCGGTAGAACAAAGGCGGACGAACTGCAAGACTTTCCAGCCATCACTGCGTCTGGCGAGCGATAAAACCACCTGCGAAATGTTTGACCGAGATCAATGCGACCCCGCTGGCGGCATGCGATTCTTGCATCAACGCCAAAGAGGAGTGGTTCATGAGCACGTTCGATTATTTCAGCCGATTGACCCAGCGCGCCGACCTGATGGACGGCATGATGAACAAGCTCAAAGTTGTTGACGAGATGAAATCGATGCCGGGCCACGCCGGAGTTTTGCGCCGTGCGGCCAACCGTTGCCTGACTTGCAACCAGCCTGATGCCTGCCAGCAGTGGCTGCTGGATGAGCCAAATCCTGATGAAGCGCCAGGTTTTTGCCGCAACCATGACCTTTTTGAGCGGGTAACTTCAAAGCTCGATATCGAGAAATCACCCGACGTCTGAATTGCAGATCCCTCTAGGCAGAGCTCGCTTTGCCCAACTGAACAGCCCGGACTGGCCTCCCGCCTCCGGGTCTTTTTTTGTCTGCAAACACCGCTGCTCAAATGCCGTAAAGGCCATCCTCATCGATACCGGGTTCGACCGGTTCTGTGCCGGGGTAAAATTCCCTGATCATCTCGACCTTGTCGATGTCTTCATCCAGTGGTTCGGAATAGGTGACAAAATAGGCCTTCACACGGTAGCCCAGACGCTTGTAGAGCCGGATCGCGCCGGCGTTGCGGGCATGGGTGTCAAGCCGGGCGGCAGGATAGCCACGTTCCCTGATACCGGCCTCAATGGCTTCGAGCACGACAGTGCCGATGCCCCTGCCCTGAAACTCCGGATGAACCCAGAGGTCGGTGATGAAGTCGTCGGCCTTTTCACACGATCCCCACCCGGCCAGATCGCCGTCCCATTCGCCAACCAGAATGTCGGGCCAGTGGGCGGTGCAGAATTCGTAAAAGGCTTCCTTGGCGTTTTCACGCAACCGGTCGGCATCCTCGCCCCAGACCCGGATTGCCTTCTCCCACGCAGCCAGCCCGATCCAGGCAAGATCCTGCGCTTCAGCGGAACTGGCAGGCCGGATTGTCAGCATGAATACGGCTCCGTCAGGTGATGACTACGCCCAAGGGCGCGGTGGTTGGTATGACTGTCGCCGGAATTGCGCGGTTCATCAAGCCCTGAGGGATTTTATGGCGTGGTTGTGACGGCGTGTGCGACGTGTCTTCAAGGCAATGATGCAACACCGGCAGTCTTTCTGGGTGTTGAATATCGCGGTCAAACTTGATCCTCCTGAAGGCTTCTCTTATCCTGAACAGATCCATCAACGGAGCCTTTATGTTCTCTTCGAACGAGTCCCGGTAAGGGGCCTGCCCGCGTACAAAACGCCGCGCACGGCCCGTCAAAAACATGAAACCGCTGACGTCATTGATGTTGGCTGATGTTTTTGCGCGCTCACACGAGCGCTATCCCGGACACGAAACCAATGGATATTTCCCGCGCCGAACAGCGCATCTTGCACCTGCTCGCCCAGGGCGGCAGGATCGAACTCACCCGCAATGACGCCAGGAAGATCGCCGACGCCAAGCTCATCACCCGTGAGGGCTGGCTGTATGGCGGACTTGATCTCGAAATCTTCCGCAAGCTCAAGCGCAGACGTGCCATAAGCTCGCGCAAGGGACAGCCTTACGGCGTCACCCGACGCGGCCTGGAACTGGTCCGATCGCAATTGAACAACAGGTAACCGCAAAGCGGCGCCTTCGGGCGCCGCTTTATCGCGTCAACCTACCACCAACGCTTCGCCTCGAACCGGCCAGCGGCCTGTTCGATCACGTGGGCGGTCTTGAACAGGGTTTCTTCCTCGAACGGGCGGCCGATCAGCTGCAGGCCGAGCGGCAGACCCTTGGGGTCGAGACCGGCAGGCACGGCGATGCCCGGAAGCCCTGCCATGTTGACGGTGACGGTGAAGATGTCGTTGAGATACATTTTCACCGGATCGCTGGCCAGGTTCTCGTCGCCAACGGCAAAGGCCGAGGACGGGGTGGCGGGCGTCAGGATGGCGTCGACGCCAGCTGCAAAAGCCAGTTCGAAATCGCGCTTGATCAGGGTGCGGACCTTCTGGGCGCGCAGGTAATAGGCGTCATAATAACCGGCCGAGAGCACATAGGTGCCGATCATGATGCGGCGCTTGACCTCCTGGCCAAATCCTTCGGCGCGGGTCTTTTCATACATCTCGGCAATGTCCCTGCCGGGCACCCGCAGACCGTAGCGGACGCCGTCATAGCGGGCCAGGTTGGACGAGGCTTCGGCAGGTGCGACAATGTAATAGGCCGGCAGCGCGTATTTGGTGTGCGGCAGTTCGATGTCGACGATTTCGGCGCCTGCTTCCTTGAGCCAGGCGATGCCCTGCTGCCAGACGGCGTCGATCTCTTCGGGCATGCCCTCGATGCGGTATTCACGCGGGATGCCGATCTTCAGGCCCTTGACCGAACCGCCGAGTGCGGCTTCGTAGTCAGGCACCGGCAGATCGACCGAGGTGGTGTCCTTGGCGTCGACCGAGGCCATGGATTTAAGCATGATCGCCGCATCGCGGACATCGCGGGCAATCGGACCTGCCTGATCGAGCGACGAGGCAAAGGCTGCAATGCCCCAGCGCGAGCAACGGCCATAGGTCGGCTTGATGCCGACCGTGCCGGTAAACGCCGCAGGCTGGCGGATCGAGCCGCCGGTATCGGTTGCGGTGGCGCCGGCGCAGAGCAGTGCGGCAACAGCGGCAGCCGAGCCGCCGGAAGAACCGCCGGGCACCAGATTGGCGTTGGAGCCTTCAGCACGCCACGGGTTGATCACCGGGCCGTAATAAGAACTCTCATTGGACGAGCCCATGGCGAATTCATCCATGTTGAGCTTGCCCAGCATGACCGCGCCATCGGCCCAGAGATTGGCCGTGACTGTGGATTCGTAGCGCGGCTCAAAGCCGTCGAGCACATGGCTGCAAGCCTGGGTGTGGACGCCTTCGGTGGCGTAGAGATCCTTGATGCCGAGCGGAATGCCTTCCAGCGCGCCGGCCTTGCCGTCGGTGCGGCGGGCGTCGGAAGCCTTGGCCATGTCGCGGGCCTTGTCGGCAGTAACCTTGACATAGGCATTGATCGCCGGATTGGCGGCATCGATGGCCGCCAGATAGGCATCGGTCAGCTCGAGGCTGGAAAAGGTGCCCTTGCTCATTTCGTCACGGGCTTCGGCGATGGTCAGACGGGTCAGGTCGGTCATGCGGACAACTTCTTTTCAAAGAACCGGGAATATCCGGCTTCAGGGTCATCAAGGACGGCGCCACATTCGGTGAAGCCAAGACTTTCACAAAGCCGGACGGCGGCGGCAAGCGGAACCAGATGCGCGATCTTGTGCGGCAACGGCGTTTCGTTTGCGACCAGCGCCATCATAAGCTTACTCGACCACCTTCGGGACAACGAAGAAATTGTCGGTGGATTCGGGCGCGTTGGCAACGATGTCTTCGGCCTTGGAGCCGTCGGTAACGACGTCCTCGCGCTTCTTCATCATCATCGGCGTCACTGACGTCATTGGCTCGACGCCGTCGACATCGACTTCGGAAAGGTGCTCGACAAAGCCCAGAATGGCATTGAGTTCGCCTTCCATGCGCGCGGCGTCCTCGTCGGTGACGGCAATACGGGCCAGGTGCGCAACGCGTTTGACGGTGGCAAGATCTACGGACATAGGGTCCTCATCGGGTGGTGTGAACAGGTGGCCCCGCTATAGCGGCGAGCGGCGGCGCGCGCAACCGCGGGCCAAGGATTTGTCATTGTGGCCAGGCTGAAAGTGGTTTGAAAGCGGGCTTCATTTGATTGCGGTGGCATGGAGCCATGTGGTCGGCTTGCCGTCATAGCCTCCGCCCATTTCGGTGGTGATATCCACGTCCGCCCATCCCGCCGCCGAGTACCATTCCCGAAGTGCGGACGCTGACGGGTAGTTGTAATAGCGGTCAAACTGGTCGCGGCCTTCTGTTTCTCCGGCCTTGAAGCTGGCATAAAACACCCCGCCATTCGTCAAGGCTGATCGAATTTTCGACAAGATCCCTGGCAGATCTGCACGGGGAACATGCAACAGGCAGGCATTCGCCCATACTCCGTCATACCTGCCTTGCTCGTTCAGATCCGCGAACAACAGCTTGGCCACCGGTATGCCGAGGCGCTGCTGTGCCGCTTGCGCCAGTTCGAGTGTTCCATCGGTCGGACGCACATCGATCCCCCTGCCGATCATGAATTCAGTGTCCCGCCCGGCGCCGCATCCCAATTCGAGAATGGCGGCGCCGGACGGTAGCAAGGACAGAAAAGCCTCGATGTGCTTCGAATTCGAATATTCATCGCGTGAGGCATAGGCGGACGCTTGCTGCGTATAAAAGCTGAGCGTCTGGTCATCCTGGGTCATTGTATTCCCATGTTCTTCTTTGTCACGACAAAGCTGCGGCAAGGCCCGTCTCAGACATCAACGCTTTCGCCGGATTTGGGCACTGCGACGTTCTTGGCGTCGTCTTCCATGCCTTCCAGAAAGGCGTCGGCGGTCTGATCGATGATCGGGAAGGTGCCGTAATGGCACGGCAGCACCTTGGCAAAGGAGAAATACCTGCGGCAGGCAAGAGCTGCTACCGCGCCGCCCATGGTGAAGCGGTCGCCGATCGGCACAATGCCGATTTCCGGGCGGTGCAACTCGTTGATCAGCGCCATGTCGGAGAAAATGTCGGTGTCGCCCATATGCAGGAGACTGGGCTCGTCCTCGAAATGCAGCATCAGGCCATTGGCGCTGCCGAGCGAGTGCGACACGCCATCGCTGGTGATATGGGCCGAGGAATGGAACGCGTTGACGAAGGTGGCGGAGAAACCGTCCAGCGCAACGGTGCCGCCAGTATTGCCCATCTCCAACCGCTCCACGCCCTGATGATGGGTCAGCCACATGCCAAGATCGTAGTTGGCCAGCACGACTGCGCCGGTCTCTTTGGCAATCTCGGCGGTATCGCCAACATGGTCGCCATGGCCATGGGTGAGCAGGATATGAGTGACGCCCTTGACCGCTTCCTTGCGGTCATTGCCTTCAAAACTCGGATTTCCGGTGAAGAACGGGTCGATCAGGATGGTGGATTTGGCGGTTTCCAACCGGAATGCCGAATGGCCGAGCCATGTGATTTTCATTGGATACGCTCCCTCGCATTATTTGGGCTTGTTCGCTAAACCCATCATCTAGCCCGGCATGTGCCCGGGCGCAAAGGCGGAGTTTGAAAAATGGCGGCGATCGGGATCGAAGAGCTGAATGACCGGCTGTTGCCGGGACAGACCATTGCCGGCATCGATCTGGGCACCGTGACCATCGGTCTGGCTATCTCGGACCTGTCGCTCAGACTGGCTTCGCCGCGGCCGATGATCAAGCGCAAGAAATTCACTCTAGATGCGGTGGTGCTGCTCGAATCGCTGGCGCGCGACAATGCCGGCGCGGCAATCATCGGTCTGCCGGTCAATATGGATGGCAGCGAGGGGCCCCGTTGTCAGGCAACACGCGCCTTCGTGCGCAGCATGGCGGAGAAAACCGACCTGCCCTTCGTGTTCTGGGACGAGCGATTGTCGACTGTGGCCGCCGAGCGGGCGCTGATCGAGATGGATGTGTCGCGCAAGAAGCGCAAGGAGCGGATCGATTCGGCCGCCGCCAGCTTCATTTTGCAGGGCGCGCTCGACCGGCTTGCGGGCCTGCGCAGATCCAAGGCAGATTCAGCTGGTTCTTGAAAAGTCAGACTGTGGTTGAACCTCAGTCTGGTCTGATGTGGTGTGCCCGCCTGTCCAGTGGAAGAATTGGCACAGCGCGGCCCAGATCTGTTTGCGGCGGCGCTTGATCACGATGAAACCGACGACCAGGAATGTGTCGAAGATGACGGCCTTGACCACCAGCGGCGGGATCGATTCAGGCTCAATGCCGAGCAGATTGCCATAGATCGTGAAAACCAGATCGTGCAGCTCGCGGGTCAAAATGCGATAGCCGAAATTGATGTCGTAATAGGACAGGCCGTACCAGCTGCCGAGCAGGATGATGGGCATGATCCAGAGGACTAGAAAAACCTTCATGAGGCAGAGCCCCGCCGCGAGAATGACGCAAGTTGGGCGCTGAACGCCGCGTGGTTGGCAGCATGGTCAGCGATCACGTCATCAAGTGCTGCCACATCTCCAGCCTTGGTGTCGGCAGGCGCGATTGCCGATTGTGCAAGAGACGTCACCGTCAGCAGAAGACCGCCAAGGGCTGTCAGTTGCAGCACCATCAGGGCGCCTGCCTGGCCGCCGGCAAAAGACACCGCGACCGAAAGAGCTGCGGCCGCAGCCGTACAGGCCGCCGCCCCTTCGGCCAATGGCCGCGCCTCGCGCTGCTCGCGCTCTTCGCCAAGCACGCAGAACATCATGGCAAACAGAAGCAATCCGGCGGAAGCGACATTGAATCCGCCAAGAACTCCGAAAACCACGCTTTGAGCCATCAGTGAAAGGCCAATGCCATCCATCGCCGTCATGGCGGCATCAACCAGCCCAGTGTCGACAAACAGCGTCAAACCCGCCAGTTCCACCCCGCCCTGCGGAGCATAGGTCACAACCAGCGCCAGCAGCGCCAGGAAACTGATCCAGAACAGCATCATTGAGGTGTAGAACAGGCGGCTTGTTTTCATTGCGGATCCGTCGACCTTCTCGAAGTTCAGTCTGTCTGATGCTGTCAGAATGACCGCCTGGCCGTCCCGACGCAATGTAAACCATTTGTTAAGGTTAACGGCTGCCATTGCCCGACGGTTCCGTAGCCCCTATGAGGTGGTTCCCATCATCCGGCGAGACCCATGTTCCTGATATTCGAAAGCATTCTGCCGATTTTTCTGATCGTGGTTCTGGGCGTGGCGTTGAGGCGCGCCCCGTTCATAGACCATAGCGTCTGGCCCGGCCTTGAAACGATCGGATACTACGTCCTGTTTCCGTCACTCCTGTTCCTGACCCTTGCAACGGCGGATTTTTCCAGCATCGAGCTGGGCACTGTTTCGCTGGTGGCACTGATCGCTGTCGCAGTCGTCACAGTGCTGCTGATTGCTCTCCATCCGCTGGCCCGCGCCCGCGGCATGTCGGACGCAAGTTATTCGACCCTGTTTCAGACATCTTCACGGTGGAATTCGTTCATTGCCCTGGCCATTGCCGAGAAACTGGCAGGTCCCAGCGGCCTGGCACTGGTTGCGCTGGTCATGGCGGTGATCATCATCCCGCTCAACTTCATCAATGTGATCGTGCTGGTCTGGTATGGAACCGGTGGACGCAGCATGGCCACACTGGTCAAGCGCATTGCCGGCAATCCGCTGATTCTGGGCTGTGTGGCTGGCATGATTGTCAACGCCCTGCCCTTTGGCATCTACCAACCGTTGGAACAGGCGATTGATCTGATCGCGCGATCGGCGCTGGGACTGGGGCTGCTGATGGTCGGCGCTGGCCTCAAGCTCAATGACGCGCTGCGCCCCGGACCTGCCGTGCTGGCGCCGACGGCGCTCAAGCTGATTGTGTTTCCGTTGATCATGACCGGGCTGGCGCTGGCCTTCGGCCTGACCGGTGAACCGCTGATAATCGTGGTGCTTTGCGCTTCAGTGCCAACGGCGATGAACGGGTATCTGCTGGCCCGCCAGATGGGCGGAGACGCGCCGCTCTACGCAGCTGTCACCACGGTGCAGACGGTCGCATCTTTCCTCACCATTCCGGCGGTGATGTGGGCCGTTGCTCAGATTGCAGGCGGATAAAGCAGATCGACAATCTGACGGGCGTCAAAACGAGCGTCAAGCATTCCATAAGTTGAGCGCCAGGCGCCGGCGAGCCGGGTCTCGACAAAGGCTTCGGCGACATGGCCGGCGCCAAGCCGGGTCAATTCGGCAGCTGCTGCAGCCAGTGCGAACTGTTCTGTCAGCAAACGTGCCGCACCCTGGTCACGCTCGGCAACCGCCATGCAGGCTCTGAGCACATCGACCGTGCGCGGACCGGCTGCGCCAAGATCGTTGTTGATGCTGTCAAGCGCCACTTCACACAGATCACGCCCCCGGGTAAGAACTCTGAGTACATCGAGCGCCATGACGTTGCCCGAGCCTTCCCAGATCGCATTGACCGGGGCCTCGCGGTAATGACGGGCCACGGCGCGCTCCTCGACATAACCATTGCCGCCCATGCACTCCATCACCTCGTAGATCACCGATGGGGCAATCTTGCAGACCCAGTATTTGACCACCGGCGTCAGCAGCCGGGCTATCGTGGCTTCGGCAGGATTGTCGCGGGCCATGTCAAAGGCGCGGGCCAGCCGCATCGACAACGCTGTCGCCGCGGCAACCTCAAGCGCCAGGTCGGCAAGAACCCGGATCATCAGCGGCTGGTCGATCAGCAATTCGCCAAAAACACGGCGGTGGCGGCAATGATGCACCGCTTCGGCAAGGCTGGCGCGCATCATGCCGGCGGAGGCCAGAGCACAATCGAGCCGGGTCAGCGTCACCATGTCCAAAATGGTACGCACGCCCTCGCCTTCGCCACCGAGCAGGAAACCGAATGTATCGCTGAACTCAACTTCGGAGGACGCATTGGAGCGGTTTCCAACCTTGTCTTTCAACCGCTGCAGCCGCAACCCGTTGAGGTTGCCGTCCTCGAGAATGCGGGGCACCAGAAAACAGCTCAGTTCGTTGCCGGATTCCTCGCCGGTCTGGGCCAGCATGACAAAGCCGTCGGACATTGGTGCGGACAGGAACCATTTGTGTCCGGACAGCCGGTAGACGCCTTCGCCGGCGCGGGTCGCCACGCTCTGATTGGCGCGGACATCGGTGCCTCCCTGTTTTTCGGTCATGCCCATGCCAATGGTCACACCGGATTTCTGCATCGCCGGGCGATGGCTCGAATCATAGCGGCGTGACACCACCTGCGGCGCCCAGGCTTTCTCGATCCGCGGCGACGCCATGATCGCGGCGATCGAGGCATTGGTCATGGTCAGCGGACACAGATGTCCGCATTCGAGACCGGCGGTGAGGAAAAACCGGATCGCGCGAGCCTGATGGGCCAGACCGGCCTCCTCGCGACGGCCTTCCCAGACCGAGCCCTGCAGCCCGATCGAGACCCCGCGACGCATCAAGGCGTGCCAGCTGGGATGGAAATCGACCTGATCAATCCGGTTGCCAAAACCGTCATGGGTCTTCAGCTCGGGGATGGCATGGTTGGCCAGGCGGGCAAGATCCTGCGCTTCGGCCGACGCCACGAATTTACCGACCGTCTCGAAATCATCGCGAAGCGCGCGCGGCATGTCAGCCGCGATGTCCTTCAGCAAAGGGTCGGAACGGTAGGCGTTGTGCCCGGAAAAGGGCGGGCTTTGATTGTCGGCCTGCTGGCCGAAGGCTTGGATTGGGCTCATGAAACCTCGCTTACAGGGATTCGCGCCGTTTTGCATGGGGACATCGCGTATTTCCGGCATTGCGACGCTTGCCCCTGCCCCGGAACCTTTCTATAGACCCACCAAGACCTCAACCCCATGGGACGCATGATGTCATTTCCGCACCGCCACCTGCTCGGAATAAAGGGGCTTTCGGAGCAAGACATCCATTATTTGCTCGATCGGGCCGATGAGGCAGTCAAAATCTCCCGTCAGCGCGAAAAAAAGACCTCGACGCTGCGCGGCCTCACCCAGATCAACCTTTTTTTCGAAGCCTCCACCCGAACGCAGGCGTCGTTTGAACTGGCCGGCAAACGGCTTGGTGCCGATGTGATGAACATGTCGGTGGCAAATTCCAGTGTCAAAAAGGGCGAAACGCTGGTCGACACGGCGATGACGCTCAATGCCATGCGGCCCGATGTGCTGGTGGTGCGGCATTCCTCCGCCGGTGCGGTGGCGCTGTTGTCGCAAAAAGTCGGCTGCCCGGTGATCAATGCCGGCGATGGCGCGCATGAACACCCCACCCAAGCGCTGCTTGACGCACTGACCATCCGCCGCATCAAGGGCAAGGTCGGACGCCTGATCGTCGCCATTTGCGGCGACGTGCTGCATTCCCGCGTCGCGCGCTCGAACATCATGCTGCTCAATGCGCTGGGCGCGCGGGTTCGCGTTGTTGCGCCTTCGACACTGTTGCCATCGGGCATTGAACAAATGGGCGTGGAAGTGTTCCAGCGCATGGAGGACGGGCTCAAGGACGCCGATGTGGTGATGATGCTCAGGCTGCAGCGCGAGCGCATGGCCGGTTCCTTCGTGCCGTCGGTGCGCGAATATTTCCGTTATTATGGTCTGGACGCTGTAAAGCTCAAATTTGCCAAGGATAACGCGCTGGTGATGCATCCCGGCCCGATGAACCGCGGCGTCGAAATTGCCTCCGACATTGCCGACGGACCGCAAAGCGTCATCGAATTGCAGGTCGAGATGGGAGTTGCCGTCCGCATGGCGGTGATGGAAACGCTGATGCTGTCGCAGGGGAATCAGCCATGACGTCGCGGGTTCTCACCAATGTCCGTATTGTCGATCCCTCGACGCAGATGGACGAGATTGGCGACATTGTCGTTGTTGACGGCAAGATCGCTGCCATCGGTGCCAGCGCTGTCGGGTTTGACAAGTCGTCCGATTGCGAGATCGAGGATTGCACCGGCCTGATCGCCATTCCCGGCCTGGTTGATGCCTGCGTGCATATCGGCGAACCCGGCGCCGAGCATCGCGAGACCATCGCCTCGGCCAGCCGCGCCGCAGCACGGGGCGGCGTCACATCCATCGTCATGATGCCCGACACCGATCCGGTGATTGACGATGTGGCGCTGGTCGATTTCGTCCAGCGGTTGGCGCGCGATGAAGCCATTGTTCGTGTCTACCCCGCGGCGGCCCTGACAAAGGGTCTCAAGGGCGAGGAGATGACCGAATTCGGTCTGCTTCTCGAGGCTGGCGCTGTCATGCTGAGCAACGGACGGCATACGGTGGACAATCCCGCGGTGATGCGGCGCGCCATGACCTATGCGCGCGATTTCGGAACCGTGATCGCGGTGGCGACGCAGGACCGGCAACTGGGCGCCGGCGGCGTGATGAACGAAGGGCTGTTCGCCAGCTGGCTGGGGCTGTCCGGCGTGCCGCGTGAGGCCGAGATCATTCCGCTCGAACGCGACCTGCGGCTCGCGGCGCTGACTGGCGCCCGCTATCACGCGATGAGCATTTCGGTGCCCGAATCCGCCGATGTAATCCGCACGGCCAAAGCGCGCGGGCTCAAGGTGACCGCCGGGATCTGCATCAATCACCTGACGCTGAATGAAACCGACATCGGCGAGTATCGGACGTTCTTCCGGCTGTCGCCGCCACTTCGCACCGAGGATGACCGGCGCGCCATGGTGGCAGCCCTTGCCGATGGCGCCATCGATATCATCGTCTCGGCGCATGATCCGCAGGACGTCGACACCAAGCGGTTGCCGTTCGCGGACGCCGAAAACGGGGCTATTGGTTTGGAAACGCTGCTGGCAGCGGCGCTGCGGCTCTATCATTCCGGCGATGTGCCGCTGATGCGCCTTGTCGACGCGATGTCGACCCGCCCGGCGCAAATTCTCGGGCTTGATGCGGGCACGCTTGGGGTCGGCGCGCGCGCCGATATCGCGCTGGTTGATCCGGAATATCCCTGGGTGCTGTCAAAAGACGATATTGTGTCGAAGTCCAAGAACAGCGCTTTCGAGGATGCACGGTTTAGCGGCAAAGTGTTGCAAACACTGGTTGCAGGTGTCACTGTTCATCGCGCCTGACACCCGTTTCGTGTCTGTCAGAGCATGGTTTTGGGGAGAAGTTTCGTCGTGCCGGATTTGATCCAATGGTCGCTTTCCACACCTGTGATGCTCGGGGCGCTGCTGTTCGGCTATCTCTGCGGCTCCATCCCGTTTGGCCTGATCCTGACCCGCAAAGCCGGGCTCGGCGATCTGCGGACCATCGGATCCGGCAATATCGGCGCCACCAACGTGCTGCGCACAGGCAACAAGAAGCTCGCGGGCCTGACCCTGCTGGCCGACGCGCTGAAGGGAACGGTGGCAATTGTCGTCGCCCGTCAGGTCATTGGCATGGAAGCGGCGCTGATTGCCGGTCTGGGGGCATTTTTGGGCCATCTCTATCCGGTCTGGCTGAAATTCAAGGGTGGCAAGGGCGTCGCAACCTATCTGGGCGTTCTGCTGGGGCTGGCGCCGGTGATCGTGCTGGTATTCGCCGCAGTCTGGCTCAGCATGGCCAAGCTGTTTCGCTATTCCTCGCTGGCGGCGCTGACTGCGGCAGTGGCGGTACCCATCGCTCTTTATCTCTACGGGCGACCGGAAGTGGCGTCGCTGTTTGTGATCCTGTCGGTGATCACCTTTCTCAAGCACCATCAGAATATCCGCCGGCTGCTCGCAGGAACAGAGAGCCGCATCGGGGACAAGGGCTGATGCCGCCGGGCGATGAAGGAAGGCGCGGTGTCGCCCTTTCTGATCGCCAGCGACTTTCCTGGCTGCGCCTGATCCGTTCCGACAATGTCGGCCCGGCGACCTTTCGCGACCTGATCAACCATTTCGGCTCTGCGGAGACGGCGATCGAGCAATTGCCGGAACTGTCCCGGCGTGGCGGGTCTGCGCGGACCATCCGGGTGGCCAGCATCGACGACGCCGAACGCGAACTGGAAGCCGCACACAGATTCGGCGCGGTTTTCATCGGCATTGGCGAACCGGACTACCCACCCGCACTCAGGCGGATCGACGGCGCGCCGCCCTTGCTGTCGGCGATTGGCAATCTGACTCTGGCGACGCAGGTTTCTGTCGGCATCGTCGGCGCCCGCAACGCTTCGGTGTCGGGGGCAAAGATGGCGGCGCGGATGGCGCGGGAGCTTGGCGCTGCCGGATACACGATTGTCTCGGGCATGGCGCGCGGTATTGACGCGGCGGCGCACCGGGCAAGCCTGGAAACCGGAACCATCGCCGCACTGGCGGGTGGTCTGGATCAGCCCTACCCGCCTGAAAACCTCGAACTCTACCGCGAGATCTGTGCCGGCCAAGGCTTTGCGATCAGCGAAATGCCGATGGGATGGGAGCCACGGGCGCGGGATTTCCCTCGCCGCAACCGGCTGATCGCCGGCGTCGGCCTTGGCTTGGTTGTAATCGAGGCGGCGCATCGATCCGGCTCGCTGATCACGGCGCGGCGCGCCGCCGATTTCGGCCGGCTGGTCTTTGCCATTCCCGGCTCGCCGCTTGATCCCAGAGCCGCGGGCACCAACGGACTTCTCAAGGAAGGTGCCATTCTGACCACCGAAAGCCGCGATGTCATCGACGCGCTTGCGCCGTCGAGCCGGCTGTTTTCCGATGGCGACCCGGTGATGGAAGAGCCCGGCACCGAGGACGGTGCGCCGTTTACCGAACCGGGAGATGACGACCGCGCCCGGGTAATTGAGTCGCTGGGCCCCTCACCCGCCGATATTGACGACATCATCCGCCACACCGGTGTTGCCGCGGCGACTGTCTATCTGGTGCTGCTCGAACTGGACCTGGCCGGACGGTTGCATCGTCATCCCGGCGGAATGGTGTCCTTGTCTTTTGACGAGGACCTGGACGGATAGGTGCCGAACTCTCCTACCCTTATCTTTCAGCAACTTTGAGCGGTCGCTCCCCGGCCAGCACGTCACCCGCTTCAAGGTAGGCCATCTCGATCAGATAGCACAGCATATCGGCCTTCTCGCCCTCGGCAACACTGCGCAATTCCACCAGCATCTGCCTGATATAAGCGATGTTCTGCTCTGTTTGAGCGGTCGCCAATGATCCTTGATTGGGGCGCGTCGGCATCGTTGCTTCCTTGTGTCTGACAGCGCAACCGCTCCCGGAGCGGTCGAACAGATCATTGAAATACGATAGCTTAATTATCTATAATTGCAATACAGTTGCAAGCTCGCATTGGTTGTATTCAGGCGAGAAAAGGCAGGAATCGGGAAGTTGGGCTTGACCGCGCCGCATTCGATGTACATTTCGTGGGCCAAATCGGTACGGTGCGAATTCGCGCGGCATGCCGAATTCCATGGCCGAATGCGAGCAATCTTATGAATGTAGTGGTAGTCGAATCGCCTGCGAAGGCAAAAACCATCAACAAATACCTCGGAAGCGGCTACACGGTGCTGGCATCGTTCGGTCACGTTCGTGACTTGCCGGCCAAGGACGGCTCGGTGCTTCCCGATGAGGATTTCGAGATGAAGTGGGAGGTCGACACTGCCTCCAACAAGCGCCTCAAGGACATTACCGAAGCGCTCAAGGGCGCCGACTCCCTGATTCTGGCGACTGACCCGGATCGCGAAGGCGAAGCCATTTCCTGGCATGTACTGGAAGTGCTGACCAAGAAGAAGGCGCTGAAAGACAAGAAGGTCTCCCGCGTCGTCTTCAACGCCATCACCAAGAAATCGGTTCTCGACGCGATGGCCAATCCGCGCGAGATCGACACGCCGCTGGTCGACGCCTATCTGGCGCGCCGGGCACTCGACTATCTGGTTGGCTTCAATCTCTCGCCGGTGTTGTGGCGCAAATTGCCAGGCGCCCGTTCGGCAGGACGGGTCCAGTCGGTGGCGCTCAGGCTTGTCTGCGACCGCGAAAGCGAGATCGAACGGTTCAACTCTGAAGAATACTGGCAGATCTCGGCCGATCTGAAGACCCCGCGCGGAGACGGCTTTACCGCACGGCTCACCTCGCATGACGGCGAGAAGATGACCAAGATGTCGGTCACCAATGGTGACCTGGCCGGAAACATCAAGGACATGCTTGAGGGCGCGTCCTTTGTCACCGACAGCGTCGAAGCCAAGCCAACCAAGCGCAACCCGTCGCCGCCGTTTACGACGTCGACATTGCAGCAGGCCGCGTCCTCAAAGCTCGGCTTCAATGCCTCGCGGACAATGCAGGTGGCGCAAAAGCTCTATGAGGGCATCGACATTGGCGGCGAGACCGTTGGTCTGATCACCTATATGCGTACCGACGGCGTGCAGATGGCGCCCGAGGCGATCGAAGAAGCCAGAGCCGCGATTTCGGCACGCTTCGGCGCGCGTTACTGCCCGGAAAAGCCGCGTCTTTACACAACCAAGGCCAAGAATGCGCAGGAGGCCCACGAAGCCATCCGGCCAACCGGCTTTGAACGGGCGCCTGACGACGTCAAACGCTATCTCGATTCCGACCAGCTCAAGCTTTATGACCTGATCTGGAAACGCGCCACCGCCAGCCAGATGGCGTCAGCCGAGATCGAACGCACCACGGTCGACATCACTGCTTCCAAGGACGGCAAGACCGCCGGCCTGCGCGCCACCGGTTCTGTGGTCCGGTTTGACGGCTTCATCGCCGCCTACACCGACGCCAAGGAAGATGGCGAGCAATCCGACGGCGACGATGATGATGCCCGCCTGCCGGAGATCAACGCCCAGGAAGCGCTGGCCAAGGAAAAGATCAACGCCACCCAGCATTTCACCGAGCCTCCGCCGCGGTTTTCGGAAGCTTCGCTGATCAAGAAGATGGAAGAGCTCGGCATCGGCCGCCCTTCGACCTATGCCTCGACACTGGCAACGCTGCGCGACCGTGAATATGTGACGATCGAGAACCGCAGGCTGACCCCTGAGCCGAAGGGCCGTCTGGTCATTGCGTTTCTGGAGAATTTCTTCAACCGCTATGTCGAATTCGGTTTTACCGCCGATCTCGAGGAAAAGCTCGACCGGATTTCGGCGGGTGAACTGGCCTGGAAGGATGTGTTGCGCGAATTCTGGACCGAATTCCATCAGCATATCGACGACACCAAGGACCTTCGCGTTACCCAGGTGCTTGATGCGCTCAACGAGGCGCTGGCGCCGCTGGTGTTCCCGGTGCGCGAAGATGGTTCCAACCCGCGGATCTGCCCGACCTGCGGCACCGGCAATTTGTCGCTGAAACTCGGCAAGTACGGCGCCTTTGTCGGCTGTTCGAATTATCCCGATTGCAGCTTCACCCGGCAGCTTTCCAACGATCAGAACGCCGAAGGCGATGCGGCGCTGTCTAATGAACCCAAGGATCTGGGCAAGGATCCCTATACCGAAGAACCCATCACGCTGCGCACCGGCCGTTTCGGCCCCTATGTGCAGCGCGGCGAAGGCAAGGAAGCCAAACGCGCCAGCTTGCCCAAGGGCTGGGCGGTCGATACGATTGATCACGAGAAAGCTCTCGCACTGCTGAGCCTGCCGCGTGATGTCGGCCAGCACCCCGAATCGGGAAAGATGATCTCTGCCGGACTCGGCCGCTATGGCCCGTTCGTGCTGCATGACGGGACCTATGGCAATCTGGAAAGCGTCGAAGACGTGTTTTCAATCGGCCTCAACCGCGCAGTCACCGTGATCGCCGAAAAGGTGGCCAAGGGACCTGGCCGCGGACGTGGCACACCCGCAGCGCTCAAGGCGCTGGGCGACCACCCCGATGGTGGACCGGTCACCGTGCGTGACGGCAAATATGGCCCCTATGTCAACTGGGCCAAGATCAACGCCACGCTGCCCAAGGACAAGGTGCCCACCGAGGTAACGCTTGAAGAAGCGCTTGAGATGATCGCCGCCAAAGCTGCCGCATCAGGCAAGAAAACCAAGGCGCCGGCCAAGAAGGCCGCCAAGCCGAAGGCCAAGGCGAAGCCGAAAGCCAAAGCAAAGAAACCAGCCGCCGCGAAGGCGAAGAAGGACTGACATTGGGACATCCTCCCCGCAAACCGGGAACTGCCAAACCGAAACCCGGCAAGACCGACGACAAGACTGAAGACGCGCGCCCGGCGTTTCGCCGCGGCGACATGCCGGACAAGGACACCATCCTGCAGTTTCTCAGTGAAAACCCTGATCGAGCTTCCAAGCGCGACATCGCCAAGGCCTTTGGCCTGAAAGGCGACACCAGGGCCGAGCTGAAGGACATGCTCCGCAACCTCGAAGAAGAGGGAATGATCGAGCGTGACCGGAAAATGCTGCGACGTCCCGGCACATTGCCGGCAGTCGCGGTGCTCGAAATCACTGTGCGCAACCCGGATGGTGATCTGATCGCCCGTCCGGCGGAATGGCTCGAGGATCATGGCGAAGCACCGCCCGTGACCGTGCGCCAGTCGAACGCCGGACGCGACCGCAGCAAATCCCGCGCGCCGTCGACGGCGGCAGGCATAGGCGACCGGGTTCTGGCGCGGATCTTTGCCACGACGCATGGCGCCAAGACCACCTACACCGCCCGCATCATGAAAGTGCTGGACCGGCGCGAAGGCCTGGTTCTGGGCGTGTTCCGGGCCTTGCCCGACGGCGGTGGACGGCTGATGCCGATCGAACGCCGTGGCGAGGAATTTGCCATTGCTGCGGACGCCGCTGGCAATGCCAAGGACGGCGATCTGGTCGAGGTGGAATCGATCAAGCTGAGCCGCATGGGGCTGCCACAGGCCAAGGTGCATGCGGTGCTGGGCTCGGTCGATGGCGAAAAGGCGATCTCGATGATCGCCATTCATTCCCACGGCATCCCGCATGTGTTTCCCGCCGAAGTGATCGAGGCCGCCGAAAACGCCAAGCCGGCGCCGCTTTCGGGCCGCGAGGACTGGCGCAAGATTCCGCTCATCACCATCGACCCGCATGACGCCAAGGACCATGACGACGCGGTCTTTGCCGAAGAGGATCCCTCGCCCGACAATCCCGGCGGCATCATCGCCACCGTGGCGATTGCCGATGTGTCCTGGTATGTGCGCACCGGGTCTCCGCTCGACCGCGAAGCGCTCAAGCGCGGCAACTCGGCCTATTTTCCCGACCGGGTTGTTCCGATGCTACCGGAGCGGATTTCCAACGATCTGTGTTCCCTGCGCGAGGGCGAAGACCGCCCGGCGCTGGCGCTGCGCATGGTGTTTTCCAGTGAAGGCCGCAAGATCGGCCACAAATTTCACCGGGTGATGATCAAGAGTGCCGCCAAGTTGTCCTATCAGCAGGCGCAGGCGGCGATTGACGGCAACCCGGACGACAAGTCCGGGCCGCTGCTCGAGACCGTCCTGAAGCCGTTGTGGGCTGCCTACGCAGTACTCAAGCGCGAGCGCAACCGGCGCCAGCCGCTTGATCTCGACATGCCGGAGCGCAAGATCCTGCTGACGCCGGAAGGCAAGGTCGACAAGGTGATCGTGCCCGAACGGCTCGATGCGCACAGGCTGATCGAGGAATTCATGATCCAGGCCAATGTGGCCGCAGCCGAAACGCTGGAAAAGCGCAAGCAGGCCTTGATCTACCGGGTTCATGACCAGCCATCGCTGGCCAAGCAGGAAGTGCTGCGCGAGTTTCTCGGCACGCTCGGACTGTCGCTGGCGCGCGGCGCGGCGATACGGGCCAGTTCGTTCAACGGCATCCTCGCCAAGGCATCCGGAGAGCCCTATCAGGGCATGGTCAACGAGATGGTGCTGCGCAGCCAGAGCCAGGCGATCTACTCGCCGGAAAATCTTGGCCATTTCGGCCTCAATTTGATGAAATACGCGCATTTCACCTCACCGATCCGGCGCTATGCCGATCTGATCGTGCACCGCGCACTGGTCGGATCGCTTGGCCTTGGCGAAGGCGGCATTACACCGGAGCAAGAAGCAGCGCTGGAAACCATTTCCGCGGAAATTTGCGTCACCGAGCGGCGCGCCATGGCGGCCGAACGCGATACAGTGGACCGGCTGGTTGCCCACCACCTCGCCAGCCGCATTGGCGAGGCCTTCACCGGGCGCATTTCCGGGGTGACCAAATCCGGGTTGTTCATCAGCCTGCCTCAATTTGGCGCAGATGGATTCGTCCCGATTTCGACACTCGGGCTTGACTATTATCATCATGATGAGGCTCATCAGGCGCTGACGGGGGAGAAAACCGGGCTTGGATACCGGCTCGGAGATGAGGTGGAGATCAAAATCGTCGAAGTGATCCCGCTGGCCGGCTCGATGCGATTCGAGATGCTCAGCGAGGGACACAAGATGCCCGCGGGCACCCGCTCGTTCCACAAGTCCGGCCGTGCGCGCCGGGGTGGTCCCAAAAAACCCGGGACACGGCCAGCTCGCGGCCGGCGCTGAGACAGCGTTGCACAACAATTTGAGGCGTGAAAACGCCCTATCATAATCAGGAGATGAGCCATGCTCGAATTTGGCGGCAACACGACCCCGAACCTGGCAAAAGACGAACCGCGCAACACCTGGCGCGCGATCAAACGCGGCCTGTCAGGCCGCTGCCCCCATTGCGGCGAGGGCAAACTGTTTCGGGCCTTTCTGAAACCGGTCGATGCCTGCGACGTGTGTGGAGAAGAGATGTTTCACCACCGGGCCGATGATTTCCCGGCCTATCTGGCGATTTTCATTGTCGGTCACATAGTCGTTGCGGGCTATATGGCGACCGACAGCTGGCTGGTGCTTGAAAGCTGGCAGCACCTGATGATCTGGATCCCGATCACGATCCTGTTGACATTGGTGATGCTGCAACCACTCAAGGGCGGTGTCATCGGCCTGCAATGGGCATTGCGCATGCATGGTTTCGGAGGCGAGTCGGAAGAGCCGATGCTCGCTGAGCCTTCTCACGAGGATGCGCGATGAATGGCGACGCGACCGCCAAAACGGAATTCCTGACCGAAGATCACTTGGCCAGGTTAAGCGAAAATCGGTATCCACCGCGAACACCGCGTGACGCGGCATCGCTGATTCTCATGGACCGAAGCAGCAAAGTTCCGCGCGCATTGCTGGGAAAGCGCGGCAAGGGCCATGCGTTCATGCCCGATCTCTACGTTTTTCCCGGTGGACGGCGCGATCCCGGCGACAATAGAACACCGCTGGCCCAGCCCTTGCGGGATGAAGTCGCGGAGAAACTGGTGCTGCGAACAAACGCACGGTTTCAAAACTACGCCGCGCGCGGCCTGGCCGTAGCTGCGGCGCGTGAAATGGAAGAGGAAGCCCATCTTTCCCTGACGCCGCCGGAATATGCCGGTACACTGCGCCCCGATGTTTCGCATTTCCGTTTCCTCGCCCGCGCGATCACACCCTCGGGACAGTCGCGCCGGTTTGACACACGATTTTTTGCCTGTTTTTGCGACGAACTGGGGCTGGATCCGACCCAGATTCGCGATAGCGACGAATTGCATGACCTGACATGGCTGCCTATCGATGCCCATGAAAATCACCCGACCCCCGGGATAACCAAGGTGATTTTGGCGGAACTCGCAGAGGCGCTTGAGGAGGATCCGGCCTTGCTGTTTGGCAGGGCGGTCCCGTTTTACTATTTCCGTAACGGACGATTCGTTCGAGAAGTGATTTAAGGCAAACCGACATGGATCACTCATCCTCACGCCCTCCCGCGATTCGCGAGGTGATCCATTGGCCAGCATTGATAGCAGCCGTGTCCGCCATTACCGCCGTTGGCATCGCCATCGGCCTCGGATTACCGCTGTTGTCGATCATCCTCGAAAAACGCGGCGTTTCCTCTTCGATGATCGGCCTGAATTCGGCAATGGCCGGGGTGGCGGCCATGGTGGCAGCGCCTCTCACCACGATGATTGCGCGGCGCCTGACCGTCGTCAACACAATGGTGTTGGCAATTGTCGCAGCCGCGGTCAGTGCGCTGGGTTTCTACTATGCCGAGGCGCTGTGGATGTGGTTTCCGTTGCGCGTGATTTTCCACGGCGCCATCACGATCTTGTTCGTGCTGTCCGAATTCTGGATCAACACTGCAGCGCCGCCATCCCGGCGGGGGCTGGTTCTCGGCATCTACGCCACGGTGCTGTCTCTCGGTTTTGCCGCCGGACCACTGATATTCTCGATCATCGGATCCGATGGAATCCTGCCGTTCCTGATCGGCTCCGGCGTTATCCTGCTGGCGGCGGTCCCGATTCTGATGGCGCGGAAGGAAAACCCGCCGATCGACGAATCGCCGAATTATTCGTTCATGCGTTACGTCTTCCTGGTGCCGACGGCGACTGCCGCAGTGTTCATCTTTGGCGCAGTCGAATCAGGCGGCCTGGCGCTGTTTCCTGTCTATGCCAACCGCACGGGATTTACCGAGTCACAGGGCGCGCTGCTGCTGATGATGATGGGGCTTGGGAATGTGCTGTTCCAGATTCCGGTCGGTCTGATTGCAGACAAGATAGGCGACCGCCGCCGGCTGCTGTCACTGTTTGCCTTCATAGGTCTCATTGGCTCTCTCGCCCTGCCCTACCTCATCCACGACTGGCTGTTGACGGCGGTAATCCTGCTGTTCTGGGGCGGCAGTGTCGCCGGGCTCTATACGGTCGGCCTGGCGCATCTGGGCGACAAATTGCACGGCTCCGATCTCGCATCGGCCAATGCCGCATTTGTTTTTTGTTATGCGCTGGGCATGCTGGTCGGGCCGCAAACCATCGGCGTGGCCATGGATGTGGCCGGTGATCACGGTTTTGCCTGGGCGCTGGCGTTCTTTTTTGCACTTTATGTGGCTCTGACGCTGTTTCGTATTGTACTCGGACCTAAACGGGCTTGACTTTCGGCCCGGCTTTTGTAGGTTCCGCGCAAGTTTCGCCGTGGAGCCTTCTGTGCTGTCCGCGGCTTCATTTTTGAAGAAGGCAAGACACCATGGCCAAGGCGACCACTATCAAGATCAAGCTCCTGTCGACAGCCGACACAGGGTTTTTCTATGTAACCAAGAAAAACAGCCGTACTTTCACCGACAAGATGACGAAGACAAAGTACGATCCCGTCGCCAAGAAGCATGTTGAATTCAAGGAAGCCAAGATCAAGTAATCTGGCTCCGCTTCCCGCCTTTGTGCGGGGGTGCATCGTTCAATACAAAAAACCCGCCTCCTTCCGGACGCGGGTTTTTTGTATTGAAGGCCGGTCAGGACAAAGGCGTGGAACGAGGATACCACATTGCACTTGGTCTTGACCGGCCACCCCACGACCCAGGAGATGCGGCGGACCTGACATCATGGGGTATCGGAGAATTTTCACAATTATAGCCTGCCCGTGTGACAGTCTCAAAACGCTTCAGGCACGGTGGACAATTGTCCCAAAACAGAAACAAATCAATAGTTTCTTAACCTTATGTAGAAACTACCTACGGGTGTGGTTAATATTGGAAATAATTTTAATCGTTTCTTCAACACCACAGCACTGCGGCACCGAGCACGACATTTGATCTCTATCCGCTTTGAAAATCATTGTTCCCCCGCATGCCAGTCGCGATTCGGCATCTGTGCAGTCAATGTTGGTGAACTGCTTGGGCTTTTCTCTGGCAGATCAATGCTAATGCATGTCGCGTTCAATGGATACGCGGCGCTGTAGGGCATCGGGCAGAACCAGACACACCGAAAGGTACGAAGTTGTGTGGAAACTCATAGCGCGCTTGGCCAGACGACGGAGGGTGACCGCCGTAACGAAATGCTCACCAGGGATTGGCTCAATGGCCCCGCGTCAGGCCGCCTGGCTGACAACGCGGTTACGACCGTCATGTTTGGCCTGGTAGAGCGCCTTGTCGGCACGGCGAAGCAGCGAATCAGCGGCTTCGCCGCCCTTTTCCAGCGTGGCGATCCCGACAGACGTTGTCAGAGGCGCAGCGCGGCCGGAAGCCGAGATCTTGAATGGTGCAGCGGCAATGGCATCCCGCAAGCGTTCTGCAACCTGAGCGGCGATCTCAGGCGTCGTATCGGGCATTACCACCACGAATTCCTCGCCGCCATAGCGGCAAGCAAGATCCGCACCACGGACAGCGCCGCGGACCCGGCGGGCGAATTCACGCAATACATCATCGCCACCCTCGTGACCGTGGGTGTCGTTGATGGCTTTGAAATGATCAATGTCGGTGATCAGCACGGAAAGCGGCCGGTCGCGCCGGTTGGAACGTTCCACCAGCGTCGCCAGATGGGTGTCGAGATAGCGACGGTTATTAAGGCCGGTAAGCGCGTCCGTGACGGCAAACTCGACCGATTGTGACAGACTGGCACGCAACTGGTCCGAATAGCGCTTGCGGCGGATCTGGGTGATGCTGCGCGCCACCAGTTCATTGGGATCGAGTGGTCTCAGCAGATAATCATTGACTCCAAGTTCGAGCGCCCGGATCACCAGTTCTTCTTCGCCCTGCTCGGCGACCGCGAGCATCGGAATAAACCGCGTACGCTCGAGCGACCGCATCTGCGAACACAGCCGCAATGGATCATAGTCTTCCAGCGCGGTGGAAACGATCACCAGTTCATAGGGTTTTTCAGCCGCTTCAAACAGGGCTGCCTGGGGATCACCGATCGCGGTGATCTCGGCAACGCCCTTGAGCGCCCGTATCATGCGGTCCTGGGCGTTGGCACGCCCTTCCACCAGCAAGACCAGGCCCGGCTCTTCCAGCTGGCCCTGGTGCGGCGCCAGCAGGGTTTCCAAGCCAAGGCTGCGCGCGGTCTCGGCACGCAGACGAAGCTCATCGGTCAAAGCTTTGAACCGGATGAGGCTTTTCACCCGGGTCATGAGCTGCAGGTCGTTGACGGGCTTGGTCAGAAAGTCATCAGCACCAGCTTTAAGCCCACGCACCCGGTCGGCAGCCTGATCCAGCGCAGTCACCATGACAACCGGAATATGGGCGGTACGCGGATTGTTCTTGAGCCGCTCGCAGACTTCAAATCCATCAATTCCGGGCATCATGATGTCGAGCAGGATGAGGTCGACCGGCGTCTGGTCGCAGATCGACAATGCGGTCATTCCATCGGCGGCGGTCAGCACTTCGAAATATTCGGCCAGAAGCCGAGCCTCGAGAAGCTTCACATTTGCCGGAATGTCATCAACCACCAGGATGCGTGCGGTCATGGTCTTACTCCACCCTCAAGCATCGCCAAGGTACGTCTTGATGGTTTCAATGAATTTGGGAACCGATATCGGCTTGGAAATATAGGCTTCGCACCCGCCCTGACGGATGCGTTCCTCGTCGCCCTTCATCGCAAATGCGGTGACAGCGATGACCGGGATCATGTGCAGGTCGTCGTCCTGCTTGAGCCATTTGGTGACCTCCAGACCGGACACTTCTGGCAACTGAATATCCATCAGGATGAGATCCGGACGGTGCTGGCGCGCAAGGTCCATCGCTTCCATGCCGTTGCGGGTCTGGATCGTCTTGTAACCTGACGCTTCAATCAGGTCGCGGAAGAGTTTCATGTTGAGTTCGTTGTCTTCAACAATCATCACTTGCTTTGTCATACCCGTTCCCATCCCCGATCCGGCCTGGCCAACTGCCCGCCTGATACTGCTGTTGCCGGCGGCCGGTGGCCAGAAGTACCGGTTTCTGGCCGGTACGGTTTGCGGAGTTTTCGACCCGAAAATCCGGTCAACACGGTCACCATAGTTTCATTAGGTTGAAAAAGTGGTAATCGGACACTTCGAATGTGGTTCATGTCACCCTGAAGAGGCGCGAAGGCGATGGCGGATGCAGAAGACACGGCGATTGCTGTGCTGGTTTGGCTTGCAGGCGAGCCCGAATTGATGGGCCGATTTCTGGCTTTGACCGGACTTGAGGCCAGCAATATGCGCGATGCAGCCAAGGAGCCGGGTTTCCTCGCCGGTGTGCTCGGGTTCCTGATGAACCATGAACCGACCTTGATGGATTTCTGTGCCGCCACCGACACCAAGCCTGAGACTGTTGCCCGCGCATTCCATGCTCTCGGCGGCGCAGGAGAAGCAGGATGATGCTGATCCCCGACGCCGAGCATGATGATCTGGTCTTGACCGACCGCCCGCTGGTTGTGTGCGACATCGACGAGGTGGTGCTCGAGTTCCTCACGCCATTCCAGGCTTTTCTGGTCGACAACGGCTTTGAGCTGCGCCCCACATCGTTTCGCCTCAATGGCAATGTTTTCAGCCTTGCAGATGGGGTGGAAACCCGTGAAGACAAGGTGGCTGCGCTGCTGGAGGCCTTCTTCACCAGCCAAGATGAGTGGCAGACGCCGGTCAATGCCGCAGCCGACAGCCTTTCGCGCCTGGCCGAGCATGCCGATATCGTGTTTCTGACCGCGATGCCGCCGCGTCACCGCGCGGTGCGCCGACGGCTGCTCTCCCGACACGGCTTCGACTATCCGATGATTGCCACCGAATCGGCCAAGGGGCCTGCGGTGCTGGCCCTGCATGGATCGCGAACGCAGCCGGTGGTGTTTGTCGATGATATTTTCACCAATCTGCAATCGGTGCGCAAACATGTGCCCGACAGCTTGTTGCTCAACCTGATGACCAATGACATTTTTCGGGCTCTGGCGCCGCATCCGGGTGACGGCGTCGACATCGCTACTGACTGGGCTCACGCCGAAGCGCTGATCAAAGCCCATTTCGGACAGATCGCTGACTGAAATAGTTGTGCCAACAGCCGTGACAGGCGCCCTGCAGTACGCACAGGATCTCCAGGTGCGGCCACAGTTCGGGCGTGACGGGACGGATGGTCAGGCTCATTGGTTTTGGCTTTCAACGAAACGGGGCAATTCACTGAGTCGAAATCTATTGCGAATTTGCTCGATGTTCAATATTTGTTCTCACCATGTCCGCAGCGTCTTCCCTTCCCGGCTTTTGCCGTGACTGCCTGGCCACCGCCCGCGCGGAGGCAAGGCGGTGCCATGCCTGTGGCAGCCCACGCATCATCCGCCACGCCGAGATCGACACGCTGACGCTGGCGCATGTGGATTGCGACGCGTTTTACGCAACGGTGGAAAAGCGCGACAATCCGGAACTTGCCGACAAGCCGGTGATCATCGGCGGCGGCCAACGCGGCGTGGTCTCGACCTGCTGCTACATCGCCCGCATTCATGGCGTGCGTTCGGCCATGCCTATGTTCAAGGCGCTCGAGGCCTGCCCCGATGCGGTGGTGATCAAGCCGGACATGGAAAAATATGTCCGCGTCGGGCGCGATGTCCGGCGGCTGATGGAAGAACTGACACCCCTGGTGCAGCCGATCTCCATCGACGAGGCATTTCTGGACCTTGCCGGAACCGAGCGATTACACAAGGACACCCCTGCCCGCACCCTGGCGCGCTTTGCCGCCCGCGTTGAAGCCGAGATCGGCATCAGCCTGTCGGTCGGATTGTCCTACTGCAAGTTCCTCGCCAAGGTGGCCTCCGATCTCGACAAGCCGCGCGGATTCTCCGTCATTGGCAAACAGGAGGCACTTGAATTTCTCAAGCCGCGCCCGGTGACCATGATCTGGGGCGTCGGCAAGGCCTTTGCGGCGACGCTGGAGCGCGATGGCATCCGGACCATCGGCCAGTTGCAGACGATGGAAGAAACCGCGCTGATGCGCAGCTACGGGGTGATGGGCAAGCGGCTGTATCATCTGGCCCGCGGTGAGGACGAGCGCACAGTTCATCTCAATGAGGGCGCCAAGAGTGTTTCAGCCGAAACCACCTTCAATTCCGACCTGTCGGACGCCAAGGACCTCGTGCCGGTGCTCAGGCGGCTCTCGGAAAAGGTGTCTGCCCGGCTCAAGGCCTCCGCGATCGCCGGACAAACCGTGGTGCTGAAGCTCAAGACGTCGGATTTCAAAAGCCGGACGCGCAACCTCAAGCTTGAGGACCCGACCATGCTGGCCGACCGGATTTTCCGCACCGGGCTGCATCTGCTGGAGCGCGAGCTTGGCCCGGACCTGTTCCGGCTGATCGGCATCGGCGTTACCGACCTCACCGACGCGGCGCGCGCCGATCCGCCCGACCTGGTCGACCCGGCAGCGGCGCGGCGAGCAGTGGCAGAAAGCGCTATCGACAAGGTGCGACAAAAATTCGGCCAAAACATAGTCGAAACAGGATATACATTCGGGACATCACGCAAGCTTCGGCAGGCGGAGGAGGACTGAACCCACTTCTGGTTCAGTTGGCCGCGGAGTTTTGGCATGATCAAGACTGCGCCAATCAGCGGGGTTGGCAAAGACGTGGGAGCATCCTGAATCTTGACACCTTCTTCTTCCTTGCGCGAGCGGCTGCTATTGCCAGCCGGCGTTTTGATTGCCGGACTGCTTCTGGCGGCACTCGTCTATGCCGCACTGACCGAAGTTGGCGGAAAGAATTCCGCGGCTCTGGTCGCCGATGCATTTTTGAACGGCCGACTGTGGGTTGAAACCTGCTTCGATCTCGATTGCGCCAGTTTCAATGGCCGGACCTATGTGGTGTTTCCGCCATTCCCCGGCTTTGCCGCGATGCCGCTGGCTGCCATCGGCGGAGCATCAACTTTCGGCTTCATCCCTCTGACAATACTCTGTTTCCTGTTGTCACTGTTGATATGGATCCGTGTCTTCCGGCTGTTGGGAGTGAGGTATCCGGCATGGATCTGGCTGATTATGGCGGTCGGCTTTTCCAGCCCCCTGCTCTTTGTCACCATTCGTGGTGACGGCATTTGGTTCTTCGCCCAGTCTATCGGATTCCTGATGACCAGTCTGGCCATTCACGAGGCGTTGGCCGGGCGTCTGGTAAGCGCAGGCGTGGCTATATCCTGTGCCTTTCTGAGCCGGCAGATGAGCATCTTCTACGTACCGCTGCTTTTGATCTTTTCGCTGCGGACCGAGGCGCCGCTGTTGTCGGCAATGCCGGACAAGATCAACCGGACGATCAAACTGGGGATACCGGTGGTTGCGGCGATCGGAATTTATCTACTCTACAATCAGGCCCGCTTCGGCTCGCCGTTCGATAGCGGCTACGCCTATATCGACTATCCACCCGGCATTCTGAAAGAGCGGCTGGCCACGCATGGATTGTGGAGCCTGAGCTATTTGCCCTTCAATCTTTACCATGCGCTGGTGCAGGGATTTCACGCGCGGTTCGAGGGGCCGGGAAACATGGAGCTGGTAGGAATTGACCGTTTCGGCACCGCATTCCTGGTGGCGAGCCCATGGTTGGCGATGCTGTTTTTCACTCCGATCAACCGCCGCACCGTGTTTTCCGGGCTACTGGTGGCGGGGCTGATCACGGTGATGCTGTTTTACCACTCCAACGGCTACACCCAGTACAATGTCCAGCGCTATATGCTCGACTGGCTGCCGGCGGCACTGGTGATGCTCGCCTATGCAATTCAACGCCAGAAGTCACCGCTGTTTCCACTGACCGTGCTGTGGGGCATGGGACTGAATGCCATAACCATTGCCACCATGGCGGTTGTCCATTAGCAACAGCGCCTTGAAATAACGTATTTAAGCCACCGCACAGCTTAAACCAGTTCGACATCCAGCACGCCGGGCGCCGCCTTCAGCGCCGAGGCAATCTGTGGCGTGATCCTGTAGCGGTCCGACAGCGTCACCTCGATTTCGCGGCGGCCATCATCCTTGATCATGACAAATGACACCTGCCCCTCGCCACGGGTTTTCAGATGCGTCGATACAGAATTGAGCGGCTTTGAATCACGCATATAGACCCGCAGTGCGGACTGGCCGCGCGCCGCCCGGTCTTCCAGCGAATCGGCAGTCTGGATCCGGAGCCCGACACCTTCCGGCCGTTCCTCGGCGGTAACGGTGATGACGATCGACTTGCCGGGTTCGAGCAGGTCCCGGTAGAGCGCCAGGCCTTCGGAAAACAGCACTGCCTCATACTGACCGGAGCTGTCGGAAAAGGCGATGATGCCCATCTTGTTGCCGGTGCGGGTCTTGCGTTCCTGCTTGCTGGTAACGGTGCCTGCAAGCCTGCCGGCAGTGGCGCCGGCCTTGACCGCGAGCGAGAAATCCGCCCAGGTCTGGACTCGCATCTTGGCCAGCAATTCATTATAGGAATCAAGCGGATGGGCGGACAGGTAAAAGCCCAGCGCCTGGTATTCGCGGTGCAGCTTGTCGGCTGGCAACCAGGGCATGACAGCGGGCAACTGTATGGTTTCGGCCTCTGTCGCACCACCGCCGCCGATACCGAACATGTCGCTCTGCCCGCTGATGCGGTTTTCCTGGGCGCGCTGGGCAAAGCCCAGAATCCGGTCAAGGCCGCCACTCAAGGCAGCACGCTCCTGGCCAAAACAATCGAAGCCGCCGGCGGCGATCAGGCTTTCAAGCACCCGCCGGTTGACCTGGCGGGGATCAATGCGCGTGCAGAAATCCTCGAGTGAAGCAAAAGCTTCATCGCCGCGGACCGTCACAATATGCTCGACGGCCGCATCGCCAACGCCCTTGATGGCAGCCAGCGCATAGTAGATCCGGTTGTCGCCGGTTTCGAAATGGCGGAAGCTGGTCTGCACCGATGGCGGCACAACTTCGATGCCCAACCGCTTGGCGTCCTGACGGAAGTCATTCAGCTTGTCGGTGTTGGACATATCGAGCGTCATCGAGGCGGCGAGAAACTCGACCGGATAATGCGCCTTGAGATAGGCCGTCTGATAGGAAACGATACCGTAGGCCGCGGCATGAGACTTGTTGAAACCGTAATTGGCGAACTTGGCGAGAAGGTCAAAAATCAGATTGGCCTGCGGCTTGGACACGCCGCGTTCGACGGCGCCATCGACAAAGCGGGCGCGCTGCTTGTCCATTTCCGCCTGGATCTTCTTGCCCATGGCGCGGCGCAAAAGGTCGGCTTCGCCGAGCGAATAGCCGGCCAGAACCTGGGCGATCTGCATCACCTGTTCCTGGTAGACGATGACGCCCTGGGTTTCGGCAAGAAGACCATCGATCTTGGGATGGATCGACGCCAGTTCCTCCTCGCCATGCTTGCGCGCATTGTAGACCGGGATGTTTTCCATCGGGCCCGGACGGTAGAGCGCCACCAACGCGATGATGTCCTCGATCCGGTCGGGACGCATGCCGATCAGCGCCTTGCGCATGCCGGCCGATTCCACCTGGAATACGCCGACGGTTTCGCCGCGCGACAGCATCTCGTAGGTCGGAGTGTCATCAAGCGGCAAGGTTTCGAGATCAATGGTAATATTGCGCTTGGCGATAAAACCGACCGCAGTCTTGAGAACCGTCAGGGTCTTGAGGCCAAGAAAGTCGAATTTGACCAGGCCTGCCTGCTCCACCCATTTCATGTTGAACTGGGTGACCGGCATGTCAGAGCGCGGATCGCGGTACATCGGCACAAGCTGCGACAAGGGCCGGTCGCCAATGACGATACCCGCGGCGTGTGTCGAGGCGTGGCGGTACAGACCCTCAAGCTTTTGCGCGATGTCGAGCAAGCGGCCAACCGCCGGTTCCTTTTCGACTTCCTCAGCGAAGCGCGGCTCTTCCTCGATCGCCTTGTGCAGTGGCGTTGGAGCGGCTGGATTGTTGGGCACCAGTTTGCAGATGCGGTCGACCAGACCATAGGGCATTTCGAGCACCCGGCCGACGTCGCGCAAGGCGGCGCGCGCCTGCAGGCTTCCGAATGTTATGATCTGCCCGACCTGCTCGCGGCCGTATTTCTTCTGCACATAGCGGATCACCTCTTCACGGCGATCCTGGCAGAAATCGATGTCAAAGTCGGGCATCGATACCCGGGCGGGGTTGAGAAAGCGCTCAAACAGCAGAGAGAAGCGCAACGGATCGACGTCGGTGATGGTCAACGCGTAGGCGACCAGCGAACCAGCGCCGGAACCACGGCCAGGACCTACCGGTATGCCCTGATCCTTAGCCCACTTGATGAAGTCAGCCACGATTAGGAAGTAACCGGGAAATTTCATTGACTCGATGATGTCGAGTTCGACCTGCAACCGCTCGCGATAGTCCGTTTCGACAAATCCGTCGGCCATGCCGGTCCGGGCAAGCCGGCGCTCCAGCCCCTCGAGCGATTGCCGCCGCAATTCGGAGGCTTCGGCGGCCAGAGCTGCCTCCGGGTCATCCTCACCACCACCGGTGAACCGGGGCAGGATCGGAGCGCGGCTCTCGACAATCGCGCTGCAGCGACGGGCGATTTCCACTGAGTTTGCCAACGCTTCCGGAATGTCGGCAAACAGGCTTGTCATTTCGCTGCGGGATTTCAGGCAATTGTCGACGCTCAGACGCGGCCGCCGATCATCGGACATGACCGCATTGTGGGCAACCGCCATCAGCGCGTCATGGGCCTCGAAATCATCGGGGGTGGGAAAGAACGCCTCGTTGGTCGCAACCAGCGGCACTTCGCACTCATAGGCGAGCGCAATCATCTTGGCTTCGTGTGCCCGGTCAAATCCGCGCTGGCGCTGCAATTCGACATAGAGCCGGTCGCCGAACACGGATTTGAGTCGTTCAAGACGGTCTCTGGCCCGGTCCGGATATCCCTCGCGCAAAACCTGATCCACCGGCCCACCGGCAGCACCGGTCAGGGCAATCAGCCCTTCGGCGCCCTGTTCAAGCCATGACAGCGAAATATGCGGACGATCGCTGTTGTCTCCATCGAGATAGGCCTGGCTGACAAGCGCCACCAGCCGGTCATAGCCAGCCGCCGTCGCTGCAAACAAGACTATGTGCGGCGCCTTTTGCAGATGATCACGATGAGAACGGCGCTCCGTGTCCTGGCCATCCTCCATGTCAATATCGAGTTGGCATCCGATGAGCGGCTGAATGCCCGCTTCGATGGTCTTGACCGAAAACTCTAATGCCCCGAACAGATTGTTGGTGTCGCTGATGGCCAGCGCAGGCTGATCGTCAGCCACTGCCCGCTTGATCAGGGTCTTGATCGGCAGCGCGCCCTCAAGCAGCGAATAGGCAGAATGAACGCGCAAATGCACAAAGCCCGGCCACGCTTCCGAGCTGCGGCCTTCGATATTGGTGTCACGCTCACGCGCCTGCTGCGTACCCGCAGCCAGATTGGCCAGCACCTTGGCCGACTTGCTTTCCCGCGCCATTGAAATCCCTTGCCGATTGGCCCGAGGTCAGGCGTCCAATCGACGCGACCCAAGACTCAAACAACAATTGTGAGGACCCGGACCATAAAGTCCAGAGCGCAGGCTGTGAAATGATGACAACGCACAGCCCAATGAAGACTGATATCCCCGGCGGCGCGACCGGTCCGTGTTTCAGGCTTACAAAACGCTGCTGACGCTTACCCGGACCAATCCGGGCCGGCGAAGGATCAGGCAGGAGACCAGCGCCACTTGCGGCAAAAACACGTCGCAAGACCAGGCGCACAATGCAGCCAATGCCCACCCAGCGAACCGTGGCGCAGCCGGTGGCAAAACTATTGGATTAGAACGCCATCGCAAGGACGGCAAAGCTCGCCACAAACAGTGACATGGAAACGAAAGCGGCAAGATCGCGGGCAAATGCTGTCATGATCAACTCCTATATTCCCTGTATGTTTCTTTATAGTTCCTTGTTTGTTCTCTTGTCAAGCGCACTGCACCAGATTGTAGGGAACGCATTCCGGACCGCTATCCGCGTGCCGGCAAACTGATCAGCAGGCACAAAAAAGCCCGGGCGCTGGCGCCCGGGCTTCGTTGATTTGCTTCAGGACTGCGGCTTAGTTGCACGCATCCTTGAGGCCCTTGCCGGCCGAGAATTTCGGCACGTTGCGGGCCGGAATATCGACTTCAGCGCCGGTCTGCGGGTTGCGGCCCTTGGAGGCTTCGCGACGTGACACTGTGAAATTGCCAAAACCAATCAGGCGAACGTCGCCGCTGTTTTTGAGTTCGCCTGTGATGGTTTCAAAAACCGCCTCGACAGCCGATGTTGCGTCACCCTTGCTGAGGCCTGATTTTTCGGCCACAGCAGCCACGAGTTCATTTTTATTCATTTTAATACCTTTCCTGGCGTTTCGTCGACTCAGTTTGTTCGATGCCGTGATCCTACGCATCTCGACGCAGCAAGCAACCAAACTCCCCGCAAACCGGGGCTTTATAGAGGTTTTCTACAGACAATTTGGCCACGATCTGCGGCTTGAGTGGACAAAGAACGCATAAGGTTACCAAAAGGTTGCGAACCCGTCCGAGATTGTGCCCGTTCATACGAAACCAAACACATATGTACGAAACCGTACCGAACCGGTCGTGACCGCCATGAAACCCGCCACCGACCGATAACAGCGACAGCTCCAGATACCGCGCCGGTCAAACGCAAGCGGGCCGCACATCTCGTCGATGCGCGGCCCGGTGTCTTGTTCGCAATATGGTATTCGCGGCTCAACTGAACCCAGTCAGGCCGGCCATCTATCAGTGGGCGATGGTCGTACCGGTATCGCCCGTGTCGCCTGCATCAGATGCGATCGGAGCTTCCGGCTTGGCATCGGGATCCCAGGTGATGGCCTCGGGCATCCGGACCAGCGCGTGACGGAGCACGTCGCCCATCTTCGCCACCGGAATGATCTCCAGGCCGTTTTTGACATTGTCCGGAATCTCGGGGAGATCACGGGCGTTGTCTTCCGGAATCATCACGGTCTTGATGCCACCGCGCAGAGCCGCCAACAGCTTTTCCTTGAGGCCGCCAATCGGCAAGATACGACCGCGCAGGGTGATCTCGCCGGTCATGGCGACATCGCGGCGCACCGGAATGCCGGTCATGATCGAGACGATCGCCGTTGCCATTCCGACACCGGCCGAAGGACCGTCCTTCGGTGTGGCGCCTTCGGGCACGTGAACATGAATGTCCCGCTTGTCGAACATCGGCGGCTCGATGCCGAAATCAACCGCCCGCGAGCGTACATAGGACGCCGCCGCCGAAATCGATTCCTTCATCACATCACGCAAATTGCCGGTGACCGTCATCTTGCCCTTGCCGGGCATCATGACACCTTCGATGGTCAGCAGTTCGCCGCCAACTTCGGTCCAGGCCAAACCAGTGACCACACCAACCTGATCGTCGAACTCGGCCTCGCCGTAGCGGAAGCGCGGCACGCCGAGATAATCGGCGAGGTTTTCCTCAGTCACACTGACCTTTTTCACCCCGGTCCTGAGGATCTCGGTCACAGCCTTGCGCGAAAGCTTCATCAATTCGCGTTCGAAGTTACGCACACCGGCTTCGCGTGTGTAGGTGCGGGCAATCTGCAGCAGCGCGCCGTCGGTGATCTCGAATTCCTCGGGACGCAACGCATGGTCACGCACGGCCTTGGGAAGAAGATGCCTGCGGGCAATCTGCTGTTTCTCGTCCTCGGTGTAGCCGGCGATGCGGATCACTTCCATCCGGTCCATCAGTGGTGCTGGAATGTTGAGCGTGTTGGCCGTGGTGATGAACATCACGTTGGACAGGTCATACTCAACCTCAAGATAGTGATCCATGAACGTCGAATTCTGTTCCGGATCCAGCACCTCGAGCAATGCTGACGATGGATCGCCACGGAAATCCTGACCCATCTTGTCGATCTCGTCGAGCAAGAACAGCGGGTTGATTTTCTTGGCCTTCTTCATCGACTGGATGACCTTGCCGGGCATCGAGCCGATATAGGTGCGGCGGTGACCACGGATTTCGGCTTCGTCACGAACGCCGCCCAATGCCATACGGACATATTCGCGACCGGTGGCCTTGGCGATCGATTTGGCGAGCGAGGTCTTGCCGACGCCGGGAGGTCCGACAAGGCAGAGGATAGGGCCCTTGATCTTCGAGGACCGTGCCTGCACGGCAAGATATTCGACGATCCGCTCCTTGACCTTTTCCAGGCCGAAGTGATCTTCGTCAAGCACCTTCTCGGCGGCCTTGAGGTCAATCTTGACGCGGGACTTCTTGCCCCACGGCAGACCCAGCAGCCAATCGAGATAGTTGCGGACGACGGTGGCTTCCGCCGACATCGGGCTCATCTGCTTGAGCTTCTTGAACTCGCCGTCAGCCTTTTCGCGGGCTTCCTTGGACAGCTTGGTCTTGGTGATGCGGGCTTCCATCTCGGCCATTTCGTCGCGGCCGTCTTCGCCGTCGCCGAGTTCCTTCTGGATCGCCTTCATCTGCTCGTTGAGATAATACTCGCGCTGGGTCTTCTCCATCTGCCGCTTGACGCGGGAGCGGATGCGCTTTTCAACCTGCAACACCGAAATCTCGCCTTCCATGAAGCCGAGCGCCTTCTCCAGGCGGCCCTTCACCGAGATGGTCGACAGCATGTCCTGCTTTTCGGGAATCTTGATCGACAGATGCGAAGCCACGGTGTCGGCGAGCTTGGAATAATCGTCGATCTGGCTAGCCGCGCCGACAACCTCTGGCGAGATCTTCTTGTTGAGCTTGACGTAGTTTTCAAACTCCGAGACGACCGAACGCGACAGCGCTTCGACCTCAACCGGATCCTCTTCAGGCTCAGCGAGTTCGACGGCGCGGGCTTCGTAGTATTCTTCACGGTCGGTGTAACCGACGATTTCGGCGCGCGCACGGCCTTCGACCAGCACCTTGACGGTGCCATCGGGCAATTTCAGCAATTGCAGGACGTTGGCGATCGCGCCGATTTCATAAATGCCCGAGGGATCTGGATCGTCATCGCTGGCATTGATCTGGGTGGCAAGCATGATCTGCTTGTCGGTGCCCATGACTTCCTCAAGTGCGCGGATCGATTTTTCGCGACCGACGAACAGCGGTACGATCATATGCGGAAACACGACAATGTCGCGCAACGGAAGAACGGGATAGACACCAGCCTCTTTGGGCGAATGAGCAGAACTCACTTTTTTGTCCGGCATTTGATTTCCTTTCGTGGCCAGTCGGGCCGATTGGCAACGCGGGGTGCAGCCCCGGTTGATCCAGCGACCGCCATTCGCGCCCTTTAAGACATAAAGCCTTCTACAGTCTAATTGGAGAACCTGCGACCCGGTTTCAAGTCGAACCTATGCCGGAATTGCTCCATTTCCGATTCGGAAGCATATTAGACAACGAAAGTGGCGGGAAGCTGGAGCCTTGCCCAAACACCACTGAACAGCATTTCCAGAACTCAGCACCAAACTGAGCCCGGCGACAAACGCGAACGGGCCCCGAAGGGCCCGCTGGCAACAAGATATCGACTTGCCAACCGAGGTCGTCAGGCCGAAGCCGAGCCCTTGGTCTCGTCGCCACGCTCCGCATAGATATAGAGCGGCCGGGCGTTGCCAATGACCACGTCGTCGGAGATGACGACTTCGCGCACACCTTCGAGTGTCGGCAGTTCGAACATGGTATCGAGCAGGATTTTCTCCATGATCGAGCGCAGTCCGCGTGCACCGGTCGCACGGACGATGCCGCGCTTGGCGATTTCAACCAGAGCACTTTCGTGGAATGTGAGTTCCACATCTTCCATCTCGAACAGACGCTGATACTGCTTGACCAGCGCATTCTTCGGCTGGGTCAGGATCTGGATCAGAGCATCTTCATCAAGATCTTCAAGTGTAGCCAACACCGGCAGACGGCCGATGAATTCCGGGATCAGGCCGAACTTCACCAGATCCTCGGGCTCGAGCTCGCGCAAGACGGCGCCGACACGGCGTTCATCCTGGGCGCGGACATTAGCACCAAAGCCGATTGAGGTTTTCTCACCGCGCGCGGAGATGATCTTGTCGAGGCCGGCGAAGGCGCCGCCGCAAACGAACAGAATGTTTGTGGTGTCGACCTGCAGGAATTCCTGCTGCGGATGCTTGCGGCCGCCCTGCGGTGGCACCGAGGCAACCGTGCCTTCCATGATCTTGAGCAGCGCCTGCTGAACGCCCTCGCCCGAAACGTCGCGGGTGATCGACGGATTGTCCGACTTGCGCGAGATCTTGTCGACCTCATCGATGTAGACAATGCCGCGCTGGGCGCGTTCGACGTTGTAATCAGCGGACTGCAGCAGCTTGAGAATGATGTTTTCCACATCCTCACCGACATAACCGGCTTCGGTCAGTGTCGTGGCATCTGCCATTGTGAATGGCACATCGATGATGCGCGCCAGTGTCTGCGCCAGATAGGTCTTGCCGCAGCCGGTGGGTCCGACGAGCAGGATGTTGGACTTGGCCAGTTCCACTTCGCCCGATTTGGACGAATGGTTGAGCCGCTTGTAATGGTTGTGAACCGCTACAGAGAGAATTTTCTTGGCCTGGTGCTGGCCGATCACATACTCATCAAGCGTGGCGATGATTTCCTGAGGAGTGGGAACGCCATCACTCGCCTTGACCATCGAGGATTTGTTTTCCTCACGGATGATGTCCATGCACAATTCCACGCATTCATCACAGATGAACACTGTTGGACCGGCAATGAGTTTTCGCACTTCATGCTGGCTCTTGCCGCAGAAAGAGCAATAAAGGGTATTCTTGGTATCGCCGCCGTTGCTGCCGCTGACCTTGCTCATTTCACTTTCCTTCCCGCATTCCCGGCATCAAGCCCGGATATGTCGCACCTGACTTCCCCGACGCCGGAGCGTCAGGGCCTACAGGCAATTCGGGGTACAATCCCGGTCCTCAGGTAATCAGTCCTGAAGCCGAGGGCAACGAATCCCCGTCAATCTGACGATGCTATGCCATAGAATTTGAACATAGACTTAACGTCCATTCTAGCGCGATGCACAGGTTGCGCCACCCCAAGCCCACGAAAACGTGTTGCAGGAGTAGCGCAATGGCTGTGAAAACGCCGTTTTAGCATTCAAATGGATCCGATCCGACCGCTATGTCGGCGTTTCGATGTATTCACGCTTGTCGATAACCCTATCAATCAGGCCATAATCGAGCGCTTCGGCCGCCGTCATGAAGTGATCCCGGTCCAAAGTTTTCTCGACTGTCTCGTAATCCTTGCCGGTGTGGGTGACATAGATTTCGTTGAGCCGGCGCTTCATCTTGATGATGTCCTGAGCGTGGCGCTCGATGTCGGACGCTTGTCCCTGGAAGCCGCCGGACGGCTGATGCACCATGACGCGAGCGTTCGGCGTGGCAAAACGCATGCCCTTTTCACCAGCGCACAAAAGCAACGATCCCATTGACGCAGCCTGGCCGACGCACAAGGTCGAGACAGCAGGCCGAATGAACTGCATGGTGTCATAAATCGCCATGCCGGCTGTGACCACGCCACCGGGCGAATTGATATAGATGGCGATTTCCTTCTTCGGGTTCTCGGCTTCGAGAAACAGAAGCTGGGCGCAGACCAGTGTCGCCATGTGATCCTCGACCGGACCAGTGATGAAAATGATCCGCTCCTTGAGAAGCCGCGAAAAAATATCATAGGACCGCTCGCCGCGGTTTGTCTGTTCAACGACCATGGGCACCAGGGCCATGGCGTTATCAACTGTATTTTTCATTGCGCTTCCCTTGTCAAACGGCCCCACAAGCGCCACGGCCTGCGGGGAATCAATCTCTTTGAACCCACTACATAGAGTGTGCCCCCCCGTCGCTTCAAGATGTAAGGCTGTGAAACGGTTAGGCGACGTTGTTCCCGATTGGCGTTAAAGCGAGGTTACGGTTTTGAAATACGGGCAAATAAACACCCAAACCGCGCCTGATCATGCCGATCTACGCAGCCGATCTCTGTTTCGTTCCGGAATGCCGTCCGTGGTCAACCGGGCTTCCGTACCTCAGATTGATCTACCTCAGCACGGACTGACTTCATATCGCCGCAAGCACGCTGGCACAAAAGGAAAGGCCGAGTGAACCACCCGGCCTTCCGGCTTTTGACTGCAGACAGATTGAGATCCTCAGTCCGCTATTCCACTGTCCAGGACGAAATGGCGTCATCCAGATTTTTTGGGAGAGCCTTTTGACTGGACCTGTAAACCTTGCATGTGCCTGAGAAGTCCGCATCGGTGCATACTCTCACCTTCACCTTGCCGACAATCTCGATAGACGAAATCCGGTCGTTCCACCCAGCCGGAGAAGACGTCGCCCGATCACTGGTCTCAGCGCAGAACTTCGCGCCCTTGAATGCCGGAGATTCGTAAAAACATGCATAACTGGCTTTCATGACCGCCTGAGCCGTTGCCGTTGCAAGACCGGCTTCCGTATCGTTGTTGCGGTTGCGGTTCTGATTTCCGCTCTGGTTCTGGTTCTGGTTTTCTGCACTGTTCTGGGTCTGGTTCTGATTCTGGTTTTCTGTACTGTTCTGGTTCTGATTTCCGCTCTGGGTCTGGTTCTGGTTTTCTGCATTGTTCTGGCTCTGGTTCTGATTTTGCGCGAGAAGCAAATTGCCGTTCTCCGCCCGGGCGACCAGCACTTTGACCGCTCCGACGTGCGCTGCTTGCATCTGCCAACCGGCCATCGTGGCTGCACCTGCGGCCATTGGCTGGAGCGCCAAGACCAAGACAGCGCCCGCCTTAACAAGATTGATACTCATACCCGAACCTCCCGTTTGATGATTACCTCCATGCAACGCATGGAATACGTTCAGTATATTGCTCATCATTGGGAACCGGCATTGATCTCCGTCAACGGATCTCCACGAAGTCACTTCGAAGCTGACTTGTTCGTCCTGTAAATCGACCACAAGTGGCAGGATGCCATCAAGTCCGGATTGGCTTCTGACGAGAGAGAGGCCAAGACGATTATCTAGCCTTCATCCCGGCCTTGCCATGCTTCCCCCCGCAAGGAAGCAAGGTTTTCGCCGCCTTTGAGATCCGATTCCGAAAATCACGCTGAAGCGCCGTCTGAATATCGGGGACGTAGAGGTAGCAACACCGATCGGCATTTTCGGCCGTCTCGGGCCGTGCCGCATAAAGATCTCCCATGGACCCCGCGATTGCGCCGTATCCGGCCACGCGCACAATGCCTGACAGAGCGACAGTATCGGTTGGTGTTTACCAGGCACTTTAACGCAAGGTTTTGCTTCCCTCAGCGCCGGGACTGCGGCACACTTGCTGCCACCAAAGAACAATGACGGCCGATCAAGTGCCGCGAGCGTCATCAGGGAGAGCAACATGTCGGATTATTTGTCCATTCGCCGCGGAGCAATCGCAACAGTACTGGCCGTGTCCATGGCATCGCCGGCGTTTGCCGGCGGCAAGACCTTGGCCTGCTATCAGCAGGTCCACCAGCCAGCAGTTTACAAGACCGTGCATCAGCAAGTGGTGGTGCGGCCCGGCGGTGTGGTGCACGAAACCATTCCGGCGCGCTACGGCACGATCACCGAGCAGGTGCTGATCGAACCGGAGCGGGTGATCGCCCGCACCATCCCGGCTGTGACCAGGACAGTGCACCAGAAGGTTCTGGTCCGCGCCAAATCCGTCGGCTGGGAATGGCGCCATGTGCACGGGGTCAAAACACTTTGCAAAGTGGTGCATCCTGCGAAATACGCCACGCAAGCCCAGACCGTGGTCGTGCAGTCGGCACGCACCGTGCATGAGCGAATTCCGGCGCGTTATGGCCACCGTACCCGCACGGTGGTTGTCGAACCCGCACGCACCATCGCGCGTCAGGTGCCGCCGGTGATCAAAACGGTGGCGCGCACGGTCGAAGTTCGCCCCGCCTCTGCCGGCTGGGTGCAGGTATCGGGCAAGAAACGCTGCAATTAAGCCCGACAATCAGGCTATCTGGCACCGCAAAGCCGCTCCCTCGACCGGAGCGGTTTTTTATACAATTTATCCCCGGGAAATCGGAGGCTGTCCCAAAGCATTGGATTTCGTTGCAGTTCAATCCGCGCTAAGCCTCGGCAATGACCTCGCACCAGCTTTTCATTTCGCAAGATCCCCGTGAGCCTGACTTCGTTCAAAACCCGTACCGGTTCTACGCAGACATGCACCGCACTTCTCCGGTTTTCTACTGGGAAGAATATTCCATGTGGTGCGTGGCGGGCTATGATCTGGCCAATCGCCTGCTGCGCGACCGGCGGCTGGGCCGGGAAAACCGCTGGGGCGCACCGCTGAACCCGGTCGAGGGTCGCCAGCATCTTGCCGATTTTGACCGGATCGAAAGCGGTTCGCTGCTCGAACGCGAACCACCTGCGCACTCGCGGCTCAGAACCTTGGTCAACCGCGCCTTTGTCTCGCGTTCGGTGGAACGGTTAAGGCCGCGCATTCACGCGCTGGCACAGGAGTTGATTGATGCCCTGCCCGCTGGCCAAGCCTTCGATTTGCTGCCGTATTTTGCCACACCCATTCCGCTCACGGTAATTTGTGAATTGCTCGGTGTTCCCGTGGCTCGCGCCAATGACCTGCTCGGCTGGTCGCATGCCATGTGCGAGATGTATGTGCCGCAGCGCTCCCGCGAAACTGAAAAAAGGGCCAACCGTGCCTCGGCAGATTTCGGCGCGTTTCTGACGGCGCATATCGAAGAGCACAGACACACCAATGCCGATGATCTGTTGTCGGCGCTGATTGCGGTGCGCGATACCGGTGAAAAGCTCAGCGATGACGAACTGATCTCCACCTGCGTGCTGCTGCTCAATGCCGGGCACGAGGCCACCGTGCACCAGACAGGAAACGCGGTGAAAACCATTCTCGATCAGGGCGGCGATCCGCGCCGGTTCTTCGAGACTCCAGCAGCATCGGCAGCCACGGTCGAAGAAGCATTGAGGTTTGACGCGCCGCTGCACATGTTTACCCGCTATGCCTATGAGGAGATCGATCTCGGCCCGGTGACGCTGAAGCCGGGCGAACAGGTGGCGTTGCTGCTGGGTGCAGCCAATCGTGATCCGTCCGCGTTCGAGGCGCCGGACCAATTCCGACCTGGAAGGGCTGACCAGAAAAATGTCAGTTTTGGCGCCGGTCTGCATTTTTGTATCGGGGCGCCGCTGGCGCGGCTTGAACTGCAGGAATCGCTTGCGGTGCTGTTTTCGCGGTTGCCCGACCTCAAGCTCACCCAACCGCCGCGCTATCGCGACAGCTACCATTTTCACGGGCTGGAAAGCCTGCTGGCCCGCTCATAGCTAGAGCCGGATGACGTAGTCCTTACGAGTCGTTTCAATCACTTGCCAGCTTCCCTTGAAGCCAGGCAGCAAGATAAAACTGTCGCCTGCCTTCACAGTGACTGCCTCGCCGCCATCCTCCGAAATTACCGAGATGCCTTCGAGAATGTGGCAATACTCCCACTCGTCGTAGGAGATCCGCCATGTGCCCGGCGTCGACTGCCAGATGCCGCAGTAAAGACCGTCGCGCTCCTCTAGGTTCCAGGTGGTGTGAACCGGATCGCCTGCGAGCACTTTTTCCGGCTCGGGCCTCGAGACTTCGGGCTCGACGGAAGGGCTGACTCGGATGAAATTTGGTGTGGCCATGGTAGCTCGCAATTGCTGAAACATTCCCTACAATGCCTCAATGCCTCAATGCCTGCTCGCAAAGCAATTGAAAGCTCACCTATAGAAGGTCTGACCAGACGTGAACGGCATACAGATCAACAGACCTGTGTGCCGCATTCGCTGATGGTGTATTTCTCTTCAGGTTCGGTCAGAGAGCCATCGAACTGACGACCATCGGCGCACTGGGCACGGGCTTCAAAAGTCAGCCGTCCGGCCAACTCGCCTTCCTTCATGTTGAGAAAGTAGTCGACTGCGCAATCCTTCTCGATGGCGAGTTGCTCTGACAGCTGATCGAGCCAGGCTGGATTGGCCGATTGCGCTTGGGCCAGCGGTGTCAGCGCCAGGGTCAAGGCGGCGGCATTCATGAGAACAGACACATTGAATCGCGGCATGCAGGCCTCCACTGATTGGGTTCAGTTCAAGTCTAGCGCGTTCCGGAATGTTTGGGATTGTTGCAGATCAAACGGCCCGGCATTGTTTGCCGGGCCGTTCTTCGTTCAGCGGATCTGCATCAAGCCTTGGCAAGCGCCTGCTCGAGATCGGCAATGATGTCCTTGACGTCTTCGATACCAATCGACAAACGCACCACGTCCGGGCCGGCGCCTGCCGCGGTCTGCTGCTCGGGAGTCAACTGGGCGTGGGTGGTCGAGGCCGGATGGATCACCAGCGAGCGGGTGTCGCCGATATTGGCCAGATGCGAGAACATCTCCAGACCATCGACAAGCTTGACGCCTGAATCATAACCGCCCTTGAGGCCGAAGGTGAAAACCGCGCCGCCGCCCTTGGGCGAATAGCGCTGCTGGAGTGCGTGGTTGTCGTGGCCAGGCAGGCCGGCATAATGCACCCAGGCGACCTTGTCGTGCTTGGACAGCCATTCGGCGACAGCCAGCGCGTTGTCGCAATGGCGCTGCATGCGCAGCGGCAGCGTTTCGGCGCCGGTCAGGATCATGAAGGCGTTGAACGGCGAGATTGCCGGGCCGAGATCCCGCAGGCCGATCACGCGGCAAGCAATGGCAAAGGCAAAATTGCCAAAGCTCTCGTGCAGCACGATGCCGCCATATTCTGATCGCGGCTCCGACAGGGTCGGGTATTTGCCGGATTTCGACCAATCAAACGATCCGCCGTCAACAATCACGCCGCCCATGGAATTGCCGTGACCGCCAATGAATTTGGTCAGCGAGTGGAGAACGATGTCGGCGCCATGTTCGATCGGCTGGATCAGATAGGGCGAGGCCATGGTGTTGTCGACGATCAGCGGCAATCCATGCTTGTGCGCCACTTCGGCGATGGCATTGATGTCGACGAATGTGCCGCCCGGATTGGCCAGGCTTTCGACGAAGATCGCCTTGGTGCGCTCATCAATCTGGCTTTCAATGCTCGCCATATCGGCCGGATCGGCCCAGCGCACATTCCAGTCAAACGATTTGAAGGATTTGCCGAACTGGTTGATCGAGCCACCGTAGAGCTGGTTGGCGGCAACAAAATTGTCGCCCGGGCTCATGATGGTGTGGAACACGATCAATTGTGCTGCATGGCCGGAGGCCACAGCGAGCGCCGCGGTGCCGCCTTCGAGCGCCGCAACCCGCTCCTCGAGCACAGCCTGGGTCGGGTTCATGATGCGGGTGTAGATGTTGCCGAAGGCCTTCAACCCGAACAGCGAGGCTGCATGATCGGCGTCATCAAAAACGAAGGCGGTGGTCTGGTAGATCGGCGTGGCGCGCGCGCCCGTCGCAGGATCCGGCTGGGCTCCCGCGTGAATGGCAAGCGTGTTAAAACCTGGTTGATTGTTCGACATGGACTTCTCCCCTTGTGCCCGACAAATAGTCTGGAAGGGGTTATCCCGCATGTGCGGGCCGCGGTCAAAGCAGAATTTTTCGCTGCCGCAGGTTGTGTGAGGATGGATTTGCTGGAGGACCAAAGCCGTGGCGCGCCGCAATGATGCAGATTCGAATTGCGCCAGACACCATACCGGCTGCCTTTGCGAATATCGGACTGCCTTTTCGACACCGGGTTTTACATGACGGAATTCCGTATCAGGCGGCTATGGACTGGCGCCAGAGGGATATGATCTGCTCGGACAGGGTCATCGGGTCGAATGGCTTTGATATGACACCTATCGCCCCAAGCTTGCGATAGGATTCCTTTTCATGCGTCTGCACCTTGGCTGTCATGAAGATCACGGGAATCTCCTTCGCCCGTGGCATCTGCTGCAGCTGCTCCAGCGTTTCCGGTCCGCTCATTCTCGGCATCATCACGTCCATCAAGATCAGTTGCGGCGCGAATTCAACAACCGCGTCAAGCGCCTTCTGGCCACCGTCGCAATGAATAACGGTGAAACCGCCAAGCTCTTCAAGCGCCATCAGCACGACCTGTGCGATGCTGTCATCATCCTCGACGTACAAAATCCTTGTCAGTGTCTCGGTCATTGCCTAGGCCCTCATCTTTCTTGCCGGACAGGCCGGCAGAGTGAAAGTGAAAGTTGATCCTACACCCTCCTCGCTTTCGAAGGTCACCGTGCCATCAAATGCTTCGATGATTTTCTTGGTGATATTCAGTCCAAGTCCGCTGCCGCCCTTGATCCGGGTTGCCGAGCCATCCGCCTGGGCAAATTTGCCGAATATCTTGCTGCGAAAGGCTTCCGGAATGCCGGAGCCGCAATCACACACCGACACTTCCACATTGGAATTTGAATTCACGGAGACTCTGACTTCGACCTTGTCGCCGTATTCGGAGAATTTTGCCGCATTCGACAACAGGTTGACCAGCGCCTGGTCGAACCTGTCCTGATCGAGATTGACATAGGCTTCCGTCACGTCGAAACGCAGTCCAAATTCGACACCATATTTTTCGGCAAATGATTGCTGTCTCTCGACGACTTCGGCGACAAGGTGGCAGACTTCGACCACTTCCAACTGGTAGTCGAGCTTGCCGGCGGCAATCTTTTCCATGTCGAGGATGTCGTTGACGAGACGGGACAGACGCAAACAGCTGTCATAGGAAAGTCGAAGCAGCTTCTGGCTTTTTGTGTCGGCATTGTTGCCGGACAAGGCCATCAGCAGACCGAGTGAACCCTGAATTGCTGTCAGCGGCGTGCGCAGTTCGTGATTGACGGTGGAAATGAACTCGTCCTTCATAATGTCCATTCGCTTGCGCTCGGAGATATCACGAACAATGCTGCTGTAGATTATCCGATCACCGATGTTCACTTCACTCACAGAGAGATCGAGCGGAACTTCACTGGCATCTTTTCGGCTGCCTTCGACTTCACGCTCCCCCAGCCCCTGATCCTGTTCCAGAGTGCCTTGATGCGCGCCGAGATAAGGGGCAGGCATCAGCATCGTCACATTGCGGCCGATCACTTCATTGGCCTTGTAGCCAAAAATGCCCTCACAGGCCCGGTTGAAGGTTTCCACCGTTCCCTGGGCGTCGGTGGTAAACAGCCCGTCCACGGTGTTGTCGACAATGGCAGTCAGTTTGGCTTCCTTGGTCGCCAGTGCCCGTGTCTTCTGATCAAACGCGCGCGCCAGTTCGCCAATCTCGTCGCCGCGTTCCAGAGGCAGGTTTTCCAGTTTCTTGTGGCCGCTCGAATGTTTGATTTCGGCGGTCAACCGATTGAGTGGCGCGGTAAAACTGCGCGCCATAACCAGTGATGCCGCAAAACAGCACAGTACCAGCACCCCGCCCCAGACCAGGCTGTCCCTGCGCGCTTGGAAAGCCGAGCTCATCAACTCGGCATAAGGCACCCGCACAACCACGCCCAGAAAGGCGTCAGGGTTGTCCGGATCGATGTTCAGCCGCACGAAATAGGAAACGTCAGAATCCGAAACGAAGGCTTCTTCATCCAGTCTGGTTTTCAATATCTGATCGACAAACAGCGGAGGAGGCGCCGAATAGTTGTCGCGAAATTCAAAGCGTCCAATTGCACCGTCTCCGGTATACTCCATGTAATCTCCGGAATTGTTCAAAACAAACGTGTTGTCCTTCGGAGAAATCTCGACAAAAGCCCTCCGCAACATCTCCGAATAATCGGCATTGATAACGATCATCCCGAAGATCGTGCCGCTTTCATCGAAGATTGGCATCACCACGCGAACAGTGGGCACCAGCGCACTGTCCAGCGCACCGCGCTCCCTGTTGTAGGTAACTTCCGAAAAATGGACGCCGTTCCGCGGAGTTGCGAGGCCAGCCTGAAAATACGGCTCCTCGGCTTTCTGCTGCAGGGCTGCATCGGCTACAATTTCAATGCCAGACGCCAGACGATTGGTCCGCACAAGTTCACGCCCTTGATCTTTCAATCCAATATAGCGGAGTTGAACGTAATCTGGCCTTGCTGCCATCATCGAGGCAAATGTGGTGCCAAGCCATTGCTGCCAGACCTTGGTGCTCGCTCCGTCCAGTGGATCAACACCACCGTTCATGGTGCTGCGCGCGATCCCCTGAATCGGCGGCGTCTGCGACAGCACCTGAACGTCACTTTTCATCTGATCATAGGAAAATCTGAACCGTTGCGCCATCAGACGGGTCTCGCCGGCCAATGTCTCCACCGACGCGTCAAGAACAATGGCTTCAATACGGTAGTAATTTATGCCACCGACCAGCAGCGCACTCAGCAAGGCACACGCGCAAGCCAGCATGACGATCTTGTTCTTCAGAGAGACGACGGCAGGCTGCCAGATTCGTCTGGCCCACTTTGACACGTTGAGTCCGGCTGCCGCGTGCTTGTTCATCTGTCAGTCTCCACGATTGCGCCGACCCATGCTCAAGCATGAAAACAGACACATTGAACGCCTGTCCCGAAACATCATCTTCGGATCAAACACTCTGCGAAAAACGTGAAGTAACCGGTTATTTCCCGCCCTGAATTATTGCGCAAATTCCAATGAAAACTCAGGGTCGGCATTCAATACAGACGACGGGTCCATGACTTTATACTCAACGAAAAGCCATCGAACAGGGGCCGGCACAGGGCTCGGGCTTTTGGCGAACATATCTTCGTCAGGAACCAAATGAACTACAGAGCTGGCGGCAGTCCGTGCTGCCCCGCTATTCACAGGTGAACAAAGAGGCAGCAGAGACCAGCACCGCGCGCGTCACTGGCCGGTTATTTTCCAGTACTGGCCTGAATAATCACCGGTATCGGCCAGTTGCAGCTTATTGTTGACCCCGTCATTGACAACATCAAGAGACTTGCCTTCGCCCTGCCAATCGGTGGTCAGTCGGTAATATCCGTTTGACTGACGCACAACTCGCCAGTGCTGACCTGAATAATTACCGGTATCGGCGAGCTGCAGCCTGTTGTTTGTCCCATCATTGATAACATCGAGAGACTTGCCGTCGCCCTGCCACTGCGTTGTCAAACGGTAAGATCCGTCGTCGAGCTCGGTCAATTTCCAATACTGCCCGGAATAATTTCCGGTATCAGCAAGGATCAACTTGTTGTTGACCCCGTCGTTGACGACATCGAGCGATTTGCCTTCGCCCTGCCACATGGTGGTCAGCCGATAATATATTCCATTGTCAAATTCCTGGGCCTGCGCACTAAATGGTACAAACAGAACAAGTGATGCGAGCAAGCCCAAGACAGTCCGCTTGCAGATCGGCTGAGTTCGGGGGTGATGGGTAAATGTCTTAAAACAAGTTGTGGTAATCATAATGCATTACTCTCAGTTGATAGATATAATATGCTGATACTATTCAGCATTCAGGCGCCATGGTCAAAGAGAATATACTTGCGGAAATTTGTGCAATCCGCGCTGTGATGGTCAGGGAGGGAATTTATTTGCGCGTTTCGCTCAATCGCTGTCGTTCGGCAGTCTCAAACCGTAGCTTTGAAAGCCTGACCGCATCACCGGCTTGCGCGACGAGATCATGCCGCTGTTGACGCCATTCCAGCCGATCTCGCCCGACAGCCGGGCGTATTCGATTTTCGGGCAGCGATTCATCACCACCTTGATCCCCGCCGCTTCGGCGCGGGCGGCGGCCTCATCGTGGCGTACGGTGAGCTGCATCCATATCACCTTGGGCAGGGGATCCAGCGCCAGCACCTCATCGACAATGCCCGGAACAGCATTGGATGCCCGAAAAACGTCGACCATGTCGATTGCCACCGGAACATCGCTTAGGGCTGCATAGGTCATCTGTCCGAGGATGGGTTTGCCCGCCTGCCCCGGATTGACTGGGATGACGTCATAGCCCTTGGCGAGCAGGTATTTCGTCACGAAAAAGCTGGGCCTGACATCATTGGCCGACGCGCCGACGACTGCAATTGTCCTGACCGATTGCAATATGCCGGAGATGTAGGAATTGGCGTAGCTGTAGTGGTCCATCGGTAGCGCATCCCGTAAAATCTGGTCTGGTTGTCGCAAACGGCATCTGAGGGCGTCAAGCCATCGCCTTTGTCCGTGGACAAATCTGCGACATATTGCGTCTGTAACCTGCAGTGTGAGGCCAGACAGGAGACAATCACCATGAGCATGCGCCTGATCACAAGCAGTATAATCGCGATGGCTGCGGCAACGGCGAGCTTTATCGCTGAGAGCGACCCGGCACACGCCATCAGCCGCATTGAAACCACCAAGACCGATTGCCATGCGATCAGGGGCGCCCTGATCCGCGAGGGGGCTGCCATCCTGCGGCATACGTCCAAAAACGGCTTGCCAATCTATGATCGTTACGTCAGTTCATCGCTGATGTGCCAAAGTCCGGAGATCGGCGTCTGGGCCAGCGTGCCGGCGCGCGACACCAAGAGCTGTCGGGTGATCGCTTGCGATGCCAACGCCAGCGACGACGATCTGATCCGGTTCCGGCCGCTGTTGCGGATTACGCCATAGGCAAGCTGTCAGTCTGGCAAGCTCATGTGACCGTCTTCGCCCAGAGGCATGAATGGATTGTGCGCCAATTCCCACAAATGCCCGTCCGGATCGGCGAAATAGCCCGAATACCCGCCCCAAAACACCTCATGCGGCTTTTTCACCGGCTTGGCGCCGCATTCAACTGCAAACTCCCAGGCGGTATCGACTTCGGTGCGCGAACCAAAATTGTGAGCCAAGGTAACGCCCTCAAAACCGTGCCGCCTTGTCGGCTCCTGGCCCGCGTCGGCAGCCAGCGCATCACGCCCGAACAGCCCCAGCACAGTGCCATTCATGTGGAAAAACGTCACGCTGTCATTGGATGCGGAAGACCGCTTGAACCCCAATCTCTGATAGAACGCGGTCGCGACAGCGACATCGGCAACGCCGAGCGTGATCATGGTGATGCGCGGGTCAAAACTCATCGTCTGAAACTCCTGTAGCAACTCTGTCTGAACAGCCAGGCGCCTGCTTGGATTAGCACATATAGAGAACAAACCTGCAAGCCAGCAGCAAGTCAAGACGCTACTGAAGATCGAGGCCTTTCGGCTACTCCCCGGTCCATTCCGGCATTCGCTTGTCGATGAAGGCGTTCATGCCTTCCTCCGCGTCACGGGCCAGCATGTTTTCGACCATCACCTGGGCGGTGTAATCATAAGCATCTTCCAGTGACATTTCGGCCTGGCGGTAGAAGGCCTCCTTGCCGATCTTCACCGTCAAAGGTGATTTGGAGGCAATGACATCGGCGTATTTCATCACCACCTGAGTCAGGTACTGGCGCGGCATGATCCGGTTGATCAGGCCGAACTCGCGCGCAGTCGAAGCGTCGATGGTTTCGCCGGTAAGCAGCATTTCCATGGCCTGCTTGCGGTGCACATTGCGACTGAGCGCCACCATCGGGGTGGAGCAGAACAGCCCGATATTGACGCCGGGGGTGCAGAAGGCGGAAGTGTCCGTGCACATGGCCAGATCGCATGATGCCACAAGCTGGCAGCCGGCAGCGGTGGCAAGGCCGTCGACCTCGGCGATCACCGGGACCGGCAGATGCACAATCGCCTGCATCAGTTCGGCGCAGAGTTTCATGGATCGGGCAAAGAACGCCCTGCCCCGGTCCTCATCGGCACGGTGCAATGTCAGTTCCTTGAGGTCATGACCGGCGGAAAACAGCTTGCCGGGCGTCGCCGAGGCGATGATCACCACCCGGATGGCCTTGTCCTGACGGGTTGCATCCAGCGCATCCTTGAGCGCCTGCATCAGCGCAATCGACAAAGCGTTGGCCGGTGGGTTGTTCATCTCCAGTCGCAGCACACCATTGCGGATTTCGGATTTGACCAGGCCGGTCGGCGTGCTCGGGTTCAACTCAACGACGTTCATGCAGGAAACCTTTCATGTTCGGGTTTCAGTTTAACCCGATGATCAGGGCGCGGGAACCCCATCCCGGCGTTGACCGGACACCGATTTTCCGCAACGTTGCCGGGCAAACAGAATCCCGCCTCCGCACAGGATCACAGGTATGCCCACACCAGCCAAGCCGGTCATGACCGCTCCAGAAGTTTCCGCCTATCTCGACGAGGTGTTTCCGCAGATCAAGGCCAATGGCGACAACATTTCTGTTGCGGAAGTGTCAGCAGGAACCGCGCTTGTGCGGCTTGCGGCGGACGACAAGCACCTGCGCCCCGGCGGCACTGTCAGCGGGCCGACACTGTTCATGCTGGCCGATCTTGCGGCTTACGCGGTGATCCTGGCCCATATCGGTCGCGTCGCGCTTGCGGTGACGACCAATCTCAACATTAATTTTTTGATGAAGCCCGAACCGGGGCCGCTTGATGCCACTGCAACCATCCTCAAATTGGGCAAACGGCTGGTGGTCACCGACATCGCAATCCGCGATTCCGGGGGCGAACTGGTGGCCCACGCCACCGCCACCTATTCGATTCCGCCACGAAATTGACCGGTTTGAAGCGAGAAATGTGCGGTATTATAATACCGCATAGATAACCCGCTGTTTTCATTGCGTTATATTTGCAAGACTGGCTTTTGCACTGCTTGACGGTGTTTTCTCAGCCGCTTATAAGCACGCAGCGTCCACGTCCTTGAGGCGATGGCGCACAGTTGGTTCGTGACCTGTTGTGGTTCCGGGACAACCCAAGCAACAAGAAACGTCCGGGCGGGTTATCCTGCCTCGGATCCTGAATGAAAAGAGAAACCCATGAAAACCTTCTCGCAGAAGCCTGCAGAGGTGGAAAAGAAGTGGATCATTATCGACGCCGAGGGTCTCGTCGTCGGTCGTCTGGCCACTGTCATCGCCACCATCCTGCGCGGCAAGCACAAAGTCACCTACACCCCTCACGTTGACGATGGCGACAATGTCGTGGTCATCAACGCTGAAAAGGCGGTTCTGACCGGCAGCAAATATGCCGACAAGAAATATTACTGGCACACCGGCTATCCCGGCGGCATCAAGGAGCGCACCGCGCGCCAGATCTTCGAAGGTCGCTTTCCTGAGCGGATCGTCGAAAAGGCTGTCGAGCGCATGGTTCCCCGCGGACCGCTTGGCCGTCGCCAGATGAAGAACCTTCGGGTTTATGCTGGTTCCGAACATCCGCATGAAGCTCAGCAGCCGACCGTTCTTGACGTCGCGGCCCTGAATTCCAAGAACAAAAGGAGCGCCTGATTATGGCTGAACTCAATTCGCTTGAGGAGCTCGGCGCAACTGTGACCGCAGCAGCCGAACCGGCAGCCCCGGTTCACGTCCGCAAGGTCGACGACCTCGGCCGGTCCTACGCAACCGGCAAGCGCAAGAACGCGATTGCCCGCGTCTGGATCAAGCCAGGCACCGGCAAGATCACGGTCAACGGTCGCGATTTCGTCACCTATTTCGCACGTCCCGTGCTTCAGATGGTCGTCCAGCAGCCTGTCGTTGCTGCTGACCGTCAGGGCCAGTTCGACGTGGTCTGCACCGTTGCAGGCGGCGGTCTTTCCGGCCAGGCCGGCGCCGTTCGTCACGGCATCTCCAAGGCGCTGACCTATTACGAGCCGGGCCTGCGCCCAGTGCTCAAGAAGGGTGGCTTCCTGACCCGCGACAGCCGCGTTGTCGAACGTAAGAAATACGGCAAGGCCAAGGCCCGCCGATCGTTCCAGTTCTCCAAGCGTTAAGTCGCCTGGTCGACATTGGAAAGCATATTGGACGGGGCTTCGGCCCCGTCTTTTTTTGTGCCTTGTCCGAAGAGTGCGGTCGTGCCCACGGCGAAAAGACAACACGCCTGCCCGCCCGGCTTTATCATGTTGCAGGATTGGGTTAGACCAGTAAAGAAGTCCTTCTCGCGTCCGGAACCTGACCCATGGCCAACAAATCCATCGACCACGCTTTCACCACACGTTCGCTGACATCGGCGGCGAGTGACCCGACTTACGCCGGAGCGCTGTCGTTCATGCGGCGCAAATACACCAAGATGCTGAAGGGCGCCGATGCCGTGGTCTGGGGCATTCCGTTTGACGCGGCGGTGTCCAACCGCCCCGGTGCGCGCTTTGGCCCGCAGGCGATCCGTCGTGCATCTGCAATCCTCGACAATGATCCGCAATACCCCTTCAACCGCGACCTGTTCGAGGCGATGGCGGTGATCGATTATGGGGATTGCCTGCTCGATTACGGCAATCATCAGAAAACCCCCGCGACGATCGAACGCGAGGCAACAAAGATCCTCGCTTCAGGCGCGTTCCTGATGAGTATGGGCGGCGATCATTTTGTCACCTGGCCGCTGCTCAAGGCGCATGCGGCAAAGCACGGACCGCTGGCACTGGTACAATTCGACGCGCATCAGGACACCTGGTTTGACGACGGCAAACGGATTGATCACGGCTCCTTTGTCGGACGCGCTGTGCGCGATGGCGTGATTGACCCGACGCGGTCGATTCAGGTCGGCATCAGAACCCATGCGCCGGAGGATTGCGGCATCCGGATCCTCTATGGTCACGAAGTCGAGGACATGACGGCTGCGCAGATAGCCAGCACGATCCTTGAGCATGTCGGCGATGGCGCCTGCTACCTTACCTTCGATATCGATTGTCTCGATCCGGCCTTTGCGCCCGGAACCGGAACGCCGGTGGCCGGCGGCCCGTCGAGCGCCAGAATGCTATCGGTGCTGCAGAAACTCGGAGGCCTTGATATCAAGGGCGCTGATATTGTAGAAGTGGCGCCAGCCTATGACCACGCGGACATTACCGCGATCGCCGGAGCCGCCGTAGCCATGCAATATCTCGGACTTCTCGCAGAACGCCGCGTGCGACGATAAAGTCTCGCAAGCCTCATGAGCCGCTTCGGGCATCGATTCCGAAGCGCTGCGCAAGCCCTTGATTTTTATGCATGAACGGAGAAGCCCGATGGCTCCCAAGATTTTCATTGACGGTGAACACGGAACAACTGGTCTGCAGATCGTTTCGCGACTGCAGGACCGGGCCGATATCGAGCTGATGTCGATGCCGCCCGAGCAACGGCGGGAGGCCGATGTCCGAACAAAGTTCCTGCGCGAGGCCGACATCGCCATTTTGTGCCTTCCCGACGATGCGGCGCGCGAAGCAGTGGCGCTGGCGGCAGATGCCGGAACCCGGTTTATCGACGCGTCGACCGCGCACCGGATCCATCCGGACTGGGCTTTTGGCTTCGCCGAGCTTTGCGAAGGTCAGGCCGCGCGTATCGCGGCAGCGCAGTTCGTCTCCAATCCCGGCTGCTATTCGACCGGTGCCCTTGCGCTGATCGCCCCGCTGGTCGCTGCCGGCCTGCTGCCCGCCGATTATCCGCTGACCATCAATGGAGTGTCAGGCTATACCGGCGGCGGCAAACAACTCATCGCGCAGATGGAAAATGCCGGCCAGGATGATGCGATCACAGCGGCCTATTTCGCCTATGCGCTGACGCTTGGCCACAAACATGTGCCGGAGATCGTCAGCCATGCGGGCTTGACGCGGAAACCGATTTTTACCCCTGCGGTTGGCCGGTTCGCGCAAGGCATGCTGGTCAGTGTGCCGTTGCATCTCGATCTGATGACGGGCATCCCGTCAATGGCCCAGGTGCACGCGTCGCTCGCCGCACATTATGCAGGCTCGGCTGTTGTTGAGGTGGCAGCACTTTCAGATGCCGCGACACTGGCCCGGCTCGATCCGGAAGAGATGACCGGCACGGACCGCATGAAACTCTATGTCTGCGGAAAGGAGGGCGCCGGCCAGGTCAATCTGGTGGCGTCGCTCGACAATCTCGGCAAGGGCGCCTCGGGTGCTGCGGTTCAAAATCTCGACCTGATGATCGGCGAGTAGGGCCAATCAATAGCGCCGAGTCATAGCAATACAGCAGGTTGATCCCGGCAGGGCAAAACCTGCTGATTGCCGCTCATCGCGTTAGGGTTCGAACCGTTTGGCGAGATCTTCGTAGTCGTTGTCCTTGACGTAGCGCAGTTCACGGATGATGCGCAGCGTCGGCTTCAGCGCGAAACAGACGGACCCGATGACAAAGCACCAGGTTCCGGCCGTGCTCCAGTCATCATAAAACCCCATGATGGATCCCGCCACGAACAGCACTGCGGCGCTAACGTCGACAGTCGTGTAAGCCAGTTCGAACCAGGCGTAGTATTCTTCGTCGGAGACATATTTGCGATGACGAGACAGCTTGAAAAGCGCCATTGCACTCTCCTCCTTAAAAATGCGGTATTGCCCTCACACCGTCTCCCGACGGCACGGCTTGGTCAACTCCTGAGACGGATTTTGGTCTCCAGCGGATAGGCGCCGTAAAAGCCGCGCCAATGGGCGACTGCGAAGCCTAGCACGACAATGGCCCAGCCCTGATGCACCAGCGCCCAGCCAAAAGGCACCTGCCCCAGGATCACGACAATTCCGATCAGCGCCTGAATAGTGACCATTACGAAAAGCAGCACGGCGCGACGGCAATGGGTACTGCCCCTGCCCTGAACGATTGACGCCACCATGTGCCACAGCGTCAGGGCAAACAATATATAGCCGCCCAGGCGATGCACGAATTGAACCGTCAGCTCGTTCTCGAAGAAATTGCGCCAGGCCGGCATAATTTCCAGCAGTCCCTCAGGCACCAGTGCGCCATTCATCAACGGCCAGGTGCTGGAGGCCAGACCGGCATCAAGTCCTGCCACCAGCCCCCCCAGATAGATCTGCACCAGCACGAGGCCAACCAACGCCCCTGCCCCACGCCTCAGTCCAATGCTTGGAACAGGATCGGCGGAATGTGGCGCAAGCCCGCGCATCACCCAGACAATCGCCGCGAAAATCAGACAGGCAAGCGTCAGGTGCGTGGCCAATCGGTACTGGCTGACATCGACGCGATCAATCAGGCCGGACGCCACCATCCACCATCCCACCGCACCCTGTAGCCCGCCCAGGACCAGCAGCCCGAACAGCGGCCAGCGCAGCCGTTTTTCAACACGGCCGGTGGCAAGGAAGACCAGAAACGGAATTCCAAACAGCACGCCGACACCGCGGGCCAGGAACCGGTGCACCCACTCCCACCAGTAGATGGTCTTGAACTGATCCAGGCTCATGCCCTTGTTGATCAGCTGGTACTCGGGGATTTGGCGATAGAGTTCGAGCTCCTCCTGCCATTCCGGCTCGCTCATCGGAGGGATCACACCGTGAATCGGCTTCCACTGTGTGATCGACAAGCCTGAATCGGTCAGCCGGGTGGCGCCCCCGACCAGAATCAGGGCAAAAATTGCGACAAGAACCAGGCCAAGCCATATCCGCTGCGCTGTTCGATTGCGACGAATACGCCGCTCTTCGGTGATCGCGGGGCCACCGTCGTGAACGGCAGGGGTGGACGGTGTTAACGGCATGGCGGGCATCGGCGATCTTATCCTTTGAACAGTGCCGAACATGTGCACCACCCCCCGTTGCAAGGCAAGAGCGGCGCCTTTGCGGCATGCGGTCGCGGCGCAGTCCACCCCGCCTGCCCTTGCGTTCAGCGCCAAAGCCGTTATGTCCAAGTTCGAACAAGGAAAAGGCCCATCCATGCCCGTCCGCATCAGAAAGCTTATCGGAACCGTGCTCATTCTGGCGCTTGTCGTGCTTTACGCGCTCGTCGCCACGACGATTGCGACCTATCGCCTGGCAGAATCCGCCTGGTATGTGCATTTGCTCTATTTTCTGCTCACCGGCATCTTCTGGGTGGTGCCGGCGATGTTCCTGATCCGGTGGATGGAAGGCCCGCGCAAAAGCAAGCAGCCCTGACTGTCATGCCCGCATTCGACCGAACTCACCGCAGTTGTTAACGCCACATTAGCCTTCGGAACGGCTTTTTGCTTCGCGCGCGGCGCTCTTTACCGGACACTAGTGAGATCCGGGCATGCTTGGCGCCAGAAGCATGATTTTCCGCGAGCGTTGAAACAATGGCGAACACACATGACATGACAGCGCCGATCTCCCGGCCCACCGCCAGACACTCAAACCCGCCAGCCAACAGCCTGATCGCACATGTTGCTTCTGGTCCGGATGACGTATTGGCGTTATGGCAAAGGCTGGAAACTGATCCGGCGGTGACATTTCATCAAAGCCGTGTCTGGGTCGAGGCCTGGACGGCTGCCACCAGCGCTCGGCTTTCTATTGTCACGCTGGAACACAATGGCGATGCAATTGCGATTCTGCCGCTCGAGATCACCCATATCGGCGGTTTGAAGATCGCACAGTTCGCCGGAACCGCCTTCTCCAACGAAAATTCAGGGCTTTTCGATCTTGCCAAACTGAGCGTTGTCGACCCGATTTCCGCAGCCGAGCTTGCAGCCGCTCTCTCTCATGCGGGCCTGGACGCCGATATCGTATTACTCGACAAGATGACGCCGGAAACGGCTGCATGTGCAGCTTTTTCAGATTTACCGCGCGTCTTCCATCAAAATCCCAGCTTCCAGTTGCCACTGTTTGCCGACTTCACGGCTGTGCTGGCGCAAATCAATGGCAAACGCCGCCGGAAGAAGTTCCGGGTTTCGGAACGGCGCCTTGAAGCCCTGGGCGGATACCGGCACATCATCGGCGATGATGATGCTCTGGCGTTGCGATTGCTCGACACATTCCTAGAGCAGAAGACGCTGCGATTTGCCGCCCAAGGCTTGCCGGATGTTTTTGCCGATCCCGGTATTCGCAAATTCTTTCGTCAACTCGCCACCACCCGCGACGCAGAAGGCCGGGCAGCGCTCGAGCTTCATGGCATCGAGCTGACCGGCGGAGAGCATGAAGGCCAGATCATCGCTGTTGCCGGGTTGACGATCAAGCATCGGCACGTCACCTGCCAGTTCGGTTCCATCAATGAAGAGATCGCCGCAGATGTGAGCGCCGGCGAGTTGCTTTTCTACCGGATGATTGAACGGGCCGCGTTAGCTGGCCATGCAGTCTTCGATTTTGGCGTCGGAGATCAACCGTACAAACGCTCATGGTGCCCGCAACGCAGTGAACTGGTGGATTGTTATGTTCCGCTCACTGTGAAAGGGCGGATGGCCGCTCCGCTGATCGCCGGCCTGATCCGGCTGAAACGAACCATCAAGACCTCACGCAGACTGCACCGCAGCGCTGTCTGGGCGCGCGGGTTGCTGACACGCAGACAACAGCTAACACCCGAGGCCGACTAGGTTGCTTCATGCACGTTGTGCATTGGGCAACAGATCATGGATCATGCCGCCGAATTGCGCTGACCCAGAGGCCCTGTTGGAAGACCTGGCGTCATCAGCAACACATCTCCAAAGCCCTGTTCGTTGAACTCCGCAAGGAACCGTCCCACTTCCGATGCATCCGAGCGCAGGATGGACAGCACGATTTCACTGTTCTCCACCCGGGCAATGCGGGCAACCGCGGCCGCGTCAGCAGCACCGCATTCCACGATGACCATGTCATAGGCTTCCGTCAGCGCGTCGATGATCATTGGCAACCGGTCGATCGCACGCATCGCGCGGCGTGCGTTGGCGTTGCCGTGCGGAATGATGTGGGCTGATGACAACCGGTCGGGATGGATCGAATCTGCAATGGCGATATCGCCACACATCAGATCCGTCAGACCGGGCAAGCGCCGGGACTCGGCCATCAGCTCGGTAGGACAGGCAGATCCGGTAAGATCGATCAACAAAGTCTTGAGGCCGTCGCCAGCAACCGTACGCGCCAGCATGACTGCTGCTGCTGACCCCTCGTCGCCCTCCGGCGATACACAGATCGCTACCGGAGTTCCGTCGGTGACGAGCTGGTCGGCGACCGACTCGACGCTGAAATCATCTGCGTCGTTGGAGATGTTTGGCAGGGTCTCGATCGCCAGCTGCGGCTCGGCGGAAGGTTCACCGCCTGTGTCCTCGGCAACAGCCACGGAATGCTCATCAGTCGCCACGGAGTGCTCGTCTGTCTCGTCAGCATCGCGGATCAGGCCTGTGGATGGCCGCAAGGCCCGCCCGGAGAACAGCTCACCAAGCATCACCCCAATGGACGACAACAGGAAAGTCGCAAACGCGGCAACACCGATGATCGGCAGCATCTTGGGATAATGCGATTCTGAAGCCGGCACGGCGCGCGAAATCACCCGGGCATCGGCAGGCAAGGATTTTGGTTCGGTGCGTGAGGCAGCCTCGCGATAGCGTCCCAGATAGGTCTCGAGAAGATCGCGCTGAGCTGCAGCTTCGCGCTCCAGCGAGCGCAATTCAACGGATTCCTCGCCTTCACGCGCAGAACCAGCCTTGAGTGCGTTGAGCTGGGCCGTCAGTTCTTCTTCGCGAATTCGCGCCACGCGCGTGTTGCTCTCCAAGCTTGACAGCACCTTGCGGATTTCGCTGTAGATTTGCCGTTCCACATCCTTCAGTTGGGCCCGCAGGCCTTTCATGCGCGGATGCGCCTCAAGCAAGGTGGTCGACAGATCGGCGATCTGTGCACGGATATTGCCTTCGCTTTCACGCAGACGCTGAACCACCGGCGAGCCCAGAACATCAGAAACCGCATCAACTGCCTGGCCGTTACTCAGCGCGTTGCGGACCGATTGCGCCCGGGCTTCGGAATCTGCCCGTTCGGCACGAACCCGGCTCAATTCGGTTGAAATGTCGGACAATTGCTTGGCCGCGATGGTGTCTTGCTGATTAACCAGCAGCAGCCCGGTTTCCGAGCGGTAGGCCGCGACTTTCTCTTCAGATTCGCGGACTTTTCCACGCAGCCTGGCAATTTCCGGTTCCAGCCAGGCGCTGGCGTCGGTGTTGTTTTCGAGCTTTGCGCTCGACTGGAAGGCAAGATAGGCATCGACAAGCGCGTTTGGCACACGCGCGGCAAGCGCTGCGTCCTCTGATGAAAACTCGATCCCGATGACCCGCGATCCGGGCACAGCATAGACGTCGAGCTTCTTGAAGAACTCCTTCAGGATGCGCTCTTCGGCAGGCACATCAAGCGGGTTCTTCTTCAGCCCGATCATCACCAGCAGATCGCCAATCGCTGACGGATTTGCCGCGGGGTCAAACTCTTCGCGAGACGACAGATCGAGCTCACGGGCCACCTGTTTGACAAGATCGGTCGACTTCAGAATCTCGACCTGGCTGGTCACCGCCCGCTCGTCCAGCGCTACATCTGCGGTCTGCTGGTTCTGGTCGCCCGAATAGACCGGCTCCCGGGTTTCGACCAACAACCGGGTCTCCGACTTGTAGAGCGGATTAATCATACCGGTGACAAGAAAGGCCAGCCCCGCAGCGGCGGCAGTCAGCCCCAGGACGAGAGTCTTCCGCTCCCAGACGGCTGTTACCAGACGGCCAAGATCAATATCGACATCGGGTTGCGGCGTTGCTGAAACGGACATGCGAGGGCTACTCCATACTTACACTTGCGGAGAAGCGTAAACGAACATGGTAACGCAACGGTTAAGGGGCCGGTGAGTAATTACCCACCCCTGAATTCGTGATTTCCGGTTCTTCTACCGGCCTATGCCAGGACGGATGCGATGACCTGGAAGGGGTTTGCGCCTTTGAGGCGTGCGGTATCGACTGTCGTGCGTATGTTCGCTTCGGCTTGGGCGGCCCACATGGCGCGATATCCGTTTGTCACCTTTCGCTGAATGACCCATGGACGGAGCTTTCGCTCAGATGTGTTGTTGGTGACATCGACTTCTCCGGGATAGTCGCAAAACGTCAGCAGCTGATCGCGGGCCCGCCCGATCTTGGCCTGGAGCTTTTGGGCCAGGTCGCATGAAGTCGGGGCGCATAGAAGCCCGGCAAGCTGTTTATCGAATTTGCGCTTCTTGCTTGCGACGGTAGACGCAGCGAATGTGCTTATGGCTCTGGCGAAATCAAACACACGGCCAAACCAAAGCTGGAAGCGAAGAGGGAGATCATCCTCGCCATGTTCCAGCGCAAAGGCTGTATCACGCGCCAAATGTGCAAGGCAGGTTTGATGTCGATGGCCGTGAGATTGCTGGGCTGAATACCGATCAGATATCCATACCTCGGGGACATGGCCGCCCATGGTCTCGTGAACGACCCGTGCTGCACGGGAGTAATCGGGCTGGTGGACAACGGCATCCTTGCAATGAAAAACCCAGTGTTGGGCATTTGTGCCCTCAATACGCACACCGGTTTCGTCGCTGGCGACAACGCGGGCGGCTCGAAGGCTGGCCTTGGCGGCCTGTGCTGTGGCCTGGAAGCTCGGACGGGAGCGGGCAAACATGTTCATGATCGCGCCCTCGCTCGCATGGAGGCCGAAGATATCCATGAACACACCGCTCAGGCGTTCGTAAGACAATGCATGGAAACTCTTGAGGTAGATCGCCAGCGCGTGAATGCCTGGCCCGAACGGCGTTGCGGTTGCCACGGCAGGTGCGGTGGCTTTTGTCGTCGTGCCGCATTGCGGGCAATGACAGGAAAAACGCCGATGCCGGGTGACATGAGGACGGATCGCAGGAATATCGATCTCGTCATAGGCCCCGGCCAGCACCATCGTATCATCACCGGAAAACGCATGGCCGCATCTCTTGCAGGCGGTCGGTTCATGATCGCGAAACATGTCGGCAAAATCCGCCAGCACCCTATTGTGGGGTTCATGCCCGGGCTTGGCTCCACCCGGTCGTGAGTTGACGCGTTTCTCTTTCTTGTCCGTAGAGGGCGGCTTGGAAGACGTCCGAGAATCCTTGGCAGGCCGTTGGAGCCGAAGCACCATCTCGATCAATTCGTCCTTGCTCAGCTGCTGCAAATCAGTCCGATCCATATCATCATGGATTCAGACATTGTGGTGCATGGCAAGGGGGTGGGTAATTACGCCGGTGACGCTTCCTTTACCTTTGGCGCCCTGCTCCAGAGCGCAGCTTTTTCACCCGACGCCACATTTATCTGCGGAGTTTTACCGCCCGTTAACCCTAATGGATCGATAACGGTAATCGAAATTCACACGTTTCGCGTGGAGCACGTAAAGAATGAAACCCGCCAAGTCCAAAGTGACGACCCTGCTGGCGGCCGCCATGACTTCAGTCATGCTGGCGGGATGTTCCGGCTATCATCCGGCGCCCAAGGCATTCCATGAAGCCGTGATGCAGCCCTACCGGCTTGATGCGGGAGACCGATTGCGCGTCACCGTTTTCGAGCAGACAGGATTGACCGGAACCTATTCCATTGACCAGGCCGGTTATATCGCCTTTCCGCTGATCGGTGCCGTGCCGGCGCGCGGACGGACGCTGCAGGAGATGGAAGGCACGATCGCCGGAAGCCTGCGGCAAGGCTATCTGCGCGATCCGGACGTAACCATTGAAATCGACCGGTACCGTTCATTTTTCGTCCTGGGTGAGGTTGGTCAGGCCGGGCAGTATTCCTACGTCGCCGGAATGACCGTACAAAATGCTATCGCCATCGCTGGTGGTTACTCGGCAAGAGCCTATCAACACAATGTCGACATTACCCGCAACATCAACGGCGAAATCATGACTGGTCGGGTGAAGATTACCGATCCGATCCTTGCGGGTGACACGATTTATGTGCGCGAGCGGTTGTTCTAACACCATGGTTTCAGACAAGCCCTTGCGGATCCTGCATTGCTTCCGGTCACCGGTGGGTGGAATTTTCCGCCATGTCCGGGATCTGGCGGAAGAACATGCCAAGGCGGGTCATCAAGTCGGTATCATCTGCGATTCCAACACCGGCGGCGCCTATGAGGACGCCCTGTTTGAAAGCATCATGCCACATCTGGCGCTCGGGCTCACACGCTTGCCCATGCGCCGGTCCCTCGGAATTTCCGACATCGCGATAGCAGTCAAAACCTTTCGTGAAGTCAAAAGTTTGCAGCCGGATGTGTTGCACGGACATGGCGCCAAGGGCGGCGCTTACGTGCGACTTGCCGGCTCCCAGTTACGGGTATCCCAGTCTCGCGTTGCCCGTTTTTATTCACCGCACGGCGGAAGCCTGCATTACGACCAGAAAACACTGCGCGGCCAGGCCTACTTCGCCATCGAACGGCTGCTTGAACGCTGGACGGACAGGCTAATCTTTGTCTCGGACTACGAGCGGCGGACCTATGAGGAAAAAATAGGAAAGCCGCGCGCCGAGTGGCGTCTGATCCACAATGGGCTGCGCGCGCATGAATTTGAGCCAGTCGAAAACGTTTCGGACGCGGTGGATTTTCTCTATATCGGCATGATGCGCGACCTCAAGGGACCGGATGTGTTCATTGAGGCGATGCGGCGGGCCGAGCAACTGGCGGGAAAGCCGTTGCGCGGCGTCATGGTCGGTGACGGCGAGGACAAGCCACGCTACCAGGCGCGGCTCGACGCGCTCGGCATGGGTGACCGGGTGACAATGCGCGATGCGATGCCTGCACGGGAAGCCTTTGCGCTTGCCCGCACAGTTGTTGTTCCGTCCCGGGCTGAATCCATGCCCTATATCGTTTTGGAAGCGGTTGCCGCTGGCAAGCCGGTGATTTCGACGCAGGTTGGCGGCATCCCTGAAATTCTCGGGCCTGACTTTGCAGGTTTCGTGCCGCCCGGAGATGCCGAATCGCTTGCCGGTGCGATGGCCAAGACCATCAACAACACGGACTGGTTACCCTCGGCGATGCCGGAGATGGACAGTTTTCGCAGTCATTTTTCTGCGCTGACAATGGCCGAACGGATGTCGGCCGTCTATCAGGAATGCCAGATCGGCACTGTTTCCTGAGCGAATAGCCAACGGCGTCAAGCCTTTCTTAGGGTGCACATGCTATCCCGGTAGCATGAGTTTCCGGGGAGAGTTCGGCCGTGAACAAGATCGACAATCACAACACCTTCAGTTCGGCATCCATTCGCAAGGCGATGGCCGAGATTGAAACCAAGCCGGGCCCGAAGGGCAAGGACGGCGAAACCGGTATCCAAATGAGCCGCCTGGCGCTTCAAACCGCCAACCGGCTCTCGCAGGAAAACTACTCCCCGACCATGATCATCGGCACGCTGCGGCTTGCGGAATTTGCACTGATCGCAATTACCGGGTTTGTCGTTTACGCTCTCTATGTCGGCATTACCCAAGAGGCAACGCTGCTCTACTACGGACCGGCCATTCTCATCGGATCTTCGTTGGTGGTTCTGCTGATTCAGATCGCAGACGGCTATCAGGTCCCGGCGCTCCGAAGCGCCCTGAAAACCTTGCCCAAGGTGCTGTCGTCATGGGCCATCGCGTTTGCGGTGATCGCCCTGGTGGCCTTCTTTCTACAATACAGTCTGGCATTCTCGCGGGTGTGGTTTGCCGCCTGGTTCATTTCCGGCGCCGTTTCCCTCATCATCAGCCGCAACATCGTCGCCTATGGCATTCGTCGCTGGGCACGCAACGGGGTGATGGAACGCCGCGCCATCATCGTCGGCGGCGGCGAGATCGCAAAGGCGCTGATCCGGTCCATCGAACAGGACGCCGACAACGATATCCGTATCTGTGGCTTCTTTGATGATCGTGACGAACGGCGCTCGCCGTCAATGGTGGCAGGCTATCCGAAACTCGGCAATATCGACTCGCTGATGGCATTTGCCCGTATGGCCCGCATCGACATGCTGATCATCGCGCTGCCGCTCAATGCTGAATCGCGGGTGTTGCAGTTGCTCAAGAAGCTCTGGATCCTGCCGCTCGACATCCGCCTTGCAGCGCACGCCAACAAGCTCCGGTTCCGGCCACGCGCCTATTCCTACGTCGGCGCCGTGCCGATGCTCGACATTTTCGACCGTCCTATCACCGACTGGGATTCGGTGGCCAAGCGGATTTTCGACGTGTTCTTTTCGCTGCTGGCGATTGCGCTGCTGTGGCCGGTGATGATCGGAGCGGCGATAGCCATCAAGCTCGATTCCAAGGGACCGGTCCTGTTCAAGCAGAAACGCCACGGCTTCAACAATGAAGTTGTGGAAGTGTTCAAGTTCCGGTCGATGTATACAGATCAATGCGATCCCACCGCGCGCGCTGCCGTCACCAAGGGTGATCCGCGCGTCACCAAGGTGGGCCGCTTCATCAGAAAGACGTCAATCGACGAACTGCCTCAGTTCTTCAATGTTCTGCGCGGCAATCTTTCGCTGGTCGGACCGCGGCCCCACGCCGTTGTCGCAGCCACCCATGACCGGCTGTTCGCAGAAGTCGTTGACGGCTACTTCGCCCGTCACCGGGTCAAGCCGGGCGTGACCGGCTGGGCCCAGATCAACGGCTGGCGCGGCGAGATCGACAATGACGAAAAGATCAAGCAACGCACCGCCTGCGATCTCTACTACATCGAGAACTGGTCACTGCTGTTTGATCTCAAGATCCTGTTTCTCACGCCGATCCGGCTGTTCAACACGGAACACGCCTATTGACCAGCGCCGCCCTCCCCGCACCCGCTACCTTTCAGCCGCAACGCGCGGCGATCTCGCTGATTGCCTCTCTCGGCGTGGCCTTCGGCGTGTTCCTGTCGGGGTTCGTGATCAACGAGCCGGCGCCCTATGAGGTGTATTTTGCGGCATTGATCGGCATCTGGGCGATTTTCGGGCTCAGACTGTCGCGCCACATCGCCCCGCTGATCGGCTTGTACATCGTCTTCAACATCGGCGGAATGTTCTCGATCCTGACCATGGAAGAGGTCAACGATACGCCTATGTACATGGCTGTGTCGCTGTTTCTGGCTTTCACGGCGATGTTCTTCGCCGCCATCATCGAGGCCGATCACCGGCGGCTCCGGTTGATCTATCGCGCCTATCTGGCGGCTGCGATCATCACCGCGCTGCTGGGGATACTCGGGTATCTCGGCGCCATCCCCGGCGGCGAGATATTTACCCGCTACGGCCGCGCCATGGGGGCCTTTCAGGATCCCAACGTGTTCGGACCCTACCTGGTGTTGCCGGCGCTCTATCTCATGCACGGGCTTCTGACCGGTACACTGAAAGCCGCGCCGTTGCGGGCCATCGGCCTGACGATTCTTGTTCTCGGCGTGTTTTTCTCATTCTCACGCGCGGCCTGGGGGCTTCTGGCAATCTGCATGATGCTTCTGGTCCTGACCATGCTGATCAAGGAACGTACCGGCGCATTCCGCCTGAAGATCCTGATCATGACGTTGATCGGCTCCTTGCTGCTGGTTGGCGCAATCATAGTTGCCCTGCAGTTCGACCAGATCGCCGATTTGTTTTCCGACCGCGCAAAGCTTGTCCAGGCCTATGACGGCGCGCGGCTCGGCCGTTTTGAACGGCATGCGATCGGCTTTTTGATGGCGATGGAGCACCCGCTGGGCATCGGCCCGCTGGAGTTCGGACTGATGTGGGGAGAAGATACCCACAATATCTGGCTCAAGGCGCTGATGGATTATGGCTGGCTCGGATTTGTCAGTTACCTGGTGCTGATTACATGGACGCTGGTGCTGGGATTCCGCTTCCTGCTGCGCGAACGTCCCTGGCAGCGCTATCTGATGCTGGCCTACATCGTGCTGGTCGGCCACACGATTATCGGCAGTGTGATCGACACCGACCACTGGCGGCATTTCTATCTGTTGATGGGCATCGTCTGGGGCTGTATTGCGCTTGAAATGCGCTGGCAATCCGACCTGCGACGCTGAAGCGGCGCAGGAATACCACGGCGCAATCACAACACACCTGTCGATTCAGACGCGAACATCCGGACACCGTGAGGCGTCTGCTCGGGCTCTTTGAACCGACAAACGATAAAAAATCAGGTTTTGAATAAATGGTCGGAGCGGCGGGATTCGAACCCACGACCCCTTGTCCCCCAGACAAGTGCGCTACCGGGCTGCGCTACGCTCCGACTGGTCAAAGGCCATAGATCATCGACGTTTTCGGCGCAAGGCCGGTTTTGATTTTTGCGGCAAAATCCATGCTGGATTTCTGTCACCGACACCCCGGAGGTTCTCCCGAATCCAGGCGAGACCACCAATTCTCACCCCCAACAATTTCAATGCAATTGTTAGATGTGTTCCGGCTTTATCAAATGTTCCTTTAACCTTGAATCGTAGTTTGGACGACAGAAATACCAGAAAACAGGGCAGAAGATGACCGTTCGACAAGACAAATCGACGCCAACCGCCCGAGCCAGGTACAGATTCAGGGATATCGAGATGCTGAAGAAAGCCGCCGTGCTTAAAGACACATCCGGCAATTTTGGGATGGCATTCGCCATCCTTTCCGTGCCGGTCATGCTGGCTGGCGGGCTCGCGGTCGACTATGTCGGTTTGAGCGTTCAAAAGAGAGAATTACAGAACGCGACGGATGCAGCCGCATTGGCGGTTGCCCGCGAAGGCAATGTCACCGGCCAGCAAGCAGTAGAGATCGCACGTCAAATCGTTGCCGCCAATTACGGCTTCACCGCCGCGCAGATCACTGCCACCTCGGAAGACGGGGTCGCAAGCGTGAATGCAAGCATCGACAAGCCACTGGTTTTTGGCGGGCTCATGAGCAAGACGTCCATGCTGGTGGATGCCACTTCGGAAGCAACCTATGCTTCCACCAAATACGAAATCGCGCTCGTGCTCGATACCACCAACTCAATGTTGGGCGGGAAACTGGTGACATTGCAGAACGCCATCATTGGCCTTGTTGAGGATATTGAAGGACTGGGTCTTGCAAAGGACCAGGTCAAGATTGCACTCGTCCCCTACTCGGGCTTTGTCAACGTCGGTCCGGAATTCGGCCCAGTGATCAACGGCGGTGGCAAGGTCAAGACTCCTGCGGCCGACTGGCTTGATCAGGACGCCAAGGCGCCAATCCCGCAATCGGATTTGCCGTCGGAGTTCAGCCGCTTCGCCATGTTCAGGCATTTGAAGGTGGATTGGCCCGGATGTGTGGAAACCCGTGTGCCCAATGGCAGCGCCTTGCACGACGTGTATGACACCGTTCCCGACCCGGCAGACAAGCAGTCGCTGTTCACGCCGTTCTTTGCAGTCGATGAACCCGACATCCCGCTGTTGTATGCAAATTCCTACCTGGCGGATTCCGGACTGCCTCTAATTGGCAAAGGCGCGACGGAAACCGACAAGGAAGATCAACTTGCTCGCTATGGCCGTACGGGCAAATACGTCAAACCAAAGGATACGGATGACGCCATCGTCCAGGTGATGAAATGGAAGAAGCCGAAGACAGATTTTTCGCCTTCCAGTACGCTTTCCATCCGGTCTGCACCTAAAGGCCCTGGCTTTGGCTGCGAAGCTGAGCCGCTGGTGACGCTGACAACCGACTTTACCGAGATCAAGGCATCAGTGAAAAATCTCACAGCCTCCGGAACCAACAATATGCTGGAAGGTGTGATGTGGGGCTGGCGGGTGCTTTCGAGCCGCGAACCCTTTACCGAAGGTGCAGCTGAAGGCTCGAGCGGTGTCGAGAGAATCATGATCTTCGTCAGCGATGGCCAGAATTCCTTTGGCAATCTGAGCAATCTCATGGGGTCGGGTTACACCAGCATGGGTTACCTGGTTGACGGCCGGCTGGATGGTATCACCGCCGCAAGCTCTGGTCAGACTGCCACGGCGCTCGACAAGAAAACACTGGCCGCCTGCACCAATGCCAAGGAAGACGGCATTGAGATCTACACGGTGCGGCTCGAAAAACCCATCGTCAGCACGGAAACAGTATTGTCGGAGTGCGCCTCCACGGTAATTACCCACCCCCTTGCCATGCACCACAATGTCTGAATCCATGATGATATGGATCGGACTGATTTGCAGCAGCTGAGCAAGGACGAATTGATCGAGATGGTGCTTCGGCTCCAACGGCCTGCCAAGGATTCTCGGACGTCTTCCAAGCCGCCCTCTACGGACAAGAAAGAGAAACGCGTCAACTCACGACCGGGTGGAGCCAAGCCCGGGCATGAACCCCACAATAGGGTGCTGGCGGATTTTGCCGACATGTTTCGCGATCATGAACCGACCGCCTGCAAGAGATGCGGCCATGCGTTTTCCGGTGATGATACGATGGTGCTGGCCGGGGCCTATGACGAGATCGATATTCCTGCGATCCGTCCTCATGTCACCCGGCATCGGCGTTTTTCCTGTCATTGCTCGCAATGCGGCACGACGACAAAAGCCACCGCACCTGCCGTGGCAACCGCAACGCCGTTCGGGCCAGGCATTCACGCGCTGGCGATCTACCTCAAGAGTTTCCATGCATTGTCTTACGAACGCCTGAGCGGTGTGTTCATGGATATCTTCGGCCTCCATGCGAGCGAGGGCGCGATCATGAACATGTTTGCCCGCTCCCGTCCGAGCTTCCAGGCCACAGCACAGGCCGCCAAGGCCAGCCTTCGAGCCGCCCGCGTTGTCGCCAGCGACGAAACCGGTGTGCGTATTGAGGGCACAAATGCCCAACACTGGGTTTTTCATTGCAAGGATGCCGTTGTCCACCAGCCCGATTACTCCCGTGCAGCACGGGTCGTTCACGAGACCATGGGCGGCCATGTCCCCGAGGTATGGATATCTGATCGGTATTCAGCCCAGCAATCTCACGGCCATCGACATCAAACCTGCCTTGCACATTTGGCGCGTGATACAGCCTTTGCGCTGGAACATGGCGAGGATGATCTCCCTCTTCGCTTCCAGCTTTGGTTTGGCCGTGTGTTTGATTTCGCCAGAGCCATAAGCACATTCGCTGCGTCTACCGTCGCAAGCAAGAAGCGCAAATTCGATAAACAGCTTGCCGGGCTTCTATGCGCCCCGACTTCATGCGACCTGGCCCAAAAGCTCCAGGCCAAGATCGGGCGGGCCCGCGATCAGCTGCTGACGTTTTGCGACTATCCCGGAGAAGTCGATGTCACCAACAACACATCTGAGCGAAAGCTCCGTCCATGGGTCATTCAGCGAAAGGTGACAAACGGATATCGCGCCATGTGGGCCGCCCAAGCCGAAGCGAACATACGCACGACAGTCGATACCGCACGCCTCAAAGGCGCAAACCCCTTCCAGGTCATCGCATCCGTCCTGGCATAGGCCGGTAGAAGAACCGGAAATCACGAATTCAGGGGTGGGTAATTACTGAACATGTTTGCCCGCTCCCGTCCGAGCTTCCAGGCCACAGCACAGGCCGCCAAGGCCAGCCTTCGAGCCGCCCGCGTTGTCGCCAGCGACGAAACCGGTGTGCGCATCGAGGGCACGAATGCTCAGCACTGGGTTTTTCATTGCAAGGATGCCGTTGTCCACCAGCCCGATTACTCCCGTGCAGCACGGGTCGTTCACGAGACCATGGGCGGCCATGTCCCCGAGGTATGGATATCTGATCGGTATTCAGCCCAGCAATCTCACGGCCACCGACATCAAACCTGCCTTGCACATTTGGCGCGTGATACAGCCTTTGCGCTGGAACATGGCGAGGATGATCTCCCTCTTCGCTTCCAGCTTTGGTTTGGCCGTGTGTTTGATTTCGCCAGAGCCATAAGCACATTCGCTGCGTCTACCGTCGCAAGCAAGAAGCGCAAATTCGATAAACAGCTTGCGGGGCTTCTATGCGCCCCGACTTCATGCGACCTGGCCCAAAAGCTCCAGGCCAAGATCGGGCGGGCCCGCGATCAGCTGCTGACGTTTTGCGACTATCCCGGAGAAGTCGATGTCACCAACAACACATCTGAGCGAAAGCTCCGTCCATGGGTCATTCAGAGAAAGGTGACAAACGGATATCGCGCCATGTGGGCCGCCCAAGCCGAGGCGGATGTACGCACAACCGTCGATACCGCCCGCCTTAAAGGCGCAAATCCCTTCCAGGTTATCGCATCCGTCTTGGCGTAGGCCGACATCAAGGCCCGAAATCATAAATTCAGGGGTGGGTAATTACCCTCCACGAAAAGCCACTACTTCGACGCGCCATCGCGGCAGCAGCTTGCGCCGATCATGGACGCGATCAAGAAGGGCGTGGTCCAACTGCGCATCACTTCCTGACAGACAGATCGGGAAGCATAGCCAATGGAAAAGGCCGGGACAGTGCCAAACAGTCCGGGTCTTCTCTATGAGAGAACTTTGCTGCGCGTAGTCGCGAAACCTGACCGGCCATTCCGAACGATGGCAGTACTTATCATCTGACACCGAGGCGTCCAAAGAACCTCAGGTAGCGCAAAGAGTGCCAGACCCCTCCGAAAAATATGGCAGTTGTTAGATGTTTCATCGTTTTCTAAACCGAACATTTAACCTTGTAGCTTACAAAATAGGCAAGTTCCGGACCTGACCATTGCAAAGAGGTTCGCTTCGGAACGCACATCGCCTTTTGATCGCAACACGACAGGAGCCAGTTCGGATTATGCAGAAACAAGCATCAATCTTCCGGGATAAATCCGGAAACTTCGGCCTGGCTTTCGCAATTCTTTCCGTACCGGTCATGCTGGCTGGTGGGTTGGCGGTCGATTATGTCGGTTTGAGCGTCGAAAAAAGCGAGTTGCAGAATGCATCCGATGCAGCTGCACTGGCGGTTGCCCGGGAAGGCAACCTCACCGACAAACAGGCTCTGGAGATGGCACGTCAAACCATTGCTGCCAACTACGGATACACCGCCGCGCAGGTTTCTGTCACGATGAAAGACGGCGTCGCGGCCGTTGACGCCAGCGTCGACATACCATTGATCTTCGGTGGCTTCATGGGCAAGAAGTTCATACCGGTGAATGTCGCTTCGGAAGCAACTTTTGCCTATACGAAATATGAAATTGCGCTGGTGCTCGACACCACCGGCTCGATGGCCGGTGGCAAGCTTGTTTCCTTGCAAGACGCCGTCATCGGCTTGGTCGACGGTATGGAAGCGCTGGGACTGCAGAAGGATCAGATCAAGTTCGCACTGGTTCCCTATGCCGGTTTTGTCAATGTCGGGCCCGATTATGGTCCGAAGGTCGATGGTCTGGGGCTGATTTCCAAGCCCGGTGCCGATTGGCTGGATCAGGATGCCAAGGCGCCGGTCTCTCAATCTGACTTGCCATCGGAGTTCAGCCGGTTCGCGATGTACAAGCACCTGGGCGCCAAATGGCCTGGCTGTGTGGAAACCCGTATTCCCGAAGGCAAAGCCCAGCATGATGTCGATGATACGGTGCCCGACATCACCAATGCCAAATCACTCTTCACACCGTTCTTTGCCAGCGACGAACCGGATGTCGCATGGAAATATCCGAATTCCTACCTCCCGGATGAAGGACAACCGATCAAGGGCAAGAACGCGACAGAGACGGATAAGGAAAACCAGCTTGTTCGCTATGGCATGACCGAGAAATACGAAAAGCCGAAAAATGTTCTCGACGCAATCATTAAAACCCTCAAGTGGAAGAAGCCGAAAATCGACGATTCTCCGTCGTCCTTCTACTCAAACAAATCCGACCCGAAGGGTCCCGGCTTTGGCTGCGAAGTCGAACCGCTGGTGCCACTGACCGCGAAGTTCAGCGATATCACCAAGACCGTGAAGAAGCTTGAAGCCAATGGCTCTACCAACATGCTCGAAGGCGTGATGTGGGGATGGCGGGTGCTTTCCAGCCGCGAGCCCTTTAGCGGTGGTGCGGACGAAAGTGACAGTTCGGTCGAAAAGATCATGATCTTCCTGACCGACGGCAAGAACTCCTTCGGCAATCTCAACAACGATCTCGGGTCTGATTACACCAGCATGGGATATCTGGTTGACGGGCGCCTGGACAATCTGACCGCCGCGTCCGCAAATCAAACCACCAGCGCGCTGGACAAGAAGACCCTGTCCGCCTGCACCAACGCCAAGGCGGACGGCATCGAGATATATACAATCCGGCTCGAGGAACCAGATCTTGCGACAGGCAACCTGCTTTCCGAATGCGCTTCAACAAAGGCCCATTTCTTTGACGCCCCGTCGCGCCAGCAGCTTGCACCGATCTTCGACGCCATCAAGAAGGGCGTGGTGAAACTCCGGCTCAGCTCGTAATTCTATTATTGGCTATGTCGCAAACAACGAAAGACCGGGATTGCACCACGCAATCCCGGTCTTTTTCTGTTCATGGGGCCGTTGCTCCATGGCTGCTTGGAATAAAACCGGACGGGCGCGCCGCGAACGGTGGCGTCAACCCTTGCACCCGCCCGGCAAACCGCTGGTCGTTAGGCTTCCCCGGCGGTTTTGGAGTTCAGAAGGACGATATTGTCGCTCCGTTCTGAAAACGCGAGTTTCATTTTAAGACGCAGCAATGCATCCAGATTTGTTTCCGAACCTTTTGACGGCTCGCTGCCTTCCCAATCGAGCGCGGTCTGCAGCACGGCCATGTTGATAAGATGGCTCAGATCACCATTCTTGAGCCGTTCTGCTTCGTCACGGCAGGTGACCAGCGTGCGGATGATCCAGGCATAGGATGTCGCTTCAGTTGAAAGCATCAGCTCTGCCTCTCACATCTGCTGACTATGAAAATGCGCATGACGCGCAGCGGAGAGTTCAAGCGGGCCCTGAACATGCCACGCGCCTTCCGGACGGATCAGGCGATAGGGCCCGTCCATAAGCGAGATGGCGGTCGGAGAAGGCTCGATATCATCGACCATTTCAACAAACACATGATCGGAGAAGGCAAATGGCGCGCCGTTTTCCTTGAGCTTGAAGCCGAAATGCTGCCAGAAGGGCAGATAATCCTCGCGCGCGTGACCATAAATGCGGCGGAAGCCCTTCTCCTTGCACAGCGCAACACTGGCGCGCACCAACTCGAAGGCCGTGCGTGAGGTGCGGAACTCCTTGCGCACTGCCAGCCGCTCCATTTTGGCGAAGTCACCAAAATAGCGCACGCGCATGCATCCTGCCGGCTCGTTGTTGACCAGCGCGAGCAGATGGGTCGCAGCCAGATCATTGCCATCGAATTCCTCATCGAACGGGCAAGCCTGCTCACCGATGAAGACCGCCGAGCGCACCGCAGCGACGCGCATCATGTCATCAAAGCCGGTGACCACCCGAATGCCGGTTGGCCGCAAAACAGGATCATGCGTGGCATAGCGAGGCAGACGCTCGGCAAGTGTTTTCGGCCGGCGCGGGATCATGTAGAAATCCTCGAGAAAGCGGCCTTCGTGCCAGACGCCGTGCTCAAATCCGCGCCGCACCATGGCGCGATGTCCACGGACGGTAAACGACGTGGAGACAACGTCCGCCTCGGCATAATGGGGCGAATCAAACCGATCCATGACGCGGTTGATCCCGGCAGCCAGGATGCCCGGCGTAAAACTTGCCCAGACATAAATTGCCGCCGGTCGCTCATGTTGGCACACAAGATATTCGTCCTGCGGATCGAGCAGGTTCAAGCTGCCGTCGAAAAGAGCTGAACGTCCTGCTTCATTGAGCAAAAGCGCCGACATGAAGCCCTCTGCGTGGGACCTGCCCCGGCGCGCGAACAACCATATCGCGTCAGGGTTTTTCTGCGCAATGCGAATGACTGTTTCAGGTTCTGCCAGCCGTCCGATGACCTTTCCAGCTGCCTCCAGAAGTCGCGGCACTTCGGCCTGTTCCAACCTGTTTGACACAGTAACCATCGCGGCGGCACGCTGCATCCGTTCAGCTTCCAGTGCCGCCTCCGCAGTCAACCCGCTTGCATTTGCTGGGAAAAAACTATTTTGTGGTGTGGCGGACATGGTGCGACCCTCTCGATCTTGCCGAGAACGTAACCAAGTCCTTCGCGTTTGACTTTGGCAAATAGTGCTACAGAGAGTTCCCCCTATGGAACACCAATGGCGGAACGCTGATTGGAACAGCATCCGGGTTTTTCTATCCGTTGCGAGGCTCGCGAGCTTTCGCAAGGCGACAAAAGAGCTCGGCATGTCTGTCAATACGGTGCGTCGAACGATTACCAGGCTCGAAGACCAGTTGGGCTATGCTTTGCTGTTTCGCGAATCCGAGGGCGTGAGATTGACCGACGAAGGCCGCCGCGTGGTGCTGGCCGCGCGGGACGTCGAAAGTTCTGTATCGGACATGTGGCGCGTGGCCGCCATGGCAGAGCGCGAGGCCAGTGGCCCGATCCGGCTTGCCATCACCGAAGGCCTGGGCAGTTTCTGGCTGACGCCGCGAATTGTCGATTACATGAACCAGACCGGCGCACAGAACCGGATCGAGCTGCAATGCGCCATGCGGTCAGTTGATGTCTTGCGCATGGAAGCCGACATTTCCGTACAACTGGAAATGCCCAAGCGGCCGGAGCTCAAGGTCAAACGGCTGGGGTATCTGCACCTCATTCCCTTTGCCAGCGCAAGCTATCTGGAGCAATTCGGTCGCCCTAAAAATGTTGCCGACATGGTCAATCACCGCGTCGTCGAACAGCAGACCGACCAGTTGCGGGGCTATGAACTCGACAAGATCTTCGGATCCAAGATTGCCGACCGCATGGTGCGGATGAAGACCAATTTTTCCTCCGCGCATTACTGGGCCGTCGCAAAGGGCGCAGGCATCGGCCTGATGCCGAATTATGCAAGAGCAATCGGCGGCGATGTCGAGCACATCGATCTCGGCTTCGATTTTCGTGTCGAAATCTGGCTTGCGACCCACCCGGAAGTCGCCAAAAGCGCCCGCCACAAAGCCTTTATCGATTTTCTGACAGACAGCTTTGACGACCGGAAATATCCATGGTTCGGACCTGACACAATGACGCCCGCGGAGATCGAGAAGCGGTTTTCGCAGGACGACCTCAGGTCATATTTCGAAGGGTTTACTGCACGCTCATGACTTCGCGCCGTTCATCACGTGTCTCCCCGGACGTTGTCACCCTGGCGACGCAAGATGAGAGCGATCGTCTCGCCATGATCGTGATGCAACTGGACATGGCGCTGGCGCTGGCGCGCGACAAGGGATTTGTTGACGTTGTGACCTATCTCGAATCGGCGCTGGACGAAGCACGGCGGGTCCACAGAACATGGTTGAACTGAGCGCTGATCGTCCCTGCTCTTTCAACCGGTCACCGGACCTGATCAAGTAGCCGCTTGCATTCCAGAAGATCGTAAAGCGCTTCCTGCAGAAGGGCCCTGTCGTCGCGCATAAGTCCGCCGCCGCTTGATCCGGCCGCCCCTTCCGAAGCCTCCTGCCCGGACTTGTCGGTGTCGCCGCCAAGTCCGAAAAACCGGCGGGTAGAGGGCAACCGCGCTTTACCAACCAACTGGTCTTCTTCTTCCACCTTGGCCGGAGGCCGTGATGGGGCCGCCTCCTGGGCCATACTGGCAGACAAGGCCTCGACTGCCGCCATGTCACCGGCGCCAACAGCATTGACGAACTTGTTGCCGTTGACCTTCAACAGCTTCTGCACGCCCTTGATCGTGTAACCCTGATCGTAAAGAAGGGTGCGGATACCCTTGAGAAGGTCAATGTCGTCCGGCCGGTAATATCTCCGGCCTCCGCCACGCTTCATCGGCTTGATCTGGGTGAATCTTGTCTCCCAAAATCGCAGCACATGCTGCGGGAGGTCCAGGTCATCCGCCACCTCGGAAATAGTCCGGAACGCGTCAGGGCTCTTGTCCATAATGCTACTCCGTTTTTGGGGCCATCCCTGCCCGAACACATGACCGCGCAGATCGCTCCAACACTTCGATTTTCTGCATCGAGATTTTAGAGCATCAAGCCGGATTTACCGATCAGTGCAGCAGCGAATCGCAATCATTGACCGTCAGGTCAGCGCTATTTCAAAGGTTTGCGAAGACATTATCAAGTGCGGTATGACCGATGCCCACCGTTACGGCAGATCCAACCAGACTCGCCATGGCTTGGGCAGGCGACAAAAGCCGCCTTACGGCTTGGTCTTGCCTTTGACCTTGCGGGTCGTGTGGCCTTTGAGGACGCGGCTCTTGAGCACGTTGGAAGCTTTGAAGGTCATCACCCGGCGCGGACTGATCGGCACCTCTTCCCCGGTCTTGGGGTTGCGCCCGATCCGTTCCTTTTTCTCGCGGACTTGAAATGTCGCAAATGAGGAGAGCTTTACGCTGTCGCCACGAACGATGGCTCCACAGACTTCGTCAATGACCATTTCAACAAGTTCTGCAGATTCAGTTCTGGAGAGCCCTACTTTGCGGAATACCGCTTCTGCAAGGTCAGCTCTGGTGATCGTTTTACCACTCATAATTTCCAACCAAACTGGTCAGCTTCCCCGCCGCCCGTTAATGCAGTTCGATAACACTATGGTTCAAGCCGCTCAAGGTCAAGCAACTCCGGCGAAGCCACATGCGTTGTCACCGACAAACCCTAATTCGCAATACACTGTGGCGGCCAAATTCCTGTTTAGACGACCATCTGGCTACCAGCGCAAAAGCACCGATCCCCATGTGAAGCCACCACCCATCGCTTCAAGCAGGACAAGGTCGCCCTGCTTGATCCTGCCATCAGCCGCCGCTTCGGCAAGCGCCAGCGGAATTGATGCTGCAGAAGTATTACCATGGTGGTCAACGGTGACAACCACTTTGGCATCGTCAATGCCGAGTTTGCGCGCTGACGCGTCGATGATCCGACGGTTTGCCTGATGCGGAACGAACCAGTCGATGTCATCGGACCCCAGACCGGTGGCTGCATAGGCTGCCTCGATCACGTCGGTGATCATCCCGACCGCGTGCTTGAAGACTTCGCGTCCCTGCATGCGCAAATGCCCTACAGTGCCGGTGGTCGACGGACCGCCATCGACATAGAGTTTTTCGCGGTGGGCGCCGTCTGAGCGCAAATGCGCCGTCAGCACGCCGCGATCGTCGTTGGTCCCGTCACCTTCGGCTGCCTCCAGCACGATCGCTCCTGCGCCATCGCCGAACAGCACGCATGTGGTCCGGTCTTCCCAGTCAAGAATTCGGGAAAACGTCTCGGCACCGATGACCAGCACACGCTTGGCCAGGCCCGACTTGATGTAGCTGTCGGCCGTCGTCACGGCAAAAACAAATCCCGAGCAGACCGCCTGCAAATCAAAGGCCGCACCATGATGCATGCCGAGACGGTTCTGGATGTTGACCGCGGTTGCCGGGAATGTGTTGTCCGGCGTCGAGGTTGCGCAGATGATCAGGTCAATATCTGCTGGTGTCATTTCAGCGCGAGCGAGGGCTGCTCGAGCGGCCATTTCTCCGAGTGAAGCGGTGGTTTCGCCTTCGCCTGCAATATGGCGCTGACGAATACCGGTCCGCTGAACGATCCATTCGTCACTGGTCTCGATAACACCTTCGAAATCACTATTTTTCATGATTCGCTCGGGGAGTTGAGCCCCGAAACCACGTACAACTGAACGGATCATTATTCTGGCATCCTAGCTGGAAGAGCTGTCGACGGCCGGCACGGCAAGCGCGGAGCGACGTGTGTGATAGAGATTGAGATCGTGCTCGATCTTGGATTTCAAACCATTGCGGACCATGTCGTAGCCGACATCGACCGCTGCGGCGAAGCCATCGACGTCAGCGCCGCCATGGCTCTTGATGACAATGCCGTTGAGGCCAAGAAACACGCCACCATTGACCTTACCCGGATCCATTTTCTCGCGCAGCAGATCAAAGGCACCCTTGGCGAAAAAATATCCAATCCGAGCCATCAGGGTTCGCGACATGGCGGCCCGCAAATATCCGGCGATCTGGCGAGCTGTGCCCTCCGCCGTCTTGAGCGCTACATTTCCGACGAAGCCTTCGGTGACCACCACATCGACGGTCCCCTTGCCCAGATCACCGCCTTCGACAAAGCCGTAATAGTCGAAACTTGGCATCGCCGCCTCGCGAATCAGGCGCCCGGCTTCCTTGACCTCTTCCATGCCCTTGACTTCCTCGACACCGATATTGAGGAGCCCGACAGTGGGTTTTTCGATCTCGAACAAGGCCCGCGCCATCGCGGCTCCCATCATGGTGAAGTCAATAAGCTGCTGTGCATCGGCGCCGATTGTGGCGCCGACATCAAGCACGATGCTCTCGCCGCGCGCGGTGGGCCAGATCGCCGCAATCGCCGGACGATCTATATTGGCCATGGTACGAAGGCAAAACCTCGACATCGCCATCAATGCGCCGGTGTTGCCTGCCGAAACGCAGACATCTGCGTCACCGGTCTTGACGGCCTCGATGCTGCGCCACATCGACGACCGGTACCGTCCGTGGCGCAACGCCTGACTCGGCTTGTCATCCATGCTCACTGCAATTTCGCAGGCCACGAAGGTCGAGGCTTGGCGAAGAGCGGGAAACTTCTCAAGCACGGCAAGACACTCGGCCTCGAGGCCGAACAGGGTGAAGCGGATCTCCGGGTGACGCTCCAACGCCTTGGCGACGCCGGGCACGACCACCTTGGGGCCATGATCACCCCCCATTAAGTCCACTGCGATTCTGATCACACCCCATCCTTTATCCCCGGCTCTAAAGGCCGGATTGGTCGGCAGAAAATACCCGTTTTCGCACAGGGCACAACCGCTTTGTCACGGTGGATGCAGCTAACCGGTGGAATCTTCGCGCTTCAATCCTTGCAGAACAGAAAAAGGTGACGGTTTTTTGTCCGATGACGGATCACTCTCGATCCTGTCACTGAATTCCAGACCCGGTTTGCGTGGGTAGGAATCGATTGCAAGCGCTGCAAATTCGGCAACGACAGCACCAAGATCGATAGAATCGCCACTGAAGGTTTCCGGCAAATCCGGACCTTCCGGGTCGAGAAACATCTCGCCATTGCCGTCGAGTATGCGGGCTGCAAGTCGGGAGTTCTCCGGCAGGAAGATGGTTTCGAAGTCCTCTTCAAGCTGCTGAGTCACCGGCTCCAGGGTCGCGACACATGGCTGGACGATTGAAGCACTGATATGACCGGAAACCCTTACGCCATCGCGTTTCCATCGGCCCAGCACCACTTCTGCCTTGAATGCCGTCACCTCGGACACGCCCCATTGGCTCTCAAGCCGCTTGAGATCGGCTGCATCAGCTGAAAAGCGAAGGGTAGCCGGGCTGGCCGATATGTTGCTTACCTTGACCGGATAGGAATACGGATCGTTGTCTGACTGTTTCATCGGATCATCTTTCTCAATTCGCCTCGGGGAAAGACAATTGCCCCGCGGCCAGCGTTTCTTCGGAGACGTCCTCGAGCTTCTGCGCCGTGATCATCATCCACTCCGAGAGTGCTTTCATCGACGGCGCCGTGTCAGGGTGGTCGGGATGCAAGTTGCGCCTTAACGCATCGACCAAGGCATCACTGTCACCGGCGGCAATCGCCACTCCATAGGATTTGGCCCGGCCATAGAACATGCGAGCCAATTTCTTCATCCGTTTGGGCACGCCGGTATCACCCACGCCCAGTTCACGGATGGAATGATCAATGTCTTCAAAAAAGGCATCCACAATTTCCTGGGCAATGCCCTGCGAGGCATCGCCCGCAGTGCCGGTTCGCCGAAGATACAGCACCAGATGCAGTGTAATCATCTCGAAACGGCCCATTACCGTATCAGGCGCGCCCATTTCCGCATAGAATACGGGAGAGCGAGCAGATCGGGTGATCTGAGCATATTGCCTCTCAACCAGAGCCTGATTGGCTTTATTTCGCTTGAACAGGTTCCAGATCATCAAAATGCCTTCAATAGCGGATGGATATCATCGCAACTGCGATTGACTGGCGTGTTGCATCCGTGTGGAAGCTGGTTTACCGAATGGAACACAAAACGCAATGGCTGCAGCAGTCAGGCTCGCATGCCAAAGGGAGATGTTGTTGACGATGAGAGTTTTCAAGGCAACCGGACGGTGTTTACGTCTCGGCACCGCAATCGCGGTCGTCTCAGCGCTCGCGCTAACCGGCTGTTCAACGGGTGAAGTGTTCAATCAGGGCTATGTCGTTGACCAGACATCACTGGACCTCACTCCCGTCGGGTCAAGCCGCGAGCAGGTCCTGTTGTCGCTGGGGACGCCGTCAACGACGGCGACCTTCGACAATGAGGTCTTCTACTATGTTTCTCAAAAGCGCACACGTGCGGCAAGTTTCATGAAGCAGAAGCTGGTCGGACAATCGGTGCTGGCGGTCTATTTTGATGAAGAAGGCACCGTCAAGAACATCGCCAACTACACACTGCAGGACGGCCGGGTGTTCGATATGATTACCCGCACCACTCCAACCGGTGGCCTCGACAAGTCCTTCCTGGCGCAAATTCTGTCTGGTGCAGGCGGGGCGGATGGAACACGGAATTCCGTCGCCCGATCTATTCTGGGCGGCGGCACCTGATCCGCGCCTCGGACTGCAAAAACCTTCGGGTTTGCGCAATCTGAGACGGACTGACATGCTGCCTCCGTCGATTAGCAGACACATAAAAAACCCCGCGGAGATCGCTCTCCGCGGGGTTTTCAGTTTGAAGGCCGTGTGCCTGTCTGTCTGGCTTAGTGCGCGAGCACGGCCAGCAGCAACAACGCCACGATGTTGGTAATCTTGATGGCCGGATTGACGGCCGGACCGGCAGTGTCCTTGTAAGGATCGCCGACGGTATCACCGGTCACAGATGCCTTGTGGGCATCGGAACCCTTTTCGTGCTTGACGCCGTCCTTGTCGACGAAACCGTCTTCAAAGGATTTTTTGGCGTTGTCCCATGCACCACCACCCGAAGTCATCGAGATGGCGACGAACAGGCCGTTGACGATCACGCCCAGGAGCGATGCGCCCAGTGCGGCAAAGGCCGAGGCCTTGGAGCCAGAGATCAGCAGCACGCCGAAATAGACGAACAGCGGAGCCAGAACCGGCAGCAACGACGGCACGATCATTTCCTTGATCGCGGCCTTGGTCAGGATGTCCACGGCGCGGCCATAGTCAGGCTTTTCGGTGCCTGCCATGATGCCTGGCTTTGCCTTGAACTGAGCGCGGACTTCTTCCACGATCGAACCCGCAGCGCGACCCACGGCTGTCATGGCGATACCGCCGAACAGATAGGGGATCAGACCGCCGAAGATCAGGCCTGCGACCACGTAAGGATTGGACAGATCGAACGAGATCTCGCCCATGTCCTTGAAGTAAGGATAGAGCGTTGAGCCTTCGGCATTTGCCTTGGCGGCAAAGAACTTCAGGTCGTTCGAGTAGGCAGCAAACAGCACCAGTGCGCCGAGACCGGCAGAGCCGATGGCGTAGCCCTTGGTCACGGCCTTGGTGGTGTTGCCGACCGCATCAAGAGCGTCGGTTGCCTGACGCACTTCCGGCGGAAGACCGGACATTTCGGCAATGCCACCGGCATTGTCGGTGACCGGACCGAAGGCGTCGAGAGCCACGATCATGCCGGCAATGCCGAGCATGGCGGTGACAGCGATACCGGTGCCGAACAGGCCAGCAAGCTGGTAGGTCGAGATGATGCCGCCGACGATGACGATTGCCGGCAGAGCGGTGGATTCAAGCGAAATGGCGAGGCCCTGGATCACGTTGGTGCCGTGACCTGTGACCGAAGCCTGGCTGATCGAGTTGACCGGACGCTTGTTGGTACCGGTGTAGTACTCGGTGATCACCACGATGAGCGCGGTGACGATCAGGCCGACAACGCCGCAGGCAAACAAGCCTGAACCGGTGATCGACTTGCCGTCGATCACAGCGATTTCGCCCCAACCTATAGTCAGCGACGTCGCGCCGCCAAGACCGACAATCGACAGCAGCCCGGTGACGATCAGGCCCTTGTAGAGAGCGCCCATGATCGAGCCGTTCTGGCCGAGCTTGACGAAGAAGGTGCCGACGATCGAGGTGATGATCGAAGCGCCACAGATGGCCAGCGGATAGAGCATTGCCGATCCGAGGATATCCATGCCGCCGAAGAAGATCGCTGCCAGAACCATGGTGGCGACAACGGTCACCGCATAGGTTTCAAACAGGTCGGCGGCCATGCCGGCGCAATCGCCAACATTGTCGCCGACATTGTCAGCGATGGTGGCCGGGTTGCGAGGATCATCTTCCGGGATACCGGCTTCAACCTTGCCGACGAGATCGCCGCCAACGTCAGCGCCCTTTGTGAAGATGCCGCCGCCCAGACGGGCAAAGATCGAGATCAACGATGCGCCGAAACCGAGAGCCACCAATGCGTCGATAACCTGGCGGCTGTCCGAGGCAAGCGCCATCGGGCCGGTGAGGATGTAGTAATAAACCGCAACGCCGAGAAGCGCGAGGCCAGCAACCAGCATGCCGGTGATGGCACCCGCCTTGAAGGCGATGTCGAGACCGCTTGCAAGATTGACGGAGGAAGCCTGTGCCGTGCGCACGTTGGCGCGTACCGAAACGTGCATGCCGATGTAACCGGCCGCACCCGACAATATGGCGCCGATGAGGAAGCCGACTGCGGCGGTGCCGCCAAGCAACAGATAGGTTACGACGACAACGACTACGCCGACGATGGCGATGGCAGTGTACTGACGGTTCAGGTAGGCCTGAGCGCCTTCACGAATATAGCCTGCGATTTCCTGCATGCGTGCATTGCCCTGATCGGCGGCCATCACCGATTTGGTCGCCCAGATGGCGTAAACAATGGAAAGCAATCCACAGGCGATCACAGCAAAAAGAATGTTCATGCTGATTTCCCTCCAATTTGACCGGAATCAAAAGACTCCCCCCGGCCATAAAATACCGCGGCGAAAGGAGTTAGAGCCACATGCTCAGACCCCCTGCCGCATCGCGGCGGATGATTGCGACACAGGCGGGGTGCCGTCAAGAGCAGAGGCGGGCGAATTGCCGGGGCGTGCGCAATAAGCTCTGGGAAACCCGCCTGAACGGTCAAATTGAACCTGTCTGCTGCGGATCCTAGCCTAAAGGCGTATTACAGGGACCTGCGGCGTTCCCACAGATTCTGTGTGCCCAGCGCCAACAGGCAGAACAGCGCCACCGGCCAAAACAAGCTGTTGAGCGCATCCCAACCCCAGGCATTGAGAACCTTGCCGGACATCAGGGAAGTGAACGCGACAATTCCGAACAGGGTGACATCGTGAAACCCCTGCACCTTGTTCTTTTCCGACGGGCGGTAGGTCGCGGTCACCATGGTGGTGGCGCCGATGAAGCCAAAGTTCCAGCCAATGCCCAGCAGCACAAGGGCAAGCCAGAAGTTCCACAACTCGATCCCCATATGGGCGACGACGGCACAGCCAAGCAGGATGACAAGGCCAGCAGCCGTGATGGTGTCGCGGCCGAAACGGGCGATCAGCTTGCCGGTGAAAAAGCTCGGTGCAAACATCGCCATCACATGCCACTGAATGCCAAGCGTGGCGAGTTCGGGCGAGAAGCCGCAGCCGACCATGGCCAGCGGAGCGCCGGTCATCATGAACACCATCAAGGAATAGGATCCGACACCGCAGATCATCGCGGTTACGAACCGCGGCTGGCTGATGATTTGACACAACGGGCGGGCCGGCGTTTCATCGTGCCCGGCTTCGCCCGGCTTGGTGTCATTGGGAATGCGCAGGAACCAAATGATCGACATGGTGATGAGTGCCAGCGGCACCAGCGCCATGAACGAGCCTGCGAACATGACCGGCGCAAACAGCTCCCGCGTGTAGATGACTGTTTGCGGACCGATAATTGCAGCAAAGACGCCGCCGGCAAGCACCCAGGATATGGCCTGCGCCTTGAAATTGGACGGCGAACCGTCGGCTGCGGCGAATCGGTACTGCTGAACAAATGCACCGCCCAACCCGATGAAGGCCATTCCGAAAGCGAAGAACCAGAATTCATGACGAAACAGGGCGATCGCCGAAAGGATGCCGCCAAGCGCGGTCATGGCCATGCCCGACAGGAAACCATATCGCCGACCGATCTGGCGCATCAGCCAGGCGGCAGGCAGAGCTCCGACGGCAACACCAAGGTTGAAACCGGTGACTGGTGCGGTTGCCAGCGACTTGTCGGCGCCAAGAAGATAAAATCCGGCAAGACCGCCCATGGAAATGGCGATCGGCGCCGCAGCACCACCAAAAGCCTGAGATGCTGACAGCAGCAGCGCATTGCGGCGCGCCAGGTTCTCGGCATCGGTCGCGCCGGCCAATCCGACCTTATCGAGAAAAGCCATTGAGGTCAGTCCTTGCCGGTTTTTTGATCACCGCGATACTTGCGTGCCAGACGGTCAAGCACAGCATTGACGATTTTGGTCTCGTCACCTTCAAAAAATGCCCGCGCCACATCGACATATTCGTTGACGATGACTGCAACCGGCACGTCCCTCTTGGTGGTCAGTTCCCAGGCCCCTGCTCGCAGGATCGCGCGCAAAGTGGCGTCGAGCCGTGACAGCGGCCAGTCTTCGTTCAGGCTGGCACGGATTTCCGGATCTAGCTCACGCTGATTTTCGACAACACCCGAAACAACGGCGCGAAACCAGGCCGCATCCGCAGGCCGGTATTGCTCGCCGTCAATCTCGTTGCCGAGGCGATGGGCTTCATATTCGGCCACGATTTCCAGAACGCCGCCGCCGCCGATATCCATCTGGTACAGCGCCTGAACTGCAGCCAGCCGTGCAGCGCCACGCTGGTTGGCTGACTTGATTTCGGACGAGGGCGTCGAAGATGGGGGGTGATCAGTTGTCATGGTCACCCTGCCAGCTGGCTTTTCAGCGCGATCATCGACAGCGCCGCACGTGCGGCAAAGCCGCCCTTGTCGAGCCGGTCCTTCTTGACCCGCTCCCAGGCCTGATCGGCATTTTCTGTGGTCATGATGCCATTTCCGATGGCCAGCGATTCGGACACCGACAACGTCACCAGACCGCGGGCGGACTCGTTTGCGACAATTTCGAAATGATAGGTTTCGCCGCGAATGACGACGCCGAGCGCGACAAAACCGTCAAATTCAACCCCACCTTCATCCATGGCATCCAGCGCCATGGCGATGGCTGCCGGAATTTCCAGCGCACCAGGCACTGTGACAACTTCATAAATAGCGCCTGCCGAGTCGAGTGCGGATGTAGCGCCATCCAGAAGCGCATCGGACATATCATCATAAAACCGCGCTTCAACAATCAACAGATGCGGTGTCTTGGACTTGGCCATGACGGAGTTCCTTCTTGCGTGCGGTTTTTCCACGCGTCACGGGGTTCCGGAACGGAACCGGATAAACAGGTCGGATCAGAGCGCGGTCAAAACACTTTGTCCGCCGCTTGGCAAGCGGAAAAGGACGTCTGCGGCGGCTTAGCGGCCTTTTGTCCTTGTGTAGGATGAAACTTGCTCTGGCGACTGACGACGCTGGCAACCAGCACAATCGGTACGGCGAGGCCGACACACATGATCTTTGCGCTGCAGCGCGACTCCGCTATGCAGGCAATCATGCGCACACCAAAACCCAAGGAAACCGACCTCTATCCACCGGTCAAAGCCCTGCTCGAAAGCCAGGGCTATGCGGTCAAGGGCGAAATCGGCGCGGCTGACATTGTCGCCATCCGCGATGATGAGGATCCGGTTGTCGTCGAACTGAAGACCGGCTTTTCGCTGTCGCTGTTTCATCAAGGCATCGAGCGGCAGGCCATAACTGACGTGGTTTATATCGCCGTGCCGCGTGGCACCGGACGGGCGTTCCACAAAGCGCTGGCTGCCAACACCTCACTGTGCCGCAGGCTTGGCCTGGGCTTGATGACCGTACGCCTGAAGGACGCGCTGGTTGAAGTTCACGCCGACCCCTCTCCCTACAAGCCACGAAAATCCAAGATCAAGAAGGCCCGGCTTCTGCGTGAATTCGCAAAACGGACCGGCGACCCCAATGCAGGCGGCGCGACGCGTCAAGGTCTGATGACTGCCTATCGTCAGGACGCTTTGCGCTGCGCCCGAACCTTGTCCGAACTCGGCCCCACCAAGGCAGCACAGGTGGCGAAAGCCTCCGGCGTGGAAAGGGCGCGAACGCTGATGGCGGCCAATCATTATGGCTGGTTCGAACGGGTGGATACCGGGATCTACGCGCTTTGCGCCAAGGGGTCTGAAGCACTGCTGCTGCTTGGCGACCCGGATGGCGGGCAGGCATCGACTGAGAATATTGATTGATGCGCCGACGATGAGCCAGCGTCATGTTTCCCTACTTATGCCAATTGGTCTGAGCGGCGAAAAATTTACCGTTGATTAACCATAAATGCGGATGCTTGCAGCCTGACACCTCTTGCCCAGGCAATGGCATGCGCCATCCATCTTTCGGTATTCCCGGACAGCCGGCCCGACCGGTTTTGCCCCAACTGCAAAGCGGACGGCACCTGGCTCGTCCCGGTGCAATGCCGTTCCGTGTGGTCCGCATGACCGCCGTCATTTTATCGGCACTCGGCCTGGCGCTGATGCTGATTTCGTTACGCCCATTTGCTGGCGCCAGCATAGTCAACGAGACCGGCGCCAATGAGGGCAGCCTGCTCAATCAGGTCGGCTTTGTTGCTGCCGGTCTGGTGTTTGCGCTGGCGATGATGGGCCTGACCAGCCGCAAGGTTCTCGCCAGCCTGCTGACACCGAGCATGCTGCTGCTGGCCCTGGTGCTCGGGTACAATGTCGCGACCTCTCCAAATCCCGATTCAACGTTGCGCGCCGTGGTTTTCACCGTGATCGGCATGTTCATTGCTTTTTCGACCGTCGTTCTGCCGCGCGGCGAGAAAGATTTCCAGATAGCGCTGATGATAGGCGCGGCTGCAGCGCTGGCGATGTCCTATGGCGGGCTTGTTCTCGTCCCGAATCTGGCAATGCACGGCTTCGACGCCTATGAACCACAACATGCCGGCTTGTGGCGCGGCCACTTCAGTCACAAGAATGTTGCTGGCCCGGTGATGTGCATCATCGCGATTTTCGGTGTCTATCTGATGCGCACCGGCCACCGTTTTGTCGGATTGATCATCTTTGCAGCCGGTGCATTGTTTGTGCTGAAGACCGGATCCAAGACCACCAGTGGCTTCTTTCCGCTGTCGATCCTGATCGTATTCATGGCAAGTCTCTTCGGGCGCAGTTCCGCAGCAATCCTCGTCCACCTTGTCGTGCTCACCATGGTTGGTGTGCTTACTCTCGGCTCGCTCTACAGCCCGGAAGTCTCCAACATGGTCGCAGACCTGTTGAAGGACGAAACCTATACGGGCCGCACCACATTGTGGGAATTCGGCCTGTCAAAGATTCCCGAGCATCCATGGCTGGGATTTGGGCTTTACAATTTCTGGGGTACCGACACTGTCTTCCTGCTCGATAAGCCGTTCGAATCCGCGTGGGACTACCGCTTCATCGTCCACGGACATAACAACTATGTCGACATCCTGCTCAATCTCGGTCTGATTGGCGGCTCGGTGGTGATCTGGTTTCTGTTTGTCGGCCCGATTTTCAATTATGCGAAGGCGCGGCGTATTCCCGGCAATGCCAGGCTGGCCGACATGTTTTTCATGGTCATTGTCTTTGCCAGTCTGCTGTCATTCCTCGAGACGTTCTTTCTGGCGCGCAACAGTCCGCTATGGCTGATGCACGTCTTCGCCGTCTTCGGGCTGCACCTGCTTGCCCGGTTCCGCATGGGCAACCCGGTTCCAGGGCGGTGAGTGACCCTAGCCGTCAGGCCTGTGCGGCACTCTCGGCAAGACGCGCCGCATAGCGGGCCATCTGGTCAACCTCGAGATTGACGTGATCGCCCTCCGCCCGCTCGCCCCAGGTGGTGACGGACAGCGAATGCCTGATCAGAAGCACATCGAAGTCGCTACTATTGACCGCATTGACGGTCAGGGATGTTCCATCCAGCGCCACCGATCCCTTTGGCGCGATGAATTTGGACAGCTCGACTGGTGCGCGCAGGGTAAAGCGGCGGGCCTCGCCCTCGTCCTTGATGGCGATGATCTCCGCCTGTCCATCGACGTGACCCGAGACCATGTGGCCGCCGAGCTCATCGCCAATTTTCAGCGAGCGCTCGAGATTGATGCGTTGACCCTGCGTCCAGTTAGCGATGGTGGTCAGCCGCAGCGCCTCTTCCCAGGCCTCAACCTCGAACCAGCGTGAATTGTCACCGTGCTGCGGCAAAGCCGTGACGGTCAGGCAGACGCCGGAACAGGCAATGGATGCGCCGATGTCGATGCCAGCCGGATCCCAGGCAGTTTCGATGCGAAGGCTGACGCCTTGATCGCGCGCCGCCACAACGGCCACACGGCCGATATCGGTGATGATGCCGGTAAACATGGTTTCAAACCCTTTCGTATTCGTCCATCCGGTCGGTGCCAAAGGTCGCGGATGAGACCAGACGGAAAGCTGATGGGATGGTCTGGCGTGTGATCGGTGCATCCACTGCATCGCCGTCAATTGTCGCTTCGCCGGTCAGCAGCACGAGACGATCAACCAGCCCCTCGGCGAGAAACGATTGCGCCACCGCGGCACCGCCTTCAACGAAGACAGTGGAAAGACCGCGTGCCGCCAGATCTTCCAGCAATTCGGGCAGCGCCAGCCGGTCCTGATGTGCATCGGAGGCGATGAACTCCGCGCCGCAGGCCGCAAGCTCTGCGCGCCGCGGATCGTCCTGTTGGGCCGCGGTGGCGATCCACAGCGGCACGTCGCGCGCGGTGTGCGCCAATCGCGACGTCAGCGGCAGTCTGAGATGCGTGTCGAGCACCAGCCGGATCGGAGACCGGTCTTCGAGGCCAGGAAGCCGGCAGGTCAGATCAGGGTCGTCATTGATGGCGGTTCCGACACCGATCAGAATCACATCCGACAGCGCCCGCAGGGCATGCACCTGCCGGCGGGAGATTTCCCCGGTGATAGCGACCTGCTTGCCATCGCGGCGACCGATCTTGCCATTGGCGGAAACTGCAAGCTTCAGAGTCACATGCGCCCGGTTCTTCATGCGTCGAGTCAGGTAACCGGCGAGTCCACGCTCGGCTTCGGCGGCCAGCACCCCCTCCTCCACCTCGATACCGGCGGCACGCAAGATCGCGTAGCCCCGCCCCGAGACTCGTTCATCCGGATCGGTGGCGGCGGCCACCACACGGGCAATGCCTGCCGAGACCAAAGCCTCAGCGCACGGTGGCGTCCGGCCATGATGGGCGCAGGGTTCAAGCGTGACATAGGCGGTTGCGCCACGCGCCAGCTCACCTGCTTCTGCCAGCGCTTGCGGCTCGGCATGGGGACGCCCGCCTATCGCGGTGACGCCACGGCCGACAATTACCGGCGAACCGTCAATCTCGCGGACGATCAGCGTAGCCACGGATGGATTGGAGCCGGTGCGGCCTTCGTGCTCGCGCGCCAGACGGATTGCCGCCGCCATCAAGCGTCGGTCAAGCGCCTCGGCGGACATGGGCCTAGATATCCCCGACAGAGCTATCGCCGGCAATCCGCGCGGTCAGTTCGGAGATTGTCCGCTCGAAATCCTCGGGCCCGGTGAAGTCCCGGTAGACCGATGCATAGCGGACGAAGCCGACATCATCGAGCGCCTTGAGCGCTTCGAGCACCAAGAGACCAATAGCATCGGTGGCGATCTCGGTTTCGCCGGAGCTTTCCAGGCGGCGGACAATGCCCGACACCGCACGGTCGATCCGCTCGGGATCGACCGGCCGCTTGCGCAGCGCGATCTGGAATGATTTCGCCAGCTTGTCCCGATCAAACGGCACCTTGCGTCCGGTTTTCTTCAGCACCTGCAAATCGCGCAACTGCACCCGCTCGAATGTGGTGAAGCGGCCGCCGCAATCGGGGCACACCCGACGCCGGCGGATCGCGGCGCCGTCTTCGGCGGGCCGCGAATCCTTCACCTGGCTGTCTTCAGAACAGCAATAGGGACACCGCATCCGCCGTTACCCGAGATAGGGGTAGAGAGGGAAACCGTCGGTGAGCGCCATTACCTTCTTCTTCACTGCAGCCTCCACTGCAGCATTTCCGTCCTCGGAATTGGCCATTTTCAGACCATCGAGCACCTCGGAGATGAGATTGCCGATTTCGCGGAACTCAGCCTCGCCGAAACCGCGGGTGGTGCCCGCAGGACTGCCGAGCCGGACGCCGGATGTGACAAAGGGCTTTTCCGGGTCAAATGGGATGCCGTTCTTGTTGCAGGTGATATTGGCGCGGCCAAGTGCCGCTTCAGCGCGCTTGCCGGTGGCATTTTTCGGCCGCAGGTCAACCAGCATGAGGTGATTGTCAGTACCGCCGGAGACGATATCGAGACCGTTGTCCTTCAGCGACGCCGCAAGTGTGCGGGAATTGGCGACGACGTTTTCGGCATAGGTCTTGAAAGCCGGCGTCAGCGCTTCCGCAAAGGCCACGGCCTTGGCGGCGATGACATGCATCAAAGGACCGCCCTGCAGGCCCGGAAACACCGCCGAATTGACCTTCTTTGCAATGACTTCGTCATTGGTCAAAATCATGCCGCCGCGCGGGCCGCGCAGTGATTTGTGGGTTGTGGTGGTGACCACATGGGCATGCGGAATTGGCGAAGGATGCTGACCACCGGCGACCAGACCAGCAATATGGGCCATGTCGACCATCAGATAGGCGCCAATGGAATCAGCAATCTCGCGGAACCGCTTCCAGTCCCAGATGCGCGAATAGGCGGTGCCGCCGGCAATGATCAGCTTGGGACGTTCGCGTTCTGCTGTTGCCGCGATCGCGTCCATGTCGAGGAGATTGTCATCCTCGCGCACGCCATAGGAAATTACCTTGAACCACTTGCCCGACATATTGACGGGCGAGCCGTGGGTCAGGTGTCCGCCAGAATTGAGATCGAGGCCCATGAAGGTGTCGCCGGGCTGCAGAAGCGCCAGGAACACCGCCTGGTTCATCTGCGAGCCGGAATTGGGCTGCACATTGGCAAACTGGCAGTCGAACAGCTTCTTTGCCCGTTCGATGGCAAGGGTTTCGGCAATATCGACGAATTCGCAGCCGCCATAATACCGCTTGCCCGGATAGCCTTCGGCATATTTGTTGGTCATGATCGAGCCTTGGGCTTCAAGCACAGCGCGCGACACAATGTTTTCTGATGCGATCAGCTCGATTTCATGCCGCTGGCGACCCAATTCACTCTGGATCGAGCCAAACACTTCCGGATCGGCTTCGGCCAATGGCTTGTTGAAAAAGGCGTCCGCCAGGCTGGCGGCAGAAGTCGCGTTGGACATGTTCCAGGTTCCTTGTGTGGCTCGGGTCTGGCAGAACGACTGCCTGGTTTCGGCGGCGCTCCGGAAATCGGTTCGACTCCGGCACGAACCGTGTCGAGCCGGAAGCGGCTGTTTAACCCTGTCGCATCACAAGGGCAATATCCGCAGGCTCAAATGCGTCATTGTGAGCATCAAACACACCCTCCATACAAGAAAAGCCGCCCGTGTCAGGGCGGCTTTCTAAGGTTGTGATCCCGGTTGGGCAGAGCTCAGCGCAGCGCCAGTTCTTCCACACCGTCGCGCTGATAGACATCATCGCGGAACTGGACAACGCCATCTTGCGAGGCCCAGGCGGTGAAATAGGTGAAATACACCGGCACCGGGGTTGTCAGCAGGATTTCCGTGTTCTCACGCGAGGCGATGGTCGCCTCCATGGTCTGCCGGTCCCAGCCGGGCGTGTCCCGGAGAAGCCAGGTGTTGAGGTCGCGCACGTTCTGAACACGCACACAGCCGGATGATTCAAACCGCAACAACTTGTTGAACACGCCCTGCTGTGGGGTGTCATGCATGTAGACGGCATGCGGATTGTGGAAATTGATCTTGGTCGAGGACATGGCGTTGCCCTTGCCCGGATCCTGACGGAACATCAGGTTCGGAGCCTTTTCGGCATTCCAGTCAACCAATTCGGGCTGGACTTCATTGCCCTGGCCATCAAACAGACGAATGTTGTTCCGCGTCAGATAGGTCGGATCCTTGCGCATCAACGGCACGATGTCTTTTTCGATGATCGAGCGCGGCGAGGTCCAGTAGGGATTGAGAATGATCTCGTGGATCTTGGAATTCAGGATCGGTGTCTGACGGTCAATCTTGCCAACGATCGCGGTGTGCCGCAGCACAACGCTGCCGTTTTCGACTGCCTCGATCTGCGCCGCGGGAATATTGACCATCACATAACGGTCGCCCAGAAAGCCCGACATCGAGCGCAGCCGCACGAGATTGGTCTCAAGCTGCCCCAACCGAACGTCGGTAGAAACATTGAGCGCCTGATAGGTGTAGCTGCCCAGAACACCATCCGGGGGAAGGCCGTGGCGCGCCTGGAATTTCTTGACGGCTCCATCGACATAGGAATCGAATTCGTTGGAAAGACCCGCGCTGCGGTCCATATCGCCGGAGGCGATCAGACGCTCGCGCAGAATGCGCACGTCAGGATCGGACACGCCCATGCGCAATTTCTTGGTTGCCGGCACCCTTGGCCAGCCGCCGCGTGCGAGCGAATCCTGATAATCAAAAATCGCGCGTTCGACAAAAGCGATGGTGTCGGCGCTGGCGATGGGATGCCGTGTCGCCGTCTCGGCCACCGAACGGGAGCTCTTGGCGTCGAACTGATCGTCCCATGAGCCACGCCGGGGTGAACTGATGATGTCCTGGATTGTCGACTGGGCGAAAGCCGGGCCTGCGGCAAGTGCTGCAGCGGCCATGGCTGCCGTGCGGCCGATAAAGCGGCGCCGGGAAACCTTGTCTAGTCCGGTTTTTGTCATGTGTAATCCACCATGCATTCGAAGCTGACGTTTAGAGTTGCGAATTCGAGTACCATGCTAATACTAAAAATTTGGAACCAAAAGCTATCCCTCAAGCCTGTCGCGACACATTTGCGTGAGCGCGAGACAAGACCGCGACCTCATGGGCCGTTTCCTTGCTGCCTGAGTGATGGCCATTGTAACAGCTGTCACGGCAATATGGCTAATTCATGGTGTGCCGCAGCATGCAGTCTTTGTCAGGAGACAAGGGACCGCGAGCTTCAACCGGATAATCCACATGAAATCAAAGCTTTAACCCAAACAAGACGACCCGGATCGAGATCCGCTCGGCAAATCCTGCATCGGTATCGGAGCTACCCAGCGCTTTGGACACGATCGAGCCGATGACATCCGAATTCGTTTGAACCCTGGACAAAAAAGCGGCGGAACCGAGTCCGCCGCATTTTTCTATAATAATCGCGACCGGATCAAAGGCGATAGAGAATCTGGTCGTTCCAGAACCGGTCAAGCCGCTGCATCAGCCTGTTAAGTTCCTCGAACTCGCTGGCACCAATGCCGCCAACCTTGGCGATCGAGTTGATGTGGCGGTCATAAAGACTTGCAACGATCTCGGCGATTTCGATGCCGTGCTCGGTCAGGCTGATCCGCACTGCGCGGCGGTCGACCCGTGAGCGCTGATGATTGATATAGCCCAGATCAACCAGTTTCTTGAGGTTGTAGGACACGTTCGAACCCAGATAATAGCCACGGCTTCTCAATTCGCCGGCGGTCAGTTCCGAATTGCCAATATTGAACAGCAACAGGGCCTGGATTGCGTTGATATCGGTGCGGTTGGCGCGGTCGAACTCATCCTTGATGACGTCCAGCAGCCGGCGATGAAGCCGCTCGACCAGCTGGAGCGATTCCATGTAAAGGTCGCGCAGACCTTCCGACTCGTCATTTGCTGCATCTGGCTTGGGCGCTGCGGCGAGCGCGGAATTGGTATATGACATAAGGACTGCCTCACTGTTTGTTGTGGCGGTTATTAGTCCCGCCTTGAGACAGACCCTATCGAATACCCATAAAATTCTACTTAAACTGTAGGCTTAACAGCAGGTTACCTTTGGGCGACCGCAGATTAGAGTGAATCAGTTCTTACCTGCTTTGCATCCTGGCGACGCTTCACGAACAGCGCGACACGAAATCCTATATAGACAGACGCCACCATCGCGTGGGCGATCATCAGCAGCGGGCGCTCGCCGAACCACAACGGCAACCCCTTGTGCATAGCCACTTCAGAACCTGCTGCTGCCACCCAGATCACCGGACCCCAGGGCACATGCATCCAAAGGCCAACAGCTGCCACAGGAAGTAGTACCGCCAGCGAGGCGGATGCCAGTTGCCAATAGGATGGGATCAAATCAAAACGGGACATGCCGCCATCCGAATAGCCAATCAGCCGACCCCAGTATTGCAATCCCGCGATGATACAGCTCACCGCCACAAGACGCATGAACAGCCGGAAACTGGCTTCAAGAGCGCCTGTGCCCAATTCCGGCGCGGTGCCAATCTGCAGTATCGCCATAAACGGCTTCTCCTGTTGAGGTGCATGCGTCGCGCATACGCGTCATTGAAGTGCAGTCATACTCATTCCGACGTTCGCGGCGCAAGCCTGAGCCAGTGACCCAGGCGCGGCAAGTGATCAAAGCCATGGCAATCTGCTCTGCTTCTTGACCGCCCTGCCCCGGTTGCGGTCTAAGCACAAACCAGATGAGCGCGGGCCACCGCGCAGCCGGGACAAGAAGGACGCAATGACATGAGCGACAACACCAAAAACACGGCAGCCGGACTGGCGGCAGCCGCAGCAAGCGATGTCGATGAGATCACCGGTCACCGCCGGATGCGCCGCACCCGGGTTGCCGACTGGTCACGGCGGATGGTGCGCGAGACGCGGCTGACGGTCGACGATCTGATCTGGCCGATCTTCATCATTCCCGGCACAAATGTAAGCGAACCCATCGCCGCCATGCCCGGCGTCAACCGGATGAGCGTCGACAAGGCTGTGGAAGCGGCAAAGATGGCCGCCGATCTCGGCATTCCGGCACTTGCCACTTTCCCCAATGTGGAAATGGAAAAACGCGACGTCACCGGCTCGCACGCGCTAGATCCCGACAACCTGATCAATCAGGCAACGCGCGCCATCAAGAAGGCGGTGCCAAACATCGGCATCATTACCGATGTGGCGCTCGACCCATTCACCAGCCACGGCCATGACGGGATTTTGCGCGATGGCGAAATTGTCAATGACGAGACCGTGCGCGCAATCGCTGCGGCGGCTGTGCATCAGGCCGACGCCGGCGCCGACATCATTTCACCGTCCGACATGATGGACGGCCGCATCGGCGCCATCCGCCGGGCGCTGGATGCCGGCGGCCACCACAATGTGGCGATCATGTCCTATGCAACCAAATTTGCCTCGGCCTGTTACGGCCCCTACCGCGAGGCAATCGGCACCTCCGGACTTTTGAAGGGCGACAAGCGCACCTATTATCTCGATCCGTCCAACGCCATGGAAGCGATCCGCGACGCCGGTCTCGATGTCGAGGAAGGCGCTGACATGCTGATGGTCAAGCCCGGCCTGCCCTATCTCGATATCTGCCGCGCGCTGAAGGACACCTATGGCCTGCCGACCTTCGCCTATCAGGTGTCGGGCGAATATTCGATGATCAAGGCCGGCGATGCGGCGGGCTATATCGATGGCGAGCGGATCATGATGGAAAAGCTGCTGGCTTTCAAACGCGCCGGCTGTGATGGAATTCTGACCTATTTCGCCCCCGAAGCAGCCCGGTTGATTGCCAATGGTGGCGGGTGAACCGACAGGATTGCAGCGTCCGGTGATACCACCTGCTGTCAGCGAAAAGGCATAACCTCTCAGGCTTGCGTCATCCCGGCCTCCGAGCCGGGAACCAGCCACCACGCGTCGGCGTGGTGAGAGACTCCATTAGGCGATTCAACAGACGTGAGCCATAAAGAGTCTACAGGCTCGCAGACGCTCGCCTGCTAGATACCGGATCGGTGTCCGGCATGACGGTGTGGGGAGATGCCTGCCTAAAGCGCCACTGAAATTGTATCATGAGCGTCGGCATGCGGCCAAACCGGCAGCAAACCCTTTAACTGCGGCGTCTGACTTCCTACATCTGGTTGAACGCGCGGCATTTGCCCGCATCCGACGACAGGAGAGACCCGTGAGCCAACCGTTCCCAGACAGCGCCCCAGAGCAGGCAACAGGCCGCTATGACGACATTGCGCTGTATGATGGTGTGCGCACCAAACGCATCATGGCTTTCTTCATTGATTACGCCATCGTGCTGGCGCTGTGCGTACCGATGGCAGTGCTGGTGTTCTTCATCGGCGTTTTCACGCTGGGTCTGGGGTTCTTTCTCTACCCGATCCTGTTCCTGCTGGTGGTCATTCCCTATGTCGGCATGACGATGGGTGGACCGAATCAGGCCACACCCGGCATGCGAATGATGGGCATTCGCGTCGTCAGGCTTGATGGCCGCCCGGTCGATTTCATGCTGGCAGTCGTCCACAGCATCTTGTTCTGGGCGCTCAACGCCGTTCTGACCCCGCTGATCCTGCTTGCCACCCTGGTGCTCGATCGCAAGCAGACGGTGCACGACTGGTTGCTCGGGACCGTAGTGGTGCGAGGCTAATTTTCGCCACCGCCCGAACCTTCGGGCCCTAATACCGCCTTTCGTCGTCATCTCGTCCGCGAGCCGACTGACTTCAGCTGTGGCGACGGCGGGGTGAGCCAGCATCCGATAAGATCGGCTGCTCTACCTCTCCGCCCGCGCCTCGCATCCCCTCCCCAGCTATCGCAAATCCGTTCCCCGATGCCATCCTCCCCTGCACCGGGCGTTTCGCCGCATCAGTTGAGCCGGAAATTTTTGCCCTATGCGGGGGAACCGGCATCGCGGTAAAGTGGCTGCAAGTCCGCAGCAACAGGTCACCACGCATTCATGCCCGATTTTCATCTCATTGCGACCTTTGTCATCATCGCGGCAACCATTATCGCCTATGCATCGGAACGCTGGGCCATGGAGGTGGTGTCGCTGGTGTCGCTGGCCGCGGTCCTGATCCTCTTCGGCATCGTGCCCTATTCCGGCATCGATGGCGCCGTGCTGCAGCCCGAGCGACTGCTGGCGGGATTTTCCAATCCTGCGCTGGCCACTGTCATCGCGCTGCTGATTGTCGGTCAGGGCCTGTTTGCCACCGACGCCATGGAGGTGCCTGCGCGCAAACTCGGTCGCATGGGCGGTTCAAGCACATTCCGGCCGATCCTGTTCATTCTGGTCGGTGCTGCGGTGATCTCCGCATTCCTGAACAACACACCGGTGGTGGTGATCTTCATCCCGATCCTGGTGGTGATTGCGGCGCAGCGCTCGATCTCGCCAAGCCGGGTGTTCATTCCTTTGTCCTTCATCACCATTCTGGGCGGCATGACCACGCTGATCGGCTCGTCGACCAATTTGCTGGTGGCCGGCGTGGTGCGCGATTATGGCTATGAGATCGGTTTTTTCGACATCACCGGCATGGGCGTGATTCTGGCGCTGGTCGGCGGCGCCTATGTGCTGGGCGTGCTGCCGCGATTGCTGCCCGAACGCGATGCGGAGCTCTCGGTGGGCGCCAAATCCGGTGCGCAGTTCATTGGCGAGATCACGTTGTCGCGCGACCACCCCTTTGTCGGGATATCGGCCAAGGCCGGCATGTTTCCGGGCCTTGGCGATCTGACCTTGCGGATGTTGCAGCGCCGCGACGTCCCGGTGTTGCCGCCATTCGAGGACATGACCCTGTCGTTCGGCGATACGCTGGTGGTGACCGGGACCCGCAAGGCTTTTTCCAAGGTGCTGTCACGAGGCCGCGCCGGACTAGAAGCCGATGACGGACCATCCGACGAGGTATCGCAGGATACGCCACCAGGACCGGATTACCATCTGGCCGAAGCGGTCATTGCACCGGGATCGCGCTATGCCGGACGCACCATCCAGTTGTCCGGACTGAGGCCTCGTTTCGGCATTTCGGTGCTGGGCGTTCAGCGCAAGAGCCGCATGGCACGCTCGGCGCTCTCCGACATCCGGATGGAACCGGGTGACACGTTGTTGATCGGCGGACCAGTGGAGGCAATCCAGTTGCTCAGGGGCAATCACGATCTGCTGCTGCTTGAGCATTCGGCCCAGGCCGTGCCGCAATCGCGCAAGGCCCGCATTGCAGTGTCGATATTCGCGGCCATCGTGCTGGTTTCGGCGTTTTCCCTGGTTCCGATTGTGGTGGCGGCAATCTGCGGCGCGGTGCTGATGCTGCTCACCGGCTGTCTGTCGTTCCTGCAGGCGGCGCGCGCCTTCGACCGGCAAATCTTTCTGCTGGTCGGGTCATCGGTGGCGATGGCCACAGCACTTGAAGCAACCGGCGGCGCGGCGCTGATCGCGTCAAGCTCGCTGGCGTTGCTGGATGGCGCCCCGCCCGGCGTGATTCTGTCCGGCCTGTTCCTGGTGATGGCGGCTCTGACCAACGTGCTGTCCAACAATGCCACCGCAGTGCTGTTCACGCCGATCGCGCTTGGAATCGCCAAGGGCATGGGCGTGTCGCCCGAACCGTTTATCGCTGCAGTCATTTTCGCGTCCAATGCATCCTTCGCCACACCGATCGGCTACCAGACGAATTTGCTGGTGATGGGTCCCGGCCACTACCGGTTCAGCGATTTTTTGCGCGCCGGCACCCCGCTTGTGATCATCATCTGGTTGACCTTTTCGTTACTTGCTCCATGGTATTACGGACTTTGAACCGTTTCGACACCAAGGCATGATGAACCAGAACGTCAACTCACCGCAGTTCTTTCTCACTGCACCCTCGCCCTGTCCCTACCTGGAAGGCGAGAGCGAGAGGAAGGTGTTTACGCATCTGGTTGGAGCCAAAGCGCCGGCGCTCAATGATCTTTTGACCCAGGGCGGGTTCCGGCGCTCGCAGAACATCGCCTATCGCCCGGCCTGCGAAGCTTGCCGCGCCTGCGTCTCGGTGCGTATTCTGGCCTCCGAATTCCAGCCGACCCGGTCGATGCGCCGCAACCTAGCCGCCAATGCCGATCTGGTCGCCACCGAGTATCATGCCGAACCATCAAGCGAGCAATACAAGCTTTTCCGCCGCTATCTCGACGACCGTCACCAGCACGGCGGCATGGCCGACATGAGCATTGGCGACTACGCCATGATGGTGGAAGATTCGCATGTCGATACCAAAATCATCGAATATCGCATCAAGACCGAGGGCGATGGGCTGCTGGAAGTTCCGGCCGGAGAACTGATCGGCGTGGCCTTGACCGACTATATGGGCGACGGGCTGTCGATGGTCTATTCGTTCTACAAGCCCGAAGAAACAGCGCGCTCACTGGGTACCTACATGATCCTCGATCATATTGCCCGCACGCAGGCGCTGGGGCTGCCTCATGTCTATCTTGGCTATTGGGTCAACGGATCGCGCAAGATGGAATACAAGACCCGGTTTCAGCCCCAGGAACACCTGATGGCCCAGGGCTGGCAGCGCTACGCACCATAGCCGGGCGCCCTTCGCTCACACTGACACGCAGGCAAACATCACCCGATGACTTGGAGCTTGACGGCAGCGGGCAATCCCTGCTCCACCGGACATCAGGCAACACTCCAAATTGCAAACCACCAAGGCCAGCCCCGTCATGCAAGATCCCCTCACCGCTGCGGCCAGCCATCGCAAGGGCCTTCTGATCACCGCCTTTGGCGGCTTGATGCTGACCATAGACATTCCACTGCTTCGCCTTTCACAAAGCGATGCGTGGTCGGCACTGGCAGTCCGCAGCTTGCTGACCTTTTTCGCAGCGGTGGTTGCCTGGAGTGTGCTCCGGCTTGTGTTCAAAAAACATGTGCCGATCATTCCGGGCAAGGCCGGGATTTTGGTGGTGTCACTGTACGGGTTTGCATCAATCACCTTCATGCTGGCGGTGTTCAACACCACCACCGCCAATCTGGTGTTCATCCTGGCGTTCAACCCGATGTTTTCGGCGCTGCTGGCATGGTGGCTGATTGGCGAACGACCGAAGCCCCAGACCTTCCTCGCCATGCTTGTCATGATCGTCGGCGTCCTGCTGATTGTCTTTGACGGCCTGAAGGCGGGAAACATTACCGGCGATCTGCTGGCGCTTGCCTCCAGCTTCATTCTTGCCGGCGCCATCACCGCCAGCCGGAAGGCGCGCACCGACATGGGGTTCGCGCCGCTGTTTGCAGCCGTGGTGCCGGCGATGATCGGGTTGACCATGGTGGGCGGTCCGGCCGGGCTGGTTGTCGACGAACCGGTCTGGCTGGTGCTCAACGGCTTGATCATCATCCCGATCGCGTTCTGGTGCCTGGCCACCGGTCCGCAGTTCATCTCCGGCCCCGAAGTGGCGATGTTCTATCTGCTCGAGACCATTCTCACCCCGATCTGGATCTGGATGATCTTCGCCGAAGCGCCAACACCCACCGGCCTGATTGGCGGTGCCATCATCGTGACCGCACTGGTGACGCATTCCGTGTGGCAATTGCTGCACCACCGGCGCAGGGCGCGGAGCCTGATGCCGCGGCATCCGGTGTAAAACACCTTCTTGCGGCGCGGGTTCTCCTCTTTGCCGCAGAAACGTCGCAAGGCCATGCTTGAACATGCCGGTCCGAAAACACCGGAGGCACACTTTCCCGCATGAAGAAACTCATCCTGTTTGTGGTGTTGTGCTTTGTCGTCCCGGCACTGGCATCGCTTGGCGTGCGCGCAGCCGGTTCGCAACCCGGCTCCTGGCGCAGCGCCGACTGGTCGTCAGCGGGCTTGTTTCCTGATGCAGATATCGATAAGCCAGCCGCGCTCTATGTGATGGCCGCCAGAACCGGTGGACTGAAGGGCGCGCTTGCGGTGCACAGCTGGATAGTCACCAAGGCTGAAAACGAGCGCTACACCCGCTACGACAAAGTCGGCTGGGGCAGCCCGATCCGCACCAATGCCTATCCTGCCGATGGCCGCTGGTATTCCAACGTTCCTGAAATCCTGATTGAGCTTCACGGCGAAGATGCGACGCGTCTGATCCCGAAGATCGAGGCAGCGGTGAAGGCCTACCCGTTTGCCGAGCGTGGTGATTACACCATATGGCCGGGCCCGAATTCCAATTCCTTCGTCTCCCATGTGCTCAGAAATGTACCCGAACTGGGCATAACACTGCCGCCCGAGGCGGTGGGCCGCGATTTCCGCCCCTTTGGCGATTTCGTCACGCTGTCACCTGACTGGCACAATCTCGAACTCTCGCTCGGCGGCTATGCCGGACTTGCGGTCGGAACTCTCTACGGCGTCGAACTGCGGCTCGGCGGACTGGTGTTCGGTTTCGACATCGCAAAACCGGGCATCAAGCTGCCGGGGTTTGGACGGATCGGTGTATGAGGCGGGAAGCGATCCGCCTTGCCTGATCAGCTGAACTTGCCGGACCTCGGGAAGCCCTTTGGCACCAGGCGGCCGGCCTGGGCCCGGTCGGCGATCCATTCGGTCAACTCGTCCTTCTTGCGATTGTGCATGCGGCCGGCGCTGTCTTCCCAGGTCAGCCCCTCCTCCATCGCAAAGCAGCGGATGTCGGCGGCACCACCATCCTTGTAGCGCTGCAGCCGGACGCCCTTGCCGCGGCTCATTTCCGGCAGTTGCGTCAAAGGGAAGATCAGCATCTTGCGATTTTCGCCGATGATGGCGACATGATCGCCGGTCACAGGAACGCACAGCCGGGCTTCGACCGGAAGACTGACATTCATGATCTGCTTGCCCTTGCGGGTGTTGGCCACCATGTCGCTTTCCGCCACGATGAAACCATTGCCGACGGTCGAGGCAATCAGCAGCTTGCGCGCCGGGTCATGAACGAAAGCGGTCAGCACCGCCTGATCATTGTCCATATCGACAATGATCCTGAGCGGTTCGCCATGGCCGCGACCGCCGGGCAGCTTGTCGGCGCCAAGCGTATAGGCCTTGCCGCCAGTGGTGACGATGACGACCTTGTCGGTGGTGTTGGCGTGGAAGGCGAGCTTGAGCTGATCGCCGTCCTTGAACTGCAGCCCGGCATAATCGGCCATGTGGCCTTTCATGCCGCGGATCCAGCCCTTTTCCGAAATCACCACGGTGATCGGTTCTTTCTCGATCATCGACTGCTCGATTGCCGCAAGATCAGCGACCGGTGCAGCGGCAAACTTGGTGCGGCGGGCACCCAGTGCAGTTTCCTTGGAGAAGGTCTCGCGAACCTTGCCGACTTCCCATGCCACCGTCTGCCATTGCTTGGAATCGGAGGCCAGCAATGCCTCGATTTCAGCTTTCTCACCGGTCAAGCCATCGAATTCCTTGCGGATTTCCATTTCCTCGAGCTTGCGCAACGAACGCAGCCGCATGTTGAGGATCGCCTCGGCCTGAATATCGTTGAGCTCGAAGGTCTTCATCAATTCGAGCTTCGGCTCATCTTCCTCGCGGATGATGCGGATCACCTCATCAAGGTTGAGATAGGCAATCAGGTAGCCTGCGAGCAGTTCCAGCCGGCGCTCGATCGCCGCCAGCCGGTGCCGCGACCGGCGTTGCAGCACATCGCGGCGGTGCGCCAGCCATTCGGTCAGCACCTCGGCCAGGTTCATCACCTTGGGCACCTTGCCCATCGACAGGACATTGAGGTTGAGCGGAATGCGGTTTTCCAGGTCCGAAAGCCGGAACAGCGATTCCATCAGCAAGGTGGGATCAACTGCGCGGCTTTTGGGAACCAGCACCAGACGCACGTCTTCTGCAGATTCATCGCGGACATCATCCAGCAAAGGCAGCCTGCGAGCGATCAGCAGTTCGGCGATTTTTTCGATCAACCGGGACTTCTGCACCTGATAGGGCATCTCGGTGATGACGATCTGGTAGCCGCCACGACCGGTGTCCTCGGTCTCCCACTTGGCGCGAACCCGGAAGCCGCCACGCCCGGTCCTGTAGGATTCCAGAATGGACTCACGACTGTCGATAACGACGCCGCCAGTGGGAAAATCCGGTCCTTCGACATATTGCAGAAGGTCTTCCACAGTGGCTTCCGGCTTGCGGATCAACGCCAGTGCTGCGTCGCAGAGTTCGGCTGCGTTGTGCGGCGGGATCGAGGTTGCCATGCCGACGGCAATGCCGGTCGAGCCATTGGCGAGCAGGTTTGGAAACGCGCCCGGCAGCACAACCGGCTCGCTGTTTTCCTCATCATAGGTGGTGCGGAAATCCACCGCGTCTTCGTTGATGCCCTCTATCAGCAATTCAGCGACGGCAGTCATCTTCGATTCGGTGTAGCGCATCGCAGCGGCGCTATCGCCGTCGATATTGCCGAAATTGCCCTGACCATTGGCCAGCGGATAGCGGACGGAAAAATCCTGCGCCAGCCGCACCAGCGCGTCATAGATCGACTGGTCGCCATGGGGATGGAAGTTACCCATCACCTCGCCGACGATCTTGGCGCATTTCTTGAATGACCCGGCTGACTTCAGACCCATCTCGCTCATCGCGTAGACGATGCGGCGATGCACCGGCTTCATGCCGTCACGCACATCGGGCAGCGCCCGGTGCATGATGGTCGACAAAGCATAGGCCAGATAGCGCTCTTCGAGCGCCTTCTTCAGGTCAACGGCTTGAATGTGGTCTCCACCACCGGGCGGAAGCAGGCTTTTTCCCATGGGCACGGGTTAACGGAAGCGCTGATTCGGGGCAAGAGGCGGCAGCGTCAAGCCCTGCCGTGCAGCCGCGTTCCCACACATTAATGCCATCCACGCCATTTTTCCGCCGTTTATAGAGGGATCATGGCTGGACGGTGTGGCGTGACCGATCTAACTTTTAACGCGAATTCGTGAATACCGCCCGGCAAGCCGGACCCGCTCGGCCCTTAAAAGGACAGTCAAATGAATTTCCATCCCCGCTTCATGCAAAAGCTTTTTGTTTCCTCAGTGCTGGGGTTCGCCCTGGCAAGTCCGGCGTTGGCGCTCGACGCAGATGATTTTGCCACCAAGGTCGCAGCCGTGGCCAGTCAGGGCGGCGTCAAGATGAGCTTTGCATCGGTGGAGCCCGATGGCGACACGATCGTGTTGAAATCTGCGCGTTTTGAGGCGCCGGGCGAACCGCCGGTCGACATCGGCAACATCACCTTCAATGGGGTCGAGGATGAAAATGACGGCAGCTATTATGTCGATCAGATGCAGTTTGATGACGTCAACATCACCAAGGACGGCGTCAGCGTCTCGGTTGTCGACATCGAGATGTCGGGACTGACGGTTCCGGCTGATCCGGTTTATGACACGATCGACAACATCATGTTCTACGAGGGATTTTCGACAGGCAAGATCAGAGTTCAAAAAGACCGCAAAGAGGTTTTTTCAATGGCTGGACTGAACCTGGAGGTTGATCGCGCCGATGATGATTCCAGCGTCAGCATGGTGATGGATGGTTCGGACATGGCAATTGATCTGAGCCAGATTGATGACGCCAAAGCCAAGGAAGCCCTGTCGGAGCTTGGCTATACAAAATTAACCGGCGATCTCAAGCTTGACGGCGTCTGGGAGGTAGAGCCCGGCACTTTCAGCCTTCGCGAGTATTCTCTCAGCCTTGACGACATCGGCCAGCTTGCGATGTCGCTGGAAATCTCCGGTTACACACTGGAATTCATCAAGGCAATGCAGCAGGCGCAGGCGGCAGCTGCCGCCAATCCCGACCCCGAAGCAGCGCAACAAGCCATGGGATTTGCCATGCTGGGCATGCTGCAGCAACTCAGCTTCAAATCCGCCGCCATCCGCTTTGATGATGCATCGGTGACTGAAAAGGCCCTTACATTCGCTGGCAAGAAACAGGGCATGAGCGGCGATCAGATGCGGATGGCGATCAAGGGCATGATGCCATTGATGCTGGGGCAACTGGGGCTTCCGGCGTTGCAGCAGCAGATCTTAGCCGCCACCAACATCTATCTCGACAATCCCGGCAACATCACCATCTCTGCCAAGCCAGCCAATCCGGTTGCGGTGCCGGTGATCATGGGCGCTGGCATGGGTGATCCCAAAACACTGGTGGATCTGCTCAATGTGCAGGTCACCGCCAACGACCCGGTCGTTCTCTGCTGCAAGGAATAAGCAAGGCTGATCGCCGCGGTCCCGGTCTTTGATCCGGGCTGCGGCGCTTCGCCGCCGCCTCAAAACGATGTATTGCGGCGCCGCCGATGTTGCTTGTTGGTCGTTGCAAGCGCAGGATGAACCCAGACAATGAGTGATTTGGCGCCCACTTCCCGCGCCAATCGCCGCCCTCGTACACGCATCGGATTGCCCGCATGATTCGCTATCAAGCCACACCGGAAAAAAAGACGGCAGAAACGCCTGCCGCCAAAACAACAAAGGCCGCGGCCAAGGCTCCAAGCAAGGCCAAGGCCGCTGCAGCTACGCCGAAGAAAGACCTGCTCGATATTGCGCCGGAGACCACCGACGACAAGGACTGAGCGAAACTTCGGACAGACCGAGACATCAAGAAAAAGCCCGGGAAACATCAGTTTACCCGGGCTTTTTGATGATTTGATTCCGGTGAAGCCCTATTCAGGCTTGGGCGGAATCGGGCGGATAGAGAGATCGCGCAATTGCGCCGGCGATGCCGGGCTTGGAGCGCCCATCAACAGGTCCTGGGCCTGCTGGTTCATCGGGAACAGCGCCACTTCGCGCAGGTTCTTGGCGCCGACGATCAGCATGATCACCCGATCGACACCGGCTGCCATGCCGCCATGCGGTGGCGCACCGTACTGGAATGCACGGTAGAGACCGCCGAAGCGTTCTTCCACATCGGCCTGGCTCAAGCCGACCTTTTCAAAGGCCTTGACCATCAGTTCGGGCGACTGGTTACGAATCGAACCCGAGGCAATTTCGAAGCCGTTGCAGACGAGATCGTACTGATAGGCCATGAGGCTCAGCGGATCCTGGGTCTCGAGCGCTTCCATGCCGCCCTGAGGCATCGAGAACGGGTTGTGTGCAAACTCGACCTTCTTGGCGTCCTCGTCCCATTCGTAGAACGGGAAGTCGACAATCCAGCACAGTTCGAAACGGTCTTCGTCGACGAGGTTGAGTTCCTCGCCAGCGCGGGTGCGGGCGTCGCCTGCAAAGCGGGCGAACTTCGCCGGATCGCCGGCTGCGAAGAAGCAGGCGTCACCGTCTTCAAGGCCCATCTGGATGCGGAGGGCTTCGGTGCGCTCCGGTCCGATGTTCTTGGCGATCGGGCCGGCACCTTCGATGGTGTCGCCTTCCTTGCGCCAGAAGATATAGCCCAGACCCGGCTGGCCCTGGCCTTGCGCCCAGGAGTTCATCCGGTCGCAGAATGCGCGGCTGCCGCCGGTCTTGGCGGGAATGGCCCAGACTTCAACCTTGGGGTTGTTGGCGATCATGCCGGCAAACACCTTGAAGCCGGAACCGGCGAAATGTTCGGTCACCGACTGCATCTCGATCGGGTTGCGCAGATCGGGCTTGTCGGAGCCGTATTTGCGGATCGATTCGGCATGCGGGATGCGGCGGAATTTCTGTGTCACCGGCTTGCCTTCGGCAAACTGTTCGAACACGCCGCGCATCACCGGCTCCATCGTGTCCCAGACATCTTCCTGGGTGACGAAGCTCATTTCCAAATCAAGCTGGTAGAATTCGCCCGGCAGACGGTCAGCGCGCGGGTCTTCATCGCGGAAACACGGTGCGATCTGGAAGTAGCGGTCAAAGCCAGCGACCATCAGGAGCTGCTTGTATTGCTGCGGCGCCTGCGGCAGGGCGTAGAACTGGCCCGGATGAATGCGGCTCGGCACCAGGAAGTCGCGGGCGCCTTCGGGCGATGACGCGGTCAGGATCGGCGTGGCGTATTCGGCGAACCCGATCTCGGTCATGCGGTTTCGCATGTCGGCAATCACCTTGGTGCGGGTGACGATGTTCTTGTGCAGGGTTTCGCGGCGCAAATCGAGGAAACGGTATTTGAGGCGCACGTCTTCGGGATAATCCGGCTCGCCAAAGACCGGCAGCGGCAGCTCCTTGGCCGCCGAAAGAACTTCGATCTCCTGGGCAAAGACCTCGATCTCGCCGGTGCCGAGATTGGTGTTGATGGTGTCGGCCATGCGTTCCTTGACGACGCCGTCGATGCGGATCACCCATTCGCCGCGAACCTTTTCCGCGGTCTTGAAAGCCGGCGAATCCGGATCGGCGACGATCTGGGTCAGGCCGTAATGGTCGCGAAGGTCGATGAACAGCAGACCGCCATGGTCACGGACACGGTGCACCCAGCCCGAAAGTCGAACGGTGGCGCCGGTATCGCTCTTGCGAAGCGCAGCACAGGTATGGGAACGGTAGGGATGCATGGCATATCCTCGATGGCTGGGACCAATGGGTGGAATCGGCGGATTGGCGGAGTGCAAAAAGAGGTTCGCATCGCCGCCTCGGCGCACGGTAAAAATCGCGCGGAAAAGCGCATGACCCACCCTCTTTGTCAAGGTGAAACGGCGCAATCGCACTGTGCATTGGCGGGATTTCGCCACGACGGGCAGACAAATCCGGTGTAGGACTCGGGTTACTGTTTCTCGTATCGGCCTGTCATGCATTCGCTTCGTCCGCTCATACCACTTTTGACAACCGCAGGCGTGCTGCTGGCCGGCAACGGTCTGCAGGGCACGCTGATCAGCCTGCGTGGCTCGGCGGAGGGGTTTTCGCCGACCGTCATCGGGCTTGCCGGCGCGGGCTATTATTTCGGTTTCATCATCGGCTGCTGGATGACGCCGTGGCTGCTGCGGACCACCGGACACATTCGCGCCTTTGCCGCCATGGCCGCGATTGCGGCTTGCGCCTCGCTCGCCATGGTGATGGTCATCGATCCGTTCTTCTGGTTCCTGATGCGGCTGGTCACCGGGATCTGCTTTGCATCGCTGTTTGCCAATGTGGAAAGCTGGATCAACTCACAGATCACCAACGCCAACCGGGCCAGAACCCTGGCGATCTACCGTTTTGTCGATCTGGGCGCCGTGACCGCATCACAGTATCTGTTGCCGATTTTCGGCATTGGCGGGTTCGAGATCTTTGCAGTGATGACGATGCTGATCATCCTGTCGATTGTGCCGGTGTCGCTCGCAGATCGTTCGAACCCTGCCCCGCCAGCACCCTTTTCCTTCAGCCCAAAACGATTGTGGCTGGTGTCGCCGCTGGCCTCGGCCGGCGCCATCACCGTCGGGCTGACAACGGCGTCATTCCGCTCGGTGGGACCGCTCTATGCGGAAAGCCTCGGCCTGCAGGTCTCCGACATCGCCTCGTTCATGAGTGCCGGCATCATCGGCGGGATCATGCTGCAATATCCGCTCGGCTATCTGTCCGACAAGATCGGCCGCCGTACCGTGCTGCTGATGGCAACCACCGGCTCCACCCTGTGCGGGCTGTTCATGGTCTGGTTTGCGGGCAGCGATGTGGCGCTCAATCTGACCGGCATTTTCCTGTGGGGGGCGTTCACCATGCCGCTCTACTCGCTGTCGGCGGCACACGCCAATGACCGGGCCAAGGACGGTGAATTCGTGCAGATCGCCTCTGGCCTGATGTTCTTCTGGGCCATCGGCGCCTCGATTGGCCCGCTTTTGTCGGCAGTGCTGGTCGACTGGCTCGGCCCGGTGGCGTTTTTCGCCTTTATCTGTGCCATGCACGGCAGCTTCGTTGTCTACACCATCATACGGATCATCCGCGGAGCGCCCGATGAACCCGACCGTGGCCGGTTCACCGGATTGTTGCGCACCTCGCCGGTTTTTGCGCGCATGGCGTCACAGTCAGTCAACCGAATGCCGGACACGGATGATCCAAATCCGTTTCCAGGGCAAGACAAACCGGAAAAATCCCGCTAAAGGCCAATCATGGACATGATTACAACGACCGAGGCGCTTGCCGCCTTTTGCACCCGCCTTGCCAGCCACGACTTTGTCACTGTTGACACCGAGTTCCTGCGTGAGACCACCTATTGGCCCGAGCTCTGCCTCATCCAGATGGCAGGCCCGGACGACGAAGGTATCGTCGACCCGCAAGCTGAAGGGATTGATCTCAAACCATTTTTTGACCTGATGGCGGATTCGTCGGTGATCAAGGTGTTTCACGCCGCGCGCCAGGACATCGAAATCGTGGTCAAGCTCGGAGATCTGGTTCCGCACCCGATTTTCGACACCCAGGTCGCGGCCATGGTCTGCGGTTTCGGCGAATCAATTTCCTATGATCAGCTGGTTTCGCGGATCACCGGCGCACCAATCGACAAATCCTCGCGATTTACCGACTGGAGCCGCCGGCCGCTCAGCGACAAGCAGCTGGATTACGCCCTGGCCGACGTCACCCATCTGCGCGATGTCTATCTCGAGCTTGTCTCCCGGCTGGAAGCCGAAAACCGCGCCCATTGGCTGATCGACGAAATGGCCATACTGGAAACGCGCGCCACCTATGAGGTCGAGCCCGAGGACGCCTGGCGGCGGCTGAAGATGCGGGTCAAGAAACCCGCCGAGCTGTGCGTGCTGCAGCATGTGGCAGCCTGGCGCGAACGCGAAGCCAAGGCCCGCAACGTGCCGCGCGGCCGGGTGATCAAGGACGACGCGATTTACGAGATCGCACAGCAGCAGCCGCAGGACAGCGAAGCTCTGTCGCGGCTGCGGACAATTCCGCGCGGCTGGGAGCGGTCGCAACAGGGCGCCACCATCGTCGAGATCGTCAAGGAAGCGCTTGAAACACCAAAGGACGAGATGCCGCGGCTGCCGCGCCAGAGACAGGCGCCCGAGGGTGCTCAGGCCGCGGTGGAACTGCTGCGCGTGCTGCTCAAGCTGACGGTGGAAAAAGAGAATGTTGCCGCCAAGATCATCGCCACTTCCGATGACCTTGAAGCCATTGCCATTGACGGCGAAGCCGCCGATGTCGGAGCGCTGAAAGGCTGGCGCCGGGAATTGTTCGGCGACCGGGCGCTCAAGCTCATTCGCGGCGAAGTGGCGCTCAGATTTACCGACAAGAAGGTCGAAGCGGTCGAGCTTTAAGGCCGCTTATCTATACAAATCAGCACGGGTCGGCGGCAATCCCGCCGGTCCACGTCTGACGCGCGTCGTCACGGTCTGGTAGAGCCGCACCGTGTTGCGCTCGAACGCAATCGAGCAGCCGCCGAGATAGACAAGCCAGAGCCTGGTCTTGACCTCTCCGACTTCGGCGACGGCGGCGTCGTAATTGGCCAGCAACCGGTCGTGCCAGAGCTTGCAGGTACGCTGGTAATGCTCGCGCCAGTTCTCTACATCATGCACCTCGAAGCCGTGCTGCTCCAGATTCATCACCGTATTGCCGATGTGATCAAGTTCGCCGCCGGGGAAGATGTATTTCGTCAGCAGCGCGAACTCCTTGTTCTTCTTGCGGAAGGTCTTGGCGTCCTTTTTGGCAGGCCGGGTGATGGCGTGGTGCAGATAGATGCCGCCCGGCTTGAGCACGCGGGCGATGGTTGAGTAATAGGTCGGGTAATTGTCGATGCCGATGGCTTCATGCATGCCGATCGAGGAGATCTTGTCGAATTCGCCCTCCACCTTGGCATAATCAAGCAGGATGAAATTCACCCGGTCCGACAATCCAAGCTCCTCGGCTTTTGCCTTGGCAAATTCAAACTGGCGCTCGGACAGGGTGACGCCGGTGACATGAACAGCGTAATTGGCTGCCGCATAGAGCGCCAGCGAGCCCCAGCCAAAGCCGATGTCGAGCATCTTGTCGCCGGGCTGCAGCCGCATTTTGCGGCAGATCATCTCCAGCTTGTCGCTCTGCATCTGGTCAATGTCATTGTCCCAAAGGGTGCAATAGCCGCAGGTGTAGACCATCTGCTCGTCGAGAAAGAGATTATAAAACGCGTTTGAGACATCATAGTGATAGGCGATGTTCTTCTGGTTTTCCTCGGCATTGCCGTCAGACGGTTTCTCGTCGGGCTGATCGCTCAGCGGCCATGGCCCGCCCTTGCCGACAAACATGAATTTGCGCAGCGTGTTGAAAACCAGGAATTTGTTGAGCGTCTTGCGGATCTCGCGGGTACGAACCTTGGGCCGTCGCGCCACCAGGTCGAACATGTCGCCGTTTTCAAAGTCGATGCGCTTGGACACCCAGAGATTGAGCAGGGTTTCGGGATTGGGAGAGCGCAACAGCGCTGCAACCAGACCTTCGTCAGCCAGAAGGATCGTAAAGGCCTTTGGATCAAGATCCTCGGGTACGGTTGATCCGTCCCAGAGCCTGAATCCGATGTCGAGTTCAAGAACCTTGCGTGCATGAGCGACGAGTTTGCGGAAACTTTTCAGACGGCTTTTGGCGCTCATCAACACTCACTCCCGGAAAAATACCATCGCCGAAGCAATAGCACGCCGGTCTTTCGACCGGCCATCAATCAATTGCCCCCCTTTTATGCCACCTGCCCGCCAAGGCAACCTCCAATACCGAAGCGTCATTGTAGCTGGCTGCGGCAATCGCTAGCCGGTGCACCGTTTCTTATTGAACTTTCTTCCCGACGTTGGGCCCGCTCGCATCAACTCCACCCCTGCCATGCGGTCCACAGCACGGTGAAGACCAGCGACGTACCGATTTGCTCTGACCGACGCAGATCTGCCTTTTCAGGTTTCGGTGTCGCCAGACGCGAAGGCCGGATGCGCCAAGCCCCCCCCCCCCCGCGAATAGCGCCTTGCAAAATCCATCTTGCCAACGTACCGACCAGTTGGTATGCTGACCAAAACTGGAACCAATGATGACCGATACGTTAGCCGAAACCGTCCCAACACCACAAAACGCCCGCGACAAGCTGCTGACTGCAGGTCTGGCCGTGATCCGCTCCAAGGGCTATTCCGGCACCACCGTTGATGAGCTTTGCACAACCGCGGGAGTGACCAAGGGCGCGTTCTTTCATCACTTCAAGAGCAAGGAAGCACTTGGGGTAGCTGCTGCGGACTACTGGTCGGAGTTCACTGGTGAGCTATTTGCCTCGGCGCCCTATCACGACCATCCCGATCCGCTCGACCGGGTGCTGGGCTATATCGATTTTCGCCGGCTTTTGCTGGCAGGCGAATTGCCGGACTACAGCTGCCTGGTCGGCACCATGGTGCAGGAGACCTATCTGACAGCACCGGCGATCCGTGACGCCTGCCACGCCGCCATTGCCGGCCACGCGGACACGCTGGCGCCCGACATCCAGGCGGCGATGGACGCGCGGGGCATGAGTGACGCCGGATGGACCGCCGAGAGCCTGGCGCTGCACACGCAAGTGGTGCTGCAGGGCGCCTTCATTCTGGCCAAGGCGGAGGATTCCGTCTCGGTCGCCATCGACAGTGTCGCCCATCTCAAGCGTTACGTGACGCTGTTGTTTTCCCAGCCAGAGGAGAAAGCCGCATGAGCAGTGCATCCGATTACAAGCGCCTGATGCGCGGGGTGATCCCCTACGCCACCGTCGAGGGCGCCGACAAGGCGATCGAATTCTACACCCGTGCGTTTGGCGCCGTGCTGCATGGCGAGGTGGCCCGCAGCGAGGATGGCCGCGTTCTCAATGCCAGCATCGAGATCAATGACGGCATGGTGATGCTGATGGACCCGTTTCCCGAACATGGCAGCGCACGATCGACCGGCAGCAATTTCCTGCTGCAACTGGTGATCGCCGATGGCGATCTGTGGTGGAACCGCGCGGTGGAGGCGGGCTGCGAAGTTGTGTCACTGTTCAAGCTCGAATTCTGGGGCGACCGTTTTGGCCGCGTCCGTGATCCGTTCGGCCTGGAGTGGGCCTTCAACGAACCCGCCGCCGCTAAACAACAAGCCACGGCCAAAAGCCTGGCGGACTGAACGCAACCGCGCATCCGCCCGCCGGGCCGATGCCGCACCACTCATGGAGGAACGCATGAATGCAATTGTCGATGAAGCCAGCTGGAGATCAGCCCGCGCCGATTTACTGGCAAAAGAAAAGGCCATTACCCGGGAACTCGACCGTCTCGCCGCAGAGCGGCGGCGGCTGCCCTTCATGCGGGTGGACAAACCCTACCGGTTCACCGGCCCGCATGGCGAAACTGATCTCGAAGGGCTGTTCGAAACCCGCAGCCAGCTGATTGTGTACCACCACATGCTCCAGCCGGATGACCCAGCACCCTGCGCCGGATGCAGCATGGTCGGCGATCACATGCCGCATCTGGCGCATCTCAATGCACGCGATGTCACACTGGTGTTTGTCGCCCGCGCACCTTCGCCACAGATAGAGGCCTACAAGCGCCGCATGGGTTGGACCATGCCGTTTTACCAGAGCATCGACAGCTTCGGCGCTGATTACGGGATTGATGGCGGCTTCGGCCTCAATGTCTTCCTGCGCACCGACGACGGCATCATGCGGACCTACTACACCAGCTACCGTGGCGTGGAGACGCTGGGCACGCCAATGGCACTGCTCGACATCACTCCCTATGGCCGCCAGGAGAGCTGGCAGGATGCGCCGGAAGGCGTGGCTCAGGACGCGCCTTACCAATGGTGGCGACGCCACGACGAATATGATGCACAACCGTCCGCGCCTAGTGCTGCCCGGCGGCTCACCGGTGCGCACGCCTGACAGCAGAGTTCAATGGAGAACCAAGCCATGCCCACTGCAGCGACGAACTACAAACCTGACACCATGACGCCGGCCACGCCGCCCCTGGACTTGCGTGGCGCGGGCCAACAGGCTCGAGGAGCACGACCATGAGCTTTCAGGCCTATCTTGATACCATCAAGGCAAAAACGGGAAAGACCCCGGACGACTTGCGCCAGCTCGCGGAAGCCAGGGGACTGCTTGAAGGCGGCAAAGTCGCAAAGGGCGTGAAGGCCGGTGACGTGGTCGCATGGCTGAAGGAGGACTTTGATCTTGGTCGTGGCCACGCCATGGCAATCTGGGCGCTGTTTGCAAACATCAAGCAAATGCCGGCCAAGTAGCCAGGCTGAATGGGAGGATCATCATGAGAAAAACCAACGCACATTCCAGACAGATCATCACCCCCTTCCTCTGGTTTGACAGCCAGGCCGAAGAGGCGGCGGAGCTCTATACCAGCCTGTTTGCCGATAGCCGCATCACCCACCTGAGCCACTACAGCGAGGAGGGCCGAGAGGCCCACGGCCAGCCGGTCGGCAAGGTGATGGTGGCGGGTTTCGAACTCGCCGGCCAGCATTTTGCCGGGCTCAATGGCGGACCGGCTTTCAAGCCAACCCCCGCGATTTCACTGTTCGTCGAGCTCGACACCGAGGCAGAAATCCATGCCTTGTGGGCCGGTCTCAGCGACGGTGGCTCGGTACTGATGCCGCTCGGCAGCTATCCATGGAGCACATGCTATGGCTGGCTCAATGACCGCTACGGCGTGTCCTGGCAGATCATGCTGCGCCAGCAGCCAGGTGAAGGCCAGACCATCACGCCGGCGCTGATGTTTACCCAGGGCAATTATGGCCGCGCAGCAGATGCGATCGCGCTTTATACCGGCATCTTCCCGGGATCCGCGACAGGGCCGGTACAGTATCGCGACGCGGCTGAGGGGGAAGACGCTGCCACGGTGCTGTTTGGCCGCTTCACCCTGTTCGGACAGGACTTCATCATCATGGACGGACCGGGGTCGCACGGCTTCAGCTTTACCGAAGGCGTGTCGCTGATGGTGTCGTGCGAGACCCAGGCCGAGATCGACCGTTACTGGGACCAACTCACCGCCGATGGCGGACAGGAGAGCCAATGTGGCTGGCTCAAGGACAAGTTCGGGGTGTCATGGCAGATAACCCCGACCATCATGGACCGGTTGATGGCGCCGACAGACCAGGCCATGGCCGACCGTTTGATGAACGCGATGCTGAAAATGAAGAAACTGGATGTCGCAACACTCGAGGCAGCAGCCAGAGGTTAAACCAGAGAGGAGAGTAGCATGGCATATGTGAGCGGATTCATGGCATCAGTGCCGAATGACAAGAAGCAGGATTATCTCGACATGGCCACGACCGCTGCTGCGGTGTTCAAGGATCATGGCGCCACCCAAGTGGTAGAGGCATGGGGTGATGACGTCCCTGATGGCAAACTGACCTCTATGCCGATGGCGGTCCAGGCCAAAGACAACGAAACCGTGATCTTCTCCTGGGTATGGTGGCCCGACAAGGCAACCCAGACGGCAGGCATGGAAAAGGTGATGAAGGATCCGCGGATGAACTACGATCCGGCAACCTTGCCGTTTGACGGCAAGCGCATGATCTACGGCGGTTTCGACGTCATTCTCGACATTTAGGATCAAGTGCAAAGCCCTTTGGGCGTTGCCATCCCGGGATGCGGTTACCCCTCCAGGCCGTGTCCCGGGGTGAATTCCTCCCCTGACAGATCATTTGGTCCTTAGCTGCCAAAAACATTGAACATTTGCCCTTGCAAAGCGACAGGGAAACCCCATATTGAGATCAACAAAGAAATTTGTCTCCACCCTGACCACGGATGTACTGGCAGGTGTGTTGAGGCAAGTCAGGAAGGTCGGTGCGAATTTCGCCCGGCCTTTTTCTTTGTCCAATCGTCAGGCGTGTTGATCTGACCGGCCGCGACGAACCTCAAACAGCTCCAAAGCATCCTGCGTTTAATGGGTCGTAGCCTCTTGGCTCAAATCCGCTTTTCGACGAGACGGATTGCGAGGGCAGATGCGTCTTTCAAGCCATCCGACGCCGTGGCAAGCCAGGTTTCAGCCAATCCACCGCACGCTTATGCATCCTCTTGATCGGTCGATGTTTCAGCCGACCCTGAATCCAAGCCGCTTGCCGGTCAGTTTGGCGAGTTGCTGAAGGCGGCCTTCCAGCCGTTCGCCGATAAAGGCCTCGCAAGAGCGAGGCACCAGCAGAACAATATCGACATCACCATCGGCGGGTTCTGCCGGTGCAAATGAAAGCTGCGGCACCATTCCGGGCATCGAGGCCGAAAACAGATAGACCACGCGCAGCATGCCGCCGAGCAGTTTGGCATATTCAAGGTATTTCGGACCGGCGATGGCAGCCAGGCCGGAAGACGCGCCGTCCTCGTTGAGACCTTCAAAGCGGAAATAATTGGCCAGCGCGATATAGGCGCGTCCACCATGGGTGATCCCGGTGAAGGTGCCATGGGCAATGATGTTGAGCGCCTGCAGGCCGCGGTAATCAGGATGGGCGCGCCAGGAAATGTCAGCCATCAAACACGCAGCCTGACGGTAACGCGCATCCTCTTCCGATTCATGCACCCCGAACACCGGGAACATGCGTCCGGTCCAAGCGGCCAGTTCACGGGCATGCTCGGGCGAGCGCGCCCGCAGGATCGCCAATTCACCGGCTGCGGTCAGCAGTGGGTCGCGCGCCGCTTCTGCCGTCCCCAGCAGGGAATAGAGATAGCCTTCGCGCACACCGAGCGCCGAAAAGCTGACCCGTGACGCTTTCATGGCAATCAGCGTTTCCTGCAGCGTCACCGCACCATAGGGCAACAATCCACGCCGATTCCGGGAAATCGCCTTGATGGCATTGATCTTTGATTGCTTCATCGCCGCGACTTCAGCCAGGAATTCAATCGCCGGCTTGGCATCGATTTCGTAGGCCTGCATCATGTGAAGCGGATAGCCGTTGATCTCCATGTGCAACTTGGCAATATTGCGCCAGGTACCACCGACGGCATAGAAGGTACGCCCTGCCCCGCCCTGCAGAACCGGAGATTTCTTGAGTTCCCGCCGGACGATGGATCTGGCCTTGGATATGGAATCTCCAGACATTTCGGACAGCCTGAGGCCACCCAGAGGCAGGGTTTGTTCGCCCGAATGCACCGTGTTCTTGACGTCTACAAGTTCAAGCGATCCGCCGCCCAGATCGCCGGCAATGCCATCGGGTTTGTAATGGCCAGAGATAACGCCAAGAGCCGAGAAACGGGCTTCCTCTTCGCCGGTCAGAACCCGGATGCGGCAATCCAGAATGGCTTCAGCTGCTGCAATGAATGTCGCGCCGTTTTCAGCCTCGCGGGCGGCGGCGGTGGCCAGAACATGCATTTCCGAGGCCCGTGCCTGCTCCGATAGAGCGCGGAACCGCCTGAGCGCGGCCAGCGCACGGGCAATCCCGGCTTCGTCCATGCGACGGGTTGCGACAAGCCCCTTGCCCAGGCCGCACAGAACCTTCTCGTTGAACAGCACCGAGGGAGCCCGGCTGAGACCCTCGTAGATCACGAGACGCACCGAGTTGGAGCCGATATCGATCACACATACAGGATGGATACCTGGCAAACGTCCCTGGGCTTCCGATTCCACCATTGCTACTTGCGCTTCGCGGTTTGGTCGACCCGCTCAGCGCGAGCAGAACGAGTTCGGGGACAACAGGTTTGTGTGCTTATATAGGGGATGCGGCCAATCCGAAACCCGGAAATCTCGCCTGTTGACGGCTCTTTCCACAGGCACGTCCCCGCTGGCTTGCGGGAGAGATCGGCGGAAGAACCGCAAGTTGATCAACGCTTGCTACGTGACGTCCGGGCCAAGCGATCGGCAATCAGTTTCGGGGCGTTCGATTTCAGTGCCTCGCCACGGCCCGACAGGCTTGGATTGGTCATGAAATAGAGTTGCGCATTGAACGGTTCCTCACCCTCGCCGGGTTCGATCCGGCGGGAGGTGCCGTCAGGCAGGATTTCATAGCTCTGCTGGTTGTCGATCATGTTGCCCAGCATGATCTGCGAGAGCACCTGCTCGTGCACGGTCTTGTTGACGATAGGCACGAGGGTCTCGACACGCCGGTCGAGATTGCGCGGCATCAGGTCAGCCGAGCCAATATAGACCAGCGCTTCCGACGACGGCAGGCCATGGCCGTTGCCGAAACAGTAAATCCGGCTGTGCTCGAGGAACCGGCCGATGATCGACTTGACATGGATGTGCTCCGAGAGCCCCGGAACCTGTGGACGCAGGCAACAGATGCCGCGCACGACAAGATCGATCTCCACACCCGCCCGGCTGGCGCGGTACAGCGCATCGATGATTTCGGGATCGACAAGCGAGTTCATTTTCATCCAGACGGCAGCAGGCCGGTGGGCCTCGGCATGGACAATCTCGGCCTCAATGTTTTCCAGAATCCGGGTGCGCAGATTGAGCGGGGAAACCGCCAGTTTCAAAAGCCCTTCCGGCTCGCCGTAGCCGGTGATGAAATTGAACACATGGGCCATGTCGCGGGCAATTACCGGATCACAGGTAAAGTAGGACAAATCCGTGTAGATCTTGGCGGTGACCGGGTGATAATTGCCTGTGCCCAGATGGCAATAAGACACCAGCTTGCCCTCCTCGCGCCGGACGATCAAAGACATCTTGGCGTGGGTCTTGAGTTCGAGAAAGCCAAAGACCACCTGCACTCCGGCCCGCTCCAGGTCCCGGGCCCAGCGGATATTGGCCTCCTCATCAAACCGGGCCTTGAGTTCGACCAGCGCAGTCACCGATTTGCCGGCCTCGGCCGCATCGACCAGCGCGCGGACAATCGGACTGTCATTGGAGGTCCGGTAAAGCGTCTGCTTGATTGCCAGCACATCGGGGTCGCGCGCGGCCTGGAACAGGAACTGGACGACAGCATCAAAGGATTCATACGGGTGATGAACCACCAGGTCCTTTTCCCGGATCGCCGCAAACGTGTCACCCATATGTTCGCGGATGCGTTCGGGAAACCGCGCATTGTAAGGTTCGAACTTCAGATCATCGCGCGGCGCCTTGGTGATCTCGGACAAAGTGTTGAGCGCCAGCAGGCCCGGCAGAACCGCGATCCGGTTTTCGGCAACATTGGTCTCGTGAACCACAAACTCCCGCAGGCTTTGCGGCAGTTCCGAATCGAACTCGATGCGGATGACCGAGCCACGGCGGCGGCGTTTGAGCGCACTTTCGAACAGCCGGACCAGATCCTCGGCCTCTTCTTCAACTTCGATATCGGAATCACGAATGATGCGGAATGTGCCCGAGCCGCGGACCTCGTATCCGGGGTAGAGCGAGCTGATGAACAGGCTCACCACATCTTCAAGCGTGATGTAGCGGATGGCGCCATCGAGATCGGGCAAACGCAGGAAACGGTTGAGCGCGATCGGCAAGCGGATCAGTGCTGTCATCGGCTCATTGGCAGCCTTTGAGGCGAGCTGCAGACAGATGGAAAATCCGAGATTGGGAATGAACGGGAATGGATGCGCCGGGTCGATTGCAAGCGGAGTCAGCACCGGAAAAATCGACTGCAGGAACTCGTCTTCAAGCCAGACCATATCGGCCTTGTTGAGAACCGATGGGCGTACGATAAAGATGTTTTCGGCAGCCAGGTTCTGCTGCAAAATCGCAAGGGAAGCCTGTTGTTCGAGCTGCAGGCCGTCAATTTCATCCAGAATCTGATCAAGCTGCTCGTTCGGCGACAGTCCATCGGCTGAACGGTTGGTAATGCCCTCGCGCACCTGTCCCTCAAGCCCGGCCACGCGGACCATGAAAAACTCGTCGAGATTGGCTGCCGATATCGACAGGAACCTCACACGTTCGAGCAAGGGATGGCTGACATTCAGGGTCTCATCGAGAACCCGGCGATTGAACTGCAACCAGGAGATTTCACGGTTGATGAAGCGATTGGGGCTCTCAAGCAAATCCTGTTCCGGCGTTGCTCCGGCAACCGGATCGGTTTCCGTTCCGCTCACGCCCGAGCCATTGCCGCCGACGTCCACGCTTTCGAACTCTTCCATGACCAACTCCAACGCCCTGCTTCAGGTTTTCACCATCTATAGCATATCAACGAAGGAACTATGACAGTTCGATGTCGTCGTTTCCATGGTCCATTTCAGCCATGACTTCGGCGGCCATCGCCCTTGTTATTTTCGACCCCCGGGCCATCGACAACTGGTCGAGCCGGGTGACGATTGCGCGTGCGGCGGCCAATGAGCGTTCCATCCTTGCCACCAGCCAGACAATGATTCGGTCATCGACAGCCACCTGACGATCGGCGAACAACTTGACCAGAACCTGGGCCAACAGGTCCTCATCCGGCTCGGCAATCTCGACCACTGTCGCGGCTTTCAAGCGAGATGCAAGATCCGGCAATGTCACGTTCCATCCTGCGGGCCAGAGCCGTGTGGTAATCAACGCCGCGCTGCCATGCTCGCGGACAGTGTTGATCAGATGAAACAAAGCGGTTTCATCAAATCCCAGACGATCGATATCTTCAATCAGCACCGGCCCCTGAGCAGCGATTTCAAGGACCTGCGGATCAGGTTCGACAATGCTCACCGTCCTGGCGCCGACGCGATTGGCCCAGATGGTCGCGAGATGGGATTTGCCCGATCCCGTCGGCCCGGCGAGGATAACCACCGGTGACGGCCAGTCGGGCCAGCGATCAACAATCGCCACCGCGGCATTGAGCCGGTCAGAGACGATCAACGCGTCACGGCTCGTCGCCGGATCATGGTTGAATTCCAGCGGCAATTGCCGCGTGGGAGGCGATTTGGCCATCAGTCCGACGCAGCCTCAATATCGGCAACCGGCCGTTCGGGGCGTTGATGGCCATGATAGAGATCGCTCTCGAGATAGCGGGAAATCGCAAAGCGCACCAATACGCCGACAGAAGCCGCCGCCGGCACCGCGATCATCATTCCGACGAAGCCGAACAGCGCACCGAATGCGAACAAGGCGAACATCAGCCAGACCGGATGCAGTCCTACCGATTTGCCGACCAGCCTTGGTTGCAGAATGTTGCCTTCAAAAAACTGCCCCACCGCGAAGACTGCAACAACGGCGCCGATCATGATGAAATCCGGCCAGAACTGGACAACCGCAACAATCAACGCCAGCACCAGGCCGACCAATGAGCCTACATAGGGAATAAAGCTGATCAGACCGGCGAATATACCGATCAGAAGGCCGAAATTCAGGCCAACGAGTGACAGCCCGACAGCGTAAATCAGACCGAGAATGAGGCAGACACTGCCCTGCCCGCGCACGAAGCCGGCGATGGCCGCATCGATCTCTCTGGCCAGAGCCCGCACGGTTTCGACGTGATCGCGCGGTACCCATTTGTCGACCTTCTCGACCATATTATCCCAGTCCAGGAGCAGATAGAAGGCGACGACAGGTGTCACCACGAACAAGGCGGCAATATCGAGCAGCGCCATGCCGGAATTCCAGATCTGCTGAAAAATGGTGCCAACCAGACCGGCACCTTCCTTCAAAAGAGCTGCAAAACTCTCCTTGATCTGGCCCAGCTGGTCGCTGATCCAGCCCGGCAAGAGATTGGACTCAGACATCAGAAGCGATTGAAGCTGGGTGATATAGCCCGGTATCCGGCCTCCCAGATCCGCCGCCTGTGTCACCAGAACGGGAATCAGCACAACCAAAGTGATCGCAAAAATCGTAACGAAGACTATCAGGATGGCCAGGGTGGCCATCAACCGGGAAAATCCGCGGCGTTCGAACCAGTCAGCCACAGGATCCAGGAAATATGCCAGCGCCATACCGGCAATAAAGGGCAGCAGGATTGAACTGAACACCATCAGGAAGACAATGAACACTGCGAGCGCCAGCAACCAAAAGAAGATTTGTCGCCGTAGCGCCGACCGGTCGATTCTGGTTGTCATGAACACCTCGTTTGCCGACGCTTCCACCCGTAGTCTCCAACAGCATACTAGTCGGTTTTTGTCTTGCCTGCCATGTGCCTCAGCCAAGAGACGAGATAGGCGGTCGCTGAAGCGATGGTCAAGCCCGCGACCGCATAGATCATCCATCCAATCACAGGGTCAAGCCTGGCCAGACCGGCAAGATCAGCCAAGACAAGGATAAGCAGAATAATCTGGAATACCGTATTGGCCTTTGAAACCATCAAGGGCCGCATCTGAACCGGATTGTTCATCAGGCTCGAAAGCACCACCGCGCCAATGATCAGTCCATCTCGGGACACCGCCAGAAGGACCAGCCACGCGGGCAGCGCCTCGAGCCATCCCAACACGACAAAAACACTCACCAGCAGGAATTTGTCAGCGATCGGATCGAGCCAGGCGCCAAATTCGGATTTCTGGTCGAACCGGCGTGCAATGAACCCGTCGATGCCATCAGAAACCCCGGCCAGCACGAACAGCAAAAAAGCCGCAAGCATGTGGCCATCGATCATCACAAGAACAATCAACGGCACCATGAGGAAGCGGGCAATGGTAATGTAGTTGGGCAAGGTCATCGGCGGCACACTATCCTGACTGTCCTGGATATGGCGATTGAGTGGCGCTTTTCCAACCGCCTGTGCCTCACAGAAGATAGTTTCACCGGGTTATCCCGGTTTTGTGGCGCAGCGAGCCACGCTCCGACTTGCGGAATTGCCAACAAAATGCCATTTCCGGCTCATACGTAGCTCCTTTGACACTCAGGAGGGGAAGCCAACATGGCGGATCCGAAAAACGGCCTCACCTATGCCCAGGCAGGCGTCGACATTGATGCCGGCAACGAGATGGTCAACCGCATCAAGCCACTGGTGCGCTCGACGCGGCGGCCGGGTGCTGATGGCGAAATCGGCGGCTTCGGCGGTCTGTTTGATCTCAAGGCGGCAGGGTTTACAGATCCGGTACTGGTGGCCGCCAATGACGGCGTCGGCACCAAGCTGAAAGTGGCGATCGAAGCCGGGCTGCACGATACTGTCGGCATTGATCTTGTCGCAATGTGCGTCAATGATCTGGTTGTCCAGGGCGCCGAACCGCTGTTCTTTCTCGATTATTTCGCCACCGGAAAGCTCGACCCTGAACAGGGTGCGGCCATTGTCGGCGGCATCGCCCAGGGTTGCCTGTTGGCCGGTTGCGCCTTGATCGGCGGGGAAACCGCTGAAATGCCCGGGATGTACCGTGATGGCGACTATGATCTGGCCGGTTTTGCCGTTGGCGCAGCCGAGCGTGGCAAGCTTCTGCCTTCCGGCGAAATTGCCGAGGGCGACGTTGTGCTGGGGCTGGCCTCCTCCGGCGTTCATTCCAACGGCTACTCGCTGGTGCGCCGCGTTGTCGAGATGAGCGGGCTTGGCTACGATACGCCTGCGCCCTTTAATCCCTCAACCAGCCTTGGTGCCGCGCTGTTGGAACCGACCCGCATCTATGTGAAATCGCTTCTCAATGTGATCCGGCAAACCGGCGCGATCCAGGCATTGGCGCATATCACCGGTGGCGGGTTTCCGGAAAACCTTCCGCGCGTTCTGCCCGAAGGGCTTGCAGCCGAAATCGATCTCGGCGCCATATCGCCCCCGCCGGTGTTTTCATGGATCGCAAAAACCGGCGGCGTCGCGCCTGAGGAAATGCTGCGCACCTTCAATTGCGGCGTCGGCATGATCGCGGTTGTAAGGGCTGCGGACACGGATCGGGTCACCGCAGCACTTGAAGCCGAGGGCGAAAGCGTGGTTCGGCTCGGCAGACTGATCGCACGCGCTGATGGCGCGCCGGGCGTGTCCTACACGGGAACGTTGGGGCTGTGAGCAACAAGCCGAAAGTCCCGGTCGCCGTGCTGATCTCCGGGCGCGGATCGAATATGGGCGCGCTGATCGCCGCATCGCTCGACAGCGCCTTCCCGGCCAAAATCGTGTCGGTGATTTCCGACAAGCCTGACGCCAAGGGTCTGGAGCATGCTCGCGGCTTCGGCATCGAAGCGGTGGCGATTCCGCGCTCTGACTATGACACCAAGGCCGCGCATGAAGCCGCGGTGAACGCCGTGATCGCGGCTTCAGGCGCGCAAATCATCGCATTGGCGGGTTACATGCGGCTGTTGTCGAGTGATTTTGTTCAACGCTACTCGGGCCGGATGATCAACATCCATCCATCGCTGCTTCCTGCCTTTCCCGGACTTGCGACCCACAGCCGCGCGCTGGCGGCGGGTTGCCGGGTTCATGGCTGCACCGTGCATTTCGTCACAGAAGCGATGGATGAAGGACCGATCATCGAACAGGAAGCGGTGCGCGTGGCGCATGATGACACGCCCGAAACGCTGGGCCAGCGCGTGCTTGAGGCCGAGCATCGGATCTATCCCAAGGCGCTGGCGATGCTGGCGCGCGGCGACGTCCGCATGAGCGGTGACGGCCGGACCCGATTCGAAGGCTGAATTTCAATTTCCTAGGCCAATATCTTTGACGGAACCGCCGGATGGGGCTGGACCTGCGCGCGTCATCCTGTTCTTCTAGCGGTTTGTGCAAGGATCAGACCGGGCACCGCAATTTTTGGCGACCCGGACAGGAGACACCATGCTTTCGCTTTACGGCCTGCTCGACAAAGCCATCAAAAAGGGCCGCCTGACGATGACCGACGCCAAGGGCGTTGTGCATAATTTCGGCGGCAAGGAACCCGGACCGGAGGCGGCCATCCGCTTCACCAACAAGGCGTCGGAATGGAAAATCCTTCTCAATCCCGAACTCAATGCCGCTGAAGCCTATATGGATGGCGGACTGGTTATGGACAGCGGCAGCATCCATGATCTGATCAAGGTTTTTTACGCCAACAAACGCCATTTCGACCTGTCGCCCACCCAGATTTTCTGGCGTGGCTTGTCACGCAAGGTCCGGCGGTTTCAGCAAAACAACGTGCTCTCGAGATCTCGCGCCAACGTCAAGGCGCACTACGATATCGGCGAGGATCTCTACAGGCTGTTTCTTGATCGTGACATGCAATATTCCTGCGCCTATTTCCCCGAGGGCACTGAGACGATTGAACAGGCGCAGACGCTGAAAAAGCGCCACATCGCGGCCAAGCTCAACCTGAAAGACGGGCAGCGCGTGCTCGATATCGGCTGCGGCTGGGGTGGAATGGCGCTTTATCTGGCCCATGTCGCCGATGTTGAAGTGTTGGGCGTCACCTTGTCGGAGCGGCAACTGACAGTCGCCCGCAGGCGAGCCGAACTCCTCGGCGTCAGCGACCGGGTCAAATTCGAGCTGATCGACTACCGCGAAGTTGAAGGCACGTTCGACCGGGTTGTGTCGGTCGGCATGCTCGAGCATGTCGGGGTTCAGTATCTGGCCCCCTATTTCCTCACCGTGCGCGACAGGCTGACGACGGATGGCGTGGCGCTGATCCACTCGATTTCCTCAAAAGCGCCCCCCGGCATCACCGGGCCGTTTATCCGCAAATACATCTTTCCCGGCGGCTACGCGCCGTCGCTGTCGGAAACCGTCGAAGCCATTGAACCGACCGGGTTGTGGCTGCTGGATTGCGAAATCTGGCGCTGCCACTACGGTTATACGCTGCAGCATTGGCGCGAACGGTTTCTCAGCAACCGCGCGGCCGCGGTCGACATCATGGGTGAACGTTTCTGCCGGATGTGGGAACTCTATCTGTCGATCGCCGAATGCGTCTTCCTGCAAGGCTCAAGCAACGTCTTCCAGTTGCAGATCGGCCGGGAACGCGACGCCGTACCGATCACGCGTGACTATATCGGTGCTGAAGAAGCCCGCATCGCAGAACGCGAAACCGAATTTCTCGAACGCGTCGTCGCCAGCGCCAAACAGGCGCTGGACGAGTGATACCTGCTGCAAGCTTTTATGCTGATGCCTGCGCCTGCCTCATGAGACCGTGAACTGACCCATCATGCCGGCGTCCTCGTGCTCGAGGATGTGGCAGTGAAACATGAAGGGCTTGTCGCGGCTGGCAGGCTGATCAAATCGCATGATGATCTCGGTCTCGCCGGGGACGAGGACAGTGTCTTTCCAACCGTTGTTCTGAGGCCGTGGCGGTGCGCCGTTTTCGCGAACCACCCGGAATTGCACGCCATGCACATGGAAAGGATGAGGGATCATCGTGCTGCGGATGATCCATCGCTCGACAGACCCCAGCGCTACCTCAAGATCAATCCGGTCCATGGCAAATGCGCGCTGGTTGATGGCAAAGCCACCGCCGCCGCCCATCATCATACCACCCATTCCCATATCGAGTGAGAGTTCGCGTGTGCGCATTTCCGTGCCTGACAGGTCCTCAAGCGCCGATCCGAACCCGTCCGGAAGAACGGTGATCCGCGCAGGCATGGTGTCATCAACTGCAAAATCCAGAACGCCGAAAGGCTGTTCGATGCCGCTCATCAACACAGGCGCTCCGCCAGAGGCAAAATCGACAAGGATCTCGACCCGTTCTCCGGGAGACAGACTCAGAACTGTCAAAGCAACGGGAGCCGGCAGAAACCCGCTATCTGTCGCAACCAGATGCATCAGACGTCCATCATCGAAAGACAAATCATAGCTGCGCGCATTCGAGCCGTTGAGCAGGCGCAGGCGAACAAGTCCCGCCGGTACTGCCGCGACCGCACCGACCTGACCGTTGACCAACATCCGGTTACCCATGAAGCCGTGCATCACATCCATCATCGACGGGTCATAGACCATGCGGCCGTCCCCATCGACCCGGCGATCCTGAAGCACCAGGGTCAGGTCATCGACGCCATAGTCAACCGGCAATCCCCGTTCAGCGTCCCGGCCATCGGTGACCTGAATCACACCGGCCAACCCGCTGTAGACCTGTTGGGCAGTGCGTCCGTGAATGTGGGAATGGTACCAGGCGGTGCCTGGCTGCTGGGCGATATTCATATCGGGGGTCCAGCGCTGACCCGGACTGATCGGCACATGAGGGCCACCATCGTGATCACCGGGCACCAGCAACCCATGCCAGTGAACACTGATCGCTTCCTCAAGCGTGTTTTCCACATCCGCGGCTAGCGGGCCATTCTGCATGATGATCGTCGGGCCGAGATAGTCCTGACTGAAACCGGCCGTGGCGTTTGCGGGACCACCTGACAGGCTCAGGCTCCCTGCCCTTGCCGACAAGGCGAGGCGCCCTGTCTGACGCGTATCCAGCAGCGGCGGCATTTTCAGGCGGGCTTGCGAAGATGGACTTGCCGCCCGGGCTGACCGGCCGCCGAACCCAAATCCGGCTTGGGTCATGGCAAGAGCCGCAGCGGAGGTGGTCAGAAATTGACGTCGTTTCATGCTGGACCTTCTTTCATCACTTCCAAAGCCGCCCATGCAGCGGACACCAATGATATTTCAGGAATGCCGCACCGGCGGCTGCATCAATCACAACATCCAAGAGCCAATCCGGCCCGTCTTTGATGACAAGAGATCAAGCAATCCGCCGGCACCAGGTGTCCTGCAAATCAGCGGGCCAGATCAGTCAACAAGCTTGGCCTTGCGCTCGTCAAACTCCTTGCTGTCGATCTCGCCCTTTGCATAGCGCTCTTTCAGGATGGCCAAAGCGCGGCCCTCGGCCTGAGAAGAGTTGGTCGCGACGCCAAGCCCGCCAAAATGACGCATGATATAGACGACGCCGAGAACAATTCCGACAAGCACGAGAATCATGAAAATCGGCCCGAGAACCATGCCAAACCCTCCCCATTGATCGCCACCCCACATCATTCCGGGGCCGTGGTAATAGGACATGCCCCGGCCTGGTATTTCGCCGGTCTGGGCCAACGCCGATCCGGCCATGGCCAAAGTCATGGTTGCAAGACCGGCTATGCGAGCTACTGAAATTTTATCCATTTTCATCTCCACTACCAACCGGGCGAAGGCGCCTTTGTGGTGGCGGCAGATTACTCCCGATTTTACGCGAGGTGTATTGATCCATATCATTCTCACGGCCTTGTGACCGGTATTGCTTTCGCACCTGTTGGACCGCTGTTTCTGCTTGTGCCGGGTGCGTTTTCCCAACAGTCAGCCAATAACCCAGCAGGGATCGCACGCTCGATCACACGAAGGACGCATTGAAACTTAATGTGCGCACAAGCCTTCAAATCGATTCCGGTTGGAAAGCTTATGCTGTAGGAACGCAGACACCGTTTGCCTGTTAGGAAGTTGCCATGAAGTTTCGCTTTCCCATCGTCATCATCGACGAAGATTTCCGCTCCGAGAATTCCTCGGGTCTGGGCATTCGCGCCATGGCCCAAGCCATTGAGAGCGAAGGCTTTGAAGTGTTGGGGGTGACGGGCTATGGCGACCTTTCCCAGTTTGCGCAACAGCAGTCGCGCGCCAGTGCTTTCGTGCTGTCCATTGACGACGAGGAATTCAGCCCGGGACCGGATCTGGATCCGGCGGTGCTCAATCTCAGAAATTTCATCGAGGAAGTGCGGTGGAAAAACGCCGATGTACCGATCTACATCTACGGTGAAACCAAGACCAGCCGGCACCTGCCCAACGACATCCTGCGCGAGCTGCACGGCTTCATTCACATGTTCGAGGACACACCGGAATTCGTGGCGCGCCACATCATCCGCGAAGCCAAGAAATATCTCGAAGGCATCAAGCCGCCGTTTTTCAAGGCTTTGCTCAACTATGCCGAGGATGGCTCCTATTCCTGGCATTGCCCCGGGCATTCGGGCGGCGTGGCGTTTCTCAAAAGCCCGATCGGGCAGATGTATCACCAGTTTTACGGTGAAAACATGCTGCGCGCCGACGTCTGCAATTCCGTGGAAGAGCTGGGCCAGTTGCTTGACCACAATGGCGCAATCGGTGCGTCGGAGCGCAATGCGGCGCGGATCTTCAACGCCGACCACTGCTTCTTTGTCACCAACGGCACCTCGACTTCCAACAAGATGGTCTGGCACCACACTGTGGCGCCCGGCGATGTTGTCGTCGTCGATCGCAATTGCCACAAGTCTATCCTGCACTCGATCATCATGACCGGCTCGATTCCGGTGTTCCTGAAGCCGACACGCAACCATTACGGCATCATTGGTCCGATTCCACAAAGCGAGTTCGAGATCGAATCCATCAAGGCCAAGATCCGCGCCAATCCGCTGATGGCGGGAGTTGATGCCGACACCGTCAAGCCGCGGATCATGACGCTGACGCAGTCGACCTATGACGGGGTCTTGTACAACACGGAGACCATCAAGGACCTGCTCGACGGCTATATCGAAAACCTGCATTTCGACGAGGCATGGCTGCCGCACGCAGCCTTCCATCCCTTCTATGGCAGTTTCCACTCCATGGGCCGCAAACGCGCCCGGCCGATGCATTCGGTGACCTATGCGACGCAGTCGATCCACAAGCTGCTCGCCGGCATCAGCCAGGCCAGCCATGTGCTGGTGCAGGACAGCCAGGACACCAAGCTTGATCGCCACCTCTTCAACGAAGCCTACCTGATGCACACCTCCACCAGCCCGCAATATTCCATCATTGCCAGCTGTGATGTGGCGGCTGCGATGATGGAGCCTCCGGGCGGCACCGCGCTGGTCGAGGAGAGCATTGCCGAAGCACTCGATTTCCGCCGCGCCATGCGCAAGGTTGACGACGAGTTCGGCGATGGTGACTGGTGGTTCCAGGTATGGGGACCACCTATTGAGCTTGCAGAAGAAGGCATCGGCCGCACCAAGGACTGGGTGCTCCGACGCACTGACGCCGATGGCGTGCATCAGTCAGACGGCGAGGATTCCTGGCATGGCTTTGGCGACATGGCGCCGGGCTTCAATATGCTTGATCCGATCAAGGCGACGCTGATCACGCCGGGCCTGAATCTGGACGGCCGTTTTGAGGAAACCGGCATCCCGGCCTCGATCGTCACCAAGTATCTGGCCGAACACGGCGTGGTGGTGGAAAAGACCGGGCTCTACAGCTTTTTCATCATGTTCACCATCGGCATCACCAAGGGCCGCTGGAACTCGCTGCTGACCGAGTTGCAGCAGTTCAAGGACGACTACGACCAGAACCAGCCGATGTGGCGGGTGATGCCGGAGTTCTGCGCCAAGCAACCGCGCTACGAGAAGATGGGCCTGCGCGATCTGTGCCAGCATGTGCATGCGCTTTACGCCAAATATGACGTGGCGATCCTGTCCACCGACATGTATCTGAGCGACCATACGCCGGCGATGAAGCCCAGCGACGCCTTCGCCCACATTGCGCACCGCACCACGCAGCGGGTGCCGATCGACGAGCTTGAGGGCCGCATCACCACAAGCCTTGTGACGCCCTACCCGCCGGGCATTCCGCTGCTGGTCCCGGGCGAGGTGTTCAACACAAAGATTGTGGAATATCTGAAATTCAACCGCGAATTCGCGCGCGAATGTCCGGGTTTTGAAACCGACATCCATGGCCTGGTACAAGAAGCTGGTGCGGATGGCGTGATGGCCTATTTCGCCGACTGCGTCGCGGCCTGAACCTGAAGCCTGCGTTGCCACGCGCCTGATATGGCCTGGACACACAAAAAAGCCCGGACCATGATCGGTCCGGGCTTTTGTCGTTCATTCGTCAGCTATGCGCGTCGGGTCAGACCAGCTCGGGCGTGATGTTGAGCGTCCCCGAAGTGGCATGCGAATAGGGGCAGACCTTGTGTGCCCCAGCAATCAGATCTTCCGCAACCGATTTCTCAATGCCCGGCAGAGACACCTTGATCTTGACGTCGAGGCCAAAACCCAGATCTTCGCGCGGACCGATGCCGACGGTGACATTGACGGTGGTGTCGTCTGGCACATCGACCTTCTTCTGAGCGGCGTAAAAGCGCAGCGCACCGAGGTAGCAAGCAGCATAGCCGGTGGCAAAAAGCTGTTCGGGATTGACGCCGTCGCCACCCGGGCCACCCATTTCCTTGGGCACCACCAGATTGACGTCAACGGCGCCATCATGGGTGCTGGAATGGCCATCGCGACCGCCGCCGGTGGCTGTGGCGTTTGTGGAGTAGACAATCTTGGTCGGCATGGGAAGCTCCTTATATTGTGTACGATTAGATCGTGTGCGATACTAATGTCGCGACAGGCCAAGTGTCAACTGCTTGCGATCGACCGGTCCGCGAAATAGAGTTGCCAGCAATGGAGTTTCAACATTGAATGAACAGCCCGAGGCCGGTAGCCGCGACATGGCGGTGGAGGAGATGCTCTGCTTCGACCTCTATTCCACCCATCACGCCGTCGGCCAGGTCTACAAGCCGCTGCTGGCGCCGCTCGGGCTGACCTATCCGCAATATCTGGTTCTGACGATCCTGTGGGCCAGCAACAACCTCACCGTCGGCACGATCAGCGAGCGGCTATATCTCGAATCCTCGACGCTGACGCCGCTGATCAAGCGGCTTGAGGTGCAAGGCCTTGTTACGCGCAAGCGCGACACATCCGATGAGCGCAAGGTGCGGGTGACGCTGACCGACAAGGGCGCAGGCCTGCATCAGGCGGCGCGGCACATTCCCGACTGCGTCATGCAAGCGTTTGGGTTGCCGCTTGCCGACCTCGTCAAGCTGCATGACGTGCTGGGAACAGTGCGTGCTGCACTGCTGAAACAGGCGCATGCCGACGAGGCATCACCTACCGCCTGACCAAGGGATATCCATCCGGCAGGGCCCTACGCCCGTTTCACCCACACCTTGGTGTCGTGAAACGCGGTGCCGCCATAGGGCGCGCAGGAATCAGCACCGGTGAGCGTGTTGATCCCCTCCCCGGCGTCAAAGGCGGAGTTTGGCCAGAGACCTTCATGGATGACGACACCGCGGCGCTGGCCCGCATCAAGCCTGGCATGCATCGTAATTTCGCCGCGGGTGTTGCCGAGTTGCACCCGGTCGCCGTCGGCAATCGCGAGTGCTGCCGCGTCGTCGGGATGGATTATTAACTCCGGCCGCTTTTCCTTGGCTTTTGAAGCCGGAGTTTCGGCGAAGGTCGAATTGAGAAACGACCGCGCCGGCGACGTTGCCAGCCGGAACGGGTGATCGGTATCCGCGCTCTCGATCAGATCGACATGATCGGGAAAGTCGGGCAATTGATCCACTGGTCCCTGCGGGCCCATCCGTTTGGGTGGCCTGTTGGCGGCCGGGGTGCCGGTCCAGTCTGGCCGGAAGCGATATTTTCCGTCGTTGTGGCCAAAACCCTTGAGATAATGAGCGGTTTCAAAATCCGGCTGCAGATCAGCCCATTTGTCCACCTTGAAGCTGTCGAAATCGCCCAGGCCGCGTTTTCCCAGCATGAAATCAATGTGCTCACGCTCGGTAAGGCCAAAGCCTTCGTAATCGCTGACGCCCAGCCTCCTTGCCAGTTCTTCGATCACATGATGATTGGGCTTTGGACCTTCCGGAGGATCAACCAGTTTGGGTCCGAGTGTAATGTGCTGATTGCCGCCGCCGCGATAGATGTCGTCATGTTCCAAAAACATCGTAGCGGGCAGCACCACGTCGGCGAGCTTGGCGGTGTCGGTCATGAATTGCTCATGCACGGCAACAAACAGATCCTCGCGTTTGAAGCCTTCGATGACCTTGCGCTGCTCGGGCGTCACATTGGCGGGATTGGTGTTCTGGATCAGCATGGCAGTGACCGGCGGGCCGCCACACAGCGCCTCGGCTTCACCAGTCAGCACCCGGCCGATCTTGGATTGGTCAAGCCAGCGCAAGCCGGGATCGAAATGTTTGCGGCCTTCGAGCAGCGTCTTGTCGAGCCGGAAAATATCCGAGTTGGAATGAAACGCACCGCCGCCTTCATACTGGTAGCTGCCCGTCACCACGGCGAGCGACAGCGCCGCGTGCATGTTGACGGCACCATTGCGTTGACGGGTAAAGCCATAGCCGAGCCGGAAAAACGTCCGCTTGGTGGTGCCGACCAGCCGCGCAAAAGCTTCGATCTCGGCCACCGGCACACCGCAGATCGCCTCGGCCCATTCGGGCGTCCGGTCCTGCAAATGTGATTCAAGACCCGCCGGGTCGTCGCTGTATTTGTTGAGATAATCACGATCGGCCAGTCCCTCGCGAAACAGCACATGCATCACCGCGCAGGCGAATGCCCCATCGGTGCCGGGCTTGAGCAGCACCTTGATGTCGGCCTGTTTCATCGTCGGCGTATCGTAGATGTCGATGACCACGATCTTGGCGCCGCGCTGCTTGCGGGCGCGGATGGCATGGGTCATGACATTGACCTGGGTGGAGACCGCATTGGTGCCCCAGATCACCACGCAATCTGATTTTGCCATCTCGCGCGGATCAGAGCCCCGCAGCGCACCGGCGCCCATGGTGAAGCCGGTCCAGGCCAGATTGGTGCAAAAACTGTCAAACTGGTTGGAGTAACGCTTGGCGTGACGCAGCCGGTGGATGCCGTCGCGTTGCGCCAGCCCCATGGTGCCGGCGTAGTAATTGAGCCAGACCGTTTCCGAGCCGAATTTGTCTTCCGCCCGGTCGAATTTTTCGGCGATCAGATCGAGGGCTGCCTCGAAGCTCGCCTCTTTCCACACGCCCTCGCCCTTGGCACCGGCGCGGATCAGCGGCTTGAGCAGCCGGTCAGGATGATACATTCGTTCGGCATAGCGCGCCACCTTGGCGCAGATGACGCCTGCGGTGTAGCTGTTGTCGGCTGCACCGCGCACCCGGCCGATGCGGTTGTGCGACAACAGTTCGACATCCAGCGCGCAGGTTGAAGGACAATCGTGCGGACAGGCGGAGTGGCCGATGGCGGTCACCGCGGCGGAATCACTTGAATCAATGGGGGTCGCGTCGTTCATGCTTTCTCTATAAGAGATTTTGTAACGCCGCGCCACGCCAGGCCGGAGTCAATCAGTTCAATTCAGGGACGCATCACATCAACCGATGAATTACCGACACAGCTATCATGCAGGCAATTTCGCCGATGTGCTCAAGCACGCGGTGCTGGCCCAGATCATCATCTATCTTCAGCGCAAGGATCAGGCGTTCCGCGTCATCGACACCCATGCGGGCATCGGGATCTACGACCTGTCTTCAAACGAAGCCCAGAAGACCGGTGAATGGCGCGAAGGCATCGGCCGGTTGACCAAGGCAAAACTGTCGCCCGACCTGAAGGCGTTTCTGACGCCGTGGCTCGAAGCGGTTGAGACCCTGAACCCCGATGGCGGCATCCGCCACTATCCCGGATCGCCCAAGCTCGCCCGCATGGTGATGCGCAAGCAGGACCGGCTCACGGCGATTGAACTTCACCCGGCTGACGCCAACCAGCTTCGAAAAGTTTTCGAAGGCGACCACCAGGTGCGGGTGATCGAACTTGACGGCTGGCTGGCGCTGGGCGGGCACTTGCCGCCCAAGGAAAAGCGCGGGCTGGTGCTGATCGATCCACCGTTCGAAGAGGACGGCGAGTATGACCGGATGGTCGACGGTCTTGCGCGCGCCACACGGCGGTTTCCCGGTGGGACCTATATGCTGTGGCACCCGATCAAGGCCGAAAGCCAGTTGGCGGCCTTCGACAAGAAACTGGTGGCACTTGGCCGGCCGCGGACGCTCTCGATACGGCTGTTGACGCGCGACAACAAGATTGCACCCGGCCTGAACGGATCCGGGCTTGTGATTGTCAATCCGCCGTTTACGCTGGAAGCTGAGTTGAAAAAGATACTGCCGGAACTCGCCCGCCTGCTGGCACAGGGCCCGGGCGCCGTATCGGACATGAAGATGCTCGTCGGCGAGAGCTGACCGCCTTGCTGCTTGCCCAAAGGCGGTGGCACGTCTTATACCGTGACTCGCATCCCGTTTGGAGAACCGATAATGACCATGAAGAGCTTGATCCTTGCATTCACCGTGGCCTTCGGCATGTCGCTTTCGAGCTTTGCAAGCCCGGCTGCGGCCTTTACCGGCGGAAATTTCCCGGCCTGCGACGCCCCACAGGTGCTGACCTACATCCAGAAACGGTTCGTCTGGACCGACACGCATCTGCTCCAACGCGGCCTCGCCATCGAGCGTATCGAACGGCCGCATCAAAACCGCAGCCGGGCCGGCCATCAATACTGGTCCATCCCCCGGCTTTACTGCCACGGCACCGCCCATATGAATGACGGCTCCAAACGCACTATCTGGTGGCTGATCGAAGGCGGCATGGGCTTCGCCAGCCTGCGTGACAATCTGGAATTCTGCATTTCCGGCCTCGATCCACTCAAGGTGCATGGCGCCTGGTGCCGCTCAGTCCGCTGACCTGACCGGTGATGCGCGCGCTGCTTCTCAGGCTGATCACGGTTTTTTCGGTGCTGGTGCTTGCCGCCTGCTCCGATGATGGCACCCCCGAGGCGCAAGCCCGCACCGAGGCGGCTGTTTCAGCGCCTGCAGATTTGCCGCTGGGAAGCGGGTTTGATTTTTACGTGCTGGCCTTGTCGTGGTCGCCTGCCTATTGCCTGATCGAGGGTGCAGGTGCCAACCAGCAGCAATGCGCCGATGACCGCGACCTGAGGTTTGTCGTCCACGGGCTCTGGCCGCAGTTTGAATCAGGCTATCCGGAATATTGCCCGACAGGCGAACCCGAACGAGTCCCCTCCGGACTGGGGCGGGATTACAGCGATATCGTGCCCTCCATGGGCTTGATGGGGCATCAGTGGCGCAAGCACGGTTCCTGTTCGGGGTTGTCCCAGAACGACTATTTCCGGGTGCTGCGTGCGGCCCGCGACCAGGTCACAGTCCCTGCAGACTTCTCCATGGGAAATTTGCCGGCACAGATGGGCGCGATGGACGCCGAAGCCGCGTTCGTCGCAGCAAATCCGGGTATGGCCGAAGACGGTATCGCAATTTCCTGCGCGCGCGGGATGTTGCGCGAAGTCCGCATTTGCCTGACGCCCTCGTTGAAATTCCGCGCCTGCGGGGATGTCGACCGGGGCGGTTGCAAGATCAACAATCTCGAAGTTCCCGAGCCGGGCTGACCGATTCGGGCATTTTGACCACGAAAGACGAGACCCATGAAAATTCTCTACTCTCCCGCTTCGCCCTATTCTGCAAAGGTTCGGATGGCCGCGAAATTCGCCGGCATCGATGCTGAGGGTGTCCTGACCGACACCAACGCGGCGCCGGCAGAGCTTGTCGACAACAATCCGCTCGGCAAGATTCCAACCTTGATCACCGATGAGGGCGGCTCGGTTTATGACAGCCGTGCGATCATGCAGTTTCTTGATCGTGCCGGCGGCAAGCGGCTTTACCCGCGCAACTCGGCCAAGCGTACCGACGTCGAGGTCATGGAGGCCTTGTGCGACGGTGTTTGCGATTGCCTGCTGGCGATCATGTATGAGCGGCGTTTCCGCCCAGTGGAGCTCGTGCATCAGGAATGGATCGACAAGCAGTGGGTCAAGGCGACCCGTGCGCTTGACCATCTTGAAGCCAATTTGCCACGAATTACCAAAGCGCCGAATGGCGGGCACTTTGCGCTCGCTGCGCTGCTTGGTTATCTGGGCTTGCGTTTTTCCGGGCAGTGGGAGCGTGGACGGCCGAAGCTCAAGCGCTGGAGCACAAAATTCGCCACCAGCTTCCCCGAACTTGATGCCATGTTGCCAAAAGCGTGACGCCGCGGCCTGATAAAGAGGTCGGGATCGCCCACGTATTTGCCGCCGCCCGCTATTCGCTGGGCGGCGTCAAAAGGCTGTGGGGTGAGACTGCCTTCCGGCACGAGACATTGGCCTTTGTGCTGATCACAGTCGTGTTCGTGCTGGTCGGCGCGCCCCTGTGGGGCTATGTCGGCGCCGCCTTGCTCTATCTGCTAACCGCGTCGATCGAGGCATTGAACACCGCCGTGGAAGAAATCACCGATCACGCATCTCCGGACTATTCCGAGATGGCCAAGCACGCCAAGGATCTCGGCTCCTTCGCGGTGTTCTGTCTGCTCTTGGCCAATGCGGTCTGGGCGGTATTTGTGCTGTGGACCCACTGGCTGGCCGCTGCCGCCTGATCGATTGCCAATCAGGCCGGTGTGCTGATCCGCGGCTGCGTTGGGCTGATCCGCAGTCGTTCGAGATCCTCAACCATGTCTTCAGCCAAGGCCGTGATCTGGGATTGCTCCATGCCGCGATGCAATTCGATCCTCAGCGCATTGATGTTGGACTGGTAGCGCCGCGCCAACCGCCCGGAATCAAGCTCCGACGGCAGTTCGCCGATCTGCTTGGCGCGCTCGAAGGCGGCGGCGAAATCCGCCTGTATCTCTTCGAGATAGCTATTCGCCTGGGCGGCAATTTCGGCATCCGTCGTCGTCGTGTCGATGAGGGTCTTGGTCAGCATGCAGGCCCTGCCCTGCGGCACTTCCGAGCGGGACCTGGCAAGTTGGCGAAGATACTCCGACAGCGCCGCCAGCGGCGACACTGCATTCTCCATTCCGGATGCAAAAGCCTTTCGCGAGCTGTCAAAATAGCGTTCGAGCGCAGCCAGATAAAGCGCCTGCTTGCTTGAGAACGCCGCATAGATGCTGCCGGGCTTCATGTGCAGCGCGGCTTCAAGGTCCTTGAGCGACGTCGCATGATACCCCTTCGTCCAGAACAGGTTCACTGCCGCGTCCAGCGCGGCGTCTCGGTCATATGGTCGGGCGCGTTTCATCGTCCCTCCTAGATAGGCGAGAAATTCCGATTTGTCTCGCACAACGCTTCACCTCCATGGGTCACGTTTGAGTGATTGCTCAAATCACATATTGAGTGATCACTCAAAGTACACATATACAGGCGACGCCCGAAACGGGGCGCATCCAATTTTCAGGAGACTGCAATGACCGACTTTCCGCTTCACGACGAGGCCACTGCCCCCGAAGACAGCAAGCCGCTGCTTGCCGGCTCGATGAAGCAGTTCGGCATGATCCCCGGCCTGCACGCCACGATGGCCGAAGCCCCCGGCCTTCTTGCCAGCTACCAGTTCGTCCACGAGCAATTCGCCAATTCAAGCTTCGACAAGGACGAATTGACCGTCGTATGGCAAACCGCCAATGTCGAGCACGCCTGCCACTACTGCGTTCCGGCACATACCGGCATTGCCAAGAGCATGAAGGTTGATGACGCAATCACCGATGCACTGCGCAATGAGACACCGCTGCCAAACGCCCATCTGGAAGCGTTGCGCAACTTCACGCTGAACGTTGTGCGGAACCGTGGCAATGTTGATGATGACGCGGTGCAGACGTTTCTCGATGCCGGGTTCACCAAACGTCAGATTCTCGAGGTCGTTCTCGGTGTTTCGCAGAAGGTGATGTCGAACTACACCAACCATCTGGCTCAGACACCGGTCGATGCGCCGTTCCAGAAATTTGCCTGGCAGAAAACCGCCTGATCTGATTGTGCGGGTCTGGACCAGACCGGACCCGCACACTTGCACTTAGAGCATCGTACGATAACTATGACGCATTCTGCCGCAATGATAGGATTTGGACCATGAACCCAGCATCAGATCAGCAAAGATCACTCATCCTTGATATATGGCAATCCTACCGGTCGCTGCCAGGATGGGTTCAGATCTGGGTGGCCTTCGTACTGGTGCCGGTCAACGTCGCCAGCGTGGCTTTCATTGAAGAGCCGCTGGGCCTGTGGGTCGCAGTCCTGGCCAATATCGCGATGGTGCTGAATTTGCCGGTGATGCTGTATGAGCGCGGATTCTCCAAGCTCATGGCGCTTCCCCACCTGATTCCATGGACTTTGCTGCTTTTGGTAATCCTTGTGATCAGACCACCGCTGACCGATCTCTATGGATACTACCTGTGGGTATTGTTTGCGGTCGATTTCATCTCGCTTGTCCTGGATTATCCCGACGCGGTGAAATGGCTCAGGGGTGACCGTGCCGTTGCCGGACGATAGCTGAGCCGCCTGCCCGGCTGTTACCGGGTCCGGGCACAAGCTGACGCCCGCCAAGGTCCAACGGCTTCTGCCTGCCAGAGAGCGAAACAAGGCCGGAAAGGAATTCCGATGAATAATGACAAGCCCGTTACAACCATCGTTTTCGATGTTAACGAAACGCTGCTCGACATCACCTCGCTGGAGCCGCTGTTTGAACGTCTGTTCGGCGACCCGGCTGTTATGAGGGAGTGGTTTGCGCAACTGATCCTGTATTCGCAGACGCTGACACTGTCTGGCATCTATACCCCGTTCGGCAAGTTGGCCGGTGGCACGCTGCGGATGATCGGCACCACCCGCGGTGTCGCGATTTCCGACGGCGACATTGCGGAGCTGGCCGATCGAATCGGCACCATGCCGGCGCATGCCGACGCGGTCCCAGCGCTGACACGGTTGCGCGACGCCGGATTCCGGCTTGTGACATTGACGAATTCAGCAAGCGCAGCACAGCCAACCCCGCTGGAACGGGCAGGACTTGCCGAGTTCTTTGAACGCTCCTTCAGCATCGAGACTGTCGGCAAATTCAAACCGGCGCCAGAAACCTACCGGCACATCGCTGATGCGATGAAGCTTGAGACATCTCAGCTGTGCCTGGTCGCCTGCCATTTGTGGGATACGATCGGCGCCCAGGCAGCCGGCTGCCGGGGCGCCCTTGTCACGCGGCCGCACAACGCGCTGTTGCCGGCGCCGGAGGTTCCGGTTCCCGATCTTTTCGCGCCAGATCTCGGCGATCTTGCCGAGCAGATTGCCGGGCGCTGGAATTTTGCTTGAAGCGCATTACCTGTGACAGCAATCGCCAATCAAACTTCAGACGATAGGACCTATCATGACTGACAAACCCGAACCGCTGCGGATCGATATCGTCTCCGACGTCGTCTGCCCCTGGTGCATCGTCGGCTACCGGCAACTTGCGCAAGCGCTTGAAGACACCGGCACCGCCCATGAAATCCACTGGCATCCGTTCGAACTGAACCCCGAAATGCCGGCTGAGGGCCAGAACCTTGGCGAGCACATCACCGAGAAATATGGCAGCACGCGCGAACAGTCGCTTGAAAGCCGCGCCAGACTGACCGAACTGGGCGAAGGCCTCGGATTTGCGTTCAATTTTGCCGACGACATGCGCATGCACAATACCTTCAACACCCATCAGTTGATCCATTGGGCAGAAACCCAGGGACGAAGCCATGATTTGGAGCAGGCACTTTTTGCAGCCCATTTCACCGATCGCCGGGATCTCTCCGACATCAATGTGCTGGTCGACGTGGCGCAGAGCATCGGCCTTGATGCCGCGGAGGCAAAGGCAGTGCTTGAAGACCAACGCTTTGCCGACGCAGTCAGGCAGAAGGAAAGTTTCTGGGTCCAGCAGGGCATCTCCGGCGTACCGGCGGTGGTGTTTGACCGCAAACACCTCGTCACCGGTGCACAGGGCACCGAGAACTACACCAGCATTCTCAAGCAGCTGGCTGATCTTCGGAACTGACCCAGCGCGCGACCTCATAGGTGGTAATTAGCTCGCCATCCAGGCTTTAAGCCAAAACAAAAAAGCCCGGACGATTGCTCGTCCGGGCTTCTTTTTGCAGTCTCGGTTCTAACAGATTAGAACTTCATGCCAACGCCGAGGCGAACCGAATGATCGTCAAAGCCTGATGACACATTGGTGCCGCCGAGGTTGTAGTCCTTCGACTGATAATCCGAGTAACGATACTCGATACGGGTGGTGATGTTCTCGGTCACGAAGGCTTCTGCACCAGCACCGGCAGTCCAGCCGAAATGCGTGTTGCTATCCGAACCCAGGGCATTGGTGAGCTTGGCCTCTGTGGCCGCGACACCGCCGGTGGCGTAGATCATGAACGGGTTGACATCCATACCGATGCGAGCGCGCAACGAACCGTTGAAACCCTGCTCGCCGCTTACGGCACCAGCAGAGAAATCAGCGCCCGAATAGCCGACGTCGGCTTCAGCACCATAGACGATGTTGTCGGACTGCCAGTTGTAGCCGCCATAGACGCCGCCGCCGAAACCGTCAGCGTCCTGGGTCGCAGCTGCGTCGAACTCGCCCCATTTGTACTCACCATAACCACCGATGTAACCACCCGACCATAAGAAGGTCTGTGGTGCGATGTCAGCGATTGGTGCTTCCGGGGGCTGTTCGAGGATCGCGTCCGCGGCCAGCACGGGGGCGGCGAGCGACACGGAAAAGGCTGCAGCCAGCAGTGCCAGTTTACGAATACGCATTTTATTCTCCTTGGTTGTTCCGGCCCTTCACAAGGCCGTGGACCTGAAATGTCGAGGCGATTGGGAAGGCCGCCTCTGACAGACCTCAAGATGGAGACCGAATGCGGCGGGCACGAAGCGGGAATGTGGAAACACAGCGGCAGAAAAAGGGCACTCCGGACTGTTGCTTTCCTGCAACAAACTCAGGACCGGCAGGAACCTGCCTCCTGACCGAAATGACAGCACAGGCCTTGTTCCATTGCGCATATCAATGCGTGGCCTATATGTGGATTGACCCGAACTGAAAATGAGAGCGTTGATTCCAAAGCATGTTGAGCATTTTGACCCTGATCGCGGGCTTGGTCGTCCTTGTCTTTGCAGGTGACTATCTGGTGCGAGGCGCTGTGGCGCTTGCAGAAAAACTGTCTATCGATCCGCTGATCATCGGTCTGACAATTGTGGCTTTTGGCACCTCGGCTCCGGAAATGTTCGTCTCATTGCAGGCAGCGTTTGACGGTGTTTCCGGAATTGCCGTTGGCAATGTTGTCGGCTCGAACATTGCCAACGTGCTTCTGGTGCTTGGTGGCCCCGCCTTGCTGATGAGCATCAGTTGCCGCGAAAAAGGCATTGGCATGTCGCTCGCGGTGATGATCTTCATGACGTTGACGCTGATGGTGATGATGTGGTTTGGCCCATTGAGCCGGCTCGACGGCGCCATCTTGCTGATCATGATGGGCTCCTATCTCGGCTGGCAGATCAAGGCCGCCCGGGAATGTGGCATGGGGCCTGCGTCAGACTACCATAGTGAAGTTGCCGACGTTCCCCAGGAAAACTGGAAGACCGGCGCCTTCATTCTGGGCGGATTGATCGGCCTGCCGATCGGCGCCTGGCTGACGGTGAACGGCGCATCCCACATTGCGCGGATGCTCGGCGCCTCCGAAACAGTCATCGGGCTGACCATTGTCGCCATCGGCACCTCGCTGCCGGAACTGGTGACATCGGTGATGGCCGCCTGGCGCAAGTCCGGCGCAGTCGCCATCGGCAATGTGGTCGGCTCCAACATTTTCAACATCGGCCTGATTCTCGGCGGTACCTCGGTGATCCTGCCACTTGAGGTGGATCCGCGCATTACCTCGATCGACATGTGGGTGATGCTTGCCGCCGGTCTGCTGGTGGTTGGACTGGCGCATTGGAACATCGCCATCAAAAAGCTTGGCGGCGTGGCTATGCTTCTGGTTTTCGCGGCCTATATATTTTCAGTATTCTGAGGGTAATTGATCGCCATCTTCTTGGCGCCTACGGGCTGGGAAAAGCATGAAATCTTGCAAAGCAACAGCCTTGGTCACCGGTGCGGGCCGCCGTATCGGAAAGGCCATCGCGCTGGATCTGGCGGCACATGGTTATCAGGTTGCCATTCATGCCAACCGCAGCCGCGCGGAAGCTGAGGCCGTGGCCACGACCATCCGCGACGCAGGCGGCGTGGCGGAGGTGTTCATCGCCGATCTTTCCGAAAGTGCGGCAACACGCCAGCTTCACCGGGACGTTTCAGCCCGGTTGGGGTGGCCCGACATCATCATCAACAATGCCTCGGTGTTTGAAGGTGATGATGTGCGCGCCTTCGATGAAGCGCTGTTCGACCGGCATTTCGCTATCCATCTGAAAGCACCGGTGATGCTGGCTGAGGCTATGGCGGCAGGCCTGCCGGACAACCGCGACGGCCTGATCGTCAACATCATCGATCAGCGGGTCTGGCGGCTGACCCCAAAATTCTTCTCCTACACCCTGTCTAAATCCGCGCTCTGGACAGCAACGCAAACCATGGCCCAGGCGCTGGCGCCGCGGATCCGGGTCAACGCCATCGGGCCCGGCCCGACGCTCGCCAATGAGCGCCAGAGCGCAACGGATTTTGCCCGGCAGGCGGCATCGGTGCCGCTCGGTCACGGGCCCGACCTGTCTGAAATCGGTGCAACCATCCGCTATTTGCATGATGCACGCTCGGTGACCGGACAGATGATCGCGCTCGATGGCGGCCAGCATCTGGCGTGGGAAACACCGGATGTCAGCGACGTCGGCGAGTAAGCGGTCTGCATCCAACCGCGACAGAACGGTCTGCGCGCTTGATAAACACCTCCGCTGACGCCAGATGACAGGATCTTACGCAAACACTCTCTTGCCCGCATTGCGCCGGAAGTGGATAAGATCGCTAAATGACTCGCACGCCGAATCCGACCTCCCCCGAAACATCCAAAGCCGCGGTGCAAACCGACGGCGGCGTGATCTATAAGGAAACAGATCAAGACGATGACGAGCAGCCCGCCATGGAGGCTCCCCTGCCCGCCGACGTCGCCAATGTCGCCAGCATAGAATGGAACGAAAGCCCAGGCCTTGCCGAGGGCCTGAAGGGCGCCGAGGTCATCCAGGCCTTCGTCAAACACCTGCCCAATCAGCCCGGCGTCTACCGGATGATGAACGAGGCTGGCGATGTGCTTTATGTCGGCAAGGCGCGCAGCCTGAAAAAGCGGGTGACTAACTACGCCCAGGGCCGCGGCCATACCAACCGCATCACCAGGATGATCGCCCAGACGACGAACATGGAATTCGTCACCACGCGGACCGAAACCGAAGCACTGCTGCTTGAAGCCAATCTGATCAAGCGGCTCAAACCACGCTTCAACGTGCTGATGCGCGACGACAAGTCGTTCCCCTACATCCTGATCACCGATGAACATGAAGCCCCGGCAATTCTGAAGCATCGCGGCTCGCGCTCACGCAAAGGCTCGTTTTACGGACCCTTTGCGTCGGCGGGTGCTGTCGGCCGCACCATCAACGCGCTGCAGCGGGCGTTCCTGCTGCGCACCTGCACCGACAGTGTTTATGAAAGCCGCACCCGGCCGTGCCTGCTCTACCAGATCAAGCGCTGCTCCGGCCCCTGCACCAGCGAGATCGACACAGATGGCTATGCCCGGTTGGTCGACGAGGCCAAGGATTTTCTCTCCGGGCGCAGTCAGGCGGTCAAGGCACAACTCTCGACCGCCATGCAGGCCGCCTCCGAGGACCTCGATTTCGAACGTGCCGCTGTTTATCGCGACCGGCTTTCGGCGCTCAGCCATGTGCAGAGCCATCAGGGCATCAATCCGCAGACCGTCGAAGAGGCCGACATCTTTGCCATTCACCACGATGCCGGCATGGCCTGCATCCAGGTTTTCTTCTTCCGCACCGGGCAGAACTGGGGCAATCGCGCCTATTTCCCCAAGGCCGATCCGTCGCTGGCGCCGGGTGAAATTCTCGGTGCCTTCATCGGCCAGTTCTACGATGACAAGCCGACGCCGCGGATGATCCTGATCTCGGATGATTTCGAGGACAGGTCGTTGCTGCAGGAAGCGCTGAGCGTGCGCATGGATCGCAAGACCACCATCACCGTGCCGCAACGCGGTGAAAAGCGCGAACTGGTCGATCAGGTGCTCACAAATGCGCGGGAAGCCCATGGTCGAAATCTGGCCGAGACCGCTTCGCAAACGCGGCTCCTGGAGGGGCTTGCCAAGACCGTCGACCTGCCGCATCCGCCGCGCCGCATCGAGGTCTATGACAACTCCCACATCATGGGCACCAATGCCGTCGGCGGCATGATTGTCGCCGGGCCGGAAGGCTTTGCGAAGAACCAGTACCGGAAGTTCAACATCAAATCGACCGACATCACCCCGGGCGATGATTTCGGCATGATGCGCGAAGTCATGCAGCGCCGCTTCTCTCGGCTGATCAAGGACCATGGCGACGCTGGCCCGACGCTGCCGGACGCCGTGGATGGCGCCGATCCCGATGCCGTGAGCCAGTCAGGCATGCCGGCCTGGCCGGATCTGGTGCTGATTGATGGCGGCAAAGGCCAGATGAGCGCGGTGCGAACCATCCTCGAAGATCTCGGCATCGCCGACAAGGTGACCGCCATCGGCATCGCCAAGGGTATGGATCGGGAAGCCGGACGCGAGCGGTTTTTTGTCAAAGGCAAGCCCGATTTCACCCTGCCTCCGCGCGATCCGGTGCTCTATTTCGTGCAGCGGTTGCGCGACGAGGCCCACCGCTTTGCCATCGGCACCCACCGGGCGCGGCGCAAGAAAGAATTGATCAGCAATCCGCTCGATGAAATCGCCGGAATTGGTCCAAGCCGAAAGCGCGCGCTGCTGCATCATTTCGGAACCGCAAAGGCGGTGTCGCGCGCCGGTGTCGATGATCTGACCACGGTTGAAGGCATCTCCGAGACCGTGGCCGAACTGATCTATAACCATTTCCATGAGGACAACCGGTGACCTCCGGATATAGTGATCACATATCTGCGACATTAGAGCGCTAAGTCGATGCGCAGCGGTTGACCTGACCGGCTTGTCCCGCGCATCTTGCGCAAAATTCTCGATTGGGGTGCTCCATGGCGTCGCGCGCGCTTAACATACCGAATTTGCTGACTTACGCGCGTATTCTCGCGGTACCGCTGATTGTGCTATGCTTTTTCATCGAAGGAAGGCTGCATGGTTCCGATTTGGCGCGCTGGAGCGCATTGGGGATATTTACCGTCGCATCGGTGACCGATTTCTTCGACGGCTACCTGGCCAGGATCTGGGACCAGACCTCCAATATCGGGCGCATGCTCGACCCGATCGCTGACAAATTGCTGGTTTCCGCGATCCTGTTGCTGGTTGCCGCCGACGGCACCATTGCCGGCTGGTCGATCTGGGCGGCGATCATCATCCTGTGCCGTGAAATCCTGGTGTCCGGGTTGCGCGAATATCTCGCCGCATTGAAGGTCTCTGTGCCGGTCACCTGGATCGCCAAATGGAAGACCACATTGCAGATGGTTGCGCTCGGGTTCCTGCTGGCTGGGCCTGCCGGCGACAAGGTGCTGCCTTACACCACCGAACTTGGAATCGGATTGCTGTGGATCGCGGCGATCATCACGATGTACACTGGCTATGACTACTTTCGCGCCGGATTGCGGCATATGGTGGATTGATGAGCGTACGAATTGTCTATTTCGCCTGGGTGCGCGAACGCATCGGCAAGGGTTCGGAAGAGCTTGAACTTCCGGCAAGTGTGATGACCGTGGGTGATCTGATCGCCCATCTGGCCACGCTCGGCGAGGAATATGCGCAAGCCCTTTCTGTTCCCGGCGTGATCCGCGCAGCCATTGATGAAGAGCACGCCGACCACGATGAAACCATCGGCAGCGCCCGGGAAATTGCGCTGTTTCCACCGATGACGGGAGGCTGAGATGTCTGCGCGCGCGCCCTCGGACATCCAGACGACGACAGTCACCGTGCGCATTCAGGCCGATGACTTTTCCATTGCTGACGAGGTTGCAACGCTGACCACGGGCCGCGGCGATATCGGCGCGGTGGTGAGTTTTTCCGGCCTTTGCCGCGACGAAGGCGGGCGACTGGCCACGCTCGAGCTTGAGCATTATCCCGGCATGGCCGAACGGGCGATTCGTGCCATTGCGGAACAGGCAGTGACGCGTTTTTCTCTCTCCGGCATCACCGCGATTCACCGTCATGGCGCCATTGCGCCGGGGGGGAACATCGTCCTTGTCGTCGCAAGCGCTTCGCACCGCCAGGCAGCCTTCGATGGCGCGGCATTCTTGATGGATTACCTCAAGACAGACGCGCCGTTCTGGAAGAAGGAACATCTTGCCGATGGCGGCACTGGCGAATGGGTCTCGGCCAAGGATGCCGACGATGCAGCCAAGGCGCGCTGGCGGCAGTCGTGATGAACGGAACCGTCAAGCTAGAAGAGAGCTGGAAGGCGGCGCTGGCAGACGAGTTTTCAAATCCCTATCTGGCCGACCTCAAGGCATTCCTGGCCGCCGAAATCCACGCTGGCAAGCAGACCTTTCCCAAAGGCTCGGAGTATTTCGCCGCTCTCGACCTGACGCCGCTCGACAAGGTCAAGGTCGTCATTCTGGGTCAGGACCCCTATCATGGCGACGGACAGGCGCATGGCTTGTGTTTCTCAGTCCAGCCCGGCGTGCGCATCCCGCCATCGCTGAAAAACGTCTACAAGGAACTTGAGACCGATCTCGGCATTCCCCCGGCGAGCCACGGCTATCTCGAAAGCTGGGCCAGGCAGGGCGTGCTGCTGCTCAACAGCGTGCTGACGGTCGAGCGCGGACTGGCCGCGTCGCATAGGGGCCGCGGCTGGGAGCGTTTCACGGACGCAGTGATCGCCCAGGTCAATGAGTTGCCGCATCCGGTGGTGTTTCTGCTCTGGGGCGCTTACGCGCAAAAGAAGGCAGGTTTCGTCGACACCAAACGCCATCTGGTGCTCAAGGCGGCTCACCCCTCTCCGTTATCCGCCCATAACGGCTTTTTCGGCTGCCGGCATTTCTCCCAGGCCAACGCCTTCCTCGAGGAAAACGGCATGGAGCCGATTGACTGGCGCCTGCCGGCATCACAACAATCCTCAGCCATTGTAAATGACTAAGCATGTCATGATGGGGCGAAGGCAAAGCGGAACGACGTTGGGAAGTTCGATATGATGGCCAAAATTCTGTGCAGAGCCGCTTTTTGCCTTTCGCTGGTATTTACCAGCGTGGCCGCAGCAGCGCCCGTGACGGGAGATGGAGGGCCGGTTCACTGGCTCACGGATGACGGCACGTTGCTGGTTTACAATCTCCCTGCTGCGGTCAAGACCGAAAGCGGATACGTCGTGGGCTGGACTGACAGCAAAGGACTGCTGACCGTCACCGAGTTCGACCAGAACTTCGAGCCACTCGCCGGGACGAAATTGCGCCAATACAAGAAACAGGACGATCACAGCGCACCGGCGCTCCATGTCATTCAGTCCGGTCCGCTGAAAGGCCGGATACTGGCCGCCACCTCGCACCATCGTTCGCAGATGTTTGTCTATTTGAGCAAGTCGGGCAGGATTGAGGACGGTTTTGACCAGGTGGCCAAGCTTGATCAGCGAAATACAACATATCCGCGCCTGGTTGAATTTTCCGACGGCTACCTGAGATTGCTCTACCGCGGGCATCCGGACAAGAACAAGTTTGATTTCGGCATCCTGTCCTCCAATGTGATCAGGTACAGGTCAGGCAGCATCGAAATCGGCGCGCGCGAGGACCTGTTGATGACCGATGGCCCAGGCTACGTGTATCCGGCTATGCCGCGATTTGATCCCGCGAGCGGCGGCTACGCCATAGCCTGGGGGCGACTTCCGCGAAAAGAAGGCGGTAACATCCCCAACGCCTGGTACGACGTCTTCATCTCCCGGTTTGACAGGGAAAACCAGCCAATCGCAGCGACAAGGCTCGACCCGGCCCCGATGCGAGCACTGGGCTTTGGTGCGGAAAAACGCGTTCTCGGCATGCTTTCGCCAAAGAAAGACGGCAGGTCTCGCCTGCTGCTGCAAATTCCCAAGAGCCGCAGCGGACCATTGCGCAACAGCGAGATCTATGTCGCAACCGTGGATGAATCGGGGAAGACCGATTACACGCTGGTGACTGAAACAGTTCACCCCTACTATCCGCTCTCCGCGGTGATCGACCCTCGTGATGACGCTATTCTCGCTTCAGTCGCGGGTCGCGATGGGCGCATCCGGATTGACCGGTTCATGCAAAACGATAGTGGCGGATATGCCAGCACGGGCGCAATCACCTGCAGCGACAAGCCATTGCTTCCGCAAGCTGTGATCGATGGCTTTCTGATTGCCGAGGAAGTCGAATACTACAAGGCAGTTCGCGACTTCCGGACCGCTCTGTTTGCCGTCAACATGGATCACCGTGGCGACTGTTGAGGTGCCCGTAACGTCCTGCCCGCTGGCGCCAGTTCAGCTCGCGGAAGACGCCGCCTGCCCTATTGCGCTCAACCCGGACCGTTGCATCAAAAGGCAAAAACCAAAACGGCTGCCGAAGGAGCCGTTCTGCATTCAATCAAAACAGACTTTTGCCTAGGCATAATACCATTCTTCAATTCAGATTGATTTGAAGGGGTATCCGCGATTGAGTAATCAATTCCGATCCCAGGCACCCAGCAGGCGTTTGTCCTGCCTGCGGTTTTCGGCACGAAATTGCGCAGTTCATGCGCCCTGTCCGCAACCCCGTCCACTTCGTCCAACTGCCCGAAAAGCCGAGCAGGATTGATCTGAGACAACTCACGCCTCTGCAGATGGCCGTATGACCAAATGATTCCGGGTGACGGACCGAGCGCATGATCTCGGCGACGGATATGCGAGATCGGCAAAAGGACATTGGCAATGAAGAACATCAAACTTGTCTTCTGGGGCGTATTAGCCGTCATCAGCCTTCTCTGGTTTGCCGCCGATCCGGCGGTGTTTGAGGCCCGCACCGTATTCGCACTGCGTGATTTCATGATGCAGTACAGCGGCGTGCTGGCGATCAGCGCCATGAGCATCGCCATGGTTCTGGCGCTGAGGCCACGCTGGCCGGAACAGTGGCTGGGCGGGCTCGACAAGATGTACCGGCTGCACAAATGGCTGGGCATATCCGCGCTGATTTTCGCCGTCGTCCATTGGCTGTGGTCCGAGACACCGAAATGGGCCATCGGTCTTGGACTGCTTGCGCGCCCGGAGCGTGGTGAACGACCGGTTGTGGTCAACCCGGTAGAGCAATTCCTCTCCGGCTTGCGCGACCCGGCCGAAGGTCTCGGCGAGTGGGCCTTTTATGCGATCGTGCTGCTGATTGCCGTCGCGCTGATCAAGCTCATTCCCTACAGACTGTTCTTCAAGACCCACCGGGTCATCGCTGTGGCCTATCTGGTGCTGGTGTTTCATACCGTGGTGCTAGCGGAATTTGCCTACTGGACTTCGCCCCTGGGACTCATTCTCGCGCTGCTGCTGATCGCCGGCAGCTTGGCGGCTGTGGTTGTATTGTTCCGGCGCGTGGCCCACGGACGACAGGTGACGGGTGAGATTGTCGAGCTTCAGCATTATCCCGGTGTTCGGGCGCTGGAAAGCCGGATCAAACTGCAGCCCGGCTGGCCCGGTCATCAACCCGGCCAATTTGCTTTCGCCACCTCCGACAATCAGGAAGGCGCTCACCCCTATACAATCGCCTCTGCATGGGATCCGGCCAACCCGAAAGTCACCTTCATCATCAAGGCGCTTGGCGACCACACCAGCAGGCTTGCGAGCGAGCTGAACATCGGCCAACAGATCAAGATCGAAGGGCCCTATGGCTGTTTCACCTTCGATGACGGAGCGGCGCGACAGATCTGGATTGGCGGCGGCATCGGCATCACACCCTTCGTCTCGCGCATGAAATATCTCGCGCAGACCAGAAACCAAAAGCCTGAAGGTGCCGCGCAGACCATCGACCTGTTTCACAGCACGGCCGAACTCGATGAGGGCGCGCTGGCGCGGCTGGCCACTGATGCCACCGATGCCGATGTCCGTCTGCATGTCCTGATTGATGCAAAGCACGGCAGGCTGACGGGTGACCGTATCCGCGAAGAGGTGCCAGACTGGCGCGACGCCAGTATCTGGTTCTGCGGCCCGGTTGGTTTCGGCGACGCGCTGAGAGCCGACTTCGCCGCCCATGGCCTGGACGTCAACACCAAGTTCCACCAGGAGCTGTTCAGCATGCGGTGATCGGTTCGGCTACGACGCGAGCACAAAAAAGGCGGCCCGGAGGCCGCCTTTTGCATTTGGATCGGACGCGCTGGAGAACCAGCCGCGCTGTCAGTCAGATTTAGCCGACGATTTCTGTGCCGGCGAACCAGTAGGAGATTTCTTCGGCTGCGGTTTCAGGCGCATCGGAGCCGTGGACCGAATTTTCGCCGATGGACAGCGCATGGGTCTTGCGGATTGTGCCTTCGGCAGCATCTGCAGGGTTGGTGGCGCCCATGATTTCGCGGTTCTTGAGGATGGCGTTCTCACCTTCGAGAACCTGAACAACGGTCGGGCCGGAGGTCATGCCTTCAACCAGTTCGCCGAAGAACGGGCGTTCCTTGTGCACAGCATAGAAGCCTTCGGCTTCGCGTGTGCTCATCCAGACGCGCTTGGATGCAACGACGCGCAGGCCGTTGTCTTCAAATACCTTGGTGATCGCGCCGGTCAGGTTGCGCTTTGTGGCATCGGGCTTGATCATCGAAAATGTGCGTTCAATCGCCATGGTCTCATTCCTTTAGCGGTATCCCGCATGAATGCGGGCCAAATGGGGTGCAAAAAGCCGGGCCGAAAGGGTTTCGGTCCCGGGTTGCGGCCTAAATAGCCGCATGACCTGCTATCCGCAAGAGGCGATGCGCAGGTCGCAGCATCCACGGTCATGGTTTGCCGCCGCAGTTAGCTGACCGAGACGCCGCAGAATTCTTGGCCTGCCCCGCATTCCGTTGTAGGCTGCTGGCATGTCTGACGCGGTGATAGCCTCGGGTGTCGTAGCCGTCGCGGTTTTGGGGTTTGCCCCGCAAAACCGCGCGATGCTGGCAGCTGGTGCCGGACACACGTTCAAGCCTGTCATCGACGGCATGATCGCCAGCCTGTGCGGCTGGCTGTTGCTGTTTGCGCTGGCTCTGGCTGCGCTGCACTTGTCGCCACCATGGATGAGCAGCGTGGGCATGGTGCTGGCATCACTGTTGCTGGCGCTGGCGGGGCTCAGCCGTTACCTCGCAGACCCGGCGCAACCAAGAGAGCCTGCGCCGCAAGCCGACCAGTCCTCGCTTCCGCTGCACCTTCTTCAAAGCCCGGAAAGTTGGGCGGTCGCAGTGTTTCTTGCCGGGTCGGCGCTGAGTGGCACTGTAACGCTTGCCGCCGCTTTTGTCGGTTTGACCTTGTTGACGGCGTTCGGTCTCAGCCTCTGGGCGATGGCCGGCTGGTCGGGCTGTGCCTATCTCATCTCCGGCTGGCACCGGAGGCATCTCGACTGGGCCTTCGGCATCCTGATGTTCATGGCAGCCATCGCCTCGCTGGTTCCAGCAGCCTGATGGTTTCAGGCGGCTTGTGGAACGGAGCGGCCCAATCCGTCATACAGATCAAGACAGCGCTCGAACCAGTCCTGGACGGGATCATCCGCTTCGAGCAGCTTGGCGTTCGAGGTCAGCCGAACCCATTGCAAGGCGCCAAAGACCATGTAATCGGCAAAGAGCGGTGAGGATCCGCCGATCCACGGCTGGGATTTGAGCGTCACGCGCACTGGCATGAGGGTTCCGGGCAGCGCTGCGAGCGCTGCCTCACGCCCCTCGACCATCTGCTCCAGGGTCTTGCCCACACGCGCTTCGCGGCTTGAACGAAAATAGGCCTGGTCCACGGGTGCCAGCGCGTCGTGGATACCCTTCATGGCGATGTCCCGCATGACGCCGTGCAGCACCGTGTTGGTCCAGGATTCGATGAAACGGGCCATCGCTTGACCGCCCTGCCCGCCAAACAGCGACGGCCGATCGGGATAGGTTTCCTCGAGATAGGCGGCGATCATGAAGCTGTCGGAGACGACCTGGCTGCCATCGCGGATCACCGGCACGGTTTTGGACACGCCGCCTTCAATCTCGGGCACCTTGGTGAAACAGACGTTGTTGCGCTCGAAGGGCAGCCCCTTGTGCGCCAGCGCCATGACTGCCTTCCAGCAATGCGGGCTGAAGGGACGGGCCGGATCAGCGCCGACAAGCTCGTGAAGGAGGATGGTCATGGAAGCTCCGCAATTTGTTGTTGGATTCACTCATGGTCGATCAGACCGGGTTTGTCACCACCCTCGCGGATGATCGCGGGGCTTGCTTCCGATTGTCAATTTCAGCAAAGTCCGCGCATCGGTACACTTTGCCCCGCCAACAAGCCTGAAAGCAGGAAACAGATGTCATTGATGAACAGCGTCGCCTGCACCCAGCCCGGCAGTCTCGAGATCCGGCAGGTATCCCGGCCGGTGCGCACCGACGGCGACGTGCGGCTCAAGATCCGGCGCATCGGCATCTGCGGCACGGATTACCATATTTTCGATGGCAAGCATCCGTTTCTCAATTACCCCCGGGTGATGGGGCATGAACTGGCAGCGGAAGTTACTGAGACTGGTCCTGACAGCGCTTTTGCCGTGGGCGACCATGTCATCGTCAATCCCTATATTGCCTGCGGCAGCTGCCGGGCCTGCACGCGCGGCAAACCCAATTGCTGCACGGCGATTGCCGTGCTTGGCGTGCACCGCGACGGCGGCATGTGCGAGGAAATCTGCATTCCCGAACGCAATCTGGTGCACTCCGATGGCCTGTCTCTCGATGCTTGCGCGACGGTCGAATTCCTGGCCATCGGCGCCCATGCAGTGCGGCGTGGCGGCATCGGCCCGGACGACCGGGTGCTGGTGACCGGCGCGGGACCGATCGGACTGGGGGCGGCGATCTTCGCCCGGCTGGCCGGCGCCGCGGTGTCGATCCTCGATCTTGATCCAGCCCGGCTGGAAGAGGCCTGCGCAATTGCCGGTGATTGCCAGCCGATTGTCGCCGGCGCGTCGGCTGACGCCGAGATCAGCCGGCTGACGGAGGGTGACGGTTTTGATGCGGTGTTTGACGCCACCGGCAATCTGGCCTCGATCCAGTCAGGCTTTGTGCGGGTGGCGCATGGCGGGCGCTATATTCTCGTCAGCGTCGTCAACGAGACCGTGGCGTTTTCCGATCCGGAATTCCACAAGCGCGAAATGAGCCTGATCGGCAGCCGCAATGCCACATCGGAGGATTTCCGCACTGTCATTGCTGCGCTCAAGGCCGGGCATGTGCCGCTTGAACGGATCATCACTCACAGAACCGATTTCGACGGTGTCATTGCCGACCTGCCACGCTGGGCGAACCACAAGGACGGACTGATCAAGGCAATGATCACGCTCGATTAAAACCATGCGCACACAAGCCTGATCCGTTTTTCGGCTGCAGATCCAAGGGCACTGTTCCTTGGCTAACAAGCGCTCATGCCATGCTCAAATGCCGGTATTGCAACCGTGACATCGCCGCATCTATTCTCAACAAGTTTTGTTGCACCGCCGTTCTGCCCTTGCAAATCGGCGCAGTTGCAGCCAATAAGCCGCCATGCTTACGATTACAGACCTTTCCGCACGCATTGCCGGGCGCCTTTTGATTGACAATGCCTCGCTGGCGCTGCCCACGGGCATCAAGGCCGGGCTTGTCGGGCCCAATGGCGCAGGCAAGTCGACCCTGTTCAAGATCATCACCGGCGAGATGGCGACCGAAACCGGCCATACCTCGATTCCGAAGCAGACACGCATCGGCCAGGTGGCGCAGGAAGCTCCCTCGGAAGAGACATCGCTGATCGAGATCGTGCTGCGCGCCGATATCGAGCGTACCAAGCTGATGAAGGAAGCGGAAACCGCCAAGGACCCGCTCCGCATTGCTGAAATCCAGATGCGGCTCGTCGATATCGACGCCCATTCGGCCGAAGCCCGCGCCGCCTCGATTCTGGCCGGCCTTGGTTTTGACCATGATGCCCAGCAACGCCCGGCCTCGAGTTTCTCCGGCGGCTGGCGCATGCGCGTGGCGCTGGCCTCGGTGCTGTTTTCCGAACCCGACCTCTTGCTGCTTGACGAGCCGACCAACTATCTCGACCTTGAAGGCACGCTGTGGCTGGAGGATTATATCCGCCGCTACCCGCACACCGTGCTGATCATCAGCCATGACCGCGACCTCTTGAACACCGCGGCCAACGCCATCGTCCATCTCGACCAGAAGAAGCTGACATTCTATCGCGGCG